>CAVXRU010000037.1:0-169556 GCA_963763905.1 uncultured Acidobacteriaceae bacterium | reverse complement strand
GCGTTGGTGGCCAGCCCAGCCTGCTCATCCGCATCGATCGCGCGAAGGCTGCGCGTTACGGTCTCGCCGCTGCTGATGTGAATGCCACCATTCAGGCGGCAGTGGGTGGTGCAGCCGTCACCCAGATCATTGAAGGTGACCGCAGGTTCGATCTGACCGTCCGCTTTCCGGAGCGATATCGCAACGGCCCCAATGCCATTCAAGGCATACTGCTGCCAACGCCTGACGGAGGCCGGGTGCCCATTGGCCAGATAGCGGATGTAGAGACCCGCGACGGCGCCTTTATGATCTATCGCGAAAATGGCCGCCGTTATATCCCCATCAAGTTCAGCGTGCGCGGCCGCGATCTGGCCACCACCATTCAGGACCTGCAGCGTCAGTTGACCGACAAGATAAAACTACCGTCGGGCTACAACTACACGTGGGCCGGGGAGTTCGACAGCTTACGCAAGGAGCAGCGCCGTCTCGGCTTCGTCATTCCCATCAGCCTGGTAGCGATTCTGATCCTGCTCTACATCCAATTCCGCACCTGGAAAGACGCGCTCATCGTGCTCGGCACGCTGCCTTTTGGAGCCATCGGTGGCGTATTGACTCTGTTCCTCACCGGTACCCCCTTCAGTATTTCTGCGGCGGTCGGCTTCACTTCACTCACCGGAGTTGCGACTTTGGGCGCGGTCGTGTTCCTCTCCGGCATCCGCCGCGCCCAAGCCGAGGACGGCTTTGACGCGGGGCTAAAGAAAGGTTGCAGCGACGAAATGCGACCCGTAGTCATGGCCTGCATGGCCGCTGGCCTGGGCCTCTGTCCCGCTGCCCTAGCCAATGGCATTGGTGCCCAGGCGCAACAACCGCTGGCCCGCGTCGTCGTCGGAGGCATGTTCACCACAGTGCTGGCAATCCTGTTTATCATGCCCCTCCTCATCCACGGCCTGCGCTCCAAGCACGATGTCTAGCTCCGGCGCTGAGATATAAGCTAGTTGGCGCAGTCCCTGCGGGTGGTGGCAGTGAGCGCGACGATCTGCCATCTGCCGTTCTTTTGGTTGAGGCCGAAGAGATCTCTGCCGCAATGATCGAGCTTGCCATCGATGAAGAAGTTGAAGGGAGCCCAGACTTCCGCCAGATCGTGGTCGATCCGGACCTGCGGATCGTGGATCCGTTCCTCGATGTGCGTGGTTCCCGTCGCCACGCGGTTGGCGAAGTTCTCTACCGTCATCTGCCTGAGGTTGCCCTCCACCGCCACCACAAGAACACTACCCGGCACCCAGGAAGCCTTGATGGCCGGCGCATCCCGATGCGCCATGCCGTCGAACATGGCTTGCACCGGGGCCAGGACAGCCGTTTCACTCTGTCTCCCTGAGCAGCCGCCAAGTATCCCCACAACGAAACATACGACCATGACGTGAAACCGAAACGTCACCCAGCGTGTCATGCGGACTGTGATATCCATCGGTTCACCTCGAAAATGTTTTCCTGGCCACTTCTAATCTTCCGTCACAAGGCCCCAAGTTCACCCCAACGTTTCATGTAAGAATGAGGTGTTCTTTGCTCGAACCGGCCCTACTTCGGACACGTCTATGGCCAACGATGAGCAGTCAGCCGGCGAGGTCTTCGAAGCAGCCCTTGACCTTCCGCCAGACCAGCGATCGGCGTATCTGACGCGGGTCTGCCGCGAATCGCCGGAGTTGCGCAGCCTGGTGGAAGAGTTGCTCTCCGACTACCAACGCATGGGCAGCTTTCTCGACGAGCCTGTCGTGGAACCTGTAAACACTACTGTCGGCCACATCCTCGCCGCCGGCGCCAAACTCGGCCGCTATACCGTCATCGAGCCCCTCGGCTCCGGCGGAATGGGCGCGGTCTACCGCGCACGCGATGAAAAGCTGGAGCGCGTCGTCGCCCTCAAGATACTCTCCCCGGGCGTGCTAACGGGCGAAGAGTCACGGCGCCGCTTCCGCAAAGAAGCACTTGCCCTGGCTAAACTCAACCATGCGAGGATCGCCGCCGTCTACGACGTGGGCGAGCAGGACGGTGTCGACTACATCGTGATGGAATGCGTGCCGGGGCAGACCCTCGCCGCAGCGCTGAGATCCGGCCCGCTCACCATCAAGGACGCCACCTCGATCGTCATGCAGATCGCCGAAGCGCTCGACGAAGCCCATGAACACGGCGTTATCCATCGCGACCTCAAACCCGCCAACGTCATGATCACACCGAAAGGACAGGTCAAGGTCCTCGACTTCGGCATTGCCAAGCTGCTCGCCCCAACCTCGATCGAGGCGACCACCTCCATCGAGAACGGTGTGCTGATGGGCACCCCGGTTTACATGTCTCCCGAGCAGGCCCTGGGACGGACAGTCGATGCCCGGACCGATCTTTGGAGCCTGGGCATCATTTACTACGAGACCCTCGCCGGACGTACCCCATTCCAGGCCGACAACAACATCGCCACCCTGCACGCCATCATCAAGGATCCGCCCGCGCCCCTGCATCAGTTGCGTCCCAGCGCACCCCCGCTTGCCGAGAAGATCGTCTCTCAGACGCTTCAGAAAGATCCAGCCGCCCGCTATCAAGCCGCCTCCGAGATGCTTCGCGATGCCTCGGATCTGCTGTTCGGGCTCAGCGCAGGGACGCCGGTAACCGAAGAACCGCAATTCAAGCCTCGTTCCCGCGTCCTTGCCGTCACCGCCATTGTCGCCCTTGTCCTGACCATCGCAGCTGGGAGCGTGCTCTATCATTTCCGGCTGCAGCGGACGGAGCGCTCCTGGCGAAATCCCATCGCCGACGCACGTTTTCAAACGGTCACGGACTTCGATGGACTGGAACAGGCCGCAGCGATCTCACGCGACGGTCATCTGGTCGCGTTTCTGTCGAACCGCGACGGACCCATGGACGTCTGGGTCACCCAGGTCGATTCGGGCCAGTTCCACAACCTGACACATGGGAGCGTTCGCGAACTGGTGAATCCATCGATCCGAACGCTCGGGTTCTCACCCGACGGATCGATGGTTACGTTTTGGGTTCGCAAAGCGGGCGGTCCCGGCGGCAACACCATCGATACGTGGGCCGTGCCTACGCTGGGCGGCGAACCCAGGCCATATCTCGAAGGCGCGGCCGAGTTCGACTGGTCGCACGACGGCTCCCAGCTTGCTTACCACACACCCGGTCCGGGAGACCCCCTGTTCGTGACCGCTGGCGGTGTACAACCAGGGATCGCTCCCATCTTCACCGCTCCTCCCGGGCTGCACAGTCACTTTCCGCTATGGTCGCCCGACGCGGCCTTCCTCTACTTCGTCCAGGGCGAACTGCCGGACAAACTGGACATCTGGCGCATTCGTCCCACCGGCGGAGCGCCGGAGCGGATCACGTCGCAGGATGGCCAAATCACTTACCCGGTGCTGCTGGACCGGCGCACCCTGATGTACCTCACAGGCGATCCCGATGGTTCAGGATCGTCGCTTTACAGCATCGATGTCGAGCGCCGGATTCCGCACCGGCTGAGCTCAGGCACTGACCGATACACATCGCTGGCCGCCACCCCGGACGGACACCGCCTCGTGGTTACGCAGACTACCCCTCATGGAACGCTGTTTCGGGTCCGGATCGGTGACTCCCCTGCCCCGGTATCCGCCGCGGATCGCATTCCTCTGACCACCAGTTCGGGCTTCTCCCCGCGGCTCGGACCCGAGTACCTTCTCTACATCTCCGCGACCGGCACGGGGGAGAGGATCTGGAAGCTTGCCAA
This sequence comes from uncultured Acidobacteriaceae bacterium, assembly GCA_963763905.1. GTDB lineage: Bacteria > Acidobacteriota > Terriglobia > Terriglobales > Acidobacteriaceae > PALSA-350. Next base: position 165,820 of record CAVXRU010000037.1, on the reverse strand, counting down.
CGGGGCAAGCACCGAGCTGTGGCGGGGTGACGGAGCGAGAGTCTTCGGCGGCCCGGCCATCTCCCGTGATGGCCAATCGGTTGCATTCTCGGTGCGGCAAAATGGGAAAGCTCTCTTGTATGTCATGCAGGCGGACGGCACGAAAGCGCACATCCTGGCCAACTCGCTGGATCTGCAGGGAGCTCCTGCCTGGTCGCCCGACGGTCGATCCATTTTCTCAGCGGCCGACGATCACGGCATCCCACACCTCTTCCGCATTCCGACAGATGGGCGCTCGCCGGCTTCCTTCGTCCACGAGTACTCGCGGGATCCCGTGTGGTCGCCCGACGGCCGCCTGGTTGTCTACTCCGGCCCCGAGATCGGCACCACTTTTCCCGTGAAAGCAGTGACGGCCGAGGCGTCTCCGCGTCCCCTAACCCCCCTGACCCTCACTAACGGGGCTCGGCATCTGGCCTTCCTGCCTGGAGGGCGATCCCTCGTTTTCCTCCGTGGAGAGATTCAACATAAGGATCTGTGGCTCATCGATCTCGATACGGGGGCCGAACGGCAGCTGACCAACCTTCCGCCCGACTTCGACGTGCTCGACTTCGACCTCTCCCCGGACGGCCGCGAAGTCGTCTTCGAACGACTGCAGGAGCGCTCCGACCTGGTGCTGCTGGATCTGCCCCGGCCGTAGCCCGGCATCCCTTCCGAACAGCCAGTGACAAGCTGGAAGTCCATCGATCTTTTTGGCTTCTTCGGTCTAGCCACGAAAGTGGATTGCGGTTCTCAGAGCCGACCGTGTGTCCTCGATTTTTGTAAAATTCGATAAAATTCGATCTTTTTTAGTCTTTTTGGGGCATTGGCAGCGTGTGCGTTTCCTTTAGAGTCTCAGGCGCCAGGTATCGGGTTTCTTTTCTATTGAGGAAGGGACCCGGTTGTCTGCAGCAGATTCGGACACGGGGGCATGAGGCACCGACGGGGTCATATCCGCGGGGCTAGAAGGCCGGGCGCGGACGAACTCGCTGGAGTCAGGGCCGGGGGTAGGGCCAGGGTCCGCAGTCGCGTCTGCCGCCGCGGCGGACGGAGGATGGGGAACGCCAGGCCCATCTTCGTCTCGGACAAGGTCAGGGCCGGTGGCTTTCCCCTGCTGCTCGCGAAGCCAGGCGGCGGCATCGATTTGCGGAAAGGCCGGCGGCGAGGCGGATTTCCTCTCTGAAGAGCCGGCGCGGCGGTCGTTGGTTCCAGAGGGGATCAGGCCTTCGATGGCGACGATCATGGAGAGGGCCTTGATCTGGGCGGAAGCGCTGTTTCGAGTCATTTCGGGGTCCAGGTTGGCGATTTCCCAGAGCCTGGCCAGGACCCGCTCGCGGCCCAGGTTCAGCCGGCGCAGTGCCTCGGTCTCTTGCTGCACGAGCTGTTCGTGCATGGCGGCCGGGTGCTCGAGCATGTAGGCGCGGACACGGGGTTTGGCTTTGGTGTAGGCGGCTGTGTCGGGGTTAAGACCGACGGCTTCGGCGGCGCGGCGCTCGGTCATGGTTCCAGAGAGGACCAGGTGGGCAAAGGCTATTTCCTGATCGGTGATGAGGTCGCTGACTTGATTTTTGGGCATAGGTGGCTCCATTTGTCGGGGAGTTGTGAGGTTGGGAGAGAGCGCAGATGGATCTTCGCGGGCGACTGCAGCGGGGTCGGTCGCAGCCGGGACGGGGGTTCGGGCTCCGGCTCAGGCGGGTTGCGGAGTAGTTCGCCTCTTCGACGCTTTAACTCCGCGAAGTCAGAATACGGTTGGCGAGTTATGCCCACCTTCAGATTTCTTATCATGCTTGAAAAGTAGTATGGTTTTTACTTGTGTTCAAGGGGGGATTAGATGTTCCTTCCAACTAAGTTGGTTGAACTCTAAAGTTTCTGCCGATGTTACTGCAAGGATGTTTTCAAGTGCTGTTGCTGGTAACGGTCAGCGTGATGGTGAATTATAATGTCTTTTGCCCACGCCATCCGCAACCAAATCGCCCGCGCAAACAAGCTCTCACCCTAGGCTTCCAACTCGTTTCCCATCATCCATCCACAGTTTGTTCATTAGGAACGAATGCTCACCGAACGCGACAGCGATTCTCATCAATTACGCTTTGGGCCCGGATGGTCACGACCCAGCATCTTTTAAAGTTGAGGGAACCGGGTTTCCCGTTGGGCGGGAAAGGTACTTTATAACTGCTGCCCGTGTGCTACAGCGTTACAAGGCTCAGGACACGCGAAATGACCGTCGCCTTATCAGGACTCACCTCAAACCTTATACGCTCTGCCGAGCCGCGGCAGCGGCCCTCTTCCAGATGTCTTTCCGGAGCGAAATCACGACCAGCCTCACGCCCAGAGCAATCGAACCTCCTAATGCCGTGCATAAAGCACGACGCTGCGCAATTACAGGTCCCGGAGCACTCGCGAGCGAGAGCAGGAAAACGATGTATCCGGTGATGAAGCTCGAGTACAGCGCATAGTTCACATTGAGCGTGCCATAAGATAACCATGCGAACAGCAAAGTAAGGCCCGCAAGCACAACCGACGAAGGGTGCAGATGCGCGATGCAAAAGCTCGCCAGGATTGCTCCGGTAACTGTCCCCAGCACCCGTGCGATGGCACGGTTCACGGTGTCGGTAATTCCGGGCTTGAGCACCAATAATGCGGTCATGGGAATCCAATATCCGCTGGGAAACTGCAATCTGCGATAGAGCTCTGTGGTGGTGGCAAGCGTGATCGCCACCAGCAGTGAATATGGCAAAGCGGAGTTCAAGATCTTGCGTTGTCTGACGGATTGCGCTGTCTCGAGCAAAGCGGAATGCAGGGCCGTCTCTTCCTTGCGGACGTATCGCGCAAGAGAGGTCAGATGGTTGCTCAACTGGTCAAAGGCGCGAAGTAGAATGGCTGCGGACAGAACCTGAAGCGCTCCTCCCGCCAGGATAAGCAGAGCGCGGTCCAGCGCATCCTCGACGGTGGCGGGAAAAGCGGATGCGACCAGAAAGGTAATGACGCATTGTTGTCCGACCCACCCGTATCCGGCCTCTCTTCTGGTAAGCATCCCGTATCCGAATCCCCACAGGGCGGCTATCGGGACCAGCAACAGATTTGTATGGCCGACAACCACGCCAAGAAAGGCCGCAAAGGCCATTCCTAAGGAAACAAACACCATGGGTAACAGGCGGGAGTCGTCGATGCTCTGTTTAGCGCCGAACCCTGCCGTCATTGCGCCGCCGGCGGCGATCATTCCAACACCAGGGCGACCAATGCATAGCCCCGCGGCGAGACAAATGGCGACGGGCAGAATGAGAATGAGATCTGCCCGAAAGGTCTGATTATTCCAGTTGAAAACGTAGCTGTCGGTGAAGTATTGCTTGGTGGGCGGAGATCCGGCTGACATCTCCACGTTGGCAGAAAGAGGCATAGATCACCATGGCTAGAGCGGTAGGAACAAACTGAAGACGGAACCATTGTGTTCGCGGGCATCGCTACTTCTCACCGAGATCCGGCCGTTGTATTTACTCGCGATATCAGCACAAATCCACAGCCCCATCCCGGTCCCAATCGGCTTCTTCGTCACAAAGAACGGCTCAAACAGCCGGCTGCGCGTCTCTGCATTCATTCCGTCGCCTGTATCCGCAACCGTAATACGTAATCCCTGCCGATGCGTCACCCAATCAGTGATCCTCCGAACTCTCAGCCGCAATTTACCCCCGGAAGGCATGGCATCGAGCGCATTGCCGATCAGATTGACCATCACCTGCCGCAACTCACCCGTATGGCTATAGATGTTGGGGGCCGGCTCATAGTCTCGCGAAACTTCAACTCCCAGTGTTCTGCATCGGTTTTGGTGTAGCGCAAGCGCATCATCAAGGATGGCAGCAAGGGAGAGCCATACTGGTTCTCCCTTGCTGCGGTAGAAACCAAGGGCCTGCGCCGAAATCTGGGCGACGCGCGACAACTCACGCTGGGCGGTTGCCAGGTATTGTTTCCCGTCCTCAGATAGTTCTTCGTTTTCCAGCAAGAATAGAAGATTCGTGACCGATGCCAGAGGGTTATTGATGTCGTGTGCGAGGCTGGCCGCCATGCGGCCGACCGCAGCCAGTTTATCGCTTGTGCGTATCGCCATTTCCGCATCTTTCTGGGCGGAAACATCTCGCGCAATCTTGACCGCCCCGACGAACTCACCCGAAGAATCTCTTAAGCCAGAAATGGTCAGGGAGACAGGAATCTCTCTGCCATCCTTGCAGCGCCGCATTGCTTCGTAGTGATCGACGTGCTCCCCCCTGCGTATGCGGTCAAGACTCTTAGCCATATCGTCTCCGCCTCTCGGACTGACCAGGCGCGAAATCGACTGTCCCAGCATTTCGTGCGCGGCATACCCAAAGATGCGTTCGGCTCCGCTATTCCAACTGGTCACCGTGCCTTCGATCGTGTTGCTGATGATTGCGTCGTCGGAAGACGCAATCACGGCAGCGAAGCGTTGCAGCATTTCAAACCCGCTTCTGGAGACGAGAACCCTTTCAGGAGTGCGCAAGTGATTCTGCTGAGACCCGGTGTGATCGACAAGCATGCGATGCAGGCTCCTTGAGGTTAAGCCGGAGATAGAAGTTGAGAGGACGCCTTTCTGGTTGCCTGCCGACGGAAAGCGCACCAGGCCTTCCTACCTATGAAACCGATGTACCTCTACGCGCGGCCCAACCGGTCGCACCCAAGGATGCACGTAGGGGTGAATGTATGCGGATCGATTGACCCACACGCGGCCCCATGGACGGCGATCGATCAGGATGGTGTGAGAAGGCCAGGCAAATCCTGAGCCAAGCCACCATCCCCATCCACCGAATGCCGCACCGATGGTAATCCCCGGACCGAAGTGGATTGCTCCCCCAATCGCGAAACCAGGCCGCGGTGGCGCGAAGACGACAACAGGATCGTAATAGGGAACGTAGACCACATTTGGATCGACGGGAAGAATCTGAATATACCCTCCGCTCGAGGTGACATTCATGCAGCCATTTGGGGTCAAATAACCGTAGTTCATCGCCCGCTGGCGCATCCGCTGCACGGCATCCATCACATCCGAATCCTGCGTCAGAACCGCGTTGCCGAGTTGCTGTGTCCATGCCGGGTCCCGGGCCATCATGTCCAGAACCGAAGGAAAGGGCAACAAAGCCATAATGTTCGGATCCCACTGCAAGTGGTCCGCCTGCATGGCCTGAGCCAGCGCATCCCCTTTGAGATAGCTGTGCTGATCTGCCCAGGCCGCAGCTTCAGGAATCTCGGTCCAGTAAGTCGAAGCGGTAAGTATATTGGCCAGCAGTGGGTCAGGATAAAGAGCAATGCGTGCCACCAGTTGATCCAGTTCGGGAGGACTCAGTGCCGCCGGCTGCGCAAACGATACGATGGGCGACACCGCGAATATCAGGATCAGGCATCCCGTCGTGGCCCATCGTTGAGCTATTCGAGTCCGTACTCCTTGCTTGGCGTTGTTCATGATTTCTCACTTCGTTGAAGCCTGGACTGGTGAAAAGAAATCATACGGTTGCATCTGCTCTTTGCCCGTCGGCTGCCGCGTATCGCGAAGATTGCTCCTGCAACGCATCTTCCTCCGGGGATGGGTAGTTGCCGACCAGCCAAAACACGACCCCCAGGGCCAAAGCGGATCCGGCCAGGGCTGCGACCACACTCGGAGAGGTCTGGTAGAGATCGAGAATGATGAATCTGCGAACCAGCGCGAGCAGCGCGATCAACACTACGGCTCGTACCTGGACGATGGCACGGCGATGATGCTTGACCACCAGCAGCGTGTGCTTGAATTCGAGAGCAATCAGCACCGTAAGCACCATGCCAAACAGGCCCTGAAAGACCTGAGAGTCAGCAGGGTCGACCACGTGGCTTTTGACCAGTCTTATTGTGTGCAGCAGCAATTGCCAGGTGGCGAGCGCTATGATGATGGCTATCACTAGCGTGAGTAATGAGACCACCGTCTGCTCAAATCGCTCATAGAGCGATAATGTCTTCCATTTGGAGCGTAGATCTGACATCTCGGATGTCAAAGTAAGTATTTTGTCCGTCACCGGCCCCTCCCCTCTTCAACTCTTTAGCACGCTGCGAAAAAACTCGATCTTTCTCGAGGCGCTTCCTCTCGTTGTATTTACGAAGATGTACGAGTCCCTAATCTCCGGAACCCCCGAGGTTGCTCCTTAGCCTTTCAATCTCCGTCATGCTCTTCTCGTAATCAACCAGGGACGAAATCATGGAAGAGAGCTGATGTGCTGTCTCCGCATTCTTTTTCAGATATTGCGTATATGTGGGAGAGGTCGGCCGGCTCTTGTTCTGATTCAGATAATTGATCGCCGCCGTGGTATTAGCCGATAATTCCTTCACCAGAGGCAGCATCTGGTCTATAGCCTGTTTCTGCAAATCAGAGCCGGATTTTTCCATATCATTCAACTTCCCTAAGATGATGGCGAGATTGTCCACGTGGCCTTTCACTTTGGCCAGCATCAATGCGTGGTTCACCCAATTCTCGTCGCTTCGGATCAGCGCTTCCGTGTCATCGGCATCGTTCGCCAATTCAATCGCCTCATCGTCCGCGTCTGCGATCAACTGCGTCAACTGCGGGTTGTCCTCTTTGATTACGTATCCCCTTAGGGGTAAAGTGAAGCTGAGCATGACCATGAAAGCCCCTATCACCGCGGGCCTCTTGGGCAAACGCGCGATTTTCATAGCAAACTCCTCTCTTCCCGGTCCGGCCTTACGCCGCCCGCAGACTTAGCGGCACAGTGATTCTCGCGATGCCGCTCAACAGTAGGCTGATGCCTACTAAGGTGCCGATGAACCACAACGAACTCCACGGCCAATGAAAGAAGATGAGGCCCGCAAGCAATAACGAAACCAGGCCGTCCACCAGGAACCAGACCGCTCCCCGCAACCGTCGTAAGCGAGCGAAAACGACGAGTTCAAAGATGCCCGAAAGCACGATGTAGAACGCGAGCACCAATGTGAGCGTGACCATTCCCGCTACCGGCAACACCAGCATGTAAAGAGCGGCAATCACATAGACGACCCCGATCAGAACCTGCCAGATCACGGCCCCGGCTCCGCGCTCCGACCAGGCATAAACCAGATGAGCGATACCTGCGATCAAGAGCAGCCAACCGAAGAAAACACTGGCCGCAATACCGGCGATGGGCGGTAGCGCGATGGCTATAAACCCTGCGATAAGAAGCAGCACACCCAGGAAGATGGACCAGAACGTGGAGCGCGTATAGGGGGTGGTGAGCATAATCAAGACTCCTTCTGTGGCATGAACCTTCCGCTTAAGTCGATACACCGGCTCCGCCGGGAGCGAAGCAACCGCACCCTCGCTGGCAAGGCTCCCAGCGGCACCATAGCTGCTCCACGACAATCTCTCGGCTACATGGATTGCGGTGGAAATTTGGCAAACATCTTGGCCACTGCTTTATCGAGCTTTTTGGTGTCTTTATCCGGCTTATCTGAAAGCTGATCTTGCGCCTCACCACGCCAGATAAGGTTCTTGGAGGAGCAGTCGTAGATGTCGACGACTAAGGTGCCTACCGGGATATTTTCCACCGTTGTCGTAGTCATACCTGTGCCCCACCCGTGCCATCTCCAGCCCCCACCCAATCCGTTGTAGAAGGTGGTATATTCGGGCTGGTTTTTCTGGATAGCGACAGCCGTCAGCACGACATCGCCGTCGGCCGGCACCTCTTGCCATCCCTTTGCTTGAAGGGCATGGTCTACCGCCTCGCGGATACGGCTCTCGAAAAGAGGATCTGAGGCGTGGACGCGCCCCCACGAATAAGTGTGATATCGCGAGAAGTTGACAGAGTGGTCATAATCGGTCTCAACTTTCTGCGCCGATGCAGGGATCGAGAAGAAGGCGGCGACTAAGGCCGCTGTCGCTAAGATTCTTCGCAGAGCATTCACGGTGACACCTCCATGGTGTAAGTTGGGTCGAACGATTGCAACGTTCACGGTCGGGTATCCGCTTTTTGTCCACTTTGGTCGAGCTTGTTCTTTAGCTCGCCCATCTTGTTCATCGTCTTCTCGTATTCAAAAAGGGATGAAACCGTGGACGCGAGTTGGTGGGCCGTATCGGCGTTCTCTTTCAGATATTGGGTGTACGGCTCACCAATTGGTCGAGCCTTGTTCTGGTTCAGGTAATTGATGGCAGCGGTCGTGTTGGCCGCCAGCTCTTTGAGCAGGGGCAGTATTCGGTCGACTGCCTGCTCCTGCAACTCAGAACCTGACGAGCGTGTTGCCGTTAGTTTGTCGATAATGCGACCCATGTTGTTCACATGCTCTTTGACACTCTCGAGCATCTCCGCATGGGTCTGCCAGCTTACATCGTTCCGAATAAGAGACTCCGTCTCATCGGCGTCCTTCGCCAGGTCACCGGCCTCGTTCCGGGCCTCTCCCAGAAGTTGGGCCAGCTGGTCGCTTTCGGGACGCAACGCAAAAACGCGTGCCGGCAACAAAAGCGAGAGGAAAGTGACCAAAATCCCTATGATTAATTGATTCTTTGCCTTGGAAGCGATTCGCATATCAATCCTCCTTCTTGAAGTGGCGTAGCGGCACCGGCGGGTGAATCGTCGATTGCCGCTATCATGTGTGGTTATGCATCTTCGGCGCCTCTGAAGATGCGCTTTTTCGGCTGACAGAACAGATAGCGAGAAGCGTTAAAAAAAGCGGATCTGGTTATCGACAGAGGTGATGCCCGGGGCCAGCCAGGCTGTTCTTTCAGCTTCCTTCCGCTCGGCCCAGGAGCGTACTTTGCCCTTAAGGATTGCTTTGCTTCCCTGCACCTCAACGGTGATGTTGTTAGCGTCGACCTCCGCGCTCCGAACCAAGGCATCCTCGATCTTTTTCTTCAGGTCGGCGGGGGTTGCGAGCGGCTTCACCGTCACCAGGTTGCTTACCCCCTTGACACCCCAGAGTCCCCGTACCGCGCGCTCAGCGTCTAGCCTTTGGTATTGCCATTCCACTTCACCCTTGAGTGTTACCCAGCCTTTGTCGACGGTCACATGAATCTTCTCCGCCGGGACGCTTGTATTCCACTTCAGTGCGTGTACTGCGGCGGCCGCGATGTCGCTATCCGTACGCTCTCCGATCGTGCGTACCGATATATCGTTGGCGACGGCAGTGACTCCGCTCACCCGATGCGCAGCCTGCTCGGCCTTCCACTTATTCAAGTAGGTGTCCACGGTTCCTGTAAGCGTGACGACACCGTCTTTGACCGCTACACCGATATCCTTTGCTGATGCGCTAAGGTCCCAGCGCAGTTCGGCGAGGACATCGGTCTGAACTTCTTGATCGGTACGAGTTAATGTGGCCGTTGTCATGAGAACTCTCCTTTTGTTTCGCATGCTCCGAGAGACATGCGTCTTTGCATTTCGGGAACAGCTTAGGCTGCTTCGCGGTGCGAAAACAATTCGTCAGAGGAAGGAGAGAAACATCCCGTTTGACGCGTACAGCACCCATCGCCTTTGGAGACACATCGATCTACGCCAATAGGCGTAGATCGAGACCAGCTAGTTTGCCGGGCGAGAGGAGGATTTGCGATCAACGGGTTCAAACCTGGAAGGAGATCGTGCGTGGAGGACGCTACAATGCCGGCACTCAGCTGCCGGTTCCCGCCCTTGCGGTGAGGGGTGTAACTAGAGCATTTTCACTTCTACTCTGCACAGTCAAGCGCCGCGAAGTGCGGCTTTTCTTGAGGAAAAGCCACGTCGGGAGTGGTTGCTCTGTATACACCAGGAGTGAAAATGCTCTAGCGCAGGCACCTCTTGCATCGAAAGGTGCCTGCGACCAGCCGCGAACCAGGAGATTAGGTGAGCACAGAAATCCAGTTGATCAATCAGCTCGGCTTATGTTCCTTTTGCCGTTTAAGAAATGCGGAGATCCTGTCGCGCAGGTGCGAGAACATCGAACTGGTGTCACCCGTGCCCTTGACCGCAGATTCGAGCGTTGAGATTTCGTTATCCAGAGCCTTGTATTCCGGGTCGTCGCTCATGTAGCCCAAATGCAGGGAACGGTTCGCCTCATTTTTAGCCGTTTGCAGGAGGGTAAGTGCCACATCCTTGTTCTGACGCTGTGCGTTGGCCGCATCGATGGCGGCCTGGGCAAGGATGAGCGGAAGTGGTATCGCACGATCGTCGATCACCAGCGTGTTGACTGCTGTCAGCAGCACGTTTCCGGCGTCCTGGTTCTTGCCTTGATCCAAAAGGCGAGCGGCTTGCTGTAATGCTGCCGGATATGTCGCCAGCGGGAGAAACGTAGTTTGAATGCGCAGCTCGCTGACGAGAGAAGCGAGCAGGATTCGAGCGCCAGGCAAATGTCTCTGTTTCGTTGCATCCGCCGCCCCTTGAACGATCACATCGATTGTCTTGATATCCTCGGGCGCAACGTCAATGACCCCAACTTCTACATGGACCGGAATAAGCGCCGATGCAGGATTCCTCGCCAGCAAAACGTTTATCTTTCCCGTAGCAGCCTCGATCGCGGCCATGGCGTCGTTCTTGTTGTTTGCCGCTATCGCCTTGATCGCACTTTCGGTTTGCTGAATTGCGGCAATCGCGTCCTGGTCGAGGGCCTGCTCGGCTTCCTTCTGATCTTTCTGCCGTTCCGCCTCGATCCCGGGGCGGAGCTGCTCTTCAGCTTGCTGACGCTGTTTCTGAAAATCGGGAGCCGGAGCCGGAGAGGTCTTCGCGGGTTCGCTTGTATCAGTTACGCCATTCGGCTTACTTGAACTACAACCCGCTATGGCAAGCAAGCATGACACGATGAAGAGAATGAACTCCACTTTAATGAGTGATACGCTGGACTCTCGTCTGGTTGTGCATGGCTCTGCTCCTTGAGAAAAGAATGAACTCCGGTTTTTCGTCTAAAGGAGCAGGACCAGATTCGAAACGGGGTAAGCATCGATGTCAATCTGGTCCTGCTATGACACATAATCCAACCGACGCTGAGTTTTCGTCTTCACCTTGCCAGCAGGACTGGAACTAGCTTCCGCTGGCAAGTTGTTCGTCGGTTAGTTTACGCCGCGTGCTTCGACGCGTCTGAAGAGGGCTTGGAGTCGGCCTCTACCTGAATCTGCCGTCGTTCTGTCTGCTTGTTTGGCGCCGGCATTGTGATCTCGAGGATACCGTCGTGAAACTTAGCTTTTGCTTGCTCAGGATCGGCCCCTTCCGGCAACGGAATGCGTCGGTAAAACATTCCAAACTGCCGTTCACTCCGGCGAATGCCGCCCTCGTTCGCTTCCCGCTCTACTTGACGCTCGCCCTGAAGAATGACTGCATCGTCGTCCACCTCCACCCGTACTTCATTCGGCGACAGCCCTGGGAGTTCGGCAAGGATATGGTACTTTCCATCATGTTGAGAGACTTCGACCGTTGGTATCCAGGCAATATTGGCCGTATCGCTTTCTGAAAGAAATGGCTGGAGGATACGATCGAATTCCTCCGTTATTCTTCCGAAAAGAGAAAACGGACTCATGCGCAGCATCTCCTGCGGGGTGAGCGGCAAGCCGAACACACCGGACCGCTGGCGTTTCGCCATGCCGCTTTCCTGAGATTTCCGGATCAAACCTGTCTCTTGAGAAGAGCGGCCCTCTTCTTTGCTGGTTGGTGGTGTTGCTGTGCTCTGTTTTGTTTCGGTCGCCATGGAATCTCCTTTTCTCGGTTATTGCTGTTGACTTGTACGGTTGGGGAATCGACAACCGGAGGAAGATTGGAGCAACTGCGGTCGCCTCAACGATCCTTCGAATGCAGTGTGACGATCCCAGGAAGACTGTTTAAGTGACCTCTTCAATGTGAGATAGCATGGTTTCAAAATCGCAGGGCCCTAAATACCGGCTATCGTTAATGAAGAAGGTTGGCGTGGTGTTGACTCCGCTTTGGCTGGCACTCAGAGTGTCCTCGCGCACGCGAAGAGCAAAAGTCTGCAACATCATGTCGCGATTGAAGCGCTCCATGTCGAGGCCAACCTGAGTGCCATATGCCCTAAGGTGTTTGTCGGAAAGCGCGGCCTGGCGGTCATAAAGAAGGTTGTGCATCTCCCAGAACTTGTTCTGTGCACCGGCTGCTTCTGCCGCTTCGGCCGCACGATGGGGCTTGGGCTGTAAGGTAGGCATCGGGAAGTTACGAAACGCATACCGCAATCGATCTCCGAGGGCTGCCTGAAGCCGCTTCACGACGGAGCGGGCTTCATTGCAATGCGGACACGCGTAGTCGCCATATTCAACTAGAGTGACCACGGCGTGGGCGGATCCCCGAATATGATCACGGCCGGATACGGGAACAGTGAGCAGAGTCGAAGCAACAGTCGTCATCGCGAGCTCCTAACCTTCATTGCCGGATGCTAGCGAAAGAAAGATGCGAAAACAATTGGACATGAGGCTAAAGATGCGATCTGAAGGCCGTGCTACCGGGGACTTAGTCCAGCTTCGTACAATGCCCTACAACCTTCGGACTAGCCTGGTTGCTTCTACGATCAACGGTGCCTCGAGGGGCTAAACATTCTGGAGTAGAAATTTGGGGCTAATGAATCAGTCCCGCCAGGGACGTGTGAAAGTCAGATATGTCCGAGATAGGTGTTAGTCCTACTCTGCTGGCTCTTTTACGGGTGTTTGTCTGCTTTCGAACTGGAGCCAGGCCAGTACATGTTGGTAGACGCTGTCGACGAGTGTGCCGTCGGGATCGAAGAGGAGAGCCGGGCGATGAGACGCATGCTGAGTCATGGATATGAGATTCTCCCTTTAGACAAATCGTACCGCAAGAAATGGGCCTTGCTGCGCTGGATGCCGTAGCGAAGCCCTGTACTTATGCTGCACCCGGCTCTCAGCTGGTTTAGAAGTAACGCTTTCTCCTTCAATAGGAATGGCGCGCCGGTTGCTTGGCTGCTCCGGAACTGGGCGAGATAAGGGGACATGGGGAAACCTGGGGACGGGACGGAAAGTTTACCTAACCTTATCGAACGAACCCTGAGGAAGGCGCTGGCTTACCTAAAGACCTACTTCATCTGGCATTTTCTTGGTACAGTCAGATGTCCAGTAAACGTCCCATCCGTACCCGAGTTATCCCGACCGCCTAAGAGTGGTCGAATTATCCAAGGTACAGGCCGTGAAGCAACCTGCACGAAGTCTGGCATCCTTTGGCTCGCAGAGCCAATAGTGTACGACAGTTCTGAGGCCCGGAGCCCATCGCTGTTTCTTGTAACGCGACGTCGAGTCGACTGTCGCTATATGGCGCTGCGCGCGCCCATCTAAACCGCAAGTCGTACAGCAGGCTTTCACCAGTGGCGGACCGCCTCCTAGGAAGGTCAACTGAAGCCCGGTTCCTCCTCACGACGAATTGTTGCGGCAAGTTCCGCCCGCTATTATGCCCTCAATGAAAGATCGCTCGTTCACTCCCCTCATCCTGCAAGCCAGACTGTGTAGGAGAAACGGGTGGGCACAGCACATGAATCAGATCACACTCTGGATACTCAATTCCATCTTTGGCTGCCGGCATCGCAACCTAAGCCGGCCTTTCACTTACTCGCGCCCCTCGCCAGGTGGCGCTCCAGTTCCTCGTGCGCTGTCCCGGACTCTTTACCATTCCCAAAGCTTCGACTCCCGAGCACGCCGCGGAAAATGGTGGTGCAGGAGATTTCCAGTTGTCTGCAGCAGACATCGCCCGCATCGACTAGGCCTTCCCCCTGGGTCCGCGTCCTGTCAGGCTTCCAATGTTGTAGATCTTGTGAGGCAGATAAAATGAGTGCGTCCCCTTCTCAACATTCGTTACGGCTACGGCTTTTGGGCACCCACGGTTCGTCCACCAGTTACCGCCTGCGTGATTTTCTATACCGCAGCAATGTTCCTTTCGAATGGATCGAGCTGACCTCGGATCAGCAGGCGCGGGAGTTGGCCCAGGTCAACGATCTCCACGACCCGCGCCTGCCGGTTTGCCTCTTTCCCGACGGCGTTAGGCTGGACAGTCCTACCATTCGCCAGATCGCGGAGAAGTTAGGTTGGTTCCAAAGGCCATCCAGCGCAGAATACGATCTGGCCATCCTGGGCGGCGGGCCCGCCGGGCTCAGCGCTGCAGTTTACGGCGCATCCGAGGGCCTCAAAACGCTACTGATCGAGCGCTACGCCGTAGGCGGGCAGGCAGGTACCAGTTCCAGGATTGAGAATTACCTGGGATTCCCGGAGGGCATTAGCGGCTCTGACCTCGCGAAACGTGCCCGTGACCAGGCCAACCGTTTTGGAGCGGAAATCCTTCTGCTGCATGAGGGAGTGCGTGCCGAGCTCGTGCCCGGAAAGTCGATCGGCCACCTGGCGGATGGCGCCAGCTTTGTGATGCACGCCGCGATCTGTGCCTCCGGTGTTGAGTACCGCCGTCTCAACCTCTGGAACGAAGAACGGCTGCGCGGCGCGGGCGTCTACTACGGAGCCGGCACCAGCGAGGCGGAGCTGTGCGGCAGCCAGGAGGTCTTCGTGGTCGGTGGCGGCAACTCCGCCGGACAGGCGGCCCTACACTTCTCCCGCTATGCGCGAAAAGTTTACATCCTGATTCGTGGAGATGGCCTCAAAGAAACGCTTTCCCAGTATTTGATCGATCGCATATTGACCTCGCCTAAGATCGAGGTAAGACCGCATACAGAAGTCGTTGAGTTGCATGGCGACAACCAGTTGGAAGCCATTACTCTCATTAATAATTTGACCGGCCGGCAGGAAACGATCAAGACGTGCTGGCTTTTCCTATGCCTCGGCGGTCTTCCCAACACCAACTGGGCTGCAGAAGCCGGCTTGGTGCGCGACGAACAATGTTATCTCGTTACCGGTCCGGATTTACGGCAGCACAGTAGTTTTGGCAGAACATGGCCGCTCGATCGCGAACCCTACTATCTGGAAACCAGCTTTCCCGGAATGTTCGCGGCCGGCGATGTTCGCCATGGGTCTGTCAAACGATGCGCCTCGGCTGTCGGGGAAGGCGCAATGGCTGTCACCTTGGTTCACCGTTATTTAGCCAGCCACTGAAAGGAAGAAGACTATGTCAGCCTGTTCCCATTTAGACCAGATTCGACCTGTATCTCCCCGGACTCCCGAAGGCTGTGAAGAGTGCCTAAAGACGGGGAGTTACTGGGTTCACCTTCGCTTATGCCTGGAGTGCGGCCACGTCGGCTGTTGCGATCAGTCTCCCGGTAAACACGCCACCAAACATTTTCATCGCACCAGCCATCCCATCATGCGCTCCTTCGAGCCCGGTGAGAGTTGGGGCTGGTGCTATGTTGATAATGTCATACTGGATGACGTGGTCCAATGGATCCCGCGTCACCGTGCGCGGGCAAGTCTATAAGTCGATGTGCAGGACGATCTTTCCGACAACGTGTCCTTCTTCGATCCTGTGGTGGGCCGCAGCCACATCTTTAAATGGAAAAACGTGGGTCCTCAGCGGGAGGGTCCGTGTACCGATCGCTGCATTCAGCTTTTCGAAAGCTTCATGCGACATCGCACCATCGAATGCTGAAACCGGATGGCCGGTGAAGCGTGGTTTGGGTTCAACGCCATTCGGAAAGGCGATCGGCGCTTTCGGCTTCAGATGCGAGAAGAAGTAAGCCAACGCGTCACTGTTGGCCGTGACCAGGGCAGCGTCGAACCCGTCCTTGGCCGCACGCTTGATTACGCCCTCGCGTTCCGCGGATTTTGGATCGATGGTGTGCGCAGCTCCCAGCGACCGAACATACTCTTGCGCGTCGGGCCGCGCTGTGCCCACGATCGTTGCCCCTTTCTCGCTGCCCAGCCAGACCGCACAGGAACCGACGCCGCCGCTCGCCCCGAACACTAATAAGGTTTGCCCGCGAGTCACCTTCAGAGTTTCCAGGCCGGATTGAGCTGTCAATGCAATGCACGGCATCCCCCCCGCGATCTTCATTTCCAGGTGAGCGGGAACGGGAGCTACCCTGTCGGCCAGAACGCTGACATATTGCGCGTAGAATCCGCCGCTGCCGTTGCCGTAGCTGTAAGAATAAACGCGATCGCCCACGTGGAACTTTGTCGCATGGCTGCCAACGGCAGCGATTGTTCCGCTCCCATCTGCACCCATGATTGTTCCCGGCTTGACCGATCCCCAGGATCCTGCGCGCTGCTCAGCGTCCCATATGCCCACACCCGCATACTCGAGCGCAATAAGGACGTGGTTAGACGGCACTGCGGGTACGGGCACCTCCTTGATGTGAATGGCTTCGGGGGGTCCCGCCATATCCACAACCGCAGCTTTCATGACCTTTGGAACGGTTGATGAGGTGGTCATCGCTTAACTCCATTGCTAAGCGCCAGGTAGATAGCGCTAAGATCGTCTGCTCCGAAGCCGGGTTCGGCTTCTGCCCAGGTAGCGTCGATCTTGTTGAGGATCGGAAGACGGGCACGCTCTTCTCCTGCCGCTGCCAGTGCAAGCTGAACATCCTTGTGTGCCCAGCGAAGCGGAAATTCCGTTTCCGCGGTGCGCCCTTCTTTTATCTTCTGCAATTTAGCCACTGCCCACGCCGGAACCAGGGGACCGCCTGAGACCAGTGACGCGAAACGGCCCAGGTCGATCCCGAGTGCATCCCCAAGGATAGACACTTCCGCGACCCCTTCCATGAGGACAGCTATCCAGGCGTTGAACAGGAGCTTCATGCGCGTTCCCTGTCCCACATCACCGAGCCAATGTGTCTGCACAGCGATTGCATCAAAGAATGGCTGTGCTATCGCGCCCGCGCGACCCTGGTCGCCCGACGCAAGAATGACGAGTTTCCCTTGTTCCGCCGCAGCTTTGCTGCCCGAAACCGGCGCATCCAGGAACCCGATCTCGGGTCGTGTGCCGGCCAGCCGCCAGGCGCGTTCCGTCCCCTCGACCCCAATGGTCGACATCTGTATCCAAACCGCGCCTGGCTTCATGGCCGGCAGGACCTCCCGTTCCTTCATGATGCTCAGCACCGCATCGGCGTTCGACACCATGGTGACGACAATGTCCGCATCCTGAACGGCATCCCGCGCGCCTGGTGCAACATGGATCTTGTCGGAAGCAAGACTGGAGGCGCGTTCGGGCGACCGATCCCACCCCGTGGTATTCAACCCGCCGCGAGCAGCGCTACGGGCCATCGCCGCGCCCATGATACCCAATCCCAAAATAGAAAGTTTCGCGTTCATGTCTATATCGATGTCCATGCTAGCGCCCGGACGCAACCGGACACAATTCCTCACAGCGAATAGAAATGCCCAGGTCCGTGGTAGGACCCCTTCGTACGACCTTAGATTTAGAAGAACAACCGCAGATCCCTTGTATGTCGTATCAACTTATCACCTGTGCAAGCGATGAACCTCCACTCGCGGTCCCACCGGGCGCACCCATGGGTGCACGTAAGGATGAACGTATCCAACCCGGCCGGCCCACACTCGAGTCCAGGGACGCCGATCGATGAGGATCGTGTGCGAAGGCCATGCAAATCCTGAGCCAAGCCACCATCCCCATGCACCGAATGTTGCGCCAATCGTGATCGCTGGACCGAACCGGATTGCGCCCGCAATCGCGAACCCTGGCCGAGGTGGCGCAAAGACAATGAACGGATCGTAAGCTGGTACGTAAATCACACCTGGATTGACCGGAAGGATCTGCACATACCCTCCCTCATCGATTACGTTACAGTAGCTGTTCGGTGTCAGATAGCCGTAGTCTCTGGCCTTCCGGCGCATCCGTTGCACGGCATCCATCACGTCTGCTCTCTGCGTCAGGACTGCATCGCCAAGCTGTTGCGTCCAATAGGGATCGCTCGCCATCATATCGAGAACCGAAGGGAAAGCAAGCAAGCCCAAGATGCTGGGATCCCACTGCAAGTGATCCGCCTGGATAGCTTGGGCCAGCGCATCTCCTTTCAGGTAGCTGTGCTCATCCGCCCAGCGTGCAGCATCCGGAATCTCGCTCCAGTAAGTGGAAGCGGTGAGGACCTGCGCCAGTAGCGGATCAGGGTAGAGTGCGATCCGCGCCACTAGTTGGTCCAATTGGGACGGGCCGAGGGCCGCTGGCGGTGGGGGAGGAGGCGGCGCCGGTTGCGCAAAACATACGGCGGAAGTACACACCAGTACCAGAACCAAGCAAGCCAGGGTCGACCAACGAATCCGAGAACTTCGGCGGAAAACATTCCCGTTACCAAGAAAAAGGCTGTTGCCTGGCAAAGAGTTTCTGCTTGGTGATCGCTCCTTGGTATTTTTCATGCTCCCTCCCTCGATAAGTCGTGAGGATCCCAACTACTGTCTGCTCAAATTTTTTGTAGATCGAGAGTGTTGGCCATTTGGAGCGCAGATCCTTGAATTCTGTTCTCAAAGTAAGCATTTTGGTAGCCATCTGGCATCGGTCGCGCCTTGTACACGCCACAAGTCAAAATGCCTTAGTCGCTGGTACCTTCAATCTTGCTCTTTAGCCTTTCAATTTCTTTCATACTCGTTTCATAATCGAACCAGGAAGAGATCATGGAAGAGAGTTGGTGAGCTGCTTCCGCATTTCTCTTCAAATATTCTGCGTATACCTCAGAGGTCGGCCTGGTCTTGTTTTGGTTCAGATAGTTGATCGCTGCTGTTGTGTTGGCCGAAAGCTGTTTCACTAACGACAGCATCTGGTTCGCCGCCTCTTCCTGCAAAGCAGATCCGGACTTTTGCGCTTTAGTCAACTTATCGATGATGAGGCCCATATTGTCCACGTGTGCCTTAATTTTGGCGAGTAACAACGCGTGGGATACCCAACTTGCATCACTGCCGACCAGGATCTGCATTTCATCCGCATCGCTGGCCAATTCAGTGGCTTCCTCGTTTGCGGATTCGAGAAGCTGTGTCAATTCCGGGCTCTCCGGCCTGCTTGCGTATCCGTAAACGGGCACATGCAATGCAAGCAAGACACTGAGAGTGGCTATTGCAGAAGGCACAGTTTGCAAACGCCGGATGCTCATGCCAGACTTCCTCTCGCTCCTGTCTCCCCATGGATCTGCGGTAAGCTCATAGGCAACGTAATCCTTGCGATTCCGCCCAGAAGCAGGCTGATTCCCATCAGTGTGCCCACGGCCCACAACGAGCTTAGCGGCCAATAAATAAGGATCATGCCGCCCAGTAGCAACGAAATGATTCCATTGGCCAGGAACCAGCCTGCACCGCGCAGCCGCCGCAGACGGAAGAAAAGGACAACTGCGAAGGCCCCCTCGGCCAGGATGTAGAAGGCCACCACCAGCGTGAGCGTGACCACTCCGGCGACGGGCAACAACAACATGTACAGGGAGGCCGCCAGGTACGCAATTCCAATGAGAACCTGCCAGAGAATGGCCCGGGCCCTTCGCTCTGACCATGCGTATACCAGGTGAGCGATCGCGGCAATCAAGAGCAACCATCCAAAGACGACGCTGGCGGCGATCCCGGCTATAAACGGCACCGCGATAGCCACCATACCAACGAGAAGAAGCACAATTCCCATGGCGATGGACCGGGTCGTCGAAGGCATATGTATATTGAACGGATTCAAGGCTTCCTCCTCTGGAACTGGGATTAACATCCTCGTTGGGCGACAGGATCCCTCCGCCGAGGCGTTGCAACGGGATCCTTGCCACACGTCGCTCGCAGATCAAAGCGTTGGTTTCCCGCCTCGACTGGACTACTCTGGTCGAGGTGGAAATTTGGCGAACATCTTGGCCACCGCTTTATCCAGCGTTTTGGTATCTTTTTCCGGGCTTATCGGAAGCTGGTCGTACGCCTGACCGCGCCAGATGAGGTGCTCGGTGGAACAGTCGTACATATCGACGATCAGGGTTCCTACAGGAACCTTCTCTACCGTTGTGGTAGCCAAACCCATCCCACCCCACCCGTGCCATCCCCAGTGTCCGCCCAATCCATCGTAGAAGGTGGCGTACTCAGGCTGGTGCTTCGAAATGAGAACAGCGGTAAGCATGGCGTCCCGGGAACCCATGGTGGACCTCCTTGGTCTGCCTGGTTGGATCACAATTGTTTCTACCGACTCACAAAGTCAGATACCTGCTTACTGCCCGCTCAGTTCGAGCTTGTTCTTTAGGGTGTTGATTTTGGCCATGCTCTTCTCGTATTCGTAGAGCGATGAAACTGTTGACGAGAGTTCATGCGCGGTATCCGCATTGTCTTTGAGGTATTGGGTGTACGGGTCACCCAAAGGACGGGTCTTGTTTTGGTTCAGGTAATTGATCGCGGCAGTAGTGTTCGCGGCCAGCTCCTTCAGGAGAGGCAATGTGCGGTCTACGGCCTGTTCCTGCAATTCAGAACCGGAAGAGCGTTCTGACTCAAGTTTTTGAACGATGCGCGCCATGTTATTCACGTGTTCTTTGACTCGGTCGAGCATGGCCGCATGCGTCTCCCAGCTTGCCTGGGTCCGGATCAGCGATTCGGTCTCGTCGGCGTCTTTTGCCAGTTCAGCCGCCTCCATTCTGGCTTCATCCAGAACTTGTGCTAGTTGTGGACTTTCTTCCCGTAATCCGGCCGGCCGCCCCAATGCCGGAAGAAAGAGGAGCGCCACTAGAACGAACGCGAGCAATTGGTGCTCTTTCGTGAATGTGATTCGCATATCGTGCCTCATTTCTGCTTCGGGTCGCGTAGCGACCACTGGCAGTCTGCGTGTCGTTGTGCTTCGTCGGCCCAGCCGGAAGCGCTAAACAAGAGTGATTTGGTTATCGACGGCAGTTATCCCCGGAGCCAGCCATGCTGTTCTCTCTGCCTCTTGTCTCTCCACCCAGGAGCGCACCTTGCCCTTAAGAATTGCTTTGGTTCCTTGCACCTCAACGGTGATTCTGTCCGCGTCGATCTCTGCGCTGCGCACCAGGGCATCTTCAATCTTCTTTTTTAGGTCGGTAGGCGAAGCCACCGGTTTCAGCGTAATCAGATTGCTTACCCCCTTCACTCCCCAGAGCCGGCGCACAACCCGTTCAGCTTCTTGCTTTTGGAACTGCCACTCCACTTCACCCTTCAGGGTTATCCATCCTTTTTCGACCGTCACGTGAATCTTCTCGGCAGGCAGACTCGCGTCCCACGTAAGCGCGTGGACCGCGGCCTCTGCGATGTCGGTATCTGTACGCTCCCCGATCGTACGTACCTCTATGTCGTTGGCTACCGCCATAACCCCATTTACTCTATGTGCGGCCTCTTCGGCCCTCCATTTCTTGAGATAGGTGTCGACCTTGCCTGTCAGGGTGACGACGCCGTCCTTCACGGCCACTCCGATCTCACTGGCATCCACGCCTTGCTCCCACCGTAGTTCCGCGATTACGTCCTTATGGATCTCTTGATCCGTACGAGTAACTGTTGCTGTCGTCATCTCAACTCTCCTTCTGATTTGCGCGCTCAAGGAAGTGCAAGGTTTGCGTGCTGCGGGCAATGTTAAGGCGTCACTAATCTCGGAAACAATTCATCAGAGGGAGGAGAACGACATCCCATGTGCTGAGTAGGGCGCGCACTGCCCTTCGTAAAACATCGGCATACTTCATTAGTCTTAGATGGACCCTATACCTGATTTCCGAGGTCGTCTAAGGCAGTGGGCAGGGACATTGATGCGACAGCGCATGCACAGTTCCCTGACGGCGAGCTCGGAAAGCAACTCCAGCTTGGCACAAAGAAAAAAGCCGCAGATCTCTCCGCGGAGCCTGGCGGAGGGCAGTGATCTGCGGCTGACTTTTAGACGCCAACGCTTGAAGTCACCGGTTTGCGTGTTCTTTCTGCCGGTTAATAGATGCGGCAATTCTTTCCCGAAGCTGCGCGAACAGCGAAGTCGTTTTGCCCGTACCCTTGACTGCGGATTCGAGGCTCGAGATTTCATCGTCCAGCGCTTTGTAACTCCGCGTTGTCGCTTAGCTAACCCAGATGCCGGGACCGAATGATCTCGTTCTTCGCGGCCTCCAGCAGCGTGAGCGCTACCTCCTTGTTGTTCTGACGCTGAGAGTTGGCCTGATCGATTGCCGCCTGAGCCAGGACCAGGTGCCTTCACGCGACCGCGCGTGGATCCATATGCACCAAGCCGCGTCTCATGGCTACATTGATCGCTTCTGTGCGCCCGGTAACCTTGAGCTTTTCCAGAATGTGTGTGATGTGTACCTTGACAGTCGCTTCGCTGATGTCAAGCAAGGTACCGATCTCTTTGTTGCTTTTGCCGCTGGTCAACGCGCGAATCACTTCCAGTTCTCTTGCCGTCAATGCTCTGTCAGCGACTCGCTTTCCCAATCTTGCCGCCACCGCAGGTGGTACCCATCTCCTCCCCTCCGCCACGGAATGAATACACTCCACCAGTTCACTCAGCGGTGCGTCCTTGAGCAGGTATCCATAAGCACCTGCTCTCATGGCGCGGTAAATATCCTCCTCCCCCTGACATGTGGTGAAGATCACAACGCGCGCAGACGGCACTCTCTTGCAGATGGAAATAACCGCCTCAACTCCATCCATCAGAGGCAGCCGCAGTTCGAGAAGAGCGATGTCGGGAGAATGTGCAATAAATTTCTCCACTGCCTCCCGCCCATTCGCCGCCTCAGCAACGACGCGCATGTCCGATCTGCCGTTAATCAGCGTTGCCAATCCCTCTCGCACGATGGGAAGGTCATCGGCAATCAACACTGTATGAAGCTTGAGGAGAGGCTCCGCGTCCCTCTCCTGATCCTTGACGAATATGTTCGTAGTCTGCACGTCATCCTCCGAGGTCTTGCCGCAACTGCACTCAGCGGCTGCATCAAGCAAAGTGGTGAACAATATTGGAAAGCAAGGTCACTGCATCTGCACCGATGCAGATGTCGAGCACGACAGGTCATGAAGTCTTTTTATGGTTGCGGGAGCGCCGAAGAAATTGCATTCAGCAAAGTGTTATCGTCAAACGGCTTGCCCAGGAAAGCGACAGCTCCTGCAAGCGTTGCCTCGTCCCGTACCTCAGGTTCGTCGCGCGCCGAAACAAACACGATCGGCCGCCGGTTACGGTCTGCTGTCAGGCGGCGTTCCAGCTCAAACCCGCTCATGCCAGGCAGTCCGATATCCAGGATGATGCAACCGGTTTCCTCATGATTGCCGGCTGCGAGATAGTCCTCCGCTGAAACGAAGGTTTCGGCACGGAATCCAGCGGATTTGAGGAGCCTTTCGAGCGATCTCCGTATCCATCTGTCATCATCGACAATCGCTATCAAAGGTAGGTCATTCATGCCCGTCCTCCGGCTTCGAGCATCCCGTCACATGGCCTCTGATCCAGTGCACGGCCAGCGGGTGTTCCGGCCGTCCTTGGGTGACAACCAATAGCAGAATCGATTGCTTTACGATGTGTTGCCATGAATCGACAATAGCTCCGGCACTCTGGTTTGCATATTGGACCTTGGTCCCATAGGGCAGGGATCAATTGGAGGAAAGCCGCAGCTTCTGGGCCATTTGGATTAGATGAGCCAGAGATTCGGCCTTCATCTTCTGCATCACCTGGCCGCGATGCACCTTGATCGTTTTCTCGCTGGCGCCAAGCTGCGCTGCAATCTGCTTGTTTAACAAACCGCTGGTTACTCGAGGAAAGACCTCCCGCTCCCGCGGCGTCAGCAATGCATAGCGCCGTTGCAGTATGCGTATTTCAGCGTTGTGCTTTCTGGTAATGCGATTTTGTTCGATCCCACGCTGGATTGCTTCCAGCAGGTCCTGTTCGCGGAAGGGCTTGGTAAGGAATTCGACCGCACCCGCCTTCATGGCTTGAACCGACATTGGGATGTCGCCGTGCCCGGTGATGAAAATGACAGGAAGGTCAATTTTCGCCACAGTAAGTTCTTGTTGAAGATCGAGTCCGCTCAATCCAGGAAGGCGGACGTCCAATATTAGACATCCCGGTGCGTCAGGACGTTCGCTGCGCAGGAACTCCTGTGCTGAAGCGTAGGTCCGGGCCTCGAGGCCTACAGATCGCAAGAGCCGCTTGAGCGAGATACTCACCGCAGGCTCATCGTCCACGACATACACAATGGGAGGACTCTCGTTCATGGCTGTGCCTACGCGATAGCAGGCAAAGAAAAGTGGAAGGCCGCCCCCTGAGCGGCGCGATCAGGGCTGGCCCAAAGGCGGCCACTGTGAGCCTCAATGATCGAGCGGCTGATGGACAATCCCATGCCCATGCCGGTTGTCTTGGTGGTAAAAAACGTATCGAAGAGGTGGGGAACATGCCGGGGATCAAGACCGGTGCCGGAGTCCTGCACCGTGACCTCCAGCCCTGACGCACGCGCGTGAGACTGCAGCATCAGCACTCGCGGCCGGTCAGAGACGGAATTCATCGCCTCCATTCCGTTCATTATCAGGTTCAGTAAAACCTGCTGTAGCTGTACCCGATCGCCCAGCACTGGTGGCGGTGCAGCTTCCAATTTCATCTCCACCGAAACGTGTTGCTTTTCCAGCTCATTCGGGATGAGGGCCAGAACTTCATGAATGACCTGGTTGATATCCAGCGGGCGTCTCTCCGGAGGAGTCTTTTTCAACAACGAGCGGACGCGGGAAACGATTTCGCCTGTACGTGTACCCGCCTCTGCAATCTCGGTTACCGCCTGTCGCACTTCTTCCAGATCCGGCGCCGGCCCGGCCAGAATTCTTCTACTTGCGTTGGCATTGTTGACGATTGCGGCCAGCGGCTGGTTGATCTCGTGCGCGATCGAAGCCGTCAGTTCGCCCAGAGTAGTCGCTCGGACTACCCGCGCCAGCTCAGCTTGCGCTGCCTGCACTGCCTCCTCTGCCTTTAGGCTTTCCGTCAGATCCCGGGTAACTTTGGCAAAACCCATCAATTCTCCTTGCTGGTCGTGCAATGACGTTAATATGGCATTCGCCCGGAATTGAGACCCGTCTTTGCGCACCCGCCATCCCTCGTCTGCGAACCGGCCTTCCGCCGCCGCTTTCCGCAAAGCCGTGGCCGGCTTCCCTTTGCGCAGATCTTCGCCCGAATAGAAATAGGAGAAGTGTTGTCCTATGATTTCCTGGGCCCCGTAGCCCGTGATACGTTCCGCTCCGCTGTTCCAACTGGTGACGAATCCAGCCGGGTCCAGCATGAAAATCGCATAGTCCGCGATGCCTTCAACCAGCAGGCGGAATCGTTCTTCGCTTCGACGCAGCTCTTCCGCCGTCTGCCTGCGCTCTGTTACATCCAAAGTCACGCCGATCATCCGGATGGGTTGGCCTGTGCTGTCGCAATGAGTCTGCCCCTTGCTCATCACCCAGCGAAGCTGACCGTCCTGGCGCTGAATCCGGTACTCAGCGTCAAATTCCCCACCGGGTCGAAGAGCCTCGCGGATGCCCAGTCGCACATCCGAGCGGTCGTCGCGATGAACCAGCGCAACTAAGCTCATTTGATCAAACGTCCGCAAGCTTGGCTCGAAGCCAAAAATTCGAAAATGCTGAGCCGACCATACAGCCTTGTCCGCACGCGTATCCAAATCCCACACCCCCAGGCCTGAAGCCTCCTGGGCCAGCCGAAGCTGCTCTTCACTATCCTTTAACGTTTGCTCCAGTTGCTTGCGCTGTTCAATCTCGCGGACCAAATCCTCATTGACTGCTCGCAACTTTGAAGTCCGCTCCTCGACCCGAACTTCCAGTTGCATATTGACCAGATTGAGCGCGTCCTCAGCGCGTCTGCGTTCCGCGATTTCAAGCCGCATGGCTGCAGGACTTGGAAGTGCGACGGCATGGGGAACCAGCATCATCAGCAATATCGCCGTGGGGACAGAAGCCAAAGCCGTGATGGCCTTGACAGATCCGGAAATCCAGTAGTTTGCATGCCACAGAGTCCATACATCCATCGCGTGGGTGGCGCCGCAGGCTAGAATGAAAACCCCAAAGCAGACAAACATCCAATGAAATGGAAGATCCCGGCGCTTGCGGACAAAGTAAACCAGCGTGAAGGGTATCGAAAGATAAGACAGAGCTATCAAAGAGTCAGAAATAACATGCAGACTGACCAGGCCAGGGTTCCACAGGTAACAGTACCCATGAGGCATGTACGGGCTGGAAGAGAAAAGTGCCTTCAAGTATTGCATCGTGCACCTCGTGGCATTTCACTTGGCCTCCGCAAAAGAACACTGAAAACAGATTAGCTGAGAAGGATACGATCTCTCGCGGTGTTAGTTAGAAGAGAACGGCGGATAACGACTTGCTCGTTCCCCCATCGCTTAGATGATCGGAAGAGCCTGAATGTTGCCAGACCCCCTATTTGCGATCATTTTTCCCAACGGGGGAACCAGGTTACTTCGCCCGTGTGGAAAGCCATGGAAGTACGGTTCAATCTGCCGGCGGTCCGAGGAGATGCCGGGACAATTCCCCTCCGCATGTTCAGCAAGAGGTCGGATCCGTTCTACGCCAGCAGAGATCAAGAATATCGATACTCATCGCGACAATGATAAGCACGGTTTCGGACCCACGTGACTAGACAGCTAGCGTCCTGTGCTTCCTTGACGCCGAAAACAGAATACGACTGTTTTGCGCCGACTGCTCGTCGCCGCCCCTTGTATTTTACAAGAATAAAAGTATGTCGCGATTTGACGCGTCGAAGAGTCCATTTGTAAGTGCTACTGAAAATATTTACCCCCGGGTAGAGGGGTCTTCAACGCATGGAGACCGAGCAGAGAACCAAGCTCCGCGACACAGTGAACGGTATTGGCCGCCGATTCAGCTAGTGCTCCATCAGGTAACGATGGACAGACGTAACGGCGGTTGCTCCCTCACCGACAGCGGACGCGCATCGCTTTACGGAGTTATGACGGACATCGCCGGCAGCAAATACCCCCGGCACGTTGGTTTCCAGGAAATAGGGGTCGCGATCGATGGGCCAGTTGTTCTGGTTTAGGCCGAACTTCTTCAGGTCGGTCCCGGTTACCAGGTATCCGGCTTCATCGCGGATGATCCCTGCCTTCTCAGCCCAGTCGGTGTTCGGGATCCCTCCGAGACACAGAAAGAGCCAACCGCAAGGTACCGTTTTGCTTTCTCCTGTCCGCTTATCTGTGAGCGTAACTTCCTTGAGTGTATCGTCCCCTTGAAGCGCGGTTACCTGGGTATGCGTCAGGACTTTGATCTTAGGGCTGGCCAAAATGCGATCGATCAAGTATTGCGAAAGGGTTTCCTTCAAGCCATCACCGCGGATCACCATGACGACCGAGCGAGCATCGCGAGAGAAATGCATGACAGCCTGGCCTGCGGAGTTGCCTCCGCCGACAACGTACACCTCGTCGCCGGCACAGAATTGCGCTTCGCTTGCGCCGGCACCGTAATAGACACCGGCGCCCAGAAAGCGATCCTCCTCCGGAAGTCCGAGGCGACGATATTGAATGCCGGAGGCGCAGATCGAGGCATGCATCACCAGCTTCGTGCCGTCTTCCAGTTGCCCAACTCCGAAGCCGGGTTTGAATTCCGCGCTCACACCGGTACGCAGCAGAAGGATTTCGGCGCCGAACTTACACGCCTGTTCGCGTGCCCGGGCGGTGAGTTCATTGCCGCTGATTCCCTGAGGAAAGCCGAGATAGTTCTCGATCCGGGTCGTGCTGCTGGCCTGACCTCCGATCACAGAGCGCTCGATAACCACCGTCTTCAGGCCTTCCGAAGCTCCATAAACGGCGGCACTCAATCCAGCGGGACCTGCACCCAAAATGGCGAGGTCGTATTCCGTACGAGAGGGAGTCTTGAACCACCCGAGCTTCTCGACCACTTGGCGAATCGTAGGCGATTCCATCCGCTCGCCGTCGGGAAAGATGCAGATGGGCAGACGCGGATCGCTAAGGCCGCTCACCTGTGCCTTTTCGCGCGCCTCCGCATCGCTGGTCAACTCGGCCCAGATGAAAGGGACGTTGCTGCGATGCAGAAAATCTCGCAGGGCATACCCCTTGGGTGAGCGATGCACCCCTATCAACGTCAACGGCTTCTGTTGCAGCTTCACTGCATTTGCTTCCGTCATAGCACTTCCAATCCGTAGTTACAACATGGCAAGCTTGAGGAGCTTTTGCCCGACAGGGAACGCCGCGTCAATCCATCCAATCTCTTCCTGTGACAATGGCAGATCACTAGCGAACGCATTCTCCGTTACATGCTCCCGTCTCGAAGCCTTGGGGATCGTGAAACTGTCGGTCAGTGTAGCAGGAGTCGAAGGGCGATCTGTCGCCGAGCTGCGCCGTGAGCGATGGCGATTTCTTTGCGTACCGGAAGCTCGCAGGAAATTATCCGTGACCGTAAGGGCCGTAAGCGGTGAAGGCGACATTGTTTTGTGTGCACCAGGGAATCACGCCGTGCTCAACCGTTCATCCCTGCAGGTGGTAGAGACACTGAGCCCGACGAAGGCGCTGGCTTAACTTAAGACCTGCTTCATCTGGCATTTACTTGCTCCAGTCAGATGTCCAGTAAACCTCCCGTCCGTCCCGAGTTATCCCGACCGCCGAAGTTGGGTCTATTATCCAACATACAGGTCATGACGTGACCTGCACGAAATCGGACGTCCCCATCCTTTGGCTCGCAGAGCTAGTGTACGACAGTTCTGAGGCCGGGCGCCTCGCTGTTTCTTGTAACGCGACGTTGTAGAATGTCGCGATATGGCGTGCTTGCGTCCATCTAAACCGCAAGTCGTACAGAGGGCTTTGACCTGTGGTGGACCGCCTCCTAGGAGTTTCCACTGAAGCAGTGTTCCTCCTCACGAGGAATTGTTTCAGCAAGTTCCGCCCACTAATATGCCTCATGAAAGCTAGTTGTTTTCGCTTACTTCATCCGCAAGCCAGACTGTGCTGGAGAAACGGGTGGGCCTGATCATATGAATGAGAACTTACTATGGATACTCAAGTTTATCTTTGGCTGCCGGCATCGCAACCTAAGTCGGCCTTTCACTTGTTCGCGCCGGACCTATGATGTGTGCCTCGATTGCGGACGCCAGGTTCCTTACTCACTCGAAACCATGTCGCCGCAACGGGGTGGGCCACCGCAGGATGCGGCCAACGCAACCTTACGCTATCGAATCGAGTAGACTCCCGCCATCGCCACAGGTTTGGTGTTATCTCACGGCTTCCGGGCACTGCCGGGCTCCCGCATCAGGAACGAACAGCTTGCATGACGCTTCCAGCAACAGGCACGTATCAGCAGAGGACGAGAACCATGAAAGCAGTCGTGTACAATGGACCCCGCGACGTCAGTGTGAAAAATGTTCCTGACGCCAGAATTGAGCAGCCCAACGATGTGATCGTCAAGATCACCACCACCAACATTTGCGGTTCTGACCTGCATATGTACGAGGGCCGGACCGATTTCAAACCGGGAGGCGTTTTCGGTCACGAGAACACCGGTGAAGTCGTCGAGGTAGGCCCTGGAATCAACCGCATCAAAAAAGGCGACCAGGTCAGCCTGCCATTTAACATCGGTTGTGGCTTCTGCAAAAACTGTGAAGCAGGTCTTACCGCGTATTGCCTCACTGTTTATCCGGGAATGGCCGGGGCTGCTTATGGCTTTGCCGGGATGGGGCCTTTTCCGGGCGGACAAGCGGAATACCTCCGCGTCCCCTACGGCGACTTCAACTGCTTGCGCCTTCCTGAGGACGCCCGGGAAAAGCAGGACGATTATGCATTCCTGTCCGATACTTTTCCCACCGGTTGGCACTCCACCCGCCTCGCAGGTCTCCAACCCGGCGAGTCCGTTGTGATTTATGGGGCCGGCCCGGTTGGTTTGATGGCCGCCCTGTCTGCTATCATCCAGGGCGCCAGCAAGGTCATGGTAGTCGATCGCCACCCCGACAGGCTTGCTCTGG
This sequence comes from uncultured Acidobacteriaceae bacterium, assembly GCA_963763905.1. Taxonomy (GTDB): domain Bacteria; phylum Acidobacteriota; class Terriglobia; order Terriglobales; family Acidobacteriaceae; genus PALSA-350. The sequence goes on along the minus strand of CAVXRU010000037.1, from coordinate 136,037 downwards.
CGGAGCAGATCGGTTGCATTCCCATCGACGACTCGAAAGCTTCCCCCGTGGAACAGGTGTTAGCGCAAACCCGCGGAGAGGGCGCCGACAGAGGTTGTGAATGCGTGGGCTACCAATGTCACGAGCCACACGGCCGCGAGATACCCAATCTCACCATGAATAATCTTGTGGGCTCCGTACGCTTCACCGGCGGAATCGGCGTCGTCGGCATTTTCCTGCCCAAAGACCCTGGCGCCGCCGACCAGCTCGCCAAGCAAGGTGAAATCGCTTTTGACATCGGACTCTTCTGGTTCAAAGGGCAGTCGATTGGCACCGGGCAAGCCAACATCAAGCACTACAACCGGCACCTGCGTAATCTGATTCACGCCGGCCGGGCAAAACCGTCCTGGATCATTTCGCATCGATTGCCTCTCGGGCAGGCACCCACTGCCTACCAACATTTTGACGCGCGCGACAATGGGTGGACGAAAGTTGTTCTAAAACCAGCAGCCTAGTCTTGGTTGCCTTGGTAAAGTGGGGGTGAACGCCGCCGCCCCCGCCTCTCTGGGGGGCAGCAATGGAACAACGTTATTTCGGATCCACTCAGCGTCAGGTCGCTGTGATCGGCCAGGGCACCTGGTACGACGAAAACGAAGACCCAGCTTCGGCCATCGCCGCTTTGCGCCTCGGCCTCGATCGCGGCATGAAGCACATTGATACCGCTGAGATGTACGGCTCCGGAGCCGCCGAAAAGCTGGTTGGCCAGGCGATTGCCCAGCGGCGCGACGAAGTGTTTCTGGTTTCAAAAGTTCTCCCTCAGAATGCCGGGCGGCGCACAACCATCAAGGCCTGTGAGAAATCTCTGCTTCGCCTCAAAACCAACCGCTTGGATTGCTACCTCCTGCACTGGCGTGGGCGCCATCCCCTGGAGGAAACGGTCGCCGCCTTCGAGCAGCTGCGTGACGAAGGAAAAATTCTCTCCTGGGGTGTGAGCAATTTCGACGTCGACGATTTGGAAGAAATCTGGAGCATCGCCGGCGAAGGTCTGCTCGCCTGTAACCAGGTCCTCTATCACCTCCAGGAGCGGGCCATTGAACATGCTGTCATTCCCTGGTGTCAAAAACACAAAGTGGCTGTGGTGGGATACAGTCCACTGGGTCATGGAGCATTCCCGGCGCCACGCTCGCCGGGCGAGCGAGTGTTGCACGAAATAGCCGAACTGCAGCATGCCACCCCTCGCCAGGTGGCGCTCCAGTTCCTCGTGCGGTGCCCCGGACTCTTTACCATTCCCAAAGCTTCAACTCCCGAGCACGCCGCGGAAAATGCTGGTGCAGGCGATTTCCAGTTGTCGGCAGCAGACATCGCCCGCATCGATAAGGCGTTTCCCCTGGGTCCGCGTCCTGCCAGGCTTCCAATGTTGTAGATCTTGTGAGGCAAATAAAATGAGCGCGTCCGCTTCTCAACATTCGTTACGGCTACGGCTTTTGGGCACCCACGGTTCGTCCACCAGTTACCGCCTGCGTGATTTTCTATACCGCAGCAATGTTCCTTTCGAATGGATCGAGCTGACCTCGGATCAGCAGGCGCGGGAGTTGGCCCAGGTCAACGATCTCCACGATCACCGCCTGCCGGTTTGCCTCTTTCCCGACGGCGTTAGGCTGGACAGTCCTACCATTCGCCAGATCGCGGAGAAGTTAGGTTGGTTCCAAAAGCCATCCAGCGCGGAATACGATCTGGCCATCCTGGGCGGCGGCCCTGCCGGGCTCAGTGCTGCAGTCTACGGCGCATCCGAGGGACTCAAAACCCTACTGATCGAGCGCTACGCAGTAGGCGGACAGGCGGGTACCAGTTCCAGGATTGAGAATTACCTGGGATTCCCGCAGGGCATCAGCGGCTCTGACCTCGCGAAACGTGCCCGTGACCAGGCTAATCGCTTTGGAGCGGAAATCCTTTTGCTGCGTGAGGGGGTGCGTGCCGAGCTCGTGCCCGGTAAGTCGATCGGCCACCTGGCGGATGGCACCAGTTTTGTGATGCACGCCGCGATCTGTGCCTCCGGTGTTGAGTACCGCCGCCTCAACCTCTGGAACGAAGAACGGCTGCGCGGCGCGGGCGTCTACTACGGAGCCGGCACCAGCGAGGCGGAGCTGTGCGGCAGCCAGGAGGTCTTCGTGGTCGGTGGCGGCAACTCCGCCGGACAGGCGGCCCTACACTTCTCCCGCTATGCGCGAAAAGTCTACATCTTGATTCGTGGAGATGGCTTGAAGGAAACCCTCTCCCACTATTTGATCGATCGCATATCGGCCTCGCCTAAGATCGAGGTAAGAGCGCATACTGAAATTATTGAGCTGCATGGCGACAACCACTTGGAAGCCATTACTCTCATCGATAATTTGACCGGCCGGCAGGAAACGATCAAGACGTGCTGGCTTTTCCTATGCCTCGGCGGTCTTCCCAACACCAACTGGGCTGCAGAAGCCGGCTTGGTGCGCGACGAACAATGTTATCTCGTTACCGGTCCGGATTTACGACAGCACAGTGGCTTTGCCAGGACATGGCCGCTCGATCGCGAACCCTACTATCTGGAAACCAGCTTTCCCGGAATGTTCGCCGCCGGCGATGTTCGCCATGGGTCTGTCAAACGATGCGCCTCGGCTGTCGGGGAAGGCGCAATGGCTGTTACCTTGGTTCACCGTTATTTAGCCAGCCCCTGAAAGGAAGGAAAGGCATGCAGCCAGAGTGTTCCCAGGCAGTAAAAGAATCAGCATGCCCCGCTCGCGCCGCACAGAGCCTAAAAGTTTTTGATTTGACGTTGCCCTGCGCGCTCTGCGGATATGCGATTTCCGCCGAATGAACTGCTGCACGTCGGCTGGCATGACATCAAGTGCCCCGCCTGCGGAGGTGTCTTTGACTCGCGGGCAGACAGGTCATGTAAACCGAAAAGCACGTCCTGAAGAAGGTCCATGATGATGGCCGCTGCCAACCCGGCGATGATGGTCTCTTATGATCCTCTCGAGGTCGCGCTCTCAGTCATCATCGCCGTTTCAGCCTCCTACGCGGCGCTCGATCTTGCTGGAAGAGTTAGAGTCTCGGGAGGGGGGCGCCGCCTCGCTTGGCTAGCCTCCGGCGCGATTGCGATGGGGAATGGCATCTGGGCAATGCACTTCGTCGGGATGGTGGCATTCCGCTTACCTGTTGCGATAGCGTTCTATTGGCCAACAGTCGTGGCTTCGCTGATCGCTGCTATCTTCGCCGCCGCCGGGGCGCTTCATGTTGTGAGCCGAAGAGACATGGGAACCCTCTATGCCTGGGTAGGAGGCAGCATATTAGCAGCAGGCATCGTTACCCTCCACTACACGAATATGAGCGCCATGCGACTGGCTGCTCGATGCGAATTCAATCCCTTCCTGGTCAGCCTGTCGGTGGTATTCGCCATTGTGTTTGCGGTAGGAGGCCTGTGGATCGAGTTTTATTTTCGAGATGCGCGTCGTCAGAAAATGGTGTGGCGAAGAATTGGCAGCGCCCTGGCTATGGGTGCCGCGATGTCGGCGATGCACTACACCGGCATGGCCTCGGCCACCTATCGGCCTTCCGTGGCTCCGCCGGACCTGACGCATGCTGTGAACCTGTCTTCTCTGAGCACTATTGGCATCGCTGTCGTTACATTGATCCTGCTCGGATCGGTGATCATTGCGTCCCTTGTGGATCGGGGTTTTAGCGCGCAAGCGTTGTTGCTGGCCTTATCTGAAGCCAGGTTGGAGGTAGCGCGTGAAGCTCGATTGGAGATAATGGGCGAGCTGACGGCCTCGATCGCACACGAGATAAAGCAACCCCTGACGGCAATCGTTACTAACGGAGAGTTCTGCTTACGCAATCTGTCGAGCGGCAGGCCGGATCAGAAGAGGCTGCGGGAGGCCGTTACTGAAATTGTGCATGATGGAAACCGCGCTAGCTCCATCATCTCAACAATCCAAGCACTTCTAATGAAGGGCGCTCACGAACACGCACAACTGGACATCAATAACCTCATTCAGAAAGTTCTCGACCTTATGCAAAACGAAATAACCAGTAACCATATCTCCCTTCGGACCAACCTGGCCGTGGACTTACCCCTGGTGCGAGGGGACCCCATACAGTTGCAGCAGGTCCTGATCAATCTGGTCACGAACAGCATCGACGCGATGCGCGGGGTAACTGACAGGCCGCGGAAGCTTCTCATTCGGTCGGCCAGGAGTCCCGATGGTGTGCTCATCGAAGTTCAGGATTCCGGACCCGGAATCGATCCGGACGAACTAGAGCGCATCTTCGAGCCATTTTTTACGACAAAGCAGGAAGGCCTCGGGATGGGATTGTCGATCAGCCGTTCCATCGTTGAATCACATGGTGGCCGTATTTGGATCGTACCAGGTTCCCAGGGTGCGCTCTTCGCAATTTCACTCCCTCTCAACTACCATTGATGCTGATGGATTCTCCTCCAGTCGTTTTTGTCATCGATGACGACCCATCGGTTCGCAGAGCGATCGAGCGTCTCATTGAAACCGTGGGGCTCGACGTTGAGCTTTTTGCATCTTCCGAGGAATTTCTGAGTGCAGAGCGCCGCGATGCAGTGAGCTGCCTGGTTCTGGATGTGCGATTGCCTGACCGTAGTGGGTTGGATCTCCAGCGCGAACTGGCGGCAGCCCAGATTCCGATTCCCATCATATTCATTACTTGCTATGGCGATATCCGGATGAGCGTGCAGGCGATGAAAGCCGGCGCAGTGGAATTTCTCCCCAAGCCATTTCGCGATCAGGACCTTCTGGATTCAATTCGCGTCGCTCTGAACCGGGACCGGGTCAGACGAAGGCAGGAGACGCAAGACAGCATCTTGCGAAAGCGATTTGAAGCGCTCACAGCTCGTGAACAGGAGATTCTACCCTGGATCGTTTCCGGTCTCTTGACCAAGCAAATCGCCTCGGAGATCGGGACCAGCGAAACCACAGTGAAAGTGCATCGGGGCCAACTGATCCGAAAAATGGGATCTAACTCACTGGCAGATTTAGTGAGAATGGCCGAAAGATTGAAAATTCCCCTGCCCAATCTTGATAAACCTTCGTAAAGGCGTAAAGGTAAGCCTTACGAAGGTAAGGCTTACCTTACCCAACCACAACGGTCGCCGGGGCTGGATTCGGGAATTTACTCTCCAGAAAAACCGCTCTGCTGCTGGGCGCAGCGAGCCGGGCTGGAGTCTTGAGCGAACGGGGACGGTGAGCGGGCAGGTTTTGGAGTCTTCCCTCTCTCGGCCATCCACGGCTACCAGGATGGCTAGGGATGACTCTCGAGTACATGGCATATCTTCCGTGAGTCACAGGACCTGTCCCTATGGGTTAGGGTTTTGTTTTGCGACTATGGATCACCATTCTTTCTACCAGGTATTGCCTATCGAACCGATGCCCGAAGGCTTGAACTGAACGTGCTTTTCCCCATCCTTTTCCCTGGAATCGATTGCCCGTCCGATAGCAGGGCTTTGCACGCGATGACGCGGGAACGGTGTGCCAAATATGGGGTCATCCGCGCAACCAAACTCATCGCCTACGTCCAGAAGTGACAACCACGTAATCAGTATGCTCGTTGACGGAAATAGTGTCGACGCCATTTGGCCCGCAGCGACAAGGCCGAACGCCGTAGACCTCGCTCAAATTCAACCCTACCAAAGTAAGGAGCACCTTTACCGTTGAACAATAGATTCTCCATCCCTAAAGCGAGTAGGTTGAAGATATAGTTTCTTGGCGTGAACCTGATCTGTGGAGCGGTTGCGTGCGAACCGTGATGGTAGTTGCAGAAACTGGGACGATTCTGTTTCACCTTGAATTTCCGTTGGAAATACATGCTAGACTCCGCAAGCACTTAGGACGTCATGGAAGGCTCGCCGCGTTGATCATCGTAATTCTCAATACGTTTGATTTGACGACCGTTCCTGAGACTCGTTGCAAGCTTGCGTCAGACCTTTATGAACGCGCTGATACAGTCAGGCAGAATGTCTCGTTTGCCACAACCCTGCGCGGCGCAAAGGTGGCCGAGGGCTCGTGATGGACGGATTTTGCGGGCCGACATCTACAATCTCCCCACGGAGCAACTGCTGAGATCCCTGTATCCGCGAGTTCCTCAACCCATGCTCCTCAGGGAATTTTCCAGTCCGAATGCGACGATGTTGTTGACGGGCGGACCGATGGAAGAGCAGGCAAGATATCTGCTTCCGGATGCGGGTGGTGCCGCGCCGCCGGACGAAACCACGCTACTGTCGACAGAGAACGGTTCACTACCGGTGGGCTATAGGCGCGGGATTATCGGGAAGCGGGACCGCACCCTGGATCCCATGATTCCGGCAGGCTCATTAACCAGTCGGAAAACTCCCTTGGTTCACGAAATCGCGTATTATGGCCGGTACTGCCGTGGTCTTGATACTTCGCATCTGAGGGGGTGTTGATGGGAGGCATTGGCGCGAGGCTCCTCACAATTCGGCGCCAGTGGCAACTCTCTTTGCGAGAGGTTGAGAAACGCAGCCTTTGCTTGGCCCAGGAAAAGGGAAATCAGTCTTACCAGGTCTCGGCCAGTTGGCTTCACCGCCTGGAGCGCGAAGAGCACGAATTGAGCGTCAGTAAGCTAATGGCATTGGCACAGATTTATAACGTCTCGCCGGCGCAACTGCTGCGTTGCATTGATCCCGGAAGCGGACAGAACCTGATTCCCAGACAGCTCTCCCCTGAAAATGCAAGCATGATTCTAGGCGAGGGATCGCTCGAGGCACAGGCAAATGTGGTTTCGGATAAGCCTGTTCCCGCTCAGCCGCCCGACAACGAGACCAGCCTACTCGCTGTGGAGAACGGTCAGTCACCGACGCCATACAGGCGTGGAATCATTGGAAAACACGACCTGACCCTGCACCCTATGATCCCTGCGGGTTCTATCGTTCAGATCGATACGCAAAAACGGGCAATCTCAACTCGAAGAAACTGGACCCACGAATTCCGACGGCCCATCCATTTCCTGATGACTCGGGACGGCTATGTCTGCGGCTGGTGCGACTTGGACGAAAACTCAGGCTGGCTGACGTTGATACCGCACTCGCTATCGCCAGCCCCAAGCAGGAGATGGAGGTACAGGACAGAAATCGAAAGCATCGGGCGTGTCATCATGGTGACCATTCCATTGGTAAGCTGACTATCGTCGCGGAGCAGCAGAGATGCCACACATGCTTCTCAGCATGAGGGAACGCGCAATCGGTCGATAATTGCGTAGACGAGTTCGCGAATCAGGTGAATCTCACTGTCCAGTCCTTGAAGCTTCGACCGAAAGTGGTGGACGTTTCTGGCAACATCCGTGGAGTGACGCGAAAGTTCCAGAAAGCTCATTTCCAGCCCTAAGTAATATCCGTGGATCGCCTCATCAAGTCCTCGCAGCAGTTGCGCGCAGTGGTCCACTGCAAACGGCAAGTTTCCCGCCAGTGCGTCGAAGATCGCAGCCGACTCTTTTTCCGCCGTGACATTCACGACAAAAAGGCCTAATTGCTGCACTCGCTGCGAGCTGCCGGGGATAGGAAAGCAGTAATCGAACCAATGGCCGGCCTCGATTGTGTCCCTCACATGACCCGCCAGCCAGACGGACGCTGGCTTACCCGTCGCCAACACCCTTTCGTAAATTGGCTCGATCTGTGTAGCCAGATCACCCACAATCTCGCGTGAAGTCTTCCCGATATGTTGATCGATGGTCGCTCGCGTCTCTTTCGCAAGAGCGGCATTCACCCAGTCAAATCGTGTCTGAGTGTCCAATAGGCAAATGCCCGTATGAGTGGCACGCTCACCCGCAGCGAACAGCGCCTTGACGTACTCCGGACAGTCCAACCCGCCTGGGTCCTTCGGGCCCCCCTTTTTCAACAATGGGGCTTCCAGCGGAAATCCATTCTCCTCAACCATATCGTGCGGCCTCGGGCGCGAAGCATAGAACTGCCTTACAGATCTTATCGGGCTACGTTGCTTGTGAATACTCGTCTCGAATCAGTCATGTTGTCCTCATCGATGATTGCGCAACCGGTGAAGAGGCGGCGCGATATCGCTGGAAGGCGAGGGGAAACGGAATACTGCTTGCGGTAAGTAAATCGCCTGATGCGGGGGACGATTTCCTTACGCAGAAGGTGGCAGAGAGAAATATTCGACCTCCAGAGGTGTTCCGAAGAAGATATTTTGGAAGTTGGAGCCGGTGGTATGCAGGGCATCTGTGACTATGGTGTATGGGGTACCCGGAAAGATGGCAAGGACCATTGCGGGGTCTTCTATCAACCTCGCCGTGGCTCTATGCCTTGGCCTGTGACCCTTAAGGTGTTTGCCCACTGTAGCAACCCAGACGACTCTCTCGTGCACAAAACTTATGGAATACACTCTGCCTCGCGGGCCCGGGGCGATTTTGTCGCACTTCTCCGCCATATGGGCATAGGAAGCCTCTGCTAACTCCGGAGGCAGGAACGGCAGAAAAAACAGGGGTGGGGTGGGCATTAGGACCGTTATTCCTCGCTCAAAAAGGTTGTAGTCATCTTGCCCCACCGATTGCTTCTATTGATCGATTTGCCCGACCGAACAAGCTGCTTTGGGTCGCCCATGGCTCCTCACACTGGGGGCGAGACCTTCAATCGGCGGATGGACACTCTCGCAATTCCAAAAGCAGCGCCCGCTCTCCTGTCCGAACATTTTGCTCCGCAGTTCCGATTAAATCAACGCTTGTATTCCGATGATTCGATAGTTTCGTGACGGGCTTTCGCGCGCGGGGGGGAGTTTCTGAAAGTGCCAGCTCCGTCCACGAAACTTCCTTTCCTGTGGGCTCTTTCATCCCCTACAATATGCCGGTTCATCCGGCGCTCTCTGTCCACCAAACTTCGAAAAGAGTTGAGAATACAGGCAAGACTCGAGGAGTCATAGCGAAGCGTAGACAGAAGTACTGGCGGCCTGGACGATTGAGCTCCGAAAATATACAACTGAGTGCCGACCCTTTTCTGTCAGTGGAAAGGCAACACCGGTGCGCTGCGCTACTCGAGAGTGGCCGCTGGGCTCGGCGTAGTCGAAGACTCCAGGCACGTCAGGAAACATTGTGCACGAGAACCGGGAGACCTCTAGGATGTCTGCGCAAGCAGACCGGTCTGGGAAGGTGAAAGAGCGATCATCCGGACCTGTACGTTTTGAGGCCGACTGGGGACTGACGAAAAGTATCCCAATCTTTTGGGAATGGGTATCCTGTCGACGCATTAACCGAGCGGAGATAACGTCCCGTCCGATCCCCACGCAGGAGTGGATTGAGTTGCCCCCGGTTTTCTCAAGGCCGCGCTTCAAGCCCGCCTGGCGGAGTGCCAGTTCGAACTGACATGGTGGGATCGCCGGCGTGCGCGGCGCGAGTCAGGGCTGCAAATAATGGATCTAACTAACCAAATAATGGATCCAACCGATCATGGAACACGGCGAGAGAAATCACGCCAATTCGGTGACTACCCATTCGATGGGTCCTTACTCGCTCTCATTGAGCGACGACACAAATTGGAACTTGTCCGATGTGAAGGCCAGATCCCGAACTTGACCGTGTGCGCCCAACGGGCCGAGCGGCTTGCCATTCAATCGCACTTCCAGGCCGGCCGCGTTGCCAACCCGTAACTTGGCGAATTCTTTGCCTTCGATGGTCTTTGTCTGATTGGCCTCGAGAAGGCCCGAGAAGACTGGCGTGCCATCCGAAGAAACTGAAAGCCAGGTCTCTTCCGTAGCAGTCAAAGCAAGCTCGACTATGGAACCAGCCGGAGCCGCAGGCTCGTCCTGCCTCACCGCAGCAGCAAGCGGCGCAGCCGTGTCGAGCCCGGCTGCAACCTGGGAAACAGCAGCGAGTGAAACCCGCCCGGTGGCAGGGCTTGCCGCCGTCCGCCGCGTAGTGTTTTCCAAAACCGGAGCGCGGCTCTCGTTTTTCTTCGTGGCAACCGTGCGGCTCTCGTGCCACCAACCATCGATTCGAGCGCAAGCTACTAGTACGACGACAAGAGCGGCATATGAAAAATATGTCCTCGCAGTCCAGGACCGAGACGACAGCTTCACAGGTGTTTGCCTGACTGCCGTGGGCAACTGCAGAGGAGGATCCGCGCTCAACACGCGATCGACCTCAGCGTCGATCGCTCTCGTGTCCACCCCTAAGAATGTGGCGTACTGGTGAACGAAACTCTTGTAAAAGAACCCGCCCGGCAGACTCTTGCGATCGCCGGCCTCGATGGCCTGCAGGTATTTTGTTTTGATTTTTGTGCGTGCGGCGACTGTAGCCAAATCAATCCCCTGATCGAGACGCGCACGTTGTAACACCTCACAAACCGTAAACATAGCAAGTCCCTTCGGCTGAGACTGTCTCTTACTGACTTTGGTCCGCTCGGGAGAGAAACAGATATTTCGACCAATCCGGCCCTGTTCCTTGCGCTCACGTTCGCAAGTTGCAACCCCCGGAGCGGCAGGCTGTTACCACCTTAGATGAGCTTTCAGCCACCATGGTCGTATTTTTGTTGCCGGTGCGTTTAAGTTGCCAAACTCAATGATTTCGCGGCGGCGTGGAGCAGACGAAACGTACCCTATGAACCCGTTCCCTTTAGGGTCACTTCCAAATCTGTCACCAAACTCGTGGCCATCTGTTCGTGGCACAGCTGCTCGCTGTGAGCGGACCGACGGCAACTGAATGAACCGGCACAAAAATTCGACCAAAACGTCGTAAGACTGACACCTGTCGAAAAAATGTCTCGAAAGCAGTCGACACATCCGGCTCGCGCCTGCCGCATCCCCCCCGCAACCAGTTTTCGCTCAATCACTTCGAGTACAGAAGGTACGAGTCATGACTTTGGCCCCTCCCATGCCTCTAACTCCATCGGAGTGCGGCAGTCCGGTGGCGCCTCTGAAGAGGTTCCGGCCTCCTGCCGTCCCTACTCAAACAGACCAATAACGTTGGAGACTCCCCCATGTTAGCCGTTTCTTCCCCCAGGTGTTCTTCGCTCAGGCATTTTGCGCACGGCAAACCAAGTCGAACGGTCCCGATAAAATGCATAAGTGGCGCTTTGTTGTTGTTCGCTTTCAGCGGCCGGCTCCTCACGGCCCAGGTGGTCCCAGGCGGTCCAGATGCTAATGGGATTGGTCGGGCGGGTTCGAATGATCTGCGAGCCCGGCAAATGGAAGAGCTGTCCAACGAAATTGATCAAAGAGACATGATGGATGGGCGCGTCGGGCAGCATCCACCGCTTAAATGCATGCTTGAACCCTTTCCAGGCTTGTCGAAAACTGTAAGCGTCCAATCTCTTCAAGTGCCGGAGAAAGTGCAGAACGAATATGAGAGGGCTTGCACTGCTCTGAGATCCAAAAAACTTGCGGAATCGGAGAAACACCTGCGAAAGGCGGTCCAGTACTCCCCCGACGCATTCGGATGGGTGATGCTGGGAAAGATATTGGAAGCGACGGAACGATGGGACGAGGCTAGGAACGCCTGCACGGAAGGGGTTGTCCACGATCCTTCCTATTGGCCTGCCCAACTCTGCCTGGCTGAAATTGACGCGCGAAAGCGGAGATGGAAGGCCTCTCTCGATGAGAGCAACCGTGCCGCCTCATTGAGCCAGGAGAGCAAGAGGCTTGCGTATTTCGTCAGCGCACTTGCGCTCTTCAATCTCGATAGGGTGAACGACGCCGAATCCAGAGCGCTCGAGGCCAAAAGGTTGGATGTGGATCACCAGCTCACGCCTCTGCACCTTCTCTTGGCGCAGATTGACGAGTTCAAAGGCGATCTGCGAGCCGCCGAGACAGAGCTGCACGATTGTTTGAAATATGCGAAGGACTCACTCACAGGCGACATGGCGAAGCAGGAGCTCGCCCGGCTTGACAGTGCTCCGAATTGACGGGACCGACGGAAAAGGAGGTTCCGGACAATCGCAAGGGCGCGGCCTCGACCCTCGCTCCCACTCCACTCGCCCAGTGAGGATTTCTTCTTTACGGTCCCAAGTTAAGTACAGTTCGACAACCGGTATTTCGGTGGTATTTTCGATGACGGAAGTGGCACTTTGCCGTGCCGAACTGCGACCAATAGGATGAACCGCAGAGACCGGTGAACGACTTGCCCTTTTTACAAAGTGCCACTTCTGTCACGGAGGAAACTTAGAATGGATAGTCGGCAATCCGGACATAGCCCCGACTTTCGAGTTCTGTCCGGATAGCCGGTCATACGAGCGGAACCGGTGGTTGAGGTCAGCCGTCAAATCGGAAGCAGTATTTCGGAAGCTTCCGTCTGTTTGTAACTACGAAGGATCACTTCCGAATCTCCCGTCTTCCGTCCCGCGAATAATTCACGGGCTGATGTCGAGATGAATAAGGCAGTGGCTAAGCCGCCAAAGGCGAGTTTGAGAGGATTAAAAAGCTGGGTGACTCGGTGGAACTCTGCGAGCACAAGGCATTTATGAGCGACTACTCGTAGCGCAGCGCCACCACCGGATCGACACTCATCGCGCGGCGGGCGGGAATCCACGCTGCGATAACCGCAACCAGCACGAGGACCGCAGCCGCCGCGATCAACGTAGTCGGATCGTTGGCCTGAATCCCGAACAGGAGCGAGCCGATCCAGTGCGCCACAAGGACCGAACCGAGAATGCCGGCGACCGCGCCGGCTGCGATCAACCGCGATGCTTGCCACACCATCATTCCGATCACGTCCTTGTGGGTCGCTCCCAGCGCCATGCGCACCCCAATCTCCTGTGTGCGCTGATTCACCTGGAGGGAAACAACCCCGTAAATGCCGAGTGCAGTCAGCAGAAGTCCCACCACGGCAAACAGCGAAAGAAGCGAAGCGCTGAATCGAGGACGCTCCGCCAGCTTGGCGACCGTCTGCCCCATGGTGCCGGCGTCAACCGGAAGAGTGGGATCGAGTTTCGCGATTGCACGCCTCATTTCTTGCGCGACTGTTTCCGCCCCCATCGGGCTGCGGACGATCATGCTGATGTGCTGCGAATCCGGGTAATTGAAGATCACGTCATTCTCGGTATGACGGCGCACCATGTAGTACTCGGGGCCGAGGCTTCCGCCCAGCCCTTGGTTCTCTGCGTTCGCGGTAATTCCGATCACCGTGAAGGGCGCCGTTAGCGCGGTTCTGTCGGTTCGAAACTGTACTGTCTTGCCCAACGCTTCCTCATTGGGAAACAGCCTCCGCGCCAGAGCCTGATTGAGAATGATGGTGTGCGCTTCCGGAGCGCGATCCTGCTCTGCAAAAGGGCGTCCCCTCAGGACAGGAATCCCCAGCACCGAGAAATAGTTCGGCGTCACCGAGCGCCATCCTACAACGCCTCCGATTCCTTCGCTGGCGGCCAAAGGCGGCTCGCCTTCCGCCTGCAGGGCTATAAAGGGCATCGTGCGACTCGGAGGCCCCGGCGGAAGGGAGTCGGCCAGCGCCACAGCTTGCATTCCGGGAAGTCCGCTCAATCGGCGCTCCAGCTCTTCAAAGAAGGCAAGCCGCTGCTTCGCTGACGAATACTTCTGCTGCCCTAACGTGATCTGAGCGGTCACAAGGTTCTGCGTGTCGAACCCGAGCGACTGGGTTTCCAGGTTGCGCAGACTGCGGACAAACAAGAATGCGCTCGCCAGCAGAACGGCGGCCATCCAGACCTGCGCGACCAGCAAAAGTTGCCGCACGCGCCCTTTGCGCACTCCGACGGTGGCATTCACCGTCAGCATTTGCCCGGGCTTTTCCAGAGCAGGCAATGTGCCGAAGAAAACTGCCGAAGCCAGCGAAACCAGCAGGGCAAAGAACAGAATTCGTGCGTCGACCGAAGCTTCAGACAATCGCGGAATTCCCGCCGGCGCCAGCGTCACGAACGTGCGAATGATCAAGTACGCCAGTCCGACACCCGCAGCCCCGCCAAGAATGGCAAGCAGGAAAGCTTCCGTCAGCCTCTGCTGGAAGAGACGGGCGCGGCCGGCGCCGAGCGCGGATCGAACCGCCAACTCCTGACGCCTGCCCGCACTTCGCGCCAAAACCAAGTTGGCGGCGTTGGAACAGGCGATCGCGAGCACCGCCAACGCCGATAGCAGCAGCAACCACGCTGCGCGCCGTGAATCGTGCACCTGCAGATCGCGGATCGACCGGACCTGCAACTTGAGCACTTGCCGGAACGGAGGTGGCGCGGCCTGCACGAAATCGCGGAACAAGGGCTCCAACTCGGCCTTGGTCTGTTCCAGCGTGGCTCCGGGCTTCATGCGCCCGAATACGCGTACCACCTGTCCCATCTCGTGACGTTGCACCATCGCTTCATCGAGGGCTTGCGGCAAAACCACGTCGGTATGTGCCAGTGTGGGATATTCAAAATCGCTCGGCAGCACCCCGATGATGCGCGTGGGTCGACCATCGAGCTGGATGGCGCCGCCCACAACGCTGCGGTTCCCGCCAAATCTGTTCTGCCAAAAGCTGTACGAGATGAGGGCTACATGCGGTGCATTCGGCTCATCTTCCTGGCGCGTGAAATTGCGCCCAAGTACTGGCTGAATGGAAAAAGTCGGCAGGAACGAAGAGGACACCGCAGCACACGCGATGCGAATTGGATTGTTTTCCGTCAGGTCACAGTCGCTCACGCCGGTGGAGGAGGCAAAGTTGGCAAAGGCGGTCTGATGCTGCCGCCAGTCGAGATAACTCGATGCGAACAGAAACTCGCCGTCGATGATCGGCGCGATGATCCCAACCGAGACCAGTTCTCTGTCGTGCGGATAAGGCAGGCTGCGGAACAGAATCCGATCGACCAGGCTGAACATGGCGGTGGTTGCGCCAATTCCGAGGGCCAGGGTCAGAACCGCTGCGATCGCGAACCCCGGATTCTTGCGCAACTGCCGCAGCGCATAACGAAGGTCTCCTCCCAGTTCGCTCATCTCAGGTTTCGTCCTCCTGCTCGCCATCCCTCCGTAACTCCCGGCCCGCGTGCGGAACAGCTCGCCTATTTCGCTTCTCGCTTCGCATCTATTTCACCGTCTGCATTTCCAATCGCACGGACCCGAACGACGCATTCCAGCTGCTCAAATACGTCAGTAGAGACGCTTCGGCATACCCGCAAGTGGCTCTCGATCACAGCCGCCACCTCGAAGATTTCATCCTGGAAGCGTTCTACAAGTTCGAGAGTTCTGCGCTCGGCGCGCGCACAGAGAGGCCAGTATAGATCGTTTGCCTCCATGAAAGAGCGGGCAAAACGACCCTCGACCAACTGGATCTTCGCCAGTTGAAACGGAGCTCCCGAGAAACGGGTTCCTGGTAACTTGCCGGGCCGTGGCCCGATGGGGAGGGAACTTACTGAAAATGCGTGCGAGTAACTTCCTGCCTTGCCCCTGTGGCATCGAAGGGACAGATGGAGTAATCACCACCTGAACGGCATCAGCGTGGTGCGCGGCGGAATAGTGGTTACTCCAGCCCGTCCCATCGATGCCCGAACCAACCGAGCCTTCGCGAACACTCATTCGTCGCGCAGAGCGACCATCGGATCCACTCTGCTTGCGCGCCGTGCGGGAAAGTGTGCGGCCAGTAGCGCCACCATAGAGATGGCAAAGATGGCGATGATAAACGTGGGTGGGTCTGATGGGCTCAGACCGAAGAGCTGCGCCCCAACCAGGCGAGTCGCTGCCATCGTCGCCGGCACTCCGAGGAGCACGCCCATACCAAGAAGCAACAAAGACTCCCTGAGAATCATCCACTGCACTTTCCTTTTTTGAGCGCCGAGCGCCATGCGGACGCCGATCTCATGGGTGCGGCGGGCGACGTTATAAGTCATGACCCCGTAGAGTCCGATGGACGTGAGCAGCAAAGCCAGGACCGCGAACCATGTACAGAGTTGAGAGATCAATTGCTCCCGATCCATCAGATGGTTCACCTGCTCGCTGATCGTCGCTATTTTGAGAACCGCCAAATTAGGATCGACCTGTGCCAGCGCCCGCCTGACTTCTTCGCTGACGCGGACCGGATCGCCAACCGTCAGAACCTGCAAGGAGTGAGCATAGGCGTGGGGACCAGCGATCTGGACCAGGGGGAGGTAGATCATGCGTTGGGGCGCCTCCCGCGAGCTGCCATATTTCGCATCCCGCACAACACCCACGATCTGCCACGTACCTGGAACCCTGGGATCGGCAATCGTGAAGGTGCGCCCAATAGCGTCGCCACTAGGAAAATAGTTGTTGGCGAAAGTTTGATTGACGACCACCACCTTAGATGACGTAGCCGTATCCTGTGGCCCGATCGGACGGCCGAGCAGCAGAGGTATGCCTACGGTCTCGAAGTAACGGGGAGCAACAAAGTTTCCCACGGTATCAACGGTTTCGTCTTGTTTGGCGGCGTAGCCCAAAATGGATATAGGGGAGCCCCACTGTCCCGGATTCATGACGGGCACGCTAGAGAGCGTTGCGGAACGCACTCCGGGTAGAGCACCGACACGTTCCAGGATATTGTCATAGAGGCCACTGAGCTGCGGAGGTAGGTAACCAGCCGCCTCAGGTATGAACTGGACCAGGAGCAGCTTGCTGCTTTCGAATCCCAAATTTTCCTTCTCTAAGTTGCGCAAGGTCCGCAGAAACAGGCCCGCGCCCACCAGGAGGATGAGAGATAGCATGACTTGAACGACCACAAGCATCTTTGCGATTACACGGCCGGAAGCTCCACCCCCACCCGCAGCCGTGTGGGCGTTCGCCTTAAGGGCGGGAGCCACGGTTGTACGTGAGACACGCACGGCAGGCGCAATACCGAAGAGCAACCCTGTCAGCAAACAGATACCGAAGGTGAAGGCCAAAACGCGAGCGTCGGGTCTGGGATTGAAGATGGTATAACTGGCCCCTGCCATCACGAAATTGATAAGCGCTCGGGTTCCCCAAAAAGCCAGCAGCAGCCCCAGCACTCCTCCGCTGAAGGAAAGAAGAAGCGTCTCGATGAGGACCTGGCCAACGATGCGCGCTCGAGTCGACCCGAGTGCCAGGCGGGTCGATATCTCACGCGCGCGAGAGATTGTCTTGGCAAGCAGAAAATTCGCCAGGTTGGCGCATGCGATCAGCAGAACCAAGACGACGACACCCATAAGCACTTGCAGCGGTTCCTTGTATTGCCCTCGCAGATCAGAACCGCCTCGCGCGCCGGGCATCAATTTTATCCCCTGTATCTGCTGCATGCGGGCCGGCGAGAGGTGGGGCCCTTCCAGGTCGCGCATGTAACGCACAACCTGGGCGGTGAACCACTCCTGCGCCTGCTCCATGTTTACGCCCGCATTCTGCCTGCCCATCAAATGAAGCCAGTACAAGTCGGGGGCGTCCAGCAAAGAGGAAGACTCCATCAGTTCTTTCTGCATGGTGAGCGGCAGCCAAAGGTCTGGAAGTTGCGCGTCCGCATTTAGGCCAAAGAACCTCGGCGACGCCACGCCGATGACCGTGAATGGAATTTTGTCGACTGTGATGGTCCTGCCAACCACAGATGGATCCCTCGCCAAGGTCGACTGCCAGTAGTGGTAACTAAGAACCGCAACAGGGTTGCGGCCGGGAGCCTGTTCGTCGCTGGGGAGGATCGACCTGCCCAGGGCCGGTTGAATGCCGAGGACGGCGAAGTAGTTTCCCGACACCATCTGGAAGAAGGCAACGCTTGCGGGTGCCGTTGAACTTTCTGGGAGCCGCACACCAGCAGGGAGAGTGAAACTGGCAGAGGCACTGATGTCCTGAAAAAACTCGTGCCGGTTCTCGATCTGGCGATAGAAGTCGTAAGAAAACAGGCCGCCCGCTCCTACTGCTACTGTGCCGGCTACGCCGCCACCGGAAGCTTCGCCGAACGATACCAATTGGCCCGGTTGACGAACAGGAAGTTCCTGGAGCATGAGCTGGTTGATCAAAGTAAAGATGGCCGTGTTTGCTCCCACACCGAGCGCCAGGGAGAGAATTGCGATGACGGTGAAGCCGGGGCTCTTCGCGAGCATGCGCAGGCTATAGCGGATGATATCACTTCTCCATCGCCCTCATAGCTCATTGAGCTACGGAACGCCGGAAGAGCACGCGCAACTGTGGCTTCGCCTACCCGGCAGCTGTGGGCCAGATAAGCATATAGGTCCGTGGGATAACTCAGAAGTTATCGACCATCCAGACGTTATTGTCGCCGGGAACCTGCTCCTGTACGATCGCGTGGCGCCCGTCAGGCGACTGAATCAGGCACCAGAACTCAGTATTCGGGCCGCCCTCCAAAACTACCTCTGCCTTACCTTCCTCATTCACGTTGAGAACCACTGGTACACCGGTGGACGTAACGCTAGGCATGTATACACTCTTGCCGTCGGCTGACCAATCGCCGTTGCTCAGTTGCCAGTTCTTCACCTGCACATCATGAGCTGCTCCGGTTTTCAACGACAGGAATCGGATTGCATGGGCGTCGTGAAACATTGCCAGCAGCGATCCGTCGGGCGACAGGCTCCACTCCCAGCTAGGCCGGCTGTTGATTCTGGTGATTTCCCGACCAATGCCATGCTCTGGATCGAAAGAGATAAAGACGGTGGCCGCTCCCACTTCCTTGTTGAAAATGCACAATCGCGATTGCGGTCCCGCGCACTGAAAATTGCCAATATCCGGCGCTTGCAAGACCAGTTGAGGGGGTCCTCCAGCAAGCGGTACGCGCATCACGGCGACCGGAAGAGAAGTGGCGTAGGGCTCCCGGTAGGACAAGTAGAGGGCCTGCGATCCATCCGTGCTCAAACGCGGCAGGAAGAGGCTGCGCCCCTCCACCAGGACTTCGGCCGTAGTCTCGTCGATGGCCTGTCGAAAGAGCTTCCATGTGCCGTTTCGGTTGGAGACGAAAAGCACCGACTTGCTGTCGGACGTCCATGCCGTAGCTATGTTGCCGTTTGCGTCCAGGGTCAGGCGGCGAGGCGTCTTCAACCGCTGCGAACCGGCTTCGAATTCGGCAATGAACGACTGACCCTGGGTGTTTTCTCTCCAGAGAACAAGCCGCTTGCCGTCCGCGGTAACGCTGAGAGTGCCAATGCGGCCCTGACCATGGGCGACAATTTGTGGCGCACCGGTCGCTTTGCCGGTGCGTTGATCCACTTGAATGGAGCGAACCCCCTCATCGAAGAGTTCGTTGTTCAGGTCCTCCCGGTAGGCGAACAGAATTCGTCCATCTGCAACCCAGCACAGAGCCGGCTTTAGCCGGGTGTCGCTCAAGACGACCTGTGGGTCACCTCCGCCGGCGTGGCGCGTCTGCAAGGTAAAGACAAAGTCAGCGGGATCGGCCGGAGAACCAGCGCTTTCGATATAGGCAATCCGTTGCCCGTCCGGCGACCATACGGGCGTCCAAAAAAACCCACCCGGCTTTGCCGTCGCGATCTTTCGCGGATTCGCCCCGTCAGAGTCCATCGACCAAAGTTCGCTGGCGCGATTCAGGAACGGCCAGGTAGGCGATCCGGGAACCATCAGGGGAAAGCACGCCGCTAAATGCGCTAGCCATCAGCATCCGCGGGCTTCCACCGAGGAGAGAAAGCTTCCAAAGGCTCCGTTTCATGGCCGCGCCCTCGACACGCGTCACCAGGAGATGAGTGCCGTCCGGGAACCAACTGTTGGGGTAAGCAATGAAATCTTTCGGCACGCCCCAGGGGTGGGTTTCGCCGGTGGCGATGTGGCGCAGATAGAGGCCCGTGGGATCGGTGTAGGCGACGTACTTGCCATCGGGAGAAACGTCCGCCCTGTGAATCGGCGCGTCCGGGGGATTGGAGGTGACGCGTTTTTCGGTAGCAGGAAGATGCGGCGTCCCTCGCCGGGAAAGCCAGATTGCTGCGGCCGCGAGCGCGATGAGGACAATCGCGGCTATCAGCACAGAATGCCGGAGCAACTTGCTGAACGGGGAAAGAGGCGGAGAGGAAGGCGGGAGCGAGGACAGGACCGGCAGCTCCGGCGCGTGCAGCCCAGGGATTCTTGATTCACGCGGAAGACCTGAACCAATGGGTTGGTAGGAGGGCGATTGAGAAGATTCGGCTGGAATCGTGCGGGCGTCTACCTTTTGCACCGTGGTTGGGGTGTGGTCCGAATCGACTGCGCCATTCAAGTCGTTTTCTGTCGCAACGCCCGCCAGGTCAGTTATCACCTGCACGTCGCAGAGGAAGCGATAACCGACGGTGTGCACAGTGGCGATATACCGTGGCTCCCGCGTATCGTCACCCAGCAGCCGCCGCAAAGTGGCGATGCTGCGCGTGAGCGAGTTATCTGAGACAGCAGAGTCAGTCCAGACCTTGCTCAGAATCTCGTCTTTGGTGACCAACCTGCCAGGGTTTCGTAGCAGCAATAAAAGCACACGAAATGCCTTGGGCTCCACCTGCGCGGCTTCCCCTGACCTGATCAGCAGGAACTCGCGT
Source organism: uncultured Acidobacteriaceae bacterium (assembly GCA_963763905.1). Lineage (GTDB taxonomy): Bacteria > Acidobacteriota > Terriglobia > Terriglobales > Acidobacteriaceae > PALSA-350. Next base: position 115,651 of record CAVXRU010000037.1, on the reverse strand, counting down.
TCTTTGACCTCTATATCCCCAAACCTGAAAACAAAGTACTTGTGATCCATCACGACCCCGTCACTTGCTTTTCAGAGAATGGTCAGAGCGCCGTCACGACAGTGTGGAGGCACGCGGCGACATTGCAGCCAGCCCATCCGGCTGAGGTGATTGCCAATGTCGCTCATGAGGTTCACAACATCAGCTAGTCTTGCCATTCTGGTCCTCCCCGCGCTTTACGCAGCTCCGCGTTGTCCGGGAAACGTCGCTAGTTTAACTCTGCGCCTTGTCCAAGGCTCCCTAATAATTGTGCCTGTTGAGATCAACCACTCGGGCCCCTACGACTTTCTGGTCGACACCGGAGCCCAGATCACTACCGTCGACAGCTCTCTCGCCGTCGATCTAGGTCTGAAGGCACATGGCACCACCGGCATAGGCGGCGTAGCAACCTTCGCCCGTTACGCATCCGCCAATCGTCGACCAACTCCAGGCTGGAACGCATATGATTCCCAACTCGCTCGTCGTCATCCAGGATTTGACGCAACTCAAGGAGGCTGATCCCCGCATCCGCGGCATCCTTGGGGACAACTATCTGGAGCACTTCGACCTACTTATCGACAATCGCCTTCACCTTCTGTGTCTCGATGACTCGCGTGCGCTTGCACTGGCAATCAGAGGCGAGCACGTTGCGCTCGCCGAACCGCGCGGGACGCAGGACGATTTGCCATTCACTCGACCCATGATCGTCTCTGCCAGGTTGTCTGCCGCCAAAGCGGCTCCAATGCTCTTGCGGCTGGACTCGGGTAGCAACGCACCGGTGCTTTATGAAACATGTCCTCAGATTCGCAACATCTCCAGAACTTCCGTGCTCAGACGTGTTGTAAATGGCGTCGACCAGGCCTTTGCGGTCTTCGCCGCCCAAGACCTAGAGGTCGGAACAAAGTATGTTCGCCAAGTGCCGTTTGTCGTGCCGATGAATTCACTAGGCGACGGGCCGCCGCCCCGGGAAGACGGGATACTCCCAACCATGGCATTTCAGCGGGTATTCATTAGCAGTGCCGATCGCTATATATCCTTGGAGCCTTGGTGACTCAAGAGATTGCGCTCCTCAAGCCCTTCAGAGACGGAGCGTCCTGACGACTCCAAAGGTTGCTTAGAGCCAATCCTTTGAGAGCCTTCGCTCAAACGAGATGTAATTCCCGGAAACCCTATGAACTTCCACGTCGAGACGAATCGTGATCGGCTCTGCGACACGATTTGGCCCGACCGCCCCCCTGGATAGCGACGTAGTTTTGACGGCGTTCCCGGTAAGTTCAACTCTTGATCTAGAGTCCCTAAAGACCAGCCTGCATTGCTCAAAGCGCGTTCCGGGCGGATTGTCGCTAGCCAGAAGTAATCCGCGCCCAAAACTGGGCATCGTTTTTCGTGACCGGGCTACAATCTCACAGGATGAAATCTCCAGTGGTTTGCGGTCTCGTTCTATGGGCCATGCTTCTCTCGGCGGCCAACGCCGGGAATTCACCCGTCCTCAAGTCTCACGGGCGACCTGCCTATCCGCCGATCGCGAAAGCGCTCGGCATGGAAGGGTCAGTGACACTTGAATTTTCTCTGGACCAGCAGGGCAACGTTTTCTCGGTGTCGACGTTGCAGGGCAATCCGCTGCTCGCAAAAGCGGCGGAATCCTTCGTAAAGACCTGGCGATTTGAATCGGGAAGCCCGGCTGCCTCGTACCGTACGACAATCCGCTTCAAGCATGTTGACGGAGTTGACGATCCGCGAGACGGTTCCTCCGTAACCATCAATCATGACTCCTTCCGGAGTTTTGAGGTCGCCGCTGTCGCTGGAGACACAGGGGCGTCGAAGTGTCCTTCGCCAGAAGATGAGAATGTCCCCGGGGAGTTAACACCCGCTGATTTTGTGGAGCTTTCCAGGTCGGGTTGCTACGGTTCGTGCCCCAGCTACGCTGTCAGGGTGAACGCAGATGGCACAGTTGTGTGGGATGGCTCCAGATTCGTCGTGGCGCCGGGACACCGGATAGGCCGCATCGATCCGTCCGCAGCTCGCGGCCTCATCGAACATTTTCGAACGCGGGAATTCTGGTCACTCTGCCGTGAATACAGCCGCCCAGTCACCGACAGCGCAACCGTAACGGTAGCCGTAACCATTGCCGGTCGTACTCGAGTTGTCTCTGACTATGCGAATTCCGCTCCACTCGCAGAACAGAAGCGAGAGCTTCTTATCGACGAAACCTCCAACTCCCATTTCTGGAGACATGGCGATCCTGCCGGCGAGCCGATAACTCGGATCTCGAGCGACGCCTATCTGCCGAAGCCTGGAGTCACTCCGCTCATCCGGGCTGCCTCCCGGGCGGACGTCGTGGAAGTAACCAGGCTGATCGGCACTAGGGTGAATGTGAATGAGACGGATGCCAGCGGGTGGAGCGCTTTGATGTATGCAGCAGCGGGCAACCATTCAGAAGCAGTTCGGCTGCTGCTCCATGCAGGTGCCAAACCAAACCACGTATCGATTCGGGGCGACACTCCTTTGATCGCATCAGCCAGCCAGGGATGGTGGGACGCTGACCTTGTGCGAGCAGGGGCCAAAGTAATTTGGCAGAACGAAGAAGGGCAGACAGCCTTGATGTTCCTGGCCGCGCGGGCTGCGGCTGATGAGCTTCGGCAAGCGCTGAAGGCGGGTGCGAACGTGACACTGAAGGACCGTGAGGGCAGAACCGCCGTGGACTATCTTCACCAAGCAAATTGCGGCAAGAGCCCTCTATCCGATCCCGTGACGATTGGCTTGATCATCACCTACCGCACATGCAACGCTCTGAATGCAGATGAGGTTAAAGCCACCGATAAGCTCCTTTTGAAAAAGCAGGAAAGACGGAAGTGACCCTATAGCCAATGAACCTATGGACATTTTCGTCTTTTGTTCGCCTATACTAGCTTCATGTCTCGCTACGACAGGCCGAGCCATCGGGTATATATGAGCTTCTTCCAGCGTGAAGGTGGGCAAGTCCAGTTCCTAGAAGCCGACCTGAAAACTCCTTTGCCCTGGAAGCTGACGTTCACAGACCCAGAGAAGATCCGAGAGCTGGCCAGGCGGGGTGAGGCTTGGAGCAACTCAGAGAGCCGGCAGATGTTGGAGCACGCGATCGAGAGCGGCAGAGGTGGAGTGTTCCTGAGACTGACTCCAGAGCAGTACGCGCGGTTGAGAAGATCGTGATCGTCTCCTTCGTCGCTTTGGCCCATCTTACCTTTTGCGCCGCAGCCATTCTCGCCCGTCCCCAGGCGCAAAATGTCAGCCCTCCCTCTTGGGGACTAGCAGCATCACAGTGAGTGAGTATGAGCTGCCTAGAAAAAGCCCGATTACAACAGCTTTATGAAGCCGCACTTCGCCGCTGGGGCCAGATCAATCATGAGGCTTCTCAGATATCTGGCGATAACGCCTGGCTTGTTCAGGAAGTGAAACGGCGGGCGTTGATCGATCGAGACGCAGCGAAAGACCGGCTGGATTTGCATGAGCGACGCTGCGAGACATGCGCCCGCCGCAGACCGCGCTCACGGCCTGATGTGGCTTAGACTTTCTCACGCTGCCCAAGATCCTTTTGGGAGCGAACGTTAATCCATCCGATAACAAGCGTAGGCGTCTCGCCGGCTGCTGAAATCACACGGCCTCTTGATTCAAAAAGGCAGACACGATGATGAGGTCAAACTCTTCAACGCGGAGAAGAATCTCAGCTTCTGTCACAGTGGCTGATTTCGCATCGTAGCCACTCTGACGCAGAACAGCACAGCGGATTTGGAGGAAATCCAGCTCTTTCCCTACGCAGAGCAAGCGTGACGGCATAGAGAACCCTTTGATGTGGCTGAGGGAGTCTCACGAATATACCGGCAGTTCGCTCCAGATTGTGAGCAAACGGCGCGTGGCGCCAAATGGCGCTAAGCGAGCTTCGCTCTGGCCCATCTTTGCCTTTTGCGCCGCAGCCGTTCTTGCCCGTTCCGCAGCACTGACTTTCCTGCGACCGGGCGTGACGCGTAGACCACGCTTCGTGGGATGTCTGACCTGTCAGCAAGGCGCGTGCTCGCTCAAGTCTGTCAATCTCCTCGTCGATGCTCTGCATAATAGCGTCGAGGTCCTGGCTGAATATAAGTCACCGAACTGGTTGACTCCTGCCCGGCAGTCACCTGAGCTAAGCGAGATCTTTCCGAACTTTTGACCCGGGGTTTAGTACCTCTCGTACGACATCGCGCGCACTAAAATCGGTGGAGATCGAGCAGCCTAACGGCAACGTCCATAGCAAAGGCCGCTTCTAGTCTAAGCGCCGAGTCTGGATGCATGTGTCGAGCCCACAGCGCGGTCATTCTTCTGTGGTGTTCTCTCAGTGCTGAGAGTTCGGTGCATGCCACGGATTTCGACATAACCGTATTGAGATGCAGCTCAGCCCTAATGGGATGGCTTTGTCGCCCGGCGAGGGCCGGCGTTTCCGGCATCTCGGAGGCCCGCTCATGGTCAGTTTGCGCTTCTGCGATCCGCTCTCAATTTGGGGTTACAGGCGGCGCAGTTGAACATGTGATCACTCAAGCGTTTCTTTCCCGCATCCCTCTCGTTAAATGCTTTCTGCCTAATCTCAGCAGCTTGTCGGGCTAGAGCGCCCAACGAGCCGTCATCGGGAGCCAGGACGACGTGACCCCAATGGCGTAACGCTGCCTCGTAACGCTGTCGCAGTCGGTTGTACTCGGGACAATGCATGGTGAGTTACCTGCGTAATTAGATGCCCTATTGCGGTGGCCGGGCTGCCACTCCAGGGAGCAGCACGGTTTGAGAACGAGTTAGGATGGTTTGGTTATGAGTTGTGAGGAAAAGGGTCGCCTGTTGAGGCAATACGATGATGCAACGCTAGCTTTCTCAAATGCCGTCCGGGAGCAGCGTCGGAAAATCGGAACGGCTCCGAGAGACGAGTATGAGCGCCTTGAACGAATCTCGCATGAAGCTAGAGTCAAATCAGAGCAAACCAGGTTGGCACTGGAGCAACACATCGCCGGCCATCGTTGCTAATCTCTATCAGAGAGCAGGCGCTCCACTTGAGCCAGCAGTTTGTCAGGGAGCGTGAGTTCGGTCAGCACAAGGGCTGGCGTTTTACCGGTTGCTGCAAGAACGCGGACTCCTCGGTACGCAGAAGAGTCTCAGCTTCCGTCAGAGCAACCGATTTCGCATTGTAGCCAGAGCGTTTAAGGACCGCGCAGCGCGTCGGTAGGTGGTCCACGTCATTCCCCACGCAAAGCAGGCGACCAGGCATACAATCCTCAGTTTCCATCCGGGGAGGCCTCCACCAATAACACAGACGTTAGGCGCCACACCGCGCTCGGCGCAGCCCCAAACTATTCGGCACGCTGGGCGTGCGCCTCTGAGTGTTGACTGGGGGAAAACTCCTAAAGGGACGCAGGTTCTATCTCGTTCCAGCTTTCGACTAGATCCAATAAGAACACCGCCGCCAGCTTTCCTTTTGCCGTCAGGAATACTAAATGCTGGCCATGAACTTCGATGGTGGCCGCTCGCACTTGCTGGATCGCATCGCTTCTGAGCCGTACCAGAAACGTCCTGTTCGGCATGAAACAGTATGCGCCTGGGGAGAGTTCCTAAAGCGATGCTTGTGCACGCCACGATACGCCGAGCGATGGATTTTGACGCTATCTCGGCGTCATTTGTCGTCGAAACATTTGAGCCGCCCCGCCCTACACTTCAGATAGCGTCTGATGTGTGAGGACCTCAATGCAGCCTAGGTGCTCGATCTGTTGGACTGTTCAGAATCTTGCGAAGTGCTCCAAAGAAGGCTGCCCACATCTACTCTGTACTCTGCACGGCAACCGGTATGACGGTCGCTGTGTGGACTGCTGGGACACCGCGAGCATATTGCTGCCGCCTTCATCGTCTTCGAACCCCCCGCGAAAAAGATGACGCCGCCAGTGTATGCGCCGCGGCCCACTACGATTAACGGCGATGTGATCCGCACTTTCTATCCGATTCCATTCGACTGGAATTTTGAGGCTACGGGATCTTATACTCGCGGCGGCCCTCCCCCTCCCCCCATCAGAGAGCAATGACCAGGAAGAAACTCAACGAACTCCTTAGACATCTCCATGCCCACTGTTCCCATCCGTCTCGACCTTGCCATCGGCGGCTAACTTCGCGAGATCAGTAAACGTAAGATCAGAACAGGAGCAGTCATCTCGAAACCGAAGAGCGATTCCTCCTCGGCAAACGCGATTCCTTCACAGCTTCCTGTCCACGAAACCCTCTGGCCTATACTGAAGGAGATGTCATGGAGGCTGACATGAACCGCTTTCAAGTCCTCATGGCCCTCTCCCTTCTCGGCTCTCCGAGTTTCTGCCAAACATCCGACAGCTTGCGCTTAACGACTGCCACCTCCGCGACAACAACTCAGTGGTCAGTCGAAATGAACGCTTGCATGACGGCGCAAGGACCTGTGGCTATAGACGGTTTAGTTTCGTCGCTTGTCCCGATCCGTATGAGTTTTGTGAGCCCCACTCACGGAATCCCTCTGAGTCAAGGCCCCAATGCCTCCCTGCGCAACTTGCCAAATAACACCAGGTCATCGCTCTGGGACGTTCACACCGTACCCGAAACGCCCTCACCCTATCGCTGTTCTGTTTGCTCTATTGAAGTTGATCCTGCCCTACCTCCATCTCGTCAACTGATACGCTAAGAGGCAGTCGCGGCACTAATCGAGGTACCTCCGTCGGTTTTTGGTAACCGATACGATTTCATTAGGGTCATTTCGTCCGTCCCGGATTAGATTCGGATTAGATTTGTCCCGGATTAGATTCCGGATTAGATTGTTTGCACATATCACTGCGTTTGCAATCCCTCAGTTTCCGTTTCTTTAATCACATCAAATGCAACCTGCGAAGCAGGGAGAGCCCAAAACCCTGCGAAGTTCTTGCCGGGGCTGGGACAAACAGTTCCACACCTCGCAAGTATCCGGGCCGTCGTGTGCTCTCGGCGAGAGATGGCCACGAACGTGCCAGCCCTCTGGTCCACGGAGATTATGTCCGTCGTATTGGGTTTCGCCTCAACCGACGAGATTGTGTTTGTCGTATTGAGCTTCGGTGCCGCGGAGCAACCATGAAGGAAAGTCGAAGAAACACAGGCGATAACGATGATCAAAACGGTTCTCATGCTTCATCTCCTGTTTAGGACAATGATACTCAGGCCCCAATGCTTCCGGCTTGGGAAGTTACCGAAAACTTTACAGGAATGAAGACTACAAAGGCAGCCAAGCTTAGTGTGTAACCTCTGCCCTGAACGCACGGTTCAACGTACCGGCTCCCACGCCTCCGCAAACAAGTCAAGATCTACGGGTCGCTCTTGCCTAGGACCTGGCTTGAACAAGCCCGTTACGTGAAGCTCCTGAATCGAATCACTAAATCCAACTCCGCTCAACGTCGAGCGGCCCCAGGGTCGGCGAAGATGAGCGACCAACTTGGGATTGACACGCTCGCGAAGTCGTTTGATCACGTGGGCCACTAACACGTTCTCACGGCAAGACAGCTCACTGACGACCGCAAGCACGATAACGGGCTCAAATGCGGGAGCGGCTCCGAAAGCACTCTGGCTCGCAATGGCCAGAAAGATGTCCGAAGCAGATCTGTCTCTCTCACACTGCGTCCAGGCTGGTGCCCACAACTCGGTATCGAGAAACCTCCAGCTTGGAGACGATTCCAGAGTGCGTGGGGAACCGTGAGTCCATTTCTGTTGGTCCGATTCTTTCCATCCAATCCTGCCAAACTTTACCGTTCCGCCGCGATTGGGCAGGAATTGTGTCGATCGAGTCGATGCTGGCCCGCGTGCAACATGCAATAAATCGTCAAGGGCCGGCATCAGCAACTGCCACTTGTCCCAACGCCAAAGTGGCTGGGTTGCAGGATCGCCTATAAAGACATAGACATCGTAATCAGCTGTGTGAAATGCCATACCCTTGCCATGTGTTCGTTCCACTAATTATTCAAAGTGTATCGTCTCTACTCCCCTTGAACTCGGATGTTTAGTGGTCAGTTCCGCGCGGAACCGCAGGCGATACGGAAGCGGATTGTTGTTTCTTTGTAGTGCTGGTAAAACGGGTTTTGAGTAACTTGCCTGCCCGGTACCCACCGGACGCGGGGCAGTTACCGAAACGGCGGTTCGGGGGATCTCTTCCGGATTGCCCGTCATCCAGGAGAAATCAAACTTCGGCTCCTGCCCCCGGCTCAAAAGCACCTTAGCCGGGCGTAGCAAGTGCGAAGGTGGTCAATCTAGTCGATTCATGACGTAGACTGCCTTATGCCTCCTCGTAAAACATCGAGTTCTCTAAAGTCCGCACCGGCGACGGAAAGCCGCTTCGCAAACGTCAACGGTGTGCGGCTGCACTACCTGGTCGCTGGGAGAGGCGATCCAGTAGTGCTGCTGCATGGTTATGCGGAGACCAGCCATATGTGGCGGCCACTGATGGGGAAACTCGCCGATACCCGCACCGTCATAGCCCCTGACCTGCGCGGAGCTGGCCAGTCTTCGACCCCCGCTGATGGCTATACCAAGGCTGCCATGGCGGAAGACATCCACGCTTTGACGAGCAAACTTGGATACCAACGCGTTCAGATCGTCGGACACGACATCGGCTTAATGGTCGCGTACGCCTATGCGGCGCAGTATCCGAGCGAAGTAGAACGGATCGCGTTAATGGATGCATTCTTGCCGGGTATAGGGAACTGGCGTGAAGTCTGGTTGATGCGGGACCTTTGGCATTTCCATTTCTACGGTAAGACTGCACTTGCGCTGGTGCGTGGCCGCGAGCGAATCTACTTCGAGCATTTCTGGAACGATTTCGCAGCCGATGCTAAACATTCGGTGCCAGAACGCGACCGCCGAATTTATACCAAAGCCTATGCCCGGCATGGCGGCATGCGCAGCGGCTTCGAGTACTTTCGCACATTCGAGCAAGACGCGAGGGACTTCGCCAACTTTGCGAGAAAGCCGCTGCTGATGCCAATGCTTGTGCTGACCGGTGAAAAGGCCTCCGGCGAGTTCCTGATTGAACAGGGCAAGCTGGTTGCAAAGAATGTTGAAGGATTAGTGGTTCGTAAATCAGGACACTGGCTCATGGAAGAAGCGCCCGATCAAGTCATCCCGAAACTCGTGGAATTTCTCAACGCTTAGTCCACACAAACATCGCCACACTTCGTGGTGAACTTTTCACGCGCATGCGCCGCCTGACGACTAAATTCTGGCCATCAAGGGTGGTGTGCCAACACCGCAGCGCGACAACGCCGATCTATACTCTTATGGCCGAGAAGGCAAAGATCAGCCGGCCAGGACGATGGCTCCATTGCACCGTTTTGCTCGATCCTGATAAACACTCCGGCGAGTTGTGCCATCCCGAGGTCGCAGGCATGAAAGTGAAGACGAAACTGTCGCCGGTCCGAATCGCAAAGCGGAGAGCAAGCTGTGCATGCACGGTGCCCGTACTTATCATCCTCATGGTGCTCGGCAGCGCAGTCGGCCGGGCACAATCCGTGTCTGTTGAGGAGTCCCGGTGCCGAGCCCTGGCGACGACAGACTTCTCCACGGTCCCCGATGCTCCTACCCGAATCTCGGGAGCCACTCTGGTAAGGGATGTCCAGGGACTTACGGGCAAACGGCAAGTGAGCGAAGACGACTTAAAAGCGATCGGCCAGGTTCAGCCTACGTGCCGCGTTTCCGGTTACGTCGCACCCAATGCCGGCTTCGTCCTACTGCTGCCGGTATCGCAGTGGAACGGTAAGCTGCTGCATGTTGGCTGCGGAGGTTGGTGCGGCACCACAGATTATGTGCCGGGGTCGTGTGCGCGGCACGCCGGTTATGCCTGTGTCGGCACAGATATGGGCCATACAGGCGAAGGTGGTCTATGGTCGCGTAACAATCTTCAGGGTCAAAGCGATTTTGAGTATCGCGCCACGCACATCGTAACTCTTGCCGCAAAGACCATCCTGCAACGTTTTTACGCGACCCCGCCGAGCAGGTCCTATTTCATGGGATGCTCCACAGGCGGTTATCAGGCCATGATCGAAGCCCAGCGTTTTCCCTGGGACTTTGACGGCATTATTGCCGGCGCCCCCGATATGGATGAGAGTGATCTGGCGGTGCGCGGCATCTGGGCCAAACGGAGTTTTCTGGGTGACGATGGAAAACCCGTTCTGAGTGATGCCGACATTCAACTTCTGCACAATGCCGTGCTCGCCAAATGCGATATGGATGACGGCGTCAAGGACGGCATCGTCAGCGCGCCCCAGCACTGCGAGTTCGATCCATCGGAAGTGCAGTGCAAGGCCGGCAAACAGGCCGATTGCTTGAGCGCGCGTCAGGTCCAGGCTGTGAAGGAGATCTATAGCCGGCCCCATGATTCGAAGGGCCACGCTATCTCGCCGCGAGGTATCTTTCCCGGCGCCGAGCTGCAATGGAAGGATGCGTTCTCCAATACCTGGGGCGACGAATTCTTCAAAGACACGGCCCTCCTCTCCACAGCGGGAAAAGAGTGGAAGTACACCGACTTCGATTTCGACAGCGATTACAAGCGCAGCGGGATCGGTGTGCTCTATGCGGATACCGACCCTGATTTACGCAGGTTTCGAGATGCCGGCGGAAAACTGCTCAGCTTCCAGGGCGACACCGATATGACGGAGATGCCCGGCGCGGCTTTTGACTACTATGAAACCGTGGAAAAAACGATGGGTGGCCCTAAGGCCACGCAGGAGTTCTACCGGCTATTCGCGATTCCCGGCATGAACCATTGCGGAGGCGGCGAGGGCGTATCTAGCTTCGACTATCTGAGCTATCTGGAGGCGTGGGTGGAACGGGGGCAGGCACCAGATGTGATGATCGGAACGCATCGCCGTGAGTCCTCGCGGGCACCGCTCAAGATGCCGCTCGACCCGGCCACTTCGGGTTCCTTCAGCAGGCCGGTCTATCCCTACCCGCTCCATGCCAAGTACAAAGGCACGGGAGATCCCAACGACGCGGCGAATTTTGTACCTGTGGAATGATGTGACCCTAATTCATTCGCTTCGGATGAGAAGCTGAGCCGTGGGGAACACTGCGCTCCTCCCCCGGATTTCCTGTCGGGATGACAAGGGGAGGGTGGTCGCTACCTTGACAGCTGCGATTGGGATGTGTGGAGTTCAGGTGGGGAAAATAGTGGCGAGACGGGACGTAACCCACAATAGCCAGGCTCAGCGCAGGTGAACGTCCCGCCTGGTCACTATTTCCGGAGATTGGGAACTACAATGCATTTAAGTGCTACGCCAGTAAGCGAGCCCGTGCGAGGGTCTACTGGCTCCCGTGCATGTAGTCCCACGGGCGTGGCTTGGGAAAGAGGTTTCGATGTCGCAGGTGGTCCGCTCGCCGAAAGAGTACGACGTTTGCATCATAGGATCCGGTGCCGGGGGCGGGACTGCCGCCAAAGTACTGACCGAGGGCGGACTGAACGTTGCCATGTTAGAGGCAGGTCCGCCGCTGAACCCCAAGCAGGATTTCAAAGAGCATGTGTGGCCCTACCAGCTGCAACATCGGGGAGCAGGCGTCGGAGGAACAGGCGATGAATTCATGGCGCCCAATGGGTTTTGGGAAATCGAGGGAGAGCCATATACTACGGCTCCCGGCTCGAGCTTTCGTTGGTTTCGTTCCCGAATAGAAGGCGGCCGCACAAATCATTGGGGCCGGATCGCATTACGCTTCGCCCCCGTAGACTTTAAGTCGCGCTCCACAGACGGCATGGGCGACGACTGGCCGATCACCTACGAAGATCTAGCGCCCTACTATGACAAGGTCGAGTCGTATATCGGCGTCTTCGGAACGAAAGAGAACATCCCCAGCGCCCCGGACGGAATGTTTCTGCCGGCGCCGCGCCCACGCTGCACCGAAACACTGGTTAAGAAGGCCTGCGATCAGCTGAACATAACCTGCATTCCTTCGCGCATGGCCATATTGACAAAATCGGTAAATGGGCGCGCACCCTGCCACTATTGTGGTCAATGCGGACGGGGATGCATCAGTGCATCCAATTTCAGTTCCAGCCAGGTGATGATTCCGCCGGCACAGGCAACCGGACGTTTCACCCTGATTCCGAACGCGATGGCACGGGAGATCGTTGTCGGCAAAGACGGTCGCGCACAAGCAGTCTCCTATATTGACAAGACCACCCGCAAGGAAATGCGCCTCCATGCCAAATCGTTCGTCGTGGCAGCGAGCGCCTGTGAATCCGCCCGCCTATTGCTCAATTCGCGTTCCACTCTTTTTCCCCAGGGCCTGGCAAATTCATCGGGAGCGGTGGGCCGCTACCTGACTGATTCCGTAGGCAGCGACGCATACGGATATTTCCCTCAATTGGAAAACATGCCGCCCCACAACCATGACGGTACGGGCGGGATGCACATGTATGTGCCCTGGTGGAAATTCGATCGCAAGAATGACTTCTTACGCGGTTATCACATCGAGTTCGGCGGGGGCCGGGACATGCCGGGCGTAGGCGAGTTCGCTGGCATCTGCGAAGAACACGAAGGTTACGGTTCGTCTTTGAAGCAGAAGTGTCGCAGCAATTATGGCACTTATATCGGATTTTCTGGTCGTGGGGAGATGATTCCTAATCCAGATAGCTACTGCGAGATCGATACGAAGGTATGCGACAAATGGGGCATTCCGGTACTGCGCTTCCATTTCGCATGGGGCGACAATGAGATCAAGATGGCCAAAGACATGCAGGAAACCTTTCGTGCGATCGTTGAGGCTGTGGGAGGAACCTTCTCAAGCGATGCTATGCCGTCGGGAAATTTACCCTACGGAATCGCCGAAGGTGGAAGGATCATCCACGAGCTTGGGACGGCGCGCATGGGAAATGATCCGAAGACCTCTGTTTTGAATGAACATTGCCAGGCACACGACGTCAGCAACCTATTCGTCACCGACGCTGCATGTTTTGTGAGTAATCCCGATAAGAACCCTACGCTCAGTATTATGGCACTCTCATGGAGAGCATCCGACTACCTGCTGAACCAGGCGAAGAAGGGAGAGATTTAAGTCGTAGCTACTGCTGCGTGCACGCAGTTAACACCTCGCATCCAGTCCGCGGAAAGGGCCGTGCCCACCTTTTCAAATACAACTGCAGGTACGAACATTCTTTCAGCCTGATTAGGGCGGACTCCAGGCACGCGATGACTAATGTAGGGCAGACGCGCTCGCTTTAGGGTCACTTCCGTTTGTCCTGGTTTTCCCTGGTTTTCCCCAGGGGCTAAGAGAGCGACCACGATGACAGAAGCAGAGCAGCAGGCATTTTCCATCTATGAGCTGATTGCGACGACCAGCGCAAATCGTCCGATGGCGTTTCGCTCGACCGAGCAGGCACAGCGCGAAACCGCCGCTTGGCAGGCGACGAACCCTGGTTTGCAAGCAATGCGCAATGCGCCGCCGGAAGTTTTGCTGGCTTTCCTGCGCAACTACAAAGAGTGGCGCACCGCGACCGATCGCCGCGACGACCACAAGATGAGCTTCAGCATGGGCGAGGCCGTGCATATTGCTATGGTGACGGCGCCAAAGCCTCTGCCGCCGGATCTGGTGCTGCAATTGCTGCGCAGCTACGGCAGTGGCTTGAGCTGGGTGCTGTTTGGCTTCCCCCTGCGCCAGTTTTTGGCGCTGCTGACGCGCGAAGAGATGACGGACGAGATTCGCGATGAGCTTCGCAAGATGCTGCCGCATTACGCTCCGACCGCCACCGGCAAAGTCGAGCCCCACCTGGAACCGGTGCGCAAGCTGATCGTCGAGTTGATGTGGGTTGCGGGAGAAAAGCAGCTTGATCCTGGTCGTGGGCCATGGTCGCAGATCGTTTTCGACGAAGTGAAGGAAAAGGAAGACGACGAACTCGCGCGTGCCGGATGGGAGTCCCTGCTGGAGCACTGCCGGTCGCTCGAGCAGACTGTTCCCGGCGCGAAGTGGAATAAGCGTGCGCGGGAGCTGATGGTTGCGCTCGGCGAAGACAAAGCCATTTCGGCGATGCTGCGCTGGCTTGCGCTGGGTCCCACGCCCGGCCAGCCGCGCGAAGCTACTTCTCCCATCGAGGACTCGGCTTATCAGAAGGGCGTCCTCTGGTGCCTGGGAACAAGTAGGGAGCGCGAGGTGGCGCAGGCTATCGCCGAGTTCACGCTGGCTTGCCTGCGCAAAATTCCCATGCTTGGTGCTGTCTCGCAAAAGGTGGGGTTTGCCGGGGTGCTGGCGTTGGGCGCAATGGAGTGTTCCGAGGCAGTGGCACAATTGACACGCCTGCGCGCCAAGGTGAAGTACGCCGTTGCGCTTAAGCTGATCGAGAAATCTCTGCATCAGGCGGCCGCACGCAGCGGCATGAGCACCGAAGAGCTGGAAGACTTGTCAGTTGAGGGCTACGGACTCGACGAGCAGGGGAGCAAAGAAATCGCACTGGGAGATTGCGTTGCGGAGTTGCGGCTGGCGATAGACGGCAGAGTCGCCGTGATTTGGCGGAACGCAGACAGGAAGCTGGTGAAATCCGCTCCCCCGCACGTTAAGAAGGCATTTGCCAGGGAGATTCGTGCTGTCGGTTTGCTGGCAAAGGAGTTGGAAGAGGCTTACAAAGCCCAGCGGGTGCGGCTGGAGTCGTCCTTCGTGGCACCGCGCTCGATTCCGCTGCGACACTGGCGACAATACTATGTCGCGCATTCGCTGCTCGGTTTTCTAGGGCGGACAATGATCTGGGGCTTCAGCGACGGCAAAGGCTGGGAGCGCTCCGGTATGTGGTGCAACGGGCAAGTATACGACGAAGCCGGAAATCCGCTGAGTTTTGCAGGAAAAGAGGGCGGCGGCAAAGATGCACCACCCAACCCGTGCGAGGAAGACGCGATAAAGGTCCGATTGTGGCACCCCCTAACCTCGGATACTGTGGAACTGCAGCGCTGGCGCGAGCGCATTTTTTCGGCGGGCATCCGGCAGCCGTTCCGCCAGGCATTCCGCGAGTTCTACCAGGTCACGGACGAAGAGCGCCAGACGCGGATGTATTCCAATCGCTTTGCCGGAATTTACCTGCGGCAGCATCAGCTAGCCAGTCTGTGCCGCGTTCGCGGATGGGAGTACCGGCTCATGGGGATTAGCTTCGACGGGCACAACGTGCCTACCAGGAAGCTGCCGCACTGGAACATGCAGGCGGAGTTGCACGTAGACCTGCCTCCGGATCGCGATCATGCGCTGCGCGACTCAGGTTTGGGGGAGCAATCCGGGTTCGGGATCAACCTGTTCGTCGAGTCGGACCACGTGCGCTTCTATCGTGATCGCCGCGAGGTCGCCGTGGACGAGGTTCCAGCGCTGCTGTACTCGGAGGTGATGCGCGACGTGGACCTATTCACCAGTGTGTGCGCCATCGGCGAGGACGAGAACTGGCGCGACCAAGGTGACCGCGGCATCGGAGCGTTGGGCGACCGGATGACGATGCCGGAACTTTCGGCGGCGGTGTCGCTGCGCACCGACATTCTGGCACGAGTGCTGCCGCGAACGCCCATTGCGGACCGATGCCGGCTTGAGCCGTTGCATCTGGACGTGCAAGGACAATTGGGTCGCTATCGCATCTCGCTGGTATGGGCTTTGGTGGCACTCGTCGCTGACTCCGGTCTCCGCTGGTTGAAGATTCCGCAGAAACTTCTGGCCGCAGTGCCGCTGGAACTTGCGGACCTGCCCATCGACCTCGACTATCGCACGGAGATGATTTTGCGCAAAGCGTACTTGCTGGCCAATGATTGGGAGATCAAGGATGCGGAACTGATACAGCAGTTCATGCCGAGGTAAACCCCGTCTTCCCTGAACTTCATCGTCGTAGGAGCAGGACCGACAGTCGAGCTCGCCGGCGCAATGAGGCGATTGGCTAGGATCACGGCGGGAAACCGCGTTCGGCGAAGTGACACGTGAGGGTTCCGGCCGTATGGTCGACTAACCAGAAGTAATCCCCGCCTAATAGTCGGGCATCGTGGTCTAAGTTCCCGTGAAACGGGGCGGTAAATTGCCCGGGCACGCGGCCCTCCGGCAAGGGAACATACCGAAAACGAGACTTTTCAGGTGCAACTTCGGCGCGGTAGGGCCCGGAACGAAAAGCTGTGGTGGGCTTCCCCCCCAGATTTCCTGTGGAGATCCGTGGCGTTGATGGACTTCATGCGCTCTCTTTAAGGAGAGCCGCACACGTGGCCCTTGCCAGCAGCGCGAAGTAGGAAATCTGGGGTCGCCCATCGTTTTCGGCCCACGTATCCCGGATTCCCTTTCGAAAGTGGTGACGTTGCGCAACTTCATGCGGCTCTCTTTAAGGAGAGCCGCACACGTGGCCCTTGCTAGCAGCGCGAAGTAGGAAATCTGGGGTCGCCCATCGTTTTCGGCCCACGTACGCTGGTGCGAACATGGGGCACCCGTACGGAGCGGTGGAGACCGCGGCAGGCTTGAGGGGCGGCTCGCGGTAGCCCACATCTCGCGAAAAACGAGCGAGATGCCCCGAATTTCCTGTACGCAGCTCTGGACAGGACCGCGTGTGCGCCTTTCTTTTAATGAAAGGCGCATGAAGTTCAGGGAACCCACGAAACTCCACAGGAAATCGGGGGTGTGGGGCACCCGGCGATTGGTGCGGGGATAGGACCCAAAAGCGTACGGCATGCGCCGCAATCCTTAAGGAACTACTTCCGTCGCAGTGGCGGCGCTCAATTGGTGGATGGCCATCCAGGTTTGGGCGTAGGAATTCAGGGCGTTCAGATCGGTTGTGCGGTCGTCCTGCAAAGCACTCAGATAATCGAGAAGAGCGAGTCCGCCGCGTTCGTAAGCAAATTGCGCGATGGATAAGACATCCTTCGCTTCCTCGAGATAGTGGCCGTTGTAACGGTCAGAAAGCACTTTGGACGTGGTATAGCCAATCCAGGCCTGATCGACGTCAGAATAGACCTGGTTCTGAGCCGCGACTTCGCCGAACCGGCTTGCGATCGCCTGATACTTGCTCGTGTCTTTGTTGCCCTGGTTGCGATCGAAAATGCGTATCGGGATGGAGATGCTGAAGCCGGCCGAGTTATAGGTGCCAGAGCGATCGTAATCGCCCTCAACCGTGGGATCTGAGGTTCCATTGGCGTATGTCAGTTTGACGGTCGCATCTGCTACGCGCACTGCCGCCTGGGCTGCCCGGTAATCCGGCCTCGCTGCCAGCGCTTTTTGTTCCAGGTCAGTCAGAGTGCCGGGTACCACTGGCGGGACGATATCCCCTGTGATGTCGAACCCACGGCTCGGCTGCTGATAGCCCATCAATAGCTGCAGTTGGTCACTGGCCTGCACCAGGTTCATCTCCGCACTGCTTTCGTCTGATTCATACTGTGCCAGTTGCAGATCGAGCCGCTCATAATCTAATTTGCCAATGTCGCCGTTTTCGTAACGGTCGTGGTTGATCTGCAGCACATGGCGATAGTCGCGCAGATTGTCCTGCGCCAGTTTCAAGGTCGCCTTGGCTAAGACTAACGTAGTGAAGCTTTGCTTTACCTGTAGGGTGACCTGGCGTACCTGATCGTGATATTGCCCGTCCGTCTGCGCGGTCGTGTTCTTAGCAATATCCAGTCGCCAGCGTCGCTTTTGTCCGCGTTCAAATAACCTGTTTATCCCCGCGGAATAGGAATACGGATTACCGGGGTTATTGGCCGGAAGCGAAATATCGGTGCCGGACAGGGTGAGATTTGGATTTTGGCGGACACCTGCCTGCACCTCCTGCCCCTTCATGGAGAGCAGGTTCTCGAGCGAGGCGAGCAGAACGGGATTGTGGGCCAGCGCCTCCTCCACCACCTGCTGCATGGTGAATGGAGCTGACGGTGGAGGAGGAGGATTCGGGGGCGGCGGAGCCTGCGCAAAGCCGGTTTGGCCGACAGCGAACGCCAGGCAGAGGCAGAGCCAATACTTATGAATGGAGTTCAATTCTCAAACTCCGTTTCCGGTGTGGGGAGCACGTCGTGCTCGCCCGCGATCCACACGTATAAAGTCGGCAACAGGAAGACGCTGATCACCAGCGCACCGACCAGCCCACCCACAATGACGATAGCGAAGGGCCGCTGCGAATCCGAGCCAATGCCATGCGAAGTGGCCGCCGGCAAAAGCCCAAGGGTGGCCACAAGCATGGTCATCATGATGGGCCGCAGCCTCAGCACAGCGCCTTCCACGGCGGACTCTTCGATGGAGTGGCCGCGCACCCGAAGTTGGTTGATGTATTCCAGCATGATGACGCCGGTCTGCACCGAGACGCCAAACAGTGCAAGAAAACCGACACCCGAGGAAACGCTGAAGTTGGTATGCGTAATGAGCAGCGCCAGCAATCCCCCCACCGGCGCCATGATGACGTTGCACATGATGAGCAATGCCCATTTTCCGGACCGGAACATGGTGTAAAGAATGATGAAGATGAGCGTGATGGTGATGGGCAAGACGAGCATCAGGCGCTTATCGGCTCGCTTCTGGCTCTGATATTCGCCCGCCCAATCGGTGTGATAGCCGGGGGGAAGCTTGACCTGTTGGTTGACCTTGTCAATGGCTTCTTCTACCGTGCTGCCAAGATCGCGCCCGCGTACGCTGTACTTGATGGCGACGTAGCGCTGGTTCTGTTCGCGGTAGATCTCCTCCGCACCATCCTCCACCTTGACCTGGGTCAATTGAGCGAGAGAAACTCTTTCTCCGGAGGGGGAAAGCAGACGAATATCTTCGATTGCTTCCCTGGTGTCGCGGTAGGGCTTCTGGTAACGGACCACCACGTCATAGCGCGCTTCGCCTTGCAACACCTGGCTGACGGCTCCGCCGCCGACCGCAGTTTGAATGGCATCCTGGACATCGCTGACATTAATGCCATATCGGGCTGCGGCAGCACGGTCAACCACGTAATTAAGATTGGGCTGACCGATGGCGCGGAAAACGCCGAGATCCTTTACACCCCTAATACCGCTCATAATGCCCACAATCTGGTCGGCCTTGGCCTCCAACAACTTAAGATCATCGCCGTAGAGTTTGACCGCCAGTTCGCCTTTGACGCCGCTGACTGCCTCCTCCACATTGTCGGAGATGGGCTGAGAGAAGTTCCATATCACCCCCGGCATCTTCACCAACTCGCGATTCATCGCGGCAATCAATTCATCTTTATTTTGGTGGAAGGAGCTGCGCCACTTGTCCTTGGGAAGCAAGTCGACAAAATATTCGGTATTGAAAAAGCCAGTGGAATCGGTACCGTCATCGGGCCGCCCCACCTGGGAAACCACTTTCGTCACTTCTGGAAACGCAGCGAGGATGACACGCGCCTTGTTCATCGTCTCTACGCCGGCTGTAGGACCGGTGCTGGGCGCGAGCGTTCCTCTTACCCAAATGGCGCCTTCGTCCAGGTGGGGCAGGAACTCCGAACCGATGACCCCGCTGATACCCAGAAAGCCGGCCAGAACCAAGGCACCCACAGCAATACCGACCGTGACCACACGATGTTCGATCGCCCAGGTTGCGGTATGGCGATAACGATCCGTGATCCACATCATCACCGGGTTATGCCACTCGCGCGCGCCTTTCCAGAAAAGAAAGCTTGAGAGCACGGGTGCAACCAGCATGGAAAAGATCAGTGCGCCGAGCAAGGCAAACGCCACCGTCCAAGCCATTGGCTTGAATAGCCGGCCCTCCACCGCCTGCAAAGTGAAGATGGGGAGATAGGCCGTGACGATGATGCCAATGGCATAAAAGACCGGGCGCTGCACTTCATGCGCTGCTTCGCGAATCTGTTCCATGGGGCTGGTGCTATCGGCTCGCCGGCGGCCGAGATGGCGAACGATGTTCTCTACCATCACCACCGCACCGTCGACGACCATACCGAAATCGAGAGCGCCGAGCGACAGCAGGTTGGCGGGAATATGGCGCAGATCAAGACAAATGGAGGCAAACAGCAACGCAAAGGGAATAGTGAGCGAGACGATCAAAGCACCGCGGACATTCCCCAGAAAGAGAAAGAGAATGATCACGACCAGGATGATGCCTTCGGTCAAATTATGCAGAACGGTGTGGGTGGTGTAATGCAGCAAGTCGCTGCGGTCAAGGAAAGGAACGACCTTGACGCCGGGGGGCAGGATCTGATCATTGAGTTCTTTGACCTTGGCGTGAATACCCTCCAGGGTCGAATCAGAGTCGTCCCCCTTCTGCAACAGGACGATGCCCTCGATCACATCGTCATCGTCGATCACCTTGCCGTTCTCACGATGAATGGCCTTACCGATCTGGCCCAGGCGGATCTTCGGTCCTTGTTGAACCGTGGCAATGTCCTTGACCTTCAGCGCGGTTCCGTTGGCGGTTTTGAGCTGGGTCTCTTCAATATCGCGAACATTGCGGTAGAGCCCTACTTCACGAACGTTAATCTGTTGCTGCCCCTCCTCAATGAAGCTGCCGCCGGCATTGGTGTTGTTGTTGGCCAACTGCTGTTCCACCTGGCCGATGCTCAGGCCATAGGCGATGAGCTTGTTGGGATCGACGCGTACCTGGTATTCGCGGGTCATACCGCCGAAACTGGAGACGTCCACCACGCCCAGGACGGACTTGAACTGCTTCTCCAGTGTCCAATCCTCGATCGATTTGAGCTCCATGTTGTCGTAGGCGGGATTGGTGCTATGCAGGGTGTACCAGTAGATCTGCCCAACGGGGCTCCAGTCGCTCCCCATCTGCGGCGTCAGTCCGGCAGGCAGCGTGACCTGCGAGAGGCGTTCGAGAACTTTCTCACGGTTCCAGTCGTTGACCGAATCGTCGTCAAAAATCATCTTGATGTCGGAAAGGCCGGCGAGTGAGAAGGAACGCAGATGCTGCATGTGCGGGATGCCGGCCATCTGGATTTCAATGGGTATGGTGACCTGTTGCTCAACCTCTTCGGCGGCGCGCCCGGGCCATTGTGTAATCACCTCGACGTAGTTGTTGGCCACGTCCGGATAGGCTTCCACGGGCAGATTGTGGAACGAGATCGCGCCCCAAATGAATAGCAGCACCGCGGCTGCCAGGATCATGTATCGGTTGTTAAGTGCGAAATCAACCAGACCCCGGATCATTACTGCTCCACCGAATTCTGCAACTCAAGCGCATTCGTGACCACTTGCTGGCCTGGAGCGAGGCCGGAGATGATTTCCTGCTTTTTGTCTGGAAGCATGCCGCCGGCGACTACGCCCACGCGTTTGAACTTTCCGTCTGTCTGCCGGTACGTAGACCCAGTCACGGTCGTGCAGATGGAGGACGGCTGAGGCCGGAATCGCCATGTGCTGACTGTGGCCTTCTCCCGTGGAAAGTGGCGGTGGCGAACATGCCAACGCGCATGATGTGGTCAGGATTAGGGACCTGGATACGAACTTTCGCAGTGCGGATAGAAGGGTCCAGGATGGCGTCAATTTCACTGATCGTGCCGGTGATGACACGGTCAGGATACGAATTGAGCCGGATCTCTGCCTTGTCGCCGACGTGAACCATGGGCAGATCATTTTCATAGACGTCGCAAATCACCCAAACCTGGGAGAGATCGGCGATGGTGAACGCAGTGGCCGATCCGGCGAGGCTGACGCCGGTTGCGGCGGCGTTGGTGACATTTTGGGCGATGACGACACCGGTAGCCGGGGAGTAGACCTTGACGGTAAGGGAGGGATGGTCCTTGTCCACACCGAGAACGACCAACAACTGCTCCGCCGCTTTCAGATCGGTCTGGGCATCCTGCTCAGCGTTTTCCGCGATCTCCAACTGGCTCTTGGCGATGGCACCCTTGTCGTAGAGGATTTTGGCTCGTTCGTACTGTACCCGGGCTAATCTCTCGTCGTTGACCGCCTTCAGATATTGATCGAAAGCGTTGGAAATATCCGTGCTCTGCACTTCCATCAGCAATTGGCCCTTCTTCACAAAGGCGCCGAGTTGCGTTTTGATCGAGACCACCCGCCCGGAAGCTATGGAGATAACCGGGATGGTCCGGGAAACATCCGGGTTTACCGTGGCGGTCACATTGAGCGTAGACGTTGACTCATATTGAGTGGCGGCAACCAGTGGAAAACGCTCCGGGCGATCAACAGTGATGAGGCTGACGCCGCCCTCACTCTCCACCTGCACCGGGGGAGGCGCCTGAGCGGCCGGATCTTGCTTTTTCTCGCCGCAGCCCGCCAAAATCCCCAGAGTGAGGGCGGCTGCGATGACCACCGTTTGCTTCATTCGTTGACCTCTCGAACCAACGCAGATTTCTGATCTTACCCGGGGAGCATCTCTACAGGATTGGTTGCAACTCATATTGTTGAAAGCGATTGGACGGAGCAGAGGACAGAATTCGGCCACTTACCATTCAGCGAAGCCTCGCGTTGCTGATCGCCAGAACCACCCTGTCACGATTACCGACCATCAGAACGCCAGCCAGCCTATTTGGACCGGACGGTGTTCGGAACCGCCAGATTCCATGTTACTTGAGGCTAAGCGGCCACGATTGGCCAATTCCAAGTATCTTTTGATCCTGAGACTACCTGTTTAGTCGCAGAACTGACATGAAACTTTCGTGAGGAATTCATAAGCACGAACATGTGTTTACAACCTTACTCGTAACCGAGATAGATTCCCGGTCCGGAGTGCCTGGCTTGCGCGGACGAATGTTGAGTGGGTAGCCCAGGTCTCGCTTTTGAGACCTGGGCCACCCACTTAACGTCTGGAGATTGCAGCTTATTTTCGATAGAGTGTCACGCCCAGCCGGAGTACAGTTCCATGAAGGCGGCCGGGGGAGTAGATTTTCGAGCCGGTAGAATGGCAATGGGACGAACGCGGGGAAGCTCAGACATGCCAATTCTTTCCATGTTCATGTGGGGCAAGCGCAGCACGTCACTGCTGATCGCGGCGCTGATGATCGGCTTGATTGCGTGGATCGATGCGCGCATCGCGGCTCAGATCCCGCTTGGCTTCTTATACCTCGCTCCTATGCTGGTGGCCGGCGCCTCTCTAAGCCGGTGGGAAATTACCGCCGTCGCCGCGATCTGCGCCTGGTTGGCGGAGGCCTTCGATGAGTTTCCCTGGGGGCCGAATACCGGCTTGCCCCGCGACCTGCTCTACTTCGCCGCGTTTTGCTGCATGGGGCTTTTTATGCACCAGGTGACGCGCAGCCGCAAGCTTTCTGCCCGGCAATTGCGACAGATCGAATCCGAGATGACCGCCCGGCAGGATGCCGAAGAGCAACTGAAAGTGCTGGTGGCCAGCAGCCCGGCCGCGATTATTACCACCCGTTCCGACGGCTGCGTGTTGCTGGCCAACGATGCGGCAGATCGGCTTTTCGGGCTACCGCCGGGCACACTCCCGGGACGGTCGATCCGAAACTACTTGCCGTCGCTGATCAATGTTCCCGCTCTGGACAGCAATCAGCAGGCATTTCGGACGGCGATGCAGTGTCGCGGACGCAGAGAAGACGGAGAGGTTTTCCAGGCCGATGTATGGTTTTCGACCTACCGCACCGGCGCCGGGCCGCGCCTGGCGGCCATGGTGCTCGATACATCCGAAGACCTGCGGACGCACGAGGAATCAAGTTTCCACCAGATGCTGGCGGGCTCGCGGATTATGGTCGCGGCTGTTTCGCATGAAGTCCGCAACGTGTGCGGGGCCATTGCGCTGGTTCATGAAAATTTGTCCAGAGGCGGACAACTAAAAGAAAATAAAGACTTTGAGGCCCTTGGAACGCTGGTCTTGGCACTCGAACGTATTGCCGCGATGGACCTGCGGCAAAGCGCCAGCCATGCCTCCGGCGTGGAGGTTCAGCCGCTGCTGGACGAGCTGCGCATCGTGATCGAGTCTTCGCTGCGGGATGCAGGGATCACCAGCCGGTGGGAGGTTGAAGAAGATTTGCCTGCAGTGTGGGCGGACAGGCAGAGCCTGATGCAGGTCTTCCTGAACCTGACCAAGAATAGTGAACGCGCCATGGAGGAACAGGAGCGAAAGGAACTGACGGTGAAGGCTTGCCGGGAAGCGGCGGGGGTGGTGATTCGCTTCCGCGATAGCGGAGGCGGAGTGGCTCATCCGGAACGTCTCTTTCATCCCTTCCAGATGGACGCGCAGTCAACCGGGCTCGGCCTGTATTTGTCGCGCGCTCTTATGCGCAGTTTCAAAGGCGACCTGCATTATGAACCTGAGACCGGGGGCTCCACGTTCGTGGTGGAGTTGTCATCCGCTCCACGAGAGAGCAAGAATGAAGACTATGAGCAGCGAAATTCGGATATTGCTGATCGACGACCACAGCCTCTTCCGCGAGAGCCTCAGCCGGCTTCTCCAGACCGAGTCTGACTTCCAGATCGCGGGCACCTGCGCTTCGGCGAGTGAAGCGCTGGCTCTGCCGCAGCTGGATAAGGTCGACGTCGTTCTGCTGGATTACGACCTTGGGCATGAGCAGGGTACGCTTTTTCTCGATCAAGCGCGAAGCGCCGGGTTCGCTGGCCGCATTCTAATGGTCACCGCGGGCATGAACGATTCTGTGATGCTGCGCGCACTGGAGAACGGTTCATCGGGGGTTTTCCTGAAGCATAGTCCCCCCAGCCGGTTGAGCGAAGCCATCCGAAAGGTCATCGCCGGAGAGGTTTGGCTCGACCCAGCAGTGACGCGCTCGATTATTGCGGCGGCTACCGGTAATGCCGCTGCTCCGCGGCGAAGCGGAGGTTTGACCCAGCGCGAGCAGGCCGTACTCAAGGGTGTATTCGAAGGGCTGACGAATAAAGAGATAGGCGCGCGGCTCTCAATTTCTGAGAGCTCGGTCAAGGCTGTGCTGCAACAGCTTTTCGAAAAGACCGGCGTACGCACGCGCAGCCAACTGGTGCGCATTGCACTGGAAAAGCACTCCGACGAGTGGTTGACAAATCCTACCTAGCATGGATGTTTGGGACGCGATTGTCGTAGGTGCGGGACCGGCCGGCTGCGCGGCCGCCTTCGATCTCGCGGTTGCCGGTCAGTCGGTTGTTCTGCTGGATAAGAGCGATTTCCCGCGATCCAAGGCTTGTGCTGGTGGTCTTACGGCCAAGGCAGTCAAGACACTCAGGTATTCGATTGAACCCGTGGTGCGCGCGGCCGTTCGTCGTATTCAGTTAGAGAGTGATGGCTTATCGACTTCGTTAAGGAGCCGTGAGCCTATTTGCGTGATGACAGTCCGGGCAGAGTTCGATGAGTACTGCCTGGGCAAAACGATTGCCGCGGGCGCAGCCTTCAGAAAAATTTCCGCAGTTCGAGAGATTGTTCGCTCTGAGAACGGGGTGCAGGTTACCACTGCCGATAGCACCTATCGCGCGCGCTTCTTGATTGGGGCTGATGGGGCGAGCGGGCAGGTCCGGCGGTTATGCGGCGAGGGGGCGTGGTTTTCTGCGGGCTTTGCCCTCGAGGTGCAGACATCGATGCCCAAAGGCGAAGTGGATCTGACTTTTGACTTCGGCTCCGTTCCTCGAGGGTACGCGTGGGTTTTCCCTAAGGGGAATCATCTGAATGTGGGGGTTTACTCGCAATCGTGCGCTGCCGGGCTCACACGAAGCGGGCTGCTGCGCTATGTGCAGGAACGGCTGGGTGTGGAAGCGGCGGATCATGTTACGGGGCAATACCTGGGCATGGGGGCGGAGGCTTGCGGAGTGGACTATGTCCGGGCGGGTTTGCGGGACAGGGTGTTGCTGGCCGGAGATGCCGGCGGCTTCGCCGATCCGCTGACCGGTGAGGGCATTTATGGGGCCTTGCTGAGCGGCCAGGCCGCCGCGGGTGCGATTCTGGCTGAGTTGCGGGGGGATGGGGCTGCGGCGGAGGTTTTTGCCGGGAACGTGCGCGGGTACCGGCAGACGCTGCATTTTTCTGCGCGAGCTGCGGCGGCCTTTTATCGCAATCCTGAGCGCGGGTTTCGGGCGATGCGGCTACCGTTTGTCCGCCGGACTATGGTCAGGACCTATACCCATGGGCTCAACGTCAACAGCCTTGCTATGCGGGTTGCATTGTCACAATGTTGACGGTTGGCAGGGGTGTTGTTGCGGATGCGCCGCTTGTTTTCCGGCATCGTTTGAGGTGGAAAGGAGAGCTTATCGATCCGCTCTGTCGGAAAACATTTCCAAGAAAGAGCATCCACACAGCAGATCTCTCCACTGCGCTACGCTTCGGTCGAGATGACAAAGGGAAGAGATAGCGCTTGCCAGGAGGAGTTGCTTGAAAGAATTCCTCCAGGCTACAACCTCCCTTCCCTTTGTCATCTCGACCGCAGCGCAGCGCAGCGGAGAGGCACTTTAACGATGTAAGAGGCTATAGAGCAGGACGGCTAAGACTGTGCCGCTGACCAGGATGTACAGCTTGTCTTTCTGCATCGCGAAGCTATAAAGACAGAAGGCGACACGCACGATGGGAGTCGCGATCAGGAGCATGATGCCGAGGCGGATGATACTGCGACTATCGAGGTGACGAATCCCCTCGAGGACCGGCGCGAAGTGATCGACGGGCGTCGGAACGCCGTGAAAATAGCCATAATCGGTTCTAACCCCATGTGCCTGCCACAGATACAGAATCTCGCCCAGCAGGACCACAAAAGCCGCCACGCTGACGCCTACGCGCAACATGCGGCTGATCGTGATTTCCATTTTCAAATCAGCTTCAGAGGGCACCCGATCACAACCTTCCCGTGGCTCCGCTGTAGATCATCTCCACACCCAGCGCGACGATGACCAGAGCGAAGATCACCCTGAGAATTGGTACCCGGATCCTGACCAGCAGCCGTGCCCCGGCAATGGAACCGGCCAGGACCCCTAACATGACAGGCGCTGCCAGGCCGGGTGCAATGTAACCCCGGCGCAGATAAACACCCGCACTCGCCGCAGCCGTCACGCCGATCATGAAATTGCTAGTAGTGGTGGAGACTTTGAAGGGAAGCTTCATCGCGGAATCCATAGCCAGGACCTTGACCGCGCCGGAGCCAATGCCCAGAAGGCCTGACAGGATGCCGGCGATCGCCATGATGGCAAAACCTGCCGGAACATTCTGCGCTATGTAGGTTCGGCGGGCAGCGCCGACCGGGTAGTCTCCCGTCAACTTCAGTTTTTCAGCCAGAGCATTCGCCGGGTGCGACGGCACATCTTCCTTGTTGCGGAAGGAACTCCAGGCCGAATACAGAAGGGTGATGCCGAAAATGATGCCGATTGCGGGGGTCGAAATACGGGCGGCGAGATAGGCGCCCGCGACGGCGCCCAGGGTGGTTGCCACCTCAAGAAACATTCCAATGCGCACGTTGGAAAAACCTTCGCGCACGTAAGAAACGGCTGCGCCGGAAGAAGTGGCAATTACCGAGATTAACGAGGCCCCAACGGCGTAGCGAAGATCAACATGAAAAATCAGGGCAAGCACAGGGACAATGACCACTCCCCCGCCCAACCCGGTGAGCGCCCCAAGCAATCCGGCAAGGGCAGAGGTGAGCAGCACCGCGCATGTAAATTCGATCAGCCCCATGTCAATTTTTCAATCTTAACTTGTGCAGCGCTTTATGCATCCAATCCTAAGAGATTACTGTGTACCGGGAGCTTGGATTGAGTCGACAAATTCTCAATGGCTGGAAAGAGATTTCCAATCATATTGAGCGTGGGGTGCGTACAGCGCAAAGATGGGAGGCCCTTCTGGGCATGCCAGTGCACCGGCCGGCGCTGAAAGACAGAAGCGCGGTGGTTGCATTTTCAGATGAACTAGACGGCTGGATTTCGCGGATGAGCGACGGGGAAAATCACGAGATGCTGGCGCGGGTGAAGAACAACGTGAATCGCCTGGCCTGGCACACCTCAGAAGTCGCATCGCAGACACGAGCGCTGCTGAAACAAGTCAGGAGGTCGCTTGAGGTCTCGCGCAAAAGAGGCACGTCGAGGACATACACACCCGTCCGGCCGCCTCCCGGGCGTGGCGCTATGCTGACGTTCCGCTCT
Source organism: uncultured Acidobacteriaceae bacterium (assembly GCA_963763905.1). Taxonomy (GTDB): domain Bacteria; phylum Acidobacteriota; class Terriglobia; order Terriglobales; family Acidobacteriaceae; genus PALSA-350. The sequence continues at coordinate 87,665 of CAVXRU010000037.1, read as the reverse complement.
TGAAGCGGCGCAACTATCGGACGAATATTGTGTTGATGGCAGTGATGGAGCGAACCATGCAATCGGTGCCCGCAGGTGAGGTCAGCCCAGGCAAGCAGGAGACCCTCGAGTCAGTCAATGAGCAATTGGAAAAGGCGATCGAACAGATGCGGGTGACTAGCGAGGCCCTGCTGACGACGCAACGGGAACTACACTCGCTGACCATCCTGCTGGACACCATGCAGCAGGAAGTCGAGTTGCTCAGCCATGAACTGGTCCGGCTGAGAGACAGTTATGTATATACTCTCGACCATGTTCCTTACCCGGCGTTGCTGGCAGATGGTGCGGGTAAAGTCAAGCTCTGGAATAGGGCGGCACAGCAGATGTTCAAGCTTTCAGACGATGCTCATGCAGGCATCGACCTTTCCGAGATTGCTGTGCAACCGTCTTTGCGACAGATATTGAGCAGGAAACATCGGATCGTGGTAGAGAGGGAAAGCGCCCTCGTACTAAGGAATCAAGTGGTACAGGTAACAGCGGCGCTCTACCGGATGGACGTGCATTTCGCTTCTCTGAGCGCAGGAGTCCTGGTCGTTTTCAGAGACACGATTGCCGGGCTGCAGGACTCAAAGAAAATGAACCTGGTGGGCAGCTTCGCCAGCTAGGACACCTTCGCGGGCACCAGCACAGAATCATAGATGTTCATCATCTGCGTGTAATTCTCTTCCGCGGTGTATTTCGTCTCATACTCGAGGCGGGCCTCGGTTCGCATAAAGGCGGCTTCCGCGGGGTGTGCGCTCCACCATCGCACCGCTTCCACCAGGGCGGCGGCGCGGCCAGGTGCAAAGTGCAAACCGGTGTGGGCCGAAAGAGACGGGCGAAGCCCACCATAGCTTTTGCAATATTTACCACCAAATCCAGGCTGGGCAAGGAAAAGCAATCGAAACATATCATTTTCGGCCCCGTACGCTGTGGCAAGGGGCACCCGTCCAGTTCCTATGGGGCTCTGCCGCGACCTTGGTAGTCTGAGAGACGTGTTCACAAATCCTGAAGAGTTTGCCCGCAGCACCGGCGCCGAGCGACTTACCCTGGCAACCGCCCATGACAATCTGGCGGCCCAGCATATCTATGAGAACATGGGCTACGTGCGCGAAGAGCATTTTTTGTATTTCCATCGTTTGCCGCCGTGAGTGCTTGCGGTGCAGGAGAGGATGTTGCAACTCGACTGCAGTGACCTGACTCCGGCAAATCCTTCATATCCTACATAACCTCCCTAGGTAATTCATTCTTTGAGCATAAAGGGCAATGGAGGTTTTCATCCTCCTGCATCGAATCCTCCCCAAGGTAGGCCGCGGCAACTTGGTGGAGACGCATCCTGGTCGCCTCGTCCAGAGTCAGGCCATTGCCGGCTTGGCTCAACCTACGCGTGTACAAACCCACTTTCTTAAGTTTGTGCCCCACTTTCTCAGGACTCAGTTGCCTGGTCTCACCCCGAGCCGCGAGCAGGCGATTGACCTCCACGGCAATTTCCTTGACAAAGACCTCGGCGTTATATTGCTGGCAGAGCGCGAGCGCGGCACCGACTACGAGTGCTTCGTCACCGTCAGAGCGATCGGCGATCTGCTGCTGAGCCTGCGGTCTAAGCAACGCAACAAGCTGCATCTGGAGTTCAGGTGACTCCACGATGCACCTCCCTAGGGCATTCGCTATGACATTGGCCTCGCTTGAGAGCCCGCGCGGGTTGAACTCTAGAGATTTTACCCTTGCTAAATGCCTGTTGCGGTACGCAACTATACGATTCCGAATACCATCAATCTCTCCCCGCGCCGACCGATCAGCAACCGCGTCATGGGCAAGTGCAGAAACCGTCGCATCAATATAAATCGAGTGCTGGATTCTTTTGATTGCAGAATTCTCGCCGATGTAGACCGCCCTCGAACCTGCACCGGGAAGAAATGAACGGTCCTCGACGAGAAGGAAATTTCGGTTGGTCAAATTCCCCAACAGAGCAGCAGTCCGATTATCCAAGTTCGGCTCCGAGATGAGCAAGGTAAAGCCGCGTAAATCCTTGAGATCTCCCCTCTTGAAGCCAGCCAGAAGTACTGGCGCGTCGCAAAGGTCGTGCAGCGCGTCCAGAACATTGGTCGCCTCATGGGCAGGGCCGGAGATCGCGAAAATGGGAAAAACTTGCAAGGCATCCTGGAACCAAGTTGAGATAGCCCAAAATGCCACAAGGCCACTGCCAACGTCCGGGAGACGGGTGCGGCGGGCGATCATCCCCTTGATTTCACCGTAGAGTGCGCTGGTTTGGCGGTCGGGTTTTGTGGGGGCTGGTACTGGTATGCGCGGTGCGCAAACCTTGTTGACCTCGTCACCAGCTTGAGCAAGCAAAGCAATGGGCTGCATGTCCTCTGCGGCTTTTGGCCGACTGTTTTGGGGCAATTCGGTCATCGTGGACTCCTAAGGCTCAAAATTAAGGGACGAAGGACCCGATCTGGAATCCAGCTCGGAACGTCTCTCTACTGAGAGATCAGAAAGTCGAATTCCTTCCGCGTTGTGATTCTTGAGATCGATTGGCACCCGGAAGCGAACGCTGCGCCGGCGCTCGGACCGGCTAAAGTTCCTTGAGGATTTGGTTGGTCCCGGTTTGTGCCAGCCGCCGCATTCGTCCCGTGACCGGCCCGGATGGCTGACTTTGATGGATAAATGCTTAAAGGAGCGCTTGGATCTGCCCGCCGAGGAAACCTGCTTAGTTTCAAGCTCCTCTGCATGATCAGCCGTAGCACTGCGAATCTCTAATAGAGCTGGTGGCACTCCGCGATTCTGCGCTCTTGCGCTGGCGCGCGCTATCCCGCTACCTCGACTAAAATCGTCTGATAACTCCTCAGACCTGCGCTTCAAGTCCGGGGCTTTTTCTGCTTAATCAGGCGCATACTGTTTCATGCCGAACAAGACGTTTCTGGTACGGCTCAGAAGCGATGCGATCCAGCAAGTGCGAGCGGCCACGGTCGAAGTTGCTGGCCAGCATTTGGCATTCCTGACGGCAAAAGTGAAGTTGGCGGCATTGTTTCATTTGGACCTGGTCGAAAGCTGGTATGAGATAGAACCTGAGTCCTTAAACGGACAACCGCGTGCCGAGTGAGCCAAGCCTGGCTCATCCGCAAGGCAGTCCCCGGTTAGCTCTCTTTGCACTTCTGTAATTCTTGGTTAGATCATTCGTAGTAATCTGTCTCCCGTGGTGTCGAACATGGTTTGTGCGGAGTGTCAATCGGACAACCTCCGAGAACTCGGAACGGAGATGATGATCCATCACGCTGGATTTCCTAACGGCAGAGCTGATGTCTTCATATTCCCTATGTCTAGGGTGTGTCTGGGTTATGGATTTTCTACCTTTAGAGTTCCGGCGATTGCGTTGCAAGCTTTAAGAAACGGTGACATCGAGGCATCACCCTTGCGTAGAGCTGAGCATCCTGGAGAAGTGAGTAGAGACTTTGGCTAGCATTTTCCTCAAGAAGGCTTTAGGATTTGGGGCTATGGACCTTGACGCTATTTTGCAGCACATCGACGAGGAGATTCACAGGCTTCAACGAGTACGTGCCTTGCTGACCGATCAGACAGCTCCACTGAAGCGCGGGTTTCCTCCCAGGCGCCGGAAGGTCAGTGCTGAGGCACGGGCACGTATGGCTGCGGCTCAAAAGACAAGATGGGCGAAAGCGAAAAGTGCTCTGCGACAAAGATGATTTTTTGCTGATCGTCGAACAATGGCTTACGGAATCTGCCTCCGTCTTGTTGATGCTCGAACTGTTCGATGAACCAGAATCTCCGTTTCTTGGCCTTATGTTGAGAGGTGTAATTGCGAGCATCGACCACAACCTACCTGGATTTTCTTTTAGGAGCAGGGGAGACGATAGTTCGCTCGCGAACGTGGTTATTCATTTGGACGACTGGCAAATTGGCTATGCTGATAGGAGCGAGTTTGCGAAAATGCCTAATCAAATAATCCCAGAAATACAAGAGTCCTTCACTCTAAGTAAACCCGGCATCTCCATCGCCATCGCCGCACTGACCGATAAATGAGGCGCATCACACTCGCCTCAACCTCCCGTACTGATCTGGCGTGAGCCTCAGGTAAACTCCGCCTCTGCCGAGATAGAATGCGTGGTTGTAAGCGGCGCTCACTGCGTTTCTGGGGGAATCATCCGAGTCACGCTGCCGCCACCAAGCTGAGCCTTACACTATGCGTGTGAACATTTCTCTTAGTTTAGTGATCTCGCGAAGTTAGCCGCCAATGGCAAGGTCGAAAAGGATGGGAACACGCTCACCGTGAACCGGAGCTCTATTCCGCGAACAAAGCGCGACTAAGAGGGCGATGCAAGGCCGCTTCACACCCGCTTACGGGAGACCTGCCACCCGGTATCCCCCACAACAGTGCTCTCTTCATCACTGACCTTTACCTGGTCGCCAACGAACTCACGCACTGCCCCGCAATCTCCGCAGCGAAATGTCAGGGTGACGCAGTTGCGTTCTTTCGGCTGGCATGCGGGATCAAGAGATCAAGACGGATGATGACTGAGCGCTTTTGTGTGTGCGTACAGTGGGCACTGAGATGCCTAAGGAGTTCGTCGAGTTTCTTCCTGGTCATTGCTCTCTGATGGGGGGAGGGGGAGGGCTGGCCCGAGTATAAGATCCCGTAGCCTCAAAATTCCAGTCGGATGGAATCGGATAGAAAGTGCGGATCACATCGCCGTTAATCCTAAGTGGGCCGCGGCGCATACACTGTACCGCATGGCCAACCCCCGAGCCTGGCTCTGACTGATCTGCGTAATAGTCTTTCAGGGCCGCAGCCTCCCAGATGAGCTAAACAGCTCAGTTTGGGGGGATTGCAGGTGCGGCCAAAGTGCAAGCGAAGGCAACCGGCCTTGCCGGAGGAGGCATCAGCCATGCAACGGGCAGATTCAATCGATGGGATTTCATGGGCCTCCCGGGAACGAGCTTCAGCATACTTTGATCAGCAAATGCCTGCAAAGTCTCACACTTGGAGCACGCGCGGCTCGGCGTTGCTGGATACTGTGGATGAAGCTGTGGGGACTCACCGCATAAACGATGGCGGGAACAGTTAGTATTCAAGCAAAAGCAAAACGCCGTTAAGCGACACGAAACACAGACGCCCAGGCGCGGCATAGTAATTGAGGAAAAATGCCACGATGTACTTTGGGAGTAGAGTATCTGGGGTTTGAATCCCTCCGCCCCAGACCATGGGGATCAGCGTTCACGCCTGTGCAACCGGTTGCTTCAGAATGATCCCGAATAGCCCTTTCTTGTTGAAACGCCGCAAATCGGGGCGGAGCGGCTCTGCCTCGCCAATCATGGATTGCTGACCGGGAAAGGTGAGAGTGAAAGACCGGTCTGCGACAGCAGATCACCAGGTCGTCGGCGTAATTGGTCGACTGCGACCTTCCCCTGAAAACCGGAGGGTCGGCTCTTGCATTAGTCGTTTCGAGGCCTGCTCAGCGTTTACTCACGTTATGGCCTGCACGCTCGCCAAGTCGCCATCGCGACCCTCTACACCGAAGGCTCCAACGGCTTCGTCACCTCCGCCGCTGCTTCGATTGCTACCGGGTGGAGCGAACCAGTTCCCGGGCGGGTCTGTCTCCCGCTGTGGACCAACGCCTTTTCACGGCGCACGGTTTTCGGTAACTTCCCCCGGCTGAAGGCGTCAGAACGAGCGATTTGCCGAGAACCCCATTTTGCAGGCACCTCGATGAGCGCTTTGGCCTGAGGTCGCCAATTGAGGTCGAGACTTTCGGTTTCTCACCTGCCGGGACGAGCAAGTCCACCGGGCATGTGTGTATGGCTGCCGGGTGTTTCCCTACCTGCGTGACGAGTCCCTCGCTTCCGATCCCAAAACGGCGGCTGAGGGGTACCCGCCTCTGTCGCTTGCGCGACGGGGTTCATCAGCACGAAGTTTAATTTGTGATTTTTCAAATTCCGAGTGGTCTCATTTGCATCGGCAGCCCTCAACTGAAAAGTTTAAGACAAGCCCAGAGAAGGAGCCTTCGAAACCCAAGAAACCAGGTTATGGGGTTGAAGGGGCGATTCTACCCAAATTCAAACTTTTTCGCCCCTTGAGGCCCAGTAAAGGTCTAATTCCGCGAGCGGAAAGTGGCCCGTGTCATGTGCCAAAAGCAAATCATTTTGGAACCTGGGGCTACGCTGACTTACAGAGGGTCTGGTATCGGGTGCGCATGCCCACGGCGATGTTTTCCCAGCTGAAATGATCTAACGCGCGCGACCGCCCTGCCCGCCCCATTGCCTCCCTGCGATCATCATCATTGAGCAAAACCAGCAGCGCATGGGCTAACTCTTCGGCATTATTTTTCTCTACCAGGTATCCGGTTTTGCCGTCTACCACGGTTTCGACTACCGTGCCGGAACGGCTTGTCACCACCGGCAGGCCCGCTGCCATTGCTTCCAACGGTGGTAGTCCAAAGCCTTCGTTCCAGATGGGGGCAAACGCGAACACATCGGCTTCATAGTATCGATCCACCAGCTCCGACCGCGGAATCATTCCCGGGAATGAAACTCTCTGGGCAACGTCGTCCGGAAGGATGGCTTTCAGGCAACGGAGATACCCTTCCCCATCCGCTCCTTGGTGCAGAAGTTTCGACTTGATAAGGGACCAGAGATCGTTGGCATAGAAGGGGGCCAGTCCGCGAATCGTCTGCTTGTCCCGCAAATCAAAATTCTCTTCGATAGGATAATTCCCTATCGGGCCGACGATCTCCAGCAGCACATCAGGGTGCTGCCGGGCCACAGAGACGAAGGCCTCTAACAGTACATGCAATCCCTTATGCGGTGAGACAGCGCCGCTGTAGAGAATCCGCTTCACTCGCCTCAGCCGACTTGCGCGGTAGTCCTTGTCTCGCGAAAACTCTTGTGCATCGATGCCGTTGTAGGTCGTTTCACAACGGCTTGCAACCACGGGAAATGTGCTCTTGGTCTTCTCTGTCACATAGTCGCCAACCGTGGTCACTAAGTCGACGGCGTCCAAACGATCCGCAAGTACGGTAGGATCACTCTGCGAAAACCATTCTGCGTGGAGATGCAACACGATTTTTGCCCTGGGGTTCAAGGCACGGATCAGCGGCGCGTATTGCGAACAGTGCTGCAGGTGGATTACGTCGCAATTCTGCTCCCTCAAATCGCGGGCTACTTGCCGCCCGTAATCGGGAAAGAGCCACCGTGAAGTAGAAATCGGTGTCGATCGGGGAAACAATTTGGCCAACTTATTTTGCACGCTGAATAGCCATTTATCCCACCGAGTCGCCGGGAAAAATCGGAAATCGATGCCCGTTTCCTGGGCCAGAACCGTTGGATCGCCATGATTGTCCGCAAGGCCATAGACCAGCACTTCAGCAGACTGGGCTAACGGGCGTGCCACCCAGTAGGTGCATGCACCCACGGAATTCTGGTTGGGGGGAATGATGGTATCGATGGGCTGATTTACAAACGCTATCTTCATCGTCGCCCGCTGAAAGGTTGTGTGTGCGACCCTCGCGAAGGATTGCGAGGTAGCAAGGTCAAGCTGGCACACCGGCTGGACGGCAAATATGACCCCTGGATCCCCCGGGGAGGTTTCGAAAGATAGCGTGATTTTATCGAAAGATAGGTTGTATCGCTAGCAAATTATGAAAGTGGCTCAGCAACCGCGTCCCGGATTGGGACCGGAGACTACGAAAAATGCGCCGGATCACATGCAACTGGATCGGCCAATACGTGACTGCTTTGCTGCCGGCCATGCACAGCGCCCCGTCAAGCCCCAGCGTGGCGCAACCAGAATCGACGAACCGATAATCCCCAGCGAACAAAGAGTCAGAGACATCGCCAGGGCGTTGAGTTCTTCCGCGCCGATCAACAATTGCCCTGCGGCCCTGAGCGCATTCCAAGCGCCGTGTAGGCCGCCAGCCCCAGGACCAATGGGGTGTTGGGCATCGCCGCCGCCCCCGCCCAGACGGGAAGGCCGAAAGCCAGCGAGGCGACGGTTGCATTTTTATATGCCCCACGGATCCAATTCCAGTCGTCGCGCGCCTTGGCTTCGCCGAAGGCCGAAATAAACGGGGAGGTCGCCATAAAGACCAGGTCCATCGGCAAAGCAATGATCTTATACTCCACCACAAAAATGACGACGTACTTGGGCCCCATCATCTGGGTAATGATCATTGGCTGGCTCTGGCAAAAGCCCAGCGAGGCGAACTGCGTTATTCAAACACTCGAGGCTAAATTAAGGGAAATCGAACCTGATCGTGATATTCGAACTTGCAGCGATTTCAGCCCCCTTCATACAAACTCCATCGCTCGCATGGCGTCGCCTCCGCGCACGTCCCCGATAAACGCATGCTGCCGTTGCCACGCGAGCCGACTGGGCCCGGACGATTTGCGGCCTCGAAGAGGGTTATTACGCGGTCTAGAACGCTTCATTGGTTCGGTCTGGAGCAACCTGAGCCTCGGTTTTCCGGAGCAGATGCCGATGTTTCTCTGGAGCTCGGCTCAAGTGGAGAAGGGGTTTTATGGTTTTCCCAGCCTGGACGGTTTGAGTGTGAAGGTCGCGACCGAGCAGTTTACGTCGTTGAGTGGAGCAGAGGATGGCTCGGTGGCCGTTACGCCGAAACAGGCACAAGGCTTTTACGATGGGTACGTTGGGTGTGAGCGTGATAGGGTTGAGCAGCCGATGTTTACGGACGGCCACTCGTCTCTATACGGAGGTTCCCGACCATCGTTTTGTTATCGATCACGGTGTTGACTCTGGGCGGGTGTGGTTTGCTTCCGCTTGCTCTGGTCACGGGTTTAAACATTCCGCAGCGGGTGGCGAGGCCTTGGTGCGGAAGGCTCTGGGGGAGAGCCGACGGTTGACTTGCCCCCGTTTGCTAGGGAGCTGTGAGAGCGGGAATTGGACTCCGCATGCGTTATCCAGGATAAGAACAATGGTTAGGGCTTCGCCCTATCTTATTCGGCCCACGTACCCTGGGGCGAGGGGCACAAGTCCTGTTCTTGTGGGGCTCTGCTAAGACCCAGACTTCGCCGAGACTCAGCTCTTAATAAACATTCGTGAATACAGATCAGCCGTGAAAGAAGCGGTAGAGCAACACCGTGAGAACGATGCTGCTGACCACGATATAGATCTTGTCCTTCTAGGCGACGAAACCGTAGACGGAGTACGCGACCCTCATGATGGGGGTCGCGACCAATAACAGAATGCCCACGCGGATGATGCTGCGACTGTCCAGGTGGTGACCGACCATTAGCTGCGGGATTCGGTCCGGGGGGCTGGGAATTCCATGAAAATCGCGATAATTCGGTGCCACTCCGTGCGCCTGCGACACATAGAGAAGCCCGCCAATGAACACCACAACGGCAGCCAGGCTGACGCCTGCGCGCAGCATTCGGCTGATGGCGATTTCCATTTTCAGATCGGCTTCTGACGCCATCGGCTCACAACATTCCCGTGGCTCCGCTGTAGATCATTTCGATGCCCAGCACGACAATGACTACGGCGAAGACTACCCTGAGGATGGGCACACGGATCCTGAGCAGCAAGTGCGCTCCTAGAAGCGAACCGCCCAGCACCCCAAGCATGACGGGCGCTGCCAAACCGGAAGCGATATAGCCCCGGCTGAGATAAACACCAGCGCTCGCCGCAGCGGTCACACTGATCATGAAGTTGCTGGTGGTGGTGGAAACTTTGAAGGGCAATTTCATGGCGTGATCCATGGCTAGAACCTTGACTGCCCCGGAGCCGATGCCGAGAAGTCCGGAGAGAATTCCGGCGACAAACATCATGCCAGATCCTGCCGGAACATTCTGCGCTATGTAAGCCTGGCGGCAGTCCTCCGTCGGGTAATCTCCACTCAGCTTCAGCTTCTCGGCCCGCTGATTCTGCGCGTGCGGCATCTCGTTCTTCTTATGGCGGAACGAGCTCCAGGCAGAGTAAAGCAACGTGATGCCAAAAATAATGCCGATGGCGTGAGTCGAAATGCGCGCAGTCAGATAGGCACCAACCAGGGCTCCCACTGTGGTTGCCACCTCCAGAAACATGCCGATGCGCACGTTGGAGAAGCCCTCCCTTACATACGAGACAGCCGCACCCGAAGAAGTGGCGATGACCGAAACCAGCGAGGCGCCAATGGCGTAGCGAATATCGATATGGAATAGAAGTGCCAGCGCGGGCACGATGACCGCGCCTCCGCCGAGGCCTGTCAACACACCGAGCAGCCCGGCGAGAACCGACATCAACAATACGGCGGACGTAAACTCGCTCCAGCCCATCTAGCCTTTCAAGCATCTGACCCGGCAGTGGTGTGGGTCGGCTGACTTCTCGTCGGCCCCATCGCCAGTTTCTTATTGTGCAGCAGGGTTTCGCTTGACAAGGGAGGAAAAAACGCAGAATCGACTTTTTATGCGAGCCTCTAGCGGCGATTCTCCGGGAACTGTGAGTTGCCAAGACCGCCTGCGAAGCAGGCAATAACATTTTGGAAGAAACCGGCTGCTGCATGTGAAGCGCGCCATCCACCGCATGGATGTACATTTCACTTCTCTCAGCCAGGAGCGATCAAGCCACGGCGTCCTGCTCATGTTCGTGAGCTCGCCGGCGCGGGACGAGGTGGTCACGGTGGGGGAAGAGAACGGCAACAACATAGCGGATAGCGCTGTGAGTTGACGACCGCAGGTGAACGCATTCCATCACAGTTTGTTATTCAGAACGTACTGCTACGGCATTTTCACTTCTGGTGTTTACAAAGCAACCGCTCCCCTAGCCCGCATTTCTCACGATGATGCTGCGAATTTGGGTTAGGGGATTTGAAAAGGGGGTTGGAAAGGCCGCTTATTCATGGCATAACTGCGTTGTCGAGACGTAGTGTTTGCCGAGCGGAGGCGGCCTTTCTGATGACAGAGTGTAATCAAGAGACGTTTGCATTTACAGCTCATTTTTCTCGCCGCGTGGAGGCGGGATTTAGCGCTGGTCAGGTTTCCAGCGACGGCGGTGCGCTGCTGCTGCGTGAGGTGGACCGCAAGATCAACCTGCTGGGTCGTCTGTCGGCCAGCTTTGTCGATGGCCGATCGCCGTTGCTGATCACGCACCAGCTCTCGGAGATGCTGGCGCAGCGCATCTTCGGTCTGGCGCTGGGCTACGAGGATCTCTGCGATCATGAGCAGTTGCGCTGCGATCCGTTGCTGGCATTGCTCAGCGGCAAGAGGGAGTTGGACGAGCCGCTGGCCGGCAAGAGCACGCTGAACCGGCTGGAACTGGTTGGCCGCAGCGGTCGCTATCACAAGATCAGCTACTCGGCGGAGTCTCTAGATCGCTTGTTGGGGGACCTGTTTGTGGAGTCTCAACGCAGTGCACCGGAACAGGTGGTGCTGGACCTGGACGCCACCGACATCCCGCTTTACGGCCATCAGCCGGAGCGCTTCTTCCATGGCTATTACGGCAGCTACTGCTATCTGCCGCTGTATATCTTCGCCGGCGACCAGTTGCTCTGCGCGCGCCTGCGGGCGGCCAACCAAGACGCTGCCGCTGGAGCGGTGGAGGAAGTGAGCTGCATCGTTGCCCAACTGCGGCAGCAATGGCCGCAGACACGGATCGTGTTGCGCGCCGACTCCGGCTTTTGCCGTGAAGAGTTGATGGGCTGGTGCGAGGCCAACAAGGTGGATTACCTGTTTGGCTTGGCGCGCAACAAACGATTGCAGAAGATCATCGGTGCCCAGATGCAGCAAGCGCGTGTTCTTCACCAGAAGACTGGCAAGCCGGCGCGCGTCTTTACCGGCTTCACCTACACCACCCACCACAGTTGGTCGCGCTCCCGTCGCGTGGTGGCCAAAGCCGAGTATCTGGACAAGGGCGAGAATCCCCGCTTCGTGGTCACTTCCCTGACTCCGGACCAGTGGCCCGACCAGGCACTTTACGAAAAGTTCTACTGCGCCCGCGGCGAAATGGAAAACCGCATCAAGGAACAGATGTGTCTGTTCGCCGATCGGCTCTCCACCGACGAAATGAAGGGCAATCAGTTGCGCCTCTACTTCTCCTCGCTGGCCTACACCCTGATGGAAGCGCTGCGCCGTCTGGGCCTCGCAGGCACGGAGTGGGCTCAAGCTCAGGTCGATACCATCCGTCTCAAGCTGTTCAAGATCGGCGCTATCGTGCGCATCAGCGTGCGCCGCATCCTGCTTGAGTTCAACTCGGCCTATCCCTGGAAAGACCTCTTCGCACAAGCCTTCCACGCCCTACGCTGCTGAAACCCGCAGCCAACGCCCCAACTACACTTCCACTCTGACCCATGGCGCCGGTCTGGCGGAGCCATGGAAAATGTCTATCCGCTAAACCCCAAACAGCTTGGCACCTACCAGAAACGACCCCAACCGGCCAACCACTTCACACAAAGCGCTGGAAAAGACCTCATCACACCGCAAACCTGGCGCAAAACCGGCAAGCGTGAGAAATGCGGGCTAGGCGGCTTCTCCTCAAGAAAAGCCGCACTTCGTTGCCATGCCTTGTGCAGTGGAAGTGAAAATGCTTTAGTACACCGATGCCCCGGCCGCGGACGCAAGGTTGGATCGGCCGGCAGCATGGGAACGCTGCGGAGACAACACCGACTCGTAGATGTGGATCATCTGAGCATAGTTCTCTTCAGCGGTATATTTGGTCTCATATTCTTTTCGGGCCTGAGCGCGCATCAAGTCAACTTCAGCGGGGTGGGCACGGAGCCAACGCACTTTTTCCACCAGGTCGCTTGCGTTCCCAGGCTCGAAGTGCAACCCGGTTCGCAGATGATCAACAATGGACGACATGCTTCCCAGCTTGCTCGCAATCACAGGCAGACCCACGGCGAAGGCTTCGGCCAAGATCATTGGGAAGCCCTCATACCAAGTTGACGGCAGCATAAGCACTGACGCATCCTTCATCCTCTGCAGGATTTCTGAGCGGGGCAGCCACTTTAACCAGGTCACACTTTCCATTTCGCGGCTGGCCTTCTCTACCTCTGACGCCAGCGGACCATCACCCGCAACATGGAGAGGGAGTTCGTTCCCAATCTGGCGCCACGCCTGCAGCATTGTCGTGATGCCCTTCTCCGGTGTCAGTCGCCCCACAAAAAAGGCGTAGTTCCCGCGGCCCACGCCTGGCCCGGGATCCGTTTGCAGGTAATTGGGCTTTACGACGATTTTCGCCGCCGGAAAGCCACCTTGGATAAATTTGTTGCGAGCGAAATCGGTAAGCGCGATGTAGGCGGAGACGGACGTGCTCCAAGTCTGCTTATAGTTGTGCGTGGCCAGCATGGCGACTCCGGCGGCCGTCGCCAGCCTGCTTCCGCGATAGCAGCCATGCACCACTCCCGGCCAGGGCACCTGCTTGCCCAGACAGTCTTCGCATACATGTCCGTCGCGGAAGAGGGTCGCTGCGGGACAAAGCATGCGGTAATTGTGCAAAGTTTGTACGACCGGAATTCCCTCTTCTTTGGCCGCGTAGTAGACGGCGGGAGAGATCACCGGGAAAGTATTGTGGACATGAACGATCTGCGGCCTTTCGCGGCGCATCAGCGCGCGCAACTCGCTGTGGGTTTGCTTGTTCCAGATCGAATTGCCGAACAGCACCAGAGGGTTCCTGCCACTCACCTGATCGTTACTGGCTTGGTACAGAAGCACCTGGTGCCCGTGCGAACGCAGAAGATCGGCCTCCTGGGCAAAGACCTGATCCTCACCACCAGGCTTCTGGTACGAGTTGTGCACGGAGAGAATCTTCATCTCATCAAACGGAGTGCTTGGCGCGGATAGCGCGGGTGACCATCTGTCTCCATACACTCTGGGTCAGAAGCAGATCAACTGCTCGCTTAAAGAGCGGACGGGGAAGACGATTGGAGTATCGCCAGAACCGATCCATCTTCGAATTCGCCCTCAGGCCGTAACGGCAAAGATCATTGTATGCCTGACGGATCGCTGGATCATTGTTCAGTCGATGCCGTATGTAGTTCATCTTGAGATAAAGCGGATTGCGATCGACCGGGGGAAAGGACAGGGCGAGGGCCACATCGACGCCTTCGAGGTAGTGTTTCTGTTCCAGCCACAGCGAGTCCATGATCTTGAGCTCCCGTTCCATGCGACGCGTCGTGATAAGGGTTGAGTTCTGGTCGTTTGAGTTGTGCAATCGCCAGATCGCAAGCGGCGCGTCGACGGCACAGAGTTCGGTCATCAGCGGCGCCAGGCCGTGAATGATCTGCTCTGCGTAACCGGTGTATTCCACGGGTATGGGGAAGATGCGGTCAGCGACTTCGCGGCGAAGCGAAAGGTTGGTGGTGGGGGGTAGGCCCATCAATATTCCGGAATTGTTATAGGTAATCTGCGCACAGTCCCCCGAGGGGAGGGCGCTCAACGAAGGATAGACACCATGCGCCCGCTTCTGATAGTCGACCAAGCTGGCCCGATGGATCGCAGAGCCTGCCCGCGGATGGGCAAGAAAAGCATTCACCACCGCCTCGATTTTTCCCGGCAGGAAGGCATCATCCGCATCGAGCAGGCAGATTACTTCTCCAGAACAGTTGCGATAGGCGGAATTGAGGTTGGCCGCCATGCCTCCATGAGGATTACGCAGCAGGCGAATGCCGGGGTTCCGGGTGACATAGGATTCGACTACCTCGCAGGAGTTGTCCTGGGAGGCATCGTCGCTGACGATGATTTCTGTTGGCGCGTAGGTTTGCTCAAGCGCACTGTCGATCGCCTGGCCAACGTAGGCTCCATAGTTGAAGCAGGTGATGAGTACGGAAACGGTGGGCCTGGGCGCAAGACTCTTCAATGCGATGGGAGTGAACTTGCTCGTTGCCGATTCAACTCTCATGCTTTCAACTCACCCCCCCCACGATACATCCTCTCAGATCGCTTTCCCGCGCTCAATTACTCTGAGATGACAAACCAAGATAAAAGGCACGCCAGGCGTCGACGAAATGTTCCTCAGAGCAGGCAGAGGCCGCCAGCCGGGCCCGTTGACCCATGGCATGGCGTTCGTCCGGGCCGAGGCTGAGAATGCGCCCCAGGCCCGTCCTGACGCCGGCGACGCTGGTTTCAATCAGGAAGCCGTTCTCTCCGTCTACCAGCAAGTCTTCCACTCCATACAGGTGGGAGACCACGACGGGAAGACCGGAGGCCGCGGCTTCGTAAGTAACTAAAGAAAAAGTCTCGTACAGCGATGGAAAGACGAAGACGTCCGAGCTCCAGAGGTACGGGCGGACATCAGACTGCATACCGACAAATTTGACCCGATCCCCGAGCTGATAGTTCGCGCCGAAGCGCGCGATCAGATCGGATTCACCACCCACGACGATGAGCTTGAAGCGCTCCAGGCCTGGGGTTCCCAAGGCCTGCATGAGCAGGGGTAAGCCTTTGCGCTCGAATTGTCCCAACGCCACAAAGAGACAGACCAGGTCCTGGTCATCGATACCCAGGCTGTGACGAAATGCCTGGCGATCGAAATCAGCCGGCATTTGCAAGCGATCAAGGCTGATGGGATTCGGCACAACCGTAAGCTTGTTTTCGATGTACGGGAATTCCTCTCTAAGCTCCCTGGCCAAGCCTCGGGACGGCACCACGACCTGTTTGGCGCGGGGATAGGTAAAGCGTTCCATCCAGGCGTGCAGTTGATGATCGAGCCAGCGAAACCACCCGCGCAGGCCTTTGGCGCCGGATTTGCTCCAGTGATGCTTGAGGTACATGCCATGGCAAAAGTGGGAGTACAGGAGATCGCCGAAGGCGAGATTGCTCTCCAAAGCCTGAACAAGATCCGGTTTTGGTCCACCGCGTAGCCGGTAAAGCCAATAACAGAGGGGGGCCATGAAATGGTAGACGACGAAGAGCAGGGCCAGGGGGCGCGTAGGAGACGGTACGCGGATAAACCGGATCTTCTCCGGACTCGGATTGTCGAACTCAACGGCGAAAACGGTAAACTCGTGCTCCGCAGCCAGCGCGCGCAACATCGCCAGGTGACAGCTTCCAATGGGGTTGTTGCGGGAGATTTTGTAGTCAAAGATGACGATGCGCAAGCGAGCGTTTCTCCCCGCAAATGGGTCCCAGAGCAGTTTCGCAATTACTGTTATCTGGCAAAGATCGCGAGGAGTGGTTTTCCTTGAGAGAAAACCACGACGAGGTCTGCCGCTTGGGTCTACACCAATTGCGAAACTGTCCTCGCCCGGAACACCCAGGTCTCAAAAGCGAGACGTGGGCCACCCACTCAATGTTCATAGGCAGGATTCTACCGGTCAGAATGCCATCCATCGGGTGTCGACCGAGATTCTTGGTGTTCCGTTTACGCCATTTTGACCAGGGAGAGGCGACCGGGACGAGGCACCTTGCTGACGATCCTTTTGGCTATCTCGAGCGAGGCAGTGGCTGCCGGCGACGGAGCGTTGCAGACATGAAGCGAGTTCTTGCCTTCCAGCATGAGGAAGTCGTCGACCATGCTTCCATCGCGCAGAAGCGCCTGGGCGCGCACGCCGCTCTTGCTGGGAATCAGATCGTCTGCTTGTACCTCGGGCACCAGGCGCTGCAGGCTCTTGGTAAAGGCGGCTTTGCTTAGGGAACGGTACATCTCCTGGGCGCCTTCGCGAAAATACTTGGAAGAAAGCTTCCAGAAACCAGGGTAGAGCAAAACTTCAGAAAGGTCACGCCAGCTAAAGTCTGTTTTGTTGTAGCCTTCGCGTTTCATGCTCAGAACAGCGTTGGGGCCGGCGTGGATGCTTCCATCCATCATGCGGGTGAAGTGCACTCCGAGGAAAGGAAAGGCCGGGTTGGGAACAGGGTAGATGAGATGACGCACCAGGTGGCGCCGCTCAGGCCTTAACTCAAAGTATTCTCCACGGAAAGGCACGATCATGGCTTTTGGTTCCATACCGCCCAGTTTGGCCACACGATCGCTCTGCAAGCCAGCGCAGTTAATCAGGAAGCGAGTTTCGAGCGAGCCCCAGGATGTTTCCAGCAAATGACCGAGCGGGGTAGGCACGACATGGAGGACCTCTGTGCCCACCTTGAGCTCTCCGCCCTGCTGCTGGATTTCATGCACCAGTGCATGACATACCTGGCGATAATCGACGATGCCGGTGGTGGGCACGCGAATGGCAGCGACACAGGAAACGTGCGGTTCCACTTCTTGTGCTTCTTCCGGGCGAAGCCGCATGGCCGGCACGCCGTTCTGTAAAGAGCGTTCGTAGATACTTTCCAGTTGCGGGAGTTCTTCCGTTTTGGTCGCGACAATCAGCTTGCCGCAAATATCGAAAGGGACACCGTATTCGTAACAAAAAGCCCGCAGGGACTGGTTCCCTGCCTGGGCCAGTTCTGCTTTTAGACTGCCTGGCTTGTAGTAGATACCGGAATGAATGACGCCGCTGTTGCGGCCAGTCTGATGCTGGGCAAAGCCTACTTCCTTTTCCACCAAAAGAATTCGCGCAAAGGGATAACGGCGGCCGAGAGCAGCCCCGGTCGCCAGTCCAACAATCCCTCCACCAATTATTGCGAAATCATACATAGATTGCCTTTTAGAAGCCTCTGCACGTGAGCAGGGCTGGATTTGGAATCAAACGGAGACAACCTCAGTAGACAGGCCCATTTTCTCGAGATCCGCCTTGATCTCTGGTTGGTAGATGGGGTTCATGGCAATGGCCAGGTCTGGTTTGTACCGCTTGAGAAAGGCCGGCGAGACAATCTCCTGCCCGGTGCCGGCCATGTATTTGCCTTCGCGGAAGGGATTGATGTCGACCACGTATTCGATTTCGCAATCGGGTGTATGCATGTTGAGCGCCGTGAGGAAGGCAACGCCCTTTGATCCGGAACCCCACACCACGGCCTTTTTACCGCTGTTCCGTGTTTCCTCGAGCTTGTTCCTCCACGAAGCCATTCTTGCCGCCTGGTGTTCGGTAAAGAACTGAATATCTTTGTTCAGCTGAGCCGGATCGGGTTTCTCAACCAGAGATGCGGTGGTGCGCGAGGGCTTCGCCGTGATCATCAGATATTGGTCGTCGTAGTCGGTCCAGACATCGAGCACGTCAAATCCCGACTCACGAAATAACAGAGAGAGCGATTCTGCGCTGAAATAGGAACAATGCTCGTAGTAAATATCCCAGAAGGCCAGATCGCGCAGCACGCGGGTCATATCGGGCACCTGGAAGAAGATCACGGTGTCGTAGCGATCCCCCACGGAGCGGCGCACGGTCTTCACGAAGTTTGCCGTATCGGGTATGTGTTCCAGCGTCATTTTGCAGCACACGAAATCGCCTTGCACGTGGGCATATTTTTCGCCGTAGAAGTCAGCCACGAATTCAACTTTGGCGTCTCCAGCACAAGGGTTCCGTTCGCTGACAAATGCAGGATCGAAACCCACGCCACTGTTGTTGCCCATCTCGCATAACAGCGAGAGAAACTCGCCCTTACCACAGCCAATCTCGATCATCTTCTTGTTGTGCAGGTCGTATTTTTCGATCATTTCGGCAGCCAGGCGGCGATGGAAGGCCTGGAAGGTCCCGGAAAAGCCCTGCGTCTCCTCGTACTGCGCAGAGTAGTTGTGGACGGTTGGATCGAAGACAGTGTTGGCGATAAATCCGCAGTGGGAGCAATGACCCAGCGCAATATCGCCTTTGGGAAAGTTCACGGCAACTTCGCGCGTGGGCATCAGCAGCACGCTGTGCACCGGCACCCGTGGAACCTGGTAGAAGACACTCATGTCGCCCTTCAAACAGTTTGGGCAGGTTTTAATCTCAGGCATTTCTTGATCCCCGTAAAAGTATGATGACGGCAGATTCCTGCCACCCCACTCACAGAGTGGGTGGGTGCAAGGAATGGTCGAGGGTATCGACGAAGCTCAGATAGCGGCAGAAATTGTCTAAACATTTCGCTTGAGCTCTACGGCTCATCGCGATCAATCCTTGCCCGGGCCCATCGAGACTGCGCGGTTTCTCCGGCAAAGTTCCTTCGGGGAAAACCCAGGCCTTAAAAGCGAGACCTGGGCCACCCACTCATGTCCTATAGCTAGCGGGCTCCTACCACTTCCGGGCGGAATACTTTAACTCCGTCGGCTGCTTCAGGGCTGTCATACGCAGCCGCGATTTCTTCCGGCATGGGGCTCAGATCGGATCCCTTCATGAAGTCACGCAGGGAGGTTCCAATCGGGTGTGAATCGAGATTGGGCGCTCCATTCTTCGCCTTCACATCGATCAGGCTGACGGTGCGGAAGTCGATGCTGAAGCGGGTCTTGCCGGAGGTGTTGGGCACGGTTGAGTGCATGTTGGCGGCGGAAAAGACCAGCGCTCCACCGGGCTCAGAGATGACCCGCACCTGTGGGTCCAACTCCATGGGCTGCTCGGGCTTTGGCTGCTCGCGGGTGTCGGACTTGATGTGCTTGGCCGCGTCTGCCCGGCCGGTGCTGTTCCAGGCGTAGTAGTTGAACTTGCTGGACCCGTTCTTGACCGCCTCACTCCAATACCGCGGATGAAAAGCCATCGAGCTCTCCGAAGACATCTCGAAGATGGGCAGCCACCAGTTGAGCTGGCACATCGGAGCCGAGTACCAGGTATCGCGGTGGAGATGGTGTGCGTATCCCACACCCGAAGTCAGATAAGCATCGGAGGTGACGGCGCGCAGGCGCGGCACATCGAGGTAAGTCGTCTCCATGTCGCAACCGAAGTCCTTGAGCATGGCCTGGATCAGCCGCTTGGTCTCCGGGTGATGAATAAAAGCGGGCTTGAGAGGAGCGAAGATACGAACAAACTCTTCTACCGGCATGTCGTACTGGGCTGTGGTCGGGTCGTCTTTGCCGAAAGCATCCTTGATCATTTCCGCAGCGAAATCGGTGAAGGCCAGAGCCGTGGGCCGGGGCGAGTAAACAAAAAGCTGCCCCTCATACAAGAGCTGACGGCGCTTCTCGTCGTTAAACCTGGAATCTACGTAGATGCTATTCATGAAGCAAATCTCCTTTAGACAACTGCAGGCGTCGGAATCGGAATAATGAATTTTCCGCCACGCGCCTTATAGGCATGTTGTTGTTCCATAATTTCGCCGGCAAAATTCCACGCCAGCACGAGAACATAATCGGGCTTTGTATCCAGCAGTTTCTGCGGGGAAAGAATCGGCAGGTGATTACCGGGCATGAACCGGCCCTGCTTGAACTCATTCAGGTCGACTACGTAATCGAGCAGTTTCTTATCGATATTGCAGAAGGCGAGCAGAGTGGTGGCCTTGGCCGCTGCTGCATAGCCGGCAATCGACTTGCCTTTGCCCTTCAAATCCTTCAACAGGGTGGTGAGCTGGTCGCGCACGGCATGCACGCGATCAGCAAAGCCCTTGTAGTACTCGATGGTTGAGACACCTGCGTTTTTTTCGTCCGCGAGGATCGCTCTCAGGCGTGCGGTGGGAGTTTCCACCGGCTCGACGAACAGCCGGAGGGATCCGCCATGGATCCTCGTGCGCTCCACGTCGTTCAGGTGAAGGCCATGATCACGGAACAGCCTGGATAGCGCTGTCACCGAGAAATAGCAGAGATGCTGGTGGTAAATGGTGTCGAACTCGCACTTCTGGATCAGGTCGACAATGTAAGGCGCCTCGATCACTGCGACGCCGGTGGGCTTCAATAAGGCGGCGATGCCGTCGACGAAGCCGTTGAGGTCTGCCACATGAGCAAGCACATTGTTGGCCAGGAAGACGTCGGCCTTCTTGCCCTCGGAGGCCAGCTTTTCAGCCAGATCCTTTGTGAAAAAGGTGTTGATACTGGTCACGCCGCGCTCGTTGGCAGTGCGTACCTGCTCTTCGGCAGGATCGATACCGAGGACCGGTATGCCGTGCTTTACGAAGTTGCGCAACATGTAACCGTCGTTGGACGCTGCTTCGATGACCAGGCTGCCGGCATTGAGACCGCGCGAATGAACGATGGCTTCAGCACTTTTCGCGAAATGCTCCAGCAGGCTCTTCGACACGGAAGAAAAGTAAGGATAGTTCCGGCAAAAGAGAATTTCCGGCGGAACCGTTTCGGTGATCTGCACCAGCGAGCACTCGGGGCAGAAGACCAGGTCGAGGGGCGCCGTGACTTCCGGCGATCCAAGCTGGTCGGCTGAGAGCAGTGCATCGGCAAGCGGAGTGGTTCCGAAAGAAAGGATCGGAACGCACTGCGCAGAATTGCATGCGCGGCAGTGAAAGGTTGAATTGGTCATGCCTTCGCAGCCCCCGCGGCAACGGCAGCCGGCGCTTCCTGGTTGGTCCAACGGAGAGAGGAGTCGAGAAGACCATCCTCGATCAACTTCCGAATATGTGCGATCCGCTTAAAGCGCGGCCCCTCGAAGTCTTCGAGAACCAGGCCGATCTTCTTGTAGGTTTCGTGCAGTTCGACCGCACCCTTGCGGGCGTCCCAGACGGGCTGAAACTCGGGCAGAACCTTGCGAATTTTGCTGCAATCCACGCGGTAGCAGCGCTTGTCGGGGCCGGCATCGGCTGCATACTCGATCACCGTGTTGGGCACCGTCTCCTTAACGATGTCGGCCAGCTCGTAAATCCGGTAGTTGTCCTCGTTGCGGCCAACGTTGAATGCTTCGTTGTGCACCAGGTCAATCGGTGCGTGCATCGCAGCAATGAAGGCACGCGAGATGTCGGCGATGTGCACGATGGGTCTCCACGGAGTTCCATCGCTCTTGATGTAGACCCGGCCGGTGGCATAAGCCCAGGCCACCAGGTTGTTCAGTACCAGGTCAAACCGCAACCGGGGTGAAACACCGAAGGCGGTAGCATTGCGCAGGAAAGTGGGGCTGAAGCGATGGTCGGCCAGCTTGGCCACGTCCCGCTCCACCATGACTTTGGAGGTGCCATACGGGGTAACGGGGTTAAAGGCCGAATGCTCATCCAGCAGATCGTCGCCACCGGCGCCGTAGTTGCTGCAGGAAGAAGAGAAGATAAATCTCTCCACCCCGGCCTGCTTGGCCAACTTGGCCAGCTTGACGGATGCCTGGTGGTTGATCTCAAAGGTCAGACCTGGATTCAGGTCGCCCAAGGGATCGTTCGAAAGCCCGGCGAGATGCAGAATGGCCTCGAAGCCCTCGACATCAGACAGGGTTACATCGCGAACGTCCTTGCGGATCTCGGGGATCTCTGCGATCCCGTCGCTGAAGGTGCTGCGCTCGAAAAGATCGGTATCGAGCCCAACTACTTCATGCCCGGCCTGCAACAACATTGGTACCAAAACCGTTCCGATGTACCCCGCGTGGCCCGTTATTAATACTCGCATTCGATTCCTCCCAAGTTTTCCATGGTGCGTTGCCGCTTTCCCAGTACGTCTCCAGGATCTTTTTCTCGCGGATGGTATCCATACACTGCCAGAAGGCGGTGTGCCGATACGCCGTCAGTTGTCCTTCGCTGGCCAGCCGCTCGAGCGGCTCCTTCTCGAAGTGGGTGTCATCGCCGTCGATGAAGTCAAAGATCTCGGGTTCCAGGACAAAGAACGCACCGTTGATCCAGCCTTCCTTCGTTTGTGGCTTCTCAGAAAACTCGGTGACCAGATTGCCATCCATCTCGAGGTGGCCAAAGCGCGCCGTCGGTCTGACAGCAGTGAGCGTGGCCAGCTTTCCATGCGAGCGATGGAACGCGAGCAGATCGTGCAGGTTGATGTCGGAGACGCCGTCGCCCCAGGTGAGCATGAATGTCTCGTTACCCATATACGGAGCCAACCGCTTGATGCGGCCGCCGGTCTGCGTCTTCATACCGGTATCGACCAGGTCTACGGTCCAGTCGGGCACGATTCCGCCATTCATTTTGACTTTGCCGGTTTTAAGCGAGACACTCAAATCGCGATTCAGCGAGCAATAGTCAAGCATGTACTTCTTGATCACTTCACCCTTATAGCCCAGGGCGATCGCGAATTCACTGAAGCCATAGTGCGCATAGTGCATCATGATGTGCCAGAGAATTGGCTTACCGCCAATCTCGACCATGGGCTTCGGCTTGACTTCAGTTTCTTCGGCTAGCCGCGAGCCCAACCCCCCTGCAAGAATTGCAACCTTCATAAAGATTCACCTCCACTGGTATTTGGATCGAGGGAGACTATTTTGGAGGATGCATCGGCAGTTTGGGGGGGCTTGGCTGCCATAGCATCCCTGTTTTGGAAATTGAACAGCACTTGATCGGCGGCTAGCAGAACATCCTTAGCCATGCGGCGGTGATATTTCAACAGCCACCGTCCAACCAGGCCGTAGCATCTCATCTTTTGCCACGGCGTCAGTGGCGCATGAACAACGGAGAGGAAAAACTCCTTAGCCGCTTTCCACTCTGGGAACAGGATCTTGCGGGCCTTGGTGGGATCCCACCACTCCATCGCCGGCAACGTACCAACGCGCCGAGTCAGGCGAAATCCCTTGGCCTTGGTTCTTTCTGGGGAGGTCCTGACCGACTGACCCGAATGCCGGGTGCTGATAAACAAATACTCCGGGACCTCGTAGTACCGTCCGAGCAAGCCAAGTTGCAACAGAAGCACACGGTCACTGTGTGCATAGCAGCCTTGGGGCGGTAGCTTGTGCAGGGCGTCGAGGCGAATGAGGCCAAAGATGGAATAGCATCTGTGGCCTATGAGAAGAAGGTCTCGTGCGCGTACGACCGGGTCGAGCGAACTGGTGCGCATGCTCGTTAACCGGTGACCGACACGGGAGCGTGCTTCGACATCTCTTTTCCCGTCCTCGAACCTTCCGTCATCGTAGTTCTCGATGACCTGGCCGTTCTCGTCGACCACCCGGGTCAGGCTATGGGCAAGAACGAGCGACTCATCGGCCTCCAATGCGTCCACGCACTGGCGAAGGTAGTCCGGCTGAATCATGTCGTCGTGTGCGGCCTGCTTGAAGTATTTCCCGGTGGCCAGTTCGTAGACCCGTCTGAGGTTCCAACCCGCGCCCATATTGCGCTGGTTGCGGTAATAGCGAATGCGGGGATCCTGAGCTGCATAGCGCCGGCAAATCTCATCACTGCTATCGGTGGAGCAGTTATCAGAAATGATGAGTTCGAAATCCCTAAAGGTTTGATTGAGTATGGATTCGATAGCGGCTTCGAGGAATCGCTCTCCGTTATAGAGAAAGAGTCCGATACTGACGAGAGGCTTAGTACTCATTCGTGATTGCTCCAATCTGGAATTCTTTGGCAGCGGAGCTGCCGAGGAAAGGAAGAAATGCAAATGTAACAAGTTGTCACGCGATCTAACTCAGGACATCTTTTTTAAGCGTGAAATGAATTGTTTGATCCAACTTTGCCGTATTAACAGATTGACGGCGAACTCGAATACCGGGTACGGCAAGTAGATTGAAATTTTCCAAAACCAAACATGCTTGGCGCCTGGCCCGTTAAGGCGTTCCAGATATCGGTCATAATGTTGGCGCTGATCAGGATCTCTGGCCAAACGTGCGTGGATATAACTTGCGAAGGCAATGTACCCATTGACGTTGAGCGGCTGAAGATCCGCCTCCAGTTCGGGGGCGATGGTCGCAAGAAAGCGCTTTTGGGCACGCCAGAGGACCTCACAATAGTCCAGTTCGCGCTTGAACGAGGCCGCGGACACGCGGTCCGGTCCGTAGTTGTTTCCGCCGTGCAGACGGTACTCCGACAAGGCTTCGTCTTCACGCGTTATGCTGGTGAGCAACGGAGCCAGGCGGGTAATCAGTTGATCGGGACAGCTTACCAGTGTGGGCTCGAGGGGAAGCGGGAACATCCGCTCAGCTACATCGCGATGGAAACTTAAACCCGAAGTCGGAGGCACGTAGGGCACTATGCCGCCATTCTGTAGAAGGCTGGAACCATACCACCCGCAAGGTAAGGGGGCAGACATGGGCCACACTCCCTGGCGGCGGCGATCCGCGCTCATGCGGATCACGCGATGAAGGCCAAAACCAGCATTAGGATGCGCTTGAAAATCCGCGACAATCCTCTCGATCTTGTGGGGCAGGAAACAATCGTCGGAGTCGAGCAGCGCGAGAAGTTCACCCTGGCTGGCAGCAAATGCGGCATTGAAACCTGAAGCCTGCCCTCCATTCGCTTTGCGGATCAACTGTAAACGCGGATCTTTGCGTTGATATTCCTCGATGATGCGGACCGAGTCATCCGTCGAACCGTCGTCGCAGATGATCAGTTCAATATTGGAATACGTCTGGTTGAGCGCGCTTTCAATTGTTTCCCCTATGTAGCGAGCGTAGTTGTAATTCGAGACCAGAATCGAAACCAGTGGTTTTGCCGATAAAGCGCGAAGCTCGATGGGATGCAGTTCGGTTTTTCGTTCCACAGTAGGCATTAGAAAGCTCAGGATGGTCGCTCCGGGTCAAAAGAGTTACAGGAGGAAACATGTGTTCAGCCGTCCCTTCGGGACTGTTATGATAGTGTGTGGTAGCCCGGAACTTACGATGAATGCAGGTTGTCCGTTGCAGGGAATGAAACCGGTGGTCGAGACCGGTTTCAGTAGGCTCCTACACCCTTCACGACCAGGCCGGGCGTCGCCAGAATGATTTTGATATCCAGTAGCAGCGACCATTCACGAATGTATTGCAGGTCGAGCCGCACCATCTCTTCAAACGGGAGTTCGCTGCGGCCGTTCACCTGCCACAGGCCGGTAATGCCGGGATACACGGCAGCCCGTCCCTCGGACCAATCGGCGAATTCGCGGCTCATCCCATCCGGCCCCATGTCACCCGCAGGCAATGGCCTCGGACCTACCAGGCTCATCTCTCCGCGCAGCACATTGATCAGCTGTGGCAATTCATCCAGGCTATAGCGCCGAATGAAACGCCCAATCGGGGTGACGCGAGGATCCTGTTTCATCTTGAAAATATGACCCTGCTTTTCATTGGCGTGTGCCACATGCGTGCGATCCATGTTGGTATACATGGAGCGAAACTTGAGGAACATGAAGTGACGGCCACCTCTACCCACCCGCGGCGCCTTATAAAGAATGGGTCCCTCTGACGTGAACTTCACCAACATCGCTATCACCAAGAAGGTGGGGCCGAGAAAGATGAGCGCAAGCGCTGAGGCTACGATGTCAAAGGCCCGCTTGACAAACTCCTGACCTTTGGTAAACGCCAAGGGCCGCAGCTCGACCAGCGGCAAACCGTATTGGTTCACCACATTGATTCGGCCTGGTTCCGGGGCAAAGTCAACCGTGCAATTGACGATGACACCCATTCGCTTGAACACCTTATTGCATTCGTCCAGTTCGTCCCGTGAGATCGAGCCATTGAGAAGAATGATGCGATTGAGGTGTTCGCGATTGATGACTTCGGCCAGCTGTCCAGTCGATCCCAGAATCGGCATCGGCAGTGACAAGCCCTCCGCAGTGTGGCCTTCGGGGAGAATTACGCCCTTGATTACGTTGGCCACATTGGCTGTGTTCATGAGCGCGACCAGGCGCCCCGCGTGAGGACCGTCTCCCAGGAGCGCCGCCCGGATCGGCGACGGCCAATGCCGTTCGGCCACCATAGCTGCGACCACGCTGACGCACCTCGCCACGCCCAAGCTAAAAAAGCTGAGAGGCGCGAAGATGATGAAGAATGCGCGCGAAACGTCAGTGCCAAGTTCGCGGGAAAAGAAAGTGACGATGACGATGATGCAGCTGGCTATCAGCGCGCCTTCGGCCGCATTAATGATGCTGTTCCACAGACGGATACGGCCTTCAACGCGATAGAACCCGAGCCGCCACGCGATGACGATCCACAACACCAGGACCATCATCAAGGAGGGCGCCCAGATCGAAGCATAGGTCCAGCTGACTCGTTGCGTAGCCAAGGGATTCAGTAGCACTCGCATCTGGATGGTGCAGCTCCAGGCAACTGTCACCGCGAGTAGATCCAGTACGAATTGCATAGTCTGATAAAAGCGCAGATTACGGACATGCATGACAGCGATTCTCCCCATAGCCCCCCGCAGATTGCGCGGGAAGCGTTCCTTTTACGAAAGCAGACAAGCCTTTTCCTGGCCGTGGGAACAGATCCACCGGGGCCCCTTGCAGCCACCGTCGCAGGAGAAAGGCGATAGAAGAGGGAACATTGGTTCATGCAGACGCTCTTTAGATTCACGAAAGCTCGACCGGGTAGTGAATTGACAGCCAATCCCTGGTGAACTTTCGCCGGTGTCTTTGTTCCCTTGCAGTTTGCAGTTGGTCTATGCAGCCGATGCAGCGCGGCGGGGGAATCCGTGCGCGCGGACTGCTTACGAAAGTACTCGTAAGCCAACTTTAAGGTACTAAACCAGTTTCCAAATTACTGCGTCCTCACAAAAATCGTGAGCCGTGGTTTTTATCGTCTAGCCGCGTGACACGCCGGCGTAGCTGTTGTAGTGGCTAACGTATGATGGATCTTCGATACGAAGATCGCAGCCATTCAGGATGGTGCCAATGACCGGAGTGCCATCATCGTCCAGCCGCTCTCTGGCTTCGCTCAATTGCTCCGGGCTGGTCTCTCCGGCGCGACTGATCAGAATGACACCATCGGCGTTGCGGCTCAGAAGCCGCGCATCGGCCATACCCATCATCGGCGGAGAGTCGATGAGTACGAAGTCATACTCCGCTCTCGCCATCTCGATCAGGCTATCCAGATGCGTGGAATGGAGCAGCCTGGAGATATTCGCCGGCTCCGAGCCACCGGGCAACACGTACAGTCCCGGGACAGTGCTAGGGCGAATGACAGAGTCAAGCGTGGTGGCTCCACGGCCTTCGTCGAGCAGCGCATCGCTCAAGCCGGTCGCGAATTGCAAGCCGAAGAGCTTGCCCAGGCGAGGCCTTCTGAGATCACCGTCGATCAGCAACACGCGCCGTCCGATTTCCGCCAGGCTGATGCCAAGATTTGCTACCGTGGTGGTTTTCCCTGCCTTGGGACGCGGGCTGGTCACCAGGATCACCCGGGGACTGACTCCGTTCACACGGCTAAGTAGGATAGATGTGATTGCGGATCGGTAAGCATCCGCCATCATGGTTTCATCCTGACACCACTGCACCATCTCCTTGTCGACCGCCGCGGAGGTGGTGGACAGCGGGCCGTTCTTGGACTCGAGTGCGGCGCTGTTGGCCCCATTCAGGTTGCGCAGCGTGAGCGGGATGCGCTCGCTGTTGCCGATGCGCGCGGAAGGAATCACAGCCAGTTCAGGCACGTTGAGGTGCTTGACGCTCTGACCAGGCGCCCGCAGGCTGGCATCGTTGCGCTCGCGCAGCAGGATGTAGCAACCGGCGAAGACGATCCCAAGCAGCAGGCCTAATGCCAGGTTAAGAGGCAAGCTCGGCCGGTACGGTGATGTTCCCGGCGTTGCGGGGCTGTCCACGCGGACATCGCTCGATTTCAACGCAGCCACGATGCTCGCCTGCTTCACGCGTTGCAACATGGATTGATAAATGTCGCGGTTGGCATCCACGTCCTTCTTCAGGATGTTGTAACGAACCTCTTTCACCGACTGGTCGGAGACCACGCCTAACTGTTGCTGATAGGCTTGGCTCAACAACTGCTTGCGGCGTGCAGTTTGAGAGTTCTGCACTCCAAGGCGGCGAATGATGTTAGCGCGATGTTGCGCAGTCTGTTGTTCCAGATCAGCGATCTGGGCGTTTAACTGCTGAATCTTGTAGTTTTGCGGCGTGAGCGTGACGCTCAAATCGGAAAGCTGGCGGCGAAGGTCAGACAGCCGGGCCCGGTTGTCCCTCATGGTGGGGTCGTCCAGAACCTGGGGCATCGACTCGGCCGGAGAGTTTTTCGAAGTGTCTACCTGGGCCTTGGTATCAGCCTCGTCTGCTTCGGCCTTGGCCAGATCGGTTTGAATCTGCCGCAATTTGTCTGCCGCAACGCTCTCCTGGGTGTCGCTAGGGATAACGATACCGGTCTGGCGCGCATATTCTTGTAGGGCGTTTTCAGAATCCTGCAGTTTTTTGCGGGCGTCGGTGAGCTGCGAGGCCAGGAACTTATTGGTGTTCCCCGAGGCGTAGCCGCGGGCCTCCTGACTTTGTTCAATAAACTGATCAATCAATGTATTCGCGGTGTCCGCGGTCAGCTGCGGCTCGGGACCGACAACCGTCACGGTGATCAGATCCGAAGTTCCATCCACCTTGACTTTGGCATCCCCCAGCATGTTGAACACCACGGCCTCACCTTCCGCCGGGGTGGCTGCATGGACGTCACCGAGCCATTCGCGAATGGTGCCGAAGAGGCCCTGCTTGGCCGCGATGGCGCCAGGGACCTTTGGAGCCATAGCTACCGCGGTCCGTTGGATCACCGGTGGGCTCTTCAAGAGCTTAGCTTGGGTCTCGATGTATTCGTCGCCCGTGATCTGGTTGGAGGTTGGATCGACGTCTTTGGAATTCATGAAGTCCGCGTTGAACCCGGTGACTTCCAGAATCACTTCCGACTTATAAACCTTGTGCGCGACCAACGTATACGCGACGCTCAGCAAAAGCGTGCCGCCAATGATGACGGCGATCGCGTTGCGATGGCGACGAAGTAGCGCTGAGTAATTCACAGAGGCTTCTGGTTGGGGCCGATTGACCCCCATCGGACGCGACAGTTCTATCGAAGTGCCGCGGCCGGCGTTCCGGCCTTCGGGCGAGCGAGGTCCAGGAATGATTTGGTGGGTCGGAGTCATCTTTTATAGTCCTTTCGGATTTGATCGCGTTCGATGGAACCGATCTCATTCACGGTGTAGTTCGCTTTGACAAAGTACGGCCCCCCTTGATTCGGGGGTCCCGCATGGGGCCAGTCCCAAGAATTTGAGCTGAAGCAAAAATGCTCTATTTCCAGATGAGAATGCCAGTCCCGACTCCAATGGCTGCTTCAAGCCCACGGGCGCTTACTTGTTTCCCCAAACTGTTGGGAACATAAAGGATGTCGTCGGGGCGCATCTGCAAGTCAGGCGATTTGTTTTCCATGATCTTTTTCAGATTTGCGGGGATCTGTTCCCGCTGGGCGCCGCCATCGGCGCGCAGAACTCTTGCCGCGCTAAGGGCTGCGG
This sequence comes from uncultured Acidobacteriaceae bacterium, assembly GCA_963763905.1. Lineage (GTDB taxonomy): Bacteria > Acidobacteriota > Terriglobia > Terriglobales > Acidobacteriaceae > PALSA-350. The sequence continues at coordinate 57,674 of CAVXRU010000037.1, read as the reverse complement.
TTTTGTCCCATCCCCCGGCCAAGGCAATTGCCTGGGTAATCGACATGGTCTCGTTATCGGTCAGGACATAACCGCCCGGCCTGCCGACGTTGCCCAGCACGTAGATCATGCGCGCCCGGGGCACGGTAACGACGTCGTGCGGCTTGATCAGGATGTTGCCCTGTGGATCCTTGCCACTCATCACTGCGCGTATGTCGATGTGAGCGACCGAAAACTTGCCTGAAGGATCGGTGAACGCACCGGGCACCGGGATGGGTCCTTCGCTCAGGTTGCGGGTGATCAGCACGCTATCGCCAGCATCGGCGCGCAAACCGCCGGCCTGCCCGATCACTTCCATCAAGTTGCGATTTCCCTTCAGTTGCACCACGCCCGGGGTATTTACGTTACCCGCCACGGAAACCGGTTGGCTGCGGAAATCGTTCACCTGCACAGTGACTTGCGGATCCTTGAAATACTTCTTGTAGGCGGTCACCAGGTTGGCCTGGAACTGTTCCACGGTCAAGCCAGCAGCATGGACCTGCCCGATCATGGGCAGTGCAACCGTGCCGTCATTGTCGATCTGTATCGGCTTGTCGGGAATATCGTCCGCGGCAAATACACGAACAGTGATCTGATCTTCCGGCCCGAGTACGTAGCTGGTCGAATTGGATGGCTCTGCCGATGGCGTAGTTGGCACGTAGGATGCCGCGGAGACTACAGGGCCGGCCAGCGGAGTACCCACACGACCATCTGGAGCTGCTACCTGGGCTATCGCCGGAACGAGCATCAAGCCCTGGAAGCAAAGAGAAAACAGAATCGTTTTGACTGGAGACTTATGCATAAATTCACTCACCATTTGTGGGCTAGGATTTCCGCCGAAAAATGCCTCCGGCGGGGACGTGCTCTGAAAAGAGCGTCTTAGGGACACGAATCGCTATAACAACTCGGGGGGAAGGCGTTAACGCACGGCAAGAGGGTGTACGAAGCCAGCACTATAAAACACCGGCCGTACCTTACCACGGAAGAACCAACCACGGGATAGACAGAAAACATGAAAGTGCTGCAAGGTTAAAACTACGCCATCTTGCGCTCCACAGCCTCCGGAGCATAGGGGGTCACCCATTCTGGATCTACTTCGACCAGCACCGAACGCCGGAGAAGATTGACCGATAGAATCAACCGCTGCGAACGCCGGACCTCGACCAGAATACCGGTCAAGCCTGCCAAGGGACCACGCAGAATGGAAAAAGAACCCGCTTCGCCGACCTCGGTGTACGGCCACGCTTCAAGCGGCACATCTACACTGATGGTCTGCTGTAGCGCCTCAATTTCCGCTTTGTCTGCGGGCAATGGATTGGTGCCCGCCCGAACCACGTCGATCACACCGCTCGTCATCAAAACACGCACGATCGATGATCGTCGGGTGGAGCAAAAAATGTAGCCAGGGAAAAGCGGCATCTCGACGACTTTCGTTCGATCCGCCCACTGCCGTTTGGACTTGTAAAGGGGCAAAAACTCAGCAAACCCCTTCTCCCGCAAAACAATCGAAACCTGCTTCTCGTGTCTCGGCCGGACGCGGAAGGCAAACCATTCGTTAGACTCGTTTGACCCTGGATCGCGATACATGAGTATCTCCGTAACAAGAGTGAGCTTGCTTGCTGCAAATCCCGATGGGATCTCACTTCGCTTCGAGGGGGAACGATGCGAAACTAGTTTTTTTGTCTAACTAAGACTGAACCTGTACCCACCCGGACAAGCTTCCGCCATCTGGGTTACAGGACCTGAATCCAGGCTTTCGCCGGGGAAAAACTGTCTATGACAGTTTAGTTGCAACTAAATTTCTTGCTGCTCTGCACTACAATCTACCCAATTAAAATCGTCCTATAGACTTGGGCAAGTGTCAATAAAATCGGCGATCTAAGCCCGCGTCAACTTGCGACACGCCTGGATTGGTGACCAGACTGAACTCAGGTAACTTCAATTTCGGTGCCCAAGGTAACCATTTCGAAGCTTCACCCATCTCAGTCACAGTGACCAAACCTTGTGATTAAGGCAATTGTCATTTTCCAGACTTAAGACCGGCCACTAGGGGGGTAACGGCTGTTCGACAGATTCGGGGTTGAAGCCTCGTCGGTCGCTGGTCTTGCAGTACCTACACCACGTAATTTAGCCGTACCCGTCCGCAGTGTCAACAATAGAAATCGCCGCAAATGAATCCAATACGTGTTACCAGTGGCAAGCACCAGGAAAATTTTACACAGAGCTTCAACTGCACCGGAGGCCTGCACTTGACTGAGAAATATTAGTCCAGCTGGGCCTCGACCGGAGAATTCAGCCGATCGCGACCGAAGGGCAGGGCTCTTGATCCAGATCTCAGCGTCAATGCTTGCATGATGCAATACCTTTTACGTGCAATAGGGCCTTTGGGGGCTAAAGAGGGTGTGTGAGAACTGGAAGAGAAACAGCGGGGTAGAGTCGAGATGTGGCGCGGTTGTTTAGGTGCAGCCTATCTGTTTGCCGGCCCTTTCGTCCGCCGGTGCCTCACTAGCCCCGGCCCGGGTGGTGGTCGGGGCAAAGCGAAAAGGAACTTGAGTTGAGCGAGCCATTTATGCATCCTGAGAGAGCTATGGCGACGGAAGTAGGCCGTCTTTCCAGTGGTGTGTTTTAGAACGCCGATCACTAGCGTGGTTCCAGGTTCCGTGCGCAGAGCAGTGGTTACCCACGCTGGGTAACTGTGTGCCATTGGATCGGTCGCCAGGTTCGCGCTCTTTTGTGTGCACCCTCAAAAAATTGGCGGTGGGCAATAACTTTTTATTCCCCGTGCCGTAGACATCGGCAACGCCTCCGTGAGACATTCATCGAACCGTTCGGCTAAAATTTTGAAGCCGTTTCACTCATTCAAATATCAATCGCTCCAGCACGCGGGCGTGCTGCCCGTCGAAACCCTTTACCCTTAGGCCACCAGCGAACAAGCCAGAGTGAAGTTTTGCACGATTCCCGGCTCTGCTCTTAAATGAACGTCACGGTAAAAGGAAAGAGAACCTATGAGCTTTCTCTCAGGAATCGGTAGTCTGCTTAAGCAATATTCGGCCAGCAGCGCAACTCCAAGTGACAGCCCAGCTGTAGAACAGCACTTCGACCAAGTAGCCCAGGCGGTGCCCTCGTCTACGCTCGCGAGCGGCTTGGCCGAAGCATTTCGCTCTGGACAGACTGCGCCATTTCCGCAAATGGCGGCTCAGCTCTTCGCCAACGGGAATAATCAGCAGCAGGCGGGCGTGTTGAAGAGTCTCGTGGCCGCCCTTGGACCGGCCGTGATTTCCAAATTTGCCGGCAGCGCTCCCAACTCGCCGCTGGCGGCGCTGCTGCAATCCGGGTCAGTTACGCCCGCGCAGGCAGCCAGCGTCAGCCCTGCGGATGTGGAAGCTCTTACCTCTCACGCCCAAAATCAAGACCCTTCTATCATCGATCGCGTAAGCGCAATCTATGCCCAGCATCCGGTGCTTGTCAAAAGTCTGGGCGCGGCTGCCTTGGCGATTGCCATGAAGAAGATCGCGGACTCTCACGCCGCGTAGGGTTTTCCATCGACTGTGTGTCGGAGAAATAGATCAACGCTCGAAAAGAAGGAGAAAACGCTATGGCAGATCTTGATCAGTTGAAGCAGAAATATTCGCCCGTGATCCAGACGATTGAGGGCTTTGGCGATTTAGGCGCGAAAGTGGACTCGGTAAGTCTGGATGGCGACAAACTATACCTGAAGGGTTCCGTACCCTCACAAGTGGTCGCTAATCGCGTGTGGGATGTAATCAAGCAAGTCGACCCTCAATACGCCGACTTGCACCACGAAATCGCTACCACCGGCGGACCCAATCAAACCTACAGTGTCAAGAGCGGGGACAACCTGTCTAAGATCAGCAACCGCTTCTATGGGTCGCCCAATCATTATTCCAACATCGCCGCGGCAAGCAACATTTCTGATCCGAACAAAATCCAGGTCGGCCAGCAAATCACTGTACCTGTGCTTAACTAGCCTTGACGCGGCTATCGGTTGTCTCCGCTGCAATACGACGAGGTATATAAACCCTTATGGTTGCCCGGCATCGCGCAAAGCGCACAATGTTGGGCAACCTTTTTTGGCGAAAGAAGCAGAAGTGACCTTTTGCGCCGGACTTGCGGCAATGATGCTTCAGGTACATGCCATGGCAAAAGTGCGAGTAGAGAAGGTCGCCGAATACGTGGTTGCTCTCGAGCGCTTGAACGAGATCAGCCTTTGCGCCGTCCCGAAGCCGGTAGAGCAGATAACAGAGGGGCGCGATGAATTGATAAACCACAAAAAGCAGGGCCAGAGGGCGCATCGGCGCAGGTACACGGACAAACCGTATCTTGTGGGAACAGGGATTTTCGAACTCGACCGCGAAGACGGTAAAGTCATGCTCCTTCGCGAGAGCGCGAAGCATGGCCAGATGACAGCTCCCGAGTGGATTATTGCGCGTTATTTTGTAGTCGAAGATGGCGATGCGCGAGGGAGAATTTCCTTTAGAGAGGCGAGTACTGACAAAATCTATCGAGGGGCTTCCCGAGGGTGTGTGAGAACCCCATTTCTAAAGTCAGGGGACGCCCAGGCAGGAATCCTGGTAATCTTCAGCCGTCCCTACGGGACTGGATGGTTCCTACCCAGGACTGACGTCCTCGGTAATCTCAGGGTTTTCCAGAGAGGAGAAGCCGCGCCGGTTGTAAGGCACTCTACTAAGGAACGGGGACGATTAAAATGACGGACCTACTGCAACACCAGCAGTGGTCATCTTGTTAACTCAGACATCGTACTCCTTGTTCCCCTTGTCGAGGGTGATCTGTCGAGCCGGAACGACAGAATTGGTCGAGTAGTCGGCAGGCGACGCGGGGAGTACTCATTCCGGCGATAGCCTTCGATGCACAGGAGGCCAGCCAGTTCCAACCGATAAGGTTGTCGTGCATGCTGTTGAACGCAGGAACCTCTTGCGCGCTGTCGCCGGCCTTGGCGTTGGTCTTGATGCCGCCTCCGCTAAAAGCATCTTGCGCCTTGCAAGGATAGGCCCCCTGGATATAGATGTCGTGAATCTCCAGCGGCTGATTCAGCATTCCACCGGAGCGCCATCGGGCGGAGCGGGATCCGGTGAATAGGACGCGAACGTTATGACGGCCGTGCCGGACTGCTGACGACTGGTGGTCACGGCTGGATTGCCGGCGGCCGGGGTTTCCAGGTCGAGAACGAACATGCTGCCGTTGTCGTAAAGCTTCTTTCGGCTTTTCCCCAGGGCCAAGGCGTTGTCCTGGAAGTCAAAGGCAATCTGTGCTCCCCTGCGAATCCAGATATTCACTTGAGGCTCCAGGCGATCACTGAACAGCGCCCGGCTGAACGTAGCCTCATCTCCATACGAGTAGGCGAGGTAGCGAATTCCATGTTGGACAAGGTAATCGGCCAACGCTTCCGGACCTTTAAAAATGGGTATACCCGGAGGCAAGCTAGCCCCACCGGGCAGGTCATTAACATAGATTGGATTCCGCCGGAAATCAAACAGAAAATTCTTGTCCATTCGAACCAGAATCTTTTGTCCTGGCGGCACTGCGAGCTGAAGGTCCCGATAGGCGGAAACCTCTGCGGGAGTGTCTATATCTCGCCCGCTCAGGGAAAACTCCAGTGCCCCCAGCCGCCAGTCTCTCTGCTCCAGCAGGAAGTCCTGGTAGCCGGTACCCAACAACATGCCCAGCAGGAGGACGGCGGCAAAGCTGTCGGGGAAACCTAAAGGCTTGCCGGAAGAAGAACGCTGCGCAAAAACACCCAGTTCCTGCACCAACAGGAACAGCGCAATCGCGAAAAGAATGAAAAAACTGTACCGGTACGTCTGCACTCCGCCGATAGCGATGCCGATAATCACAAAATCGATCAGCAGGTTAATGACCACGATAAAGTCGATCAGCCTGTCATCCCCGTTTCGCCGGAAGGCCACGAGGACCAGACCAACCTGTATGGCCAGAACCGCACCGATCGTGTAGCTCAGGCCGTCAAGAAAAGCCAGGAAGTTGCGAAGCCCCGTATGGGACGTGGGCAGCAGGTAAATGCCGTAGACCGAGCCATGGTAGCCTTTGCCGAATAAGGGATAGAAGAAGGTGCCCGATGCGCGATAGGAATACAGCATCCAGGGTGACAATAGAATCACAATCAACGTCAGGCAGAACCCGGCTCGTGCAAGCGTTTTCCCCTTGTCCGGCAAGCGGAACAGTTGATAGAGGAAAAAACCCAGAAAGAAAATCCCGGCCGTCGGCACGGAAGTGGTCTTGAGGGAGCAGAGCCCGGCAAGCAGGATTGCCATCAGCGCTGTACTATTCAGCGCAGGCCGGGCTGCCGTTCTATCGAGAAGGTCAAACAACATGACCAGAACAACCACGCCGAGGTAGATGGCAGTAATGTTCGAAACCGGGGCGGGATAGATACAGGCAGCGAACACCGCCATCATTGCCCAGTGACCCGGAATGCCCTTGCGGTGCATCATCTCCGCCAGCAGCAAGAGCAGAATCACGTAGCCTACTCCCGAATCGATCAGGTGCATGTTTCCAAATCTGCCGGTAAAGCTCATGACGAAGGTATCGAGGAAATACTTGTCACCCAGAGAGGAGATAATGCGGCGTTCACTGAACGGATCCTGGCCCAGCTGGCCGGTTTGCAACATTTTGGCGGGGAAAACAAAGTACGCGTGATAGTCGTCCTGAAGGTGAAACCTGCCCGGCGATACGACCGTTGCAAACTTCGAAATCGTTATCGAGACCAGCAACAGGAGCGCGAACGTCATCAGCTTGCGTGGCCTGAAATAGGCCCAGGCTGAAACCACGGAATCGCGCAAATACAACGCACTTATAGCGGCGGAAAAAGCCGCAATCAGGATCCCTGCCAAAACGTAAGCCCGTACGATCCCAGGCGAGATTAGACCAAACCAATTGAGAACGCCGCCAACCGGGCTGGTGAGTGCCAAGCCCACGACGGCTTTCGAACCAAATCCGGTTGCAAAGCGAATCCGCAACACCCTGACGACGAGCCAGCCCCATCCAGCGAAAGAGACGATAATCCCAATGCCTACCGCAAATGCCAGGAGGAAAGAATTCATAGATGATTGCGCCTCAATTTCAAAGCTCAAACTCGACAGGTCCGACGGCGACAGTGGTCATCAGATCCTGCCCACACCGATCTACCTTGTTGTCTTCTGCTAGTGCATTTTAACTTCTACTGAATACTGTCAAGCGCCGTGAAGGGTGGCTTTTTCATGGGGGAAGCCGCGAGGGGACTCGTTACTTGGGAGAGACCAAAGGTGGAAACAGTTGCAGTTCCGAACACTAAACGGGCACAAAATCGTCGACAAAACCGGCGCCCGGAGTGGTCAATCCTCACATCAACGCAGAAGGGTGCGGAAAATGTGGGAGAACCCATCACCGTAGTGCAAAATGAATACACTTCCGTTTCATCCGCCCCGTTTGGGTTACAGCATCCCAAAGAAGAGTGGTTTATTGTGCCAAGAGTAAGGGGTCGTGAGATGAATTCCGGTCGGAAGCTAATCAAACTCAGCCCGAGCCTTTTTGGTTACCAGGTGGTCGTGCGGGCAAAAGCGCTGCCTACGGTAGAATTAGTCTTGGATCTTGCTAGCCAGACTTTAGAAAGCAAGGTGCATTTGATGCTCGAAGAACCGGTTTCTCGACAAATGACCCGGGGCTTTCGGAGCGGTCGGACCCGGCAACTCATTCGGCCCCGATCCGCTTCCAAGTCCTGATCAGGGACAAACCAATGTTAAGAAAGTTGTGGGGCCTCGACGCCTGGACCAAAGTAGCGTTGTTTTTACTTTTTGGTTCTATGTTTCTGGGGAAGTCTTCCGCCTACGTCGCGCTTGCCTTCGGCGGTTTGCTGCTCCTTAGCCCCCGCCTCCTCTGGGACCGTTGGTACAACGCCCTGACCCGGCGACAGGACGGATTAAGCGAAATCGGTTGGCCCCTGCTGATCTCGCTGATCTACGGTTTCGGTCAGTTGATCTACGGCATACTCCTGGGCTATTCGGTGCTAACAGCATTCCAGATTCTCTTATTCAATATCTGTCCTGTTTACCTGTTTCTCGGCATCTGGGTTGGCTTCCGCCATCCGGGAATGGTCCGGGCATATATCAGGTACATGGCCTGGTATGCTGTGATTTATACACCTCTTTATTTTCTGTTTCTGAGTAAGCTGAGCATAGCCACGGGTGATTCAGACAGCGGCTATGCGATACTCGGGAACCCTGGTTCAGGGTCGATATTGCTGCTCGGCTTACTTGCATATGAGCCGAATTTGCTTAAGTTCTGGGTACCCGTCCTGGTGCTGACTGGTTTGACGATCGCTAACCAGGAACGGGCTGACTGGCTCGGGCTCGGGTTGGCCCTGATGCTCTGGGGTAAATTGTCGAAGAGAATGGGCCGCGTTTTTTCTGTGTTGGGTGTTTTGGCAGCGATCCTGCTGATCGCGGCCCTCATTGATCTCAAGCTTCCGCCTCTTGCGGGACGCGGTGGAGAGCTTTCAGCTCGCGGAACGCTCGGGCGCATGGCCGGCTCGTTCAGTCCAGACTTGGCCGCGGAGGTCTCCGGCAGTCGTGGTGACGCTGCGATGTACTACGGGACCGTCATTTGGAGGAAACATTGGTGGGCCGCGATTCGAGAGGAGGTTTCCAAGGATCCCCTGACGCTGACCTTTGGCATGGGCTACGGTTATCCGCTCGCCCATCTCGCGGGCAAGGACGTCGAACACCAGGGTACCCGCTCTCCCCACAGTATCTTTTACTTCACGCTGGCCTATTCGGGTGTGGTCGGAGTTGTCATATTCTTTTGGTTGGAGATTTGCCTCATTCGTCTTCTTTATCGAGTTTACATGGTCACCGGACAGATATTTGGTCTGGCGTATTTTGTCTACTCATTCGCCGGTGCATTTTTCGGCAATTTTCTCGAGACACCAGCCGGCATCGATTTCTATCTTCTGTTGGGCCTCTGCATCGGTCCTATGTTCCTCCAGTTGGAGCTGGAGAAACGTGCCGAGTATAGCGAATTGGCCGCGCCTATTGATGTTGTTGAGGTGATTTAAGCTCAGTGAAGATGTCCTCATCGAGTGCTTTTTGCGATGACCTGGTCGAGGCGGATCAGCAACTGCGCAAAGGTCTCGCCTTCCTTGCATACGAGCGTCGCCAGGGTGTTGTGACCGTCGTTGGTTATAGCGACGCCGCCGATCGGGTCCATGTCGCCGAGGGTGACCTGCCCGTAGTCGATGAACTCCGCGATACGCGGCAAGGGAGCGTTACAGAAGCGTTCTCGCCAGCGGGCTGGGCCTTGCGGATTGCAGGCTTGCGGCGACGTTCCATGGCAGCAACTCCTCGATGCGAGCGATGGGGTGATCGGCGATGCGGCTGAGCACATGGCGCAGATACGCCTCGGGATCGAGAGCGCTGAATTTCGCCAACCCGATCAGACTATAGATGACAGCTGCTCGCTCGCCTCCGGAATCGGAGCCGGCGAACAAATAATTTTTCCAGCCCACCCCGACAGCGCGCAGCGCCCGCTCCGCCGCCGAGTTATCCAGCTCGATGCGGCGTCGTCGAGATAACGCGCCAGCGCGTCCCAGCGGTCGAGCGCATAGTGGATAGCCGCGGTGGTCTCCGACTTGCCGTGGAGTTGTAACAGGGATGCTTTGAGCCACTCGCGCATCGACTCCAGCAGCGGCCGAGCGCGGGCGTTGCGTGCCTCGCGGCGTTCCTCCGACGGCCGGCCCCGGATCTCCTTCTCGATCTGGTACAGAGCTGCGATGCGTTCCACGGCTTCCGTGGCAACCGGCGAGTGGTGCGTTTCCATCAGGTCATAGAATTTGCGCCGGATGTGCGCCATGCAGGGCGCTTCCTGGACGAACCCGTCTTGGTGGAGCTTGTTGAAGCCGGCGTAGGCATCGGCCTGCAGGATGCCGCGGAACTTGGCCAGAAGCGCTGTGGATGCTCGCCCTTGCGATCCGGCGAATAGGTGAACCACACGGCTGGAGGCGCCTCATCGCCCGCCGGGCGGGCGCGCACATAGGTCCAGAATCGGACCGGTTTTCGGTCTTGCCCGTGCCCGGAGATAACACCGTTTAAGCAGCTCCTTCCGCCGCACCTTTTCGGATGCTACGACCTTTCAGACCAACCACGCAGCACAGTGGCTATGGTGGCCCTGCACTATTTGCGATCTGGGCCACGCCTGCGTTGCCCCTTGCCCTCAAACAAAAGAACCTACTCCCGAATATAATATAGGTGTCGGCGCGAGACTTTGAACCGCGTTTGAGCAGGCTTCGCAATCTTGGGTAGCACCTCCTCGACAACTTCGATTCAGCTGCCTCGGGTTTCCCCGGCATGCTTCGCCTGCCGGGGAACCGTCTGCTTCGAGAGCAACGTTCAGCTTGCAGCAACTCGAATGATGCTCTCCTCGGGCCCTTCTCCTTTAATGTGGCTGATCAAAAACTAGGACCTACGGCAACGCCGACCGAGGCCATCTTGTTCAGCCACACTTGGTACTCATTGTTCTCCATGTCAAGCGTGATCTGTCGCGCTGCTACGACAGAGTTGGTGGAATAGTCTGCGGGCGCCGCAGGGAAGAATTGATCCTTGCGGTAGCCCTCCAGTGCGCATGACGATTGCCAGCACGTCCAGCCGATGAGGTTGTCGCGCATGGTGTTGTTGTACATGCTGCCGTTGGCGCCGGCGGTGGCATCGCTGTTCGCCATGCCCACATGTTGGGCTGCAATCCTGGTCCCATCCGCCAGCAGGCCGCTGGAGACGACACGATTGTTGGCCGCTACGTTATCGTGGCCGGCAGTGAACGCAATCCCGTAGTTCACCGTTCCCACCACCTGGTTATCGTGAATGCTGTTGAAGGCAGGAACCTCTTGCGCATTGTCACCGGCCTTGGCATCGGTCTTGATCCCGCCACCTGTATAAGCATCCTGCGCGGCCTTGTAAGGATACGCACCCTGGATATAGGTGTCATGGATTTCGAGCGGCTGGTTCGGCGTTCCACCTGATCGGTAGAGGTCGATGTTATCATCGACAAGGCTTTGCCCGGGATAATTGATCACCTCATTCCAACCCACATCGATGCCGGGCACAGCTTGCACGCTATCGAACTGGATAAAGCGCGCCGGGGCACGGTTGGTGCCTTCTGCCGGCAAGTAGCCACCGTTTCCGTCGCTCAGCATACCATTCAGGTTGCGGGCCCGGTTGGCGCGGATGACGATGGTTTGTCCCCCGTCCCGGTTGCCCGCATACCCGTGCACGATGACCCCACCCTGCGTGTTCTCGATGTAGTTATTCTCTACATCCAGACGTGTAGGAGAGGCGACCTCCAGGAAGACCCCGTTCGGCTGACCTTTGACGGCCGCATTCGCAGCCACACCCAGACTATTCCGCACGGTCAAATTGCTGCCCGCGAGAGTGGTCTTGATCAGGCTTCCCCCGCTGCGAATGTGTGCGTTCTCTATGATCACAGGCGCCGTTGTCGCCACTGTGACCGCTGGGGTCTTGGCATCTGTGCTCTGCCAGTTCCCGGAGTAAGTGCCGCCTTCGGTAATGACGATCGGATCGCTCCACACGACTTCGCCGATGGTGCTGTTAGCCGAGACCGAGGCCTGGAGTCCCTGGTAGCTACCCGAGATGGTCGCCTTGCCACTGGCGACTCCCGCTAGCGCGCCGGACCCATTAGCCGTCATGATGCGCCCATCCGAAGACTGCCAGCCAAAGTCTGCGGTGACGTCTTTGACCGAACCATCGTCAAAGGTCGCGATCGCCTTCAACTGGGTTGTGCTCCCGATGGCCACCACAGGCTGCGATGGATTGATCGCTACCGATGCCAACGCCGCGCTGGCGGCCCCCGCCGGCAATTCGGCTGTCGCACCGACGGCGGCGGCCAGTTTTCCGGTTGGGCTATTGGAAGAGCTAGCCGTACCTGCAGGCCGCTTTATCGCGCCACTGACAGAGTAGGCTGCTGTCACCACGCCGGAGGGCACGAAACCATAGCCCGCCGGATAGCTGGTTGGCTGGGGCGGCGTGCCCCACATGCCGACTGCCTTTACTGTGGCAGCAGCGGGTAAAACAAAAGTACCGCCACTTGCAAGATATTGCGCCGTCCCCGATCCCGGAACTGGCGTAGAGCCGTCTGTGGTGTACCAGATGCCGGTATTGCCTAGCGGGACTGCGCCGCTCGTGTAACCAGGATCGGTCAGTGTCACGGTGAGTGGAAAGCCTTGCGACCCAGACGCTGGAGAAATAGTCGGGGCTACACTGGTAACGGCAGAGGGAGTGGCTCCTTCAACATTCCCTGATTGAGTCGGAGCTGTACCACAACTGCTACCGCATTCGGCCCCTATAGGTTCCCCACGGCCCCCATTGCATTGTGAATTCCCAGATCCAGCCGCCATAATCGGTGACTGCAGTGTATTATTTGCAATCAACCCACCAGTGGTACCACCCCACGACCAAATAATTCCATAACAATAGTAGCCTTGGACCAGGTTGTTAGTCTGCTGTGGATTTATTCCTTGTGTTTCAATCGCCAATGGGGCAGCAAGGGTAGTGAGATTACCTGTTGCTTGAAAAATAAGATTATTTTGTATGTAATCAGTGGGGTTTTGATCACTGATTATAGAGTCATGTCTTCCACTAAAGCAGCACGCGGCAGAAATTCCTATCGTCGCGTAAGGTGTTCCACTAACGTTATTAGTGGCAATCACGTTGTTGGACATGATTGTCGGATGGAATTGGACGCTAATCTGATTTTCTAATGGGATGCGATTGATCTGGCTAAAGTAGTTGTATTCTATAAGACAATTGTCGCAGACGGAGTTCACGCCCCCTGCAACATAATTAGTATTCTCGAAATGCATTCCTTCGTCTACGTGAAAGAAGGTGTTGTACTCGATTGTTAAATTGGTTATGACGCCAACTATGGCGAACGAAAGACCGGCACAACCACCTTCATCAATGTGTAGACTAGCCGTGCAAGAGTTGGCATCACCAAAGGTGTTGTATTCAATCGTAACGTTAGTGAGAGTATTCGCATTATTCCCATTGAAAAACACTGACATGCAGGTACCGCCACCGCATGTAGAGTAAGGCAGGGATGTAACTTGATTATGTTCAATGACAATGTTCGAATAATCACTCGCATCAAAATAAAGTGGGCCAGCTCCATTGAAATCAAGATACTCAATCGTTGTTGTTCCCGACGAACACCCTCCTGTCATAGCCATCAAAGATATGTTGGCTGTGCTTGTGGTAATTTTCGCCGTGGCTGGGGTGGTCATGGGACCGGTGATGGTCAGGCTATTGCATGGAATATTGAGCGCGCTGCTGATGTTGTACGTTCCAGCCGCAAAGACTATCAGTGCACAGTTGGGAGCGCCGGAGATTGTGCTCTGTAATGTGCTTGCGCTCATGCCGCTGTTCAGGTTAATGGTCGGCCCTCCGCATCCTGTCGGCGGCGTTGGATTCGACGGCGGAGGCGGTGTCGGCCCGGAGGATGGCGCACCAACCACCACCGAGGTGTGGGCGGTGGCAGAGGAATAATCGGTGTTGTCGGAGGGCGAGAATACCGCCGTCAGTTGCTGGGTCCCCGCGGACAGAACCGTACCCACCGCTGGGTTGTACATGAAGGTGCCGGGAACATTTGCCGTTGCATCCAGTTGCGTCGCGCTCAGGGCGGTCCCCGTCGCAATGGAGGCGGGCGCCGCCCAGGTAATCGCTGGCGCCGCTTGGTTGACCGTTAGCTTCGTAGAAGCCGTGGCCGCAGAATACGTCTTTGTATCACTCGGCGTGAAGGTGACCGCAAGGGTCTGCGGTCCCGCTTTGAGTACAGTCCCGGCTGCCGGCGTGTAGGCGAAGGTTCCGGGCACGCTGGCCGTGGCGTTCAATTGCGTGCTGCTCAATGCTGTGCCGTATGAGATTGCCGCCGGCGCATTCCAGCTGATAGTGGGAACGTTGCTCGTACCCGCCGCGGTAATGGTGATCTGTGTCGATGCGCTCAGATTCTGAGGCGACGTCGTTGCAGCCGATGGAGATGTGCCGGCCGGCGCGACTTCAACATATGCAGCCTGCACGGTCACCGTACCTGACGCTTTCGCGGTAACGGATCCATTGCTAATCGTCGCGAGAGCAGTGTTGGACGAGGTCCATTGCGTGCCTGCAGTTACATCCTGCGTTGTACCGTCGCTCAGATGGGCTACCGCTTTCAGAATTGCGGCGCCACCTACGGGCAAGGTTGAAGGCGTTGCTGTGACCGTCAGAGAATCGAGGGTCTGGGACGAGGGGTTACCACATCCTGCTATCAACATCAAAAAACTGCACAGGAGCCCGGAACACACCTGTAGCGTGGGGGAAATACGCATTGAATGCCTCGTCAGTTGAAAATTCGAATCATCGCGGCCTGGGGAAAGAGCCCATTTCAAAGGCGCGAACGGGCTTTCGCATCTTTGAGATACGTTGGTGCCGCCGGCGAAATTTTGCTGTCCTATTGGTGCTACTATCCGCGGTGTCCGGGGTTGCGGCAATCACACCGATTAGGTATTACGTAAGTTTGTAAATAATTGATTATAAAAGGGTTGAAGGTGAAGTTTTTGCTCGAAAATCGGGTATTTTGGGCCACAGCAGTGTGAAATTTTTGCGGGCTTTGGATGAGCGCACGTCTGATGCGGGGGTTAGTAGGGAAAATAGATAGGAGGTAAGCGTTGGTTTTCTCGTAAGCGTCCACTAAGCCCCTCTGGACACGGGCCTGAACTCTGGTTGGAAGCTGTTGTCATGGAGTCGAACGCAGGGCGGGTGCATCGGACGGTAGCGGAGAAGCGGCGGATTGTTGAACTCACGTTAGCGCCAGGGATGACTGTAGCCCGAGTGCCGCAGGCTGAGGGCGTGAGGCCTTTTTAATCTTTTAATCTTGATTCGACTAGTATTGGAATGATGGTCTCTCGGGTCAGCTGTGACCTTTTTGGAGATCGATTCCTCTATTTCATCGTTCCGGCCATATCAAGGGTGATTTGTCTTCGTCCCCTCAAGCGAGCCTCACTGAGTGAGGACCAGAACGGCCGAATACGAAAAGTTGTTATAGCTTGCGTTCAGGGAACTGATTCGAGGGATTTCGACACTATTACTTGACAGAGTGCAGTGACCCTAATGGAAGCACATCAGTCCTGGTATACAGATGCGTTTCCATCAGGGTCATTTCACTGGGAATCAACATTCGAACTCAGCATGAAAGCCTTTAACCTAGGTACTAGGAAGTAAGCGATGCAAGGAAGAGCATACGTTAATTGACCATCCGTGAATCTTAACCGGTAGGATCGCTCCTTCGCTACGCCTTTTGTTGATGTGAGATGCACTCCTGGTAAAACTCTACGAATCCCAGGGCAACGGCTCGCGGGTGGAAGTTGGAATGGGCAAACTGCTTGGCCTTCGACGACCACATCTCTAGTTGAGCCAGATCTGAAATGGCATTATGTAGTGCTTCAGTAGCAGCTGCGAGGTCAGGTGGCAGCACCAGGCCGAGGCCGTGTTCATCCAACAGGGAAGATATGTGGGCGCTAGACGCAACCGCACATGGCAGGCCGAGATACATCGCTTCGGCAATGGAGATGCCGAATGCCTCCCAGCGTGACATTTGAATATAGAGAGTCGAGTTGGCCAACACCTTGGCCTTCTCTGCTCCGTATACCGGGGAATGGAAGGAAACATTTGAAGAACTGGACTTCGCCAGCTCACCTGAGACGTTTCTCGAGGCTTGATCGTCTGGCCCGTATAGATGGAACTCTATATGTGGAGACCTGCGCGCAAGTTCGAGCAGAAGGTCAAGCCCCTTGTGGACGATGTCGAAACGACCTAGATAAGTTACCTTCGGCAAAGTTGGCGGACACCAATCGTATCCTTCTGAAGGACCGAGTTCGACAGCGTTGGGAATACAACGTATAGGCCTCTCGAAGCCCGGGACGAATGAAAGCACCTCGTCCGTTTCCCTTGAAGTAACGACTGAAATACCAGCGGCCTTATGAAATCGGGGGCGCTCTATGAACCTGCAATATGGGACTTTCTTCCAACGGGAGCGAGCTAAAATGTAAGGCGACAGACCACCACTTGGCGTGATAACAAAGGGAATGGAACGACTCCTGAGCATCCTGCAGAATATGGCTTGGTGGGGAATGAAGACAGAATGCATATGAACTATGTCGGGCGGTCCTTCTCGAAGGGCTTTGGACAGTTTGCTAATCTGACTCAGCCAGCCGCCAGGCAATTGGAGAAATCGGACTCCCGTTTCTCGGGCGAAACGCTGCGCAGCTTCATCCGGTGAGTTATCGATCACCAGAAAGACATCATGGCCCAACTCAACCTGTTCTCTTGCTACTGAATAGATGAGCGAATTGACGCCATCGACTTTGTTTGGACTCCAGAAGGCTCGCGAGTGCCAAATTCTCATTTCGTAATGATCCTCCTAGTGTAGTGCGTCATACAGATAGCCGATTATTCAGAGAAGCGCGGGCCGTTTGACCTTTTCGAGGATATCGGCGGCCTTAGCAGTCTAGATAAATGGTTTGGGGTTGTCATTGTGTTTGTCGATATAGTCGCCGATTGCCATAATCAGTTCTTCGATATCGTGGAAGACGCCCCTGCGTAAACGGTTCTGAGTAAGATCGCGAAAGAAGCGCTCGACCATGTTGAGCCAAGAACAGCCGGGGGGGTGAAATGTACGTGGAATCGGGGATGACGGCTGAGCCACAGTTGCACTTTAGCGTGTTTGTGGGTGGAGTAATTGTCCACAATCATGTGGATCTGTTTCTCCGTCGGGGTCACATGGTCGATCACGCGGAGGAACTTCAGCCATTCCTGATGACGGTGCCGGTCGTCGCACATGGAGATTACCTGACCGTCGAGAGCGTCCAGAGCGGCGAACAGCGTAGCCGTCCCGTTGCGTTTGTAATCGTGAGTCATTGTTCCGCAGCGGCCTTTCTTCAGAGGCAGACCCGGCTGTGTCCGGTCGAGGGCCTGAATCTGACTCTTTTCATCGGCGCACAGCACGATGGCGCGCTCGGGTGGATTCAGATACAGGCCCAGATGGTTTCCAGTTTTTCGGCGAAGCGGATATCCCTGCTGAGCTTGAACGTCCGGACCAGATGCGGCTTGAGACCATGGGCATGCCAGATGCGCCGCACGCTGGCCTCGCTGATGCCTGCTGCTGCGGCCATCGTACGCGTGCTCCAGTGCGTGGCATTGGCAGGCTTGTGGCCAATCGTCATGTCCACCACACGCTTCACTTGGTCGTCGGTAATCGTGCGCGTCCTGCCCGGACGCGAGGCGTCTTTCTGCAATGCGGCGATTCCACCATCGAGCAATCGAGCAATCGGTTACGCCAACGCGCCACCTTCTCCGGGGTAACGCCAAGTTCCTGCGCGATCTCTTTGTCCTGCAGGCCGTCGGCGGCCCGCAACACAATGCGCGCACGCTCCACCACCCGGGCCCGCAGGGAACGGCCTCGCGCAAGCCGCTCCACAGCCTTTCGTACTTCCGAATTCAGTTCGACCGGCCGCGCAACTCGCATCGTGTCGTCCTCCCATTGTATGGACGCACGATATTCATAATCGTTATTACTTCAGACGCACTACTCTAGTGAGAGACCCGTTCTTCATCGAGCAACCGCGCTTTGTTGCCGGAGGTCTGACGGGCGTCCTCCAACAACGATTTCACAGTCGGCAGCGCTTTGGCACGCACGATTACCTGATACCCAAAGAGACTGGGACTTATCTTATTTAGAAGTGAATTTAGCTTCAGAAGGAGACGACCCCAAAAGCCGTTGCCGATTGCCAGCGGGAAAGGGGCCGGCATCGCTTTCTTTTCGAGGATCACGAAACCCGATTGCTCAAGCAACCTCGATAAGGACGAGAAGGTAAACAGGCGCGCGTGCGTCAGATCAAGGATGCCGCGTCTTCCATAGTTAAATTGACCAATCATCAACATGAGACGAGTAACAAGAAATGCGACATTTCCAGTACTGATAATGAGCTCTCCGTGCGTCAACCTGCTACGCAATTCGTCTAAGAAATCCTCGGGAGAGACGACATGCTCGACGATATCGAGCATCAGCACGTAATCACTGGATTCAATCGGCAGGCCGGCTAGGCCATCGTCTAGATCACGACGGTAGAAACCGTCGAGACCTGCTTCGTCGAGCTGAAACTTGTCCACACCGACCACGTAGCAGTTTTTGTTGTCCTTCAATGCATATGCCATGTAGCTGGTGCCGCAACCCAGATCTAAGACTCTGGAGTTTGGCGGAATCGCAGTGAAAGCAAACGATTGCGAACTTTCAAAAGCGAGTTTTGGCTGATAGTTAGTAGTGACCGGAGCGCAATCATATCGGCGGTCATAGAACAAACTCCACTCTTGCAGCCGCGCCTTGAGGGTGGCAAGTATGACGTTCATCGCGTAGGGGATACCGTTTACGCGACAAATTTCGTTACCGTAGTAAGTCGGAATTGGCAACTCGACGATGGGTAATTTCGCAACCACCAGCTGAATAATGATTTCGGTATCGAAATGGAAGCCATTGGAATTGCGCTCGAACGGTATGGATCGTAGCGCGTCGACGGCGTAGATCCGGTACCCCGAATGGAATTCAGATAAATTGGTCCGCAGCAATAAATTCTGCGTAATCGTAAGAATTCGATTGCCGACAAATTTGTAGAGCGGCATGCCACCCTTTAGGGCTCCCATTGGTGTCATCAGGCGCGAGCCAAATACCGCCGCAGCGTGACCCTGCGCCAGCGGCTTCAAAAGCTCAGGCATGCATTCGGGGGCATACTGGCCATCTCCGTGCAGTAACGCGACGAAATCGAACCCATTAGCGATCGCCCAGTGGTAACCAAGCTTCTGATTGCCGCCATAGCCCTGGTTCAGGGGATTGAAGAGTACGGTAATTCTAAATGGGATATCGGCCCGCAGGCTGAGTTCATGGCTGCGTTCAAAAGTCTTATCCTTGGAGGAGTCATCGATGATAAGCAGTTCGAAGTCATACTGGCCCAGAAGTTCAGCAGGTATACGCCGAACCACATCCACGATGGTGGTTTCAGCATGGTAGGCGACGATGAATATCAGAACACGTTGATTCCCAATGGTATTCATGTGGATAATCCTTATCTATCAAGAATAGACTAGACGTAAACGATAGACTAGACGAGAATTTTCGCGTTCGCTGTAACCCAAAGGTGGATTAGAACAACGGAAGTGTACCGATATGGCATAGACAGAACCCTGCCTCAGGTCCGAGTTTCGATCATCGCCCGACGATGGGACCGGTGTCATTCGCACTCCGCGCGTGATCGCTGAGGCGACAGGCCAGGCGTTCAACTATCCTAAGGTTTCGCCGAGCCTTCGTCCCCCCTTTCGGGCATGACTTGTCCCGTACAAGCTCTATTACAATCCAGGAGAAAGGTCCCATGCATTGAGGTAGCTCATGCCAACCCAGCTGTCGCCGATCCTCGTCCCTGGCGGGGCTCCTTTTCTTGGGTCGAACTTCGTACTGGACTGGCTCGCGTTGCAAACTTAGCCTTTCTGATGAAAACAGGCGGTGCCTGCAGTAGCAATGGGGGTGTGGATGCACGCATTAGGGACCAAAATTGCAGACGTCCTGATTATTGAACCTAAGGTCTTTGAAGATAGCCGGGGATCTTTTTTCGAAAGCTACAATGAACGAGTTTTGGGCGAACTCGGCATCAACGGCCCATTCGTTCAGGACAATCAATCCTTCTCCCGCCGGGACGTTGTACGTGGTCTTCATTATCAGATTCAACAACCTCAGGGGAAGCTGATTCGTTGTCTAAGCGGGGAAATTTTTGATGTCGCGGTCGATCTTCGTCGAAACTCGCCCACCTTCTGCCACTGGGTGGCGGAGAGGCTGAGCAGCAGCAATCGACGTATGCTCTGGATACCCCAGGGGTTCGCCCATGGCTTCATGGTACTGTCCCAAACTGCAGAGGTGCTATATAAAGCCACCGACTTTTACGCTCCCCAGCATGAGCGAGTCGTCTTATGGAGTGACACCGCCATCGGCGTTGAATGGCCGCACATGAATCGGGCTGTTTTATCCACGAAGGACTTAGCTGGATTGACCCTGGAACAAGCGCCAATTTATGAACCAACGGACATATACCCAGCGGGGCCGCCCGGAGGGGCGCAAGGGCTTCATTCTAAAATCCTTCGTCAGCCGTCTGCGTAAAAGCGTTGTTCGCACCATGGATGCGGACTGTAACCGATTTATAATCATGGCCTTAAAGGCGGTGAATGCCCCATCTGATTGTAAATTCCCAGCATAAACGACCTACACCTCCATTGCCTCAGAGTACGCCGAGCACTATAACGAACCACGGCCTCATAGCAGTCTCAGTTACCGAACACCGACCGAGTTTGCCCAGACGTTAGGGGTAAGCAGCTATGGGAAAGACGAGGGATTTGCCCACTTGGCAACCGCCTCTGGCGTTTCCCACTTTCCCGCAGCCCGGGCTGCGGGTTAGATTTATACCTTCACCTGAACGGATTTAGGAGGCAGATCACACCCAAATTCGTCCCCCGAAACTGCCAGCCAAGCGTCAGACCGACCGGACGACCGTCTCGATGCTCAAGATTGGCTGATTTACCCGGCTGGCATGGAGGAAGAGGGCGTCTTTCCAGCCGCATCGTCAGCACCGTTATCGAGTCCTCGCGCCGACCGATGAGTAGGAACGACATTAGCCTCCGTACCCTTCATCGTATCAGCATACAGTTTGTTCATCGACTCGGCGCGACATTGCCAGGTCTGCTTTTCCGCAAAGGCAAGCGCCGCTCTGGACATCGTCAGCCGTAATTCAGGGTTCGATCCTAGAACATCAAATGCATGCGCCAAGTCCCTGATTACTTGTTGCGGGGAATTCACGGGGACTTTGATAGAGGCGTCATCGGGAACAAACGCTCGAATTCCCTGATGGTTAAGAGCGACGACTGGAAGTCCATTCGACATGGCTTCCAAGACAACGGATCCGAAACTGTCACGTAAGGAAGTGAATACAAGTGCGTCGCAATTCTGAAAAAACGCCTCCATGGTTTCATGGGGAACTCGCCCGAGGAACTCTACGCGATTCGTCAACCCGAGTGACCGCGTAAGGCTTTCCATTTGAGCCTGTTCACTTCCGGAGCCTGCCACCAACAAACAAATCTGGCGGTATTTACATACCGCCAGTGCGCGTAAAGCAATGGACAAGCCCTTTTGAGGCTCGAATCTTCCCGCCCAGAGGAGCGTGAGCCGTTCCCCGGCAGCTCGCGGACATGGTGGGGCAACGCGCCCGTCCACCCCGCAGTCCAGAAACATATCGACGCTCTTTGCACCGGCCCGTTCGAGCAAATTCTTGGTTTCAAGATTTGTGGCCAATACTAAGCGGGTGCTTGCCAAGCTTCGTCGCAAAGTAGGCGAGAATGGCAGCAGAAGCAAGTTCAGGCTCCTTAAAAACTCCTTGATCCGTTTATCGCGAAGATGTGAGATGAAGGTCGGCGGGAAGGATTGCCCCCCGCCAACCGGCCCCCAAACAGCCGGCACAGGGAGTTTCCAAAACGGTGGCGGGACGGCAATCGTGGACCAGCTAACATGATGCACGAGGTCGAAGTGCACTTGCTCGTAAAGGATAGCAGCTTCCTCATAAGCCTCTTTCATCCAAAGCCAATAGTGGAGACGAATGCCTCGTTCCTGATTGGACCCCGGGGTCCAATAGTCGAAGTGGCTTTTAGGCACCACCCAAATGAATCGGACACGGTCATTCGGGTGCGACGCGAGAAAACTATCGACAAGATCTTTGTATTCGGGGTGAGCAATCACCCAAACTTGATGTGTACGAGACATGTGCCAAGCCCAGTTCCAAGTAGATCCGGGCTCCGACCCTAAACCTGGAGCGCACGCATGGCCAACGATGAGAATTCTCATAAGGCGGATATTTGCTCCCCGGTCTTCGACTAAAACCCATCCGGCAAAGCTTGGCGTTGTCTCCTTTACGGTTGTCAGGTCTGTTGTGATGCGGGGATTTCGCGACTGCTTGTTCAGGACGCATCAAGGTTGTGACCGAGCCAAACTTGGCCTTTTTTATGACCTCCTGAAGGGAATGACTCTGTGAAACACGCCTTGGGCAACCTCTGCAGGGGGAACAGAGTTGTCGGTAGGTGGGCGGACAGAGCCTCCCCCTCACTAGCCTCGACAGTATATCCGGCCCACGGCCACTGTCAACAGTTTCAGGAAGCCCGAGCGAGCGCCGCGGCGGTTATGATCTGTAGGTTCAGCAAAAGGGGGTCATGTTAGACCTTTCACTATCCGCTTAGGCGACGGGTTAGAAAGGAAAGGGCAGATGACCCCTAGGAATAATACCGCAGGGAGGAGCAAGCTGAAGGAGTTGTTGCTGGAAGACCAGGATTTGTTGCGCGGATTGATGAAGGAAACGCTGGAGCAGGTTCCGGAAGGAGAGATATCGGAGGCGCTGGGAGCGGGCAAGGGCGAGCGCAGCGAAGCCCGGCTAGGGTACGGGTCTGGCTATTACGGTCGGAGTTTGATCAAGCGGATTGGGAAGCTGGAGTTGCGGGTGCCGCAAGATCGTCAGGGTCGTTTCCGCGCCGAGGCGTTTGCGCGGTATCAGGGCAGCGAGAAGGCGCTGGTGCACGCGGTGATAGGGATGTACATCCAGGGTGTGCCGACGCGTAAGGTCAAGGCGATTACCGAGGAGCTGTGCGAGCACGAGTTCAGTGCTTGGACGGTAAGCGAAATGGTGCAGAAGCTGGATGCGGAGCTGGAGGCATTTGCGCATCGGCAGCTGGGAGAAGGATATCTGTATTTGATTCTGGACGCGCGCTACGAGAAGGTGCGGGAGAGTGGAACGGTGCGAAGCCAGGCGGTGCTGGTGGCGATTGGGATCAACCGCGAGCGCCGGCGGTGTGTGCTGGGAGTGGAGTTGGCCAGTCGGGAGAGCACAACCAGCTGGAAGGAGCTGCTTCAGGGGTTGCGCCAGCGGGGCCTGCGGGGGTGGAGTTCGTGGTCAGCGACGATCATGCGGGGTTGCGGCGGGCGATTGCGGAGGTACTGCCGGAAGCAACGTGGCAGAGGTGTTACGTACATTTCCTGAGCAATGGATTACCTGCCGCGCAAGGGTGACGATGACTGTTTGATGGAGCTGCGCTGGTTGTCCGACCTACGACCTGCGGGATCTGGAGGGGGCGGGGCGGATCTGGCGGCGTGGCTGGGAAATGGACCCCGCCGCCCCAAGCTGTGCCTGCGGGTTGAGGAGAACATCGATTCGACGTTGAGCTTTTACCGGCTACCGCGAGAACACCACAAGCATCTGCATCGACCAACATGCAGGAGCGGTTGATGGAAGAGCTAAAGCGGCGGACGCTGGTACGCATTTTTCCCAACGACGAAAGCTGCCCCGCGCTTGGTGCGGGCCTTGGCCGTGGAGATCCACGAGAACTGGATCGAGGCCATACGCTATCTGAATATGAAACCTCTGGAGGAACAAAAGAAAAAACGGCTAAGAATGGCGGCAGTGCCTGACTGAAGGCGATGGCAGGGGAAGGGACTCAGACGCCGTCTCTTCCCCTGCGCCCCCATCCCGCTTAAAGTCCAACTGACCTACACCTTTTTGCTGAACTTGACCGACACAACTGCCGCGGCGCGCTTGGCTTGCCAGCAGCTCAGCGCTTTGCTCTGTTTAGGCTGCAGCGAATGCGCCAACTTTCGTCGCGAGTGTTACTGCTACTGGGTACCCGTCACCTGTATAGAATTACGTCCGGCGATCCCGCTGCGTGCGAACCGCCAGTACGGGAAATTGCAGATCACGACAGGACCGCCGGGAAGGACTTCGATAAATCCGGAATATATTGGGAATTACCGGGGCCGTCGTTGTTGACTCGCCACCCCACTGGTGTAGTGCGCGCTCTTCACCGCGCTGGGCACGAAACCATAGCCCGCCGGATAGCTGGTTGGCTGGGGCGGCGTGCCCCACATGCCGACTGCCTTTACTGTGGCAGGAGCGGGTAAAACAAAAGTGCCGCCACTTGCAAGATATTGCGCTGTCCCCGATCCCGGAACTGGCGTAGAGCCATCCGTGGTGTACCAGATACCTGTATTGCCTAACGGGTATGGAGTAGTAGAACCGGTGTACCCGGGATTGGTAAGGGTAACCGTCAAAGGATACGTCTGCGAGCCTCCAGATGGAGAAATCGTCGGAGCTACTGAAACTATTGCAGAAGGAGTAGAGCCTTCAACGTTCCCTGTTTGAGTCGGCGGTACACCGCAACCGCTACCGCATTCGCTTACTATATAAGCACCATTACCTCCGTTGCATTGTGAATTTCCAGCCCCTGCTGCCATAATTGGCGACTGGAATGTGTTATACGCAATAATTCCACTAGTAACAGTGCTGGTTTTGTACGATGACCATGAGGCCCCATAACAATAGTAACCCTGAACCATATTGTTAGTGATTTGAGGGTTTCCCCCGAAACCCTCTAGTCCCAACGGGGCCGCAAGAGTAGTAAGAGTACCTACCGCCTGGAAGATAAGATTGTTCTGTATATAATCAGCCGGACTCTGGTCGGTGAGGACAGAAGCAATTCTTCCACTGTAGCAGCACGCAGCAGACACTGCTATGGTAGCGTAAGGCGTCCCAGACGTGTTATTGGTGGCAATCACATTGTTGGACATGATTGTCGGACTATATTGGACGCTAATCTGATTTTCTAATGGGATGCGATTGATCTGGCTAAAGTAGTTGTATTCGATAAGACAGTTTTGACAGACAGAGTTATAGCAACCTGTACAATAATTGGTATTCGCAAAATGCATTCCTTCGTTGAGGTGAATGAAGGAGTTATACTCTATTGTCAGATTGATTACATAGCCGACTATGTTGGATACGATACCGGCACAACCACCTTCGTCAATGCTTAAACCGGCTGTGCAAGTGTTGGCATCCCCAAAGGTGTTGTATTCAATTGTAATGTTAGAGTCGGTATTGTTGTTGTTTCCGTCAAAAAATACCGACGAGCACGGGCCGCTACAGCTTGAAGAGTACGGCATGGCTGTGATTTGATTATGCTCAAAGATGATGTTCGAGTAATTATTAGCATCAAAATAAATGGGGCCAGCTCCGTTAAAATTGAGGTACTCAATAGTTGTTGTTCCTGATCTGCAGCCTCCTGTCATCGCAGTCAACGATATGTTTGCTGTGCTCGTAGTGATTTCGGCCGTGGCTGGGGTGGTCACCGGACCGGTGTAAGTGAGGCCGCACTTAAGTGCGAGGGTCGAACTGATGGTGTACGTCCCAGCGTCGAAGGACACAGTATCTCCGAACGAGGCTCCGCTTATCACCCTTTGAATCGCTGAACTACCCTGTCCAGCATGCACCCTGTGCGTGGTTGCACCGGCGAGTGGGCAGATCGCCAGCAGGAATAGCGCCAGTCCTCTAGTGCACGGGATGACGACCTGGTTGATGGTTGCGGGGCTACTGCAGGTCGCCGCCTTCGTCGTTAGTAACTCCAATAATCTGCCCTGTCTCACGATCAACTCGTCCTCCTCAAGACGCGGCTACGATGAATTCGTCCTCGACATTCGTTAAGGACTTGAGTACCCGGCTACTGGTTACCCAGAGTCGAGCACCGGGAAATAGGGCTTCCCAACTTGCGGCCCGTTCGTCATTAGATTAGCCCCACAAAGGGCGCAACTCGAAAGGAAAAGGGGAAGGTCTGCAAAGCCTTGATTGGGAGTTCAATGTTTAATGCCATCCCGCGCCTCCATCGTGCACGTCCTGAGCTGAAGAAGTCTGGAAGAAGGAGGCAGCGAAGTGGATTGTTTGCCTGCTCAAAAAACTCTCGTCCTGGCCAATTTTATTCTTCTGAAGATAGACTCTGGGAGGGCCACGTGAGAGAACCCTCTGAAAAGATTGAGAGCGCCATCGCGTTCTGCCTTCCACCGGTCATGATCATTCTCGGTGTGATTGCCGCCATCTGTGCTCTCGACCGCAGATTGTAGTACAGGTGGTGGAAATCGTAGAGCATAACTCTACCACTGGTCCCTTCCGACGCTTCGGAATTTCTTGCTCGGATCCGCCTCAGAACTCACAAAGTGATCAACTGCCTAGGTTGGATCTAATTCCGGCACTCTCGGAGCATTATCGAAATCGAAGATTTAAGGCCATGAATTTAGCCTGGCATTATCCTTTCGGGGTGACCTGGAAGGACCGAAGGACCGGGTAATTGTGGAAGAGCAAACTCCGAATGGAATTGGTCCTCAAGTCAGTTGGGTCGAGGCTTTGTGATGTTGAGCGGCTGACTCATTCGGCGAGAGGAAGGCCTGTGTCGTCGAGTCTATCGATTTGCAGCTCAAGGGGGTGGTTGATCATGCTCTCGATCTGCGTCCGAAGCCGGCGTCTGAAAGGCGGTGACCAGACGGGAACGTAATCGATGCCGAAAGGAGGTGACAGGAAGATGTGAAGAGTACTCTAGGGCTGGTGTAGTGCGTCGCTGTCCTGCTGAACCCGGAACAGAGAGTTGCCTTGGAACGACTGGCGCGGCAGTGCTCGCTGCCGGCGCGCTTGGTGGAACGGGCGGGGATTGTGCTGCTGGCCGCCGACGGTCTGGAAAACAAACAAATAAGCGCGCGGTTGAACATCACGCCGGAGAAAGCGGCGCGGTGGCGGGAGCGATTTCTGGAGGGCGGCATAGCCGCTCTTCAGAAGGACGCACCGCGGCCGGGCAAGCGGGCAAGCCGCGTACGATCACCGATCGCCAGGTGAAGAAGGTGGTGGAGATGACGCTGCGTCAGAAGCCGGCCCACGCCACCCACTGGTCGACGCGCACCATGGCACAGGCGCGCCCACGGATTGAAGCCGCACCTGGTGCGGACCTTCAAGTTCAGCCGCGACCCCGAGTTCGCTGCCAAGCTCCAGGACATCGTGGGCCTGTATCTGAATCCGCCTGAGCATGCCATCGTCCTGTGCGCCGACGACAAGAGCCAGATTCAAGCGCTGGACCGTACACAGCCGGGCCTGCCTCTGAAGAGGGGTCGCTGCGGGACCATGACCCACGACTACAAACGTAACGGCACAGCGACTCTGTTCGCGGCCCTCAATGCCCTGGAGGGCGAAGTGATTTCGATGTGCGATGACCGGCACCGCCATCAGGAGTGGCTGAAGTTTCTGCGCGTCATCGACGATATCGTTCCGTCTCAAAAACAGATCCACCTGATCGTGGACAACTATGCCACCCACAAGCATCCCAATGTCCAGCGCTCGCTCGGCCGCCATCCCCGCTTCCATATGCACTTCACGCCCACCGGCTGTTCGTGGCTCAATATGGTGGAACGCTTCTTCCGCGACCTTACCGAGAACCGGCTTCGCCGCGGCGTCTTCCGCAGTGTCGAGGACCTGATCCAGGCCATCGGCGAGTACATCGATCATCACAATGAAATCCCCAAACCATTCATCTGGACCGCCAAAGCCGCCGACATCCTGGAGAAGGTCAAGCGTGCCCGTGCCGCCCTTCATAATCGCCAATCTGAATGACGCACTACACTAGTGTGTCATTGCTTGCGGGCCGATTGAAAGTTCCAGAAGTGATACCCGCAGAAATCCAGCGCGATACATCGTGCAAGGCCGGTCGAAGGCATTCGACCCATTCGAGAGCCTGAACACCTGAACACAGGATCCGGAGCCTTGATCATCCAGCTTTAGCGAAGCCCATTTGGAGCTACCGAGCTCGACTGATCGCTAGAGGATGGCGGATGGCGAGGGGCTCAACGCTTCAAGGATAGCGGCTTCCGTTTTTATGCTTCGTTGACCGCAGGGTCCGGGTCCACCTCGGCCGAGCCAAAATGCTCCGACTGTTCGGATACCTTCTTCAGTGAAACATGCTCGACACGGGCCCAGATCAGTCCCAGCGGTATGACGCTCATAAAGGTCACAATCAGCAGCATCGTGCCGCAGGCAAGCGCAGGCTCGAATTGCACATGGAAGGAATTCTGCATGACGCCTGTGGTGACAACAATTTGGGTGAACCACCCAAGTACGCAAGTACCGGCAGTCGGACGACCGATCCGACCATGCCCGCAGCCATTAAGACCATACAACGTGCGAGCGTCATCGAAGACAGCTCCGGCGAAAGCACGAAAGCGTGGGGGATCTCAAGGTAAGCCGCGATCATCAAGCACCACAAGAGGAACGACAGCCCGAAGGATCGGAGCAGGTCACCGAACTTAGCAATCGAATGAAGACCATCTCGAAAGGCCAGGATTCTGACCCGCGCTGAATGGCCGACCGCAGTCGAAAGTAGGCCCAGGTTTTTTTCTGCCCGGCTGGCGATCGCTCCGCCCCAGGCGCGTACGCTGACGGCGAAGATGATCAGCGCGACCGTGACAGCCAGTGCGCCCAATGCCGTATGTTGCAGAGCATCGTGGTGCGGCAACGTTGCGCGGTCCGGTGCCAGCAGCAAAGCTATGGAAAAGATCAACCCAGTTGTCCCCATATCGAACATCTGCTCTAACGTGTAGACTGCAGTCTGCGAACTCACGGAAAGAGTGATTCGCCGTGCGGCCAGATAGGGCCGCACCAAATCCGCGAGGCGGCCAAAGAGGGCAACTGCTGTAGAGCCAATCACCTGCGAACCGAACAGAGAGAGCGAGGTGACCTCTTTTTGCGTCTTCACCAGCGCCGCCCAGCGTGCTGCTCGGAGCCGGAGCACGTGCAACGTCTTTAAAATTAGGATCTTAAATCTTGCATAATACCCAATCGGTGTGATTGTCACAGGGTCCGACTGGCGCGGATAGCAACACTAACAGAACGGAAAATTCTCACGGCTGCGGCGAGTAGAGGAGCAAGGAATATTCCCAAGAATGTGGGTTGTGCACATCTAATTAAATCCGCCGAATCTGTACGGTCAGGATGGCCAATGTACGCCCGGTCCGTGGGTCTTCAATTTCGTAAATCGAGTGCCTGACCCAACCTAGGCCAGCGAGCTCTTTCGCCATGTTTGTCGTCTGTCCGGCACTGGATGCGATCGTAAACGAATCACCCTCTACTCCAAAGTTCCACTGGTGAAGGCCGCCATAGTGCTCTCGATCGCCTTCGTTAAGGATGTGCTCAAGAAATACGTGCCCGCCGGGCCTAACGAGGCGAGCAGCTGCTTTGATCGCTGCAACCGGATCATGCGCGTGATCGAGAGAGTTGGCCGCATGGACCAAGTCGAACGAACTCTCCTCGAACATCTGGCCGACTTGTTCGGCTTCTCCGAATTTGGTCCGCACAGGCGGTGTTATCCCATTCTTCTCAAGCAGTACATCGTACACTGACGCCAAAGGATCGATGCAAACTAAGTCTAGCTTACGGCCATCACACACCTTCCCAACCGTCGTGAGAGGTCCAGCGCCGATATCGAGGATTCGATAGGCTCGTACATCAGACTGCGGGAGCAGCTTCTTGAGATGCTCCTGGAGAGGCTGATCATGTGCGATGCGGCGAGCAAAATCTGCTGGATCGCTCATCCCACGGGTGCTCAGCCAAATGTCCCAATGACCAACTTCCGTAGGGAGGCGCCATCGCCAAGCTAGTCTGCGGAATCCGAATCGATCAAGCGTTGACGTCAGTTGATGCCACCCGAACCTGACACATCGATATACCAGCTTCGGTGTTCGAGCCTTCGCGCTGTTGACAACACGACCGAAGGTTAACTGTACCTTTCGTCGAAGTTCCTTACCCATTGACACTACCTCCGGTGCATAAAGTTCCTGTGCGATCCTGCTCAGGTTCGAGGTGAGACCTTGGTCATTCCGTCGAACACACGATCTAGCATACCGCGAAAACTATGGATACACACTGCGCGCATGGACGATTGAACCTAACCTCGTAAGTCACGTCTCCAGCAATCATTAACCCTTTGGTGGGATATCAGAGCATTTCAAGTTAACCTATATAGAGGCAGAAAATATCGACATCTTTCTGTTCGCACTGACGGTAGTCACCCTAAGCAGCTCAACGAATGTTACACGCGCTAAAGCGTACTTTCCTTTCGCTTATTTGCGATCCGTAAGTGCCGTTAACAACATCAGCCCACTAACCCCTCTGCAGCTCCCACACATGTAGAAATTCGGCACAACAAGACCCCGAGATACTCGGTTGCCGAGCAAAAACGTCAACCTCAACTCATTTATAATCATTGGTTTACAAACTTACGTAATACCTCATCGGTGTGATTGCCGTGCCCCCCGCGCGCGGATAATAGCACCAATAGGCCAGCAAATTTCGCCGGCGGCACGACGTATCTCAAGGATGCGACAGCCTGTTCGCGCCTTTGAAATAGCCTTCTTTCCCGAGGCCGCGATGCTTCGAATTTCCACTTGACGAGGCAATCAATGCGTATCCCCCACGCCACGAGTGTGTTCCGGGCTCCTGTGTGGTTTGTTAATTTTGTTAGCAGGATGTAGTAATCCCTAGTCCCAGAGTTTGGATTCCCTCACGGTCACAGCAACTCCTTCATCCGTACAGGTAGGCGGTCGGCAGCTCTGAAAGCCATGGCACATCTGAGCGATGGCACAACTCAGGATGTAACTGCAGGCAGACAATGCTTCACTCGCTTATCATTTTGGGATTTGCCCTAGGGGGTGGGGCTTTCAGCCGGTTGCTTTCCACCGCTGGTTTTCCTGGGAAATGCAAGCTACGCAATGTAAATTATGCACGTCCCATTGTTATTCTGGATGAACACAATCACTGAGAGACTCTTCGCGCTTAAACCGTCTGGTGTTGCCTGGACGGTCTGCTACCTGCTTTTTGTAGTTTCCTTCTCCTCTATGCTGTTCAAGATCCTTGAACAGCCTGCTAATCGCATTTTGAAGATGAGGCTGAGCCCGACCCACCTGCGCAAAAAGATACCATAGACAAGGAAGCTTGCAGTTCTCCGTCGAGATAGAACAGCAGGATGGCAGGGAGGTATCGCACTCGAAACAACTGTCCTGGTTTCGGGTCTCCCTTTTTCGCGAGCGATTAGGTACCTTGATGAACTTTGATGTCTGAAGCCGTGCCCTTCGTCTCGGGCCTTTTCCCGCGGTCTGTAAAGCCCGTGCCCTCAAAAACGTACCTCAGGGCTTAACCAGCATGGGTGGCAGGGACGGCTGAAGGTTGCCCGAGACGCGGTAAGGGTTTGGAGAATGGACGAGAATACCTAGCTTAGTTAGGACTGCATCCTCGGTTATTTCAGCCGCCGCTTTGGGGGCTGATTGGAAATCATCGGGCAGAGCGTCGAAGGGGGGCATCTAAATCGTACACGTCTATCGAGTAACCGATTTGCTTGACAATCGGGTATTCCGAGAGCCAGCCGTAGTCGTCCTTGGGTTGGTCAAGCCAGTCTTCTGACAGCCCAGCCCCCAAGCCGTACCGAACATTCTTGCTAATCGCGAGTAACCCACCGCTATCTGGACTGCGGAACAGTGCCGCCGGATCCAGTCCAAGCGTGCGACACAAGCTCTTGTCGGGAAACATGTATAGCCGAAGGGAATAGCTCCGCCCTCGAGCTTGATCGGAATGGAGCCATTCGGCAAGCCGGGCTACGTCCTGACCCCAGTCGATATTGCTGTCGATGAGGTACTTCGCGCCTTGAGCTGGTCCACCTGCGATTACATTGTAGAACTCCGCATAATTGGGCGCGATCCACGCTGATTCGATCATGGCTGTGGCGATCAGGACGGCCAGCAACGCCAAGCCTTTAGTTCCGGCGCGGGTCAGCTGGAAACAGGCGAACAGATAAAGAAAAGGCAACACCGGGAGCACGTGGCGGATTCCGATGTCGATATGGGCTGTCATCGCCACAGCCAACAAGACGGCGGGAGGGATCAGGATGGCCGTAATCCTCCACCAATCCCGCCGGTGTGCCGGCGCGAACAATAACAACCCGGCCGCTAGCAATCCTCCCAGCAGCCCGATTGGCTCTTTGAGCGCAATCGCTTCGGGAAAGTAGTACCACCATCCAGCCCCACTGAACCGGCCGTTCAGGTAGCCATCGTTTGCTTTATTATGCGAGATCAGCTTCATCATGCCCAGTTCAAAGCTGGGCATCGGAACTTCCGCATTGCGGATGCGCAAGGGAAGGTGCAGAAAGGCAGACCGAACGTCGCTAAAGATGGTCTGGTTGTTCATCCGGTCCACGTTGAAGAAATAGGTGCCCCAAAGAGTGACACCTGCGACGAGAGCCGCCGCTGCCATCTGCCCGATGGAAGGCCAACGACGAAAGTAAGCCCGCAACGTTTTCGGCAATTCGCCCATGTACGGCGACAGCGGCTGGACCATCAGCAGCAACATGATCGCAGGAACGACGAAGATACAGGAGAATTTGGCGGCGATCGCCGCACCGACAGCGATACCCATTGCGGCCGCGCGTCGAAGGCCACCCAGCATCACCCACCGCAGTCCGTGATAGGTTGCAGCGAGGTAGCCCGCACAGGCCGCCACGTCGTTGGCGACCCACGCCGAATGTCCTATAAACGTCGGGTCCAGACTGAAGAAGACAACCGACATCGCGGCGATGAATTCGTTGCCGATCCATGCCGCAAAAAGGTAGAGATACAGCAATGCGACCAGCGGGAAAATCAGCATGCTCAGGCGAGCGGTTCTCAGCACCTGCCAATAACTCAAATTGCTGTGGAAGAGAACTTGCGTCCCTTGAAGATAAGTATCGCGCATTGGGACGACGGCGGTCGTAACTTCGGTGGGCGGCAGGTGCACGCCGCGAAGATAGAGTGGCAGCCCAGCCACGATGCGGGTCAGGGGCGGCTGCTCGACACCGGAACTCTCTTTTCCTACATCGTACATGACCACAGCCGATGCTATGTGGAACGGCTCGTCGACTGTGTTGTTGAACAGAAACATCGTATGGGCGACGCGCAACAACATGATTGCCGCGGCGATGACCGCGATGGTGCGATTGAGCGCCGCGGAACGCAGAGCTGATTCTGGTCTCCGGTCAGAGAACTCCGTTGGTATCATCACATTCTCCCTTGCTGTGCAGTCCCGCGGCGCGATGGCCGTCGGCGCTTTCTCAGATCTCATTCGAGGTATCGATCTTATTATCAGCAAATGTGCACTGCAAACGGAACGCGAAAACCGAACTTGGGTCGCGGCTGTTACCTCCGCTCCGCCACCACGAGCAAGCTCCATTAAAAGAGATGAGAAGCAATCTAGCGGGCACGTACAGTCTCACTTAATATTTGCTGCTATGTACAGTTTTCCTTAATTAAACGCCAGCTCGTAGCTGTTTAGCATGTTATGGTGGGGGCACTGCTGCCGGTGGCGGTACCCCACTTGACCCTCTCGTCTCGGGATGCTTGACTTGGTCCGCGCTTGATTTATTAAATCTCCGGCATGGGTTGGCGCTCTGAAAGAGCGATCCTCGCGCTGCAATGGCCCCAATCGCCGCGGAGATCGCTGACCAAGCCACCTACGGAGATGAAACGAATTCGGCTCTTTTCTTCCTTAACCGCTACTACGGCCTCTCTCGGAAGACCGTTCCGTACTCAAACCACAACGCTGCTAACGGCTGACGGCACACTGCGCCCCAGACTCTGCCTGATCTCCCGGGCGAGTGAGATTACCTGTGGCCTGGCGAGCATCGTTTGATCCGTTCCGGGAATCATTTGCGTTTCACACACACCGAGAATGTGGCCTGCCCATGCTATCTCGGGCTCAGCATCGGAGCGCAGCTCGTCCTGGGCGATGAATAGTGTTGCATTTCCGGGATAAGACCTCAATTGGTAGTCGCGTACGGCGAGCACGAGAAATCCTTCCGCTCCGAGCAGCGAACTAGAGGTAGGCACCGCCCGCTTTCCATATGCCTAGCAGCCCAGCAACCATCTCCGGGGATCGATCGAGAAGCACCCCGACCAGGCAGCCATCCCCTACACCCGCTTCACGCAATCCGTCTGCGATCTGTTCGGCGCTGCGATTCAGGTCGTTGTAAGTGATCCGCTGCCCTTCACAAGTGATCGCTAAAGCATACGGAGAGGCGGACACGTTTCGGTCGAACTGCTGCGGGAGACACATCGGCCGCTCCACACACTCCAAAATTGCGGAGAGGTTCACCAAGTTTCGGCGTACTTTCGTGGGGGGACGGCTAGACTAGGTTAGATGATAATGGCACCTCTAAATGTCATTAGATTGTCACTCGTATTCTTGCTTATTTGCCTTCGTCGCGCAGCGCCAGGCTGATGAGCGTTTTTTGCTCCAGGTCATGCGCCTTGGCCGAGCCGGTTGCCGGGCTCGCGGCTGCTGACCGCTTGATGCTGAGCACCTTTCGATCAGGAAGGTGCTCAGCAGGCGGGGCACCACGAACGACAGTGCGCCCATGGCGAGGGGGGCCTGGGGTGTGGCTCTGCGGCGGGAAACAGTCATTCGTCCCCTTAGCAGAGCAACCGAGACTTAGCGCAGAGAACGTCGCCGAAGCAGCGGCGCTTTGCGGAGCGGGTTTTAGCAGTC
Source organism: uncultured Acidobacteriaceae bacterium (assembly GCA_963763905.1). Classification (GTDB taxonomy): domain Bacteria; phylum Acidobacteriota; class Terriglobia; order Terriglobales; family Acidobacteriaceae; genus PALSA-350. The sequence continues at coordinate 23,092 of CAVXRU010000037.1, read as the reverse complement.
CCCACCTAACGCACCGTAAGACGGCGTGTGGAAGCTGTGGACGCACGCACCACGCTGCACCGGCGCGATGGTGCGAAGAGAGCGCGCGAAAAGCTCGGACCGCTCAGCGTCTCTTCCCTACAGCCGCAGCGCCCGATGGAGCTGGTCCGGATAGACCGCACCCTGTTTACCCGAGGAGGCGCGTTGCCTCATCGGTGAAGCCGCGGGGTCATTGCGAATTGTGAGTGCACCATCACTCGTCGGGTCCCAAGCATTCTCAACCGTACCGCGGCCTTTCTCCCAAAAGAGCGCCCCAGGAGGGCAGCTCAATATAGATGAATGTCAACCGTGGAATCGGATTCCGGGCCAGGCTCCTCTCAATGGCTTCGCGCCATCCAGTTTCAGTGAACACAACATCGTGGTACTTTGCCAGTTGCAGTACCCAGTTCCATCTCACTGCAAGTTCGGACCCCTTAAAGGTTCGCAGTGATAAGCCGAAATCAGTATTTTCATCTTCTTCTTACACCTGTTCCCAACGGGAAAATCGAGCCAGAAATACCACCCTCAGAGCTCCCATCAATGCATAGGAGATGAGCATTCCCAGCAGTGCTCCTCCAATCCCGAAATGTAAAGCAAGCGGGACACCGAGGGCGACCGCGGAGATTCCACCACGTGCAGACGAACAGAACATCGGATTCGGCCGTTCCAGAGCGCGAAGAGAGCCTCCGATCACTACCTGCGCACTCTGCGCCGTCGGCAGCAGACCCACAAACCGCAGTGGCCAGGAAGCGTACCGGAAATATCCGCCTGGATAAGGCTCGCGGAAGATTTGCCTATCGAAAGCCCCAGAGAAGTTCCAGATAAAAGGCGCAGCCGAGAAACATAGCAACAGGAAGAGCCTGATTGTTCTGTTCGTCGCGTGCGTTCCACCCGATATTCGCTCACTTGCAAGGACCGGCAGGAGAAGCACTCCAGAGCGGAGATGGTATGTAGCGCCGGCGTGGCAAGATTCAGCATCGCCTTTTAACGCGCCGGCTCCAGCAAATCCGATCCCGGCAGGTAGAACGAGAAAATAGATTCTGTCCGAGACCCAGCCTGGCACCGCCGCCCATCTTTCATATCGCCAATGGTCGCGGGCCACCGAGCGCAGCACAGATCGATAGCCCGCTCAAGTACAAGAGGCGAAAAAAGCGGGAACCGCGACCGGAGAAGTAATGGCCTCTCTCGTTGGACTGTGTCGGCGGGTTGAGCGCCACAAACAGAACATCGAGCTGTGGCCGCAAAAATGGTCGAAGGTTGATTTCGGTCATCCTCGAGAGGGTATGCGCAGCCTCGGCGCCGACAGCGTTGATTTTGTGTTGACCGACCCGCCCTACATCGTCCGCTATCGCGGACGCGACGGCCGCACCGTCAAAAACGACGACAACGACCAATGGCTTGCTCCCGCGTTCGCCGATATTCAGGAAGAGAGCCCTGCAGCTTGCATGACACGTTCAAAAATTTCTTTTGGATCGAGTGTTAGTGCGGCCAGTAAGTGACCGGCGGAACGCAAATAGCGGCCGTCTAAATAGTGTTGGCCCGCGATACGCATCTGCAGTCTGGCTGTATCGACGCGATTCCGAACCATACTTTGTGGCTGGGCAGCCAGGAATTGATCAAACGTAAGTTCTTCAAGATTTTGGGAACGCCGATGATACGAATCGCGTGTCCAATTCGTTTTCTGTCGCATATCGGCAAATACTTGATATGTATTCGACCCAGCGTGAAAGCGATACGCAACCAATGGCTCCCGCATAACCAGAACTTTACCTGCTTCCGCTAAACGGCACTCGAGGTCAAAGTCGTCGGCAGGATAATAATCCTGTCTATATCCGTGAATCGATCTCAATGCTCCGGTCTTAGCCAATAACGTCGACGCTAATAGACAACCATCCTTGAGCGGCTCGTATTTCGTCACCTGAGATTTGACAACGGTGAACTTGTCAGAGTTCAACCAACGATGCCTGCTCCCAAACTTGATGTAGTAGGAGAGCACCCCGACCACATCCGGATGGCTGTTTATCGTGTTGATCTGACGTTCAAGCCGATCCGGAAAACTAATATCATCCTGATCGCTACGAGCAATATAAGGTGCGCTTGCTTCCTCGATTCCGCGGTTCAACGTATAGACGAGCCCGCTATTTTTCTGGCGGATCAATCGAACCCGGTCATCCTTAAATGATCGGACGATATCGCTTGAAGCATCGGTGCTTCCATCGTCAATTGCCAGCAATTCGAAATTCTTGAAGCTCTGCGAAAGAAACGAATGAATCGTCTCCCCGAGATAGCGTGCGCCGTTATACACGGGTATGACGATGGTCACTTCAGGAGATTTCATCATTGTGAGAACCAGCCACGCATGAGCGTAACGTCGATGAACAACCCAAGAGATGAGGGGACCTTTGGGAACGATCGGCAATGAGGAGCTGCGTTACCTCTTGATTCTCTAACTCGGCCGCAACACGCGCCAAGGCTCTCCGTTACGGGTAAAGGTCCCTGGATACTATGCTTTGCAAAGAAAGGCTGCTCCGCCAAGTGTGGGCTGAAATAGGTGCTCGTTCCCACGCCACGCTCCAGCATCATCTGGCGCAGCGTCGCTCGGCTCGATGCCAGAGACTCTGGCAGAAAGGCGAGAGATTGGCGCTTTTCAAACAACGGCGCGAGACTACCCCGTCCGGCGCCGACATTTAAGCAGGAGGGTAAAGCCGATTTATCCGGGGACGTAGATTCGACCCCAAGGTCTTGGCCCTGTGTTCCGTACACTACTGTCATGCTCGATTTCCAGCCCAGCCAACGCAACTATCTTCACTCTTCAGTTCGCAATCACGAGAAGTGGCATCCTTGTCCCGTCCAACAGCAATTGCAGAGCAGGACTTCTGACCGATAACGTGGGGGAATCCCGGAGCAGCACAATAATGTGCGTGCCGTGCTGTCCTTTGGCTTGCCCTGGTTTCGCTTGTGGCGTTTTCACGCGCCACAGAACGGAACCCTGATTGTGACATATGATCTCATCTACGCTGTCTCTGGCAAGAAAAACCTTCGTAAACCTAATAGGTCACCCACAAAGGCACGATTACGCTGATTCGCTGTTCAATAGGGCCCGACATGGCCGAGCTTCTGTTCAGTAGGACCGGACATGGCCACGACCAAATGCCTTCCCGGTGAGAGAAACGTTGGCGACGACTCCAACTCACAAACAGCTCCGTTGCGACCTTCACAATTCGCCCACAATTTGATTCTAAACCAACTGAAGAGCAACCCAAGTGCGACTTTGTGGTGCGTTCATGTCACCCAAACGGGTCGTTGAAGACCACGAAGACCGAATTGTTCCACCCGGCCAGCCGAGAGCCGGAGGAGACCTACGGCAACCGTTGCCCCGATCAAGCTGATGGTAAGGCTCCATCTTTAGTCGGCGGCTTTGGTGCACCGCGGGCATAGAATTCTCTGGTGCCGTGGGAATTCCACTATCACTCGTTGGCGACTGATAGCACCGCTGGGTCCGGTGGCAGATCACGTCGAATTTTCCTGCCGAGAATGTTGTCCCGCCCAATACCCGTCGACCGAGTTCTTTCTTCCACTGGGCGCGCAATGTTGTTCTCTGGCAGGTCGTTGTTCAGCATCGGTTCGGGATGGGGATGAAGTGCTTGGGTTCGTCCAACGACGCAAGCGAATAGCGGCGGGCGTTACGCCGCAGAGGGAACCTCCACCCCTCTGTCATCTTGTGAGGCCCGGGTAACAGGCGCCACGAGGTGTCGGCCCAGGATCCACTAGCGGTCTGGCCCGGAGCTTGGCGCAGCGTATCAGTGTGCTGGGCGGACATCGATGACAGACAGTCGATCGATACCTATCACGATCCGCTCGGCCGCGCACCCTCGTTTTTTACCTGCGGCATGGAAAACTCTCTCCTGCATTGCGACCAATAACGGCCGCACCAGCCGGGGTCACCCGTCATGGTCATAGGACACATATAGAAATTTGCTCAGAGCAGCATCGCTCATGATTGCTTAGTTTCAGCGGTTTGCCGGGAATTGCACTGGGTCGAATTGTAGGGATTACCGACTACTACCCGCTTTTTTTTAAGCAGTATCCCTACAAAAATCCCTACAGCGTTTTGCCTCATTTCCCGGGCTAGCCTATTCGCTGTCCCTGCATGGTTTACCAGCTCGCGTAATTTTGTTGGCGGGTTCAGGCCAGTACGGTTTGCCCGACGCAGCGTTGGCCACGACGCATCCCAGTTTGTGTCCAGGGTGGCAGGCAGCGAGCATCTTTCGAATTGTTTGGCCCATAGGCTTATTCCCGTTCTGTTCTCACTTTGTCGTAGCTTCCAAGCTGTTAAACCGCAGCTGAACGAGCAACGATTGCGAGTTCCGTGGTCCGCGTCGGCAATTTCTCTATGCCCAGCGTTGATCAGCTTGTGGACATGCCCGATTCCATCCAACGCGCTGCGGTCCTTCCGATATCTTCACTGTCAGCGGGAACCAGTCGCAACGCGAACATCGCCGAAGTCTGCCAGCGATAACCAGTTCAAGCCTGCCCGCGTTGTCTCGGTCGGCGCAAACGCTTCACTGCTGGGCCAGCCACAGGAAGAGGCATCTGCCACAGCGAGCCGGCATTGATGTAATAGCCGAAGTGCGGCCGCAGAGTGCAGAGTCACGTTAAGCACTGCCAGTTTGACTTCGCCCCGGCGGTAGACGTCGTTCTCGTATGCCCACCAGTGCCTGGTGTCAAACGATTGCACGATGGGCAACGCCACCAGATCGGCGCGCTGGGCAGCGGCGCGGCGGACAAATTCCTGAATCGAGCATTGCACGACACAGTCGTACTCGACGAATACGTAATACTCGACTTCGTCGTGCGTCATGCTGTCGAACAGCGGCAGACTAATCACTCTCGCCGCAACCTCGGCGCACGCCGGGAATGGGCCGGCCACACAACGATCGCGGAAGTATGGCTGCTCCATCAAACGAGGGCTGAAGTACGCACCGGTGCCGATGCCACGATCCACCAATTGCGCACGGATTGCCGCACGTTTCGTTTTATGTGACGCGGGCAGCAGGGCCGGCGTGAACTGGTGCGCCTGTATGCCGGGTGTGCGCTGCTGAAACTCGAGTTCCGGCAACAGACCGCGGTAGTAGTCGAGCGATGCGGCACGGTGCCGGCTGATGCAGTCGTAATCGGCCAACTTTAGCTCGCACAGCAGCGCGCCTACTTCGCTCAGCTTGGCGTTCAAGCCGGGCAAGGTAGCCGAGCGCGGCGCGCCAAAACCGAAACTGCTTATCGTTCGCAGCCTGGCGATGCGATCCGGGTCAGCACGCCGCGCCAGCAAGAGCACGAGGAGTCCTGGTCGACTCATGAACAATACGCAGGTGTGCCTCAGGTCATGCCAGCATGAAGATACCCATGGCTCGCCCTACACCACCGCACCTTTCGCTCGCTGTCAAGGAATTGCAGTCGCTCCGGTGATCGCTGCGCTGGGTTACCGGCCGCGTGCATTGCCTGTGCTTGACGAGGCGGGACGCGCGGTTCGGTTGCATTCACTAACGGGTCCGCGGGCACCTTTGGTGTATGGCCAATGCCGGGTCAAGTTTTTATGCGAGTCACTTACCATGAGCGCTCTTTTGTCACTGTTACTGCTCATGCAGGCTGGTTGCGGTCTCACGGTTAATGATCCAGCTTCTTTCGACGGCCCAACCGGCACAACCGCGGCTTTGGACAGCGGGGTGCCCATTCAGGGTCATGTCGGAAGCGAGCAGTGGTAGATAAGGAATGCGACGATTCAGCTCTGTTCCTTGGGAACCAAAAGGATAGCTTCTGCTGCGTCGGCGCTTTTGACGCAACCCGTGTTGACGGATACCAATGGCAACTTCAGGATTGCAGAAGCATACTCATGCCCTCCCCTACGTCGCAGCTTTATTCTGGGTGCGAGTGGAGGTACTCCTGTCCCCGGGCCAGCCACTGAGAACCAGGCCATTGCGTTAATGACCATGCTCGGTCCCTGTAATGGTTTGTCGTCTTCGACGAGTTGCCCAATCAATGAGGTAACGACGATCGGCGCGGTATGGCCCCTGTCGCCCTACATGCGTCAGGTGGGACGACCTGATGTAAGCTCCTTGGCTTGTAGAAACAGTGAGCCGCCGAGTCCCATAGCCGTCTGAACCATCAACCACCGCAGAACCCGACAAGGAGACCAACCATGAATGGATTGTTCCTCACCACGATGCTAGCCGTTGCCGCCATTGTCCCTGCGAATGCGCAGTTCGGTTCCGGCATCGTCTACGACCCCACCCAATCGGTACATGCGGCACAACAGATTCTCCAGGCCGACCAACTCTATACCACTGCGCTCAAGACGACGCAGAAGGTCATCGTGGCGTACAACCTCGCGCAGCGGATGGCGACCGCGTCGTCGTCTCTTATTCGGGCTAACACGAATATGGGACAGCAGTTCTGGATTCCTTCACTCAACCAGCCAGCACATACGGCAATTTGCAGCAGTTCATCGATGCAATTGTCACCGGCAGCGGCGCGGCTTCGGCCAACCAAGCCGCGAGCATCCAGCGCACCGGACAGATCTCGGGATTTAGCTCGCTCAGTACGCAGGGCCGGCGGCGGTCGCGGCTCAGGGCGCGACCATCGACCTGTCTGATGCCGTAAACGCAGTTTCAGGCCGAGAACGTATTGATTCACCGCAACTTCTCTGATTCGCATCGGATGTTTATGGAGATCAATACCGGAACGGGTGTGGCAACGCAACCTACAGCGCCGGGATTGACAACTTTCAGTCTGCGACAATTACGATGTCAACGCGGGTGGCCCCTATCCCGAGGCAAAGACATTCGGCCTATCCGCACCTTTTGCACAAGCCAAACAACCAGGAAGTAGCGTCTATACATCTATCCCCATGGGCAGGGTAGTTTGGTATAACAATCTATTTAAAGGAGTAGTCAATAACAACGAATACGTCGGGATCGGCATCGAAGTTGGCGCCCGTGACATGAAGATTTACAACAACACGGTGATGTCTCAATGGCCAACCGCGGGGTACGCGTTCGGGGGGTACGGTCGGCGGCTCGATGCAAGATAATTACACCTGCCTCATAACTCCGTCGCGGGCAAAAACGGTGTATTTCGGTGATTCCAATGGTAAGAGCATTACTGCCTACCTGCGCAACCGGATCGGTGGCAATTGTGACTAAGGCCTGCGCTCGCTGGCCGTTTCTTTGGGACCGGTGACCAACACAGGCGGCGTTTTTGACCGCCACTGCCACCGTAGAAACGGTCGAATTTGGGACGCAGGGTGTATTATTTGGCGTTGACGGACGATTTGTATCTGCGGTTGTGGGCGTTGGGCCTTATACTATGAATTACGGGGCCGCAGGCTTAGCGAGCGGCTCGCACACAGTCACGGCGACAGTAGTTGACACCGTTCGGTTGATGGCGGTATCCGGCAAGCAGAGTGTTTCAGCTACCGGCGGGGTGGGTCCCGGCGGCCCAATCAGTCCAAACGTTGATCCTGCGAAGCAGGACTTTGATATTGCCGGTAACGCGGACGACCCGATCAATGGTAGGCGTTGAAGACGTTCATTGTTTCACTTGGATGTGGTTACTGTGTTACCTTGGGAACTCTCTAAAGGATTACCCAAACGACTTGTTTTTGGGGGTGGCAAACGGCGCCGTTTGTACAGTGACCCTTATACTTTGAGTTCAATCTAGGCAGTTGGAGGGCTCTCTCGTGAGTTCAGCAACAGATCAGTATTTGCGTCCCATCTTGTCCCCGACGTCTCCTGAAAGCGCGCGGGTGAATATTCTCGGGGTGGGCGTGAGTGCTCTGAACATGGAGACTGCTCTGCGCGAAACTGAGCAACTTCTCGATCGGGGCAAGCAAGGCTATATCTGCGTAACCGGCGTGCACGGGATCATGGAAGCGCAATCGGACGAGGGGTTCCGCGATATTCTCAATCGTTCCTTTCTGACCACGCCGGACGGCATGCCGACAGTTTGGCTCGGCCGCATGCAGGGTTTTAAACAAATGAGCCGCGTGTACGGGCCCGATTACATGCTTGGTGTGTGCGAACGTTCCGTGACCCGGGGATACCGGCACTTCCTCTATGGCGGGAAGCCGGGCGTGGCTCAGGAATTGCAAGCTGCTCTGACCCGAAAGTTCCCGGGGTTGCAAATCGTCGGTACCTACACGCCCCCGTTTCGTCCGCTGAGCCCGGAGGAAGAGGATGATCTCCGCTGCCAGCTTCAGGCCTGTCAGGCAGATGTTCTCTGGTGCGGGCTAAGCACGCCTAAGCAAGAGCGGTTTATGGCTGCTTATTGCCAACGTATGCCTGTGAAGTTGATGGTCGGTGTCGGTGCGGCCTTCGACCTGCTCAGCGGGAACCTGAGTGAAGCGCCGGATTGGATGAAGAACGCTGGATTGCAGTGGCTGTACCGGTTGATGAAGGAGCCCGGCCGCTTGTGGCGCCGCTACCTGCTGAACAATCCGAGGTTCACCTGGCTCACCTTCCTGCAATTAACCGGACTCAAAGGCTTCCACCTGAGCTAAAAATCCGATAACGGAGTGCGGATCGTGAAAACACGTCTCAGCGCTCCTTCGCCCTCTCTTCTATCCTGACCATCTTTTCGCGGCACAGTAACTTGCTCGATACGGGGCGAGGCGTCCGAATTTAACATCTTGTTATTCCCTGATCACTAATTTTTAACAGAGCAGAATTAATGCTGGACTCCGTGTCAATTTGAAGGGAGCCCTGATGCAGAAGCTCGTAGCAACTTCGTTAGCCTCGTTGATGTTCGCCGGGACACTTGTAAATCCAACCGTCGCGGCGGCGCAATCGGGCACCGCTACACCAATCAAGCACCTCGTCGTCATTTATCAGGAAAATGTCTCATTCGACCACTATTTCGGCACCTATCCAAAGGCCTTCAATCCTGCTGGACAGCCGCGCTTTATAGCTAAGCCCGGAACGCCCGCGGTGAATGGTTATACCGACGGGTTGCTCTACAACAATCCGAATGCCCTGAACACGGTTAACGCAGACGGAGCGACCAACCCCTTCCGCCTCGATCGTACCCAGGCCGCAACCGCGGATCAGGACCATGACTACACGCCGGAACAGCAGGCGTTTCACGGCGGGTTGATGGATTCGTTTCCCAAATACACAGGCACACCCGGTCCCCCGCCCAATGGCCAGCCGACGACTGGGCTCGTGATGGGCTACTACGATGGCAACACCGTCACCGCGTATTGGAACTATGCCCAGCGGTTTGCCATGAGTGACAATTCTTTCGGCACCAACTTTGGTCCTTCGACTCCTGGCGCCATCAACCTGATCTCAGGCCAAACCAACGGCGTGAGTGACCAGGTGAACGCGACTGGGGACGTGGTGTCAGACGGCGGCGGCGGATACACCTTGGTCAGCGACGCGGACCCGGTCGGAGACGTTTGCTCCACCACCACCGGGGCGCAGGTTTCGCTCAGCGGACAAAATGTCGGTGACCTGCTCAATGCGGCCGGCATCAGCTGGGGCTTCTTCGAGGGCGGATTCGACCTGACGATTAAGAATGCTAACGGAACCACTGGATGCAAGCGGAGCACCACTTCCGTGGTAACGATGACCGACAAGGCCGACTACATCCCGCACCATCAGCCTTTCCAGTACTACACCTCCACCCAGAACCCGAAGCACACCCGGCCGACCTCACCCAGCACGGTTGGCATCAACGGCGACCCTGCAAACCATCAGTACGATATCCACGACTTCTACGACGCCATCAAAGCCGGCAACTTCCCCGCGGTCAGCTTCCTTAAGGCGCCGGGCTACCAGGATGGCCACGCCGGCTACTCCGATCCGCTGGACGAGCAGACGTTCGTGGTCACTGTCATCAACCTACTGCAGCAGCAGAAGGACTGGGCGAATACCGCAGTGATCATCGCCTACGATGACTCTGACGGCTGGTACGACCACCAGATGGGTCCGATCGAGAACCAATCCGCTACTGCCATGGACGCCCTCACTGCCCCCGGCCAATGCGGGACTGGAGAAGGCGCCCTTGCGGGTGTCACCATCCAAAAAGCACAAGGACGTTGCGGGTATGGTCCACGTCTTCCTCTTCTGGTGATCTCACCCTACGCCAAGCAAAACTATGTCGATCACACGGTAACTGACCAGAGCTCGATTCTGCGGTTTATCGAGGACAACTGGCTGGGCGGCCAACGGATCACGGGCTCCTTCGACAACCTGGCGGGCCGCTTGAACTCGATGTTTGAGTTCAAGAACCCCGACACCACGCCCTACATTCTTGAGACTTCAACCGGTTTGGTTACGAAATAACCATCACATTGCTGTTTGTTTGACAGGGCAAAGGGCTTCGTCCCTTTGCCCTCTTGATTTATGTTGCTTGAGCGAGGCTTTTCATTGATTACCCGCCGCAGGTTCCTGGAGCGAACCGGACTCTTCGCTGCCGGGATATCCGTCAGCAAATTGCCGTCTGCCGAACCCCAGCTGACAACGCTCGACCCTGACACACTGACTCCTTACGTCGATCCACTTCCTGTTCCCCCGATCGCACAACCCAGCGGAATGCGCCCCAGCCCGGACGATCCGGGACTCAAACTTCCCTACTACCGCATGGCGATGAGGGAGATGGAATGCAAGATCCACCGGGATTTGCCTGCGACACGCATGTGGGGGTTTGGCTCCTGCTCTCCCGGACCCACCTTCGAGACCCGTAGCAGCCATGGGTTGATTGTGGAATGGGTGAACGAACTGCCTCAGCGCCACTTTCTTCCTATCGACCACACTCTGCACGGCGCAGAAGCGAACCTGCCTGAGGTACGCACCGTCATTCACCTGCATGGCGGCAAAACCCCACCTTCCAGCGATGGCTACCCCGAACACTGGTCTGTCCCGGGGAAGTCAGCGACCTTCCACTACCCCAACCGCCAGGATGCCGCGACGCTTTTTTACCACGACCACACCATGGGCATTAATCGGCTGAATATCTATGCCGGACTGCAGGGCATGTATTTCATCCGTGACGAAGCGGAAGACGCACTCGAACTTCCCCGAGGCAAATACGAGATACCGTTGCTGGTCTACGACCGTTTTCTTTTGCCCGACGGCCAGCTTGAGTATCCCGTTTCCCCTAAGAAGGATGCGCCCTGGGTTCCCGAGGTGTTTGGCAACGCCATCCTGGTGAATGGGAAGCTGTTCCCTTCCCTTGAGGTGGAACCGCGCAAATATCGCTTCCGGTTGATGAACGGTTCCAACGGCCGCTTCTACCGCTTTTCGTTCGGCAAGCTACTTAGCTTTCAGCAGATCGGCACCGAGCAGGGGTATCTGCCTGCACCAGTAGTTGGGCAAAGGGTGGTGATGGCTCCCGCAGAACGAGTTGATTTGGTTTTCGATTTTGCCCCGCATGCGGGGGAAAACATTTTGCTGCGCAGCGATGCGTTCGAAATCATGCAGTTCCGGGTCGCGGCCAAGGGGGCCCCGGATACCTCGTCTCTGCCGCCGGTGCTGCGGTCGTTTTCCAGGATCCCTGAGAGCCAGGCGGTCAGGACGCGACGGCTTACTCTCGATGAGCGCATGGATCTGGTGAAACAGTCGACGGGCATGCTGTTGAACAATACTCCGTGGCACATGCCGGTTACCGAGAAGCCGGTGCTCAACACCACGGAGATTTGGGAGCTGGTCAACCTGACAGAGGATGCGCATCCCATTCACCTGCACCTGGTCAGGTTTCAGATCCTCGACCGCCGGCCCCTGGATACATTTGAGTTCCAGGACAAGGGGACCATCCGCTTTACCGGGCCCGCGATTCCGCCGGCAGCGAGCGAGAGCGGCTGGAAGGATACGGTGCGCGCCGATCCGGGAGTGATCACGCGCATCATCATCCCCTTCGAAGGTTTCACCGGCCGTTACGTGTGGCATTGCCACATCCTGGAGCATGAGGACAACGAGATGATGCGGCCGTATGAGGTAGTCGCCACGTAACTTGTGATACGCGGAAAGGAAACCGCAGGTCCCCATTCGACTTCGCTCAGGGCAGGCTCTCCACTACGCTCCCCCGAATTTCCTGTAGAGATCGGTGGCGTTGATCCATGGCATGCGGCTCTCTCTACGGAGAGCCGCGCACGTGGTCGTTGCTAGCATTGCGAAGTAGGAATTCCGGGTCCGCTCGGGATGACAAGGGAAGGGCGGTTACTTTTCGCAAAGGGCGGCGACTTGGATGGACGGAATTAGGAGCGGCTACGCTGCGAAGACTGCAGATCCCTCCGCTGCGCTTCGCTCCGGTCGGGATGACAATTCTGTGGTGCCCGCAAGAGCTTGAGCGCGAAAAACTTGTCCCCAGCGACAGAGCGAAGCGTAGTGGAGGGACCTGTGGTTTCTTTTTCCGGTGCTCACACCCTCCTTAGGCGTAGCAAGCCAACGATCAGAGACTAAAACTCTTCACGGTGCCCACGTTCGGCGAAGGAGTCTTCACGCTTTCTTAATGCAGCTTACGATATCGTATTCCGATAACGTGATTCGATAAGTAGTGCGAAGGCCAACAATGACAAAAAAGTGAAGAAATCCAGGGCCTCTCCGAGGTTAACTAGGTTTATGGGGTTTTTTAAAGAACGACCGCCAATGATGGACGATGATCGCGATCTCTATTCCGGGATGATCCGGCTCCACATTCTGCACCATGCGGACAAGGAGCTGATCTTTGGCGCGGGAATGGCCGAAGAATTGGCTCGTCATGGATACAAGATCAGCCCAGGAACTATGTATCCGATTCTTCATGGACTCGAGCAGCGCGGTTATCTACGGTCCAGCCAGGAACGATCGGGAAAGAGCGTGCGGCGCGTTTACAACATTACAGCCTCCGGACGCCGGGCCCTCAGGAAAGCAAGACAGCGGGTACGGGAGCTTTTTGGAGAGCTGATTGAAGAGAAATAGCCGCATGGTGCTCCAGATAGCTTGCGCTATGGCGCTTCTTGGGGGGACCCATGCATGGACGCAGGCTCTGTCAATTGTCACTGTGGTTGAGGATGCGGAACGTGATTACCCGCTCATCCATGTGACGGAAGCGGAGCTCAATGCATCCATTGCCAACATCCGGCTTTCGCGGACGGCTTACCTGCCGCGAGTGGATGGGCTTGCACAACTCAATCGGGCTACCCGGAACAATGTTTTTGGGGCTCTTCTGCCGCAAAACGCAGTCCCCTCCATGTCAGGTCCGGTGATTGGCAGCAATAATGGCGGATCGGTCTGGGGAAGCGCCGCCGGATTTCTAGTCAATTGGCAGCCATTCGACTTCGGAGTGCGTCATGCGAACGTGGACACTGCGATTGCTGCCAGGGATAAAGCAGCGGCAAGCGGAAAACGGACCCAACTGGAAGTCGCAACCGCCGCCGCGGACGCATACCTGACGGTGGTGGTTGCCGGACAGGCGAGACAAGCAGCGCAAGCGGCGGTGGACAATTGGGAGACGCTTCGGCAAAGTGTTCATGCGCTGACTTCCGCCCAGTTGCGCCCGGGGGCTGATGAGTCGCGAATTGAAGCGGAAAAAGCCCTGGCCAGCACCCAACTTGCACTGGCTGAGGAAGCAGTGGAGATGAGCCAGGCAACGCTCGTGAAATTCCTGGTGAAAGCGAGTGAGGGCAAGCCTGAGCTTACGTCAGCTGAAGCGCTTTTACGACTTCCGGTGATGACAGACGACTCCACCCCTTTTGACGCATCGGCAAACCCGATCATGGCGGAGCAGAAGGCATCGGTTGCGCAATCAGCGGCCCAACTGCACGCCCTCGAGCGAAGCTGGGTGCCTCAATTCAACCTGGAGGCGGCAGGTTATGCGCGAGGCACGGGAGCGGAAACGACCGGGCCCAGACTCGGCGGCGCGGATGGCCTGGCTCCTAACGTCGGCAACTATGCGGTAGGGGTCAATATCACTTTTCCATTTATGGACTTCGCCAGTATTCATGCGCGCGAAGCTGCTCAGGCTTCCACTCTGGCCGGAGCACGAGCGAATGAACAACTGGCTGACCGCACTTTGCAGGAACAGTTTTCCCAGGCCGCAGCGGCTTTGCGAGCGACCCGAACCATCGCGGAGAACACTCCGATCGCGTTGTCGGCGGCACAGACAAGCTTTGCCCAAGCCAATGCACGCTACAAGGCCGGGCTTTCGCCGATCGACGATCTTGCCCAGGCCCAGCGGCTCCTGGTGCAGGCACAAATCGACGACTCCATCGCGCGGCTCAATGTGTGGCGCGCTTTTCTCCATCTGCAGGCTGTTCGGGGCGACCTGCAGCCTTTCTTGAAGGCGGCGAATTGACATGCGATTAGTGCTGCTGGCTTTAAGCCGGCCCCTGACGCTGATCGTGGCTTTGATCGCGATCCTCGCGGGCTTCTTTATGGCCGTCGGACGTATGCGCATGGACATTTTCCCCCAGGTGGGAAATCCGGTTATCTACGTGGCGCAGCCGTACGGCGGCATGAATCCCGCACAGATGGAAGGCTTTCTTACCTACTATTACGAGTACCACTTTCTCTATATCACCGGCATTCAAGCCGTGGACAGCAAGAGCATCCAGGGAGCCGCGCTGATGAAGTTGACCTTCCGCGAAGGCACCAACATGGAGCAGGCAATGGCGGAGACCGTGGGCTATGTGAATCGCGCCCGCGCCTTCATGCCTCCCGGCACTGTACCGCCTTTCATCACCCGCTTTGATCCCGGTAGTGTAGCCGTTGGACTGCTGCTATTTACCAGCTCGAATCATACGCAAGGGGAATTGCAGAACATTGCTTTGAACCAGGTGCGGCCGCTGTTTGCGACGTTGCCGGGTGTCTCCGCACCGCCTCCCTTTGGCGGCAACCAGAGGACGATCGTGGTCACCCTCGACCCGGACAAGCTGAAGCAGTACAGCGTTTCGCCGGAGCAGGCTATTTCTGCTGTGAGCACCGGCACGGTCGTTGTTCCTTCAGGCAATTTGTACGACGGTACGCTCAACCGCATTGTGCGCACCAACGCAACGCTTGGACCGGAGCTGAACGATCTGATGGCGACAGCCATTCATCCCCATGCCGGCACAAATATCTATTTGCGCGATATTGCTTCGATTGAGAACGGCACTGACATTGTTACGGCTTATGCACACGTGGACGGCCGGCGTACTGTTTATATACCGGTGACGAAGCGGTCCGATGCCTCGACTTTGGCTGTGATCGCGGCAGTCAAGGCGGCCATTCCAGGGTTCAAGAAGGTCATACCCGACGATGTGGACGTCCAATTGGCCTTTGATCAATCAGGCTATGTCTCAAATGCGATCAATAGTTTAGTACGCGAGGCGCTGCTGGGAGCGGTGTTGACTGGGGTGGTTGTATTACTTTTTCTGCGCGATTGGCGCAGCGCGCTCATTGTGGTGGCAAATATTCCGTTTGCGCTTTTTGGCGCTGTCCTCCTTTTATGGGCAACCGGGCAGACCATCAACATCATGACGCTGGGTGGACTGGCGCTCGCGGTCGGTATCCTGGTGGATGAAGCGACGGTTGAAATCGAAAATATACACACGCAAATGCTGCCCGGCATTTCTCGCGCCAGCGCTGTGGTTGAGGCGTGCCGGCGCACGGTCATTGCGCGTCTGCTTTCCATGCTGTGCGTGTTGGCGGTCTTCGTTCCCTCGATCTTCATGAGCGGCGTGGGACGCCAGCTTTTCGTGCCGCTTTCTCTGGCCGTGGGATTTGCCATGATCGCGTCGTACTTTCTCTCCAGCAGCCTGGTTCCGGTCTTTGCCACCTGGATGATGAAAGAGTCGCATCGGGGAGAGGAAAAGGAAGGCGCGTTCGGCAGGCTGCGCGAACGCTACGATCGCTACCTGGAACGGGCGTTGGGATGGGGATGGCCCTTGGCCGGCGGGTACCTGGCGTTGACCGCGATCATTCTGCTGCTGGTGGCGCCGCTTCTTGGCACGGAGATCTTTCCCGAATCCAATGGGCCGGTGCTGCGCATGCGATTGAAGGCGCCGGTTGGCACACGTATCGAAGAGACTGAACCCATGGTTCTGCAGGCACTCGATCTTATCCGCAAGACAGTGGGCAAGGAGAACGTTGAGATCACATCGGACTATGTCGGCGTTCAACCCTCCAGCTATCCTGTCAACCTGATTCACCTGTTCACCAGTGGACCGGAAGAGGCTTTGGTGCAGGTCCAGCTACGCGGTAGCCACCCGGACGACGAAGCCTTGCGGGAGTCGCTGCGTTCGGCGTTTCGAGAGCAGATGCCGAATCTGAAGATGTCGTTCGAAGCAGGAGACATTATTTCCCAGGTGATGAGCTTCGGTTCACCAACCCCGGTGCAGATTGATGTGCAGGGGGTTGATCTCGATCAGGACTACGCTTACCTGGGTAAGGTCGAAGCCGAGTTGCACAAGTTGGATTTTTTGCGCGATATCTCGATCGTTCAGTCTCAGTCTTACCCGATCGTCGACGTAAAGATCGACCGGGACTACGCCGGCCAATTCGGGCTGACGATGGCGGATGTGACGGCTTCTCTTGTGCCGGCGACGGGTTCCTCGCGGTTCATTGCACCCAACTACTGGCGTGATCCAAGAACCGGGAACGCCTTTCAGATCCAGGTACAACTCCCACCCAACCGCATCCAGGGGCTGGGCGCGCTTTCTGTGCTCCCTGTGATGCGTGAAGGTGCGTCTCAGCCGCAGCTGGACCAGGTGGCGAAGCTGCAATACGGAACGATGCCGGAGACAATTGAACGGCTCAGCGGGCAACGGATCGTGAGCGTCACGGCAAACCTGCATGGCATTCCACTCGGCAAGGCACAGACGCAGATTGGGGCAGCTCTCAAGCGTATCGCCGCTCCCCCAAAGGGTTCCACGGTGGTGGTGCGTGGTCAGATTCCAGCGTTGGAAGAAACGATCTCGGGATTGCGCACTGGTTTGCTGCTGGCGATTGCTGCCATCTTTTTGCTGCTCATGGCAAATTTTCAATCACTGCGACTCCCATTGGTTATCCTGTCGACCATTCCAGGCGTCTTGTGTGGTGTTGTTCTGATGCTCCTTTTGAGCGGTACCACGCTCAATATCCAAAGCTTTATGGGAGCGATTATGGCGGTTGGAATCTCGGTGGCGAACTCCATTCTTCTCGTGAGCTTCGCCGAGCAGGCACGGCGTGAGAACCAGGCGGTGGAAGTGGCAACACGCACCGGAGCAACGGGCCGGGTGCGCGCTATCCTGATGACGGCAACGGCCATGATCGGCGGCATGATTCCCCTGGGGATCGGCTTCGGTGAGGGAAGCGCGCAATCTGCGCCCCTGGGGCGGGCGGTGATTGGCGGGCTCATTTTTTCAACAGTCACTACCCTGCTGGTGCTTCCTGTGTTCTACGCCCTGCTGCAAAAGAGAGCGAGCGTGACGTCGAACT
Source organism: uncultured Acidobacteriaceae bacterium (assembly GCA_963763905.1). Lineage (GTDB taxonomy): Bacteria > Acidobacteriota > Terriglobia > Terriglobales > Acidobacteriaceae > PALSA-350. Next base: position 5,648 of record CAVXRU010000037.1, on the reverse strand, counting down.
CTCTCAACCCTGAAGACCCTGCGAGTCGCTACTATGTTCAGCCGTAAGCTTGCCTGCTTCGTTCTACCCCTGGCCGCGTTGGCGCAAAATGCCAGCCACGTGGAATTGGTCAAGGTAGAGAGCCATTCCGCTTCGCGTACCGTACCGCTCACCGCCGAATTGATGCCTTACCTGCAGACGGATATCGAGGCACGTGTTCCAGGATATGTGGAGAAGGTGCTGGTGGATCGGGGAAGCGTGGTTCATCGCGGACAGTTGCTGGTTCAGCTGTCTGCTCCGGAGATGCGTGCGGAGACCAATGCGTCTGAGTCGAGCCTGCACCAGGCCGAGGCCGAGCAGGCGCGAGCAGAAGCACAAGCGGCAGCGGCGGCAAGTACTTACACCCGGCTGCAGGAGGCGGCCAAGACTCCGGGGGCGGTTGCGGGGAACGAACTCGTGCTGGCGGAGAAGCAGAAGGATGCAGCGGACTCGCTGTTGCAAAGCAGGGCGGCGGCGGTGCGATCAGCCAAGGCCAAGATGCAGGCGACCGATGAAATGGAGTCCTACCTGCGGGTGACGGCGCCGTTCGACGGCACGATTACAGATAGGTTTGTGCATCCCGGGATGATGGTGGACGCGAGTCGGCGAACTCCTTTGTTGAAGCTGCAGGAGACAGCGCATTTGCGGCTGGTGGTGCCGGTGCCGGAGAGCTATGTAGGATCGATCGCGAAGGGAAAGACGGTCAGTTTCCGAGTGCCAGCACATCCGGGTAAAACCTATAGCGGGAAAATCGCGCGGGTGGCCAACGCGCTTGACCAACAGAGCCGGACGATGATGGTTGAGTTGGATGTTTCCGACCCGACGCTGGCGCCGGGTATGTATCCTACTGTTGATTGGCCGGTGGGCTCGGGTGACACGGCGCTGTTTGTGCCTGGTACCAGCGTGGTGACCACGACGGAACGAACTTTTGTAATCGTGGCGGTCAATGGGCACGCCCATTGGATCGATGTACGCAAGGGACCTGCCGCAGGGGAGCAGGTAGCCGTTCGTGGGCCAATCTCGGAAGGTCAGTTGGTGGTCAAGCGAGCAACGGATGAGATTCGGGATGGTAGCCCTCTGAGGTAAGCTGCAAAACACTGGGGGCTTCCCTGGATTTTCCTCGGCAAAGTTAGATGTCGCCGTCGGAACATAGGCGGTACAAGACAACGATCAAAGACCTTGGCGCGTTGCACCGTCCAGAATCATCCGGGTAGCATGGATGAATGACTTCCGGCGACGCCACAGATCCACAGCAGAAGAGTCAAGCCGATGAGCAGGATATGCCGTACTCGATTGTCCTGTTATTCCGCGCCTTTTTGCCGTTGTCAAAGCATGACCTGCGATCCGCTGCAGAACGAGGTTGGCAGAAAAGCTTTGACGGAGAACACGATCCGATGTATTTCGTTCATGTCTCAGGGGAGCATGCTTTCGTGAAGGCCGGCTCGCACGTGATTAAGGTCTTGTCGATAGGCCAACCTTATTTGGGAAACCCCGAAAAGATTGCAGAGCAACTTCCCCAACCTGAACAGAAATCAGCCTGGAAAGATCATCGTGCGTGGGTAGCGTTGGACTTCTGGAATCTAGAACTGCCCAGGGCCGACGCATACGAGATGCTCTCCCGGCTCAGTCTTCAGCTTCTCTCTGATAGATGTTGCGGAGTCTTCCTTCCGAAGGAAGAGGTTTTCATGCCCAACGATGGAAGCGCCGAAGAAGGACTAGAACTTCTCATCGCGAGAAGCCTTTTCTAATGACAACGAACCCGAATCACAGGGCCCCTCATGATCGATGTTTTGTCGGCAAGCCGTAAGTAATTTGACCAATATTTATCCGAAGGTGACCGCGGACTTCCCGAAAACTATGTTCCAGGTAACTTGCTGCTCCACTCGCCTGCCTGAGGGCCTACATACCGATAACCAGACCTTTCCTGCACTACGGATTACATGCAGTTTTCCGTTGCCCACCCGCAACCGGCTAGAAGCCGACACTATGGAATGTCCAACTTCTGGAAATCCTGGCCCAACCGGATTGGGAAGATGATGATCGGCGTATGATCCAGCAAGATCACGAATGCTTCTATCTACAGGAGGATCGGGAGATGAAGGCGAAACGCGCGGTCATTGCGGCATGTGTTTTGGTTTCCGGCCTTTCGATTCTACAAACGTGCACGAATAGTTTAGCCCTGCACGCTCAAGACCCCAGTCCAGCAACACACGAACACCTTCTCGTACCGGGGTGTGTGAACATCCCTCCGGGGCAGAAAAGGCCAGAGTTTGGCTTCTTTTGTCTAGCTACCGAAAGTGGATTGCGGTTCTCAGAGCCGACCGTATATTGGCATCTACGAACGTTTCCCAATCGCGCTGCTGCAGATGCGGCCAAGAGTGCAACGGGAATCGTAGTCGAAGAAGATGGCCGAATATGGCTCTCAGAATTTGGCCCCCGCGACCTCGCTCTGGAGGGTGGGCAACCGGTTGCTGTAGTGGGACCGATGGAACTTTCCAAAGCGGAGTTGTACGCAGTGGCTCTTGGCTACGCCGTTCTGCGTCCCAAGGATCGGTCCATCGTCCACATCCATCCCGGACCAGAAGGCTGGTACATGATCTCGGGCGAGCAATGTCTGGAAACTCCAGCAGGCGCGACCAGAGCGACGGCCGGCGGCACGGCGACAGTGGCGCCGAATGTTCCAATGGAACTGACCGTCACAGGCACCGCTGTGCGAAAGTCTCTGGTCTTGGTGATCCATGATTCTTCGCAGCCGGCCGGCAGGCCTTCGGATTGGAAACCCCAAGGCCTCTGTGCTCAATAACTGCGCTCCGCGCTATTCGAAAGCAGCAACAGCGCCGCTGGCGCGGTGGATGCGGGCCGGTCTATGGGATTTCAATGCCCACTTATTCCGCACGAAAGCCCCTGCTGGCTCTATCGAGGCGCCCCGGCTTCCGACCCATCTGCAGCGGAACGAAGAGGATCTGGGACGGAATCCGGCGGAGTGGCTGCCCTGGAACTACCACAGCCAAATCGCTGAGCCCTGAGAGTCTGAAATATGATGGCTCGACCGCAAGGCCGGATAGGATCCTCCGCGGCCGGCGCGAGAGCAGCGGGAAATGCTGGGAAAATACGAAAATACAGCTCTATGACCTGCGAACCACGAAAGGTTTTCGGCCGCCGTTCCAGACGAATCAGGCCGTTCTTGACGCCGCTCATCCGACCGGTGCGCCGTTCATCAGAAACTCCACCCATTGAATGAATTGATAGCGAAGAATCGATCCATGAAAACAGGAAACGCACCGTATTGGGCATGTCAGATTGGTGGATGGAGCGTATTTAGCGCGCTCGGTCTCACAACCGGAGCGATGGAGAACGGCTGGCGGCCAAGCCTCGTCATCGGATACTTCTTATTTTTTCTCTATAGCATGGGCTTCACACATCTGCTCCGGCTAATGTCTCTCCGGCAAGGCTGGACAAACCTGGCCCCAGCCAGGGCGTTTGCGCGCTTGTCGGCGGGCGCCATTCTCATCGCCACGATACAGACTGGGTTAGTCGTTGGAATCTACAGCGCAATCGAAGGAAGCCTCGGCGTCTGGCGCCAACCGTCTTCGATCGTCTACATGTTTCTGTGGTTGTCGGTGGTCGGCAACATTTGGGTAATTCTCTACTTTTCGATAACATCTCTTCGTCACACGAGGGAGGTGCGGCGCAATGAAACCCAGATGAAGCTTGCCCTCAGCGAAGCCGAGTTACGCGCCCTCGAGTCGCAACTGAATCCCCATTTTCTCTTCAACTGCCTGAACTCGATCAGAGGCATGGTCAGCGAAGATCCACCACAAGCCCAGGACATGATCACCCGGCTGGCCAACATTCTCCGTTATAACCTGCAGCGGGATCGGCATCATACCGTGCCCCTGGCCTCCGAAGTGGAAATCGTTTCCGACTACCTGGCCCTTGAGTCGATTCGTTTCGAAAGCAGACTACGGGTACGGATCGATATTGACGAGGCGGCTCGCGAAGTCCCTGTGCCCCCATGCTGCTGCAGACGCTCTTCGAAAACGCGATCAAACATGGCGTCGAAGATCTGCCGTCCGGCTCGGAAATCTCCATTCGAGCCTCCCTCGAGAACAGCTCCTTGCGGATTGCGGTGGAGAACGCGGGCGCGTTGACCGAAACGCAGGCAAGCTCTCCCCGGATCGGGCTCGTCAATGCGCGGGAACGTCTTCGCATTCTGTACGGTGAGCGCGCAGCATTGCAACTCGCCCCCAGCCCAAACGGACGCGTAGCCGCCACTGTCTTGATCCCCCGAATCTCATGAATGCGCTGATTATCGACGACGAGCGGATGGCGCGGCAGGAACTGAAGCGGCTCCTCTCAGCCCACCCCGAGATCGAAATAGTGGGCGAGGCGAATACCGGGGAACAGGCGCTGCAGTTGATTCCACGGCTCGCCCCAGATGTCATTTTTCTGGATGTGCAGATGCCGGGGATGACCGGTTTCGAGCTCCTTGAACGCTTGGACGATGTGCCGCAGGTGATCTTTACCACGGCCTACGATGAGTACGCATTGAAGGCGTTTGAAGTGAGCGCGCTCGATTATCTGGTGAAACCCGTCGCGCCAGCGCGTCTTGCTGGCGCTGTCACAAAGCTCCGCCCACGGTTGGACCGGATGCGTCCGGAACGGGTTTTCGTCAAGGAGGGCGAGCGCTGCTGGTTAGTTCGGGTCTCAGATATCTTCCTCCTCGAATCCGAGGGAAATTACACCCGGCTGCACTTCGCGAATGAGCGGCCGCTCGTTTGCCGATCCTTGGCAACTATCGAGGAGCGGCTGGATCCCACGGTCTTCTTCCACGCAGGGCGTAGATGCATCCTCAACCTGAAGTGGGTAGAAAGTGTCGAGACGGGCGTCGGTGGCAATCTCGTTGTCAGGATGCGTGCCGGAGTTAGCGTTGAGCTGTCGCGGCGCCAATCAGCGAAATTCCGTGAAGCTTTGAGCCTTTGATAGATCTGCTTGCATAGAGCTTCGGCGATTATAGTTTCCGCGCTTCCTCACGGAGCTTGTCTGCCTCTGCCGTTTCCCCTAGGCCCGCCAAAATCTGCGCGTGGAAGGTGAGAACGGATCGCAGCACACCTGAATCAAATTTCCTTTGCTCCGGAGTGCGTGGAACCTCAAGCGTTGCCCGTTCAAGCTCTTCCGCTTTAGCCAAATCGTTACCCGCGCCATGCGGGTCTCCGGTAAGTCCAAACGCTTGTCCACGAAGACCGTAAGCTACTGCCTTGTCGGATATGTCCATAAAGCCAAGATCACTGGCGGCGACAGCCTTCTGGGCACAGGCAAGAGCTTCTTTGCTGCGATTTTTGAGCATCAATGCCGATGCATGATACCTGTAGGCGGCGACTCGATTCTTGTTGTTGCGCATAGTGATCAGCTTATCCGCTACCTCGGCCGCCAGCCGGCACTGATAAACCGCTTCCGGTTCAGCCTTGGCCGCGGACAAGGCTGAGCATTTGTTGAATCGGGGAATGAATTTTGCTTCTGTTTTGGCGTCTGCACTATCGCCGTGTCCGAGTCCAGCAGCATATCTCAAGAGAATCGCACACAGACAGGCTGTCCATTTTTCCTGAAACGGATAGAAAGTAATCCGCTTC
>CAVXRU010000036.1:0-152555 GCA_963763905.1 uncultured Acidobacteriaceae bacterium | reverse complement strand
CCTGGATCCGTTTCGGCATTCGCCACGCACAATGGGCCGTCATACGCCGCCTCACCGGACCCGCGCTTTCTTTCATGAGTTTCCCGCTGGTGAATGCCCTGAACCTGCAGGGAATTTTGGTAGTGATCGGCTATGTGATGGGTCCGATCGCAGTGGTGACCTTCAACACTGCGCGAACCATTTCTCGCAGCGCTGTCCAGGGAATGAACCTGATCAACAATTCCATCTGGCCGGAGATGTCTGCGGCGTTCGGCGTGGGAGCCATGGACATCGCCCGCATGCTCCACCGGCGTGCGTGCCAGATTTCACTGTTTCTATGCCTGGGGATCACTCTTGCCGTGGCAATTTTCGGGGATTGGATCTGGAAGATCTGGACAATAGGCCGAGTGCCGACTGATCCCGTGCTATTGAACCTCATGTTGTTGCAAATGGTGATTTCGGCGTTCTGGTTCACAAGTTCGGTGGTGCCGATGGCCATCAACCAGCACCAGCGCATGGCGAAGGCGATGCTTGCCGCCACTTGCCTGGCCCTGGCGCTGGCGTGGCTGTTGATGCATGTGAACTCCCTTGGGCTGCGCGGCGCGGTGATCGCGCTCATCGCAGGGGACCTTTTCACTGCCTTCTATGTATTGCGCGAGAGCCTGAGGCTGTTGGGCGACGACCTCGGCGACTTTACCCGCAGCCTGCTCGACTTGTCTCTGTTGCAGCGTCTCTGGAAGAGACCGAAGCTGCCTTTGGCCAACGAGGAATAGGACGGCAAAAGTCGCTGTTAAGGCTACGCTGAGAACTCTACAACTTGCGGCAATATGCGCTTCAAAGCAGCAAAGTCCATTGCCTGATTTTCCTCGAGCGCCCGGTTGATCTCGTCAGGAAACGCCTCGGCGTAGCTAACGGCCGCCTGCACCTTCGCTTTTGCCCACTCCAGGTGTTTCGCAACCGCCACCAGATCCTCCTGGTAGCCGTGCAGCAAGAACATTACTTCCCACTCGGCGAGACTGCTGCCCTGGATGCATGCTTGCCGGCCTACGGCCGAATCACGAAAATCTATGAAAGCGAACTCTGACCGTCGCAAGCCTTCTTCCATGGAGTCCATCGCGATACTCGGGATCCCGGAAACGACAATGGAGCGTACTCGCGTACGCTCCATTGTCGCTACTGGTTACTGCGTCGGAATTAGACTTTTTCGGCGGACTCGGGGACCACCGCTGCCGCGGCCTGGAAACCAATCTTGGAATGGGTTCCGTCGCAGAATGGCTTGTTGACGGATGCTCCGCAACGGCAGAGAGAAACGGCAGGTTTGCCAGTTAAATCGATCAATGTACCGTCGGTGTTGATCAGCTTGATTGGACCCTCTACGCGCAACGGTCCGTTCGGTCGCACCGTGATGGTTACTTCACCCTCAGCCATGAGCACTCCAGTTCAGAAAGTATGAGATCTAGTTGAGAGTCTAGCAGCCGTCGAGACTCGAGCAGTTTCGCAATTGGTGTAAACCGAAGCGACAGGCCTAGTCGTGGTTTTCTTTCAAGGAAAACCACTCCTCGCGATCTTTACCAGAACACAGTAATTGCGAACTGCTCTAGTCGCTGTCAAGGTTCTGGGTTGCTTTCGGTTCTTCGTTGGGAGGTTTCGGCTGCGGTTCCTGGATGTTACCGGGCGTACCCGTGGTTGAGCTGGGCACAGGGCCTGCTACGTTGGAGCTCTTGCCGACCTTCTGGCCTTTCCAGCCGGTGGAACTGACATTTTGAGCGGTGCTGCCAGTGTCGCAACCCAGTACCATCCCGCAAGACAGAAGCAACAAGAGGACAGAGGCTCTGACCATGGTTTCTCCTTGAGAGCGATTTTATACGGGCAATGTGTGGGAAAGAAACGCAGGAAGGATTTTCAGAACCGGCCGTGAACATAGTGGGCCAAAATTCAGTCCGGGAAGCTGCAGGAAGAGACGACCTTGAGGCGCCCCTTCCTGCTTAAAGCTGACTACAGACTACAGAACTTGAACGTTCTCTGCCTGCCAACCCTTAGGGCCTTTGGTTACATTGAACTGAACCGCCTGGCCTTCTTGAAGAGTGCGGAAGCCGTTTGCTTGGATCGCTGTGTGGTGCACGAAAACATCCTCACCATTTGCACGGCTCAAAAAGCCGAACCCCTTGGCATCGTTGAACCATTTCACTGTACCTTGTTCCATTGTGTTTCTTCCTTAGTAACGAGATGACGCTGAATTCAATCGGGGTATCTGCAGGTAGTGCGGACTCCTAAAGCAGAACGAGCTGAGAACCAAAATCGTATTCGACGCTCTTCTAGGATATACCGCGAATTCGACCAGTGCAATAGAAAAATTGCACTCCCCTATTCGTACTTCAGTGATTCTACAGGATCCATGCGCGCTGCCCGTACCGCCGGGAAGGTCCCAAAAGCCACCCCCACCGCGCAGGAAACCATAATCGCGAGCACCGCCGACAGCCAGGAAACCTGCAGCCGGTAGTCGGTAAAAAATGCCACCAAAAGCGGCAAAACCATCGCCAACACCGCGCCCACCACGCCTCCACTCAACGAGATCAACACCGCCTCAGCCAGAAACTGCAGTTGAATTTCCCGAAAGGTCGCCCCCAACGCCTTGCGAATCCCGATCTCCCGAATCCGCGAACGTACCGTCGCCAGCATGATGTTCATGATGCCCACACCGCTCACCAGCAGGGTTACCAGCGAAAACAACAGCAGCACCAGACTGAAGGCTGTCGCCGTTTTGCCGGCCATCGAAAGGACCTCGGATAAATCACCTACGTCATACACGGATTCGGGACGATGCCTTGCCTTGATAGCTTTCTTGATTGCCAGCGTGGCCCAGGGAACACTGCCCGAATCGGTCATGGAAAAGTAGATCTGGTTGACCGCGTCCGTTCCGGTGAAGTAACGGGCTACGGTGTACGGAATGAGCACCGTCTCATCGACGATTTCCGACTGCCCGAACGTCGCCACCCGCTCCCGAAAAACGCCGATGATGCTGAACGGGACTCCAGAAATGGCTAACGTCTTCCCAACCGCTTCAGAAGGATTGCCGTACTGGGCCAAGGCAAATCTCTCCGTGACGATCGCGGCATGGCTGTGGGTCAACGAGTCCTGCTGATCGAAAAAGCGCCCGGCGATGAGATAAAGCCGCCGAATGTTAGGGTATTCCGGATTCACTCCGAGGATCAGGACATCGCGTTCCTTGCCTCCACCGCTGGTGAAGAACTGGTGCAGGTTGAGCACCGGTGATGCCTCCTGGATGCCGGGGATTTGCTGCTCCACAGCCCGCATATCGTCCACGGTCAGGAAATCGCGCACTGACGCGATGCTGGCGTCCGACAGCCCTGCGTACTCTGCCCAAATGAGGTTGGTCCCAATGTTTTGAATGGCGGTGAGCACGTACTTCCTCCCCGAGAGCCCGATGGTGACCACCAGGATCAGCGAGGCGGTCCCGATCACCATCCCCAGGGCGGTCAGGGCGAAGCGAACCTGGTTCAGCCGAAACGAATCGATGGCCAGCAAGACAATCTCGCGCAGGGCAATACTTTGGGTGCCGCGAACTGGCGCAGAAGTTTTCATCGATTGCCCAAAAACACCAGGGTGACTCCGATTACGACCAGGCAGACACCTGCCCAGCGCCGCCGGCTGACCCGCTCACGCAGGAAAAACATTGCTCCGACCGCACCGGCGACATAGCTCAGGGCGGTCACCGGCACCACGAAGCTTACGTTCAGAAAAGAAAGCGCACCCAGCAGGGAGAAAAACGCCAGTGCCATCATCCCAACTCCTGCCCACATCCAGCCTACGCGCAGTGCCCGAAGAATGACGCGGGCGATCGCCCCGGGACGAAAATCTTTTACTTCACCCACCGCTTTCATGGCCCGGGAAACGCACAACTCCCCACAAGTGCCGGCCACAGTGATCAGAGTAAAGAGAATGACCTCGACCAAGCTAGGTGCGCTCCAAATTTTGCAGGGGGCTTTGCGAGCTGGGATGGCTTTGCGGGCTCGACTGCCCAACCACAAATACACCCAGGCAAATAATGGCTATGCCTATCCAGCGTAAGGGGGAAACCGGCTCCCCCAGCATGAAATAGCCAAGCAGCGCGGAAACGCCATAGGCGATCGACGAAGCCGGCTGTACGAAGCTGTAATCCGCCCAGGACAAGACCAATATATTGGCCAGAAAAAAGGTGAGCAGAGACGCGACTCCCAGCCAAATAGAGCCGGTACCGAGCACGCGGCCTACGGTGTGGAATGCTTCGCCCGGCGGCCACCATACCAGTGACCCTGTCTGCTTCATTCCCTTGCTCAGCAAAACGTTCCCAAGGGGGCCGGCAATGACCATCACCAGGATCAGCAAAAATGTCTTAAGATGCAGCGTTTTTTGAGACTTCATTCACTTCCATCAGCATCGATTGTACTAGCCGGTTCCGGAGTCCAAGGCGAAGGCGACAGGCCGGTTTGCGATATAACTATAGTTTGGAGAGGCTAAGCCTTTCGTGAGGTGTTACCACTTTGTGTGGCATTGCCGGCTTTACCCAGAAAAGCTGGGCTTCTGATCCCGACAGGATTCGCGCCGCTACCGCGACCTTGACCCATCGAGGACCGGACCAGCAGGGTGTCTTCTCTTCGCGCCTGTGCTCTCTAGGCGCAACCCGCTTGAAGATCCTCGATCTGGCGGCCGGCGATCAGCCAATCACCTCGAGCAATGGCGACACGGTCATCGTATTCAACGGAGAAATCTATAACCACCTTGAACTGCGGCCTGAACTGGAGGCTCTGGGCTACAAGTTTCGCACCCATTGCGATACCGAGACAGTGCTTTATGCCTTCCTGGCATGGGACACGGCCTGCTTTACCCGCTTACGGGGTATGTTCGCAGTCGCCCTGTGGACTAAATCAACCAGGCGCCTTGTTCTGGCTCGAGACCGCATGGGGATCAAGCCCCTTTACCTGGCAAAGTATGGTGAGGACGTGCTCTTTGGATCTGAGCTCAAAGCTATCCTCGTCCATCCCGAAGTAGAGCGCCGCCTGAGCCTGGAAGGGCTGGACTGCTATCTCTCTTTGAACTACGTTCCCTGCCCCTGGACGCTGGTAGACGGGGTGGAGAAGCTTCCGCCGGGCCATTGGTATGAGTGGCACGACGGCCAGACGCGCACCGAATCCTATTGGCGCCTACCCGAATCCACGCCGCGGGTCATCGATCTGGAGAGTGCAAAACAGGAGCTTGACTCTCTGCTGCAGCAATCGGTACGCGAGCACTTGCTCTCAGACGTACCCCTGGGCGTCTGGCTCAGCGGCGGGGTCGACTCATCCACCATCCTGCATTATGTGGCCGGTACCAATCATGCTCGACTGAAGACTTTCTCCATCTCATTCAACGGCCGCAGCTTTGATGAGACCGAGCATATCCAGCGGGTGGTCTCGCACTACGGAACAGAACACGAGCAGTTTGATTTGAATCCCCAGGAAGACCTGCAGGGTGCCATTGAGCAGTTCGCTTATTACTCCGATGAGCCGAGCGCCGATGCAGGAGCATTGCCGGTCTGGTTTCTATCCCGCATGTGCAAGACGCACGCGACCGTCGCACTGAGCGGGGAGGGCGCCGATGAGATCTTTGCCGGATACCTCACGTATCGCGCCAACCAGCTGGCCCGCACTGCGCGGAGCATGCCTTCGGTGGCAATCAAAGCAGCCCTCAATGGACTACGCTTATGGCCTGTCTCCGACGAGAAGATCAGCCTCGAATACAAGCTGAAGCGCTTTCTCGAGGGCAGCCTGCTGCGACCAGAACAGGCCCATGTGCACTGGAATGGAACCTTCTCTGAGGACGCCAAAGCGGCCTTGTTACGGCATCCTCTTCCCGGTTCCATGGACAACATTTTGGCCGGCCTGGCCAATTCGGTTGCGGCCAGTAACAGCCTCTACCCCTATCTGGCGTTCGATCAAAAGTATTACCTGGCGGACGACATTCTGGTGAAGTCGGACCGTATGAGCATGGCCCATGCGGTCGAGGTGCGTCCTCCTTTTCTTGACCATCGCATCGTTGAGTTTGCTGCCACATTGCCAGACACGCTGAAGATGCGCGGCTCGCGGCAAAAGTTCGTCCTGAAGGAATTGATGAAGGACAAACTACCCGCATCGATTCTTCAGCGCAAAAAAGTTGGCTTCGACATTCCCGCGCACCAGTGGCTCCGCGGCTCTCTGCGTTCACTGATGCTGGACACTTTGCAGGAAGGCCTTTCTGAGCACGCAGATCTTTTCCGCGCTGACACCATCGAAAGGCTGATGCAGCTCCACCTGGATAGACGAGCCAATCTCGGATACCACCTATGGGGCTTAATGATTTTGTTTCTGTGGATGAAACAATGGCGCATCCAATCGACACCGGGATCCACGCGAAAGATGCCGGTTTTGGTCAGCGAAGGGGCGGGTACTCCCATCTGATCTTCAGATAGACTTTACTTTAGGACATTATCAGCAAAGGAATTGAGGGCAATATGAAGATTGCTGTGCTTGGCGGGGACGGCTACTGTGGTTGGGCCACCGCTCTTTATTTATCGAACCGCGGACATTCCGTTGCCATTATCGATAACTTCGTGCGTCGTCTTTGGGACCACGAACTCGGAGTGCAGTCACTGACTCCGATCCGCCCCCTGGCCGATCGCCTGCGTGTGTGGCACGAACTCACCGGCAAAACCATTGAGTTATTTGTTGGTGACGTCACCGATTATGAGTTTCTTGCTTCGACCATCAAGACGTTCGAGCCAGAAGCTGTAATCCACTTTGCTGAACAGCGCTCTGCGCCCTATTCGATGATCGACCGCAACCACGCGGTGGGAACCCAGGTAAACAATGTCGTGGGCACACTGAACCTGCTCTTTGCCCTGCGCGAGTTCCAGCCTGACTGTCACCTGGTCAAGCTTGGCACCATGGGAGAGTACGGCACGCCGAACATCGATATCGAAGAGGGTTACATCACCATCGAGCACAACGGCCGCAAAGACGTACTCCCGTATCCTAAGCAGCCGGGATCGTTTTATCACCTGTCAAAGGTCCACGACAGCCATAACATGATGTTCGCCTGCAAGATCTGGGGCACCCGCGCTACCGACCTGAACCAGGGTGTGGTTTATGGAACCATGACCGAAGAGGTCGCTCTGGATGAAGCATTGATCAACCGTTTTGACTATGACGAGGTCTTTGGCACGGTGCTCAATCGCTTCTGTGCCCAGGCAGCTCTTGGCCATCCACTCACGGTTTATGGCAAAGGCGGCCAGACGCGCGGATTCCTGGATATCCGCGACACCGTGCGCTGCGTCGAACTTGCTTGTCTGAATCCTGCGGGCAAGGGAGAATTCCGCGTCTTCAACCAATTCACCGAGCAGTTTTCGGTGTTGGATCTAGCTCACCTGGTACAGAACGCCGGCAAGCAAACGGGCTTGAAGGTTGAGATCGACTACTTGTCTGACCCTCGCGTGGAAGCAGAACAGCATTACTACAATGCGAAGCACTCCAAGCTCATCGATCTTGGCCTGGCACCACACTTTCTTTCCGATTCGCTATTGGATTCACTCATCGATATCGCAGTTCGTTACAAGGACCGGATTGACACGGCATTGTTTCTACCCAGGGTGAACTGGCGTCAGACAAGAAATGATCGGCGGGAAAAGCCGGCCTTGGCGAAAACAGCCCCGTAAAAAATTACGCTCTATCGGGCTTAAAGTCGGCTATGGCATTGTCATTTCCGGCCCGCTACAAAGCAGTCCCGTAGAGCCTGCCCTGAGCTTGTCGAACGGGGACGGAACAACCTATAGCCCGGCATGTCAGTGCCGGGTAGGCTAAGGTTTATGAGGCGAGTCCCGGAGGGACGGCACATCCAGGCTGACACTGTTTCCTTCCAGGACCGAAATAACGCTGCAACCTCAATATGAGTGGGTGGCCCAGGTCTCGATTTTTGAGACCTGGGTTTCTCCGCCGGGACTCGCCCCATTCGCCTTATCCTACCCGGCACTGACGTGCCGGGCTACAGGCTATTCCGTCTCTGCGGGACTGCTTTGTTGAGAGACATCATCGACAAACACCTACTCAACATTCGTCCGCGCCATTTTCATTTTCTTAGGTGGGTCGCAGGTCGCTACTAGGACCGGATCGACACGGCATTGTTTCTACCCAGGGTGAACTGGCGTCAGACCAAAAATGACCGCCGGGTGGAAAAGCCGGTCTTCGCGAAAACAGCCCCGTAAAAAATTACGCTATCTGGCTTAGTCGGCTATGGCATTGTCATTTCCGGCCCGCAACAAAGCAGTCCCGTAGGGACGGAACAACCTATAGCCCGGCACGTCAGTGCCGGGTAGGCTAAGGTTTATGAGGCGAGTCCCGGAGGGACGGCACATCCAGGCTGACGCTGTTTCCTTCCAGGACCGAAATAACGCTGCAACCTCAATATGAGTGGGTGGCCCAGGTCTCGATTTTGAGACCTGGGTTTCTCCGCCGGGACTCGCCCATTCGCCTTATCCTACCCGGCACTGACGTGCCGGGCTACAGGCTATTCCGTCCCTGCGGGACTGCTTTGTTGCAGACATCATCGACAAACACCTACTCAACATTCGTCCGCGCCTTTTTCATTTTCTTAGGTGCGTCGCAGGTCGATGCTGCGGTCACGCGACAAAGGGCGCTGAAGATAACACTTCTACGTGCTACACCCGCTCCGGAGCCTTCTCGGCTGCACGAATCGCCGCCGAAGGATCCACCGGAACTAACTCGCCATTGCGAATGTAGTAGTAGCCATCTCGCCAGCGAATGCTGTTGCGGGTGAAACTTGCCAGCCATATGGTGGTCGCCAGCAAATCCCAGACTGGAAGCAGCCACAGTTTCTTATAGATGCCTGGCTGCTTCAATCCCCATCTTCCAATCACTTCCATCATGGCGATACGGAATGCGAAGTATGCGCTCAGATAGGCAAAGATTATCTCTGGAGTGGGTTGAACAAAGATTGCCGCCAATGCCCACGGCAAACCTAGAGTAAATATCAACCCCAGGTGTCCCCAGGGACGCATGATGCGCATGACCACGGTCCAACGCAACCGCTTCAGAAAAAGGTCGCGCAGCGAATGAAAGTCCGATACAGTCTGAATCGAATAATTCAGTAACTGCACTTCATAGCCTTGCTCTGCAATCAAACGTCCTACAAGCAGATCATCCGCCGGACGATTTTCAATGGCCGCATAGCCGCCAAAGCCTGCAAGCCGCGTGCGTGTAGCAGCAATCGTAGGACCCAGGGCAAACTTGACTCCGTCCAATTGCCTGGCTACCAAAATTCCGGCGTAAAAGTCAGACAGCATTCCCACAGATTGCACGCGCTGAACAAAGCTTTTTTCTTCGCTGGGTACCGGCGCATAAAAGCAAGTAACCGCTCCCACTTTCGGATCCGCCATCCCGGCAACGATGGTGCGCAGGTAATCCGGTTGCACACGAACGTCGCTGTCACTCATCACTACGGTTTCGTATTTTGCTTCAGCAGACAATCGAGCCAGCTTAGCGACTTTATCGTTGGTAGCCACCCTGCCTGATCCAATTAGGACCCGGATCTGACATTCAGGAAAATCACGGATGAGTCTCTGAATCACTGGCAGCGCAGGTTCAGAAGCATCGCCAACGCAAAACACAATCTCGTACTCGGGATAATCCTGACGGCAGAAGCTGGCGAAATTTTCATAAGCATCCGGATCCAGTCCACGAATAGGCTTCAGATTACTCACCGGAGGGGTATAGCTCTTCGAGGCGGCGCTTTTATGCGATTGGCGAAAGAACTGCCACGCGCTGAACAACGCAAGTGAGTAGTAAATCAACGGGATAGCAGCCATCCCTAATATCGTGAAATGAAAAAAACTAAGGATCATTCAGCCTCTATTTTTTGCCATTGATTCATTATCTCTTAAGCCTGCGAAGATGCCGGAATGTGCCATGTTGTTCATAAGACGGACTCAAGAGTCATCCTGTTTCAACATGATGCAGGGAACAGGGTAGAGAGACCGACTGCGCTCAAATTTATAAGCGCCTTCTTTTCATAGCCCTAAAGACTTTCCCACAGAGGGGGGCTGGCACATCTCATCCGGCATAGGCGAAAATAAGGCGAAGATTCGACATGCCGACCGCACAGCACCTGCGAGCCCAAATCGAAGCAAACCTGGCGAAACGGATCCCTTCGGCGCTCACTCCTTTGCCGAAAATAGCCTACACGGTTGCTCCCACGGGCATTCGTGAGATCGATGAATTGCTGCATGGCGGATTTCCAATCGGGGCCCTCAGCGAGATTGTTGGACCGGAATGTTCCGGACGAACCTCACTCGCGCTCACCTTTGTAGCCAACCTGACCCAGGCAGGCAAGGTCTGCGCCTGGGTAGACGTTTCGGATACATTGCACCCGGAATCAGCGGCGGCCATAGGAGTCGACCTC
This sequence comes from uncultured Acidobacteriaceae bacterium, assembly GCA_963763905.1. Classification (GTDB taxonomy): domain Bacteria; phylum Acidobacteriota; class Terriglobia; order Terriglobales; family Acidobacteriaceae; genus PALSA-350. The sequence continues at coordinate 142,091 of CAVXRU010000036.1, read as the reverse complement.
TCCCGGCTGCTCTGGATACGCTGCGGCCGCACAGAAAATGCTTCTTTGCCAGACGTCTCTGTACGCGGATTGCGCATGGCAGAAAAGCCACCCAAGCGAAAACCGGGGTTACCCCAGGCAGGTGGATCCCATCCCCGAATGGAAACGAACGGCCTTTCGGACGCAATCAGCAATTTGCTGACGGTAGCTCCCCGCTGCGCGGAAGCACAACCCAAAACGCGGCCACTCCCCAAGCAGCCCGTCCCACAGCTCACACCATTCCCTTCTTCTCAAATAAAGGCGCCTAAACGCAAATCCTGGTCGCGGCTGGAACAGGGGCTTCGGGTAAGCGATCTACTACTCCAGGCAGGTGGCTTCAGTTGCATTGTGCTGGACATGGGCAGCCTGAACGCGGAGTACGCCTTGCGTGTGCCCCTGGCAACATGGTTTCGCTTTCGTGCAGCAGCTGAACGCCTGCAATCGAATGTGTTGTTGTTAACGCAACACCCCTGCTCCAGGAACAGCGCCGGAATGGTACTTCGTCTTGGTTCTGTTGATCCAGGAAACGTGCTGGGCAAAGATGGGACCATCTTCACCGGTCTCGAACATCGGGCCGAGTTGGCCCGGCAGCGCTTTGCCCAGGGCAATGTATTGCCCTTGCGTAAGCAGCCGCAAAGCGTGCAGACAGCACAATGGCAGGTAAAAAGTGTTTGGGCAGGCCAACGATGACTGCTCCCCGCTACGCCTGCCTACTGGCGAAGGAATTTCCCCTGCAGGCACTGCTGCGCTTGAGGCCGGAACTGCAACGCAAGCCGATTGCCGTGCTGGATGGCGAACCACCGTTCGAGCAGGTGTGCTCCCTCAATCGTTTGGCCTGGACGCTGGGAATCGCACCAGAAATGACAAAGCTGGAAATGGAGATGTTTCCCACCGCCGTCGTATTAAAGCGCTCGCGAGTTGAGGAGGCAGCAGCGCACGCAGCCCTGCTCGAGTGCGCCGGTTCTTTCTCTCCCCGGGTGGAAGATCAAAGCAGTGACGGTTGCTTTACTTGCGTGATCGATATTGCCGGTACCGAAAAACTTTTCGGTTCTCCTGATGCATTGGGTGAAAACCTCCTAAAAAGAACAAAGGCACTTGGGGTACGGGCATCGATTGCCATCAGCAGCAATGTGCCTGCTGCCAGGTGCCTGGCGCGCGGGCATTCGGGTGCAGGGATTCGCGTAGTGCCCCGAGGAATGGAAAGGACTGCTCTGGCGCCGTTACCAATCACGGTTCTCGATCTTTCGCTCGAGCATGCGGAAACCTTCTCCATGTGGGGCATCACGACACTGGGAGAACTGGGAAATCTTGAAGAAACAGAATTGATTGCCCGGATTGGGCAGGCAGGTAAGGGACTGCGCCTGCTGGCGCGCGGAGAATTGCCGCATTTGTTTACTGCGGTCGAGCCCAGCCTCGCTCTCGAAGAAAAAATGGGATTAGACGCTCCCGTAGAGCTGCTCGATTCCCTGCTTTTTATCGTGGGAGTGATGCTCGATCAGCTCATTGTGCGCGCCCAATCGCGCATATTGGCGTTGGCCTCGATTACACTTCACCTGGATCTCGAAGGGGGAACAACACATTCCCGAACGGTAAGGCCGGCACTGCCGAATATCGACCGGAAGCTATGGTTGAAGCTGATCCATCTGGATCTGCAGGCGCATCCCCCACAGGCTGCAATCCCGTCCCTCTGCTTGAGCGCACAGCCGGGTAGCACCAGCAAAGTGCAGCTTGGCCTTTTTTCTCCCCAGGTGCCAGAGCCTATGCGGCTGGATGTAACCCTGGCCCGAATTCACGCGATCGTAGGCGAAGGCTGCGCAGGTCAGGCTGTACTTAAGGACACCCACCGCCAGGACGCTTTTCAGATGGAACCATTTGCTGTACTGGCTTCTGCCGGCGTTAGAAAATCCCCCAGCCAGCGTCTTGCTGTACGGCAATTACGGCCTCCGGAAAATGTGACCGTTACAGTACGCGATCGGCAACCGTACTCATTTGTCTTCAGGGAAAAACGCTATACCGTCGAACGTGCTTACGGGCCATGGTCCTCTGCCGGAGACTGGTGGAAACCTTCACTATGGTCGCTGGAACAATGGGACGTTGTGGCCAGGGACCATGATGATGCGAATAATGAATCCAGGCTCTGCTGCTGCTTGACACGAGATCTTATGCAGGAAGGTTGGCTGGTAGAGGCGTTGTATGACTGAGCAGTATGTGGAGCTGCATGCAGCCAGCGCTTTCAGCTTTCTTGAGGGGGCATCGCTACCTGAAGATCTTATCCAGCGCGCTGCCGAGCTCAATATGCCGGCAATGGCCCTGCAGGATCGAAATGGTGTTTATGGCGCGGCGCGGTTTCATACCCTTGCCCGCAAGCAAGGGGTGCGTGCCCATATCGGAGCAGAAATTGCAGTATCCAGTCTGGGCAGGCGGCTCACACCTCCGGCATGGCTGCCACATCAGCATGCGCCGGAACCTGCTCGTATCCCACTGCTCTGTGCTTCACGAGCCGGGTATCAAAATCTTTGCCAACTGATTACCCGGTTCAAAATGCGGGAAACCACCAAGAGTGAAGGGGCAGCTACGCTTGAGGAACTGGAAGAGTTCTCGTCCGGGCTGGTCTGTCTGACTGGTGGAGAGGAAGGCCCTCTGGCGTCAGCACTAATGCGTGGAGGGGAATCAGAAGCAGTGAAGGTTACGGAACGCCTGGTTCGACTCTTTGGGTATAAAAATGTATATGTCGAACTTCAGCGTCATGGCGAGCGTGAGGAAGAATGGCGAAACCAGGCTGTCATCCGCATTGCAGAGCGAATGAGGTTGCCGCTGTTGGCGACGAATGGCGTTCGTTATGCAACTGCCTATGATCGGGAAATCCTCGACGTGTTTACCGCGGTGCGGCACCACACTGACCTGGAACATGCAGGCCGCCTGCTCAGCGTGAATCAACAACGCTATCTGCGCGATGCACGGGAGATGACAGCCAGATTCAGCGATCTTCCCCTGGCCATCGCGAACACCCTGGCATTGTCTGAGCGGCTTGAATTTGAGCTGAACGATCTCGGGTATGAATTTCCCCACTATCCGGTGCCGCAGGGTGAAACGATGGATAGCTTTCTGCGTCGCCGTACGGCAGAAGGCGTCTTGAAGCGCTATGGCTCCAAACACAATCGCAAGCTGCTCGAAAAAGCCGAAAAGCAAGTGGAGCATGAGCTGGCCTTGATTGAGAAACTAGGCTTTGCCGGCTATTTTCTGATCGTTTGGGACCTGGTTGAATACTGCAAGAGAAACGACATCCTGATACAAGGGCGTGGAAGTGCCGCCAATTCCGCCGTCTGCTATGCGCTGGAAATAACCGCCGTCGATCCAGTGGGTATGGAATTACTTTTTGAGCGCTTCCTGAGTGAAAGCCGCGGAGAATGGCCGGACATCGATCTTGATCTTCCCTCTGGCGATAAACGCGAACAGGCGATTCAGTACGTCTATCACCGGTATGGAGAGCTTGGGGCCGCCATTACTGCGAATGTGATCACCTATCGCGGCAAATCGGCAGCGCGTGAAGTAGGAAAGGCGATGGGCTTCGATCCTGAGACATTGGGGCGCCTTTCGAGCCTGGTGTCGCAGTGGGAGTGGAAGGGGGAAAAAGACACCCTGGAAAACTCTTTTCTTCATGCAGGTTTCGATGTTGAGCATGCGCATATCCGCAAATTTCTCGAGCTTTGCATGCGTATTCAGGATTTGCCGCGGCATCTCGGTCAACACTCCGGAGGAATGGTGATATGCCAGGGCCAGCTGGATCGTGTGGTGCCGCTGGAGCGATCTTCCATGCCTGGCCGAACCGTGGTCCAGTGGGATAAAGAAGACTGTGCCGACCTGGGGATCATCAAAGTGGACTTGCTCGGTCTGGGCATGATGGCAGTGATCCAGGAATCTCTTATCCTGGTTAAGCAGCATTACGATGAGCCAGTCGACCTGGCGCAATTGCCCCAGGATCCGGTAGTGTATGAAACTCTGCAGCGTGCCGATACGGTGGGCATGTTCCAGGTGGAAAGCCGGGCGCAGATGGCATCGTTGCCGCGCAATCATCCGGAAAAATTCTATGACCTGGTGGTGCAGGTCGCCATCATCCGGCCAGGGCCTATCGTGGGCAAGATGATGCATCCTTACATGCGCCGCAGGCAGAAAAAGGAGGAGGTCACCTACCCTCATCCATCGCTCGAGCCAGTGCTCAAGCGGACACTAGGGGTTCCCCTGTTTCAGGAGCAACTCTTGCGTATGGCCATGACCGTGGCTGATTTTTCCGGTGCGGAAGCCGAGGAACTGCGCCGTGCTGTCGGTATGCGGCGTTCCTGGCAGCGTATGGAGCAACTGGAAGTAAAGCTACGCAGCGGCATGACCAAGAATGGAATCAATGCAGCTACCCAGGAAACCATCATCCAGAACATTACTTCCTTCGCTCTTTACGGCTTCCCTGAATCGCATGCGGCCAGTTTCGCGTTGATTGCGTATGCTTCCGCCTACTTCAAGGTACTTTATCTGGCCGCGTTTACCTGCGCCATTCTTAATAATCAGCCGATGGGTTTTTATGCGCCTGCTGTATTGGTAAAGGATGCCCAACGCCATGGCCTGCGCATACGTCCCATCGATGTGCAGGTATCGCAATGGCTATGCACCATCGAGCATGAAAGCAATGGCGAGCGCACCATGCGCATGGGCCTGATGTATGCCAAAGGGTTAAGGCAGGACGTGGGAGAGGCAATCGTCGCATCCCGCACTCAGTCAAACCTCTTCCGCTCTGCGGAAGATCTATCCCGCCGGGTACCGCTACTGCAGCGTAAAGAGCTTACCCTGTTAGCCCGCATTGGCGCTCTGAATAGTCTGGACGGCATCGATCATCGGCGTGACGCTGTTTGGGCAGTAGAAGAAGCGGTTAGGCCGGTGGGGCCTTTGCTAAAGCAACATCGTGGACCTCAGGTATCTTCCCCGCTTCGGCAGATGACTACGGAGGAGCGGCTAAGTGCGGACTACTCCGGCACTGGCCTTACCGTAGGAAAGCATCCGCTGCACTATCGCCGTAAAGAGCTGCATGCGATGAAGGTACTGAGCTCCGCGGAACTGCGCAGTTACAAGGATGGAGAATACGTGCGTGCAGCCGGTTGTGTCATCGCGCGACAGCGTCCTGGCACGGCTAAGGGTTTCATCTTTCTCTCCATGGAAGATGAAACCGGCATTGCCAACGTCATCATCACTCCTGACCTTTATGAACGGGAGCGTGTCGTGGTCACACGGAGCAAATTTGTTCTGGTGGAAGGTGCGTTGCAGAATCAGGACGGCGTCATTCACGTTAAGGCAAAACGCATCCAGCCGCTAGCCTTCCACGACCTCGAACTGCGCTCCCACGACTTCCATTAACCCACCCCATATCTGCCTGGTTTTGGCAGATGTGGGATTCTGAGGACCTCGCCCCTGACTGTGCCGTGAGTCACAGAAATAAACAGCCTAAGTCGGTTGCTGGGAGGTCTCTCATCCTGTACCGTAAATCCCAGAAGGTGATTTCGGCAGGAATTCGCTTATCGCGCAGCCGTTCCTAGCCGGGGGAGTTTCCGTTTGTTTAACGGACTAAGCGCGAGCGAAGGACAGTTTTACCCCTGTCCGGTGACACACCCGATCCCTGTCAAAAATCGCTTGTTCCAGCATCCCGCCGCGGCGGGATTTTTATTGCGCCTCCACTGTTCCTGCAAACCGCGGTCACCCAAAGAGCCGCTCTTCCTGGAAGGGCACGGGTTCACCCGTGCCGAAAAGCAAGCCACAGATGAGGGCTTTAGCCCCTGAGGTACGTTTTGAAAGATTCAATTTCTACGCAATTGCCTTCGAAGACCAAGGCCAACTTTGTCTCGCCCACTCTGAACTTCACAACTCACCAATAAGGAGCTACCAATGCCTAAAAACAACGTAGGCGACCCTATCACTGATCAGGAAATAGCCTTTGCCCGCCTGGTCCTCTTTGGAACCATGACCGACCGTCGTGCCGCAGAAGCCGTCGGTCTCAACCCTGAAACCGCCGCCTACACCAAAGCCAAACCCCGTGTCAGCGCCTACATGCACGAGCATCGGGCCGCTGTGCAGCAACAGCTCGTCGAGCAGGACACCGACGAACTCCGCCGCTTCAACCTGAGCCGCGACCGAGTCCTGGCCCGCCTATGGCAAATCGCCGACCTGGCCCCTGAAATGACCCGCAACAGCGCTTCCGCCCAAGTCAAGGCACTCTCCATGATCGTCGCCATCGAAGGCCTGATACCAGACCGCCGAGCCGTCTCCGCCCAGAACAAACCCGCCCCTCTGCCAGTTAACCCGCCATTCTATGTCTCCGAATGGATGCGTAACCAGCAGAACGGAGAATCCGTGGACCCCCAGCCAGCCCCCGACAAGGAAGTGGAAGCCCCAAGCCACAATACGCTCCCTCCTGTTTCAGGCCCTACCCCAGGCCCAACGGAGCGTAGCGAAGTAGAGGCACCTGCGGTTTCCGCCTCCTTGAACCCCTCGCAAACCGCCTCACCGCTGCCCCGTGTCCCCATGGCGGATTACGTTGCTCCCGACACCAGACGCCCCTTCTCCATAGACAAGAACCGCTTTGGACGGCGCCGTTGACCTGCGCGTCGGCTCTTTATGTCCCAAAAACCTCAAAAGCATCAAATTTTATCGAATTTTACAAACTACCCGGCAAATAATCAGTCCTCGCGTAGCGCAACCATTGGTTCGATAGCGGTCGCACGCCGCGCAGGCAAGAAGCAGGAGGCGAGCGCCGCCAAGGCAAGGACCACCGCCACAAGCACATAGGTCCCCGGATCCCAGACATTCACAACCACCAGACTGCCCACCGCGCGTGCCACCAATAAGGCCAAAAACAAGCCAATTCCCAGGCCGGCCGCGATAATGACGACCGATTGCCGGTAGATCATGCGAAACACACTGCCTCGGCTGGCCCCAAGCGCCATCCGCAAGCCGATCTCGTACACCCGCCGGCCAACCGCATAGGAGACCACTCCATACAGCCCGATGACGGCCAGCGTCAGTCCCAGACCACCCATGATCGCGGCCAAGGAAGCAGCAAGCTGAAACAGCAGAAGTCCATTCATCGTGTAAAGCCCCTGGCGCATGGTTTGCATTTGAAAGACCGGCAATTGGGGAGCCAGCGCGTGGACGCTTTTCTCGACCGCAGGCATAAGCGATAAGAGATCCCTGTCAGCCCTTAACTGGAAGACCATCAGGCTGTTCCCTTTCAGGTGCTGAGCATACGGTACATAAAAAAAGGGCTGCGACTTGGCGCCACCGAAGACCTGGAATTCCACGTCGGAGACAACCCCCACTATCACCAACGGGCGCTCTTTTGCGCTTGCCATACGAAAGGTGCGGCCAATGGCATCCTGCTTGGGCCAGAACTTCCTGGCAGTGCTTTCGCTCACAATGGCAACATCTTTGCCCTGCTCATTGTCAGCTTCCGTAAAGGCGCGGCCGCGGGAAAGATGGATGCCCATCACGCTGAAGTATTCCGGCGAAATAACACCGGTACCGGCATTCGTATCGTTAGGATCTGCGGGAACTGCGGCTCCATCGATGATCATCCGGTCGCCGCCATTGTTGAAATAACCGAATGGAAGCGTGTTTGCGTGGCTCACATAGTTCACTCCGTCGAGCTGATGGAGGCGGGCTATAATGCGAGCGGCCAAATCCCGGGCCTCAGCATCGTTCATCCCGATCTCGTTGGAGTCAACGACGAAGTTCAGCAGGTGGTCTGGTTTGAAACCGAAGTCCATCGTCTGCATCGCGGAGAGGCTGCGCACAAACAACGCAGCCACCACCAGCAACACCAGAGAGCCGGCAATCTGCACAGCAACCAGTCCATCGCGAAGCCAGTGGCGCCCGCTGGTTACGCCCCGGCTCCCTTCGTGCAACACTGCGTTCACGTTTGCCCGGGCAATGTTCAGCGCAGGAGCAATCCCCACCACGATTCCTGCCAGCATGGCAATCGCAAAGGAGTACAAGAAGAGACGCCAATCGAAGTCGAACATAAACCTGATCGGAAGATCCGCGTGCAGGTCGAGATGACTCAGGGCATTGTTGGCGAACATGCCCAGAACCATGCCCATCACTCCGCCCATCAGCGCCAGTAGCGTGCTCTCGGTGATCATCTGAGCCACCAGCCGTGAGTTCCTGGCTCCTAGTGCAGACCGGATCGCCATCTCGCGCTCGCGCGCCGTGGCCCGCACCAGCACCAGGTTGGCGACATTCACGCACGCCAGCAGAAGCACCATCACGGCAAGCGATAGAAAGAGGCCCGAGATGATGAACATAACGCGAGGGTCGCCAGGATTGATACGCATCTGCGGTTCCGGGTACGCCTCTATGGTGAGCTTCTTTTCAAATTCCGGGTGCAACCGGTTCAGGTCCTGAGCAATTACATTCAGGGCGGCGTTTGCCTGTTTCAGGCTGACCTCGGGACGCAAACGCCCGTTCACGATGAACATCCTGTTTTGCCAGTTGTTGATCACATCGGCAGGCGTGCCGCTGAGGGGCAGCTCCGACAAAGGCAGGTAGGCTGCCATGGTTAGAAAGCTATTCATGCCGATGAAGTCTTTCGGGGCTACGCCGACAATCGTCACCGGGTGCCGATTCAACGTGACAATCCGCCCCACCACATTAGGATCGCCGTTGAACCTCTCCTGCCAGTACTGGTAGCCAAGAACGGCCACGGGATCCTGACCTAGAATCTCTCCTTCGCTGCGCAAAAGGAGGCGCCCGGCAGCGGGCTTCAGTCCCAACCCATCGAAGAAGTTGCCACTGACGTACGTGGTCATGATCCGGTCCGGCTTCTGCTCATTGACCGCCAGACCGTCAATGCTCATGGTGTAGGCAAAAACATCGCTGAACGATCGTGTGCTTTGTGCGCGCACCTCTTTGTATTCGTTCCAGGAAAGCCCCTGCTGCAAGGGTCCTTTGTTTTCGCGGGGAGCCAGGGTTGCAATCTGCTGCGGATCAAGAACTGGGAGCGGCTTAAGCAGAAGCGAATTCACCAGGCTGAAAATGGCTGTGTTGGCGCCAATGCCGAGGGCCAGCGTCAGCACCGCGGCAGCGGCGAAGTTAGGAGCTTTCCTGAGCTGACGAAACGCAAACCGAATGTCCTGAAACAGAGTCCCCAAGGAAAACCTCCGTGCACAAGTTTGGTTGTGGCCCTTGTAGTGCACGTTTTCTTCCGAACTTTTTTCTGCAGAGAATGCTTCATTCCAAGGACTATAGCTGCACAGGGATTCCGGTCTGGTAAGACGCTTTGTCCGGATTCGGAGATCCTTGTCCGGATGTGAACGATGCTTAGCCCTAAAGGCTCTCTTGTTGGAACATCTGCTTGATACCCCGCAGAGCCTGCCTGGTTCGTTCTTCGTTCTCAATCAGCGAAAAACGCACGTGCTCATCCCCGTGTTCACCAAATCCGACGCCAGGGCTGACTGCAACCTTGGCCTCAGTCAGGAGCTTCTTGGAAAACTCAAGCGAGCCCATTGCTTTGTAGCGCTCCGGGATGGAGGCCCAGACAAACATCGTGGCCTTGGGCAGTGGCACTTGCCAGTTCAATTGATTCAATCCCTTGACCAGAACATCCCGCCGCTTGCGGTAGTTGTCGCAAATCTCCTGCACACATTCCTGCGGACCCTCCAGGGCAAGGATCGAAGCCACCTGAATCGGCGTGAACGTTCCGTAGTCGAAATAGCTCTTGAGCCGGCCCAGCGCAGCCACCATCTCAGGGTTGCCAACCATAAAGCCCACCCGCCAACCAGGCATGTTATAGCTCTTCGACAAAGTGAAAAACTCCACTGCAATTTCCTTCGCTCCTGGCACCTGTAGGATCGATGGTGCGCGGTATCCATCGAAAACGATGTCGGCATAGGCCAGATCATGCACCAGGTAGATTTGGAATTCTTTGCAGAGAGCGACGACTCGCTCGAAAAATTTCAGGTCCACACACTGCGTGGTGGGATTCGCCGGAAAATTCAGAATAAGCATTTTCGGACGTGGATACATCAGGGGTACGGCATGCTCCAGTTCCGCCAGAAAATCATCGGTGCTGTGAACCGGGATGGCGCGAACATTCGCTCCCGCGATCACCGGGCCATAAATGTGAATCGGATAACTGGGACTGGGCACCGCCACCACATCCCCGCGGTCAAGTGTGGCCAGGCAGAGGTGAGCGATTCCTTCTTTGGAACCTATGGTCACAATCGCCTCGGTCAGCGGATCGAGTTCCACACCATACCGCTTGAGATACCAATTACAAATTGCTTTTCGCAGTCTTGGAATTCCCTTCGACAACGAATAGCGGTGGGTCGCAGTCTTGCCCGCTGCTTCGATCATCTTGTCGACGATGTGCTTGGGAGTGGCGCCATCAGGGTTGCCCATACCAAAGTCAATAATGTCTTCTCCGCGCGCCCGGGCAGCTGCCTTCAGTTCGCTGGTGATGTTGAAGACATACGGCGGCAGGCGCTTCAGCCGCATAAACTCCTGCATCGGTTTACTGGATACGCTCATATCGGTAGCCCTCGGCCAAAAGTGCGTTGCCAATCGCGCTAATGTGCGCGGCGCCTCGCGTTTCGAGCGTGATGTCGATGACTGTGTCGCCCAAGCTGACGCCGTAGTAGGCACGGCTGTGTAATGTCTCGACGATGTTTGCCCGCTGCTCGGCGAGGATCTTGGTCAATTGATAGAGGGCTCCCGGACGATCGGCAAGGTGGACGCGAATGCGCACTCGCCGGCCGTCTTTGGCCAAACCGCGTTCGATAATCCTGCTCAGAAGGCTTACATCGATGTTTCCTCCGCAAACCAGGACCGCGGTGCGTTCCCCTCCCAGCGTTGTCTTCCTCTGCAACAGGGCTGCCAGGGCGACCGCTCCCGCTCCTTCCGCCAGAGTTTTTTCTCTTTCCAGCAGAACCATGATGGCATTGGCAATCTCCTCCTCATCGACGGTGACGATCTCGTCGACGAAGCGTTTCACCAGGGGCAGGGTAAGATCGCCGGCGCGACGGACCGCGATGCCATCGGCAATTGTGGCTTCAGCCGGTACGGTAACCGGGCCTCCATTCTCCATCGCCCGCAACATGGAGGGAAGCCGCTCGGTCTGCACGCCAACCACGCGAATGGCCGGGTTGGCTTCTTTCAACGCACAGGCCACACCGCTGATCAGCCCACCGCCGCCGATAGGCACCACGACCGCTTCGAGGCCTTGCACCTGCTCCAGTAATTCAAGACCGATGGTGCCCTGACCATTGATGACCGCATGGTCATCGAAAGGATGCAGAAAGGTCATCCCCTCCAATTGGCAGATGCGCAGTGCTTCTTCACACGCCTCATCGTAATTTGCGCCATGGAGAATCACATCGGCTCCGAATCCGCGGGTCGCAGAGATCTTCACCAGCGGGGTCATGAGCGGCATGACGATACGCGCCGCTACACCGCGCAGTGTGGCATGGTAGGCGACGGCCTGGGCGTGATTGCCGGCACTAGCGGCGACGACTCCGCGCCGCTTTTCGTCATCGCTCAAGAGCAGAATCCGGTTCAGTGCGCCGCGCTCTTTGAAGGCGCCGGTCCGCTGCAGATTATCCAGCTTCAGATACACCTGTTGGCCGGTCACTTCAGAAAGAGCCGCCGAGAGCTGGCAGGGGGAGAAGTAGATGAAATCGCGGATTCTCTGTTCTGCTTTTCTTATCTGATCGAGGGAAACGTCCACAGTTGATTAAAACATTTCTCATGTTGCCGCAACAGTAGAACAGCAGGTCCCTCCGCTACACAGCACTCCAGAGCATAGAGTGGGGGATTAGACTAAAGGAATCAAAATGAGTCAACAGGAATCCGGCACCATCGCAGTTCTGGCGGAAAAGCCCTCGGTGGCGCGTGACATTGCTCGTATATTGGGGGCCGACAAGCGGGGGGACGGCTATCTGCAGGGCAACGGCTACGTAGTCACCTGGGCCATCGGGCACCTGGTTTCTCTGGCTGAGCCGCACCAGATGAATCCCCAGTGGAAGCAGTGGCGGCTCGAGTCGCTGCCCATTCTCCCCGATCAATGGCCCCTGGTGGTCTATGAGCGCAGCAAAGAGCAATTCGAGGTGGTGCAGAGGATACTCCTCTCTCCACGCGTGTCGCGTGTAGTGTGCGCGACGGATGCGGGGCGTGAAGGCGAACTGATTTTCCGCTACATCTACGAAGCGGCCAAGAGTGAAAAACCCTTCAGCAGGCTGTGGATCTCCTCACTGACGCCGGATGCCATCCGTAAAGGATTTGCGAGCCTTCGCCCTGGTAGCGAGTATGACCGGCTGGCCGATGCCGCCTGTGGACGCAGCCGCGCCGATTGGCTCGTAGGCATGAACCTATCGCGCGCCTACTCGATTGTCTACAACGAAGAGCTGTCTGTGGGCCGGGTGCAAACACCGACGCTGGCCATGATCGTCGACCGCGAACTCGCGTTACGACGCTTCGTGCCCGAGGATTACCTGCACGTGGTCGCCACCTTCCAGGCAACAGCACTGACCGAAACGTATGACGGCACCTGGTTCCGGCCTGACGTCAAGACCAACGAAAGCAGTCGATTGGCCGCCGATGGAAAGGAAGCCGAGCAGGTGATTGCGCGGGCGAAAACCGGCCGCGCCGCCATCGAGACGCTCAGCTCAGAGACGGTACGTACGCCGCCGCCATTGCTCTATGACCTGACTGACCTGCAGCGGCATGCCAACCGTCTCTACGGCTTCAGTGCGCAAAAAACGCTTGATCTGGCGCAGACGCTTTATGAGCGGCACAAAGTCATCAGCTATCCCCGCACCGACAGCCGTCATCTTTCGACGGATATCGCGGAAACACTTCCTAAAATCGTGCAGGCTATTTCCGGCCCGTATCAAAAACAATTGGCTCCGGGAACAGGCGAGCACCCTCTGGGCAAGCGCTATGTCGACGACGCCAAGGTCAGTGATCACCACGCCATTATTCCCACCGCAGTTAAACAACAGCCTGATCGGCTCTCGGATGAGGAAAGCAAGATTTACGACTTGGTCTGCCGGCGCCTGCTCATGTTGTGGCATGACGACTACCTGCAGGAAGTAACAACGGTGATTACAGCCATCCGCAGTGCCGCGATGGTGGACCGCTACCGCACTACAGGAACAGTGGTGCGCCAGGCAGGCTGGAAGATTCTCGACCCCGGCGCGGACGCCCGCAGACGAGAGCCGGGGAGAGATGCCGAGGCAACCGACCAGGCGCTGCCAGCGACGCTCGCCCAGGGCCAGCCACAGACAGTCACCAAGGTCGAAGCGCAAAAGAAGAAGACCCGGCCACCGCAACGGTTCACCGACGCCACGATCCTGACCGCCATGCAAACCGCCGGCAAAAGTCTGGACGAAAAAGAACTGTCCGATGCCATGAAGGAAACCGGCCTCGGGACACCGGCCACCCGGGCAGCCATTATTGAAGTGCTTTTGAAGCGCGCCTACGTCATTAGGACAGGCAAGAGCCTCGAAGCCACGGAAAAAGGGATACACCTGATCGAGGTGGTTCACCCAGAAGTGAAAAGCCCGGCCATGACCGGGCAGTGGGAAGCGTTCCTCAACCGCATCCAGCATGGTGAAGCACAACTGGATCCTTTTCTGGAACGGATTAGTGAATACGTGCGCTCCGTCGTGGGCCGGGTGAGCGAAACCACACCCGTGGCCGCTGCCCCTCGGGAAAGCCCTGCTCCCAAGGCAATCCCCAGCAACGCCAGCCTCAGCGAGTTGCTCAAAGAAGTTTTTGGCTTTTCCAGTTTTCGCCCTAACCAGCAGGCGGTATGCCAGGCCGTAACGGCAGGAGAAGACGCGCTGCTGGTGATGCCCACCGGATCAGGCAAATCGCTTTGCTATCAATTACCGGGCCTGGCGCGTGGCGGGACAACGCTGGTAATCAGCCCGCTGATTGCGTTGATGGACGACCAGGTGCGCAAGCTGAAGGAACTCGGCCTGTCAGCCGAGTGCATCCACTCCGGCCGCGACCGTGAAAGCTCCCGGCAGGCTTGTATTGACTACATGAAGGGCAACCTTCAGTTCTTGTTTATCGCTCCCGAGCGGCTTCGCGTGCCTGGTTTTCCTGAGATGTTGGCCAAACGAAAGCCTACGCTGGTTGCCATCGACGAAGCGCATTGCATCTCGCAATGGGGCCACGACTTTCGTCCCGACTACCGTATGCTGGGCCAGTATCTGCCGAGCTTTCGTCCTGCGCCGGTACTGGCTCTTACTGCAACCGCCACTCCCCTGGTACAGAAAGACATCGCGGCCCAGTTGGGACTGAGCAGCATCAAGCAATTCATTCACGGGTTTCGCCGGGAAAATATCGGTATCGAGATTGTCGAGGCACTCCCCTCCAATCGGCCCGGGCTGGCGCAAGCCATCCTGCGTGAGGCCGGCAACCGCCCAGCCATTGTCTACACGCCCACGCGCAAACAAGCCGAGGCTCTCGCGAGCGCCTGGGCACGCGAATTTCGCGTGGCCGGCTATCATGCCGGGCTCGACGCCCAACGGCGGCGGCGGGTACAGGAACAGTTCATGTCCGGTAAAGCGGATGTCATGGTAGCGACCACGGCCTTCGGCATGGGCATCGATAAAGCCGATGTACGCACGGTGATTCACACCGCATTTCCAGGCAGCCTGGAGGGTTACTACCAGGAAATAGGCCGCGCAGGCAGGGATGGAAAGCCCAGCCGCGCCATTCTGATGTACTCCTATGCGGATCGCCATACCCATGACTTCTTCTTCGGCCGGGATTATCCGCCGGTTGCGTTGCTCGACCGCATTTTTACTGTGCTCTCCGGCCAATCCCAACCCAAGGAGGCAGTGCGCAAGCTGGCCAAGATGGAAGAAGACATCTTCGACAAAGCCTTGGAGAAGCTGTGGATTCACAAAGGCGCGGTGGTGGATTTTGCCGAGAATGTAAGCCTTGGCGTAGACAACTGGCGAGTTTCCTATACCCAGCAGGCCGACCAGAAGCAGAGTCAGCTGGAGGAAATCATCCGCTTCGCGGAAGGCCACCGCTGCCGCATGAAATCACTCGTCCACCATTTCGGAGATACGTCAGACACAGCTGAGGGTTGCGGAATATGCGACTTCTGCGACCCGGCGAACTGCGTTGCGCAAAAGTTTCGCGCTCCTACACATGCGGAAAAAATCGCTTTGGATCGCATTCTCAAAAAGCTGCGATCTGTTCCTGCCCGATCCACGGGAAAGCTGCATACGGATCTCTATCCGGATAACGAACTCAGCCGGGATACCTTCGAAGAAGTTCTTGGGGCCATGGCCCGGGCAGAGCTGCTGTCGTTTACCGATGCGGTTTTTGAGACGCAAGGCAAGCGGATCCCCTACCGGAACGTAAGCATTTTGCCCGCGGGACTCAACTTCAATGAGAGCCAGGCCCACCTGTTCGTGATGAGAGATGCAGCCGCTCCTGGTTCTACGCAAAAACGATCCACCCCAAAACTCGCCAGAAAACGGGCGGCCGCGGCAGGAGCTTCGGACGCTCCTCCACCGGAGCGCCAGGAGCGCCTGGAACAGGCACTGCGGGCCTGGCGATTGACCGAGGCCAAGCGGAGAAAAATGCCCGCCTTTCGCATCTTTGGGGATCGCACGTTGCGCAATATCGCAAGCACTTGTCCCAGAAGCGACTCTGACTTGCTCGCCGTGCCGGGCGTAGGTATGGGCATTGTAGAAAAATATGGAGCCCAGATCTTCCACCTGATCGCCACTGCCAAGTAACGGCATTCACATAACGAGTTAGAGTAATGTCAATATCCAAAGGCTTGTAAAGAGGTATTCCAGGTGGTTGAGGCTACCGAGCGCAAGGGTGACGAAAACGACCCGGGCATGATGCCCCTCATCCGCGGATTGCTCCGCCCCTATCGGGGTAGCCTGGCCATCATTCTAGTGGCCATGCTGGTCCAGAGCACCATGACCCTGGCAGCGCCGTGGCCACTTAAGATCATCATCGACAACGTAGTCGTTGGCCGCAAACTCGATCCCTGGATCGCCCACCTGATCAAGCCCTTGCTTGTTCATGCTCACCGGTCCCATCTCGCAGAGATCGCGGCCCTGGCCGTTATCTTGATCGCGGTCTTCAACGCCGCCGGATCCTACATAGCGAACTACTACACCGAAAGTGTCGGGCAATGGGTGGCGAATGACCTGCGCATGCGCACCTACCATCATCTTCAGTACCTGTCGTTGCGCTACTACGACACGCATCAGTCAGGCGTTCTGCTGAGCACCATCACCGCCGACGTGCTCACCATCCAGAACTTCGCCTCCTCTGCCACACTCGGAATCCTGGTCGACATGTTCACGATCCTGGGCATGCTGGTCGTGATGTTTTTTCTCAACTGGGACTTCACCCTGATTGCGGTTGCGATCACACCCTTGCTGCTGCTGCTGGCCTCAAGGTTCAAAAAGGCGGTCAAGAGCTCCACCCATGAAGTACGCAAGCAGCAAAGCAACATAGTGGCCGTAGTGCAGCAGGATCTGGAATCCATACGAGTGGTTACCGCGTTCGGGCGCCAGGAACTGGAGCAGGCAGCGCTTGCGGCCGTCAGCCAGGCGACTGTGGCCGCCGCGCTCAAAGCACGCCAGGTCAAAGCCCTGCTCTCGCCCATTGTCGCCATCATCGTTTCCTTTTGTGTCGCGTTCGTGCTCTGGCGCGGCTCCCTTCTTATCCTGTCGGGCGGAATGACCGCCGGTGAGTTGACTGTCTTTCTCTCTTATCTGGGTTCGTTTTTCAAGCCGGTGAAAGACCTAGCAAGTATGAACAACTCCATCGCGCAGACAGCCGTCGCGGTGGAACGCGTTCGAACCATTCTCGACGCCGACTCCATCCTCCCGGAAAAGATAGAGCCGCGCGAGAAGGTGATCCAGGGTGAAATCGCCTTTGAGCACGTGGCTTTCGCGTACGACGAAAGCTGTCCCGTGCTGCGCGATGTGAGCTTCACTGTTCAACCGGGACAAATGATCGGCGTAGTGGGTCCGACCGGTGGCGGCAAATCAACCATCATGAGCCTCATTCCCCGCTTTTACGATCCCGGCGCCGGGGCTGTAATGGTAGACGGCATCGATGTTCGCGATTATCAATTGCAGAATTTGCGTGACCAGATCGGCTATGTACTGCAGGAGACGGTGCTCTTCCGCGGAACCGTACGAGACAACATTGCATACGGCCGCGCGGGTGCGACCGAGGACGAGATCGTCGAGGCGGCAAAGCTGGCGAACGCAGATGAGTTCATCTCTCGGATGCCGAATGGCTATGAAACCTTCGTTGGGGACCGCGGCGATACTCTCTCCGGCGGCCAGCGGCAACGCATAGGAATCGCTCGTGCCATTATCCGCAACAACCCGATCCTTATTCTGGATGAACCAACGGCCGCGCTGGATACCGAATCGGAAAGGCTGGTCATCCAGGCACTGGAACGATTGATGAAAGGCCGGACGGTACTGACCATTGCGCACCGGCTGAGTACCATTCGCGACGCGAACAAAATCATTGTGCTGAAAGGCGGAGTGGTGGCCGAACAGGGCACGCACGACCAGCTACTGGCCCTGGGTGGTACCTACGCCGAGCTGTATAGTGTACAGTTCGATACAACACCGGCGAAGGCCGCGCTTTAGAGGCGTAGATGTCCCGTAGTCTGCTTGTTTTACCTGACGATTCCGCAAAGCCGATCCTGGACGCAATTCACCGCGCGACCGAGTCACTGCGCATCAAGATGTTCGTCTTCACTGATCCGTCCTTACTCGCGGCGGTGGTGGAAGCGCAACGCAGGGGCGTGAAGGTGCGCATCATGCTCAACCCCAAGCGCCGCAATGGCGTTTCTGAGAACGAGGAAAGCCGTGCTGCCTTAGAGGCTGCCGGGGTCCAGGTGTTGGACAGCAACCCAGCCTTCGACATCACCCATGAAAAATCCATGGTGATCGACAATACTACGGCCTTTGTGAAATCTCTGAATTGGGAAAGCGAAAACCTCACCGAGACGCGCGACTACGCGATCATCACTACAGAACCCCATGAAGTTGCAGAAATCATCGAATGCTTCGAAGCCGACTGGAGCCGCCAGAACTTTGCTTCCGGTAACAATGCTCATCTAATCTGGTGCCGCGGAAATGGCCGCGAGCGGATTACCCAGTTCATTGACGATGCCAAGCATTCGCTGTGGTTACAGAACGAACGGTATCAGGACCAGATGATTATCGAGCACCTGGTGCGGGCGAAAACACGCGGAGTCAAAGTGCATGCGATGGCGCGGCCTCCGCACACACTCAAGAAAGAAAAGCTGCTGGAGGGTGTCGGAGGGTTACGCATCCTGAATGATGTGGGCGTCGAGGTACGTAAATTGAAGCAGCTGAAGCTTCATGCAAAAATGCTCCTGGCCGACGGAGAAAGGGCGATCGTGGGATCGATCAACCTGGCGCCCGGCAGTTTTAGCAGCCGGCGCGAGTTGGCCATCGAGGTGGTCGACAAGCACATCGTCGATCGCCTGCATGACGTGGTGCGCCATGACTGGAAGCACGCCCACGCACTAGACCTGACGGACGAAGGGCTGTTGGCGGACCTGAAGAAACACGGCGGCAAAGGCATCAAAGAGCTCGGGCTCGATGGTTAGCCCTATATCTGAGAAAATGACGCCGGCCTGAGCACCAGGTTCGAAATGGTGTCGACAATCGATTCGGAACTGTACCTGGGCAAAGCAGACAGCTTCTTCCATTCCGGATCCGCGCGAAACGCATCCCACTTCACATCGATCTCAGACATATCCGGGAAACTGACCATATAGGTCAACTGGGGCAGGCGAGACCCGATCAAGGTGTCGCCGTAGAATACCGGCCAGAAGCCGGCACGAGCAAATATTTCAAACTCCCCCTTGTGAAACATTTCCACCTTGAGAACATGGTCCTGGTTGCTCGGGCTCTCGTAGGTGCGAAGCTGAAAAACTCTTTTTCCGTGCTGTGCGGTCACGGGCGGCACGACCAACTTTGGCGCGCCTTCGAAGGCGATCATGAGCGAGCTTTCTATCCGTTCAAAAGCAGGCGCGGCCGCCGGTGCGTTCCAGAAGGGCGCAGCTGCTTTCATGAATTCCTCATCTTTTGGCAGATGCAGCTCCGCCGTGACGAGTGACTCGAGCGAGGTTGAGGGGATGAGCAGATACAAGGCCGGGGTTTCGGGGCCGATGTCAAGGTTAAACGCGCCGATGGGCGAGAAGCCAGCCCGGTTGAGCGCGGGAATCAGCGCATTTTCCAGGTAGCTTTGCAGCAATTTGCTTTGCGGCCCAGAACGCAGCCGATACTTGCGCAGTTCATAGTACTCGCGACCCGCGGGAGCAGGTGTCTGCGCGTGAGAGTCGCTTGGAGCCAACGCAGCCGCCGCTGCGGCCAGGGATGAAGTCACGAAATGGCGTCTTTGCAAAGCTCCTCCAAAGAAAGGAGAATTCTATAGCATTCCATCTGATACCGTGACAGGGTCCCCGAAGCTTCGGGCTCTCAAGAGGTGATCGATGCAGAGGCGCGAATTTCTCTCCCTCGGTGCTGCAATCGCCGGGGGCTGGGCTGCCACGCAGATCACCCATGCGCTTCCCGCAAAAACCCCGGTCATCGACACCCACATTCATCTGTTCGATCCCAGCCGTCCAGGAGGCATCCCCTGGCCCGAAAAGACCGATACGGCGGTTTACAAAGCTGCCCTGCCCGAGCGTTTTGCCCACATTGCCCGTCCCTTTGGAGTGGTGGGCGCCATCGTGATCGAGGCCAGTCCCCTGGCCAGCGATAACGACTGGGTGCTGCGCGTAGCCGCTAACCATCCCATCATCGTAGGCATGGTCGGCGACCTGGTTCCGGCAACGCCTACCTATCAGAAAGACCTGGAACGGCTCCATGCCAACCCGCTCTTTCTGGGCATACGCTACGGCAATTTGTGGGGACGGGATCTGGCCCTCGATGCGCAGAAACCCGATTTCCTTCCCGGGTTGAAGATGTTGGCCGACCAGGGCCTGGTGCTCGACAGCGCGAATCCCGATGTAAATCTCATTCGGGCCATCTCCGGCGTTGCGGACCACATTCCTGAGTTGCGTATCGTCATCGATCACCTCCCAAGTGCGGGGGTGCCTGCCGCGGCGCGCGACGAGTATTGGTCGCTCCTGCGACAGCTGGCGAAAAATAAGAACGTCTTCGTCAAGCTATCTGAGGTAGCTCTCGCGCGCAGTGAACAGACAGCTCCCGTGACCCCGAGCTTTAATCAGGACAGGCTGGAGGAGCTTTGGAATGTCTTCGGCGAAGATCACGTCTTGTACGCCAGCGACTGGCCCAATAGCGACCACCATGCAACCTACGAAGAGACCTTTTCGATTGTGCGCGACTATGTTGCAGCCAAAGGTCCTTTGGCCGCAGAAAAGTTTTTTTGGAAAAACTCGGTGTCCGCTTACCGCTGGCACCGCCGTGAGCCAGATCAGCCGCCGGTGGACTAGCCGCCGCGCAGTTTATTCTCCATTCGCATGGGGATGGTATAAAGCTCGTGTATGGCCGTGCTTCGTTCCCCTGCTGATGCCCTGACCCGCCGGCGCTTTCTGCGCCAGAGTTTTGCCTTTAGCGCATTGGCCAGCCTGGGATCTTTTCGAGCTCTCGCTCACGCTGCGCCGACGGACCCGGCCGCTGCGCAGATTTTGGCGCTCGGGGATTGGGGATACGAAGACGATACGGCACAAGTACAGGTCGCTGCGGGCTTGCGGGCCTATGCCAAACAGCATTCTGTTCGGGCCCAGGCGCTGCTGATGCTGGGCGACAACTGGTACGGGGAGCTAGCCGGAGGCGCCGGCTCCACGCGTTGGAAAACCCATTTCGAGGACCTCTATCCGGCCCAGGATTTTCCCTGCCCGGCCTACGCGGTATTGGGAAACCACGATTATCAGCGCTGGCCTGAGAGCAAAGTCGATGCCGAGCTAGAGTATGCACGCGGCGGACGAAGCCGCTGGACGATGCCGGAGCGCTGGTATCACTTTGAGTTTCCCGCCAAGGATCCGATGGTTACGTTTCTAGCGCTGGACAGCAATATGCCGCGCACGGACGGCAAGGAAAAGCCTGGGCGCGATTTTACGCTGACGCCGGAGCAACAAGCCGAACAGCTTGCCTGGTTTGAAGACCAGTTGAAGCGTCCGCGAACAACCCCCTTTCTGGTGGTCATCGCCCATCATCCCGTCTACTCCGATGGTCCTCACGGAGACCATGCTGTATTGATTCGTGATTGGGATCCTCTGTTCCGCAAATACCACGTCGACTTATACATGGCCGGCCATGACCATGACATGCAGCACCTGGAGTTCGACGGTCACCCAACCAGCCATTTTCTTTCCGGGGGCGCCGGAGCCGACTTATACACGCTCAAGATTGAGCCTTCGCAGCGTGGACCTTATGCAAAGACGGTGTATGGATTCAGCCATATTTCGGTAAGCGAACGACTGATGACCTTGCGCCACCTCGATCAGAATGGCAATATGCTTCACGCCTTCACCAAGACGCCTGGCGGCAAGATCACGATTTTATAAGCGCAATATCTAAACTTCACACCAGGGCTATTTAGCCCCTGAATCTTTGTAAGGAGCGTTTACGCGGGTTTGAAAACCAGCTCCCCCGGACTTCAAGTCCGGGGCTTCCACCATCACGATGCATCTTGATTGCGCGGGGTGGTGCGGACCAATATCGAGTGGGTGGCCCAGGTCTCGCTTTTGAGACCTGGGTGTTGCAGGACGACGATGGAGCTATTTTTCGCTGCTGGGCGGCACCAAGCCCTTTAAGCGCAGATACAACGACAGGGTCGCGTATTGCTCATTGTCGTGGGCGACGTTCCCCCATAGCAGACCCAGTCTTGACCGCTTCCCCATTGGTCCAGCCTGGAGCATATCTGTCATGTTGGCATCGGTCAGGCCTGCATACGCTTTGTCACATTCGGCAAAGGAGGCCTTGAGTGCCTCGACGACGGCCGCCTTATCCGCCGTCTCCGGCGGCACCTTCGCGAGCGTGCTGGGATCAGTGTTATTGGCTGCACCGCAAATGTGCAGCTGCGCCTCAGTCACGTGGTTCACGACGCGTGCATAGGTCCGAATATCCGGGGTAGGCTTAAAACTGTAGTTTTCTGCCGGCATTTTATCCGCCGCTTTCAGGATGTTCGCTTTGAGGCGAGCATAGTTGCCTTGCAATTCACTGGGAATCGAGCTTCCCTGTCCCAGGGCCGCACCCGAGACCATCAACCCCGCCATTGCACACGCTAATATTGTCCGTTGCATCCTCTTCCTCCGGTGCCAACCAGCCTACCTACGCCGGCGTAAGTACACAAGGGGGAACTTTTCAGCCCCGGTTGCATCCTGACGGACAGAGATAGTTACGATTCAGGGAGCGCCCAGGCAAACAGCACGCCGCCACTACCGGCTAATAGATACTGCCGCCCGCCAAGTTCATAAGTGATGGGAGATGTTTCCACCCTTCCCCCGGTGCCCGCATGCCAAAGCGTCTTACCCGTACTGGTGTCGAGAGCAAGCAGGTTGCTCTCTGTGTCTCCCGTGAAGGTAAGCCCCGAGGCAGTCGTCAGGACCCCCGCGCTCGGCGTCCCATGCCCTAGTTCATGCGTCCAGCGAATCTTTCCTGTCTGATAGTCGATTGCCTCGACAACTCCCTTGCCCCACAAGCCATAATCAGCACCTGCCCAACCGTAGGTGCCATCCGCCGGCTTGGCGAAGTAAATGCTGTAACTGGGATGGGCGGAAACGATGAATAGCCCGCTCTTTACGTCAAAGCTGGGAGAACGAAAATTCGCCATCCCGCTCTCATCTGGCGCAATCAGGCGTCCATCGGGCGCCGGCTCCTTGGCCGTATTGGGAATCGGACGGCCCTGCTTGTCCACTCCAAGTGCCCAGTTAACCGGTCCAAACGGCACGGTGAGCAGGCTGCTGCCATCGGTTCTGTCGAGCACAAAAAAATAACCATTGCGCGAACTCTGCAACAGCATCTTCCGCTCTTTGCCCTGAAACATTCCATCCGCCAGCACGGGCGTCTCGGCAGCATCCCAATCATGCGTATCGTGCGGGGATGGCTGAAAAGCCCAGGCCAGTTTTCCCGTGTCCGGATTGAGGGCGACGATGCTGCAGGTATACAGGTTGTCTCCCGGACGGGTCGACCCGGTAAGCACCGGGGTAGGATTTCCTGTCCCCCAGTACACCAAGTTGAGATCGGGATCGTAGGTCCCAGTCATCCAGCTGTTGCCGCCGGTGGTTGCGCCCGCCGTTCCCAGGGGCGGCGTAGCGTTCCACTGCCACTGCGTCTCTCCGGTCTCAGGATCAACCGACCGGATATACCCAACCAGGTTGTCGAAATCACCAGAGGTACCAACCATCACATGATTCCCGACCACCAGAGGGGCCATGCTGGTCCAATATCCCTTGGTGACGTCCGCGATGGTCACCTTCCATCGCACGCTTCCGTCTTTGGCATTCAGCGAAATTAGATGGCCATCTGGAACCAGAAAATACAGCTGGTCCTTGTACATCGCCACACCGCGACTGCCAATGTGCAAACCAGGACCTGGCGGATAGTTGTAGTGCCACAATTGGTGGCCGGAAAGCGCATCCACTGCCCAGACATTGTCTACAGTGGTGAAATAAATCACTCCATCCACCAGCAGCGGAGTGGACTTGATTTCCCCCGGCAGCCTGGTTTGAAAGGCCCACGCAAGAGAGAGCGTGCCCACGTTCTGGGGAGTAATTTGTTTCAGGTTCGCGTGGCGCTGAGCGTTATACGTACCGTTGTACTGAGGCCAACTGTCCGCGGGCGGTTGGAGAAGGATGGAGTTATCCACTCCCTGGGCCCAGGCGGTTGCACCCCCGGCGAGCAAGAAAGCAGTGATCAACAACTTGAGTCGCATGGAAACCTTTCAGGCAAACGTGACTTTGAAGGTGACGCCGATGTCAGACATATTGGCTGACGGCACGCGAACCTGCAAAGCTTGCTTGTCCTGCTTCCAATGCAGCTTGTCCTGGTGTCCCAGCATTTCTACGTTGAGTATTTTTCCCGGCTCCTGCGGACTGCTCGTTCCCAGCGCCTTGATGACCACATCCTTTGCCGGCGTGCCCATGACGAAGGCATAAAGAACTTTGCCTTTGGTGGTGAAACGCACATCCTCCGCTGTTAATGGGGGCTGCTTGCCCTCGTTGAAGCCGGTCTGCGGAACCACCACTTCCGTCGATGGTCCGGCACCATAGACGGTCCAAGGACGCGAGCTGTAGATCCCTTCGCTGTTCACCTTCATCCACGCCGTAATACCATCGAGCACACTCATCTCTTCGGCATCGAGTTCCCCGCTGTTGGGCAGAGGAAAATTGAGTAACAGATTGCCGTTCTTGCTGACGATGTCGACCAGCAGATCGATTACCTTCTTGGGAGTCTTGTATTGCTGTCCGCGTTTGTAATGCCAGACTCCGATGCAGGTGTCGGTCTGCCAGGGCTGAGTAGAAATGGCATCGGAAACGCCGCGCTCATGATCAACAATGCAGGTACCCACCGCACAATCACCGGGGGTTTTACTGCAATAGACGGCTTCCACGTTGCCTTGATGGAGCCCGGCACTCACGTTGTACACCTCGGCCACGGTGGCCAGGCCATACTCTTCGAATGGAATACCACCATCGGTGTAAAGCAGGTCGGGCTGATGCTGGTCGATCAGGTCTTTGATGCGGTTGTAGTACTCCAGCTTCCATTCGTCCGGTGCGACGCGCCCCATAGCCTTCGCGGTTTGGGCGAAGTCGTGGGGCATCTGCGTGTAGTTGTGATAGAGATCGGCAAACATTGGATCGGTGCCATCGTAGGACACCCCCGCCAATGGACCGCTCGTATCACTGGTGTGCGCCGGAGCGAGCCAGTCAAAACTGTTGGAGAGATGCTCGCTAACCCCAAAACGCAGTCCCCGCTTGCGCGCGGCCTGCTTGTAAAGACCAACGATGTCACGCATGGGCCCAACCGCGGTCGCATTCCAGCGCGGCTGATACTTTGAGTTCCACATGTCGTAGTTATCATGGTGGACGCCCATGCTGACGAAGTACTTCGCGCCTGCTTTCACGTACAAGTCCATCAGATGGTCGGGATCCCAATTGGCGCCCTTAAACAACGGGATCAGATCCTTGTAGCCCGTTTTGGATGGATGTCCGTAGGTCTTGAGATGGTACTCATATTGCGGAGTTCCCTGGATATACATGTTGCGCGCAAACCAATCCCCGTCCTCGACACCGGACTGCGGTCCCCAGTGGGACCAGATGCCGAACTTTGCATCGCGAAACCAGTCCGGAACACGGTATGTATCAAGCGATGCTCGAGTCGCCTTGAAGGGCCCTGGTGTGATGGGTAGGTTGGCTGTATCGGCAAACACACCTCTGGTTCGTGCCCAGGCTGCCGAATAGCCCAGCAATTTAAGCGTTTCGCGCCGTGTGTATTGCATCCAGAATTGGTTATATCTATGCCCGGCCTCTTTATCAATCCCAAGGAGGCTTTACTTTAAGGGCTCAAGAATGCCGAAGAGCCTCGGCTCCGCTTCAGCGATAGCGCCACTGCCCCCAACCCGCCTTTGAGTGGGCCACCAACGTCGGGCCCGAAGGGTACAACTCCAAGCACCGTTTGCGACTCACACTCAGAAGTCTGTAGATGGTGGCCCACCGCACGCTGGCACGAAACACCTGCAGCAAACTCAAGAGTCATGCCAAGGAGAATCAATGTACCACCACGTAAAAAAACTCATGTATACGGTCGACGTCGGTGAACCTGATCCGAAGTTCGGGAAAATGTTGTTGGAGCAGTTTGGCGGCGCTAATGGAGAACTGGCAGCGGCCATGCAGTATTCCATTCAGGGCCTCAACTGTGAAGATGCTGCCCGCAAAGATCTGTTGATGGACATCGGGACAGAAGAGTTGAGCCATCTGGAAGTAGTCGGCGCCCTCATCAGAATGCACTTGAAGCCGATGAAAAGCAGCCGCGAAGCCGCAGAAGCCGATCCCCTGGTGGCGATCGCTGGTGGTGGGGGCGTTTCGCTGTTCGACTCCATGGGTAATGCCTGGACGGCGAACTACCTCAAAATCACCGGTGATGTAGCCGTGGATCTGCGCAGCAACATCGCTGCCGAGGCGCGAGCAAAAATCGTTTACGAACGTCTGATCAGCTTTACCCGGGATCAAGGGTCCAAGCAGGCTCTGCAATTTCTCATGACCCGAGAAATCACCCACATGCGCGCATTCACGGCGGCCCTCGAAAGTATGGAGAAACCTCAGTTTGCCGTGGGTATCATCGAACCCACCCCGAAATTGGTTGATCAGTTCTTCAACGCATCCACGGGTGAGAGCCAATACGGCGAAAGTGATTTCGTCGGCCCCTGGAATCACGGAAACGGCCTGGTCACTGTTGAGTCGGAGATCAAGGGCGGCACCGGTCTCGATGTGGAGCCTTACGATCCGCAACCAGGTACCGAGAAGACGTCTCCCATTGATTCCACCCCAGTCGGAGAGTACACCAATGGTGTGGGCGCGAAGCAGGCGGCATTGCACGACAAAGTGAATGCCAAGGCGGCGAAAAACGCAACCGTCGAAGTATAAGTGGTCGTTCGCCGGCTGACATCGATCGTCAGCCGGCATTTCTATGCGATCGAAATGGACTCGAGCGTAGCGATGGCCTGATGGTCATGGCGACCGGGATCAATCTTTAACTCCAGGGACACTACCGCGGGCAGATCCACCGAATAGTCTTCGACCTCGACAGCCGAACCGCCCGGGCTGAATGTCCATTGCTGGCGAACCACTTCTCTTTTTTGGTCCGCTCCTGAAGTCGCGAACAGGGCAAACTCCTGCGAGCGCTCTCGATTCGCTTCGCGAAATTCGAGACGAATCCGCCGGATCGCCTGCGGATGATCGAAGTTCAAGCGAATTACTTGCGGGCCTGGAACAGCCGCCCTCCAGCCTCCACCCTTCCCTCCCGGCAGCGCGTTCTCGAACGGATGCTGCGCGTCTTCTGAGGAGATCTCGACACTGGCGAGTTCCTGCAGATCGAGCCACTCACGAGCGGAGCGCAAAGAGGCATCCGCTGCTGGTTGAGACAAAATGGACTTACGCATAATCAACACCTCTCCTAGCTGTGATGCACAGGAAGCTGCGCCCGACAACGATGGTAACCTGTTCACCATGAAGGTGCTTATCACGGGTGGAGCGGGATTTCTCGGGAGCAGGCTGGCGCGTACTCTGCTTGGGCGTGGACATGTCTCAGGCGACCGGTTTGTCAACCTTGTGCTCGCCGACCTGGTCCCGCCTCCGGCCGACGTGGCCGCCGATCCGCGGGTGCGTGTCTGGACCGGCGCCTTGCTGGACCAGTGCAACGACATTCCGCGTGAGAGTCCCGATCTGGTGTTTCACCTCGCCTCGGCAGTCTCGGCGGAGTGCGAAGCGGATCTCGATCTGGGCCTGCGTTCCAACCTGGATACCACGCGCGCTCTGCTGGACGGATTACGAGAATGCGGAAGACCGCGGCTCGTCTTCTCCAGTTCCGTGGCCGTCTTCGGCGGCGATGTCGACCTCCCCTTGCCCCGGGTGATCCACGATGAGACCTTGCCGGTTCCACAAACTTCGTACGGCATTCAGAAGTTCATATGCGAACAGCTGATTGCGGACTACAGCCGGCGGGGCTTGATCGACGGCCGCAGCGTGCGCCTGATGACGGTGACGGTGCGTCCAGGCCGCCCCAATGCCGCCGCGTCTGGATTCCTCTCCTCCATCATCCGCGAGCCGTTAAGCGGGCAGCAGGCGATCTGCCCGGTGCCGCCCGAAGCACTCGCCGCCGTCGCCTCTCCGCAACGCACAATCGAAGGCCTACTCGCGGCCGCGGAAGCTACGCCGGATGTGTGGGGTAGCCGCACAGCGGTGAATCTGCCCGGGCTCACGGTCAGCATCCGGGAGATGCTGGATGCTCTGGAAGCCGCAGGTGGCCGCACTGCGCGGGAACGCGTCAAATTTCAACAAGACCCGGCGGTCGCCAGGATGATCTTCGGTTGGCCTACTGCTTTTGGAAGCGCCCGGGCACGGAGGCTGGGCCTTTCAGCCGATCCCGACTTCCTCTCCATCATCCGCCAGTATCAGAAAGAACAGGCAGTCTGAGTTGATTGTTTTGGGCTGCATCGCGGACGACTTTACCGGCGCTACCGACCTGGCTAACAACCTGGTGCGTGCTGGCATGCGGGCGGTCTTGAGCGTAGATGTTCCGGCACCAAGTCAACAAATAGACGCGGACGCTGTCGTGGTCGCGCTTAAGTCGCGCACGGTGGCCGCCGTCACCGCCGTCAAGGTTTCCCTCGATGCCTGCCGCTGGCTGCGCAAAAAAGGCGCCGGCCAGATCTACTTCAAAATCTGCTCCACGTTTGACTCCACAGCAAAGGGCAACATCGGGCCGGTCATCGAAGCGCTCATGGACGAACTGGGTTGTGACTTCAGCATCGCGACCCCAGCGTTTCCTGAGAACGGACGGACGGTGGTTCATGGACATCTGTTCCTTGGAGATACTCTGCTCTCCGATAGCGGCATGCGGCATCATCCCCTCACACCCATGACCGACGCCAACCTGGTGCGGGTCCTGCAGGCGCAATTGGATTCGTCCAAAGGCCGCAAGGTGGGACTGATCGACTATCGAACGGTGGTGCAATCGGCGGAGGTGATTCGCCGCCGGATGGATGAGCTGAAGGCCGAAGGCATCTCCATAGCGATTGTGGATGCACTGAGCGACGATGATCTCGGCAGACTCGGCGAAGCGCTGCGGGATGCACCCTTTCTTACCGCCGGTTCCGGGCTGGGCAGCAGCCTGCCGCGGAATTGGGGTTTTCGCCGGGCGAGTCCAATTACCCTGCCGCCGGCGCGCGGACGAAAGGCCATCCTCGCCGGAAGTTGCTCGCCGGCGACCAACGCGCAAGTACAGCGCTTTCTTCGCGATGGGGGCGAGGCTTATGCGTTGCAGCCCACGGCAGACCTCGCGCCGCAAATCGCCAAGGTGCTGGCGTGGGCGGATGCCTGTTGGCAGACGGACGCTGAGCTGCCTTTGCTCGTCTACTCAACCGCCGAGCCAGGACAGGTCAATCCCGCCCATGCGCCCCTGATTGAACAGACGATGGCCGAGCTGGCGCGCGCGTTCGTCGAGCGCGGCGTGGGCATGCTGGTGGTTGCGGGAGGAGAGACAGCCGGTATTTGCGTGCAGGCCCTGGGTATTACGCAACTGCAGATCGGCCCGCAGATTGATCCCGGTGTGCCCTGGTGCTATGCGGGTGGACTCCACCTCGCTTTGAAATCGGGTAACTTTGGATCGCCAGACTTTTTCTCGAAAGCCTTCGCCTTTGTGGCCTGAACTATGAACGAATTGGAATTGAGACAGGAGATTTGCCGCATTGGCCGCTCTCTGTTTGAGCGCGGCTATGTTCACTCCACTGCGGGAAATATAAGTGTTCGTCTTCCGGATGGGTTTCTCATCACACCCACGGAAGCTTGCCTGGGTTTCCTTGAGCCGGAGGCGCTTGCCAAGGTTGGTGGGGACGGGGTTCAGCTAAGCGGCGATCGTGCCAGCAAGACCCTGGCTCTGCATCGTTGCATCTACACTGCGGATGCGAACGCCGGCTGTGTCATCCATACCCACTCCACCCACCTGGTTGCGCTGACGCTGGCAGGAGTGTGGAAGCGAGAGGATATTCTGCCGCCGCTCACGCCTTATTTCGTGATGAAAGTGGGTCACGTGCCGCTGATCGAATATCACCGTCCGGGAGATCCGGCGGTGGGCGATTTGGTTGCTCAAACGATCGAGCGGATGCGAGCACAGGGCACACCCATCCGCGCTGTCATGGTGGACCGGCTGGGCCCCAACGTCTGGCACAGCACACCCGCAAGCGCAATGGCGGCGCTCGAAGAGCTGGAAGAAACGGCGCGACTGTGGCTCATCACCGGCTGTCGACCGGAGCCGCTCACGCCTCAACAGATAGAGCAGTTACGCCAGCATTTTGGCGCTTCCTGGTAGGAGTTCCGGTCATGTTGCGCTTTGCCGCAAACCTAAGCTTCTTGTATGGGGAATATGCCTTCCCTGACCGTTTTGCCGCTGCCGCCAGAGATGGATTTACGGCAGTCGAGTATCTGTTCCCCTACGAGTATCCGGCGCAACAATTGGCTGCGTGGCTGCAATCGCATGGGTTGGTTCAGGCCCTGTTCAATGCCCCGCCGGGAAACTGGGCGGCGGGGGAGCGAGGGCTGGCCAGCCTGCCGGGCCGGGAGACGGAGTTTCGCGCGGCTATACGCACTGCCCTTGACTATGCGCAAGCACTCCACTGCCGGCGGGTGCATGTGATGGCCGGGCTAGGGCCTGGATCGCGAAGCACCTTCGTCGCCAATCTCGCCTGGGCGGCTGCTCTGGCGCAGCCTGCAGGGGTCGAACTGCTGATAGAACCGATCAATTCTCGCGACATGCCCGGCTATTTCCTGAATCGGCAGGACGAAGCGCACGCGATTGTGGACGAGGTCGGCAACTCCGCACTCAAGGTACAGATGGATCTGTATCACTGCCAGATTGTGGAAGGCGACGTGAGTATGAAGCTGCGGAAATACCTGGCAGAGAAAAGCGTCGGCCACATCCAGATTGCGAGTGTTCCGGCCCGCAACGAGCCCGATCGCGGGGAACTGAATTATGACTACGTGCTCGATTTGATAGACGAACTCGGCTTCGATGGATGGATCGGCTGCGAATACCGCCCAAAGGGCGGGACCTCCGAAGGCCTGACCTGGCTGAAGAGACGCCTGTGATGTGCAGAAAAGGGTGGGGAGGGAAGCCCGAAAACATTTCCAAGGGAGGACTGCTGAACCGCAGATCTCCCTTGGGAAATGTTTTCGGGCTTTCCCTTCCCATCAGATCGAAAAAGGCTAAACGCCTGGAACCGGCGGACAGCCTGGGAATTCCGCCAGATATCCGTTCCCGATGTAACCCAAATACTGAATGCCAATCTTGCTGGTGAAGAACCCGTCCGCAGTCAGGTTACGCAAAAACGAAAAGAATTCGACCCCCTGGCTCAAAGTCACATCCTTCACTGCGTTCTTACGATAGGCAATGCAATCCAGCATCTCCGTTTGCTGCTGCGCGGTGCAGTCGAGGTAGGCGTTTCCAAATCGATCCGTGCACGTCGAGTCGAGCCACATCAAACCACCACCCAGCGTCAACTGATAGTGCGGATTTTCGCTGGTGAGCAGGTCGATAAACTCCGGAGCCCCAGCCTCGACCGCTCCGCCGGAGTTCGCGTCCGCGGGAAAAATTCTCTCGCATAACACCTGCAGCGTTTTGTACTGAGGCGGCGGGAAATACTTCGGCGTATACACGCCAGCCTTGCTTTCTGCCTTCTCGGTATCGATCATGTGGTGGGCATACTCTGCCGCCTGCAAGGGGATAACGCGCAGAACTGAGGTCGCCGCAGCCCCCATACTCAAAGACTTCAAAACATCGCGCCGGGATACGGTCATGCTAGATCTCCCCCTTTTTAGATTGATCGAGCAGGTACTCCGACATTCGCCACGATAGCGCCGTGATGGTCAGAGTGGGATTCTTGTCGGGTCCCGTAACAAAACTCGCCCCGTCGCCGACAAACAAATTTTTCACGTCGTGCGCCTGGGAATACCTATTCAGTACCGAAGTCTTCGGATCGTCACCCATGCGCGCCGTTCCCAATTCGTGAATGATTTCTCCCCCTTCCGAGATCCCGTAGGGCCTTCCGCCCATGGCCACGTCGTTCTGCGGCATTGCCGGATCGCGCCTGCCTCCGCCAAAGACGGTCCCCCCTCCCGCTTCGACAATGGCAGTGAAAGTTTCCTGCATGTCTTTGGCCATCTTGATTTCGTGGTCGCTCCAGGCAAAGTGGAAGCGCAGCACGGGGATACCCCATTTATCAACCACCTTGGGGTCAATTTCGCAGTAAGTATCGGGATTGGGAATCATCTCGCCACGCCCGGCGAATCCTATGAAGGTGCCATACATGCTACGGACGTTTTGCTTGAGCGACGGTCCATACCCCTCGAAGTGGTTGCATATTCCGTCCCACTGGCCGACCCCGGGCATATGGCGTCCTCCGCCAAACTCGATGTGATAGCCGCGCGGGAAATCGTTCTTGCGATCCCCTTTCCACCACGGCATGTACATGTGCATACCGCCGATACCGTCGTGATTGTGCGGAGCCACTGCGGCCAGTTGAGGGAAATATCCGGTGACACTGGTTCCCACAGAATCGGTAAGGTACCGGCCAAGCGTGCCGGATGAATTGGCAAGCCCATCAGGAAACTGTGTAGAGCGTGAATTGAGTAACAGGCGCGCCGTTTCGCAAGCGCTGGCGGCGACCACGAACGAGCGCGCATTCACCCGCATCTCTTTCGCGGTGGTCTTGTCGATGTAGGAGACGGCTTGTGCCTTGCCGTCTTTGCCGACCAAAATCTCCCGTGCCATGGCGTTGGGAATCAGCGTGAAGCGACCGGTGGCCTGAGCCGGTGGGATCATGACCTGGCTGGAACTGAAGTTCGATGCACTGATGCATCCTCGTCCGCACTGCGCACAGTAGTGGCAGGGAGCCCGCCCATTGACTGACTTCGTCAGCATGGCCATGCGCGAGGGGATGCAGGTGATATTGAGGTGATCGCAAGCTTTCTTGACAAGGACTTCGGTGCAGCGCGGCTTGGGGGGCGGAAGAAAGACCCCGTCCGGAGCGTCTACGAGATTTTCTTTGGTTCCGAAGACACCGATAAACTCTTCGACCTTGTCGTAATAGGGGGCGAGTTCTTCATAGGTGATCGGCCAGTCATCTCCCAGCCCGTCTCTGGAGCGGGCCTTCAGATCCGCCGGTGAGACGCGCAAGGAAATGCGCCCGTAGTGATTGGTACGGCCGCCTTCGATGCGTGAGCGGAACCAGCGGAAGGTCGATCCTGGAGCCGTCGTGTAGGGCTCGCCTTCGATTTCCCAGAAACCGTTGGGGGCCAGGAACTCGCCGTTCAACTCGTGGCGCGCGCGGCCGCCAATGTCTGCTCCGCGATGAGGCAGGGCGTACGGCCACACATGCTCTTTGTAGTCTTTGCGGGGATTTAGCAGCGGCCCCGCTTCCAGCATGACAACGTTCAAACCACCCTCAGTGAGGACTTTGGCGGCGGTGCCGCCGCCGGCTCCCGAACCGATAATACAAACGTCGTACACCTTGGGTGAGCGGGTTACCTGGGTCATTCAAATCTCCGGTATCTAGAATACACAGATCAGGACTCTGCGATCTGGCCCTTCAAAAAACGTATACCGTCAAAAGCAATGGACTCCGGAGTGCGTTCAATGTCTCTCCATATAGACGCAGCAGCACTCAAATCGCCGATGGCGAAACCAAAACTTTCAATGGTCAGCCAGCCATCATAGTTGAGGGAACGCAGGGCCTGGAACACTTCGTTCCATTCCACATGCCCGGATCCCGGAATGCCGCGATCGTTTTCACAGGTATGAACATGTTTCAGGTAGGGCCCGACGGTGCGGTATCCTGCAGCGATATTTTTCTCTTCGATGTTGGCATGGAAGGTGTCGAACAGGATGCCGATATTCGGATGGTCAATTTCCTTCGCCAGCTGGGCTGCATCCGCGGCGGTGTTCAGAAAATAGGTTTCAAACCGGTTCAGCGGTTCGATCGCGAAGGTCACCTGGTGGGCAGCGAGCGTTTCGCCCACGGATTGAAAGCCCTCGACCGCCCACTTCCATTCGTCGCCAGTCCGGCGCCGTCCAGGCAGATAACCAACCGGACTGTAGAGAGGTCCGCAAACAATCTTCGCACCCGCGTCTGCTGCGGCTTTGGCTACGTCCTGGAGGTGCTGCCGGGTCCGCCGCCGGATATCCGGACTATCGCCGATCAGGCTGTGGCCGTCTACCAGGGCAGTACAGCAGTTAGTTTCCAGACCATTGGCTTCGACGGCCTTGCGGATGCTGGCTGCTTGAAGTTCCTTCGGCCTTAGCAACGGAATCTCGACCCCGTCAAACCCTGCCTCTTTGATCGTAGGCAGCAAGCCGAAATTGGATGGATCAAAGGTTCCCGACCAGATGAAGGTGTTGACTCCAAATTTCATGTTGCCTCGCTAGCGTATTCAAGATCTCACATCATCGATTGCTGACGACAGTGCGTACGCTCATCGCACAAAGGCCAAGCGTGACCACGATAAAGAGCACCACACGAAAATCGAAAAGGTTCCCGATCAGCACGCCGAAGCGCAACGTGGCAGCGATGTGGCAAAGGCCGGCGACAAGACATATCCAGGCCAGCGTTGTATCTTCCGGACGCCCTGCGCGTACGAGATTGAGGGTGCCCAGCAAAAAGATGAACAGGCTGAAGGAGAGAGACCAAAGTAACGTTAGCTGATCGTGTTTGTAAAACTGGAGCGATCCGAAGGTGTGGCCAATGCCGCCCAGGATCAGGATGCAACCTAGTACCCGGTCCAATATTTTCACGTCGACCTCCGCGGCTACCGATGCGTCCCCATTTTCTATCACGTCTTTCTATCACGTCCTGACCGCTAGCGATGCCTGCTTGCATTGGCTGCCCGATCGGGCTATTATACGTCGCATACGATACGTCGTATACGACGCATCTACGAAGGGAGCGTGCGATGTTCTTGAATTACTTCAAAGTCGCCTGTGATCTTTGGTTTTTGTTGGCTGTGGTTTGGCTGTTCGGGCTGCTCACCACCAAGCCGGACGCTCGCACCCAGCCCCTCAGCTCCCGGGTCCTGGAAATAGGGCTCGGGTCGCTTGCCTTTAGCCTGGTTTTCACCGAATACTTCCACTCCGGATGGACTGCGTTGTCCTTTGCTCCAACTTCCAACATCACCGGCGCGGTTGGCCTTTTTCTGGTTTTAATAGGGGTTTCCTTCGCCATCTGGGCCCGTCTTCAGCTGGGTGGGAACTGGAGCGCAGCTGTCACCGTAAAAGAGGGACATACCCTGATTCGCCAGGGCCCTTACACCGTCGTGCGCCATCCCATCTACAGCGGCCTCCTGCTCGCTCTGCTCGGGGTAGCAGTCATTCTGGGTAAGGTGCGCGGCCTTGTGGGAGTGGGCGTCTTTTTTCTCGCCATGTGGCTCAAGTCGAGCATGGAAGAACGATTTATGCTGGAGGAGTTCGGCACCGAGTATCGCAGCTATCAGCAGCGAGTAAAAGCGCTGGTCCCTTACCTCTTCTGAATGAAAAAACAGCAGGCTTCTTCCCCTGACGAGTCTTTGGTCAAATTGGCGCAAGAGATGGACCAGCACCTCAACGTTATTCGCCAGAGGTTGCGCGAGCCGCTGGAAACGGAGTTCGCGCGTGGGAATCTTACCGGCCCGCAACGGATGGTGATGCATGCCCTGGTCTTGTCACAGGGGTTGAGCTTGAAACAGTTGAGTGCGCAGGTCAGCCTGGCCCACTCAACTGTCTCCGGAATTGTCGATCGCTTGCAGGCCCGGGGAATGGTCATCCGCCGCAGGGATGAAAACGATGGCCGCGCGAGCGTGATCGCCCCTTCGAGCGAGGTGCGTGACTTCCTGGCGAACCGCATGCCAGAACTCGCCATCAC
Organism: uncultured Acidobacteriaceae bacterium; assembly: GCA_963763905.1. GTDB lineage: Bacteria > Acidobacteriota > Terriglobia > Terriglobales > Acidobacteriaceae > PALSA-350. The sequence continues at coordinate 106,361 of CAVXRU010000036.1, read as the reverse complement.
TCCGCTGGCAGAAGCTTTGCGCGCCGCAAGCGATACCGAGAGAGTTACTATTCTTCGTGGGCTGAGAAAGCTGCGCGCCCTGGTCGAACGAAGCCGTGCGGCAGGCTGATTGCGCTCGTTCAAGCGGGCGGAAGATGTTGCAGATTGTTTCGCGCCTGCGCATGATCGGGAACCAGACGCAGTGCGTGCAGGAAATCTTCGCGGGCTTCGGTTATTTTGCCTGCCCTCGCTTCCAACACTCCCAAATCATTCCAGTCATCAGCGTTGTTTTGTCGTAGGCGAAGGGCTGCTTTTTGTTCCGCAATCGCCTCCTCAAATTGCCCTGTGCCGGCTAGAGCCTGCGCCAATAGTGAGTGCAGGTCGGGATTCGTTGGCGACAGTCGAATCGCTTCGCGCAACTGCACCAACGCATCCGATACACGGCCCGATAACGCATACGCCGTCGCAAGCTGTTGGTGAGCATCCGCATCGTCAGGACGCTGCTTGACTGCCGCCTCAAGCATCCCCACTGCCTTCTCAGGTTGATTCGTCTTGAGGGCTAAGATCTCCCAGGTTGAACAGAGCGGTGAAGTCGTTTTCGTCGATCTGCAGGGCTGCGCGAAGCTCGGCCTCCGCAGCTTCGGTGTTGCCCTCAGTTTCCAAAGCGAGCCCCAGCCCGCTGTGAATCGGCGCATCCGCCGGACACTGCGCCAGCATGGTCCGAAACTGCTGCTCGGCGGCAGTGGCCTGACCGTGCTTCAACTCCGAACTGGCCAGGTTGAAACGCGCATTGCATGTTTCCGGATGGGCGGCAATGTCGTTCATGAAGACCTTCTGTGCCTGCTGCCAATCTCCGGAGTTCTCAAGCGCAGCACCGAACTCATTCAGGATGCGCTCGTCCCCAGGATGCAAGGCAAGCGCGTGCTGATAAACGGCGATGGCCTCCTGATACTTGCCTTGGCCGGCCAGCGCGGAGCCAAGGTTGTAGAGCGGAATAATGTCGCCCGGATCCTTTTCCAGCCAGTTCCTCATCCATGCCTCCTCCAGCAACAATCTCGGATCGGGCGAATGAGGGGGCGTGTTTACCGGTAAGACCTGCAGCCAAAGATGCGCCATCTCATCTTCGGAGCGGTTCCCTGCCTTCACCCTCACCGGCGGAACATGAGGATTGTGGGCATTCGCGGAAGAGTTGTCATAGGTATAGCGCATGTGCACGATCGAGCCTTTGGGCAAAAACACGGGAGTGCGATATCGGTAGACCGATTGGCGGTCAATGTCCCAGCTGGGAATCACGATCAGCCATTTCTTCTGTTGATCGGGCAGCGTCGCCCATACCTCCATGCGCTTGCCCAGATAATGCGCATGGGGATAAATACCAAGAACCTCTACATCGACTGGTAGCCGCAAAGCATCCTCAACCAGAAAGTCGCGCTCGCCTGGCGGAATGTCGAGCGCACGGTCGTGCTCCAACTGCAGCAGCATAGGTTGCTTCGACGGCAGTTGATCGGTGAAGTAAAGACCGATTTGTGCGGCAGCTAACTCAGGCTTGCCGGAAGGTTTGAGATGCATGTTGAGGATCAGGTCATTGCCGGGATCGAGCCTCCAGGGCATACCTTCGGGCTCAACCAACACCGGGGTGTCCGGCTTCCAAAATAGAAAATTGCTATCAGGATCGAACTCGTTTCCCGCATCCACCTCAAGCTCCATCCCAGGAACTCCGTCCTTCCATTGCTCCGGGTGAGAACGGCGAAACGATGCCGTGCGGTCGATGAGGAGGTTGGCGTGATGAACGATCTGCGGCGCAGCCGGGCGGATCTCCATGGCCCGAATGTAATGCGTCTGTTTGAGCGGATAGGGCAGAACGAAATTGCGAAAGACATCGGTTCCGGAGGCGGCCAGGCTGAACGGCTTTTCCACTGTCAGGATCAGATCTGGTTTGCCGTACTGCCAAGTCTCGCTGTACGTGGGAACCGGCGGCGCAGCGGACGCATCCCCTTGGGGCATTCCGCTCTGAACCCATTTGGCGATCAGCGCTATCTGCTGATTGGTAAGTCTGCGCTCATCTGCAAAGTCGCCATACCCCTTTTCCGGCAGCCAGGGCGGCATATAGCGGGAAGCAGTCACGGCAGCCATGAGCTGCCCCCAACGCCGGGCATCCTCATACGTCAAGAGGCTGAACGGGCCGGCACCGCCGGGATGGTGACAGGTGGTGCAGTTGCTATACACCAGCGGAGCAATCTGGTGCGACCAGTCAGGCGCCGTGCTCTGGGCTACACAATGCGTAGACGCCAGAATCAACCACGGGACCCAAAACGCATTCTTCATGGATGCAAAGTCACAATTGAACAGCCAACCGGCGGACCTCCGGGCTGCGGAACAAGCTTACCAGCAAGCACGGCGCGGATGGCTTCTTCGAGGTCATGGTGTGTGGCTTGCGGCCGCTCTGTTCCCAGAGACAAATAACGGTCGTCGATCCGCCCACGATATACCTCGCGCAGCGCTCCATTCCGGGGGATAAAAATCGCTGCTTCCGGAGTGGTGGTTACATGCGCCATCTGGGTTAGGCTCTGCGTGGTATCTAATGCCGTGTTGGCGGTAATGGAGTATTCCAGGTCGTGGGCGCGAACAACGTTGGCATTGTCTCCCGGGTTCGGATAAACAAACCACACTTTGACCCCGAGGGGTTCGAACTGCTTTGTCAGTCGTTGTATCTCAGGGATATAGCGGTTGGATACCGGGCAATCGGACGCTGCGAAGAAGAGGACAACCGCCCGCGTTCCCGGGGGCGCGAGGTCCGTGACTGGATGCCCATCCAGGTTGACAGCCAATGCCGTCATCGCCAGCAAGAGTGCATGAATGAGGCCGGCCATCCGAATACCCTCCGTTACAAGCCGGGGCTGTTCTGCATCATACCGCCGTCGATGACAATGGTGGTCGCCGTGATGTAGCCGGCGGCGTCGGAAGCGAGGAAAGCCACCACGGTGGCGATTTCTTCCGGCTTCGCCATTCGGCCGAGGGGAATGGCAGCATTTAATTTCTGCAATAGCGCTGGATCCGTCATGGTGGATAAGTTGATCGGTGTCGCAACCGCGCCTGGAGCGACCCCCACCACCAGGATGTTGTGCGGAGCAAGCTCCACGGCCGCCGTGCGCGTCAACATCCGCATACCGCCTTTGGAGAGACAATAGGCGGTGTTCCCCGGCATCGGCCAGTCTTCGTGGATCGAAGTCATGTTGATGATCCGCCCACCGCCTCCCTGCTTGATCATCTGCTTCGCGGCCAACTGGGTACCGAAGAAGGCGCTCTTTAAATTGATGTCGAGCACCTTGTCGTATTGGTCTTCGGTCGTATCCAGAATCGAAGTGCGGGTTTCCACGCCGGCATTGTTCACCATGATGTCGATATGGGAAAACTTGTCTACCGCGGCGGCAAAGAGGCGCTGCAAGTCTTCCAGTTTACTCACATCGGCCTGGACACCGATGACCTCGACACCCAGAGCAGTGATCTGCGCCTCGAGCGCGTCCGTCGCCTCGGGATGAGAGACGTAGTCGATGACCACACTTGCACCCTGCTTTGCGAGCTCAAGCGCGACGGCCTTGCCGATCCCACTATTGCCTCCGGTAACGATGGCAACTTTGTTCGCGAGCGACATTTCCATTCCTTTCGATTGCGCGGAACTATCTCCAGCGAAAGATACGCAGCGCGATAGCAAATGCCGCTACCAGCCAGGTCAGCAGGATAGCCATCTGAGTAAGCTCTTGTCCCAGGTTCATCCCCTGCAACATATTGCCACGCAAGGCATCAATCGCCGCCGTCAGCGGAAGCGCCCGCACGACTGGTTGAAGTATCGCCGGAAAACGAGAGGCGGAAAAAAATATTCCGGACAAAATCCACATAGGCAGCATGACCAGGTTCATCAGCCCCGATGCCGCTTCCATGGTCGTGGCCCGCGAAGCCACCAAAAGTCCCAACGAACAAAACGATAGCGAGGTCAGTACACACAACAATCCCAATTGCCACAGCGAGCCACGAAAGGGCACGCCAAATACCAGCCCCGCAAACCCCAAAAAGCCCACTACCTCGATGACCAGCATCGACAGCCGCGAAAGCAAATAAGACGCCAGGTATTGCCAGCGCGGCATGGGGGACGCGACCAGCCGTTTCAGCAGCTTCTTCTGGCGGGACTCTACAATCGAAAAGCCCATCCCCCAGATGGCGGAACCCATCAGGTTCATCCCCAGCAGCCCGGGCACCAAAAAATCGATATAACGCGAACCCGTCTCGTGCACCAGCTGATTCTGAACATGCACCGCCTCGCGCCGCCCGAACGCCGTTTGGATGGCACGATCGGCTACCATCCGCGCCGTCCGGGCGTCGGGATTGGTCTCGTCGAATTTGTACCAGACGCCATCCGGCGTTTGGATGGCCAGCAGCAGAATGGTGCCGGTTGCCAATGCATGCGTGCCCTCCGCCTCGCTCATCGTGGCCGCCGTAAGCCCTTTGTCGGCCGCCAAGGCATGGGTCAATTGCGCTGTACTTGCGCCCACCTGCAACACGTCCGCTGGGCGATTGCGGAAGGCAATCCCCAGGCCAACTGCCAGCAGGATAGGAAAAATGAAGATCCAGAAAATCGCTTCCGGCTCACGCCAGAAAAGGCGAAAACGCACGATCGTCAGCTGAAAGAGGCTACTCATCGCAAGCTTACTCATCGCGCAAATTCCTTCCCGTTAGCCCTACAAACACATCTTCAAGGGTTGCCGAATGCGTGCGGAATTCGCTCAGGTGCATCCCGTGCGCAGCGAGCGAGGCAAAAATCAGCGGCACGGTGGTGTGCAGCTCGCGAACAGAAAGCTGATGTACACCGGCATCCACCCGATGGGACTGCACCCCGGCGATTGCCGTCAGCAGGGCGGGGTCAACCACACCGTCGCTGCCGTTCTTGTCAGTGATTGCGAACTCCACAATATGTTCCCCACCAATCGAGGCGATCAGTTTTTCGGGACTGTCGAGCGCAATGATTCGCCCGTGATCCATAATCGCCACCCGATCACACAACCGCTCTGCTTCATCCATGTAGTGCGTAGTGAGGATGATGGTACGGCCGGCCTGCTTGAGGCCGTCGACCAGGTCCCACAGATGGCGGCGCGCCTGCGGGTCAAGACCGGTGGTTGGCTCGTCGAGAAATAACAGCTCAGGGTCGCCTACCAGCGCACAGGCCATAGCTAACCGCTGCTTCTGGCCGCCCGAGAGCGTGCCTACACGCGCATGGCGCTTTTCCTCGAGCTGCGCGGTTCGGATCGATTCTTCTACGGAAATGCCGTGGTGAAAAAAACTGCGGAAGAGGCTCAGGGTTTCGTCGACCGTCAGCTTGTCAGGAAACTGCGTCTCCTGCAATTGGATGCCGATACGCTGGCGCAATTGGTTTTCACCTTTGGACCAGGTAAGGCCGAGCAGTTCGACCTTCCCGGCATCCGGAGTGGTCAGTCCCTCGCATATCTCGATTGTGGTCGTCTTCCCCGCCCCGTTTGGCCCCAGCAACCCGAAACATTCGCCCCGGGTCACTTCAAGATCGAGACCATCGACAGCCACCACGTCCGCAAAAGATTTGCGTAGGCCGCGCAGCAAAAGTGAGGGACCATTGCTCTGTGTAGGTCGGCCATTAGCCTGCACGTCAGTGACTTCTGAAGTGGTTATACATCCCGACTGCTAAGTGGTTATATTGGTCTGGCTTTTGAGCGTTTAGGCTTCCCGAAAAGTATATGCTGAGTTTTCATGATTCGCCGTTGTGACGACCGGGACTTTGAATTGATTTGGACCATCATCAACGATGGCGCGCAAATCTACAGGGGCGTTATCCCTGAAGACCGATGGACCGCCCCCTACATGTCGAGCGAAAAGCTGCAGCATGAAATTAATCAGGGCGTTGTGTTCTGGGGCTATCAGGATAATGGAATACTCGCGGGAGTGATGGGCCTTCAACAAGTACAGGACGTGACCCTGATCCGTCATGCCTACGTACGGAGCGACCGCCAAGGGCAAGGCATCGGATCGCGGTTGCTCTCACACTTGCGCGAGCTAACCAACGACCCTGTGTTGATTGGTACTTGGGCCGATGCTAATTGGGCAATCCGCTTCTACGAGAGGCACGGCTTTCGGATGGTCTCGAGCGAAGATAAGGATCGGCTGCTCAAGAAATATTGGAGCATCCCGGAACGCCAGGTAGAAACGTCGGTCGTTCTGGCAGACGCCACCTGGTGGGCACTTCGCGCATAACGAAGCGTTTTATGCGGCGCGCTGGGCGGCGCGCAGTGTTGGGAGGTAGTAGTCGGCGTTGGGAACACTGAGCCCGGGAACTTTAGCCTCGTCGTCCCATTGACGCAACGCAATCGCGGCATGCGAAAACGGGTTGCGCAAAAATGCGGCGGCCTGCTCGTCATTCATCGGCCCACCTTGCAGAGCAAGACTTTCCACGGAGGAGGGTGAGAGCCGCGAGAAATAATCGCGATCTTGCCAGCAGAGAAACCGTTTTGCCGGCACATGGAGTCGAATGGGTGTGGTGACGTCCTCTCCGAACCAAGGTGCAAGATACTCAGCCGCGATCTCTTCATGCACTCCATCCAGGCCGCGACGCGCGATCTCCTCGTCAAGCCCGTGCAACATGTGGCCAATGTCGTGCAGCAGCGCCGCAGAGATTGCCGCGGGGCCAGCGCCAGCCACTTCAGCGGAGTGAGCAGCCTGGAGACTGTGTTCCAGAATCGAAACAGGCTCGCCAAAATAGGCACTCCCTCCCCTCGTGTTAAGTAAATTGACCAGATCCTCAATGTGCTTCGCCGTCATGATGCGAACTCCTTTTGCGCGAGAGTACTGCCAGCGAGCTATAGAAGCCGTCAGCATCCACATAGCAGCCCTGCAGGTGGCGGGATGCGCCGGTAAAGCCTGTACGGCCATGAAGAACGCGGGTGTTATCGATCAGGACAAGATCGCCGGGCTGCAACCTGCATACCACTGACCTCTCCGCCTCGTTCAGCAGCCGCGCAAGCTGACCGTATGCTGCATAAAACTTTTTGAGCCGAGGCCCCTTGAGCGGCAGCGGCGCAATGAAGCGATCGTTGTAATAGATGGCGCGGAATTGTCCCAGAGTGTCGAGTTCGAGCATGGCCCGCTCGGCCACCAGGTCGACTTCGGCATCCTGAAAACGAAAGAGGATGGGCGTTTGACACAACAGGTTAAAGGCGTCAATATCGTGCGCGCGCAATCGCTCAGCCACCGCCATCCCATCTACAAATATGCTTTCGCCGCCTTCGCCGGAAGCGGAAAGACAATGCAGAAGTTGGAAACCAGGCACAGGATCACGATAAGGATTGCCGGTGTGCCCCGGTAGGGCGCGGTCGGAGGCGCTCGGAACATCGAAGATTCCGCCATGGTTGGTCTCGCGAATGAAACCAATCCGATCGGCAACTTCTATCACGGCCCGGTTTTCGACGGGCACGTTGCCCAGGAAGGCTAATCCGTCGCGGCCGGCGTAGTAGAGCCAGTCTTCGCGGCTGGCCGGGTTCTCCATCCACTCCGCATAATCGCAGCGGGCAAATGCTGTGGCGGACTGTCCCATCCAGGGCATGCGCGTAGGGCGCGAGCCAATACGCAGGCTGCGGTCATACGCCCGCAACCAACTGAGAGCAAAAACACTGGTCTTGCCGTCCTCCCAGCTAAGGGTGAGATGTCCTGGCGGCTGAGGCTCGGCGGCCTTCAGCCGCGGTTCCTGGGGAAGATCAACCAGACTTATCAAGCGCTGGCCGGTACGCGCATCGCGATGAACAGGATCGTTGTCTCGCAGCCACAGCGCGCTGTATACGCTGTAAAAGGAATCGTGCCAGGTAAGGGTGACTTCGCCGGGCGTGCATTCCACCGCGGTCACTGCAAGATCATCTTCTTTCGCGATCATTGTCCCTCCACCGGACGCAACAGGCCGATCGCGAGCGCGCGACGGTGCTGCTGCCAGAGTGCAAGGGCAGCGACCACGCTGGTGACCCCCGCGACGGCGGCCAGTACTAGAAACATTGTCTGCCATCCGTAGTTGACTGCCAAATGCGCCATGCCGTTGCCGGAAAGAATGCCTGCAAAATAGCCGATCCCGTCGATCAGACCAGAGGCCGTCGCGCTCCCTTCCTTACCTCCAAAATCCATCGACATGGCGCCGGCAAGATAGGAATAGGGGCCCAGGAGACAGAACGCGACCGCCGCGACCAGGGCGACCGGCACCCATCGCGGAGCATGGATCGACACCTCCGCCAAGCCGAGCAAGACCAGGACGGTGAGACAGAGGCCTGTTAAGAGAATACGGCTCCGGCCCTCGGGCCCAAAGTAATCACTGAGAAACCCTGCCAGCAAAACAGAAACACCGCCGAAAAACGGAAACAGGGCGCTCCCACTCGCGGCTTGCGCACCCGTCATACGAGCCATCTGGGTGAAGTAAGTAGGGATCCAGAGATTGAAGGTCTCGCGCAGCAAGGTGGTGCCAAGAGAAAGACCACACACCAGCCAGAAAGCGTACGAGCTTAGCAGGGTGCGGAAGATCGCAGCCATGTCCGGGCTGGCGATGGTTACGTCCGAAAACAGGTTGAGCGGATTTTCTTCGGGCGCAGGCAAGTGATAAGACAAAGGAGATTCACGCAGAAAGATCACATTCAATAAAAGAATGATGCTCAGCAGACCGGCACCGGCCAAAAAAATTCCCCTCCAGCCAAAGCCATGCGCCAGGAGCAACGACATAATGGCGCGCGAAACTGCATCCCCGAAAAGGTAACTGAGACTGAGCACTCCCATCACGCTGCCATAGGCGGAGTAAGAAAACCAGCGCGAGGTCACCTTAACCAATCCTGCCCATCCCAGGGACTGCACCAGCCGGTTGCCCAGCCAGGCCAGAGTGAAGATGGGAAAGCCACCTCCCAACATAAAGAGCACGGTGAACAGGATGGAGCCCAGCATGCCACAGAGAAAATTGCGACGGCCACCAAAACGATCGGCCAACCCGCCGCTGGGAAATTTACCTAGGGCATACACCAACACACCAAGGGATGCAATCGAACCTAATCGCACCTGGGCGATGTTTGCCGGGGTTCCCTTACGCACCTGCTCGGCAAGAATCAAAGGCAGCGCCACGGAATAATCGGAACGGCAGAAATAGTAACCGGCGTAGCCGAGAAAAAGCAGAGAAATGGTCAGCATGTGCCAGCGGGTGAGACCGCGACCGGAAAGTGTAAGAGATGACTTCATCGTGGGCGCTCACCGCGCGCGATCCTCTCCGTGATCTCATCCAGAATCGGCAACACGTGGGCAACGGTTTCCGCAGTGTAGTGGGCTCCCGCCGAACGAAGCTCCAGCTCCGCGCAATCGAGCAGCGTTCGCCGTTGTTCGGAATCGAGTTTCGACCAATCACTTTCCGTTAGCCCGACGACGTTGCCACTGCGGGTCACGCCGATGGTCCACATTCCGGCGTTACGACCCTCGGCAATATCCGATTCGGTGTCGCCGATTTTCACGCAGTTGAAGAGAGGATAGATGCGCAGATCCATCGCCAGCCGGTAACACATCCAGGGAAAGGGCCGGCCTCCGCCCGCGTCTTCGGGAGCCAGGGAGCGATCGGTGCGATAGCCCTGGGTCGCTGCCAACGTTTCCAGCCGGTCGAGCATGGGCCGCGTGTAGCCGGTGGTGCCCGCGATTTTGATGCCGAGGGCGCGCATTGCTTCCACCGCGTCCACCACGCCTGAGATGACGGTGGCGTATCCGGCAAGAACCTCCATCATCTGGGGCTCAAACCCAGCGTACATCGCCTCGACATCACTCTCTTGCGGCGGCGCATGATGCAGAGCAATCCATTGTTCCTGCACATACGGTTCTTCGAGCAGCTTGCGGATGTGGTCTTTCTTGGCCAGGCCCATGTGCCTGCGCACCAACGGACGAGGAGCGGTAACACCGTATTCATGGAAAATATCTTCCAGAGCATGAACCGGAGCGATGCTCCCGTGGTCGACAGCGGTCCCGGCCCAGTCCAGAAAGACTGCAGGGATTTTGGTGTCAGGCATGAATGAATCCCAAGGCTCGTATCGATTGCTCTGCTACACCAAACGATAGCGTCATGCCCGAGCCCCCGGGGGAAGCGACCACCCGGACGCCATCGTCCGGCTGCATCACCACCAGCGGTTTTTCCGGGTGTTTGGCATAGACGCCGTACCAACGCTCGGCCACGGTGAGATCAGGCGCGCGCAGGAATTGCCGCGTATAGCGGAGGATGCTCTCGTCGATCTCCTCCTTGTTGAAGATGTCGACGGAAAGCCCGTATTCGTGCGAGTCGCCCAGAGTGAGGGCTCCATCGGCGGTTTGCGAAACCAAAGCGTGGATTCCCCAGCGGTCGTATTCCGGGGTCTCTTCGGCAATGCGCCGGGCGAGTGCGGGAAGCGTTGTACAAACCTGGAAGGAGGGATAAAAGCGCAGGGTGAGCCCTGCGGCCAGCGAGGGGCCGAGCTGCCATCCACCAGGCTGCGCTGCTGTACGCATCATCTGCAGTTTGCAGCGGGTGAGACCGCTGGCTGCAAAGTGCCGCGGGTAGAGAGTTTCGAAATCATCCCCGGTGCAAACAATCACTGTTTCTGCATGCCATTGCCCGTTTCCGCTGTAGAGAATAGGCGGCTCGATGGCGGTCACCGCGGTTCCGAAGAAAAATTGGACATTGTAACGCTCTTGCAAAAATCCGGGCAACGATTGCATGATCTGACGAGGATCTACGGTGAATTCGGTGTTGCTCCACAGTCCTCCGAGAAGTCCACAAGGCTCCACGGCCTGGGACCGATTCAAAACATCGTTTCGATTCAACCACGTGCACTGATAGCCCAGCTTTGGACCTAGTTGGGCGAACTCCTGCGCCACTGCTGCCTCGTCTGATCGGTAGGTCAGGTGAAGTGATCCCGTTTCCCGGCGCGGCAGTTTAGCCTGATCGAGAACTTCCAGCCACAGTTCGCGGCTGCGCAAGGATAGCTCCAGCATCGTACCGGCTGGCTGGCCGATCGGCCACACCATGCCAAAATTACGGACGGAAGCGCCCGCCGCACGCGGGCTCTTCTCGATGACCATCACGGACTTGCCGCTCCTGGCTGCTACGTAGGCATGGGCCAGCCCAAGAATGCCAGCGCCTACGATGGCAACTTCCGCTTTGGGAGGCGATATCAAGAATTAAACTCCGGCACAGGCTGGTTCGGCACTGCCTGGTGCGTGTAGTTCCATAGCGACGCGTGAAGGGCTGTTGGAACGCAACCGTCCCTACGGTAATCACATTAACTTCGAATGCCTAGCGTTATTGTTAAAACCACTTGCTCTAGAGTATTTTCTTCAGGATTCTAGAACGATAGCCGTAGCACCGACCCCTCGTCCGCCAGGCTCTGGGGAAAAACATTTCCAGGGAAGGGCAAATAAAAGCGCACAGCCCTTACCCTAGCGCCAGGGCTGCCACTCCTCCCGCTATGAAAGCGGAGCCAATCAGACGGCGCACGATGTGGCCCTCGCGCAGAAATCTCGCGCCGAAATACATGCCGATCATCATCGACATCTCACGCATAGGTGCTACATGGCTGATCGGAGCCAGGCGCATCGCAAACAACACCAGAATGTAGCCGATCGGCGTAAGCACCGCGATTCCGGATGCTTCTCTCCACCACTGTGAATACTCCACCCGGAGACCCGATCGGCGGCGATAAGCTCCACTGGAGAGCACGACGAGACGAAATAGATTGCCCGCATAGTCCACCAGAATCGGGGAAAGAAGCAGCGTCTTGACCGAGTAGCCATCCACCAAGGTATAACTTGCAATCGTGCATCCGGTCGCCACGCCCCAGAAGATGCCGGCATGCTTGTGACTGTCTCGAACCGCGGAGAAGCCACCCGACGCGAGCAGGATGCCGAAGCTGACCAGGACGGCCCCGGTCGCGGCCAGCAGGGACAGATGCTCATGCAGCAAAACCACCGCCCCCAGGAAAGACAGCAGAGGCCCTGTACCGCGCGCTAACGGGTACACCATGGTGAGGTCGCCAGCCCGGTACCCGCGGAGCAAGCTCTCGGTGTAGAGGAGATGCAGAACTCCTGTCGCCAGCAGGAACAGGGCTGACTTGAGACCCAGGCTCGTCCAGACGTTCTTCAGGATCCACCCGGCAACGGGTGCAAAAAATAGCGCTTCGGTGGCCGAGGAAAACCAGATGAGATGTTTGCTTTGGGCCGCCCGCTTGGCCAGGAAGTTCCAGGTAGCGTGAGCAATAGCGGCAAGAGCGACAAGAAGGAACGCGGTTAATGGCAAAGGAACGTCTCCAGAGACACAAAGCCGGTGTCGACTTTTCCCTCTGGGATTTTTGCCCTTGGGTGCGGACCGCCCGGTCCTTTGTGGCGCTTGGACCGGCCGGACAACCGGAACCCTAGCCACCTCGTTCCATCGAACAAGTCAAGTTTAACGTAAACTGGAAGAGAAAGAGGTAACTGCAATGCCGCAATTGATGCGAACTTCTAATCCTGTATTGAACGAGAAGCGTTTTGAGGGCTACGCCGGCCAGCTCGGCGAGAGGATGACGCTTCAGGGCACGGTCAACAAAACCGGCCTCCTGCTGGTTTGCGCGATCGCTTCCGCAGCGTGGACATGGCATCTGTTTATGCAGGACCGCTCCCCGCTTGCGGTCATGCCCTATCTTTGGATCGGCACCATCGGCGGATTTATCTGCGCGATGGTAACTGTCTTCAAGAAGGAATGGTCCCCAGTGACTGCGCCCGCCTACGCGCTGTTGGAAGGACTGGCGCTGGGCGGCATCTCAGCGGTTTTCGAACTTCGCTTCCCTGGCATCGCGATTCAATCGGTAAGCCTGACGTTTGGTACCTTACTGGTTTTGTTGCTCGCGTATCGTTCCGGGCTTATCCCGGTGACCCAGAATTTCCGGCTGGGCATTGTCGCCGCGACCGGGGCGATCATGCTGTTTTACCTGCTGCAATTTGTGCTGGGGTTCTTTGGGGTTCACTTCACATCCATCAACGGCTCAGGGCCTATCGGCATTGGCATCAGCCTGATTATCGTTGCCGTCGCCGCGCTCAACCTGGTGCTCGATTTCGATTTCATCGAGAACGGCGCGCGCATGGGCGCTCCGAAATATATGGAGTGGTACGGCGCGTTCGGGCTCATGGTCACGCTGGTTTGGTTGTACCTGGAAATCCTGAGGCTGCTTACCAAGCTTCGTGGTCGCGACTGACGCAGCATTCACAGATAAATAATCTGGGCCTGGAGAACGCCATGGGAGACTTCCCTCACCGCTTTTTGACAGGTGAGAAAGTCAATGAACCGAGTTGCGGCAATCGCTATGGCGTTTTCCCTTGTTTTGCAGGGCCCGCAGCCTTCTCGGAGGGCGAGGGTACGTACGAGAAAACCAAGACGCCCATCAAGCACCTAGTTGTCATTTTCGATGAGAACATTTCATTCGACCATTATTTTGGCACCTATCCGCACGCACTGAATCCCGGCGGAGAACCGAAGTTCATCGCCGCTCCCGAGACGCCCGCAGTCAATGGGTTGACCCCAGCACTGCTGCACAACAATCCCAACCTGAACAAAGCCAACGGCACCGGCGCCGCCAACGAGATGATGCGGCCTTACGACATTGTCTCCGGATAAGGAAAAGAGAAACATTCCCAAGAAGGAGCATCCACACAGAGATCTCTCCACTGCGCTGCGCTTCGGTCGAGATGACAAAGGGAAGAGGGGCACTTCCAGGGAAAGCAGTTGCTGGATAAGAGTCGCAGGATCTACAGGCCCCGCCATTGCGATAGCAAATCTCCCGGTGAGTAGCCACTCTCCCCTTTGTCATCTCGACCGAAGCGCAGCGCAGTGGAGAGATCTCTGTGTGGATGCTCCTTCTTGGGAATGTTTTTCTTGTCCCGGTACTCACACACCTCTGAAGCCACCCCCATCCAGCAGGGCATTTCGATCGAAGATTGACAATGCTGGAAGCGTTGTGCAAATATCCCGGACGTTACCTGATCGCGGGTTCACAGCACGCGAAATATGGGCACAAGGAGAAGGGTGTAATGAAGAGATTGGCGATCTGTGCAGGTTGTCTGTTGGCGTCGCTGAGCATTTTTGCCCAGGCCCCGCAGACATATAAAGGCGAAATCATCGACAGCCAGTGCGCCGCCTTGGGTGGGCACCAGGTTATGGCCAAGCAGGGGGAAAGCGAGAAGGACTGCACTAATCGTTGCGTGAGCATGGGCGGCAGGTACACGCTTTACGATCCCGCTACCAAGACCGCTTATCAACTCGACGACGCGAAGAAGGCCGCCACCTTCGCCGGCGCCAAAGTCACAGTGACCGGCACACTGAACGCTACGACCAAGACGATCAAGGTTGCAAGCATCAAGGCTGGGGCGTAGGGGATTTCTTTACTTGCCAGGCGCCTGCCAGCTGCAGGCGCCTTTCCAATTCTGGCTCTAACCCCTCTGGCGGGTCGACAACCCCCACCAGAATCTTTCCCTTCCCTACCTCAGGATCGGCAATCACGCCCTTGAAATTCGGCAGGCCCGCGCCGATCAGCAGCACCAGCAGCGTGGTGAGGATCGCGCCCAGCATGATCATTTCGTAGACGATGATGCCGTTGGTCCAGGCCGGAGTGAGGGACATGCCCCCGGTGTGAATGGGATAGGACCTCTGCGAAAGCGTGGTCAACAAATAACCAGCCGTCCCACCCACGACCGCACCCAGCACCGCCCAACGGTAAGGAGTCGAAGTGGCTTGCGCATCAAAGAATTCGTAGCCCTCGTGGGGCTCACCGGCAATCACCACAATTTGCTGCAAAGGGAACTTCAGCTCGGAGCTGGCCGACCGCAACACTTCGAAGGCGCGTTGTGCGCCCGCAGCATCCGCGAAGAGACCATAGAGCGCTTTCATTGTGGACCCTCCAGCAAGGGTTCCGCCGGGGCAATTACTGGGACGCCACCATGAGATTGAAGCCCGACTTTCATCTCCCAGATGGAAATCATAGGCACGAATTTCGAGAACAGCAGGTAGAGCAGCGCCATCATGCCGAAGCTTGAGGCCATCAGAGTGTCTTCCACCCAGGTGGGACGGTAGGTTCCCCAGGAGTAAGGCAGGAACTTATGCTCGAGCGCAGGGACCACGATCAGGAAGCGCTCCAGCCACATGCCGACCACAACCGTGGCTGACGCAATCGCGGTTCCAGTGATGGTACGCAGGCGCTTGATGGCCAGAATGGGCACCGGGATGATGAAGTTGCAGACCACCATCGTCCAAAACAACGGCGCAAATTGTTTGCGAATGCTCTCCCAGAAAACCGCCATCTCGGGAGGAGAGTTGCCGTACCAGGCAGTAAGCCGTTCGGCGAAGGTGAAGTAGAACCACAGCAGACTCATGGTCAGCAGCAACTTACCCAGATTTTCAAAGTGGATAGGCCGGAGATACTGCTCCAGGTGCAGGAACTTGCGCAATAGCGCCATGGCCAGGATCAGGGCGGCGATGCCGCTGAAGATAGCGCCGGCAACGAAGTATGGACCGAAGATGCTGGAGTGCCACATGGGCACCAGGGTCATGGCAAAGTCCCAGGAGACGATGGTGTGCACCGAGACGGCAACCGGAACAATGACCACAGCCATGATGTGCATCGCCACTTCGAGCCGCTGCCATTGCCGCGGAGTGCCCTGCCACCCGAGTGCCAATATGCGATAAATCTTTTTGCGTAAACCGGTCGATACGTCCCGGACGGCAGCAAAGTCCGGGATGGTGGGCAGATACAGGAAAGTGGTGCTACCGGTGAGGTAGGTGGAGATGGCGAAGAAGTCCCAGGCCAGCGGCGAGCGGAAGTTAGGCCAGATGTGGCGCTCGCTGGGGTAAGGAATCATCCAGTAAGCGAGCCACGGACGACCGAGATGGCACAACGGAATAATCGCGCCGATCAGCACAGAGAAAACAGTGATGGCCTCAGCGCAGCGCGTGACCGGGCGTCGCCAGGTGGCGTTGGTGAGGCGCAGAATCGCGGAGATGAGTGTGCCCGCGTGGCTGATGCCGATCCAGAAAACAAAATTGGTGATGTCGAAGGCCCAGAACACCGGAGAGTTGAGGCCCCACACGCCAATGCCGCAATAGAGCTGGTAGCCAAAGGCCGCCACGCCCGCCAGCAGCAGGCTGGCCGCAATCGACACCGCGACCCAATACTTGCCGCTGCTCTCGAAGAGCGGCCGCAGCAGATCCTGCTCGATTTGTTCAGCCGTGGCTGGCATTGTCCCAGGTGCCTCGCTCCAGGTAGGTGACGTTCGGCTTGGTGCCCAGTTCGCCCAGCAATTTGGTGCCTCGGTTGGAGCTCGCCAGGCGCGCGACTTCGCTGGTGGAATCGTTGAGGTCGCCGAAGATGAGAGCCTTCGAGGCGCAGGATTGCGCGCAGGCGGTGGTAAATTCGCCGTCCTTCAGTTCCCGCTTCTCCGCTTCAGCCTGGATCTCGGCGGCCTTGATGCGCTGCACGCAAAAGGTGCACTTCTCCATAATGCCCACGGTGCGCACAGAGACATCGGGATTAAGTTGAAGTTGCAGTGGCTTATCCCACTCGGGGTTATAAAAATTAAAAAAGCGCACGTTGTAGGGGCAGGCATTCGCACAAAACCGGGTGCCGATGCAGCGGTTGTATACCTGCGAATTCAGCCCCTCGGGAGTGTGATAGCTGGCGTACGTGGGACAGACCGGCTCGCACGGCGCCTCATCGCACTGCTGGCACAGCACCGGTTGAAAACGGACGCGGGGGTTGGGAAAATCGCCCTCCCAGTAGCGCTCGACGCGAATCCAGTGCTTGGCACGGCCGCGCGCGGCCTGGTCTTCGCCCGCCGTAGGGATATTGTTCTCCGCGTGGCAAGCGACCACGCAGGCTTCGCACCCCGTGCAGCGATCAAGATCCACCACCATTCCCCACTTATGAGCCATCGTCTCTCCTTCGAATCACTAGCGCGGCTGCTCCTCGTGGGGGAAGCCACTCATCCCTCCCGCAAACAACACCAGCTTCGCCTGCTCGGGTCCACCCGTCCGCGCCAGTTTCACCCGGGTCGCGGCCCAGGCGAGCGAACCGGTTTCCTGTTCCGTAAGCGGCGCCAGAATGGAGAGCGGATTGGCGCCACGGCCACTGGCGAAGCGAGTGAAATTCTCGTGTCCCTGGCCCACCGGCATGGCCACCATGTCGGGCGCGATCCCGGGCGAAAGAACCGCAGCCGCGCGCACGCTCCCCTGCTCGGATGCAATTTCCACCAGGTCGCCTTGCTTGATCCCCAATCGATCGCCGGTCTTCGGATTGATCTCCACCCAACTGGACCACATCGCCGAGGTCAGCACATCCGGGAGTTCCTGCAGCCAGGGCAGATGCGCCAGCAGAGCCATCGGCAAACGATTGTGAAACGTAGGGCAGAAAATAAAAAGGGAAATCTGCGGCGCGCGCCGGCAAACTCCGGCGAAGCCGCGGACAGTGGCGCACGCTTTACCGCTGCTACCGGTGGAGATGTGGAGGGCGAACTCCACCAGCCGCCTTGCGTCTGCGCCGCGTCCCAAAAGTCGTCGTCGGTTTAACGTCGATAGAGCCGGAACGGGTCCGGAGGGGAACAAACGCGGCGCGCAGCATGGCGTCATACGTAGCCCAGGGAAGCGCCTTGGCAACCTCGCCGCCCACCTGGCGCGCCAGACCGAGCAGCACGTCGGGCATGGGACGTGTGTCGTGCAACGGCAAAACCGCAGGAGGCGCCAGACTGGCAACCGCGCGGGAGGAGCCCGACTCTGCCACGCTGTCCATCCAGCTCTCAAGTGCGGCGTGGTCGGGCAAGATCAGATCGGCCTGGGCGCTGGTCTCGTCGATAAAGCTGCCAAAACTGACGATGAACGGAATCTTCGCCAAAGCCTCGCGCACGTGGAGACCGGGAGGTGCCGAGAAAACAGGATTGGCCTCGTATAGGAACAACATCTGCGACGGCTGAGCAGACAGCCCATGGAGCGCCGCCAGGCTGGCCTGCACTGGCGCTGCATCGCCGAGCTGTGGAGTGAAACTGAGAAGTGATTGCTTATCGACCAGCGATTCCAGAGCATTGACTGCGAGTGCATTGAACAGCCCGTTCGTATGCGCCAAAGACGGCCCGCCAATCATCGCGACGGCCGACCCGCTTTGCACCAATTCGTGCGCCAAACGCTTGATGACGGCGTCGCTCACCCCTGTCTGCCTCTCAACAGCCTCTGGCGCGTACGCAGGTAAGCCTGCCTCCCATCCGTCAATCAGCGAGCCGGGTCGCGTGCCTGCACCTTGCGGCGCCAGCTTCTCCGCCAGGATGACATGAGCGATGCCGAGCGCGAGCACCCCTTCCATTCCGGGACGGCACGCGATCCACTCGTCGGCGTTGGCGCCGGTCTGCGACATTCGCGCTTCTATCTGCACCAACTTCGCCCGCCGTCCGGGGCGCCCCTGGCGCATTTCTCCGTAGCCGATCGACTGCGCGACAGGAGAGTTCCACGTGCCCAGAAAATCCGCGCCGAAGCAGATGACATAGTCAGCGCGGGCCAGCTCGAACGTGGGCAGCGCAGCGTGGCCAAAGCTGAACAGGCTCGCTTGGCGCAGCACGGCTTCATCAAAAGGCTGATACCAGACTGGGGGCGGCGCTCCGTAGGCTTTCAGGAATTTTGTTATCAACTCGCTTCGCTGCCCGCTTAGAGGCCGTGACAGAAAGGCTAACGATTTCGCCGAACCCGAGGTTTGTAGCGTGGCTAAATGGGTCGAGACTTCCTTTAGCGCATCGTCCCAGCTTATCGCCTGGAACTCACCCGAACCGCGTCCGCCGGTGCGCTTGATGGGATGAGTGATGCGATCGGGATGATACAGCATTTGCAGACTCGCCTGGCCCCGGGCACAGAGCTTTCCCTGGTTGACGGGATGCTGCGGATTGCCTTCGAGCTTCTTGGCGAGGCCCATCTTGATCAGGCCTTGTTGACCGCGACGCACCACCTCGGCTTCGCCCTGCATGACGCGGACCAGCAGGCCGCATCCCGCGGAACATGCAGTGCAGACGCCCGGCTTGATGGTGGCGATGCCGGGGATCAGCTCTTCCTCGGGTATGAAACGAATGAGCTGCTTCTCTGCGCTGCGACAGCCTTCGAGCGTGGCCATCACTCCCGAGAGCGCCGATATCTTGATGAAGTCGCGTCGTTCCATAGGCTAGTAGTGACACGTCTCGCAATCAATCGAGACCTTCTTTTGCGTGTGACAGTTGATGCAAAAACCCATGTTCAGATCGATTTTGCGTTCGGCCGTTGTTTGCTTGGTCAAATCGCTGTGGCAAGCGGCGCAGTCGACACCGGCGCGGATGTGCGGTGCATGGTTGAAGCGCACGTGGGCGGACTCGCTATAGTTGTAAACGCGGACCCAGGGAATTTCTTCACCACGCGCTTGATAGGCAGCAATCTTCTTGATCTCCGGACGATCGGTGGCGATCGACTGGTGGCAACTCATGCAGACAGTCACACCGGGAATGCGTACCTCAGGACCTTGATCCACCCCAACGTGGCAGAAGGTACATGGCAGCCCCTTCGCCAAGTGAACCTTGTGGGTGTAGGCGATCGGCTGCACCGGGTGCTCCGGATGGATGTCAACAAAGTCCTTAACGGCGGCGAAGGCGCTGGGATGCGCTGGGGTAAAAACACCGGTAGTCACATATTCCGATGACCCCGCAGCCCGCGTTGCCCGGCGAGGGAGTACGATCTCCACCACCCCCCAGGTACAGGCGCAGACCAGAACTACCAGCAACCCTCTTCGCCAACCCCTCAGCATACGCATAGCGGGACAAGTGTTAGCTGCAATAGCGGAACGGGCAGATGCTACACGACTGCTGGGCGGTTGTAAATGATGAAGAAGGGATGGCCAAGCGTCGGGAGGGATGCTGGAAAATTCGGTGCTTCACGGGCCTTGAGGAAGGCGCTTAACTCACGCCTCTGGGTGGGGCGGCAACTTGACCACCGACAACCAGAAGCCGTCAATGGTCTTGACGACTTTGAGAAATCCGTCGAGGTTCACAGGCTTGGTGATGTAGCAGTTTGCATGGAGCATATAACTTCGCAGGATATCGGTATTCGACGCCGAAGTGGTCAAAATGACGACAGGAATGCTTTTCAGTGTCGGACTTCCCTTAATTTCCTGCAGCACCTCGCGGCCATCTTTCTTGGGCAGGTTCAGATCGAGCAGGATCAGGTCCGGACGAGGGGATTTGGCATAATCTCCTTCTTGCTTCAGCAATGACATCGCCTCGATGCCATCGCGGGCGACCTGCAAGTTGATGTGCACCTTCGCGTCTTTGAGCGCTTCCTGTGTGAGCCTGACGTCGCCGGGACTATCTTCGACCAGGAGAACTTCGATTGGTTGTGCGCTGGGTCCATAGAACTCCGTCATTTTTGCTCTCCCGCAGGCAGGGCGAAGTAGAAGGTTGAACCCTTCGTGAGTTCTGACTCGACCCAGATCCGCCCCCCCAGCCGGTCCACAATCTTCTTACACATGGCTAATCCGATTCCGGTGCCCTGGTACTCCTTTTGCCCGTGCAGCCGCTGGAAAATCACGAATATCCGGTCGAAGTACTGCGGCTCAATGCCCATCCCGTTATCACGCACGGAAAAGATCCATTCCTCGCCCGCTTCCCGGGTGGCAGAGACGTGCACGTGCGGCAGTTCAGCGCCGCGATATTTAATCGCGTTGGCGATGAGGTTTTGGAAAACCTGGACCAATTGCGTTCCATCCGTATTGATTGCCGGCAGCGGATCATGGTCCACAATCGCCTTGCTCGCCTCAATAGTTGCTTGCAGGTTCCTAACCGCTTGTGCCAGTGCATCTTCACAGGATGTCCGATGCATCGCCTTTGTACTTGCCCCGGCGCGCGAATATGACAGCAGGTCCTGAATCAATCCTTGCATGCGGTTGCACCCATCGACTGCATAGGCAATGAACTCATCGGCGTCCGAGTCCAGACGTCCTTTGTATCGTTGGGCCAGGAGCTGTGTGTAGCTGGCCACCATGCGCAAGGGCTCCTGCAGATCATGCGAGGCAACATAGGCAAATTGCTCCAGGTCGTCATTCGAACGCTTCAGTTCAGCCATCGTCTTGCCTAACTGCTCCTCGGATCGCTTACGCTCGGTGATGTCGCGAGTGATTTTCCCAAATCCCCGCAGCCGCCCATTCTCGTCCCGCAACGTTGTAATCACGACATTGGCAAGAAAGCGAGTGCCATCCTTGCGCACGCGCCATCCTTCGTCTTCAAAGCTCCCGCTCTCTGTCGCCCGAGCCAATTCCCTGGCCGGTTTTCCGTTGTGGATATCTTCCGCAGGATAGAACCGGGAGAACGGCTGACCGATAATCTCCTCTGCCCGATATCCTTTAGTTCTTTCCGCGCCTTCGTTCCAGCTGACCACCAAGCCCTCCGGGTCCAACATTACGTTGGCGTAGTCCTTAATACCCGACGCCATCAGGCGGAAGCGTTCCTCACTGTTACGAAGAGAATCTTCGACCCGCTTGCGCTCCGTAATGTCGCGAATCGCAGCCGTCACCAGGATGCCCTCTGCGCTTTCGAGTGGACTCAGCATGATCTCGATGGGGAAAGTACTTCCGTCCTTCCGCCGGCCGATGAGTTCAATCCCGGTACCGATTTGCTGCGCCAGCGCTTCGGCCGCAGTGCGCGTTCCATCCGCGACCAGCCTCTCGGCGAAGCCATCCGGAATAATGTTCTTCACCTGCTGCCCCAGGAGCTCATCACGCCGGTAACCGAACTGTTTCTCCGCCTGAACATTCAGCAGGGCGATCTCCCCGCTCGCGTTCACCACCACCATCGCATCGGGCGCAGCTTCGAGTAACCCGCGATACCTGGCTTCCATGTCCGCAAGGTGCTTGTCAGCAGTTTTGCGGTTCGTAATGTCGCGAATGGCCGCCGTCACCAAAGTCCCTTCTGCGGTTTCAAGCGGGCTCAGCATGATCTCAATGGGAAATTCGCTTCCATTCTTGCGCAGCCCGTTGAGTTCAATCCCGGTACCGATTTGCTGCGCCAGCGCTTCGGCCGCAGTACGCGTTCCATCCGCGATCAGCCTCTCGGCGAAGCCGTCCGGAATAATGTTCTTCACCTGCTGCCCCAGGAGCTCATCACGCCGGTACCCGAACTGTTTCTCCGCCTGAACATTCAGCAGTGCGATCTCTCCGCTCGCGTTCACTACCACGATCGCATCCGGCGCAGCCTCCAATAGCCCGCGATACTTGGCTTCCATCTGCGCAAGGTGCTTCTCCGCTGTCTT
This sequence comes from uncultured Acidobacteriaceae bacterium, assembly GCA_963763905.1. Lineage (GTDB taxonomy): Bacteria > Acidobacteriota > Terriglobia > Terriglobales > Acidobacteriaceae > PALSA-350. Next base: position 84,016 of record CAVXRU010000036.1, on the reverse strand, counting down.
ACGCTCGGTAATTTCGCGGATGGCCGGCTTAACCAGGATGCCTTCTGCGGTTTCAAACGGGTTTAAAACGATTTCGATAGGAAACTCGGTTCCATCCTCTCGTTGACCATTCAGCTCAATCCCACCACCGGTTCGCTGCGACGTTGCTTCCGCGATCAGCCTCTCGGCGAGGCCCTGGGGAATAATGCCTTCTACCTTCTGTCCTCTGAGTTCACCACGCAGGTGTCCGAATTGTTTCTCCGCCTGATCATTCAAAAGGACGATCTCGCCGCTCGGATTGACAACCACCATTGCATCTGGGGAGGCTTCCAGAAGCCCGCGATATTTAGCTCTCCACTCCGTGTTTTCGTGGAGATCGCTGTTGAGATTCATAAGCATTCCTTGAACGCGTAATGCTGTTTAGACCACCCGGTCTGCCAATGAAGTCTGCCGATGAGAGGCAGAGGCGTTGAGCACCCGCTATAGCTATATCGGCTTCGAATAGGAGGTCCGCGAGGGGCGCAGTCTAATCAGGATCTGAGGTCACGGATATGAGCCAGAGAGCTCGGCGAGCCTGGTTGCGCTGACCTGCCTGCCCCCTCGGTTGGCGCGAGGTAAGCTGGATGTTCCGGGAGGCAAGCAGTTGAAAACAAGCGAAAGAACGAATGCTTACATCCCATGCGGACCTGCGAGCATTGCAATGTTGCTGATGCTTTGGACAATAGGGTGCCAAAGTACTCCCCCGCCCGTTGCTCCACGCGCCGAAACGGAGTCGCGTCCAGCGGCCCGCGAGTACCAGGCGCCAGACAACGCCGGTTACGGCAGGGACGATAACCGGCGCCGCTCCCGCCGCGGACGACCGGAGGAAGCCGCCGCCCCAGGACAATTTGATTTCTACCTGCTGAACCTTTCCTGGTCGCCAGAGTTCTGCGCCACCCACGGAGATAGCCCGGAATGCGGCCGGAACCTGGGCTTCGTCGTGCACGGACTGTGGCCGCAGGACGCCAACGGCGACTACCCGCAACATTGCAGTGACGCACCCGGGCCGGCCAATCCGCAGGTCGACACGGACATCATGCCGACCGCCAGCTTGGTGGAGCATGAATGGGAGACCCATGGCACCTGCTCCGGACTGGGAGCCAATGATTATTTCGCCGCGATCCATAAGGCCTATGCAGCTGTGAAGGTGCCGGCGAATATTGGCACGGGCGAGGATGCTGGTGGCGTCACTCCCGACGACCTGCTGGGACGCTTTGCGGCTGCCAATCCGAGCTACCCGCCGGGAAGTTTCGCACTGAGCTGCGGCAATAACCGGCTGACGGCGATCGAAATCTGTTTAACCAAAGACCTGCATCCTGAGTCCTGCCAGGGTGTGCGGTCCTGCAGGGCGAATGTGGTCAAGGTGACGCCGCGATAAGGCAGACTCAGGGTTGGGGGGCCGGGGGTGGAGGGGTAGTTTCAGGAGCAGGCTGCACGGTGTTAGTTGCCCCGCCTTGTCGCGCCAGCTTTTCCGCCTGCTTGCGCCGATGGTGGCGGACCATATCCGGCCAGAACTCGATGATCTCGCTGCCGATAATGGCTTGGGCAGTAACGGTGAAACCGCGGCTAAGCGTGTCGCCGACAGTACGCTCGGGCGCCGGGTAGTACAAATTCGAAACGGCCGCGCCCATCAAATTTCCCATAACATTGGCATAATTCGGTCCCCAGGTTCCGTTATCGCGTTTGCACCATACCGTGCCGCTCGCTGCCCAAAGAACGCGGCTGGTGTAACTGCCCGTGCCCTTCTGAAAGTAGCGGGGATCCTCTTTCCACCAACTGGCCAGCACTGCGTTCCCCAGCAGGTTTCCGGTAAAGTAGTCGGCGTACGCCGCACCGTATCGCTTGGCGTATCCCTCGACCCCCTGTCCGTACTCGGGAAAGCTGTTTTCGGCCTGATCGATGCCGGCGCCAAAAGCGGTAAGCACGAAAGGCCACGGATCGGTCGCGCTCTTGAAGAAAAGTTGATACTTCTCGCCGGTACTCAGAGGGACAGCATCCTTGTTGGAGGTGGTATTGAAGGTTGCCATCACGGCAAAAACCCGCTGTTTCTCCTGCTTCTTCAACTGCTCCTGCGCCAATTTGCGCCGTTCTTCTTCCGTCATGGGTGTGGTGGTGCTCGGAGCAGGGGCGGGCGGATAGGGTTTGACACCCGGAGGAGACGTCGTGCTATCGGGAGTGGTTTGGGGTTGCTGGGCGACCGGACTATCGGGAAGATTCAACGCAGCATTTGCCGGCTGGGACCTGGCGACAGGGCCTGCGAAGAATACGGTTAAAGTTATGGTCGCGGCGGCAAACCATCGAGTCAGAGTCAATCGGGTGGACCTCAATCCTGCTGCGTGAACCTATCGTTCCAACCGGCCAACGCGGGCTATCGCTCATGAGCGTGTTGCAATCCTGGGATCGGCTACGAACAGAAACGAACACCACGCCGGGTGGTGACCAGGTCTGGGAGTCACTCGATCATTTGGCTTAAAACTCGCGTGCGGTCCGCTGGCTTAAGACGATAAGACCTCGTCGCCAGAAACCGCAGATCTTCACTGCGGACCCGGCCAGGAAGATCCCCGACTATTTTAATGGCAAAACGGCGCATCGGGACCGGGAATGATGGAAATGCTCATGGAATCAAAAACGATGTGAGCTTACCGGCCCTGTTTGTCATAAGGAAAGGCTATCCTGCCAGGAGTGGAAGAACCACTCGGGGGATCATAAGCATGGCAAAATTCGCGTTATACGTTCCGCTCAAGGCTAAGCCCGGCAAGGCCGCGGATGTGGAAGCGTTCCTCAAACAAGGCGCAGAGATGGCTAAGGCAGAGGCAGGAACCGTGACCTGGTATGGCATCAAGGAGGGACCCGACTCTTATGCAGTGTTCGACACCTTCCAGGATGAGGCCGGCCGGAACGCCCATTTGAACGGCGCGATCGCCAAGGCACTGATGGCCAAAGCCGACGAGCTATTTTCAAACAAACTGGAGATTCACAAGATCGACATCATCGGGGACAAATAGCGCATCGTTCAGAACGCTTGGCTGCTCAGGATCTCGCGGGTGAGCGTCAGGACCATAATGCGCAGGTCGAACCAGATTGACCAGTTCTCGATGTACGCCAGGTCACAGGCTACCCTGTTTTCAATCTGCTCCAACGTTTTCGTTTCACCGCGCCATCCGTTGATCTGAGCCCATCCGGTAATGCCTGGCTTGACCCGATGGCGGAAAGCATATTTTGCAACAACATCAGTGAACAGCTTGTCCTCCGCCTTGGTGTTGGGCGGGTGGGGCCGCGGTCCAACCAGGGACATGTTGCCTTTGAGGACGTTGAGCAGCTGCGGCAACTCGTCCAGACTTAATTTTCGCAGCCAGTTGCCGAGCCGGGTGATGCGCACATCTCCCCGCGTCGCCTGCCGATCGCCAAGCAGATCCGTCATGCCATGATGCATGGTGCGGAATTTATAACAGGTGAAGAGCCGATTATTGAAACCAAGGCGAGGTTGGCGGAACAAGATCGGGCCGGGACTGTCAAGACGGATTGCCAGGGCGAGAAGCGCGAGGAGGGGAGACAGGAAAAGAAGCATCAGGGAACCGATGATGAGATCGAAGGCTGATTTCTTGGCCGCCCGCCAATCTTTGAGCGGCCGCTCTTCGATCAACACCACGGGGTTGGAGCCTACCGCGGAAAGCTGGCTGCTCCGATAACGGAAGCCTACGAAATCCGTAGTCAAACAAATGTCGGCAACCGCGCTTCCGATCTGCTCCATGATCATCGATATGCGAGCGATGGCGCGGAGAGGGAGCGCGATCACGATCAGGTCGATCTGCTCCTGCCGGCTTCGTTCCAGGAGATCGCGCACGCTGCCGCGTACCTTGACTCCGTCTTGTTCCGTTGGAATTCGTGAAAGACGATCGTCGTAGAGGCCGACCACGGTATAGGAGTGTGGCTCGGAACGCAGGCGTTCAATAAATTCGCGGCTGAAATCTCCCGCGCCAATCACCGCAACCCGGCGCGCAAGCCGGCCAGAAACCAGCCAGTTGTGGAGCAGGCGGGAGAGATAGATCCGCGATCCGACCAGCACAACCGCGCTCGAGAATAGCCAGAGAAAAGGCCACTCGCGAAAGACCAGGGAATCCTCACCCATGAGGAAGAGGCACACCATCATGCTGCCTCCACCGCCCAGCAACGGGAGGGGCAGAAGCTTGAGCTGTGTGCCGAGTGAGCGGAGGGAGATGAGCCGATAAGCGCCGGCCCGGAAGAGGCACACCGCCCCAACGAAACTGCCGGTGACGGTTGCCAGAAAGAGTGGTCCGTCGACGTGCAGTGCGGACAGGGTCGTCAGTATGCTCCTCGCCAACCAGCCACAGAACATTAGCAATAGCAGATCGGAGGCCTGCACGATATTGATGATGACGGCGGCCGACAATCGATGCTTGTCACCGCGAGATCCCCCGCGGGCAGGCGATCTGCGTTCGCCAGAAGTGTTGGACGCATGCTCGGCAACCGGATCGAGCGATGCCGTCTTCTGCAAAGAGGAGACCGTCGCGAAGTTTTCCTTCATCGGACACCAGGCCTATCCACCATGCCGGCGAAGACCGTCCGCTCGACCCGCGATCCATGCTTGCGGCGGAAAGAAGGGAGCATCGGTCTCTGTGCCATCCGCCGCGGCTTGCGTGGCCGCCGGAGTTGGGCTTGCAATCGTTGCATCTGAGATAGCAGATCGCAGCTTTGCCTCACCGCAGTACTCAAGTTGTCGAGTGCTCGCAGGAGTCTTTCGTTCTTGTCGTCGTTGACATTCATCGCCAGGCCGTCTGTAGCCACGCATTCATTCCTTACCTGCGTTGAGGTGCGGGAGAGCCACGACTCCAGTTCGTCGGAGAAGGCGACCACGGCGCTTCTATCCTTCAATGCCGGGCGGTGGACCGGCATGCCCAGCAGGGCCTCCCAACGTTGAGCCGTGCGCACACCGCGTTCGATATGGTTAGAGATTTGCTTCCAGCCGTTGAGGATCCTGCGATTCGTTGCTTCTTCCATGATCGAAGCACCAGCTTTGGAAAATATCTCTGTGGTGACGTTAGCGTCCGCCGGTTTGTGCTAACGCGTGAGGCGGAGCTTCCAGTAAATGACAGCTGCGATCGCCAATGCGGCCTCAAAGACTATGGACCACAACACACCGCGCACGCAGCCAAATCTGTCTTCTTCGTGTGGTTCTTCTAAATCGTTGAGAAAAACGCCGGCGGTTTTTGCTAGGCCTGGATGCGATTGTAGGACGCCGCTGGGGGCACCATCGGTTAGGCGGTGCCGTTTGTGATCACCTTCGTGTAACTCTGTTTCGAACTGATTCGTCACCACGTGAGTACCGGCATTCTGAAGTCTCCCGATCGAATTGCACTCTCCAGCACATCGGCTTATTTTCAAATTCTTACGTAGCACGTTGTGGTCATGCAGAAGAGGAACAGCCAGCAATGGGGAGTTGTGTTGCAGCGGAGACGATGCAGAATCGGGCGGCTTAGAGGATTGCGCGCGTTGATGTAACGATCGGGCGGCCCGGTCCACTATAGCGGTAGCGACCAGGAGATGACGTTTCCTGGCCAGTCCTGCCTGGATCCTTCGGGGGGAGGGTTCAGGCAGGGTAGCAAAACTGTTTAGTGGACGCGCCGGTGGCGTCTTGCCCTTCTTGGGGGCATCGTTTGCAGGTCCATTTCGCGGCGGCATGAAGTGATTGGAAGCGGAGTTGCCGGTCGAGAGTGGCGGGCAAGAAGCTCTTCGAGCTGATTTGGGGGTGTTGCCTTACCTAAGAGGTAACCCTGCCCCGCAAGGCAACCGGCTGAACGAGCATTGTCAAACTCTTCCTCGGTCTCAAGCCCTTCCGCCAGCACGGACATCCCAAGGCCTTCTCCGAGCGCGACGATGGACCGGACAATGGCACGCTGCTGTGCGCTGGCGCCCACCAGCGAACGATCGATCTTGATGGTGTCGAAGGGTAGCTCTGCTAACTGGCCGAGGGAGGAGTAACCGGTGCCGAAATCGTCGATGGCCAGGCGCACTCCCCTGGCGTGCAAATCGTGCAACGTCTTCAGGACGGCACTTGTATGTTCCAGAAGGATGCCTTCCGTGATCTCGATTTCGAGCCTGTTTGCCGGGAGCCCGGCGCTGGCTAACGCGCGGTCGACAGTGTCAACAAAGGAGCCGTTATTTAACTGTATCGGTGATGCGTTTACGGCGACAACCGTCCCATTTGAAAACAGTGCTGCTTGCCGGCACGCAGTTCGCAACACCCATTCTCCTATTGTTTTAATAAGGCCAATCTCTTCGGCGATGGGAATGAACTCTGCCGGGGGGACCATGCCGAGAGTAGGGTGGCGCCATCGCAGCAGCGCCTCCAAGCCGATGAGTTGACGGCTTTGCATGCTTATTTGTGGTTGGTAGTGGACCTCAAACTGATCGAGCAGGAGAGCCTTGCGGAGATCGGCGGTGAGCGCATGCCGGGCCTTGATTCGCTCCTCCATGGCAACTTCAAAGAGCTGAAATGTGCCTGGCCCTTCTGCTTGTGCAGCTCGAAGCGCAATGCCGGCTCGATTCAGCAGCAGCTCTGCATGCAAGCCATACTGCGAACCGAGCACGATACCGACGCACACGCTGACGTTTACCACCTGACCGCGGATAGCGTAGGGACGCTGGAGCAGGTCGATGAGGCGTTTTGCAACGATGCCGCTTTCCTCGGCAGAGGGGCGGGACTTGAGAAGAACGACAAACTCATCGTTGGATAAGCGGACCACGCTGTCCTGGTCGCGCAACGTGGACTCTATCCTTTCCCCCCCGAGGCTTACGACTTCCTCGCCGAAGGAATACCCCAGTACGTCGCTGAGTGTTCTGGATCGCTGCATACCGATGAGAAAAACGGCGAATCCCTGTTCAACGTCATCGCCAATGAACTGCACAAGCGCGTGCTCCAGGACCTCGAGTACGCCGTGCTTCCGGTCATCCACGTATGGTCTGCGCATTGATACCCCGTAATTACTGCAGAATTGCCGTAAGTGGCGACGCGCAAATGGGCTGCATTTTGCTTATCGGCGGCCGGAAACCCGCCTTTACCTCCCTTTTCTTTTAATTTTTCCTGCGACTTCAAATCGCAGCACGGTTTCGCCTCTTGGGCGTTCGCCGGCGGATTTCAGGCAAGTCCGCAGTTGTAAAAACCTCTGGGCATGATGCAAAGGTCGCACACCGCATCCCCACTTCCGCCCGGTGAGAATGACAAGAACATCCATCATTTGCAACTTCCGTAATTCCGATTGTTGTGAAAAGGCCCCGAGCCCTTGTCCGGCTGGCCGATAGGTAGGAGACGCAATCCACGGCCGAGACGATCGGCGGTCCTGTGCGCGCTGCTCTACTTTCGAGGAATTCGATGCCGAAGCAAGTTAGAATCTGTTCTTTTGTTGTTTCATTTCTGCTGATCTCCGGATTAAGTACGTCTGTGTTGGCGCAAACGCCCGCCAACCGGGTCACCGCCGCAATTGACGAGAACAAGGTAACCACTTTGCTGGGGAACGTCCATCCGATGGCTAGGGCAGAGTTTGACCGGGGGGCGGTGAGCGCGGAGACGCCGCTCGCGCACATGGTGTTCCAGCTGCAGCCTTCCCAAGCGCAGCAGGCGGCGCTCAATGACCTGGTGGAAGCGCAACACGATCCCCAGTCCCCCTTATTTCACCATTGGCTTACCCCGGCAGAGTATGGAGCGCGGTTCGGCGCCAGCCAGCAGGACCTGGCGAAGATTACCAGCTGGTTGAGTGAGCATGGGTTTGTGGTGGAAGAAATTCCTGCTGGCAATCGGCAGGTCATTTTCTCCGGCAACGCGGGACAGGTGGAGGATACGTTTCACACCCAGATCCACCACTACGTGGTCGAAGGCCTGAGCCACATCGCGAACACGCAGGATCCACAGGTTCCCTCTGCGCTGGCGGCGGTGGTGGGTGGAATTGTCTCGCTGAATGATTTTCGTCTTCAGTCGCAGATCCGGGCGCGCACGGCACTGGGCAACAGTCCGCACTACTCGAGCGGAAGCACGCACTATTTGTTTCCGGCGGATTGGGCCACGATCTATGATGTGAATCCGCTGTACAAGGCAGGGACCACGGGCGCCGGGAGCTCGATCGCGATCGTTGGCCGAAGCAACATCAATCTGACTGACGTTGCGCAGTTTCGTGCGAGCGCAGGACTGCCGGCAAACAACCCATCGGTGATCCTGGTGAACACCAACCCGGGACTGGTGGCCGGCGATCAGGATGAATCGACGCTGGACGTGGAGTGGTCCGGAGCGGTGGCTCCTGCGGCAACTTTAAAATTTGTGGTTGCGGCCTCAACGACGACGACCGACGGCATCGACTTGTCTGCGCAGTACATTGTGAACCATGCGACGGCAAAGGTGATGAGCACCAGCTACGGAAGCTGCGAACAGGATATGGGCACGACGGAACTGGCTTTCTATAACAGCCTTTGGCAGCAGGCGGCGAGTGAAGGCATCAGCGCGTTTGTCTCTTCAGGGGACGCGGGCGCGGCCGGTTGTTATAGCGGCTCGTCCAGCTCGGCATCGGGTACGGGCGTGAATGGGCTGTGCAGTTCCCCCTACTCCACCTGCGTGGGTGGAACCGAGTTCCACGAAGGTTCCAATACAACTTACTGGTCTTCGAACAACGGCGTTGGGGATGGCTCGGCACTCAGCTACATACCAGAAGAGGTTTGGAACGAGAGCGGGGCGAATGGTGGATCGGGGTTGTGGGCTTCAGGTGGCGGGGCTAGCCTTCGCTACAGCCAGCCGGCATGGCAAAAGGGGCTAACCGGCATTGGGGCGGCCAATGGTATGCGCGCGGTTCCGGATGTGGCGATGTCGGCGTCGGCTCACGACGGCTATGTGATTGCCGAGAACGGTTCTTTTTATGTGATCTCGGGTACTTCGGCTGCTTCGCCCTCTTTTGCGGGTTTGATGGCTTTGGTGGTGCAGGCCAAGGGCGGAGTGGGACAGGGCAACGCGAATCCTTCTTTGTATGCGCTGTCCAATGCGAGCAGAAGCCCGTTCCACGCCACGGCCTCGGGCAATAACAGCGTTCCGGGCCAGACGGGGTTTACGGCTAGCGGGGCACAATACAACCTGGCTACGGGCTTAGGCTCGGTAGACGCGGCCGCGCTGGCAGGCGCGTGGGGCGGCGGTGGAAGCAAGACGACGATCGACTTTGGGTTGGCTGCCTCCGCCAGTGGCGCAACTGTGCTGGCCGGCAAGACCACAACCTTCACGCTGCGGGTCACGGAGAGTGGCGCCGGCACCAATAAGGTTTCGCTGACGGCGAGTGTCCCGTCTGGCGTGTCCGGCAGTATCAGTCCGAGCTCCATCCTGCCGGGTACAACTGCTACCGTAACAGCGACAGCGGCTTCGGCCATGGCAGCGGGAGTCAACAATATTGTCATCACCGGGAGCGACAGCACGGGAACCCAATCCGTCACGTACGCGCTGACGGTGACACCATTGCCTACTCTGGCGCTAAGTGCAGGACTGAGTACGGCTTCGGTGGTGCAAGGGAGTTCGACCACAGCCAGCTTCAGCACAGCGACCGGCGGCTCGTTCACCGGCATTATCAGCTATTCGGTGAGCGGACTGCCGGCGGGCGTGACTGCAAAATGGTCGGCCAATCCGCAGACTCCGCCGGCAAGCGTAAGCAGTAACAGCGAGACGTTGACGCTTACGGCGTCTGCAAGTGCGGTGGTGGGTTCGGCCGCTCTGGTGGTTACTGCTGCGGGGAACGGTCTCAGCGGTAGCAAGAGTTTGACTTTGCAGGTGCAGCCTGTTGCCGGCGCGGTGCTGAGTGTCTCCCCGCAGGCGATTGCCATGCCATCGAGTTCGTCTGTAATCGAAACGGTTACACTGGCGCCGGTTGGCGGAGCGGTTGTAGCCACGGGTGGAACGGGGTCGTCCATCAGCATCTCCGGATTGCCGAAGGGTATTAGGGCGGCCTGGAGCGCGCCCACCGTGAGTTCTGCGGGGGCGGTTGTCTGGAAGCTGACGCTGACAGGCAGTGCAAGCGCTAGCGCGTCCTCGTCTTCCCTCAGCCTGAATGCAACATTCGCGGGCAAGAACGGCAGCGTGTACCGGTCGACGATAAACGTGCCTTTAACGGTGACATTGAGCGCTGCCAAACGGCTCGCCCCTCGTCCAGTGCATATTCGTGGACAGAGTTAGGGTCTCTGAGTCCGCCAGACGTGCTTGATAGGCCTGGTAAATCACACCGCTTTCCGGATCAATGCGCGACCGCCTCACGCCGGGCCCTCACGAGAGCTGCCGTTCGGAAGAGCACTAAGAACAGGAGGCCGAGGCTAGGCGTATGGGTTTCAGTTTTCGATTTTCTTCGGGACGGATGGGCGAGGAACGCTAACGCCACCCCGAGCAAATAGAGAACGAGCAGGGGGCAGGCAAAGAGACACATGCTGAAGGGATCGGGGAGCGGGCATAGAGTGCCCGCGATGATGAAGCTGATAATGACCCCGTACTTAAAATTCCGGAGGAGAAATTTGCTGTCAACGATGCCGAACAGGGCAAGAAAAAACATCAGAATGGGTAGCTCAAAGGCGATGCCGAGGCCAAGAATGATTGCCAGGAAGAAGCCGGTATAGTCCTCAATGGTGAGAATTGGGTGGAAGCGATGACCAAAATCGAGGACCAAGACCTTGATTGCACCCGGCAGAACCCAGCGATACCCGAAATAGGCGCCGGCGAGAAAAAGAGCGATGGTCGCGGACATGAACGACCAAACGTACCGCTTCTCATGGGCATACATCCCAGGCGATATAAAGAGCCAGATCTGAAAGAGGACAAAAGGGCTGGATAAGATCGAGCCGCCGACGAATGCGGTTTTCAGGTATAGGGTCAAACCGTCTGTTGGGTGGGTGAAGTTAAGCGGGATGTGAAGTTGATCCAGAGGCGCCTGAATCACGTCATAGAGGCGCTCACGGAATACGTATGCAATGGCGAAGCCGATGAAAAGGTAGATGGCCGCGAAAATGAGGCGTTTCCGGAGCTCTTCCAGGTGCTCGATAAGACTCATGCCGGGTAGTTCCGCACGGGTGGCGACAGAGCGGGCGCTCTTGACGAGATCATCCATAAAAGTGAACCTCGTTCAGATCACCATGTTACATGGGAAATCAGATCTCGTTGTCGACGGTTCGAGATGCTCCCTTACCGGACACTGAAGAACCGGGTTTCGCAATCCACCGAGTAAACTTGTTTGTATGAATGGAAGAGACAGCGGGCAATGCAATGCGTGCCCACCTTCTGAATGGGCACAGACGACGTCTTCTCCGCTTCTGGGCAGGACGGCTCTGGTGACGGGAGCTTCGCGAGGAATTGGAGCCAGCGTGGCCCGGCAGCTGGGGCAACTCGGAGTGGATGTCGCCATCAACTATCGAAGCAAGCGGCCGAAAGCGCAAGCAGTGGCTGATGATTTAATTGCCATGGGGAGAAAACCGCTTCTTATTGAAGCAGATATTACGAAGGCGGATGACATAGCCACGACCTTCGATCAGATCGAGGCCGCATGGCGACGACTTGACTTTCTTATCCTGAACGCCAGCGGCGGCCTGGAGCAGGACAAGGCTGCGGACTATGCCATGCAACTGAACCTCACCGCACAGGTAAACCTTGTGACGAGAGCACTACGACTGATGGAACCTGGAAGCCGTATCGTGTTCGTGACCAGTCATCTGGCTCACTTCCACGGAACTGGGCCAGGATACGACAGCTATGAACCGGTGGCAGCGAGCAAGAAAGCGGGCGAAAATGCGCTACGCGCGATGATTCCGGAATTATCCGGCCGGGGCATCCGGCTTCTCATCGTGAGCGGAGATTTGATCGAAGGGACCATCACTCCCAAGCTATTGGAACGACAGAGCCGTGGTCTGATCGAGAAACGACGGCAGGCAGTTGGTTCCCTCCCGAGCGTGGAGGAGTTTGCAGCGGCTATCGTTCAGGCCGGAATGAGTGATTCCTATTCCAGCGGCGACACGATTTACGTTGGAAGTACAGATTGGAGCTGACAGCCGCTTCTGGCCCGATTGGTCCACCCACGTCTGTGCGGGGGAATCATCCTTTCTCTCTCATCCGTATTGTCAAGCGGTCGAGTTGCTCGCCACGACGTATACGGCGAAGCTGGCGCTCAAGGTGTTTCCCTGGATCAGCACAATCGTCTTCGCCTTCGTCCTCGGCTTGTTCCTCAAGCCTTTGCGCGATGACGTAGCGCACACGAGGGTCGACATATACGTGGAGGATTTGAAGAGCATTCCCCACGGCTACGCCAGTGAATCGAAAGAGACAACGCTTCGAGTAAGAAGATCCTTTGCGCCTCGCCCGAAAGCCGAGGGTTGCTAAGACGAGCACTACGAAAAGACAGATGGCCCGCGGGACAATTGCCGACAAATGCAGGTACATGACACATCCTTGCTGAGGCCTGGACGGCCTCGCCTACACATTCCGGAAGGAGCAACCTCAATGAGGTTCGAGGATTAACGCGGAATCAGGCGAGTCGAGAAGGGGGAGGACGCTGGAAGGATGCGGGTAGGCAGGGTGCATCGGGAATATGGCCGGCGTGTAGCAGGTCCCGCCGCATGAGCAGGAGAGGGATGGGGAGCAGGCCGATGAATAAAAGCGGGACCAGGGTAAAGCAGGCGAGCCCAACAGTCGACAACACGACAAAAGACAGGATGAGCGCAAGGGCCGCAATCGCTGTCCAAACCCGCCAGTGTCGGTGAGAAATCATGAAGCTTCTGCGGAAAGTATAGCCCCGATGCTCAGTAATCGACGAGCGACATACTGAATAACTGGCTGCGCACTGCCCGCGTCACCAGCATCGCGAGCGGAATCGTCACCACCATTTGCACCTCCTGTTCTCCTGCTGGATTTTTGACGGTTATGCCCTCTGCAGCACCAAATTCACCGCACCCGTCAGACGGTCCCAGTTCTTGAGTTCTGCTTCCAATTGCTTTCGTCCCGCAGCCGTCAGCGAGTAGAACCGGGCACGCCGATTGTTCTCGGATGCACCCCACTCGGCGCGTATCCAGCCCCTGTATTCCAAACGGTGCAGCGCGGGATAGAGCGATCCTTGCCCAACCTGCAGTACGTCGTTCGACATCTGCTGGATTCTCTGCGCGATCGCCCAGCCATGCTCCTGCCCGGGGGCGAGCGTCTGCAAGATCAGCATGTCCAGCGTGCCCTGCAACAAATCTGTGGATGGAGCCATCTTCCCTTCCCCTCGATGTTCGACAACAGAATCCTCCATCTCTTGTCGAATGTCAAGGGAGACGTGATTCTATTCGCCGCTTTGCCACGGCCGCCCGATTTCGCGATAATTCCGTGACCCTGCCAGAATAGGATCAGGGTGTTGAATGAAAAAAAGAGTGGGTGTGTTTGGATGGGGCATCGTCGCTCCCAAGTCACCAAACGTCGCGGTGTTCAGGAAAAATCTCGCGACAGCGGAAAGCTGGTTGACTCCCTTCGAGGGGTTTGGTCCGAACAATTTCCTGGTTGGCCAACCTGATTTTGACTTCAATGATTATCGGAGGTGGATCGACTCTCGCTTCGCTCCCCGGCACTTTCAGAATTTGAAAGAGAAGATGGATACGCCCTCGCTCTACGCAATTGGCGCATTCATTCAGGCTCTGGATCAGAATCCGGGCCTGGATACGCTTCTGCACGACCTGGGCAACGAAACACATGTCTACGTCGGCACGGGACTGGGCGCAGTCGATACCTTTTATAAAAGCAGCATCGCCCTCTATGAGGCGCAGAACCGTTGGAACGCATTCTGGGCGCTACCGGCGCATAACTCCGTACTTGCTGCGTACCTGGCAGGTGGAAGTCGCGGAGGAAACCACACCGGTGACATTCCGGTCGATCCCGAATTGGCCCCTGCCCATCACAGAGACGAGGCAACGTCGAACTGGAACGCGTTCTGGATGGCCTTTTCTCCTGAACTGCAAGCGTATCTGGCGGAGGCTGCAGAGATTGATGGGCTGGCAGTTGAGGGCGACGTGGAAAGCGGCAAGCTTAACGTTTTGCGCGAGCGGAGCAGACGCCATGCTCGCCTTCAGGAAAAATGGCAGTCGCCCGAGCCACCATGGAAGGTATCAGCAAATTTCATTTGGAATATCCACAATACTCCCGCATCCCAGGTCTCGATCCTGGCAAAGATCACTGGACTTGTGTTCGCTCCGGTTGCCGCTTGCTCGACTTTTGGAGTTGCTCTTCGTTTAGGGATGGGAGCGATCGAGACGGGAGAGGCCAAACTGGTAGTCATCGGTGCGACGGATCCGCCTCCTCATCCGCTGACAGTAGGCTCTTTCTATGGAGCCCGCGTGCTTGCAGCGAATCGAAAGGTGTCGAATCCTCTCACTTTTCTGCAAGGCACACATATTGCCGGAGGAGCAGCAGTTTGGATTATTGGAGACATGGAGTACCTGGTGGATCGCGGATTTCATCCGCTGGGGATGGAGCCTGTTTCTGTGGGCGTAAGCGCAGATGCGCACCACATCATTACTCCGTCAATCGATGGCCCACGGGCGTCCATTCAGCAGGCGCTTGCGGAAGCAAATGCTGAGGTCAGCGAGGTGGGCACCTGGGATTTACACGCCACTGCGACTCCCGGGGATTACGCAGAGATGGCAACGCTTCGTTCCATGCTCCCTGAGGATGTGCTGGTGACCGCTCGGAAGGGCACGTTTGGACACGGCATGAGCGCCGGGAGCGGCTGGGAGCTTACCGCACAGTACATGGGGTTTGAAAGTGGACACCTCTTCCCTACCCCATTGAGACCAGAGGATCTAAACAAGGCGATCCAAATGATTCACCGGAGTTTTGTTTTCTCTGACGCTTGTCCGTTCCCTCAGGGCCTGGCGGGAAAGCTTTCTATGGGAGTTGGCGGCATAAACGCTTGCGTGATCTCGCGGCCTCTCAAGAGATGAGTTACTCGTTTCTCAGCGTTTGCATGAGATCGGCGGAGGCTGCGCGGCATGCCGGCAAATAACAGGCCAGGAGAGCGGCAATGAGAAGAAGAAACACGACTGTGCCCATGGAAGCAAAATCGATAGCGCCAATGTCATACAGGGTACTCTGCATTGCCCGCTGCACGAACAACGCGCCAATCAGACCGAGGGCGAAGCCGAGCGATGCCAGCATGATGCCCTCCTTCATCACCAGCGCAACTACGCGGGAGCGTGTGGCGCCAAGAGCGATCCGCAGGGCCATCTCCTGCGTGCGCTGGGTCACAGAGAAGGCCATGACACCGTAGATGCCGACTGCAGCCAGCATCAGAGCGACTAAGGCAAAGCACCCGAAGAGGAGCATGGTGAAACGGTCACTGGCCAGCACCTCGTCTCGCACCCGGTCCATTGTGCGTGGTTCTGCCAGGCCGATTTGGGGGTCGACGGCATGCACCGCCGCGGCAACACTTCGAAACATCGACTCTGGATCCTGCGCAGTACGCACACCAATGCTGGCGTTGTCCCAGGGACTCTGCCAAAAGGGAATGTCGATCTCCGCTACGCTGTCGCGCAGCCCTGCGCTTCGCACGGTACGGTAAATGCCTACGATCTGCCACTCCACCGCGGGACCCAGCCTGGTGATTCCCGGAATGAATTGTTGCATGATCACCCGTTGCCGCAGAGGGTCGATGCCTTGCAGAAAATGGCGGACGAATTCTTCGTTCACCATAGCGACTTTCATGCTCGATGCATTGTCGTGTTCGGTAAAGCCGCGCCCTCTCGTCAAGGTGATTCCGAACGTCCGGTAATAGGAGGGCGTAACCTGCTGTACGCTTGCGGCCAGGTGTAGCCCAGGATCCTCAGGCTTCCCCGTAATCGTGAAAGGCATACTGAAACCCGGCACTTGAAGAGGCATGCCTGACATCACGGTTGCATCAGAAACGCCGGGAACCGATTCGATGCGGGAGAGAATTTGACGATAGTAGGCCACGATTCGCTCCGGCTGCTTGGAACGTGAGTCAGGTACGCCAAGTACGAAAGTGAGAACTCGGTTGGTGCGGACTCCTAAATCAACGTGAAGGAGATTCCAGAAACTATGGATAGCCAATCCCGCCCCCGCCAGCAATGCCAGGGCAAGCGAAAACTCGCTGACGACCAGGAACCGGCGCAGCCGGTGGCGGCCTAGACCTGCTCCCGAACGGCCGCCCTCCTTGATGCTTTCGACTGGATCGAGGCGCGACGTGTACCAGGCGGGAATGCAGCCAAAAAGAAGACCAGCAGCAATCGCGATGCCAAGGGTGAAGAGCAGGACGGGGAGATTCAAGCGCACATCTGCCGAGGCTGGCAGGGTCCCCGCGGGCATCACAGTGATCAATCCTCGCACCATGACATAGCCTGCGACAGTGCTCAATCCGCCGGCGAAGAGTGACAACATCAGGCTCTCGGTCAAAAACTCTGCGAATATTGCTGCCGGCGAGGCTCCCAATGCGCCGCGGATGGCTACTTCTCTTTGTTCTGTCATGGCCTTGGCTAACAGCAAACTGGCGACGTTCACGCACGCAATCACCAGGACGAAGGCCACTGCTCCCATCAGCAGCCATAGAGTCAGCTCCTGATGGGCATGAAGAGAGGCACTCCTGAAAGGTTCCACGGTCACGGTCCAACCTTTGGCCTCGGGATGGGTCTGAGCGATGTGAGCCACGATGGCATCAATACTTGCCTGAGCCTGGCGAACACTGATGCCAGGTTTAAGACGTCCGATCACATTCACCCAGTGATAGTCGCGATTGATTTGTTCAGGTCTGAAGATCAGTGGCACAATCACCGGCGAACCCCGATCCCGCATGCCCGGGCTAAGCACACCCACTACGACGTAGGGCTCGCCATCCATATGCAGGACAGTACCGACAATAGAAGGATTGGCGCCGAGCCGATTCCACATGGCATGGGTAAGAATGACGACGTGGTCCTTGCCTGCTGTTCCCTCGTCAGGAAGAAAATTGCGGCCCAGGTAGAAGCGATCGCCCATCATCTGGTAGAGACCGACGGTCACGTGGCTAGCGGCGAGGTTTTCCGGCTCAGCCTGGGTGGCGATGTTAAAGCCACCCCCGGTCCATGCGTTCAGATCCTGGAAAAGGGTGTTCTGCTGTTTCCAGTCGATGAAGTCCAGAGTCGAAACCCAGTCGTCGTGGCCTTGAATCTTCGATTGCAGCACGACCAGTTGGCTGGGATAGGGATAGGGTAAAGGCGCAAGAAATACCGCATAACAAACAGAAAACATAGCCGCGTTGGCGCCAATACCAAGGGCCAGCGTCAGCATGATCATGAGACTTAGTGTCGGATTTTTCAGCAGCTTGCGCAGGCTGATGCGGAGATTTCGCCTCAGGCGGTCGAGTTGAAATGAGACATCGAAACGCTCTTCTTTCAGGCGGCCGTTGCTCAAAACGCTGCGAAACTCTACCAGGACACGTTTGCAACGGGGCAATTTAGATTCCTTGACGCGATTTCATTTCTGCGGTTTCAGATCGGTTTTCGACAGTGGAGAGCCACCAGCCGTTTCCCGAGCACCAGCAGGTTTCATCCGGCTCTGTCCGCCGCCACAAGGACCGGACCTCGCTAACCCCGCCGCGGCGGAAAGCCGCTGCCAACTTCTTCGCCGTATCCTCGTCCCGCGCGCCAAGGCACGGAATAAACATTGCCGGGCATACGAACCGGGCATCGTATCGTTGTTCTTGAACCCGTGTCACCAGCAAGATGTAACCTGCTCCAGGCATACCGCCGGTACGGTCCGGGGTGAGAGGAAACAGTAGTCGCCCGGCCGGACGTAAAGCGTCGAGCCAGAGATCCAACGGTGCACTGGCTCCAGCCGAAACGTAAATCACATCGCTATCCGGAATTGAGCCTTCGGTTCCCGAACGTGCGTGCACCGTCACATGCGACAGGTGCGCCAAATTGACGGACGCTCTGTGCGCCAGAGTTTCTTCGACCTCGTAGGCACTCACTGCTCCCGATGGGGTCGTCAATGCCGCGAGTATCGCGGTGTAATAGCCCGAACCCGCTCCAATATGAGTGACCCTTTCACCTTCTTTCACATTGAGAGCGGCAAGACAAAGTGCGTGCAGCGAGGGCTGACCATTGTTTATCCCACGGTCTTCTTCGAGCGCCACGACAATGTCCTGATAAAGCAACGACGAATCGGCGGTTGGAGTTTGCGTGTATCCACGCCCGGTGAACACCTTCCAGGGGCCGGGCCCAAGGTACCGCTCCCGGGCAGTCGAAGCAAAGGCTGTGGTGAGCCGGCTGTGGGGCACGCCGACGATTGCGGTCATCAACTCTGCGAAGAATGTCCGGTGCGCTTCGAGTGGTTCCAAGTTGCTGTCCTCTTTCACGGGACTAGCTTCAAGAACATAATAGCGGGCTGAAAGGCCGGAATCCATCGGCAAAGGATTGGGTTCTGTTGCGTCCTTCCCTCGAGGAGTTCCGGCTATGAGTGAGATTCGTTACGGCGTGGCATCCGGATTGGTTAAAACAGGGAAATCTACTTGTTTGCGGCACAAGCGCGACTGGCGCCCCGGAACACCTTCGCTGCATTGGTCGCCGACTCTAAAGATGCCATGGGCAGGGCAATGACAGTTACGTTTCTGCTTAGGTCTTGAAGGCCATTGACTGTTCTAGTCTCATTTATTCCGGCATCCGGCGACGTGAGACGCACCCACGAAAGGTCACATAATCGGTCTTCCTGGCACTGAAAATTTGTGTCTCTGCTAAATTCCGCAGGCCTGGCACGGAAATCCTGGATTTCGCTGGCGTTGAGGCTGGTAAGGCTAAACCGGTATTCATAAACAGTATCGTCGATCAGTTCGCCGGTCTGCTCATAACGGATTCGCCTAACTCCGATTTTGTGCTGGATCGCTCCCGAGAATCGATCTTCAACCGCCACATCAGCCACCACCTCGCATCCCTTCAAAGCAACGGAACGAATGGCGTTGTAAAGGGTCCCCTTATAAGACACTCTTTCATGGTCATCATCCGTGTAGGTCTGCGAGTAGCTGAGCACTGAGAAACGTTGTTGCTCTGAGGCTAGAAAGTGCGCTAGCTCTGCAACTTCCGAGATTGCCTGCGCAGAAAGGTGAGATCGCAACAACCAGGGTATGATCGCCAGGATGGCGACCGTGCCCCATCGCCGATAGATGGTAGTGCTCTTAGAGGAAGCCATAGGCAGCCTCGTCTGATCTCAGAGTCAGCCAGCTGGCTAGCTCGATCGAGTTCCAACAGTATAGGGTCTTCGGGAATTACATTTCACCAGTCTTTTCGTTGCGCATCCGCCGGGACCGGCTGCCCCGCGACCCGCAATGTCTATTTACTGAGTGCTCTCGCGATCGGGATCAGGTCGCTGTTTTTCCAGTCTGCACGTGGCTCCGCTGCAGCTCGAGCAAATGTCCAGAGTCGAACTCGCTCTTGATCGATACCAACCTGGTCTGCAAAACGGCGGATGGTTCCATGCGGATCCGAGCGAAGACTCGCAGAACAATTAAAGAGGTGCTGGGTTAGATCGTAGGCTGGGTCGCCGATGAACGGCTTCGGATCGATCGCGAGCCACGGCTGCCGTTGCGCCCGCAGTACATTCCCGGCGTGCAGGTCCGTCGCCAGTAAGACTTCCTCTGTAGCAGTGCGTGGCAGTTCTGTAAAGAGACGCAGACCGTCGCGGACGAGTTCCGCGTCAGGCCATTCTTCAGCATCGTCAATCGTTTCTGCGATCCAACATTCCAGCTGAGCCGAGAGAGGTCGAAATGGGTGCGATGCACTGGGGGTGCGCCACAAGCGATGCAGCAGGTTTGCGATAACCTGATTTTGCTCGGACTCTGGCCGTTCGCGCAATGAAGTTCCTGGTTCGCAGCGCTCCAGGAGCATGGCACCAAGCTCGTCATCCGACATAAGCAGCCGCGCCGTAGGGTCTCCGTTCCAAAACCGTAAACCGTGGGCTTCGTCCCGCCCCTCCATGTGCGAAAGGCCGAGCTTCAGCACTGCGGGAGAATCATCCGCGCATGTTACCGATGCTACCCACGCACAGCTCGCGCTTTCGTACACAGTACCTGGAGTGAATGACCATTGCTTCGAGAGGGATTCCACGGTAGCCGGCAGTCGATCGAGCCATACCGTCCATTCTGCCTTCTGGCGACACGTAGCCATAAGGCGGGACGGAACATGCAGTGGCATGCTTCCATTATTGCTTTGCGCACGCATGCCTGCAAACGATGAGCCGCGGCAGACCTCGATAACGTCCATTCCGGTTCAGTGTGAGAAAACAATCCCCTCAGGGGCTAAAGAGTCTGCGTGAGAACTCGGTCCTGGAGGAAGGGCACGGCATCGGCTGAGCCTGGAGCCGCAGTGGCGGCAACTCAGGCTCGACGACATTCAAAGAAGTGATATTTCCAGGGGCCCAGGTCCACGAACAAGCTTCGCATTTGATCTGCAGTCCGCTCATAGATGGCGCCAGAGATTGCATCCTGTAAGAGCCAGTCGCTTTCGGCCGCACCTGACCAAGGTAATCGTAACTGGCCTTGTGACGCAGAGTCGCCAAAGTTGACGACTATGAGGTAGCGCTGATTATCTTTGAGCCAGCTCCAGGCCAGTAAGTTTCGGAAGCTGGAATTGTCTGGCCAACCGCTACACGCGCACAGAGTCCAATGGCCGTCGTGAAAGCAAGCCTTATCGGTTGCGCTGAGAAGCTGTT
Source organism: uncultured Acidobacteriaceae bacterium (assembly GCA_963763905.1). Lineage (GTDB taxonomy): Bacteria > Acidobacteriota > Terriglobia > Terriglobales > Acidobacteriaceae > PALSA-350. Next base: position 63,264 of record CAVXRU010000036.1, on the reverse strand, counting down.
CGTAGAACGATTGCAGATCCTGATTGACGGCCTCTTTCGGACGGCGGCGCAGAAATACCGGCAGCCTCACCTTGCGGCCCTCGAACTGCCCTTCATGGAGAAGCTTCATTCCGGGAAGGGTGGCAACGATGACCGCGGCCAGTTGCTCTTTATCCGGCGCAAAGGCAAGTGCAGCCCGGGGTTCATCATGGTTTTCGATGAAGCGAATAAGCTTGTCCTGATAGGTTTGATCCGCAGCGAGGTGCAGGCGAAGGTCCATGGCATTGCCGTGGGTCAGTCGATCATAGAGCCTCTTGTCATAACAGAAATCGAAGCCCAATTGCTGGAGTTGCCACTCTTTATCCCAATAAGCCTCCGCAATGAAGAGGAACGCGGGATGGTTGATGTCTACGGCCGAGATTATTTCGGTCCAGTACTCGGTGACGGGAGCGGGTCCAGCACGGCTGCCCCAGGTGCGTTGAAAGATCTCATTCAGCAGCAGCATCGCCATGTCACAGCGGATGCCGTCGCACTGCCGGGCAATGCTTGATACTGTCTCTGTTGCGGCTTGTCGCAGTCCGGGGGCAAACGCATTCAACTGAACGACATCTGGCCAAGCGGGGAAAAATGGATCTCGCCCGCGCGCGTACACGAATCCAGCAACCTGAATGTAAGCGGATGGGTTGTGCCGGAGATCTTCGCCAGTACCAAGGATGAAATATTCCGGGTGTTCGGTAAGCCATGGATGATCGATTGCCACATGGTTGGGCACATAGTCCAGGATCAGCTTGATGCCTCGCCTGGAGAGTTCACGGCGAGCCACGGCGAGACCTTCAGGCCCTCCAAGATGCGGATCGACCTGGTAGTTTCGTATGCAGTAGGCTGAGCCCACGTTGTCCTCCGGACGAAAGTCGGGAAGAGCCCGCCGGAAGTCTTCCATAAGATGCTGGTCTTGGTTCGCTATCGCAATGCCGGCTGGACTACGTTCCCACACTCCCATCAACCACACTGCATCGAAGCGATACGAGGCGATCGCGTCCCACTCGACCGCAGGGATCCCGGAGAGAGTCAGCGTTTCTCCGTATTTCTGGCTTAATTCGAAAAGCCAGACCCAGGTGTTGATCTCATACAAGGTTGGGTATCGATGCCACACACCGGTCATCTTTTTATAGTAATCAGTTTGACGGCCGAATTTCGCCGGTTCCGGTTGTGCGCGGAGTTCGATAGCTCAGGGTCGCGTGCTGGGGACTGGGGTGGAGCACCTTCGATGGGCGGCCGATCTCGCGCATGCGTTTGTCGGCATCGATCCAGGACGGGAGGGTAGCTTCGAGCTGGCTCCAATGGGCGACGGAAGCCTCATCACACCAATGGAGAAGACGTGGCATGGCATTCTTGTGCGCCCCGGTCGTCATGAATTGACGCATGTTCTCCTGAGTGTCCCAGGCAGTCATCGTCCAAAAGGTCCAACTGCGGTCAGTCAGCAACCCTCCTTTTTGGAATCCGGGCGCCTTCTTTACCTGGCGGAGGGCGCGGAAGGCATAAAGCGCGAAATGGGGGACAAAACGAATCGATCGAATTCTCAGACGGGTTAGGCTGATGAAGATCATGATCAACTGGCGACTGGGTTTTTCCAGCCTACGATCATATTATCCCGCAGCACCCGGGGTTGCAGGGCTGCTACTATCTCGATCAATGGATCTTGATCCGAAAGACATCGCAGACAGCTATAAGAATATGCTTGAGGGCGAACTGCTGGAACTTGCCCACTCATACGATTCACTTACCGAACCCGCTCAGGCAGCCCTCAGGGCGGAGTTTGCGCGCCGGAATCTTGAGCCACCCATCATCGAAGAGGAGGAGAATCCACCAGAACGCCGCAAGCTTGTCACGCTACGCCGCTATCGCGACCTCTCCGAGGCTATCGTCGCGCGCACCTTACTTGAGTCCGCCGGTATTTATGTGTTTCTTCGCGATGAAAATCTTGTCCGCCTCGATTGGCAGGTTTCGAATTTTATCGGCGGCATTCGGCTGCAGGTGGAAGATAAAGACGAGGCAGCGGCGTCCGAGTTATTGCGTCAGTCCATTCCGCATGTAATCCCGTTCGACGATGAAGAGGACTTCCTGCAGCCTCAGTGTCCGAAATGTGGCTCTACCGACATTACTTTTGAAGGCTCGTCCCGCGGGGCTGCACTGGCTTCTGTGTCTGTTTTCGCGGTGCCGCTTCCCCTCGGCCGCGAGACCTGGTTGTGCAACGCGTGCGAAGCTCGCTGGGAGGACATGGACGATGATACGGACTAATTTTTCTTTAGCCCTCCTTGTTCTGCTTTTCATCGCACAACCAGCTACTCCCTCAACCGCACAAGAGGCACTGCAAAAACAAATCAGGGATATTGCCAAGAGCGCACAAGGCAAAGTCTCGGTGGCTTGCTCGTTACCGGGGACTGCATTGAACTGCGATGTCGACGCTCTCTCGCACCCGCCCATGCAGTCCGTATTCAAACTGCCTTTGGCGGTGGCGGTTTTGCACCAGGTGGAACAAGGCAAATTTTCGCTGGACCAGCCGATACGGTTTCGTAAGCAGGACCTCATCCTGCCGAAGCCCTACAGTCCGCTGCAGGACGAATATCCAGACGCGGATGTTGACGTACCGCTGAGTCGTCTCTTACAGCTGAGCGTCGGGCTCAGTGACAACACGGCGACCGATGTCTTGCTGCGCCTTGCCGGAGGTCCGAGCGTGGTTAAGGAGTACATTGCCTCCCTCCCTGTTAAGGGGTTCCATTTGGAAGATGGAGAACGCGAACTGCATCGGGATGTTCAAGCTCAATATCGGAATTGGTTTGAACCGGCGGGAGCCGTTCAGTTGCTGCGTACGATCAGTGATCACTCACCCCTGACGACGCAGCATACCAGCTTGCTGTTGGGGTGGATGCAGCCTGCGACGCCTACAGGGCGTCTGGATGGCGCTCTGCCCAAGGGAACCATTGTGGCGCACAAAAGCGGAACATCGGATGTGGATAACGGAGTCTGCCACGCGTTCAACGATATCGGGCTGATCAGCTTGCCAGATGGGCGAAAGCTTGCGATCGCAGTATTCATTACTGACTCGACTGCAGATGAGGCTGCGCGCAAGGCGGTCATCGCCCGCATAGGCAAGGCTGTGTACGACGCCGCTTTGCGGTCGTGAGCGAAATCTAAGCCACGTGTTGGGCAAGATAGCTCTGGATCTCTGAATACTCCTCTTCCGATAAGCGGAAGGTCGCCGCAGGAATAAACCCTTCGACCTGCTGTGCGTTGCGGCCGCCGACGATGGCAGCGGTGATTGCCGGTTGATGCAGGGTCCAGGCAATCGCCACAACACCTGCGCTCACCCCGTGCCTGGCACCTATTTTCGCGAGAAAGTCCGCCACCGCCAGGTTCCGCGAGAGCAGAGGCTCCTGGTAGTTCTTCGCGTTACGCCGAAAGTCGTCACTCGTAAAATTGGCAACACGATCCTTAGTCATAGCGCCAGTCAACAAACCGGAATGCATCGGGGCGTAATTGATGACGCCGATATTATTCTCCTGGCAAAATGGCAGGATCGTTGCCTCAATCGCCCGGTTCAGCATGGAGTAGGGCGGTTGGTTCGAAGTGACCGGAGCAATTTGCATGACGCGCTTCATCTGATCCGCGCTGAAGTTCGAGACGCCGATCCAACGAACTTTGCCTTGCCTTCGCAGGTCTGCCATCACTCCCCATGCTTCTTCGATCTCCTCGTCTGGCTTAGGCCAATGCATCTGGTAAAGATCGATGGCCTCTACCCCGAGGCGGCGAAGACTGTCCTCTGCCTCGCGGCGAATGTGCTTCAGACTGTTACTGACCTCGCGCTTCTCGTCCCAGACTAATCCGCATTTCGTAAAGAGGAATGGCTTGTGAGGAGTCTCTTTCAGTGCCCGGGCAACCACCTCTTCGGAATGCCCGAGGCCATACACCGCCGCCGTGTCAATCCAGTTGATTCCGAGTTCCAATGCCTTGTGAATGGCCGCGATCGAATCCTGGTCGTCCTGCGGTCCCCAGGAAAATTGCCAGTCGCCACCGCCGATCGCCCACGATCCGAACCCGATCGAAGTGAGTTCCATGTCTGAGTTGCCAAGCTTCTTCTTGTTCATGGTCCGCTTTTCCAACAAGATGTTTACTCTCTCCCGGTGAAGAATGAATGCGCTGAAGTAGTTTACTCGAGGAAGAAATGGAGATTCATTCGGTAGTTGCCTGCACCGACAGGGGAAGCCTCATGGCTGCGGCAAGCAAGCAGGCCTGGAAGGTACAGAAAAACAAGCTGCAACGTCCAGACTTTAAGTGGGTGGCCCAGGTCTCGCTTTTGAGACCTGGGTGTTCCGGCCGGAGTCACTCTTCGCGCAAAAGATGGGCCGGATCGAGATGCAGCGCACGCCGCACCGGACTTGCTATGGAGAGTAATGCGGTGAGCAGCATCGTTACCACAACGGCCAACAATACAACCGGGTCCTGTGCAGAGGCATGGTAGACGATCGCCGAAAGAAACTTGCCTGCCCCAATGCCGAGCATCAGGCCGGCAATCAGTCCGCCCGTAACCAGTGTGATCATACGGCCCAGCGCGGCAGCTATAATCTGCCTGGCCTGCGCACCCAATGCTACACGAATACTCAACTCGCGCAGGCGCTTTGCCACTGTGTAAGAGGCAAGACCGAACGTTCCAGTGATCGACAGCAGTAGTCCAAAGATGCCGAAAACGCTGAGCGCGACCGTGGCGGCACGCGCAGGAAAGAGCTGCAAGGCAAGCTGCTTTCTCCAGGAGCTCAAATCCTGGATTGGTACCCCGGGGTCGAGATCGTGTACCACTTTGCGGACCGTGGCTGCCATTGCGTTTGTATCCATCCGGGTTCGAACGACCAGCGCCGTGGCCGTGTTTCTTTGCTGCCCCATGGGAAAGAATGCCGCGGGGTGCGGCGATTCGCTGAGGCTTTCATATTTGCCGTCCTCGACCACTCCAATGATCTGGATCAAACGTCCCCCACCATCTTTGAAGTAGCGGCCGACGGCCTCATCCGTGTGGAAGAGCTGATGTGCGAACTCACCGTTCACAACGGCAACAGGAGGAGTCTTGGGGCCGTCGCTGAGAGCTACATCACGACCGGCGACGAGCTTGGTCCCCGCCGCCTTGAAATATCCCGGAGAAACATCGTAAACGGTCGCATGAAACGACTGGGTCGAAGGCCGATACTCCACCGCTTGTTGCGGGTAAATACTCCATGAGGACTGGTCGAGGGCCAGCGGGAGTGAGTTGGCATAGCTGGCTGCTTCCACACCCGGTAACTGCGAAACTCTTTGCAGAAGCCGCTGTTGGAAACTTTCGGCAGCATCGTCCTTGTAGCCTGCCAACTCCAGATCGAACTTGGCGATCATTGCGTTGTCCGGTTCGAATCCAAGTTGCATGGTGAGTGCTTTCGCCAGTCCTCGCAGGGAAACGAAAGCAGCAGTGACGGTTACACAGCAGAGGGCGATCTGCATCGCCAGCAGTAAATCACGAAAGGCCCAGCGGCGGCCGGCAATGGCCTGGCTGCTTCCGCTGCGAATAGCCTCGTTGGGGTCGGTAGCGAAAATCTGTCGCAAGGGCACCAGCGAGAATATCCCTCCGGCAAGGACTGAGATGAGGAACGCGACAAGGATCAGCGAATGCCCCGGAAGTACGGCGAGCCTGATGGGAAAATTGATTGCCGGGTGCCAGGAACTGAGCGCTGTCAACAGACTCCAGGCAAGCGCGCATCCGGCAGCGCCGCCGAAGACAGCAATCAAAAACGCCTCGGTAAAAATCTGGCGAATGATACGCCAGCGGCTCGACCCGACGGCCAAACGGATGGCAAGTTCGCGGGTGCGGTCCGCGGTGCGCGCGGCAAACAGGCTGCCAAGATTGGCGCAGGCCGCCAGCAGAACAATTCCCGCCAGGGCCATGATGCCGGCAAGAAATCCGCGCGCGGGGGAGCCGAACAGATCGCCGAGCAGCCCAGGCCGCGACAGCTTGAGCGACAGATGCTCTTCTTCTTTGGGATATTGGCGGGCGATCTGAGCGGCGATGGAGTCGAGCTCGGCCTGGACCTGCGATGGAGTGATTCCCTCCCGGATGCGCACAATGGACCAGACATTCTGGGTGTAGCGGGACTGCAGCCAGTCGAATAGTTCAAATTGCGCCTCATTCGCCATCGGAACGAAAAGTTCGGGTTGCAGGAACTTCTCCGTCCCGTAAAAGCTCGCGGGAGTGACGCCGATGATCGTATAAGGATGCTTGTCGATGCGGACCGTCTTTCCAATGATGCCGGAGTCGCCGCCGAAATAACTTTGCCAGGCGGCGTAAGAGATCACCGCAACTTGCGCGGCACCCGGATGGGCGTCGTCGGAGCGCTGCAGCAAGCGGCCAAGATGAGGCTGAATACCGAGCACCTCGAAGTATTGCCCGCTAATTTCGTATCCCCAGACCGGTCGAGTGGTCCCCTCCGCTTCCAGGCCAAAATCCATCACTCGATCGGCGGCGACGGCGGAGAAAACAGTATTTCTTTCCTGCACATCGCGCACCTCGGGATAGGAGAGGTTAATGATCCCCTGCTGTCCTCGCTGCAGGCTCATGACCTGCTTTGCATTGGGTACTTCGAGCGGGCGAAAGAGCAACGCCTGCAGAAGGCCAAAGGAAGCGACATTGGCTCCGATGCCGAGCGCCAGAGTGACCACCGCGGTAACAACAAAGCCCGGGGAACGGCGCATCTGACGAAAGGTGAATCGCAGGTCCTGAAGCAGATTGAGCATGTCAGCCTCACGGGAAGGAAATATGCCTATATGTGACCAGCAATTTGAGCTCCAAATCGGCAGACAAGGTAACGCGTTCCGATCAAGGAAATCGGGGACCTATCACGTGTTATCGATTACGCGGGTGTTCGCTTTCCAATGACTCCGTCCAATTTTGGACAGGAACACCCATCGATGAGACCATAAAATCGACCGCCCAGGCAGGATCAGGCAAAGAATAAGCAGGATTGGGAAAGCCCCCGGACGACCCTCCCAGTAACGTTGTCATAAGAAGAGTAGTGAGGAGAAGCAATGCAGAATCGCAAGTTGGGAAAGAGCAATCTGGAAGTGTCCGCTCTTGGGTTCGGTTGCATGGGAATGAGCTGGTCCTACGGGCCGCCAAAAGACAAGCAGGAGATGATCTCTGTGTTGCGGGCCGCAGTGGAGAGAGGCGTCACCTTCTTCGATACTGCCGAGGTTTATGGTCCGTTCCAGAATGAGGAACTGGTCGGCGAAGCCCTGGCTCCGTTCCGCGGCCAGGTGGCGATCGCGACCAAGTTCGGATGGGAGGCCAACCCCAACGACGGTGGCAAGTGGAATGCTCTCAATAGCCGGCCCGAGCACATCAAGCAGGTCGCGGACGCATCGCTGAGCAGGCTCAAGGTCGACGCGATCGATCTGTTCTACCAACATCGTGTCGATTTGAACGTGCCGATTGAAGACGTCGCGGGAGCGGTGAGAGAGCTGATCCAGCAAGGCAAGGTGAAGCACTTCGGCCTTTCTGAAGCGGGCGAGCAGACCATCCGCCGCGCCCATGCTGTTCAGCCGGTGACTGCACTGCAGAGCGAATACTCGCTCTGGTGGAGGGAACCTGAAGAGACGGTGATGCCGGCGCTGGAAGAGCTCGGGATCGGATTCGTTCCCTTCAGCCCTCTGGGCAAAGGCTTTCTGACCGGCAAGATTGACGCAGACACGAAGTTCGATAGTACGGATTTCCGCAGCACCGTTCCCCGCTTTAACGCAGAGAATCGTAAAGTGAACCAGGCCATGGTTGATCTGCTTAGTAAGTTTGCGGAACAGAAGAAAGCCACTCCGGCGCAAATTGCGCTCGCCTGGCTGCTGACTAAGAAACCGTGGATTGTTCCCATCCCAGGCACTACGAAGATGGCTCGGATTGAAGAAAATCTCGGAGCGGCGGACATTCACCTCACTGCTGAAGATATGCTCGCCCTGGAGGACGCCTCCTCAAAGATCAAGCTGCAAGGGGCCCGGTATCCAGACTTTCATCAACAGTTGGTGGGCCGATGAAGCTTCTACGTTATGGGACGTTGGCGGTTGTTCTGGCGCTATCCGGGCCATCCCACGCGCAGTCCGCAAACAAGAAAGACGCAGGCACCGGTTCTGCGAAGGAGACTTTGATTGGAGCGTGGCGTCTGGCGTGGATGGAAGAGCCAGGGCCTGATGGCAAAATTCGTCACATCACAGATCGCAAGGGCATGCTGATCTACACTCGTGATGGCCACATGTCGGTTCAGGTCATGTATCCCAAGTCGGAGGCTGCTCAATCGAATGACTACGTGCTGGGTGGATACGAAGCCTCGTTCGGCAGCTACGATGTGAATGAGCAGGCGCACACGGTCACACATCACGTAGAAGGATCACTCACGCGGCAACTGATAGGGAAGGACCTGCCGAGGGTGTACCGGATTTCTGACGGGCGCCTGACATTGAGATCGTCTCGGCCGGACGAACACTGGTCGGTCACCTGGAAACATTACTGAAGCAACCAACCGATGAGGAGAGTAAAAACATGGAGATCAAGAGAGTTGGTTCCCAGCCTTCGGGTAAGGGCCCGGCAGACTGGTTCACCGGCACTGTCCGGATCGATCCACTTTTTCAGGCGCCCGACCCTGCGCGTGCCGCAGGCGCCAGCGTCACTTTCGAGCCTGGGGCTCGGACAGCATGGCACACGCACCCACTCGGTCAAACCCTGATCGTCACGGCCGGGCTTGGATGGGCGCAGCGCGAGGGCGGCCCTATTGATGAGATTCGGCCCGGGGATGTAGTTTGGTTCTCGGCCAACGAGAAGCACTGGCACGGGGCTACGCCGACGACGGCCTTGACGCATATCGCTATTCAGGAAAAACTCGACGGAAAGGTAGTGGACTGGATGGAGCATGTAAGTGACGAGCAGTACCGGAAGTAATGCCCTATCGGGAGATGCACGGTGAATCGTCGTTTGTTCCTCCAACGCTCTGCCGCCTTTGCCGGCTGCAGCGCCGTTGGCCTTACGGGATGCGCTAAAAAGCCCATTGCAGCTTCGGTCGCCGGCTCGCCTTCGCTGCCGTTCTACGATGCGCTGGGACCCATTACTCCCATTCGCGCCGATGTGGATAGGATCTTTCGCATCACGGTCTGCCTGAGGCCGTTTCGGGCAGCGGGGCCGCGGCTGGAGGCTGAGCGCCTGGGCGACAAGGTAGTCGTTCACAACTACGGACACGGCGGCAGCGGCTGGTCACTCTCCTGGGGCTCGGCGGATGTGGTCGTGCGTAAGGCGCTGGATGCGGCGAACGGAAAGAAAGAGTTGGCGGTGGTTGGCTGTGGCGCGCTGGGCTTAACGGCGGCAACCACGGCGCAGCGTGCCGGCTTGAAGGTCACCATCTATGCCAAAGAGCGCCCGCCCTATGTGCGCTCCTCGAGAGCCACAGGAGCATGGACGCCGGACTCTCGCATCGCTTTGACCTCAGCGGCTTCGCCGAATTTTGCCGCCGAGTGGGAGTCGATGGCGCGCACTTCCTTCGCCATGTATCAGAGCTATCTGGGTATGCCAGGAACTCCGATTGAGTGGGCAGACCACTATGAGCTGTTCGATGAGGATCGGGCCGAACGTCGATCACGCCCGCGGCCGGCCAATTCGCACGACTTCGCACACTACGAAGACCGCATCGCCGATCTGACGCCGGAGACGCAGGATATTCCAGAAGGCGCGCATCCGTTTCCCACCAAGTACGTTAAACGCGACACAACACTGACATTCAACATTGCCGACTACTCCCGTCAGTTGATGAACGATTTTATGATCGCGGGCGGAACCATCGAGACCCGGGAATTTCAATCGCCGCAGGATATGGCTTCGCTTGCCCAGCCGATAATCATCAACTGCACTGGATACGGAGCGCGGCAATTGTGGTCTGATGAGAGTATCGTCCCGGTTCGCGGCCAGATCGCGTGGCTCATCCCGCAGGAGGGCGTTCACTACGGGCTGTACTACAAGGGCATCAACGTTCTTGGGCGCCGCGATGGCATTGTGGTACAGCCGAATCTCGGCGGCGAAGACGAGGGCTGGAACGATACCAATGAGCAACCTGACAAAGCAGCGGCGGTCGCGGGTGTCGAGGTTCTGCAAGAGCTTTACAGTCGCATGGAGAAAATGCCGAAGAGGCGCGCTTGATTTTCGTAAAAATCAATCCCTGCACCAGCCTTCCCCCGGCCTGGTGAGCAAGCAATTCTTTTTGTCTGACAGCCATTTCATTCCTGTAGCAGCGCCATCGCCGGCGGAGAGAAATTCCTGTTTGCCGTCGCGCGTAAAGGCTATGCGCGAACCATCCGCAGACCCTGCAAACGTCTTTGAACCATCCAGATCTCGAATTTCCAAAACGTATGCGCCAGAATTCTTCGAGATTTGAAGATAGGTTCCTTCGGGGCCATTCCAGCGTCCCAACCACTGGTCCGTGGGATTAGCAGTAGATGGGGAGGGTGCCGCGGTTTGATTGCGACAGCCCAGGACGGCGGCAAGCAGAACAAGACTTCCTATCGCTGATCGTGGCTTCAAGAGAATCTCTCCGTCAGGGGGTCGATGACGAAGAAGAGGCTGGTTTCGCTACTTCTTTGATGGTCTGAACTTCGATATAAGGCTGCGGTCCAGTCTCCACACCGTGCCGGTAAACTACTTTGCCAGAGATCTTAACGACTTTATTCGCAAAGTCGTCGAGCTGTTTTGGCTTGCGAGTGTCACTCACTTCGATAGAGCTGATTGGTTTACCGTCAATGACGGTTTCAGAACTGACTTGCAGTGTCCAACCAGTCGTTTCCGCCCCAATAGCCATGGCACGGCTGAGGGTACCGGTAACCGTTATCTTTTGCGGCGGAGTCGCTTCATTCGCATGTAAACAGGTGCAGAACAGGAACAGGATCAGGGTGGTGCTTGCACGCGCGATTCTCGATCGCATATCTCCTCCAGGTCACAAAGACGATTCTATCGTTTTGCGGATGATCGGTGACCTGGAGGATTCTTTTGCCGCCACCCCGCGGTGTAAACCTCACGCGAAGGACTCTCCTACCATCTCTTCACTTTTCTGCCAGAGCGCCTGGGCAGTCGCTGGATCGAGTGCGTACCCGCGTACTCCTTCACTGACCGGGCTGATGGTCACGTTATCCGCCACGATGTTTCCCACGTGGCAGTTCTCGCAATAGCGGCCACCGATCTCGTCCGCCGGAGCAACTACGCCGGCCCACACCGATGTTGCGGCTCCCTGCGGGATGGTCTTCCATTGGAAAGGTCCTTTGCCCTGTGCGGCCTCCTGCTTATTGATCTGGTCGACCATTGCCTCTAGCTGTTCATGACCCATGTGGCGGCCCAGTTCGGTCTGTATGCCTCCCGGATGCACGGCCGCGGCACGCACTCCCCGGCCCCGGTGGCGCTGGTCGAAAGCGACGGCGAAGAGGATGTTCGCTGTCTTCGATCGGCCGTAGCCAATAAAGGGTTCGTAGGGGATGTGCTCGAAATTCGGATCCTGAAGATCGACTTTGGCGAAGCGGTGGCCCGAAGAAGCCAGGTTGATCAGCCGTGACCCGGCCCTCATGAGCGGCGCAATCCGATTGATAAGCACAAAGTGACCCAGGTGGTTGGTGCCGAATTGCGTCTCGAAGCCGTCGGCAGTATGCCCAAACGGGGTAGCCATCACTCCTGCGTTGGCGATGACCAGGTCGAATGGTTCGCCGTTCGCGATTAGCTCGGTTGCGCACGCGCGCACGCTCTTAAGACTGGCGAGATCGAGGGCTACCAACTCGAAGCTTCCGCCATGGGCCGCCGCCTCCTGCCGCACCTGCGCGGTCGCCGCTTCCGCCTTGGTCACGTCCCGCGCCGCACCGACAACGTGTGCGCCATGCGCGGCGAGAGCGCGCGCTGTCTCCACGCCGAGCCCGGCCGAAACGCCGGTAACGAGAATCCTTTTGCCTTGCAAATTAACCCCGGAGAGAACATCTTCCGTGGTCGAGGTCGCGCCAAATTTGTTTGCCATCATCGTGCTCCTGGGGACATTGGTTGACTTGCAGCCGCAGCTGCGATTAAAACGGAGACAGTCTCCGATAAACAAATCATAACCGGAGAGTGTCTCCGGTTGCAAGTGCGCCCCTTATGGCTAAAAAGCTCGCAAGGCCTGCTCCCCGAAAGCCCCGCGCCGACGCGCAACGTAATCGTGAGCGCATCCTGAAGATTGCAAAGACTGCTTTTACCCGGTCGGGCGCCAATATCAGCCTGGATGATGTCGCCAAACAGGCGGGCATCGGCGCCGGTACGCTGTACCGCCACTTTCCTACGCGCGATGCGCTTCTCGAAGCGGTGTATCGCGGCGAGGTGGAAAAGTTGGCGGGAGCGCAGCGGGAGTTTGCTGAGCGAATGCCTCCGGTTGAGGCATTGCGTGCGTGGATGTTGCTGTTCGTCGATTACATCGCGGCCAAGCAGATCATCGCACCGGCACTAAACACGATGGTCGGAGGACCGTCGAAGTTGTTCGACACAACGGGTGTTCTTGTCAAAGGCGCTATCGAAGCGCTGGTGGAGCGAGCCGTCGCGAGCGGAGATATCCGTCCCGATCTTGATCCGCTCGACCTGCTGAGAGCCCTGGTCGGCGTCTCCAACGTTGCTTCGGGGCCCGATTGGGCACAAAGCGCGAAGAGGCTGGTGGAAATCCTCATCCTCGGTTCGCGACCTGTTAAATGAGGTTGTGGGTGCAGGTCCTTCCATTGCGTGGAAGGGTGAGATTTGACTATCCCACCCTCCGATAGACTAGGCCGCTCAGGGAAAACCCCTTCCTGCGCGGAAGAAGTATGACTCGGTGTCGCAGTAAAAGGCTAGATTTCAAGGGTTTGGCGGTTCACCAAAACTTCACCTCCGGCTTCACCACCTATTCATTGTCTGGGCGCAAATCGCGGTTAGTTTCGTGGGCAGCCGGCGATACCGGCCAAGGAGGAACAGAACATGAGAACAAGTATTCGGAGGTTGGTACCGGCTCTAAGTGCGCTGGTATTCGCGTGGGCTATGATGCCGAGCGCCCTGGCGCAGTGCGGAATGCCGACGAAGCTCGCGAAACCGGCGGCGTGGGATCCACAGATGAGTGGAGTGCACGTGCTGCGAACGGGGATGGGCGGCTATGAAGAAGAAGGTCCATCGATCGTGGGGATGTGGCACGTAATTTTCACTGCTAAAACCAGCAACGGGCAAGCCATTCCCGCCACAGTGATCGACGATGCCCTGGCCGTGTGGCATCCCGACAAAACAGAAATCATGAATTCCATGCGGCCGCCACAGGATGGGAACTTCTGCCTGGGAGTCTGGGAGCAGACGGGCAAATCGAAATACTACCTGAATCACTTTCCGTGGTTCGCAAACCAGTTCCCCAATGACACGAACAATGGGATCGGCGCTCCGGTAGGCCCTACGCACATCACCGAAACCATCACATTGTCCTCGGATTGTAATCACTTTACCGGCACCTTTACGCTGGATGCCTACGATGGGACGGGAAAGATCACCCAGTCGTTTACCGGCGCCCTCACGGGGACACGGATCACGACGAGCACGACGGTCCCGGAGCTGCTCTGAGTGGACGTTGAACGTTGAGTAGGTGGCCCAGGTCTCGCTTTTGAGACCTGGGCCACCCACTCAACGTGATTCACGCGAATCAACGGCAGGGCAGCGCACGGAAGCGCGCACAGGCCTCATCCCACCGATCCGATTGATGGGGAGAAAAGGTTGTACATTGCACCGACTCAGCGATAGCCGCGCGTCCTGAGCGAACGTTTGACAGGTGGCCGGTAGCCACCGCCTGCAGCATCACGTTGCCTAAAGTCGACGCCTCGACCGGACCACTCACCACTGGGCAGCCGCACGCATCGGCCGTCATCTGGCATAGCAAAGTATTCAAGCCGCCACCGCCGACAACCCGGATCGTGGACAAGGGGCGATGGGTCAGACTCCGCAGCGACTCCAGCACCGAACGGTATTTCAAGCTCAGACTCTCGAATGCACCTCGCACGATGGCGGCAACGGTCTGCGGCACCTGCTGCCCGGTTGCAATGCAGTAATCGTGAATGGCTCGCGGCATGTCGCATTCGACGCTAAATTGGGGTGCATCCGGATCGATCAAGTAGTGGAAGGGCGTAGCATCGCCGGCAGCGGACAACATCTCGCTCCAGGTGTAGTTGTGGCCTTCGCGAATCCACTGCCGCAGGCATTCCTGCACGATCCACAAACCGGTAATGTTTTTCACCAGCAACACCGAACCGTCGACTCCCCCTTCGTTGGTGAATCCAAGGCGCAACGCTTCCTCGGAGGTATTTGCCTCAGACGTCTCAACCCCCATCAGACTCCAGGTGCCGCTGGCCAGGAATACGCAGTTCTCCGTCATGTTGGGGATGGCAGCCACCGCGCTCGCCGTATCGTGCGAACCAACAGCGATCGCAGGAAAAGAGTGCAGCAGACCGCACTCATCAATGACGCTGGGGCGCACAGGCGACAGCAGCGTCCCGGGTGGGGTGACCGGGGGCAGGATATCGATGGGAATTTCTAGGGCGCGCAGCAGCATGCGTGCCCAGTCTTTCTGCTGCAGAGAGTACATCTGCGTGGTCGTTGCTTCGGTCCGCTCCACAGTCTTTTCGCCACACAAGAAGTAGGTGCACAAATCCGGGACCATTAGCAGCGTTTCCGCCGAAGCAAGCGCCGGGTCTTGGGTACGGACCATTGAGTAAAGCTGGAAGAGCGTATTGATCGGCATGGTCTGAACTCCGGTTTCGGCAAACCACTTATGTTCCGGAATCAACTCATACACATCAGGCGGGATGCCGGCCGTCCTGGGATCGCGATAGTGGCGAGGGTTGCCGATCAGGCGTCCCGTGTGATCCAACAGGCCGAAGTCGACTCCCCATGCGTCTACGCCGATGCCTTGCAACGGTTGCGGATACGAAGACCGATACTTCTTCAGTCCCGTCCGGATATGTGACCAGATACTCTGAAAATCCCAGTAAAGGCCGCCGTCTGCATGAACCCCGCTGTTTGCGAAGCGATGCAATTCGTGGACTGAAAATGCCCGGCCATCCCATGCACCGAGCATGATCCGGCCGCTGGAGGCCCCAAGGTCGGCAGCAACGAAATTGGCCGTTTGCGTCATCGGTACTTTTCCAGAAACGCAACCACCTGTTCTGTAAGATGGCCAACTAGTTTTTCCACCTCTGCGGAATCAGGACGGCCGCTCCCGGTGAATCTCACGGGTGTGTCCCAGATGTTGTCATCGCTGGCCCCCTTCTCCACCGCCGTAGCCGGGAACCGAACATCGGGCAGGCTCATCCCTATCCGCTGCTTGAGCGCGAGGAGATCGAGTATTTTTTCAGGAGGGATCTCCGGCAGGTCCTGCCGGAGCTGCGACGCAATCATGACAGTCTTGCAGTACGTCTCGATGACTTCGACGTACCACTCCGCGTGCGTGACTGTATCTCCCCAGCAGACCAACCCATGATTCGCGAGCAGGATGGTGTTGTGGTTTTTGGCCAGGGGGCGAATAGTGTGCGCAAACTCAATTGTGCCCGGCGTCTCATAGGGCGAGATCGCCACCTGCCCCACAAAGACCTCCTGTTCCGGCACTAAGTTTCCCTGGGGGACCACGCCGGCGATCGCATGGGCCGTGGCATATGGCGGGTGGCAATGAACGACCGCCCTGGCCGGGGGCACGCTCTTATAAATCTCCAGGTGCAACAAGAGCTCGCTGGTATGAGGGCGGTCGCCGCAGTGCCGGCGATTTTCCAGGTCAACCAGCGCGAGATCATCCACGTGCAGGTCTCCCTTGCTCAGCAGGGTGGGTGTACACACCACATAGTCCTTTGAGATACGTGCGGAAATGTTTCCTCCGTTTCCATCGACATACTGGCGATGCCACAGTTTATGGCCGATGCGCACGATTTCTTCCTTGATCAATTGAGTGGCGGGGGAATGAAAAAGCTCAAATGGATCCTCGCTGGCGGAAGACGACCACGCGCCCTGCTGAACACACTGCTGGACTGCGCGCGACACGATTGACTTGACCATGGCTTGGGTCGCCTGGTGGGTTGGTTCAATGGGTACGGTCATATGAAAGATTTAGCACAATCGTGTACGCCCTTGTGATTTCGCGGCTCAAGATAGGATTACTCGAGTGTCAGAGCGGGTTGCATCGGACCTGTTCTTTGCAACGCTACCTACTTACCCGACGAACAAATGGCAAATACTAGTTCAAGAATAGTCTTTTCGATGTCCATGCTGGCTTAGGAGCTTTCCTATGCGCTGGATGCAACAGCTTTTCGCGCGTCGTCGGCGCTACACCGAACTCTCGCAATCAATACAAGAACATCTCGAGGAGAAGATTGCCGACCTGATGGATCGCGATATGACGCGGGATGAAGCGGAGCGGACTGCACGGCGTGAGTTTGGCAATGTGACCCTGGCCGAACAGCGCGGCCGGGAGGTTTGGCAATGGCCCACGCTCGAATCCATTCTTGCCGATCTCCGCTTCGCACTGCGCCAGCTCCGCAAGGCTCCAGGATTCGCTGTCACCGCCATTCTCGTCGTAGCACTCGGCATCGCCGCCAGCGTTACCATCTTCACTTTTGTCAATGCCGCCTTGCTCAAACCGCTGCCGTACCAGGCCCCATCGCGCCTGGTTGGCGTATTCGAGCACACCGTCCACCTGCCCTGAATGCGCATTTTCCTATCCGGACTATCAGGATTGGAAGAGCGCCAACACGGTTTTCAATTCGTTCGAGATCTGGGAAGCCGACCACTACCTGTGGCGCAATTCTGCCGGGGTTGAATCTCTGCGCGCAGGCCGCGTCTCTGGCGGATTCTTTCAGACGCTCGGCGTCACCCCCATGCTTGGCCGCCTCTTCACTGCTGCTGACGACTCGCCGGGCGCAGCGCGCACAGTTGTGCTGCCCTATGGCACCTGGCAGCGCCTCTTCGGGGGACGCGCCGACATCCTCGGCCAGTCCATCACTCCTCGACAACAACGCCTACACCGTCATCGGCGTCCTTCCTCGCAACTTTCAGTTTGCCCCGCGTGCAGCCGAACTCTGGGTCACGATCCACGACCTCGGTGACTGCGAAACCAACCGCGGGTGCCGCCCATTTTCCGGTCTCGCCCGCCTCATAGGATGGTGTCACCGTATCCGCCGCGCTTGCCAACACAAGCACGATCGCCTCCCGGCTTCAAAAGCAGTTTCCGCAGTCGAACCAGGGGCAGGGCGCACTCGTCATTCCTTTAAGTGATTCCATCACCGGCGAGATTCGACCCATACTCCTTATCCTGCTCGCGGGCGCAGTTCGTTCTCCTGCTCATCGCCTGCGTTAACATCGCCAGTCTGATGCTGGTACGTGCGGAAATCCGCCGCCGCGAGATGGCTGTCCGCAGCGCGCTGGGTGCATCGTTTGCGCGTTTGACCCGGCAGTTGGCCATGGAAGCGGCTCTTCTTGTCGCTGTCTCTGTCTGCTTTGGTGTCGGGGCCACCTGGGGGGCTGTCAATCTTCTCGCAGCTCTCATCCCCGAACGCGTCGTTCGAGGCATGCCGTTCTTCCAGACCATCGGTGTCGACCATCGTGTGCTTCTCTTTGCAGCCGTTGTTTCACTGGTCGCGTTGGCTGTCTGCACAGCCGCGCCTATATCGCGCCTCTCCCTTACCGATCTGAGCGTCGGCCTGGCCAATGGAGCACGCAGTTCCTCAGGCGCCTGGAGACGCCTCGGGGCCAACCTTGTTGTTGTCGAGCTGACGCTTGCCATTGGCCTGCTCGCCGCCGCCGGACTCCTCGGGAAGAGCTTCTACCGCATTCTCCACGTCGATCTCAACTTCAATCCCGACCACCTCGCGACGCTTGAGATTGACGCCAACACCGGGTACGACACTCCGGTCAGGGAGCTCGCGCTCTCTCGCGGCCTCATGGAAGCGGTTTCCTCCGTTCCCGGCGTCCAATCTGCGGGAACCGTCGCCAGCCTTCCGGTCGCCTGCAACTGCGACGCAGTTCCCTATCGTGTGCAGGGCCTCCCCTGGAGTGGCACACAGGAAGTGGCAGAATCAAATACCGTAAGCGCCGGCTACATCACTACCATCCAGGCCCGCCGGCTCAAAGGGCGGCTCTTTACTGATACTGATGACACCTCGCACCCACCCGTGGTCCTCATCAACCAGATCATGGCCCAGCAGTTCTTTCACGGCGAAGACCCAGTCGGACAAACTATCGGCGATGAGCATCTTTCTCCCGGCTCGCTCCACCAGGTCATTGGAGTTGTCGACGACATTCGCGAAGGTGCGCTCGACGATCCCCTTGCCCCCGCGGTCTATTTTTCCGTTAAACAAAATCCCGGGAACTCTTTCTTCCTTGTCGTTCGCACCGCGCAGGACCCCATAGCGGCCCTGCCGGCGATTGTGGCCGCAATTCATAGGCTCGACCCCGGTATCGGTGTGCGCAACGAGTTCACCATGATCGAGCACATTCACGATAGCCAAGCTTCTTATCTCCACAGTTCAACGGCCTGGTTTGTGGGAGGCTTTGCCGTGTGTGCCCTCCTACTGGGCGTCATCGGTCTCTACGGAGTGATTGCCTACTCAGTCAGCCAGCGTACGCGCGAAATCGGGGTGCGCATGGCCCTGGGGGCGCAACGTTCTTCGATCGGCCGGCTCATCCTGGGTGAAGCCACCTATCTTGTTTTTTGGGGCCTGGTCTTCGGCATTCCGGCGTCCTTTTTCATCGGACGCTTGCTGAGGAGCCTCCTCTTCGGCGTCAATTCCTGGGATCTCTCCGTCCTCACCGGAGTCTCCGCTACCCTCGCGGCTGCCACGCTCATCGCAGCCTGGATTCCAGCCCGCCGTGCCGCCAGCACCGACCCAATAGAAGCGCTGCGCAATGAATAGAAGGCATCCAAGGAATTGAGGTTTTTGTTCTAATGAAGAAAGGAGAGGAAGGGGAGTTCTGTGAAACAGGTCCTCTTGGTGAACGGTAAGAGCCAAACGGTCGAGGTCGATCCCCAGACTCCATTGCTGTTTGTGCTCGCTGACGAGCTTAACCTGAATGGACCTCGTTTCGGGTGCGGCATGGCGCAGTGCGGCGCTTGTACGGTGATGATCGGATCGCAGGTCGCTCGTTCATGTGTGAAACCAGTTGGCAGCGTTGGCCGCGAGCCCATTACGACACTCGAGGGTCTGGGTTCGGCGGAGAGACCTCATCCGATTCAACAAGCTTTTATAGAGGAAGGAGCCGCGCAGTGCGGGTACTGCCTGAGCGGGGTGATTCTGACCGCAAAAGCACTGTTGGACGCAAAACCGCAGGCAACCGATGAGGAAATTCGCGAGGCTCTGGGTGGTGTGTTGTGCCGCTGCTTTGCACACACGCGAATGTTGCGCGCAATTTGCCGCTATCGAGACAGCAGGCACGCATGACAGCCTCGCGCCGGGAATTCCTTAAAGGGGCCGGGGCGTTGATCGTCGGTCTGTCTTCGAACTTCCAGGCCTTTGCGCAGGAGGGACAGTTCGGAACGCACCGGTCGCATGTCGATCCGGACAAGCTGGATTCGTGGATCGCCGTAAACTCCGACGGGACGGTGACGGCGTTTACGGGAAAATGCGACCTCGGCCAGGGCATCTTCACCGCGCAAACACAACTGATCGCGGAAGAGCTGTGCGTACCTTTGCACGCAGTAAAGCTGGTTCAATGCGATACGGATGTCACACCCGACCAGGGCAGCACTTCAGGTAGCCAGTCAACGCCTACCAATTTCAATGTGCAAGACCTTGCGCTGGCAGCCGCAACGGCACGTGAAGCCCTCATAACCATGGCTGCGCAGCAGTTTGGGGAGGACGCGAGCAGGCTTACAGCGATCGACGGATTGGTGAGATCTGCCAGCGGGAAACAGATCACATATGCCAGGCTCATAGGCGCAAAGAAGTTCAGCTTGCCCGTAAACAAACGGGCGAAACGCCGCACCCCGGAAGAATGGACAATTCTAGGCAAACCTGTTCCCGCACTCGACCGTGCTGCACTGATGACAGGGACCTTCGAGTTCGTTCAGAATGTCCGCATCCCCGGAATGCTCCACGGCCGGGTGGTGCGGCCTCCCGCAATGGGGGCTCGGCTGCTAGCGGTAGATAAGGCTTCTGTCAGCGATATCCCAGGTCTGGTCTCGGTTGTCGTTCGCAACGATTTTGTTGGGGTCGTAGCGGAGACTCAGCTTGCCGCAGTACAGGCGGCTCGCAGATTGGTCTGCAAGTGGGAGCCGGGCCCCGCCCTGCCGGCGCAGGATACTTTCTTCGATCACATGCAGCAGCAGG
This sequence comes from uncultured Acidobacteriaceae bacterium, assembly GCA_963763905.1. Lineage (GTDB taxonomy): Bacteria > Acidobacteriota > Terriglobia > Terriglobales > Acidobacteriaceae > PALSA-350. The sequence goes on along the minus strand of CAVXRU010000036.1, from coordinate 42,873 downwards.
CCTCGCACGACGAGTTGAGTGTGGACTCCGGAGATGTCGCCGACGGCCTTGAGAAGGCACATCGCGTTCTTCGTGCACGCTACACCTATCCGTATCAAATGCATGGATCGCTCGGTTCTTCCTGCGCTGTCGCCGACGTAAAGTCAGACAGCGTGCGAGTGTGGTCCCCCACGCAGTCGGTCTATCCGACACGAAACTGCATTGCGATGCTGCTCAATATGGCGCCCGACCGTGTGCGGGTCATCTTCGTACGCGGATCCGGCTGTTACGGGCTGAACGGAGCAGACGCCGTGTCATTCGATGCGGCTGTGCTATCGCAAGCGGCAGGAAAGCCGGTACGGCTTCAGTACACGCGGCAGGACGAGATGATGTGGGAGAATTTCGGGAACGCGTGCGTGATCGAACATCGCGTGGGTCTTGATGTGGATGGTTCTATCGTTGTGTGGGACCGGGAGAACTGGGTGGCCAATCGCGGCAGCCGCCCAGGATACGACCAGCCGGGAAACGTCATCAGCGGTATGCTGCTTGGCTATGATCCCGAGCCGCTCAAGCCTGCGCCCGCAAAAGCTCCGACGAGGAAGTTACGCAACGGCAGCAACACGGTCCCGGAATATGTCGTGGGGTGCGCCGGCGGAGTATGTAGCGGAAGCGGTACGGTAAGGAGCGAGCGCGTGTTGACGCATACGGTCTCTTCACCGTTTTACACCGGGCCGCTGCGTTCGCCGTTGCGTATTCAAAATACATTTGCGAACGAATGCTTCATGGACGAACTCGCCGCTGCAGCCGGCGCGGACCCGGTGGAATACAGACTGCGCCATCTCCATGATGCGCGGGTCCGTGGAGTTCTGCAGGCCGTCGCCAGGGCTGCGAACTGGCGGACGCGATCGGTTCAGCAAAAATCTGCTTCCGGGCAAGAGGAAGTGATGGGACGTGGCCTGGCCTGTGTCGCCTATGAAGGAGACAATGGTTATGCCGCCCTGATCGCAGACCTGGCTGTTAATCTGCGAACCGGCGTCGCGAGGCCGATAAAGTTTACGATCGCAATTGACTGCGGGCCGATCTCGAATCCCGATGGACTGCGCAACCAGGTCGAGGGCGGACTGTTGCAAGGCATGAGCCGTTCTTTGGTGGAAGAAGTCACCTGGAACACAAAGCGCGTCACGTCGGTGGATTGGAAGGGATATACCAGCCTTCGTCTCGACTATGAAGTCCCGGCTATCGAAACCATCTTCGTTGTGCCGGACAATGTGAGCGCGACCGGTGCTGGAGAGACATCGATCACTGTCACGCCGGCGGCTATTGGGAATGCGATCTTCGATGCAACGGGAGTACGTCTGCGTCACGTACCTTTTACTGCTGCGCGTGTGCTTGCGGCGATTAATAACATTCACTCTGACGCGAGCTCAGCATGAAGAGCATTTGTGTATGATCCCGGTATCCGACGATTGGCAGCAAAGAACCATCGGAAGGACGAACCGAAGGAGTTGCGTGATGAAAGTGATGACTACGTGGGTAGTTATGCCGGGAAAAACTCCGGAGGCGGCGCAGCGGTTTCTCGCGACGCAAACTGTACCGGCCGGACTCAAGCTGCTTGGCAGATGGCATAAGGTGGGCTCCCCTGGAGGATTCACCTTGTGGGAGAGTGAGGATCTTACCGCACTCTATAGAGAGGTCGCCTTCTGGTCCGACCTGCTGACAATCGAATCTTTTGTCGTGATCGAAGACGCAGAGGCAGGCCCGGTCCTGGCTAACGTTTTCAGGTAGCAGCTTAGCCCCAGGCTTTCCGTCAGAGAGCCGGACGAGCGGTGAGGTAGGTTTCCAGATCGCTCACCGGCCTTCCAAGGATCGTCGCCAGAGCAGGGTCGACGGTTTCAAATTCGCCTGCGGCGATAGCTTCGTAGGAGCCCACCCAAGTGTCCACTTCCCATGCAGGTACACCGAGTTTGCTGCGCCACTCCCTCGCAGCGCCCAGCGGCTCATCTTCGTAGCGGAGCGTCCGGTGCTGCAGAGAACTAAGCATTGCGGCTGTTTCACTCAGGCTGAGAGCCGAGGGACCGGTCATTGGGAATGTCCCTGGAATAGGCCTTTCGCGAGCAAGCAGCTTTGCGGCGGCTTCCGCAATCTCCTCTCTGCCAACCCATGACACCTTGCCTCGGCCGCCGGGTCCTTTCATCACGCCTTGCTCGTTGAACATCTGGACTGCCAGCTCGGAATAAAAGCTATCCTGCAGGATCGCGTGCGACACGCCGGTTGCCTTCAGAAACTGCTCGCTTTCATAGTGATCGCGTGACATAGGAAAGCGAGAATCCGGTGAAGCTCCCAGAGTCGAAAGGTAGATCAGGTAATGGACCCCCGCTCGCTGCGCAGCCTGGAACGCGTTGCGATGCAATTTCGCGCGTTCGCCCGGCTCGGCATAACCGGACACGATGAAGGCTGCCGACACGTTTGTGAATGCGCGGTCGAGAGATTCAACATCACCGTAGCTGCCTGTGAACTTCTCTGCTTCTGGGAAATCCGAGAGCTTGTTCGGATCGCGGACGAGCAAACGAAATTTCATCCCAAGCCGCTCAAGGTTCCTGGCAATACTCGAGCCGATCTTTCCCGTGGCCCCTGTGACAAGAATCAAATCAGACGACATGGTATGGTGCCCCTTGTGCACCGCTGCCGCAAGGCGAATCGACGTCGATCGACTTTGCAGGCGCGGGGCGATTCGTCCGTATTAATGATGTGCCGGAGGATGCCTGGGTCGCGAGCGCACCTTGGGGCATGCTGCTGCTCTATGCTGCATGCCCCAAGCAACGAATCTACGCCACTAGCTGAGCGCAATGAGAGCAGCGCTTCGCGGCCAACGGTATATCGCTAAGGCACTCCGGGCACAGCTTGGTTTTGGGCGCGGCAACGGGCGCGGGGTGAAACTTAGCCATCAGAGTGTTGACGGGCACCACAACCAGGAAGTAGAGGGTAGCGGCGATGAGGACAAATGCGATCAGGACGTTGAGAAACTCACCGTACTTGATGATGCCGCCGTTGACATTGAATACCAGGAAGGAAAAATCCGGCTTGTGCACAATAGCCGCGATGAGGGGGTTGATGATATCAGCAACCAGCGCGTTCACAATTGCTGTAAATGCGGCACCGATCACAACTGCGACCGCAAGATCGACTACGTTGCCGCGCAAGACAAAGTCGCGAAATCCTTTAAACATTGAGCTCTCCTGATCAGGGAATTTACTCGGCCGGTCTGCCCGAAGATTCTACTTGAGCGTGGGGGGATTCTGGAGATGCATTTATACGAGCATCGTGATCAGGTCCTGCTGGCCATCCAGCAGATAAAACGCGACGAATTGCATTGATTCGACTTCCGACGCGTTACCAAAATTGGCAATGACGGTTCCCGCCGGCTCATAGAATGCGGATCCGGCAGGCAGCACTTGAGCTGCTTCGCCTTCAATCTGATAGATGGCTGTGCCCGCGACGATGTATCCCAGCACAGCGCAAGGATGAAGGTGCCGACCGGCTTGCTGGCCTGGCTCGAGGCAGATTTCCCGCACATCGACCGAAGTGACATTCCTGTTTCCCAGAACCGCTGTCAAGAGCTGCTTCCGTTGAACTGTCTGGCTCATGGCAGTGTGATTCGCGGTGGCAGGGCCAGGATGCAAATCGAGGGGCTATGCAGGAGCGAACTGGAGCGTGAGCACCGTAATGTCGTCTTCCTGGCCAAAGGCCTGCGCGACATCGGCGATCTCTTGCGCCGATTGCCGGCTGATGGACCCTGTGCGCTCAAAACCGAAGAGCTCGCCGGTCGGCGATTGGGCTTCGACCACTCCGTCGGAGAAAAAGGTGAAGGTGTCACCGGGAACAAGCCGAAAATCGCTATAAAGGCGATCCGTAAGGCGTCACCACCCGCTAGGTCTACCTGTCGTCCTATCTCCGCAAACGGTCTACCAGCAAAGCGCAATAGGGATTCGAAGTATTTGGCCGGCTCCAGCGGGGGGCAGCCCCAAAGTTCGACATATAGTGCGTTGTCAGGCCCGAACGTATGCGGTTTTCCTTAAGAAAACCGCACGATGTTGATCAGCTACACGGATCTCGACAGGAAATCCGGGGGAGCGTGGTGGAGGGACCTGCGGTTTCTCTCTGATGGCTATCGATGAACGGTATCCGCCAACGGCCCAACGCATCTCACACGCTTGCTCGAGTAGGGACGACGCCGGTGAGGCAATCGGCGTAGCGTTGCAGCGCAGCCAAGTGGTCGCGGTCGGATCGCAATCCAATGTAGCCGTCGGGCCGGATGGCGAGGAGTGTGATTCCTTCCATCCCCAACTGGGACGCCGCAACGGGGTCGAGGTGTCCGATGGAGTCCGAGACATTGGCGCCGGCAGTGAGGGCCACGGCGGCTTCAAACAGGGTCGATTCTTTTACATGTTGCTGCAGGGCGGCGTAGAGAGCCAATATCGCCGATGGATTTGCGGTAGGTCCGCCGACAAGGATCAGAGTGCTGCCTGCACGATGGCCCAGTGCGTGCAGGCTGGACGGGCCGGGGTGGGGCATGCGGACAGGAATGTTGTCGGGCAAGCGGTAGCCGGCTGCGATGGAGCCGTTGGCGTCCCCGAAGACCATCGGGGAGTGGGCGTAGTCGATGTTCAGTTCTGTCTCGGCCACCATGTCGTGGTGCTGAATCTCCGGATCGGCGAGCGCGGTCCTCATCGCATCGTCACGGGTGTTGCGTTCCGCCGGGTCAGCCATGTTCAGCGTTTTTTCCATTTCGTCGCCGGATTTCATGACGAGTTCCGCAGCCGGCCGGCGTTCGATTTCGTAGCTGTCGAGCAGTGTTTCGTGGGCTCCGCCCTGATGGACGAGAGCAAGTTTCCAGGCCAGGTTGAAGGCGTCCTGCAGGCCGCAGTTCATGCCGTGTCCTTCGCCCGGGGAGCAGAGATGGGCTGCATCGCCCGCTAGAAAAATAGGGCCTGCGCGATACTTGGTCGCGATCTTGGTGTGGCAGCGGAAGCGCGCGGGGTTTTCTATGTCTACGAAATGGGCAGAGGGTTCGTAGGCACGCAGGGTAGACGAGGCATCGGCAACCAGGTCCGAGTCCTCTGAATCCGGCAGGAGGTAGACGCGCCAGCGATGATCGGGAAGCGCAGTCAGGATGACTGGAAGGGCTTCTAAATAGACGAAGGTGCCTTCGAAGGTGTGGGCCCAGGGCTGCACGGAAGCATCGAAGACGGCCCAGGACTTCAACATGTCGTGGCCCTCAAAACCAATGCCGGCCAGGTGGCGGGTTTCACTGTGGAGGCCGTCGCAGCCCACGACCCAGCGAGCTTCGATTTGATAGCGATCGCCGTCGTGCTCGATGTCCGCAACGACGTGGTTGTCAGGAGTGATGGTCATCCCGACCAAGCGGGAGGATCGATTTACCTGGCCACCGTGTTGATGGAGATAGCTGGTGAGGATGGACTCGGTTACCTCCTCGGAGAGGCCGACATTGAAGCCGTAGATGCTGCCGCAACCAGCTAGGTCGATGGTTCCGAGAAGCTTGCCGCCGGAATGGATTTTGATCACACGTTGCCTGCATCCGGCAGCGAGGAATTGTTCGACCAGCCCCAGGGACTCGAAGATCTGCAGGGAGCGGGGGTGAACGACGGTTGCTCGATCCCAGTGGAGCGGCGCAGGCTGGGCTTCGATCACGTGGCAGGGCACACCTCTCCGGTGGAGCTCGGCGGCGAGGAGGAGGCCGGTTGGGCCGGCTCCGACTACCAGGACGGCGGTTTGGCTTACGTTTTGACTCATTGACGGAAGAGTGGTTCCGGTAGTCAGGATTTTTTCAGGATTGATCCACACGATAGGGCCGCGGTTTGGAGTTGTCAACCTGATTACGTTCTCGCGGAGGAAGTGCTCCGGGTTGCTCGTGGAGATTTCGCCCACAGATTGGCAGTCTCTGATTGGCGTTGTAACCGATCTGGTAAGCAAGGGCACAGCCTAAGCAAGACAATCACTAAAGTCACTTCCTAGTTTGACGATGAGCTAGAAGAAACGGCGCGCGTCCCGTTTAGGGCATTCCGCGAAGTGAAGAGCCGGAGCCAGCCTACACGGCCTCAACGAATAGGAGCAGGTGAACGAATTCGAAATTACTTAGCGCGGAAGTTCCGTCCGAAGCTTCCTCCCCATCGGAGAGCGTGCGGCGGGTTCCACAAAACGACGGCGTGAAGAGTTTTGTCATTGGGCTGCTGCTGTTGGTTGTTTCGTTCATCACTTTCGTAGCGACGATGCTGGTGCACTACCCGCAGAAGGTGGATGCATTTCTCAACTCAGATCAGCCGGTGCAGAGCAGGCACGTTGTGACCAGCAGCAACTGAGCTCCATGGGGCGGGCGAATTTCTTGGCGTTACCCCCGGCCTGGTTTGACTCTTGAGTGTTCGCTTCTGCCGGTGTTGGATTTGACGGAAGCCGAATTGCTCAAGACCTGCTCCTGCACTGATTCCTCATTGGTTGTTCTCGTAGCGGGACGTTTACTTCCAGCTCCCTTGTAGAAATGTGCGAACTAAGCAGACTAAGCATACTAAGTCTGCCCCTGCATTGATTCCTCGTTGGCCGTTTCCTCAGTTGCCGAGCCATCGCGTGACTCTTGCTTGTTCAAGGATTCGGATTCTGGTATCGCAGACCAGAGGGTCGAGGGGCGGCCGCCACTGGGCTGGCTGCTTGGGTAGATTGCGCCCAACGATATGAGTTGTTCGAGTGCGGCTTCGATGCGGCTGCTGCTGAGACGACCGTGGAAGAAGGCAGTTATTTGCTTTCTGGACAAGAAGCCTTCGGTGGATGCGTTGATGGCTTCGAGGATGCGGTCGGTGGTGTGGTCGCCGGTGGCTGTGCCGAAGAACGGGGAGGCGCTTGCGGAGCAGTAGTCCCAGACGGCGAGGGCAGCCTGAAGGTGAGGCAGGCCGATGACGGGGCTGCAGTCGAGAACAGCGTATATGGCGCTGAGGCGCAGAACCTGGGCTTCGGCCCGACTGGTGGGGGCGCCATAGAGGCCGGGACGGACCTGGCTCAAGGCCGGGTAACAGTCGTGCCAGAGAGCTCGCGCCTGGTCGTCGCGGACGAGGCGGAGAGTGTGCGCATCGCCGACCCAATCGAGAGCGCGGCGGAGTTCGGCGGCGACGGCGGATAGTTCCTGAGCGTCCAGATTGCCGCCTTCGGGCAGGCATTGGCTGCGCTGCACTCCCGTCCAGAGACAACGGTTGGCAAAGCCGTTGTGCGCTTCTGTGGGGTGGAGATTCTCTGCGAGTTCGCGCTGCGTGATGTGGGCGATCAGGCTGATATGGGTGCCGGTTGCCTGGATGGGGTGGAGACCGCCGAGCGAGTGGAGATCGCCATTATCCCAGGCGCAACGGAGCAGGGGCGAGAGGTGGCCCTTGGCGCGCCGCAGGGAATAGAGAACGGCGGCGAATTCTTCCGAGAGCGCGAGCAGGCGGCGGTCCGTGGCCGGCTGCTGATCGCGCAGAGCATAGATAAGCGCAGAGGGCGTCAAGCGAGCAGTGGTGACACGTTCGGTGACCCAGGGGCGTTCGACTTCATCGAAGAGGCGGCGGATCTGGTTCCAGCTTGTTCCCTTGCGTGCCTTGCTGGATTCGCCGACCAGCACCACGAAAAGGTTGAGACCATGGCGGGTAGCATCGACCATGCAGTGGGGCGCGGGACCAACGGCATTGCCGAACGCGGCCAGCAACTGGAGGAGGATGGCGGCGGGATGGGCTTCGCTGTGCGGGGCCAAGCCGCATACGGCCAACCCGGCGACACCGTAGAGTGCGGCATCGCCGAGGATTGGATTCGGGGACGCACTGGGTAGCGGCGGTGTGGAAGGCGCCGGGCGGTTCTGTAGCTGTAGCTGTGGCTTACACTGCAGTTGTTTGCCGGTAAGTTCGAGCATGCGACGTTGTATGTCGGACAGAGTAGATGAGGATGGACGGGTCATCCCGTTGAAAGGGTTGGATTTCATGATTTTCCTGCTTGCACGATTTCGGATTGATGTCGAAAGTCATGGGTCAGCCGGCGTTGTTGTTGAAGGCCGGATAACCCAGGCATGAATAAGACTGCCGGGTCCAAAGGCAGCGGTCTATATGCGGTAGAGCGGTGTGTCGATTCGATCGTTGAAGGGTGCTTTCTCATTTTTGTCCACGCGTCTCTATGCCCCCGGTAAGCGGGGTGTCGGGGGATCTACCAGTGGGTACTCTTAATTAGGAAGGTATTACGGCATACTTCTACCATCCATAGCGTTTTACAAATAAAGATGAGGATAAAGGGGTATTTAACTAGTAGTTAACAGTCTCATTTTGACGCGAGGCTCAAGAGGCCCGCGACCAGGAACGGCGTAGCGGTGCCGGTAAATGCGAATATCGAGGTTCACTTTCAATCGCACCTGTAACTGAATCGGAGTGACGCGCGGGGGATGGTCCCCTTGCCTCACGCCGCTGCGCGGCTGCATTGGGTCTGTCATGGGGAATATGTATCCCGCCGCTGGATCGCCCGCAAGATCTACGAAGGCATTCTTATTGTGACCTGACTGGAAAGAATGGTATGAGCGCAGGGACACAGTTTTTGTAATCGTCAAAAGCTCTGCCATAATGCGCAGCTAACAGACGGTCCTCAATTTTGATGCGGAATCCTGTCCCAGCAAGACAGACCAGGACGCTCAGACACAGAAGGTACCAGGGGCAAAGCAATATACCCGTGCCCACGAGAACAAATAACATAGACAAATAGATCGGATGCCGAATGAACCGGTAAGGACCAGATCGAACGAAAGTGCCGGTCTCGCCGGCCGCCGCGTCCACCGCAAAATTCTTACCCAGGGCAAGCGCACCCCACCAGGAAATAAAGTCGCCAATCGCAAAACAAAAACCGAAGCAATCAACAAGATGGTTGACGGTCTAGCTAACCAAAAGTGACTCTGCCAAAGGATGGAGTATCCGACACATTGCACCAACACACCCCATCTTGCCTTGCGGTCAACGTGGACCACATTTCGTTTACTTGACCTTATCAGTGGATAAGGAATGGCCCAAACAAACGAACCGACACCGATTATCAGTAGCGATATCAAAATCGTCGGTGCCCTCACGTTCGGGTCAATTTCACAACTCGAGCTATCGTGTCCTGCAGGAGACAGAAGCACCCGGAAGGGCATCAGGCACAGCGAGCTAGACATAGCGTATCCGGCGCTACGAGCTGTCAGACTTGGATGGATCCCAAACGAGACGTAGCACCATGTTCTGGAGTCTCACTTGTCCTGACATCTTCGCGTCGCCGGCTTAGCGCAAGTTTCGCGAATATCCAGCAGGCTCCGATCGCAGTCAGGTTGTACACCGCCCCACCCCACGCCACCTGGCTGTGCGGTCGAACAAACACAGGAGGAATTTCTACAATTGCTTCAAACACCAACAGCATCACCGCGAGGAGCGTGGCGGCCAGGACGTCCTGAATTCCCGACACGATTGCGATACCTGCAAGCAAGAACGCGATGCCGGTGAGCCCTATCCAGAAAAATGGAAACGGCACCCAATGGGGAACGAAGCGTCCGTAAGCGGGAAGGTTAATGAGGTGCCCCAAGCCGAAGGTTACTGGAGGCAATCCCAACATCCAACGACCGGCGATCGCTGCTCTCTCTCGCCACACGGCATCGGGCGATGCAGTTGATGCGTAAACGAAAGCTGCCGGGGCAATCAACATTACCTGTGCAGCGACCCCGCCCAAGACGAAAATCAGGACGCCAATGCGAAGACCCATCGCATGAGTCGCAGTATAGAAACGCGGGAGCCAGAGTAGGGCAAAGATAAGGTAGATCATGGCTTACCCCGCTGCTCCCATTCGTGCGGCAGGTCGCCACAAGATCGCCACGCCGGCCGCGACCAGCCAGAAGCCGGCGATGAGTGCGAGCACATGCTGGCCGGGAACATGCTTGACGAGCGTGTTTATGGGTTGATGTGAGGCCTCGAATTCGCCCCAAACAATATTCAGTATCCCTGTGGCAATTGTTGCCAAGCCGTAGAACCAAACTCCGATTTTCAATTGTTCAAAACTCCCCTCAGTCCCTGAACTGCAAGCTGGAAGTGTAAAGAGTATTTTCCGGCTTCGATAACGATCGTATGAGAATGATTGGTACATTGAAAGATCCATTCTGCGCAAATATCATTAGACCAATCGGGAGACCGCATGCCGAAGACTATCAGCACGTTCGAGTTCACGATGAATAGCCGTCCGCAGGATCAGACTCTAACCCGTTGGTTATACGGGGAACTGCGCAGTGCCATTCTCGAAGGCCGGCTTAGGCCTGGCACTCGACTGCCAGCCTCCAGAGACTTCGCCAGCCAGTACGGTCTGTCGCGGGGAACAGTTGTCAGCGTTCTCGAGCGTTTGCAAGCGGAGGGATACGTATCGTGCCGTGTTGGATTAGGCACGTGGGTCAATGACGTAGCGGCACCCGCACCACCGCGGCAGACGATCTCAAATCCCCCGGCTTACATTCGTCGCGTCAGTTCGGAATACAAACGGCCTAAGCCTTTCGTGGATCTGCCCTTTACAAGTGGTGTCCGGCCGTTTCGTGTCGGAAATCCCGCCGTCGCCGAATTCCCGTCCGAGCTTTGGGGACGCATTGCCGCGAAGCGCGCACGCAATTTCAGGTCGTGGCTTACTACGGAGTCTGATCTTCGTGGCTATCGGCCACTGCGGGAAGCGATTGCAGAGTATTTGCGCACGTCCAGGGGAGTGCGGTGCAGCTCGGAACAGGTCATCATCGTTTCTGGAATACAGCAGGCGCTCGACTTATTAGCCCGCTTACTCGTCAAGCGGGGGGATCCGATATGGATGGAGGATCCTGGATACTTTGGAGCCAGCATCGCGCTTGGCACGGTAGGGGCCAGGATTATCCCTGTGCCAGTTGACGAAGAAGGCCTGTCGGTCTCCGCGGGAATGAAAATTTGTCCGCATGCAAAAGGGGTATATCTTACGCCGGCTCACCAGTTTCCACTCGGTGTGACGATGTCCCTCGAGCGGCGGATGGCCATTCTCAAATGGGCCTCGCGGGCCGGCGCGTTTGTGATCGAAGATGACTATGACAGCGAGTACCGGTTTGAAGGGCAGCCGGTGCCCGCCTTGCAAAGCCTTGACAATCGTTCCAACGTGATCTTCATCGGATCGTTCAGCAAGACATTGTTCCCCTCCTTACGCCTGGGCTACGTCGTGCTCCCTCCTTCACTGGTTAGGTATTTTCTTGCCTTCCGCCTTCGAACCGATCTGCAAAATTCGACTATCGATCAGGCTGTGCTCTGCGATTTCATCGTAGATGGGCATTTGGCACGTCATCTGCGACGGATGCGTAATCTGTACGCCGGCCGCCTTGCGGCGTTGATCGACGGAGGAAAACAACATCTAAGTGGATTGCTCGAGCTTTCTGACGTCAGGGCCGGTCTCTACACCATTGGATTTCTCAAAAATGGAATGACATCGCGCCGAGCGGAGAAGCTGGCAGCGGACCGGGGAATTGAAGCTCTCGCCGTTGACCGATTTACTCTGAGACGTCCCGACCCCAGAGCCTTGCTCCTCGGCTTTGCCGCCTTCGATGAGGGTGCGATTCGGCAATCACTTGTTCGACTAGCCCAGGCGCTGAGTTCGCGGGAACCTCGAATGCGGGGCGAATGAGCGCGGGTTTACCGAAAACAGGAAAGACGATTTTCAATGGTCCGTAGTCCGGTTAATCGGTCACAGGGTATCTACCCATACCAGACTCAGGTAGGCGCTTCATACGGGTTGGCTTTAGTTCGGTCGCACTACGACGACCCTTACGTTGCGTATGCCGGGCGTAACCAGTAGGCCGAGTTGATCCGCGAGCATCACAAAAAACTGGTCCTTCGTGTGGATTTTTCTGACCAGCGCGCGCTATTACTAATTTAAGTTACCGCAATTGATCTTTCTGTTACTCAAGGACCGTAGCTTATTTCTCGGGATCCGCTATGCTCTTTTCAAGCGGTGATTCTCCACAAACGCTTCATCGATTCTTTCGGGGGAGGGACTCGATGAAACGCAACCCGAAGAGTCACCGTTCGTTGTTTTCTGCAGTATGACTTGCCTACCTAGCTTACTTCTCCTGAAGCCACGGCGATTACGCTCCACAGACTGATTCCTAGAACGCCCGTAATCACCAGACCCCGTTGGCAACAGATTGTAGCCGTCCCGGCGATAAGGTAGAGGGGACCGTATAAGCTATCGCTGACTGCCGGTCAAGGAAGCTGGGGTCTTGGACCTGAAATCAGCGCTACAGCCACTGATCCTTTCTTCCGTCACGGCGGAGTTGATGCCGGTTTTGAATGTTTGATGGTGGCATATGAAAACAGAGGCGAGGGTGCCGTCGTGATGACGAACGCACAGGGGGGTGCCGTTCAACCCGAAGATCCTCGTCATTCTCATTGTCGGAATTGGAATTTTGCTCAAACGAGTGCGACGTCGTTCAGCCCTGAAAGCGGCTTCGCCGTAATCCGCGTGCACCTTCGAGCGGAGCGGGGATCCGGTGACGGTTCTTGGCTCATTGCCATCCTTTAGCGCCGGGAAATGGCTGACAGCGGATGGCATCGGAATGTTCTTGCGATTCTTGCGTTTCCCGTTACCGACCCAGCCCTCTCCGGCCTGCCAAGGCAATATGGGACCCTTAATTTCCGGCGAGAAGGCGCCTGGCCCGGCTCTGCTATTAGCTTATCGAATCCGCTGAATCAGCCGGGGGCCTTTGACTGTCGTTGGATTGTGGGGACAACGAGTGGTGCAGCAGTCGTTCCAAATCCCGACAGGCTCCAGGCAGGCAATGCAGACGATACGACCAGCTTTGAGAACTATCCGACGTTCCATACGGCGAGTCTAGAGCTGCCACCGAGAGACGGCAATGGACGTTTTGGGGCAGGAAACGAGCCGTCGCCTAGCGCGGTTTGCTGGTGCCGGCACAAGCGGTACTCATGGGAAGGCCTTCCGCGCTGAGGTAGGCTGGCTGTACAGGCTTGGCACGTTCGATCCGCTTCTTTAGTTGACGGATTCTGGCGCATGCCTTGCACACTCTTCGATCCATGTAATGGTAAGTATTAAGGTCATCGAAAGGGTGACCATGACTACACCGGTCCTTTCGTGTGTTGTAGTGCTCGTTTTCCGATTGAGTGTCTTCGGATAGATGTTCAGGGTTAACACACCAAGGATGATCACACGAATGCAGTAGCATTTCCGGCCATCGGTGCCACACTAGAGACCAGACATAATACGCGGCCCTGTAATCAAATCCAGCAACCTGGAAATATCCGTCGCCGATCTGACTACGCGAGCCTAACCATTCCCAACACTCTCCATTGATTCGGATCTTGTCCAAGTGTTTGTGGATCATCTGTTCTCTCCTCGGCTAAATCGAGAGCATATTTAGCGGGGTAGCTACAGACTAGGGCAGCTTCTGGCGGTTCAAATACTCCAAACATGACTGGACCAATCCCCGGTACCACTCGGCGTATTACTTCAGTTACAGAATCGCAATGCGCACGGTAAACGAAATCATCTCGGCGCTTTCGCGCTTCAACGGCGAACAAAGTTCCCTCGCCTGGTCCCCGATGCCGCCATATCAATCCTTGGGCGCACCGGATTTCCGACGTGGCGGTGCATGTGGCCTTGACTGTCGGCGATCTTCAAACGATCCACCTCAACACGGCGAGCACCGGTGGCATAGAGCGTCATGATCAGGACGCGATGAAAGGCCGTCTCTGCTGCATCGATCAGCCGCGCGGCCTCCTGCTGGCCGAGCACCTGAGGCAGGCGTAGCACCTTCTTCGGATAGGGCGTCTCGGCATCGCTCCAGCCACGCTTCGGCACCTGGATATAGAGGAAGCGTAACGCCACGAGTCGCCGTGTGACCCATGTTCAGAGACAACTGCAGGCGCAAAACACCGCAGCCTTTACTGCCGAATGTGCTCCAAGCCCCGTCCAATGTGCGCATTGGACGGGAACATCACATCACCGGGGTGTTCTGAGCGCTAACAATCCACCACCGATCGTCTCGCCTAGCGAGTACATATAGAGCCAGTTCCCGGACAATGGAACCGTGAGACAGGTTCATTGGCATTTCGTGCTCGTCCAAGCCTTTGCGCCGAACACTTGCGCAGGCTATATCTTGTCCGAGGAAGCCAAGCGCTTCCAAAGTGAATCGCGAACTATATCCGTACTGTCGCGACTGGGCTGCCAGGCGGCGATGGATCGGATTCAACTGATCCAAGCCGATGATCGTCTGACCTTTGGGGCTTCCCCAGATCACATCCTCGCTGAGAACACTGTCAAAGAGGTCGCCGTTCGATGTATTAACAGCGCGTTCCAGGGTTGCAATCACAGCCAATATTGCATCCCGGTCTCCAGCGTGCCGTTCAAAGAAGGTTGGCGCTTGGGGCAGCGAGCGGCCAGATTCCGTTTTCAACTTATCTGTCATGACTCCCGCCTCAAGCTGACATTGCGTAAGGGTGGGTGGAACGTGCTGTGCGCAATGCGACCGCCCACCAGTTCAATCGCGCAAGAAGAGTCTCCATGCCCCTCTGTGAGCGTTCTGGATTTCGCAGCGTACCCGATTCATCGAATTGCTCCCATGCGCCGGGGAAGCTCACGGAATCCCGAATGGTCACCGCGTGCAGCTCAGCGAAGACCAACCGCAACTGTTCCACTGCGCGCAACCCACCGGAGATGCCGCCATAAGAGACGAAAGCAACCGGTTTGGCATGCCATTCGGCCCCGCTCGAATCGATCAACGCCTTAAGCGGAGCCGGATATCCATGGTTGTATTCCGGGGTCACGATCACAAAGGCGTCTGCCTGGCCTAGCCTCTGCTGCAAGGACGGGGAAGGGCGTTCATCAATGGACGGCCCTGGGGCCGGATCGGCCGGATCGATCACGTCAAGCTGGAACTTTTCGCTCGCCACGAGTTGCTCCACCGTCCACCTCACCACGGTGTGGCAAAAGCGCCCCGGACGGGTGCTCCCGTAGATCACTGCAACTCTGATTTCGTCCATTGTTCCTCCCGGTTTGGCAACTTCTTGAAGATTAGTGTAAAACCTCAAGTAAACTTGAGGTCAAGAGGAATGATGGAAAAAACTGTTCCGAAGCATATATCGCTGGAACTCACGGTAGGTCAGGTAGCAAAACGGAGCGGGGTCGCGATCTCCACCCTGCACTATTACGAGTCCGAGGGATTGATCAGCAGTTGGCGCAACCCGGGAAACCAGCGGCGATATGCACGTGAAGTCCTTCGGCGCGTGGCAGTTATCAAAGTAGCGCAGCGCTCAGGCATATCGCTGTCTGCAATACGCAACGCGATGGCAGCTCTGCCGGGCGGGCGCTCGCCTACGGTGGAGGACTGGCAAAAGATGTCGGCGGGATGGAAAGCCGACTTGAACGATCGAATTATGCGATTGACGCGACTTCGCGATCAACTTGATAGTTGCATCGGGTGCGGTTGCCTTTCGCTCGGAGTGTGTCCGCTGCGCAATCCGTGGGACAAGCTGTCGCAACTAGGTCCCGGGGCGCAGTTGCTTGATCCCGAACGTGACAAGAGGACAGGCGGATGACGCAACAGTAGATTCTTGCGTTTGTCGGTGGGATTCGAGACCTTCATGATTCGCCTCATGCGTCGATCTGGGCAATTCGGCTGCCATTCGCTTTGAAACGTCCGAACGAAGGTCGCCCCCAGAGCTCGGAGCCAACCTTGCTTTCGATCAGCCTTGATCAAGACCTGCGCGACCGAGTACTTGAAGAAGATACTTTTAAGTGAGCTTCCCAGAGCCGCCGCGGCATATGCCATCTCTCTGACCCCAAGTGTCGGCCCATCGACAACTCTCACCACCACAGCCGTGGCAAACTTGAAGATACTAAGGAGTTATGAGACGCGCGAGATGGCGCGCGACATGCATGACGAGAGAGCAGGAGGAGTACACCATGAAGAAAACCTTCGCTCTATTTGGGCTGCTGTTCTGCAGCAGTCTTAGCCTTTTCGCAGCAAGCATCTCAACCGATTACGATCACTCAGCAAACTTTTCTCAATATAAGACCTATTCCTGGCTCAAAGTACAGGCTGGCGATTCCCTGTGGGCGGACCGCATCCAGCAGGATGTTGACGCACAACTTGCCGCAAAGGGATGGACAAAAGTTGCGTCCAATGGGAATGCTAGCATTACGGCTTTCCGGTCTACTCAAGAACAACCGACCATGGAGACGTTCTATGACGGACTCGGAGGAGGTTGGGGGTGGCGTGGCCGTGGAGGGTTTGGCGGCGGCGGCATGGGCATGTCTACGACCACCACTGAGAATACAAAAGTCGGCACAACAGTCGTCGATGTCTTCGATTCTCAGACAAAGCAGCTTCTTTGGCGTGGCAAGGAAAGCTCCGATCTCGGCAATAACTCCGAGAAGAATGCCAAAAGCCTGGCCAAAGATATGGCCGACTTGTTCAAGCGCTTTCCTCCATCACACTGAGATGGGCTATCGGTTGCCGAGGCAAATGAGGGTGGAGGGCGGCTGAGCACGTCCTCCTTCACCCCACCCGAAAGTTTCTTGAAGGAGTTGCTTGTGCGTGCTGCTATAACCCTCCTGATTGTCAGCACCGTAATCGTAGCGCTGGGCGCGGCTGCGGTTACCGTCTATGCCATTCGGTTGCGGCACCGGGAGAAATTTCTGCTCTGGTTCGGTCTCTTTTCCATTCTCTACGGTCTTGTCCTGATTGGAAGAAATTCGGTTTTCCGTCTGGGCTTCGGGCCCCCGCAGAATGTCGAACTTCATGTTGAGTGGCTCATCGCCTTGTCCACAATCGTTCCCGGCCTCCTGCTCTTTGAGGAGTTCTACGGTCGTGGGTGGCGTTCGTCACTTCAATGGCTCATCTGGAGCTATTGCGCACTGGCAGTGGCGGTGACCAGTGGTATAGTGCGTCGGAGTCCTATCGAATGGATCCTGTTTCCTGGGAGCGCGCTGGTGATCATGGTGCCCCTCGTACTGGCTATGGGCTATTTCACCGGTTACCAGCCACCGCCGGTGCCGAATCGTCGAGTCCTCTTTGCAGGACTATTTGCATTCTTCTGTACATTTTCCATCGACCGCATGCTCCATACACGGCTTGGCGATTGGCACATGGGGGTTGAACCATACGGTTTTCTGGCCCTCGTCGTATGCCTGTCGTATGTAACCGCCCAACAGGTGCTTGAAGATGACAAACGACTGGTCTCGCTTACCGATGAAATGCGGGCGGCGACAAAAATTCAGGAAGCGATTCTTCCCTCACACCTTCCTTCCCTGGAGACCGTCCGAATCGCTGTTCGATACGCTCCGATGACAGCCGTCGCTGGTGATCTCTATGACTTCCCGCCGGCTCCGCCAAATTGCTTGGCCGTCTTCGTGAGTGATGTCATGGGACACGGAGTGCCGGCAGCGTTGGTTGCATCGATGGTTAAGATGGCGGTCTCGAGAACGTGCGCGCACGATCATCAGCCGGCCATGGTTATCGCTGGGCTGAACGCCACACTTTGCGTTGAAGCCCGTCAGCAGTATGCGACGGCGGTTTATCTATGCCTGGATACAGTCAGTGGAGTCGGACGGTATTCGTCCGCGGCACATCCCCCTCCGTTATTATGGCGGCACGGCAAGCAGTCATTGGAAGTGCTCGGAGAAACTGGCCTTCTGCTCGGGGTGCGACCGAAGGAGGCATACGCCGACAGCGAGTTTTCCTTTGAGGTGGGCGATCGGCTTCTACTCTACACGGATGGCCTTCTGGAAGCAGAGAATGCCGCCGGCGAGTCATTTGGTGATGCAGCACTCGTGACTTTCATTAAGGAAAGGCAAGAATTTGGAGTAGAGCAATTTGTCGATCTGCTGCTGAAAGAAGTCCTCGAGTGGTCGAGCAAGGGGAACCGGGAGCGGCAGGAAGACGATATCACAATTGTTGCTATCGACATTTATCATCGAGCAACCGTGGAAGAAATGACCTACTGAAGGTCCTCGAGCGGAACTGGACCCACGAGGTGACTGTGAGCGTCCTGCCTTCTTCCAAGGATATTGCGGGCGTCAACATGCGACCGGCTTTTGCGGCCTCCCTGCTTTACGACGTCCCGGTGAATCGCATCGCTTAAACCTGGCGGGTTTGCTACCTACTCATGTCGCAATTCCGACAGCGTGACTATCAAGCGACAGTGTTCGACGCGCTGCGCTTGGTCTTCTCCTGAAATAGCGTGACTTATGCTCGTGCTTGTTTGGCACAAGCATTGCTTTTGCTATGAGTGCCTGCCGATCGGCATCGCCGTAGGGGTGGCCTTTCGTGGCAGAGCAGCAGAAGGAGGAGTAAATGAAACAGAGAGTGCTTTGCTTATTAGGGTCCATCGGCGTCGTCCTCGGTATGAGCACAATCAGCGCTCAGGGCCAGATCATCGGCCAACTGGAGGCGGACATTCCATTCACATTCCACGCGGGAGGAGCCAAGCTCCCACCCGGGAAGTACGTCATCCATGTTGTGGACAACTCAGATCTCACTCAAATGGAAATTCAGAGTGCGGATGGTCGCACCGCCGCTTTGTTTGGGGTACGAGAAGCGCTGGCCTCGACTGAACCTAACAAGGCCGAACTAGTGTTCAACCATTACGGTAACCGTTATTTCCTCTCGAAATTATTTGACGCGGGAGAAAAGACGGGTAGTGCTGTTATTGAGTCCGGCTATTCAAAGCAATACGCATCTGGTGGGGCGTCTGATGGGGAAAAAGAAGTGGCGGCGAGCCATCCGGGGAACTAGTTAGAGGTTGTTACGAATCGCGGGCTTTCGGCGATGGGTGCAGTGGTCGCAGGCAATCCGTCTCTGTCAGCCCGTTACTTAGCCATTTGAGCGCTTGGCAGTTGGATCCCACGATTTCGTTCGTGATCACGTCAGCATGGTAAAGCTCGGCACAGAGCGGCTTGGGAAAAACACTGTCGATCTAATGACTGGGACGTATCGGATCGGCAACGATCTTTTCGACATGTCGCCTATCTCGAAGGCAAGCCTCCCCAGAGGAATAAGTTTGTCTTGTTTCGTGAAAGGCGTGAGTAGGTACACCCTCCTAGTCCGAGGGGATGGTGCTTTCCACAACCGTGATGTCCGTGCGATCATGGCTGCACAAATTTTGGGGCCGGGGGAGCGAGTTATGCAGACTTTGCTTCAGGATCTCCGCTATTCGTTGCGGCAACTCGTCAGAAGCCCTGGTTTCACGCTGACAGCAGTGGTTTCTCTTGCACTTGGCATCGGCGCCACCTCAGCTGTTTTTAGCGTGATCTATGCTGCTCTGTTGAACCCATATCCCTATCCTTCGGCCAACCGTATTGTCCGCCCAGTACTGGCAAGCAAATCGTCGCCGGAATACATGGCTGAACTGACCGGTCCTCAGATCCGGCAGCTGCGCCAGAAGACTGTGGTCGAAGATGTGCTTGCCATGGACTTTCAGGCTGTGACCTTGTCAACCCAGGGCTTCGAGCAACCCATCCATGCCATCGGTTTGATCTCCAGTGGGTTCCAGGATCTGGGGGTTGCTCCGGCCCTCGGCCGCGGAATTCTTCCTTCGGATTCAGTCGACGGTCACGATCCGGAGCCGGTCGCCGTGCTGTCGTACAAGAGCTGGGAAAAATACTTCTCCAAGAAGCCTGATGTGCTCGGCAAAGTGATGCAACTGGACCACAAGAGTTACGCCATCATCGGCGTGGCCGCGCCGCGGTTCAACTGGTACAGCGGCGACGTCTACCTGCCGCTGAAGATTGACCAGAGCCAGGCGCATATGTATATGGCTGACCTGCTGCTCAGGCCGGGCGTTACTCGCGAGATGGCAAACGCTGCGCTCCAGCCGGATTTTGAACAGTTTGGCCGCGACATGCCCAATCATTTTCCGGAAAAGTTCACAGTGAGTGTCCAGGGGCTGAACGATTGGGTAGTCAAGAGCATTAGCGGAACCCTTTATCTGCTTTTTGGCGCTGTGGGGCTGCTGCTGGCAATTGGATGCGGAAACGTTTCAATCCTCCTGTTGGCCCGGGGAACCTCGCGTCAGCATGAACTGGCAGTCCGCTCAGCTGTCGGCGCCCAGCGCTTGCGCATTGTCCGGCAGTTGCTCACAGAGGCGCTCCTACTGGCCTCGATTGGCGCGGCGCTCGGCGTGCTCACCTCCTATTTGTTGCTGGCCGGCTTCAAGGTTCTGCTGCCTCGCTGGGCTTTCGCTCCTGAGGTGTCGATCCGTATCAATCTTCCTGTGCTGCTGTTCAGCGTGGCGGTTGCGCTGGCAACCGGAGTTCTCTTCGGCCTGTGGCCGGCGTTGCGGTTCTCTCGCGCGCAACCGGGACATGCCATGCAGTTGAACACCCGTGTGGTGAAGGGCAGTATTGGCGGCCGCAGGGCTTACGATTTGCTGGTCGCTGGACAGATTGGTCTCACTCTCCTTTTACTCGCCCTCGCGGGCTTCGCAATGGAAGGTTTCGTTAAGCTAATGCACAAGCCGTTGGGATACGATCCGCATAATATCCTGTGGGTCGGGCTTCCGCTGCACGACGGTACGTATACATCGTGGGCAGGGCGTGGCGCATATTTCGAGCAGCTCCGCGCCAAGATAGCTGCGATTCCGGGAGTTAGCATGGCTGCTATCTCCACCAGTGCTACGCCGCCCCAAAACGTCTGGAATGGGAGGTTCGAGACTCTCGGCAAGCCTCCGGTTGAAGAGCAGTTGGCTCTGATCGAGCTGGTGAGCCCTGAATTCTTCGCCACGCTGCGTATACCGTTGATGCAAGGGAGAATATGGGATGCGGCCGAGAACCGGCAGGGCGCACACGTTGCCGTGATTAATCGAACCATGGCAAAGCTATATTTTCCCAATGGCGATGCGATCGGCCACTCGATCAAGTTCCCAACCATCGAAAACCGGCCGCCCGCCAGTTTTACGGTTGAGAATGCCGCGCAGTCATGGTTGCAGATCGTCGGTATCGTGGAAGACAACGTGAATAGCGGCCTCCGAAAACCTGTGCGGCCGGCGGCTTTTATACCCTATACAATTTGGCTGGTTAACTTCACTGAGGTCCTGGCACGAACAGAAGTACCGCCGCTCAGTCTGGAACGTGCCGTACATGACCAAGTGAACTCGGTGAGCGATGCTCAACCGACGGAAGTGGACGACATGGAAACCTGGATTCCCCAGGAGCCCGAGTGGGGGCAGGAACACCTGTCGGCCTGGATTTTTGGCATATTCGCCAGTCTTGCCCTCGTGCTGGCCGCAGTCGGACTGTACAGCGTTGTCTCTTATACAGTGGCGCAGCGGACGAATGAATTCGGCATACGCATGGCGTTGGGCGCGCCGCGAGGACATGTCTTACGGCTGCTCTTTGCCTCGACGGCCATGAGTGTAGGCGGCGGGATTGTGGCCGGTCTCTCTCTAACTTTTGCAATGCATTCGATCCTGGCGAAATGGGCCGAAGGCAACTCTCGCGATCCTGTCATTCTGCTTGCGGGAATGGCTCTGCTGCTTCTCGTGGCCGGGACTGCTTGTGCCATACCCGCGTGGCATGCGTCGAGGGTAGACCCTATTAAGGCACTACGAACCGAGTAGCGGGCAGGCGATGCGGATTTAATCGGGCCCTATTCGAGGACGGATGGAATTCACCCTAATGCTAGGGAGGCGTGCACTCGATGCTCGCTAGGGGAAACTCCGTCCCATCCCCGAAAAGGCTCCAGAACAGAAGACGCAATCCTATATGCTGCCGACGCCGGGAGGCACCATCGCGGCTCAAACCCTTGCGTTTGTGCAGTGTCAGTAATCTTCGGTCAGAGCGCCTTTACGGCATGGTCACCAGGTATATGTGTCTGGCAATGTAGGGGGAGCTTGCCGCGATATATACCGTGGGAAAGGCGATTCGTGGGACGTCAGCCTCGCCCTCCGAGGTAGGGTCCAACGCCAGAGACGCAGCGTTGTTGTTGTTAGGCCTGACCCCTGAATAACCCAAGACCAAATTAAATTTGGCTCCATCTTCCTGCAGCTTTAGCGGCAGCCACTCGAAGGGATCAGCGAAGATGAGGAATTGCTTGTGGCCGGCGATGAAGTCAGAGTAGGGCTCCACGTTCCCCCTGAACGGGAATCCCGCATTCTTCATATCGTCGAGCGCCTCAAAGTCGTAGTAGTAATTAGTGCCGTCGTACTTGATTGCTGCAGCCCGATTTTTGATGTAGTAGAGGCGTGAGACTACCTCGGCCGGCTCATGCTGATTCATCTCTACCCAGGTTGCGCCGTTGCTCACGACGATGGGTAGATCTGGTCGTAGAGAACTCATGATCCTTGGATCCGCTTCCCTCGGCCGCTTGACCCATTCACGATGCACCATATGCGCCATCAACATGAGCATGAGGACTGTAGCCACGTACGAGGTCAACCTGGTGAAGCGCAAACGGATGGCATACACCACCGCGATGAGGCCGTAAATCACCGCGTTGGTGCTTAACGTGTAGCGATCGAAGAAATCGCCCTTTCTGTGCATTAACAGCAAATTCAGCAGCAAGGGATTGAGCACCATGCATAAAAGCAGGGCCCGATCTTCCCAGGGAAGTTCAGTCTCTGCAACCTCTTTGCCGCGCGATTTTTTGTACAGCAGCATGCCCGCCAAAGCGACGACAAACAGCGCTCGCCCGACACAATCCACGGTACGGTAGTAGAACTTGCCCGCCATCAGAGGAGAGGCGTGAAACTGTGGCCACAGGATTAATCCGTGATAGACGCTGATCAGGGGAATGTAAGAAATCATGATCGCCATCGGCAGCACCAGCGCAAGGTAGAGCGGATAGTCAGGCCTGCGCCGGCGAAGATAGCGAACGAACTCAGCAACCACAACCGCAAATAGGCAGAGAGAAGCGAACACGTGCGAGGCGAGTAAAACGGCGGCCGAGATTGCCACGCACCATAGCGCAAACGTTCGCTCAGCTTTCCTGGTTGCGGTATCCCAGGCAAGCAGCAGACAGGCGAAGCTCATAAACACGAGGGCATAAACTCGAGCCTCGTTCGCGTAGTAAAAGCTACTGCTGGACCACCAAATAACTACCCCAAACGCAGCCACCGCATTACCAACTTTGCGTCGTAGATAAACCAGCATGGCTAGACTGCCGAAGTAGAACTCCAGCATGGAAGGCAAACGCAATCCAAAGGGTGTGGGGCCGAAGATCGCCATGGAAGCGCGGCTCAGCAGGTAGACGGTGGGAGGGTTGTTGTCAAACTTCAACACCCACTGCCAGAGTGTGTGCAGGGAAGGAGCCCTTGCTATGTCAAATGTGCATAATTCGTCAAACCACACAAATCTTTGAGAAGTAAAGTACACAGACGTGACGTACACGATTGTGAGAAGCGAAACAATCAACCAAAACTCACGGTCTTTTGAAAGCGGGGTGTCAGGATGCGGCAGAAGATCGCTGCGGTATTCCTCGACCCAAACAGGTTCTGTGGGCAAAACCGACTCCTTAACGGGTTGGCTTGAATCGATCTTTGCGACAAGCTATTGAGGAAGTGGGCCACGTGGGATCGGTTTGGCTCGTTGGCTCCTCAGAGGTAGTCCGTTTCCGCAAGCTTAGGTCCTGGCGCTGATTAGCTCCATGCTAGCAGCAAAATACCAGCCGAACGTGCTGCGTGTTGCTTCCGGCACACGCTCAATAACGGGTGGATTGCCACCAAGGGGAGACAGGCCTCTACTACTCGGGTAGGTC
Source organism: uncultured Acidobacteriaceae bacterium (assembly GCA_963763905.1). Taxonomy (GTDB): domain Bacteria; phylum Acidobacteriota; class Terriglobia; order Terriglobales; family Acidobacteriaceae; genus PALSA-350. The sequence continues at coordinate 19,097 of CAVXRU010000036.1, read as the reverse complement.
CTTGGTTCGCGTGCGCCGGCTTTAGTGTTTCGCGGTCACTTGCTTCTCTGAAGCCGCAGGGAATTCTCTCGGACTGTCCTCGCAGAGTCGAGCCATCCTCCGTCCCAGGTGTACGCTCTCCGCGATACTCCTGTCTTCTGGATAGTAAGAAGATGTATCGGCCACCTGTAAACCCAAGATGGGTGTCTGTGTGGGTGGTGAGCTTGATGCAAACCCTGGAGGGCATATCGCCTGGGCATGCCGAAGACGAGAAACTTTGGTATCCAGCAAGTCGGCTCTCGTCAGAGCTGGGTTTAGCATCTGGAGGCATCGAAACGCGTCGTCAACCAGTTTCTCGTCCGGCCAGAAGAATTTCTCGTTGGTAGTGGGCATGTAATAAGGCGCATAAACGATCGTGTGGCCCACCGGGCGCAGATTCGAGAACTCGATAATCCCGGGCAAATCGTGCGGTATTCCACTAAGATTAACCCAAAAGTGGGGGCTGACGGTTTGCTTTAGTTTGAAAATGACGCAGCAAATGCCTACCGTCTTGATCGAATCATACTTGCGTTTCCAGTCTCCCGATATTTCCGCGATCATGGGCGGGACGTATGGCATCGCTACCGTAGAAATAACGTGATCGGCAGCGAAGAAACCAGCGGCGGTATGTACGCCGGTGGTGTGCCCGTTTTCGGCACCTATTTTTTCTACGACCGAATTCAAGTGGATACAACCTCCCTCACGCTGGATGATCTCAACCAAAGCATCCACGAGCGTAGCTGAGCCACCTTCAATGTAGCCGAGTTCCTCCTGCAGGAGGTTCTTTCGCGAGCTCCAGGCTCGTCGCATTCGCATCCACATCCACGCAGCCGATATGTTGTTTGCGTACTCATAAAACTTTAGTTCGAGCAGAGGCCGCCAAAGTTGATCGTAGCCTCTTTGACCACACCATTGAATGATCCATTCCCTGGCTGACCTATTCTCAAGTTGAGGCCATACTTTACGCGTCATGCAAACAAGGCCAAACAAGCCGTAGCGGAGTTTTGTAAGGAGCTTGATCCCCGGAAATCGCAGGAGAGCCAAGGGGTCACCCCACGGTCGCAGCTGCCCGTTGAGGCAAAGTCCCATCGATGTGCGGACCCAACGCATTTTGTCCTCAATGCCGAGGTCCTTCATCAGATCGAGGGTCGGTTGGTCGCCTCGGCAAACGAAGTGGTAAAAGCGTTCAAGGCTGATTCCGCCGAAATCAAAGTGTGCCGACATTCCGCCGGGGACCGGTCCCGCCTCAAAAACGTCGACGTGGTGACCACCCTTGATCGCCTGGTAGGCTGCCGCCAGGCCCATGGGACCGGCTCCGATTACGACAACTCGCGCCATTTTCGAAGGTAGCCTCCCGCTATCTCGTGTGAACCGAAGCAAGGCACACAAGAAGACAACTGATTCCGCACCATAAAGCCGTGACGTGTACTCGCGGGGTTTCTGCGGCGCTGAGAAAAAACGTTATCACAAAAAACTTTGCCTAAATAATCTTCCATCGAGTCGCCAACGATCCAAAATGGGTGTGAATGGCATTGAAAGTCGATGGTCCACGTTGCGGAAGAAGAAGTACAAGTAGCGTTGACAGCCCAGTTGGTCTCGCGAGCCATACCTCAGTATATGGCGAGTCGGCCATTCCGCTTAGGGAAGCCCCCCTTGGCGGAGTAGTTCCGAAGCGGTTGACTGCTGGACTGCTGCTTGAGCCTATTTAGAGATGTGCCGATTGCTGGCAGCATGTCCTCGATTGCTTGCATCAGATTTCCGAAGGACGGATTGCCGCATGACTTTCGAGGAACATACTCTACGGATCACTATGTTTGCGAAACAGGCCCAGCAGATTAGGATTTTGGAAACAATACTCGGGGCCAAAGGCATTGTTGAGGGTGACGACGCAGCGGCATTCGCGGCTGCAGCTTGGGCAGACGACCCTGCCACTGATGCCGTCGCTGACAATGTCGCCGAGAAATATCGCGCGGTGTGTCACGCACTCGGTATCAAGGTAGACGCGGAAGTGGTCTCCATTAGCAATCCAACGGGTAGAGCAAAAAGACGATCGACTTGATACCAACAACCTGTGTTGCGATATAACGTACATCGGTCCCGACAAACCGCCCTACACAGCTGGCTGGATTTGCCAGATCAGCCTACTATCCCTCGACGGGCGAGGCACCCTGTAAACTGCTGCGTGTCGGCCGCCAGCGAGCTGTACTTCAGTCAACACCACCTCGACTCGATCCCCTGTTCTTAGAAAAAACGCCGCAGCAACGGATGCCGCAAAAATTGTCGAAGTGGAAGAGGAGAGTCTCGGGCGGCGATCCATCGTGGTCTCGCAAAGCTGGACCAAGCTTGAAAGCAGCGGGCCTATGAGTTGTTGATTTTTTGGCTCCTCAGGTAGGACTCGAACCTACAACCCTTCGGTTAACAGCCGAATGCTCTGCCATTGAGCTACTGAGGAGTGTCTGGCGGGAACGTCTCTGACTGGTTCGATTTTACCGCAAACCTGTAACCCTGCGTCAAAGGCTGTCAGATCTCCCGGCCGCCAAGTCCTCGGCCAAATCTTGGACCACTGCTTCCCCGGCTCGCCTTCCCGAGGCTAAGGCTCCCTGAATCGAGGCGGTTTCGCGGTAGTCCCCACACATGTAAACACCCCCGGTGCCTCCCAGGCGAACCGGGGCCTGCTCCCACTCGGCATGCTTCTGCTGGGGCAGTGCTTGCGGTATCGGGTAGGTCCGGAGCGGCCGCCAGGAATCGACGACCTGGCCGAACCATTTTCGGAGGTGGGCGCGTACTTCACGCTCCGCAGGAGCACCTCCCACGACGCTGGCTACCACCAGGTGCGCTCCCGGCGGTGCGTAGGCGGAGGAAACCGCGCTCATGACGGCCACGTTGTTGACCGGGCCGGCGGCGGGGCCCTCCCCGTTGAGCAGGATGATGGGCTCATTCACCGGTATTTGCTTGGCGGCATAGTAGAAGGCGGTGGTCTGGTTCCAGGCGCGCACCTCGGGCACACTCCAGCCGCCGACTCCACCTAATAAAGCGTTGCCCTCGTTGCCGGCAACCGCCAGCACCACGGCGCGTGCCTCCAGCGTCGGTTTACCTTCGATGTCGACGGCAAAGGACTGCGGGCCTCGCGTCACCTTGCTTACCCGTGCCCCGGTTTGCAGTGTGCCGGCTCGCAGCCTGGAGGCCAATTGCAACGGAATCTGTTCCATTCCGTTAGCTGGAACTACCGTGTCTCCCGCCGAGAACATGCGAAAGAGAAATTCAAAGAAGCGGCTCGAAGTCACTAGTTCGCGCTCGAGAAAAACACCGGCGAATAAGGGCTCGAAGAAGCGGTCCAGGATCGCCGGGCTGAAGGGGATCGAATTCAGATAATCGCGCGTGGTTCGCTCGGGACACGCGAATATCTCCTCAAAGGTGCCACGCTGCACGCGTGCGCGCAGTTTGGCTACACGCAGCTTATCGGCCACGGGCACGATGGAATCGAACAAGAAGCGAGCGGCCCCGATCGGGTTTCGGAAGGGATCGGCGAAGCGATGGAATTTGCCACCATGCCATACCAGCGCGCCGGGCTCGAATTTTTTCCATTGCAGTGCGTTGTAATCCAGCAGCCGCTTTGCTTCGGGATAAGCAGTCAGCATCACCTGAAATCCGCGGTCGAGGCGGAAGCCCTCCACCACATCGGTACGCACCCGCCCGCCCGGTCCGTCACTTGCCTGCAACAGGGTCACTGCCAGGCCGGCAGCCTCGAGCGAGATTGCACAACTGAGGCCAGCCAGGCCTGCTCCTACAATCACTGCATCGGTCATCGCTTCCCCGCCGGTTCGTAGTCTGGGCACGGCACTTGGTCCGGTTCCTCCATCGCTATGCCGGCCCGCGAGCGCCATCTTGCGCAGCCCGCAGAGGGGATGGCTTTGCTCACCAAGGGCAGAAATACACTCATACCGTGAGGGTAAAATGGGTTTTCGTCTGCGGGGTGGTGTCAGGTGGAATGATGCTGACGGTGATGAAATGGCCGGCCTGAAGATGTGGTGACATCGTGTCTCGTCTTAACCGGAAGCAAGGTCATGGCGCTATCAAATCAACACTGCCACCCCGCAAACTTCTCCACTGCGCTCCTCGACAGAAAAAGACAGACCTTTGATTGGGGCGGCACCCGTTCAGAGTTGGTTGAATGCAAGAGTGGATTACGAGGACACTTCTTTTCGCGTTGGCGCAGGGAAAGAGTGGATTACCGGGACATTTTTGATCACCTCACCCGGAATACCCAGGTCTCAAAAGCGAGACCTGGGCCACCCACTCATTGTTCGACGGCGGCGCTAACCACGACCTATCGACACTCTAGTAGAGCATTACGGCAACTTTGTAGGTGGTGAAGCCCTGGGCCGGGTTGCCGGAGTCGCAGGCGCCTACCGCGGCTTTGTGGTATTGGCCGGTGGAGATTTTCTGCTCCAGAACCGCGGGCAGACGGCTTAGATCGCTTCCCTCCCAACGCAGGATGAAACGAGGTGAAGAGCCGCCGGCAGAGCCGTGCTCCATTTCGCAGGTTTGCCGGGCGTCCTGAGTCAGACCCGCAGATTGCAGGCCCTTCTGCTGCAATAGCTGGCCGATCTTCTGCTCAATTTGCTGCGGCCCCATTTCGGCTACGCCGTCGGCAAAATCTTCCACCGCGTAGTAGTTCCCTCCCTGCCTTACCAGGCCGACACCAATCGTGTTCATGACGGGGTTGAGAATATTAGCGCGATGCGGGGCGGAGTGCATCCACTCCTGCTCAAGGGCCTGCGGACTGGCCGCCAACGCGACGTTCTCCGCAATGGAACGAAAATGGGCTCCAGCCGCTGCCGTGCGGGCGACCAAGTTGGGCTCCCCCGGATATTGGTGGGATAACGCAGGCTGCTGCGCCATCAGTTGCGCATGCTCGACCGCTGCCTGTGCCAGCGCCGGGTCCCACTTTAAGGGAGGCAGGCCCTGCTGCGCCCGATCCGCATTGGCCAGATCCATCACCTGCTGCTCCGCAGATTGCTGGGCCAACGCAGGAATCGCTGCCATGGTCGCGGCCAACACCATCGTCCACAGCCAATTTGGTTTGCGCATCTCGTTACCCCCATGCTTACAACCCGACCGCCGCAGATATTATGCGATGATTTCCACATCCATGGCCTTCGCTCGTACTCTCCGACACCAGCCGCTTGCGGTGGTGGGCATGCTCCTGCTGGTCGTGTTTGTCGCCATCGCTGTGCTCGCCCCGGTGATTACCCCCTATGATCCGGCGGCAATCGACCTTTATCACCGCCTTACCCCTCCCTCGCATGGGCACTGGTTCGGCACCGATGAGCTTGGCCGCGATATTTTTTCCCGCATTCTTGCAGGCGCTCGGCTCTCCCTGATGGTTGCCGTCAGCGTGGTTGGACTTTCCCTTTCACTGGGCCTGGTGCTGGGCGGACTGGCCGGCTTTTACGGAGGACGGGTCGATACACTGCTCAACGTCTTCGTCATGAACGCTTTTCTGTCTTTCCCCGGCATTTTGCTGGCAATCGCGTTTGTGGCGTTTCTCGGCCCCGGGTTGTTCAACCTGGTGCTGGCGCTGGCCATTGGCGGATGGGTGGGCTACGCACGGCTGGTGCGGGCCCAGGTTCTGGCCGTCAAGGAGCGGGAATTCGTCGAGGCCGCCCGCGCTCTCGGCGCTTCCGATCTGGGCATCTTTGCCCGCCATATCCTGCCCAATATTCTGCAGCCCATCATCGTTCAGGCGGCGATCGGCATGGCGGGAGCGGTTCTGGCAGAGGCAACGCTTAGTTTTCTGGGGTTGGGACTGCCACCGCCGGCAGCCAGCTGGGGCGGCATGCTCAACGACGCCCGTTCCCACCTTTTCGACTCGCCGCATATGGTGATTTTTCCGGCAATCGCCGTAATGCTGTGCGTGCTGTCGTTCAACTTCATCGGCGATGCGCTGCGCGATTACCTCGATCCACGCACCCGCCTGCTGATTGGCCTATGACGATCGGCGTTATTTCGGATACCCATGGCCTGCTGCGGCCGGCGGCCATCGAGGCCCTGCGGGGAGTTGAGCACATCCTGCATGCCGGGGATGTGGGTGATCCCGCCATCCTGGATGTACTGGGCAAATTGGCGCCGGTCACGGCCATCCGCGGAAACATCGATGTGGGCGGCGCCTGCGGTTATCTGCCGGCGACGGAGGTGATCACTCTCGATGGTCACACGTTTTATATGCTGCACGACCGGCAGGCGCTCGATCTGGATGCCGCGGCTGCGGGATTTTCGGCCGTGATCACCGGTCATTCGCATAAGCCGCTGATCGAGTGGCGCAAAGGAGTGTTGTACATGAACCCGGGCAGCGCGGGACCGCGCCGCTTTTCTCTCCCTATTTCGCTCGGGCTGGTGACGATTCAGGATGAATTCCTGCGACCGGAACTGGTGACTCTTCGCGAAGCATAGGCAAAATCAGCTCCACGATTTGCGGAGCTACCACCTTCGCCGGCGGATTGCCGGGCAAAGAAAACCAGTGCTTGACCGCACCGCAAATCGCCGCGCTGGCGGCAGCGGCAACCAGCTCCGGGCACGCCGGAAGTGGGTGCTCGGCCCGCTGCAGCCCCTCCAACAGCAGGCGGTGAATTGCTTTCGTTATGGCCGCATCCATCAGCGGTTCAAAGGACGTTTGCCGGTCACACTCTCCCCGGGCGTGCGCCTGAGAGAGGAAATCGCAGGTGGCCAAGACGATTGCTTCTAACGCGGAGGGGCAGCCAGCGTGGTAGCGCAGCTGGCGCGCATCGAGGAATTCGTGGAAGCCGCCGGCAACCATGGCTTCCAGAAGAGCAAATTTATCGTTGTAGTGGTCGTAGAACGTGGCCCGGTTGACTGTGGCTGCTTCAGTAATGTCCTGCACCGAGATCTCGTCGAAGCGTTTGGACTGCATGAGCGTGCCCAGGGCTCCCTGGAGGAGCTTCCGGGTGCGCCGGATCCTCGGATCTCGTACCTGGCAGTCGGAAATCGGCATGGTCACCCCTATTAGAGCGTATCGGCACTGAAAAAGAATCGAAAAACGACAACCGTCGTCTACTCTATTAACGACAGGCGAAGCATAACCAACGCATGTTGTTTATTGGAGAGTTTTATGCCGACACTTCTGGTATTGCATTCAAGCCCTCTCGCGAGTTCGGTTAGCCGCGAATTGACCCGTGAGTTCGTCAGCAACTGGAAAATTGTTCACCCATCTGGCCGAGTGATCCATCGGGACCTTGCCGCCAATCCTCCTAAACCCGTAGATCAAACCTGGATTTATTCTGCCTACACGCCGGCCGAAGCGCTGCAACCGGAGCAAAAAGCAGCCCTCGCCGCATCGGACGAGTACATCAACGAACTCGATGAGGCGGACGAGTACGTGCTGGGCGTAGCCATGCACAACTTCAGCATCCCCGCTGTGCTGAAGTTATGGATCGACCAGATCATGCGCAGCGGACGTACCTTTTCTTATGGAACTGAGGGGGCGAAAGGCCTGCTTTCGGGCAAGAAGGCTACGGTTCTGGCAGCGACCGGTGGGGTCTACGACGAGGGAACACCTTACGCAGGGTTGAACTTTATCGATCCTTATCTTCGGACTATCCTCGGGTTCATCGGCATTACCGAAGTCACGTTTGTGACCGCCGGCGGTACGGCGCAACTCAGATCAGGAATAGATCGTGGCGAATTCCTCAAACCACATTTAGAGCAGGTTCGAAGCATCGCTGTTTAACCAAGGAGAAAATCATGAAAATTGCGGTTCTGGTTGCACGTATTTTGCTGGGCCTGATATTTGTGTTTTTCGGCCTTAACGGATTTCTCAACTTTCTGCATGCGCCCATGCCCCCTGGGCAGGCAGGCCAATTTGTAGGCGTGCTGTTCGGTTCGTTTTACATGCACGTCATCTTCCTGGTGCAACTGGTGGGAGGGCTGCTCTTACTTTCGGGCCAATTTATTCCGTTCGCGTTGGTTCTGCTTGGCCCGGTCCTCGTCAATATTCTTCTCTTTCACATTAGCTTCCAGCCTGCCGGCTTGCCGCCCGGGCTTTTGTCGACGCTTCTGTGGTTCATCATTTTCTTCGGGTACCGACGGTCGTTTGCCGGCGTTTTCGCGCAGAAGGCGCCGCTGGCCTAACTTCGGAGTCTAACTTCGGATTCTGGGATTGGCCACGGTGTAGAGCAGATCCGTCAGCAGGTTGACCAGGACGTAGGTCAACCCGACGGCGAGGATACAGCCCTGCACCAGGGCATAGTCGCGGTTGGAGATAGCGGAGACGGTCAGGCGGCCAATCCCAGGCCAGGAAAAAATGGTTTCTGTAACAATGGCGCCTGCCAATAAGGCGCCAAATTGCAGTCCGACCAGGGTCATGACGGGGATGATGGCGTTGCGCAGAGCGTGGCGGTAGATGACCACGTGCTCGGGCAAGCCTTTGGCTCGGGCCGTGCGAATGTAGTCCTGGTTCAGCTCTTCTAGCATGGCGGTCCGCACCATGCGGGTGAGGATGGCGGCCAGGCTGCCACCCATGGTGATGGCAGGCAAGAGCAAATGGGCCGGCGAACCGGCGCCGGAGACGGGCAGCCATCCCAGCTTGATGGAAAACAAAAGGATGAGGATGGGGCCGAGCGCGAAGCTGGGAAAGGACAGCCCCAGAAGGCTGACCACGCCGACGGCGCTGTCTTGCCAGCGAGCGCGACGCAGGGCGGCCAGCACTCCGGCCGGAATGGCCAGCAGCAAAGCCAGGACCAGCGCAGCCACGGTGAGTTCGAGGGTGTAGGGATAGCGGGTCAACACCAGGTGAGAGACGGAATCGTTCAGGCGCAGTGATCTTCCCAGGTCTCCGTGCAGCACGCCGCGCCAGTAGTGAAGGTATTGCGAACCGAGTGGAGCGTCGAGACCATACTGATGTCGAAGCGCTGAGAGATCGGAGGCGGTGGCGCCTTCGCCCAGCATTTGCTGCACCGGATCGCCGGGCACCAGGTGAATGAGCAGAAAGACCAGCGACACGACCAGCCAGATCACCGGCAGGATATAAAGCAATCGCTTAAGCAGTGCTAGCAAATCACCCGCCTGACCCTCATTCCCCTAGCCCTCATTCTTGGCAGAGCTCCGGCCTGCGGGTACCTGTGTCTCGGCGCGAGTTTTTACCGCATCGTTTTCCAAATCTTCCAGCCGTTCGACGCGCACCTGGCTGATGCGATGATCGCTCATTTCGACTACGGTAAATCTTCTGCCTTCAAAGTCCACAGTTTCTTCGCCGGTGGGAATCTTTCCCAGGCGGGTGAGGAGAAATCCGGCTAATGTTTCCACTCCTCCGCTGCGGGGCAGGTGCCAGTTCATCTGCGTTTCCAGATCGCGCAGGTTGACTCCTCCATCGAGCAACACGGCGCCGGAAGCGGTGTGCACGGCGGCCCTGGGTCCGATGTCAAACTCGTCTTCCACCTCGCCGATGATTTGCTCGATAGCATCTTCAACGGTGGCCAGGCCTACGGTGGAGCCATACTCGTCGACCACGATGGCGATGTGGCGCCTGCGTTGCTGGAATTCACTGAGCAGGTCGAGCACCGGCTTGGTTTCCGGGACCACCAATACATCATGCATGACCTGCCCGAGCCGGAGTTCGGTGAAGGGAGCGCGGGCGAACCGAGTTTGGGCGGTCATACGAAAGTGCATCAGGCGGGAGAGATCTTTGGAGTAGACCACGCCCACAATATGCTCGGGACCAAGCGCGGGATCGTAGACCGGAACGCGGGAGTGCTGTTCCTCCACGACTCGAGCATTCGCATCCTCAATCAGCATGTCCATGGGCAGGGAGAAGATACGCTGGCGCGGGGTCATGATTTCGCGGGTAGGCACGTTGTTGAGTTCCACCGCACGGTGGATCAGCGACTCCTGGAAGACAGGGAGCATGCCCATTCTGCGGGACGCGGTGGCGATAAGCTTCAGCTCTTCGGGCGAATGGACTTCGCTGCCCTGCATCAACTCCATACCAAACAGGCGCATCACGATGCGAGCCGACCACTTCATGAGCCGCACTGCGGGACGGGTGAGCTGGATAAAGGCATCCATCGGCCCGGCCACGGTTACGGCCAGGACCTCTGCTTTGCGTAGTGCCAGAGATTTTGGCACCAGTTCGCCCAGTAGTACGTGGAGGTAGGTAATGAGGGCGAAGGCAATGGGCACGGCCAGCAGGTGGGCGTACAACCGGACGTGGGGCATGCCACGGGGCATTCCACTAAACCAAGCCTCGAAAAGGGCGGCGACGGCGGGCTCGCCGATCCAGCCCAAAGCCAAGCTGCACAGGGTGACGCCCAGCTGCACAGCGGGCAGGAAGTCGTCCATATTTTCCTGCAGCCGGCGCACCGCCCGGGCACCCGGCCGGCCCAGGGCGATCAAGCGCTCGATGCGGGTTTCGCGCACACTTACCAGTGCAAATTCCGCGGCCACAAAGAAGCCGTTCGCCAGGATGAGCAAGGCGACGGAAACTATTCGAAAGAGCATTAGTTCGATCATTTCGCCCAGCAGCCGTCTCTTAGGAAGCGTCTATAAAGAACATGATACCTGCCTGGTAACCGTGGAACCTTCCCCGGCCTCGCTGCGTATAAAGAGATCGGGGGCATGGTGGCCGCACAACGGAAGAGCAAACGGGTCTGGATATGGGGGAGTCTGCTGGCTTTGGGGGTGGTTGCCTGCCTGGTGGGCTGGGGGATGCACCGGGGCGGGACCCACTTTGACCCCAGCCGCCTGGACAGAGTCACCCGGGGGGAGATTGATCAAAGCGTGGTCGCCACAGGTAAGGTGCAGCCCATCACCAAGATCGAATTGAAGTCCAAGGCCAGCGGGATCGTGCAAAACCTGTACGTGGATATCAATCAACACGTGCATAAGGGGCAGTTGCTAGCTCAGCTCGACCGGCAGGAGATTACAGCCGAGGTGGATGCCCAGAGGGCGACGCTGCAGGCGGCGGAGGCCAACGTGAAGAGTGCCCAGGCCAGTATCGAGCACGACAAGGTGGATGCTTCCGCGCCCGATCTGCCTATGTATTACGCTACCCTGCAGCGGAACAAGGAGATGGAGAAAGAGGGGATTGTTTCTCAGCAAGGAATGGACAATGCCAACCGCGACTATCTTTCGGAACTGAACAAGAAGAATGTCGCGACTGCGCAAATTGATGTGGATCGGGCCAAGCTGCGGCAGGCAGAGGCCCAGGTCGCGCAGAACCAGGCCAGCCTGAAATCGCTGGAAGAGCAGCTCAGCTATACCACGCTGACTTCTCCCATCGATGGAGAGATACTTTCCCGGGATGTGGAGGTGGGCGACGCGGTCAGCTCCATCCTGGTGCTGGGTTCCACCGCCACCCTGGTGATGACGATCGGTGACACGCGCCAGGTGTATGTGAATGGCAAGGTGGATGAGGCAGACATTGCCTCGGTTTACCTGGGGCAGCCGGCGCGCATCCGCATTGAATCGTTCAAGAACAAGACGTTCGCCGGAAGGGTGACGCGCATTGCACCCCTGGGGGTGGAGAAAGACAACGTCACCACCTTCGAGGTACGGGTTTCGATCGACAACCCGAACCACGAGATCAAAGCCAATATGACGGCAAATGCCGAGATCCTGAACCAGGAACATAAGAATGCGCTGTCTGTGCCGGAGCAGGCCCTGGTTTACGACGCCAAGAAGAATGCCTTTGTGGATGTGCCCGATGCCAAATCCAAGAATGGACTACGCCGGGTCGCCGTAAAGGCTGGGATCGCGAACGGCAGCCGCACCGAAATTCTGTCTGGCCTCAACGAAGGGCAGACTGTTTACCTACAACCCTAAAAGGAGGGTGACATGAGTCTTCGAGGTAGCTTTTCTTTGAAGGAGGCAGCCGGCGTTCTGGTTGCTATGAGCCTGTGTCTTCCGGCTGCATTTGCCGCGGAGAAGTCCTTCGACCGCACCCTTTCGGTGAATGGTCCGGTAACGCTGCACGTGAGTACCGGGTCGGGCTATATCCGTGTGTCGCCGGGGTCTGATAACCAGGTGCACATTGTTGGCCATGTAAAGGGCAACAATAACAGCAGCTGGTTGTTTGGTGGTGGCTCGTCTGAAGACGCTGTGGCCCGGGTTGCGGATCATCCCCCGATTGACCAGGCGGGCAACATTATCCGCGTGGGCGATGAGCATGGCGGGGATTTCTTCCGCCATGTGTCGATTGATTACGAGATCACGACCCCGACTAATACGATGCTGGTGGCAGAGAGCGGGTCGGGGGATCTGCAGCTTTCGAACATCAGCGGGACGGTGAAGGCGCACACCGGGTCGGGGTCTATTCGCGCGGAGAAGCTGGGGTCGGGCTCTAAGCTGGAGACCGGTTCTGGAAGTATCGAAGCAAATGGTTTGATGGGTTCGACGACGCTGCAGACCGGCTCAGGGGAAATTCATGCGCAGCTTGCCTCGGCGGGGGATGTGGTCGCGGGCACGGGTTCCGGGGATATCAAACTGGCCGATGTACAAGGAGCGGTGAAGGCAGAGACCGGTTCGGGAACGGTTGAGATCAGTGGGCAACCGACGGCACCCTGGAAGCTGGAGACGGGCTCGGGGGATATTTCGCTGAAGCTGGGAAACGCGCACTTCACACTGGATGCGGAGACGGGGTCGGGATCGGTGAAGTCGGATCCTCCGTTGACCATGACTACCCATGGGTCTACAGATAAGCATCATGTCAATGGGACGGTGAATGGCGGCGGCCCTACAATCAAGGCGGAGACGGGGTCGGGGGATATTCACATTCAGTAGGCTTGCCTCCTAGGTCTCGAAAGGGAGACTGGGAAGGGTGACATGAGTATTCGAGGTAGCTTTTTTTGCAAGGAGGCAGCCGGCGTTCTGGTTGCTATGAGCCTGTGTCTTCCGGCTGCGTTTGCCGCGGAGAAGTCCTTCGACCGCACCCTTTCAGTGAATGGTCCGGTGACGCTGCACGTGAGTACCGGATCCGGTTATATCCGTGTATCGCCGGGATCGGATAACCAGGTGCACATTGTTGGGCATGTGAAGGGCAACAACAGCTGGTGGGGCGGTGGCTCGTCTGAGGACGCGGTGTCCCGGGTTGCGGATCATCCCCCGATTGACCAGGCGGGCAATATTATCCGCGTGGGCGATGAGCATGGCGGGGATTTCTTCCGCCATGTGTCGATTGATTACGAGATCACGACGCCGACTAATACGATGCTGGTGGCAGAGAGCGGGTCGGGGGATCTGCAGCTTTCGAACATCAGCGGGACGGTGAAGGCGCACACCGGGTCGGGGTCTATTCGCGCGGAGAAGCTGGGTTCGGGCTCCAAGCTGGAGACCGGCTCTGGAAGTATCGAAGCAAATGGTTTGATGGGTTCGACGACGCTGCAGACTGGCTCAGGGGAGATTCATGCGCAGCTTGCCTCGGCGGGGGATGTGGTCGCGGGCACGGGTTCCGGGGATATCAAACTGGCCGATGTACAAGGAGCGGTGAAGGCAGAGACCGGTTCGGGAACGGTTGAGATCAGTGGGCAACCGACGGCACCCTGGAAGCTGGAGACGGGCTCGGGGGATATTTCGCTGAAGCTGGGTAATGCCCATTTCACGCTGGATGCGGAGACGGGGTCGGGATCGGTGAAGTCGGATCCTCCGTTGACCACGACGCATGGGTCTACTGATAAGCATCATGTCAATGGGACGGTGAATGGCGGGGGCCCTACAATCAGGGCGGAGACGGGGTCGGGGGATATTCACATTCAGTAGGTAGGTCTCCTAAAGCGAGACTGGGAAGACCTCAGAGAGCGAGAAAGCCTTACGGCTGGCGAGAAACCGCAGGTCCCTCCACTTCGCTACGCTCCGGTCGGGATGACAATTCTGTTGCGGGTTTAACTACTTTTCCGTTTGCATCTGTTCCGGCCCCTGCAGAATTGTCATCCCGACCGGAGCGTAGCGAAGTGGAGGGACCTGCGGTTTCTCGCCAGCCTGCAATCCGTTCAACCTCAGCCGCCCAGGCCATAGTAGGTGCGCATCACGTATTCCACCAGGCTGTAAGGCATGAGCCGCTTTAGCAAGACGGCGGCACGCTGCGCTCCTGGCCCTATGGTGTAGCGGAGCCTGGGATTTCGCTGGTTTACGATGCGGTGAAGCAGGCGAGCAATTTGCTCCGGACCAGGACCGCTTTGTTCGTCGTGCGCTGTTTTGGCGAGCGCTGCCTGGAAAGAATCGCGATAAGGGCTACCGGGCAGTATCTCCACCCGGCGGTTCTCGGTGAGGGCTGTTTTGTGGTCGCCGGGTTCAATGATGACTACCCGGATTCCGAATGGCCTCACCTCCATCCGCAGGCTTTCGCTGAGCCCTTCCAAAGCAAATTTTGAGGCGCTGTACATCGCCTGGTAAGGAATCGCAACCAGTCCACCGATGGACCCGATATTGACGATGTAGCCGCTGCGCTGGCTCCTCATCTGAGGCAAAACCGCGCGGCAGACTCTGAAGGCGCCGAAAAAGTTGACCTCGAGCTGGCGGGTGGCTTGCTCGATGGAGGTGTCTTCGACTGGACCGGCAATGCCCATTCCGGCGTTGTTGACTACAATGTCAAGCCGCTGCTCGCGGTCCAGTACCGCGGCCACTGCCTGCTCGACCGAACGGTCGTCGGTTACATCTGCCTCCAGCATGGTTACCGCGCCCTGAAGGGCCGCGTTGGGCCGCCGCGAAGTGCCATATACACGAAAGCCCTGCGCCGCCAGATGCGTGGCACAGGCCAGTCCAATGCCGGAAGAAGTGCCGGTGACCAGGACAACCCGCTGATTTTCTCTTGCCATATCGAACTAAAAAGTATCACCTGTGCATCGAACAAGCTTGCAACGCCCTTCCGCTCAGGGCACAAAAGCATTAAGCTTTTCATTCCACGAGGACACACCATGGCACGTCAGAAATGGATTTACCACATCAGTACCGGGATCGCGGTGGGGATAGTGCTGGCAGGATGCAGCGGCTTTAAGGATGCCTCCCCGAAGAATTTCACGGGCGCGCTGAATGCCTATTATGGTAACCACGACGATTGCCTGTTCCAGAGTTCGCTTCGCTTTCCTTACGAAGCAAGCACTGCAAGTAACGAAAAGGATTCCAAGATCAAGAGCCTGGATGCCCTGGAGGCCGCAGGATTGCTGAAGTCGCTGGAAGACCGGGACATTCACGTCAAGCGATATCAGCTCACGACGTATGGCCAGCGCGTTCCGCCTCGCTTCTGCTACGGACACCGCGTGGTGACCAGCATCGATGGGTTTACTCCGGCTGCCGCGGTCGATGGGATGAAGGCTATGCAGGTGAACTATCACTACAAGGTGATGGATGTTCCCGGATGGGCGGATTCCGATCAGATGCGCAAGGCTTTTCCCGATTTTGCCAAGGCTACTTCGCCGGACGCACAGGGCCAAACTACGGTGGTGCTTACGCAGAACGGCTGGCGCGTGCCGGAGTAGGAATTCCTCCTTTGCGCTCTATCCCGGCCACAATCGCCGGGTGCCCCATATCTGCCCGATTTTGGCAGATGTGGGATACCGTAGGCCTTCCCTCCAAGCCCGTCTCGGGTCCCACAGATCTGCGTAGGCGGAAAGCAAAGTCGCGTTCCGCATCGACTAGATTAGAAGGATGCTGAAGATTTATCGCCCCATTCCGCCGGCCTCGCTGCGCCTGCTGGTATTTGACCTCGATGGCACGCTGATTGATTCGGGAGCGGACCTCTGCGCGTCAGTGAACGCGATGCTGCGCAACTTCGGACGGCCTGAGCTGCCTCAGGATGTGATCTCTACTTACATTGGCGACGGCGCTGCGCGGCTGGTCAGCCGTTCGCTGGGTGAACCGGACGACCCTGCGTTTCTCGACTCTGCGCTCACCTACTTCCTCGCCTATTATCGCGAACACAAACTTGACCACACCTACGTGTACCCGGGTGTTTTTGCCGCGCTCGATAGCCTGCGTCTTGAACCGGCCGGAGCACAGCGATCCATGGCCGTGCTTACCAATAAGCCGATCGGTCCCTCGCTGGCGATTTGTGAAGCTCTTGGGCTCAGCCCTTACTTTTTTCGCATTTATGGCGGCAACAGCTTTCCTACCAAGAAACCGGATCCCGAAGGACTGCTCGCGCTCATGCAAGAGGCAGGTGCGACGGCGCAAGAGACGTTGATGGTTGGAGACTCCGATGTGGACATCACTGACCGCTCGCAATGCCGGAGTCTGGAGCATCGGCTGCTCGTATGGGCTCGCGCCGCATACGCTGGAGACGGTTCCTCCGGATTGTCTGGTCGACTCACCGGCCGATTGGCCTCTCGCGCTCGCAGGCGAAGGGGAAAAGCTGGCCTGCTCTTAAATATTTAGTTGACAACGCAGTGTCTTTCCACGTATCAATCTACTAACGGATTAGGAGATCGGAATTGCCCAGCAAGAATCAGACGTTGACCCCTCTGGAACTGGAGATTATGCAGGTGCTTTGGCAATCGGGGCCGTGCACGGTGGCCGAGGTACAGCCGAAACTGCAAGCGCAGTTGGCTTACACCACAGTGCAAACCATGCTGAACGTGCTGTTGCGCAAGAAGAAGGTGAAGCGGGTGCAAGAGGGCCGGGCGTATCGTTACCGGCCGGTGGTTAGCCGGGAACGGGCAACCGGAAACGCGTTGAGCGACCTGGTAACCCGCATGTTCGGCGGTTCGAGTGAGGCGCTGCTGATGGCGATGGTGGATACACAGCAGATCAGCGCAGAAGAATTGGCACGGATTGCGCGGAAGTTGGCGGCTGCTGAAGGCCGGCCAATGGAGGAGAAGGAGTGATGGAGCAAGCGCTGGCTGAGTACGTGGTGAACGCCCTGTGGCAGCTTCCCGTTCTTGCTGCAGGCGCATGGTTGTTCGTCCGTTTGGCCCGGCCTGGCCCGGGAGTGCAGCATGGGATATGGCTCGCGGTTCTGGCGCTAGCCGTGCTGCTGCCGGGGCGCGGCCTGCAAAAGGCTGAACCAGCCCAAGCCACTGCGATGGTTGCACAAGGCATTTCGTCTGCCGGGGAAGAACCGCTTTCCTTGCTTCCGCGAGCGCGTGACTTGAGCCTGAACGCAAGCGTATCGCGCTGGCTGGTAAGAATCTACCTCGCTACGGTCGTGCTGGCGTTGCTTCGTATTGCGCGGGCATGGCACGCCGCGGACAGCGTGGTGGGACATTCACGGGAAACTGTTCAGCACCGGGCAGAGTTGGCCGACCTGAGCAGGCGATTCCGAATCAAATTGCCGCAACTACGCGAGTCAGAAGAAGTGTCGAGTCCGATGGTCGTGGGTGTGACAGCTCCTATAGTTTTGTTGCCAGAGGGCTTTGCCCGGTTTACGGAGGATGAAGTGAGGGCGGCCTTATGCCATGAATTGGCCCACGTGAAGCGGCGGGATTACCTGATGAACCTCGTCTGCCAGGTGGCAGCTTCTCCGCTGGCCTGGCACCCGGTGGTGCACGCAGTGCAACAACGTATCCGCATGACACGAGAGATGGTGTGCGACGCCATCGCGGCGCAGGAGATGGAATCTGAAGTTGGCTATGCGAAGTGTCTGCTCGCCCTGGCGCACAGCATGCTGGCTGGACGGGACCTGCCGGAGCAGGCGCAGTTTTTAGGATTGTTCAGCAAGAACACACTGGAGGAACGAGTCATGCGGCTTTTGGAAACCACAAAAATGAGTATGCGAGCGAGAGTTGCCCGGGTTGCGACTGGCGTAGCGGTGATGATCGCGACGGGCTCGCTGGCAGCGATCTTTCATGTAACCCCAACCATGGCAGAACAAACCACTGGCAGCCCGGCACCAGCGATCGATTTGGCAGCCGGGCAAGCTCAACCTGAAGTAACGGCGCCTGTGGCTCCTGCTCCGCCGAGTAGACCGGCGCACGTCAGGCACGCTACCCATCTCAGCAAAATCGAGCAGCAGAGCGGAGTGGCGGAGCAAGAGACGGCGAAGAACACAGTGATCCTCGACGATCGGGAGTTGGAGAAACGGATGGAGGATGCGCAGCGCCAGATGGAGAAGGCGAGCGCGATCTTCAACAGCCCGGAATTTGAGCAGCGAATGGAAGATGCTCAGCGGCAGATGGAAAAGGCGACCGCAGTCTTCGATAGTCCCGAGTTTAAGCAGCAGATGGAGAACGCGCGCCGGCAGATGGAGCAGGCCAAAGGAATCCTCGACGATCCTGCATTCAAGAAAAAGATGGAAGATGCGCAGCGGGAAATGGCAAAGGCAGCCGAAGCCTTCCAGAGCCCTGAGTTCAAGCAGCGGATCGACGAGATGAAGCGCAAGACCGAGGAAACAGCGCCGACCCAGTAGGAAGGCGATTACTGTGGAGGACAGGACCGGAGTTTTCGTCTGGAGGTAAGATCTTTGTGGTTCCTGACGGATGATAGAACCAGAAGGTCGTCGTACTTATGCGGTTGTCAACGGTGGTTGGAACTGTGGGCCTGGGCGCAATGAGCTTGCTGTTGCCCTGGGCGGCCACCGCGGAGAACTGCTCCAATCCGGTTGAGGCGCTTCCCAGTTCCACATGGCAAAGCATTACACCGCCTAAGAGCGATGTCGAAGTTGTTTATCTCGGCCGGATTGGGTGGGTCGGGCTGAATCATATCGATGCCATCCAGGAATCGTTGGCTCATAGGAACTGAGCTTTTTCCCCTGATCATGCCGCAGATTGTTACGGTATTTCCATTCAGTCATGCACTCGAGGCACTCGCAAACACCGCTCCCTTGTTCTATGTGAACCACTCCAAAACAGCTGCCCATATTGCGGACCTAAGTCCACACGAGATTCATCTGCTTCGTCTTACGCCTCGAAGTAAGGTGCGGGAGATAGAGGTCATATCGGGAGCGTCGGTTTTCGACTTTAGACCAGGATTCCCTTCCCACCGGGAGATCCCTGTAAGTGTGAATTCCCTTTCGAATTCCATCTTTTCCATCCAGCCTAAGGAACGCCTCACGGACGGGGAATACCTGATCGTTTTGGGGCCAGTCGCGGCCAGCGGGTTCGAATTTTGGGGTCCATTGCACGGAAAAGATTCGCCCGGCA
>CAVXRU010000035.1:0-144325 GCA_963763905.1 uncultured Acidobacteriaceae bacterium | reverse complement strand
TGCATCGGAACCAGTCCTGCCTTGGCGCCGAAGCCCAGCAGTGCAAGTAGGAACGCGGTGCTTGCCCAGAAGGGTGTGAGCCGGGCACTCCGCATGGCATCGAAAGTGAACTGCCAGCTGCCACCCTGCAGGACGCCAAAGCTGAGCAGGATGCAGATGGCGCCTACATGAGCCATCAAGAGATATAGGAAACCAGCGCGGCGGATTTCAGGAATGCGGTGTTGAGAGGTCACCAGAAAGTAGGAGCTGAGGGCCATTGTCTCCCATGCCACCATGAAGAAGTACGCATCATCGGCTAGTACCACTGCGGCCATACTGGCGAGAAATATGTGGTACTGGAGGCAAAGTAGCCCGGGCGCGGTGCCCTCCCCCGATCGGAAGTAACCGGCCGCAAATGTTGAGATGCCCGCCCCAGCAGCCCCAAAGAGGAGCAGGAAGAAGCCCGACAAGGCATCCAAGCGAACATGGAAGGGCAGATCGGGCAGGCCGAGGGGCAGCACCATGATCTGCGGTGTGTGGCCGGCTGTTAGGGCAATTCCTCCCAGGAGCGCAACGCCGAGTCCGACTAAGGCACCGACCGGGAAAAGCAGGTGGGCTACAAAGCGCACGCTATGCGGTCGAACGAGTGCGACAACTCCCAGGATCAGCCAGCTAAGCACACCAGTCAGCAACAGAGCGAGGTCGTATCTCGACAGCGCCTGAATCGACCACGATGTCCAGCTAGCGAGATTCACGAATGCACCTTTGTCGGATTGATATCAAGCATGCAACACTTTCAACCCGGCCCGCACGTCCTCCGTTGAAGCCGAAGATGCGGTGCTGTCTAGTTGATCTTGATTAGCCGAGGTTGCTCCCTATACGCGGCATGGTGTTTCAACTCAGCACCGGCTCGAGCAAACGCAAACGCATTTCCTTTTCCGGCAAACGCAATCTGGTTGTCTCCATCGTCGCAACCAACCACAACCACACGATTCTGAAAGCTCTGGCGCATTCGTGCAAGCAACGCACTATAACCACGATCAGACAGGTTGACGACCATAACACCATCCGGAGTTAATGCGTTGTAGCAGTCGTCGTAAAAACGTTGGCTGCATAGTTGTTCGGGCTGTCCCGTGATGTCGAATCCATCCACAATCAAGACGTCAAACTTCTTCGAGTGGCGAGATACAAAATTGGCCCCGTCCTCGCAAAACACCTTGAATCTACGATCATCCTTTGGGATAGAGAAGTGGTCGCGGAGTGCGATCACCTCCGGGCTGATCTCAGCGACGGAGATCTTCGTGTGACGTAGACAGCGATAGCAGTGTTTCTGTATCGAGCCTCCGCCTAAACCGATAGTCCCTATGTGCCGTGGACGTTTGTTGAATAGCAGGAAGCCCATCATGGCTCGTGTGTAACCGAGCATAAGGAGATGGGGCTCGTTCACATGCATCTGGCTCTGCACCGAACCCATTTCGAAATACAGGGTTAAGGTGCCGTCCTCTTCATAGATAAAGGGCGCGGATGTGCGCGATCGCTTCTTGTATTCCTCGCATTCGTCGGACAACTGGTCCCCCATACTCATTCGATTTTTCGTTCCTTATGCACGAGATTCTGAAAGCGCTACCAGCTCCCCAACGGTGTCGCGAGGCGCCCGATCAAACCGCTGGAGAAACGGTTCGATTGTTTATTCGTCTTTCTTCGTTGTCGTGACAGGCTGGGATCTACTCGAACTACCCGCCGGCCCAGGCCGGGCCGGTGGGTTCAACGGCCGTGACACCAGTCGGGGCTTCACCTGCTGCGGGCTGGAAATGCCGAACGCTTGAGCTAACGAGCGAAGAAACGTTTTTATCGTAGACATGACCATCCTTTCCTGTTCGTGTACATCAATAGCGAGCTTCACAAAAAACAAACTCTTGTAAAACATAGACAGTGCTCGGAAGAGCTGTCAGGTGTTTGAATTTCCCGGGCCGCCTTTCGCCCCCCCCAGAACCTGATGGCTCAATCTGGCTGGGCCGTTATTTGTTGAACCTTTTCTGCACACTGGTCAAAGCCGAATAGTAGCCTTTCGGCTTTTCCTTGAGCAGGGAGTGTTCGATACCCTTCTTGTAGCCATTCGTATAAATCGTGTACATAACTGCCAGCGCACAGCCCACCCCTAATGCAAAGCCGAAAAAGTAGCCGATCATGATGTTGTAGAAAGCGTTCATCGGGCAACTTTGTCTTTATTTACATGCGAATATTATTATATACTAGTTGCCTCTGGAGGTTGCGTGCAGGACGCCCTACGACGATTCAAGGCCGACATTTTTCAGGCGCTTGCGCATCCTACTCGAATTGCGATTCTCGAATTCTTGGGTGACGGGGAACTCTCCGCAGGTGCGCTGATAGAGAAACTCGGCATGGAGCAAGCCAATGTTTCTCAGCATCTAGCGATTCTTCGTGCCAAGCAGCTGGTGGTGAACAGGAAGGTGGGGAACCAGGTCTTCTACTCCGTTCGTGACCCGATCATTAACAAGGTTCTTCAACTGATGCGACGGTACTTCCACGCACATCTCAAGGAAGCCATGGACATGCTTGGCGAAATGGACAAGCCCCTGGCAAGTGCAAAATGATACTTCTGGACTAGTGTTTCGCGAGCGGTGGGATTGCGGGATTTCAAGATATGGGATAGCACTCCGATCAAGGCACCACGAATTTGGAAAACAGATAGCGCCACACAACGACCATGTCGTAGTTCTGGGAGAACCTGTCAAGTGCCGTCCTGCGGAGCGAATGCGGAGAATATGGCAATGGAAGAAGAACGAAACTTCGAGCGAAAGATTATGAACTGCACGCTAGTCCTGCTTCACACACAGGATCAGATCAAGGAATTGGAAGTTGCGGTTCCGCACATGAAGGCTCAAGAAGCGCTCAAGAGACTGGAGATGCGCAGGAACGAGCTGACCGAGAAACAGCATTGCTTAGAGACGGAACTGGGCCAACTCCAAGCCGCACAGCGGGAGTCTAAGGCCAGAGGACGTGGGTCGGAAGACGATCTACTGCGTCGGCGCCCGTCGTGAACCTTGCGCCCATTCGTCGGCTGACTGTATCCCGCCGACTAGGTTTGGCCAACGTTCCGCGAGGCATGAGTTCCCAGCGCCTCTACTCGTCAGTACACTTCAGTTGGGAAACGCGGCAGCGTTCAAACATCTACCCAGTTGTTGATTTAATTGGTCGTCATCAACGCCACGGGAATTCGCGCAGGAGGGCATTTCCTGGGCCAAGTTATCTCCCTGGACATTCGGCGATGAGTAAGAACGGCAGCTGGTGTAACTGAATGCTTGTTAGAACCAGGGCAAGACCGTTCCGCTCGTGGGCGGCGGCCATATAAAGCGCCCACGCTCCAGATGCACGCTGTTCTGAACGAGAGGGTGCGGACCGTTAGCGTGCACTAAGATTGAGCGGGTTGTTGCTTC
The DNA here is from genome assembly GCA_963763905.1 of uncultured Acidobacteriaceae bacterium. Classification (GTDB taxonomy): domain Bacteria; phylum Acidobacteriota; class Terriglobia; order Terriglobales; family Acidobacteriaceae; genus PALSA-350. The sequence goes on along the minus strand of CAVXRU010000035.1, from coordinate 140,888 downwards.
AGAAGCCTCCATAGCTGGTGCACCGCACCCGCCATCTGGTCGGCCGGAGTGGCTGCAAACCCAAGCACGAACCCATGGCGCGGCTTATCCATATAACAGGGCGACAATGGCCATAGGCATAAGCCGTACTTTGCTGCCTGACTCGCGATCTCTGCGTCGTTAAATCCTGATGGGAGGGTCACCGTCAGGTGCATTCCGGCTCCCGCGCCGTGGATCTCCAGCATATCCCTACAAGTGTTCTGCACGCTCTCCACCAGAGCAGTCCGGCGTTCCTTATAGAGTGCCCGCATGCGGCGAATATGCCGGGCAAATTGACCGGCACGGATGAAATCTGTGAGCACTTCCTGGAATAAGTAGGAGGGGAAGATACCTAACGAGAATCGTACTGCTATAAATCTTTCAATGAGATCGGGCGGGATAACAATATAACTCACTCTTACAGACGGAAAGATAACCCTGCTGAATGTCCCAATGTAAATCACGCGTGCGTCCGAATCGATTCCCTGAAGGGAGGAAACCGATGGAGTGTCGTAACGGTATGCGCTGTCATAGTCGTCTTCCACAACCCATGCTCCATTATCCCGAGCCCAATCCAGCAGACGCAGCCGGCGAGAAGCGCTCATGGTAACGCCGAGGGGATATTGGTGCGACGGCGTAACAAACGCGGCACGCGCTTTCGGCAGCAGATTAACCCCTGCAGACACATCTATGCCTTCGTCGTCTACCGGGACCGGGACAATTCGGCAGCCTGCGCCGAGCAGAACCGACTGTGCAAGCTGGTAGCCCGGCTCTTCGATCCACACCGGGTCGCCAGGATCCAGCAGCACCCTCGCCGCGATTTCCAGAGCTTGTTGCGATCCCGATACGATCATGATTTGCGACGGGTCGCATTCGACAGCCCTCGCGGTGCGGAGGTAAGAGCAGATTGCGTCTCGGAAGCGATCAAGCCCCATCGAGTCGTTGTCATGAATGGCGCGCAAACGTGGTCTTCGACCGTGTTCAGCCAGCAGCTTCGACCACGCTGCGAAGGGAAACTGATCGAGCGCCGGCTGGTGGACTCCGAAGGGTCCCCAGCCATGTCGCCACGGAACAGTTTCGAATCGCGGTAATAACGAGGAACGCCGGGAAAGACAGCGCGATCCTCCCGTGGTTGACCGTGATCTTCTACCGTGTCGGAGTTGACCCGGCAATGATGCCGAAACGAAGGTTCCCGATCCGACTCGACTTTCGAAGTAACCCTCGGAAAGCAACCGTGCATAGGCGCCGAGGACCGGACAACGGGATACTTCCAGATCTTCCGCCAGGTGCCTGCTGGAAGGTACCTGTTGGCCGGGCTGCAAATTGCCACGCAGAATTGCGGCACGGAACCCTTCGCAGATCTGGTGGTGCAGCGGAAGCGTATCAAGGCGGTCGATAGAGATGACGGGTGCAATTCCTGACAAGTCTTTCGCCACTTCTTTAACTCCGCTGCTATTCGCCTTGAGCTGAAGAATGCGTGGATCCGAGTCAGCGCCCAGGGCCGCTCCGAAGACGCTGGTCGACGGGCTCACGTCAGCCTTTGCTTACTGCTGACGGAAAGGTGGATTTCCCCCCGAAGTAGCACTCAATGGTCTCCACTTTCCCGTCTCTGAGCCGGAAATACTCTACATTTCGGAACGATTTACCGTTCTTTGTGTGGCAAAGATACTTCACAAACGCCTCGTTGCCACTTCCGAACACGCGCTCCAGATCAAATCGATCGATAAAGTTAACCTGTGTATCCCAGCATTGCGTTTTGAAAGCGCTTTTACTGATGTGGTCGTCGCCGGCCGCGCTGGTGAAGGTAAAGTTGTCGGCCATCAGGGCCTCAAATTGACCCTGGTCCTTTTTCTCCCATGCCTTATACCACCTCCGGACAATTTCTTCGTATGTCGTGCTCTGCTCCGTACCTGCGCGCGCCCGTGCCGTTACCAGGAGCCCCGCCGCTCCAGCTAGTGCGCAAGCTCCCGATTCGAGCGCCTTCCGCCGTGATACTCCGATCGTTGTCATGTCCATCCGCGTCATGTCCATCCGCCTTTTCCAGTTCTTGGGTTAGTGGCTTCTGGGGCCACGCTATCGAATCGGCAACCCCGAATCATTTCGCCCTTCGGCGCCGTTTTGGGACTGTTGCCGAAATTCCCGATGGCCCGGGCGGCGCGGAATACGGCGATGGTTGGAACAGCAGCTCGATGTATCGCCGCAGATGATCGATGCACTGCGCCGCAATCGCAGCACTACCCCGGGCCTTAGCCAGGATGAACGCGCCCTGAAGGGTGGCCTGGGTATAGAGAGCGAGACTTTCGGCGGTCCATTTGGGGCGCATGCCGCGCTGCCGCATCGCCTCTTCAATGTCGGCCAGCAGTGTTGCCGCGTGGCCGCTGATGCTCCGGTTGCATGCCTCGCGGATCGCCGGGTGCGTGTCGTAGACCTCCTGCACCATCGTCCCCGCCAGGCAGGTAAAGTCGGGCAACTCTCCCGTCAACAGCGCCTTACGCAAGTCCACATAGGCCAGCAACCGCTCCAGCGGGTCGGCTAGCTTGTGGTAGGACGCGGAGCCAAACTGCGCCTCCGTGCCCTGAATCCAATAGTCGGCCGCGGCCAGCGCCAGTTCGTCCTTGCTGTCAAAGTGGTGGAAGAAGCTTCCTTTGGTCAGACCAGCCGCCTCGCAAACGTCCTCAACCCGCGTGGCCGTGTATCCCTTAACGCGGATCACCCGGATCGCAGCCTGCAGGAGTTTGGTTTTCGATTCGTGTCTCGCTTCGGCTATCGGCATTTTGGTACCACCCAGTGGGTATGTGCTGCACTATACCGATTGGTTGGTAGGCTGATCAAGATGAATCTCTTTGCTAGCCGCCCATTTCTGTAGGTTAGGGCGCTAGGTGGCGTCCATCTCTCGCGCTTTCTGCAAGTTGCGAGGAAAAACGAGGCTTGCGCCGGGGCTCTCTCGGCATAGGGAAGGGCGTCAGTCGTTGATTTGTACCCAAGACACACGGTTGTCCTTTGGTTACGCGGGAAGATAATCCTTGACAACTTTGGATCGCGTCCTGTTATATTGCTCCCGCGCGACAATACCAACCGGTGGGTATGCTAAGACAACCGTTTGTCTTTGGAAACTCAGCCGTAAACAGCATTTAAAGTACATATAGCAGCACCACTTTTCTTGGAGGTTCGATATGAAGTCAGGACGCTTGGCCATATTGGCCGCAGTATTTCTAGCAGGTTCTTTTGGGGCTACGTTCGGACAGGCCACAAACGAGGGTGACATCAGTGGAAGTGTCACCGACACAACCGGCGCCGCGATACCGGGCGCCAACATCACCGTAGCCAACATCGCTACCGGTGTCAGCGGCAGTTACACCAGCAATGACGCCGGGGTCTACGACACCGGTTCCATCGTGGCCGGCAACTACAAGATCACCTACTCAAAAGACGGATTTACCACCCTGGTCCACTCTTCGGTCACGGTAAACGTAGGAACACTGCAACTCAATGCGCAGCTCGCCGTAGGTACGGTCAACAGCCAGGTAGTGGTGAATACCGATGTGCCGCTGCTGAATACTGAGAACGGAGCGGTCACCGCCACGATGAGCTACGAGACCATCAACCAGCTGCCCCAGGTGTCGTCGATCGGGCAGAATTGGTCCGCTTTTAACATCCTGCAGCCCGGAGAGGCGGGAGCCAGCGTGGGAAACCAGGGGGCAACGGGAACAGGAACTTCCAATGGCACCATGCTCTCGGTAAACGGCAACCTGCCCTTCAGCACGGTGCTGGCAGACGGAGCCGAGACCACCTTACCGGCCAGCGCGAACTCGGATATCACGGTTCAGGAAGACATTCAGGAAGTACAGACCGCCAGCTCCGGCTTTTCTGCGCAATATGGCGTGGGCGGCATCCTCTACAACCAGATCAGCAAAGGCGGTGGCGATCGCTTCCACGGGTCGGCCTATGAGTACTTCCAGAATACCGCGCTGAACGCGAATAACTACACCTTCGGTTCGAGCGCGACCAAGCCGGAAATCCACTTCCACGAGTTCGGCGGCACCATCGGCGGTCCGATTATCCGCCAGAAGGCTTTCTTCTTCTTCAACTACGAACACATTATCGACAACGGAGGCGCCACGGCCAACTTCTACACCACGCCCACGGCGGCGGAACTGGGCGGCAATTTTGCCGGTCTCCCCACCGTCTACGACCCCGCTACCACAGTCGTGTTTCAACAGGCGGGTAGCTTTACTTATCCCGGCGCGAGTACGCCGACCGCCTGCCCCTGCATCACCCGGACGCCCTTCCCCAACAACGTAATTCCGGCCGATCGGTTTGATCCCGTCGCCAAGAACCTCCAGACCTACTGGCCGGCTCCCAACACAGCGGGAACCGTTTCCAACGGCCAGGCGATTAATAACTACACCTACACGAATCCCAACATCAATCCGTTCACCAAGTTTTTTGGCCGCATAGACTATAACCTCACTCCCACCAATAAGCTCAACGGCACAGTCACAGAAGGAAACAATCCGGGCCAGAACTTCGGCTGGGGGGAGTGCCCGATCGACTGCCAGAGCGGCGATGTAAGCCGCGTCAACAGCCAGCTGACCGACGTGTGGAGCGTCAGCGCGCGCGTCATCAACGAGGCGAGAATCGGCTACACCAACCAGCTTAACTTCTTTGTGCCCGCCACCCTTAACAAGGGTTATCCAGCCAAGCTGGGATGGCAATTTGCCAAAGCGGATAACTTCCCCATCATCGGCATTACCAACTTCAATAGCACCCTCTTTAATCCTCTCAGCACGCTTCTGACCTCGAACATTAACGCCGTCTACAAAGAGCATGCCTATGCTCCGTCCGACGTGGTTACCATGATCGTTGGGAAACATGTGCTGCACTTCGGCGGCGAGTTCCTGATCTACCAGAACAACTCGACCGCTTGGGGAAACACAAACGCCGGACAGATGCTTTACACCGGACAATACACGCAGGCTTACATCGGTGACAGCAGCACCGGTGTTGGCTATGCGGACTTCCTTCTTGGACAGACGCAGACCTGGATTGCAAACCAGACGCCGGAGTATGGCGGCCGCGAAAAGCTTCCCCAGATCTTCGTCCAGGATGATTACAAGATCAAACCCAACCTCACTTTAAATTTGGGCCTGCGCTACCAGATTCAGACCGGGTGGAGTGAAGTCAAAGGCAACGAAGCCTCTTTCGATCCAACGGTGTTAAACCCCGTCACCAATACACTCGGCGCCATCTGGTTCGGTTCTACTCATGCGAATGGCCGAACACACCTGCAACAGCCGGTCTACAACACTTTTCTTCCTCGCGTAGGTTTCGCGTATGCCATGAATCCAAAGACTACGATTAATGGCGGCTTTGGTCTTTTTGCGTATAACTGGAGCAACGACCAGTATGGCGCGGGAATGGGTGCGGCCTTCGGCTCGAAAGGCAACGTAGTCGACCAGACGAACGGGCTGAAGCCAGTCGTGATCCTTTCTGGAAGCGGCGCTAACCTGCCGTATGTTGGGAATTCCACCGATCCCGGTGCATACAACGGACAAAGCTTCAATTACAACGCATACCACGAACCAGTTGGCGGCTCCTATCAATGGAACCTGCAGGTGCAACGTTCCATTGGAAACGACCTGGTCGCTAAGCTAAGTTACATTGCCACGCATGGGCATAACCTGCCTTTCCCGGCGGACATCAACCAGGTTCCGCAAGCATTGCTCTCCGCCAACGATCAGGCATCGCGGCCCTATCCACAATTTGGCTCACTGAACACTTCTGGATCGCCGGCGAACGAAAATGCTATCTCCAATTACAACTCGTTGCAGGCGGTGATCGAGAAACGCATGAGCCGGGGTCTAAATCTCCAATTCAGCTATGTGTGGTCCCACTTCCTGGATGACATCGATTCTGCCGGTTGGGGTAGCCACTCGGGCAGCACTTATATTCAAAACTCCTTTGTTCCATCAGCAAACTATGGAAATTCCAACTTCGACATTCGCAACGCCTTCAGGGGATATGCGATTTATCAGCTGCCCTTCGGCAAAAACAGGCCGTTCCTGAACAGCAGCAGTCTGCTCGACGCAGTGGTCGGAGGATGGCAACTTGCGGGCACACTTATCCTGCAGTCTGGCCAGCCCTTTACCCCAATCATGGCCAGCAGTACTAATTCCTACTCGCTGGCTCAGAACAACTTCCAATGGTTTCCAAATGTAATCGGCAACCCCAAGCTGCAACACCCCACTCCGCTGCAGTGGTTCAATGAGGCTGCCTTTGCCGTACCGGCATCAGGAACCTTTGGAGACGAGCACCGTAATCAGCTCACCGGCCCCGGCTTCGAACAAACCAACCTTGGACTGGGCAAAACCTTCCACATCACGGAAGGGACTAACCTGGAAATGCGTGCCGACGCCAACAACGCCTTCAACCATCCGACCTTGGGACTGCCCGCTCAGACTCTCAACGTTTGCCCATCCGCCGGGGTGCTGCCCGCCGGTTGCGGTGGTTATGGCGCAATCGCGACGGGAACTTCCACGATCAACTCCCTGGCTACTGGAACGACGCAAAATGGTCGTACCCTGCAGCTGAGTGCGCACCTCACGTTCTAAAAACACACCTACTTCTCAGGAGGTTCCTCCGGGTGTAGCTTTCATCTTTATTTGGCGTAATGTTTCAGAGCTATTTGGCGTAAGTTTTCAGAGTTATTCGGCGTACCTGGCGCTGAGCGCTTTTTCAGAGCTTCCGCCCATGCTTTCCAGCCATATGCTGCGCGAGGGCGCAAGGCCGGAGATTGTGCGGGACAACATGGGTCACGTCGATATTCGACGTGACCCAGAATTGCCAGCAACCGAACGGAGAAACCTTAATGTTCCCCGAAACCCCGCACTCCAGCTATAGCCATGATCGCAACCTGAACCATAACCTTGTGCATCTTTTTCTAGACGAAGTTCATTAGCAGGATATGGCGAACGGTCTCGCAATCAGGCCCGAGAGCGAGAATTCACGATGACAAGCAATGCGGCGCAATGCTCCAGAATCGTAGGCCGGAAGAGCGGCTTCACGCTCGCGAAGAATTACGGACCGAGGACCTGGAAAGCTTTGGCGGTTTTTGTAGTGGCTGCATGCGTCGCCATTCATGGCCAGTCATCGCCCAAGCAGATGGCAGATCCGGCGGTGGCGGCGCTAGGAAGTGGATTCGTCTCCGATACCGCACAAGTCAACGGAGCAACACTCCACTACGTGCGCGGCGGGGCTGGGTCCGCCATCATTTTGCTGCACGGTTTTCCCGAAGACTGGTACGCATATCACCGCATCATGCCGCAGTTGGCGAAGCAATTCACAGTCGTGGCAGTTGACCTGCGCGGCATAGGCGGCTCTGCTGCGACGGCCGGTGGTTACGATGCTGCGAATATGGCAGAAGACGTTCACCAGCTGGCGGAACATCTGCATTTGGAGCACGTTTATGTGGTCGGGCACGATATCGGTGGCATGGTTGCGTATGCCTTCGCCCGTCGTTATCCGGAGACGAGCCGCGGGGTGATGATGCTTGACGCACCGCTGCCAGGCCTTGGGCCGTGGGATGCGGTTAAAGCCAATCGCATCAGTTGGCATATCGATTTTCAGCAGACGCCGGGCCTGCCGGAGCAACTCCTTGCCGGTCGCGAAGCCATTTATTTGCATCATTTTCTCGATTCTGACACTTTCAGCGATGCGGATGTCGCCCGCTACGCCCGGGCATATGCCGCTCCCGAACATCTGCGTGCGGCGTTGGAGATCTATCGGGCCTTTCCGGCGAATGAGAAATTCAATGCGGCGCAACAAAGCGCCATCAGCGTGCCCTTGGTACTAGCTCCGGGCAGAAACTCGCCTTTCGAGAAGCTCATACCAAGCTTCGCCGATGCGTTGCGGGCGCATGGGTGCGCAAACGTTGAGATCGAAGTCATCGAGAACAGCGTTCATTACGTCGCGGATGAGCAGCCCGATGCTGTAGCTCAACTCATCGAACGGCATGCCTCGCTATAACGACGATTACGGAGTGTTATGCGGAGGCACACGAAGAACTTACGTCGAGTCGTAGGGAGGGAAAGGAAGCGTGAGCCGATCAACGGTGCTCGACGATCATGGATTTGGAGCTAGATATTAATTCGGCATCACAAAATCTGCGTCACAAGCATTCGAGGAGAGAACCGGATGAAGCCCGGGCTCCTGTGGGGAGTGCTCGGGGGCGGTGGAAACCTACAGGGCAATACTCCGCGCCAAGCAAGCTAAGCATCGAGCCTTGAGCAGTTGCGGACACATCTTCGGCAGGAAGGAAACGAAAAGGAGCATGATGCGATTTGCAAAGATCGAAAAGATTGCAGCCAGAGTTGCAGTGGGAGCGCTTGCGCTCGTGAGTTTTCTGAGCATGACTGTGAGCACGCGGGCACAGGAGGCAGAGAGGCCCTATCCGAAGATGCTGCCACTTTCGCAGTATTTAATGGACCGGAATGCGGCAATCGCGCTGGCGCGAAGCGCTGCTCCGGAGGGCATTTCAAAGGATGCGTCTGTTTTGGTGCTGACGCCCAAAGGCTGGGAAACAGCGGTCAAAGGTACAAACGGTTTTGTGTGCATGGCGGGGCCGTCATGGACGGCCAGCATTGACTTTTATGACGTCTGGAGTCCGAACCAGAGAGGGGCGATTTGCCTCAATCCAGCGGCTGTGCGGTCGATCCTGCCGATTTTTCGTAAGCTGACGGAAATGACGCTCGCTGGAGTGACCTCCGTAAAAGAGCGCATCGCGGGCATTCAAGAGGCGTATGCGAAGAAGGAGATTCCGCCGGTGGAGCCGGGGGCAATGAGCTATATGATGTCCAAGGATGCATACCTTACCCATTTGGGCAATTCACACAATTTATGCCACGTGATGTTCTTCTTGCCGATGAAAGATCCTGCTGAATTGAACGCCGATGATCCGAACTCACCCATTTCTTCGACATCTATCTGGTTCCCGGACCCTGACAAACCAGATAGTCCACTGAACAAAGAGCTGCCGCCGCTGCGGACCGTGCCAATCGAAGTGCCCTATTGGTCCGATGGCACTCTGGCGTTCCACTAAATATAGCCGTATGGCAACAGTACCGATCCCAGGGCTTCGAACAAACCAACCTTGGACTGGGCAAAACCTTCCACTTCACGGAAGGGATCAACCTGGAAATGCGTGCCGACGCCAACAATGGTGGTGGGCACAACATGGCCCATCTCATGTTTTACACGCCGCTCATGGATGGTGCAGCATGGGGCGCAAATTCGATAGACGACTCAAACCATGTCTCGTTTAAATTCCCGAACTCTCCAATATTTCTAACTCCACAGTTCCTAGGTGACCCGGAAGCGATGGATAATTTCGTGGTTCCCACCCGCGTGTGGTCGGATGGAACTCCGGATCAGATGTAAGGAGGGCCATTTGAGTGCAGCCTCGGAATCATTGAGTGACACAGGAGCAAATGACAACTGGATTCTACAAAGCGAAAAGGACAGTCTGGCGTGCGGGAGTCTTCTGATGGCCGCGTTGCTTTTACCCTCGGCAATTGCACTGGGACAAACGCAGCCGCCGGCGAAGCCAGAACCTGCCCCAATCCGGCCGTTCAAAATGCATGTTCCCGACCGTGTTCTAATTGATCTTCGCCGCCGTTTGGTGGAAGCCAACTGGCCCGATCAACTTCCGGGCACGACCTGGGAGTACGGCGCCGACATCAAGAAGGTTCCAGAACTCGCGGACTATTGGCAGAACGTCTACGACTGGCGTGCGCAAGAAGCGAAGATCAATCAGCTTGACCAGTTCATAACGGAAATTGATGGACAGCAGATTTATTTTATCCATCAGCGCTCTCCCCGCCCCCGACACCATACCGTTGATGCTGATTCACGGATGGCCCGGCTCGATTTTGGAGTTTGAGAAGCTCATTGGGCCGCTCACCCATCCCAAGGACCAAAATAGCCCGGCATTTGACGTTATCATTCCTTCGCTTCCTGGCTTTGGATATTCCGGACCCACCACAACCCGTGGCTGGGGCCCACAGCGTATGGCAAAGGCTTTAGTTGTTCTGATGGAGCCCACCCACGTCATCGGGTTGCATCTGAAGCTGATTTACGTGCCACCACCGAACCAGGAAGCCGTTGCGAAAATGAGCGATGCTGAGCGGAAACGGTATTCCTACTTTGACCGGGAAGAGAGCAGCTTCTTTTTCCTCCAGGCCAGTGGACCGCAGACTCTTGCCTACTCCCTTACTGACTCCCTTTGGGGTGGCTGGCCTGGATGATTGGCAAATTTCAACTGCTTACGGACAACAATGGCGATTTTCTTACGACTGTGGATCGGGACACATTTTTAACCGATGTTACGCTCTATTGGGCGACCGGCACGATTGACTCCGCCATGCGAATTTATCGTGAGAACCGGCTCACCAAAGAGGAAATGGTGCCGACGCCAAACCTGGAGACTCCTGTGGGGTATGCCGATTTTCCGAAGGAGGCGGCTGTCCCGCCGTTTAGTTGGATTACTCAAACATACAACATAGTACAAAGAATTGGCATGCCGAAGGGCGGACACTTCGCGGCCCTGGAGCAGCCCGATCTCTTGGTTGCCGATATACGGAAGTTCGGAGAAGCGCATGAATCGACGTACGTTTTTGGGACTCGCTGGGGCCACAGCCGTTGCGCAGCCTCTTGCTCTTGCAAGTGAGGCTAAGAAAGCCATGAAGATCACCGGCATGGAAACGGATGTGCTGCGTTTTCCTCCGGGCAAGATTTACTACGACGCGATTCACGAATTTGGAGCGGAGGGTGGGGCCGTCGTACTACGCTTGCAGACCGATGCAGGCATTATCGGTTGGGCGGAATGCACATTCGGGACCATGACCGGCGCACCGGAGGTCTTGCAGACAATCCTGCAGAAAGAGCTCAAACCGATCCTTATGGGGCAGGATCCTGCGTTCCCGAGGCGGCTGCGATCCGATATGTGGAAGGCCCTTGAGTACGCCGGCGTGCAGGGTATGAATACGTTTGCCATCTCGACGGTGGAAATTGCGATCTGGGATATCGTGGCAAAAGCTTTCGGCGTGCCGGGATACAAGATCCTGGGCGCTTATCAGGATAGCTGTCCCGTTTACTCGATGTGCGGTTGGTACTACCCCAACGATGACGATCTGTCGCAGTACAAAAAGGAGTTAGAGAACGCCTTCGAGGAAGGTTTCAGCGGGGCAAAAATCAAGGTCGGCCGCTTCTCGCTGCAGGATGACGAAAAGCGCATCAAGCTGGCTATGGAGGTCGCAGGCCCAAACCGCAGGATCATGGTGGACGCGAACCAGAAGTTTCTCGTGCCGGAGGCGATTCAACGGGGGAAGGTCTACCAGGAGATGGGCGTTTACTGGTTTGAGGAGCCGCTCGTTCCGTATGACCACGCTGGCTACGCGCAAGTAGCCGAAGAGTTGGAAATTCGGATTGCAGGCGGCGAAAATGAATACACCAAGTACGCCTTCGCGGACCTGATTCAACGCCGCTGCGTGGACGTGGTGCAGCCCGATGCCCGGCGAGCCGGTGGAGTCTCTGAGTGGATGGAAATCGCGGCCATCGCGGATGCTGCAAAGCTTCCTCTGGCAAGTCATGGTGGCGGTCCAGTGGATCTGCAAATGCTGCTGTGTATGCCGAATGCAATCTACATGGAGTCAGGCAGCTTCAAGGGATCCGGATCAACATTAGAACGGCTCCGCATGGCGAACAGCGCCGTTCTCGCACCCGAAAGACCGGGAATGGGAAGTGAGTTGCGACCGGAGTATCTCCAAAAATTCAAGATGTGACTCCTATACGCCGCCTAGCGAGAGCCTGGGTAAACAGATGAAGTTACCGGAAATCCCGTTTTCAGCGAACAACGATCGCGAAGTGCGATTGTCGGTGGCGGGATTACCTCCCAACCAGCACCCGCGCGTTTCGCGGGAATGAGCGGTGTCGGCGCAACCGCCTTCTGAGCAACCGCACCCCCCTCCTCCAAAGCATTCATGGCCTCGATTCGTTCATTCCGCTCGGCATTTGTCTGCAATCATCATTGCTCTGGCGCAACGAACTTTGGCTGTTCCGGTGTTATATCTGTCTTCTCCGCTGCTCTCGTTCGCTGACGTGCAATCGACGGTCTTTCGCGGAATATCCCTACCCAAAAGAGGAAATACTTGTCGATTACCCCTGTCATTTTGTGTGTTGATGATGAAGCGGCCGGGCTGGCGCTGCGTTGTCAGGTTTTATCAAGTGCTGGCTATAAAGTTCTGACCGCTTCAGACGCTGCGGCCGCGTTGGAACTCTTCAGGTGCACCCGGGTCGACTTGGTCGTTACGGACTATTGCCTACCCGGCCTTACTGGAGCGCAAGTGGCCGCTGAAATGAAACGGCTAAAACCGGCAATTCCGGTGGTTCTTTTCAGCGGGATGGTGGAAGCGCCTCTGGGGAGCGAGCATGCGGACCTGGTTATTATCAAGGGCATACCTGTGGTCGAATTCCTCAGACAGATTGGCAAACTGATTTCAAACTGACATCTTCGGAAGTGAACGGGCCTTGCCGCCTCAATGACGGTTATCCCTAGCACCGGAATGCCACGGAACGCCCAAACAATGTAGCTCTATCGTGTCACCTTCGGTGATGATTGTGGGGTTTATGGCGAGCAGGAAGGCACACTCCATTTCCTTGTCCTGGATCTCCCTGGACCTCCGGAACTCAATCACACGACTATAGTGAAGAAATGGTACAGCGCGTTAGAAGGGCGGTTGCGCCCTTCCCGGGTTCGTTCTTACGTCTTGTGGCGATCAGCATCACATTCATCTTTTGTTTTGGATTTGGGAGTGCTTTTCTATCGGCCGCGGATGGATCTCCACAATTCGGCTATGGGGGTTCTCCAATTGCACTCTCCTTACAGGGACAGTCTCCTACTGCTTCTGTCGCCCGGACCTATTTTGGTATGCACATACACAATCTTGCTGCAGGCAGCCGAACTCCACCCGCCCGCATCACGGCGTTTCCTCCGTTCTCGTTTGCTACGTTTCGGCTTTGGGATGTGACGCCGTGGGCCGAAATTGAGAGTTCTCCAGGGTCCTTCCACTGGACCAAGCTCGACGGTACGATAAGCGCTGCGGCCGCCAAGGGCGTGACGGACTTCGTGTTCACTTTTGGCAATGTGCCTCCGTGGGCTTCGTCGAGCCCCACAGGGTCTTGCAAAACGGCGCCCGCTGGAACTTGTTATCCTCCAGCGAACCTAGCGGACTTCGATACCTTCGCCACTCAGCTCGTGCAGCGTTATTGCGGAGTGATTCGGTACTACGAAACCTGGAATGAGCCCTCGATCCCGGATTTCTGGGCTGGAACCCAGGCACAACTGCTTACGTTGACTCAACACATGTACCGGATCGTAAAGGACCCGGCAAACTGCGGGTGTGCGCACAACGTTTGCGCGCCGAGGGGGGGCGCAAACCCAAACAAAGTCTTGCTCCCATCCATAAATTCCCCTGTGCAAAGCGACGCGCAACAATGGTTGAAGCAATGGTTGGCGGTTGCGGGTCAACCTTATCCCTATGCGGATATCGCCACCTTTCATGGCTATGGCTACACCGAAAATCCGGAAGCCATTTATTTCGGAGTGGCTTCCATGCGCGCCACTCTGGCAAAGTCTGGATTGGGAAATGCTGAATTGTGGAACACGGAGGCAAGTTGGAGCCCGCTCAGAGGCCCAGTGACACAATCGTGGGAAGCATCCTGGCTGATGCGTTACCACATTATGCAGGCGGCTGCTGGCGTGTCGCGTTTCATCTGGTATGCCTACGACAACTGTGCGTGGGGCACACTCTCGGGGGCGGCATGCGGGGCGACGCCGGATCATTGGACTGGCATCCGGGCTGCAGGCAACGCTTATCCCGTCGTAGAGAAGTGGCTCATCGGGGCCGCTGTCCCGTATTGTGAAGCGCACGTCGACGGCATTTGGGCCTGTAAGCTCACGCGCCCTCATGGCTACGTTGGCTGGGCCGTATGGAATATCAAAGAAACCTCATCAAGTCTTGCCGTGCCTGGCAACTGGGGGCTCGTCCAGTATCGTGATTGGGAAAATAGCAAGCACCCATTGGGAACGAGCGTGCCCGTCGACCAGATGCCGGTCTTGCTCGAGAACAAGGATGGGTTCTAAAAGAGATCCAATGGCGTGGTTAGTCGAAAACGAAGCACACGCTAGTGCCCGTTCGGAAACGGCCCTGGCATGCCTGGCTTCTAGTCGGGTATGGCCTATCCGTCTCGATTCGGCTTTGCGCCAGCAGGTACCCCAGGCGTGCAAAGTCGCGGGCAGAAAAGTGCAAGCCGTTTCGGTGGGCGAGCAGTCAAAACTGCTGCAATAGGTAAGCTGTCAAAGCTGTCACCCTATTAGCCTGCCCAATTCACCAATAACTTACACAAGTCTTGCGCGCCCAGAGAACCGCTTCCAAATGCTTGAAACGTTGGTCATGTCTCGCGCTGGACAGCCACACTTAAGCAGACGATTTTCACGACCATTCGTTGGTTGTCTTCCTCTTGCACAAGCTCATGAGTCGATACCTAAGTGGGCGAGTGAACGTCGTCGCCGGCGGAAGTTGAGAACGCACTCACTTCCGTCGGGATCGTGAACTGAAACGTCGCGCCACGTCCCGGATTGGCGGACGCCCACAGGCGGCCACCATGAGACTCGATAATCCTCCGACTGATAGACAGTCCCATGCCGGTGCCCTGCGTTTTGGTGGTGAAGAATGCATCGAAGACCTGGTCTATCTTTTCCGCGGGAAGTCCGACGCCTAAATCGCTCACCGAGAGCAGTATTTGACCATCGTCGCTCTTCCCCGACCTGACCGTTAGTTCACCGCTCGTATCTCTCATCGCCTCAATACCGTTCAGCATAAGGTTCATCAAGACCTGCTGCATCTGAACACGATCAGCAGCAATCGTGGGAAGGGATTCATCAAGGTCCGCGCGCATTGAAATGGAGTGTCGATTTGCCGCATCGCGCAGAAGAGCGGTCATCTCTCGAGTGAGTTCATTCAAGTTAACCATTTCCCGTTGTGGGATACCACGCCTGTACAGCGAGCGAGTTCGGTCGATGATGTCGGCGGCGCGGCTCACGTCTTTGACAATTCTCGACAAAGCTTCCCGAGCCTCTCCAATTTCAGATGGCTCGCGTTGCAACCATCGCAGGCCGGTTTGGGCATTCGTCGCGGCTGCCGCGATCGGCTGCTTGATCTCGTGAGCCAGTGATGCCGTCAATTCTCCCATTACGCTCACGCGGTTCATGTAGGCGAGATCTGCCTCCAGTTGGTGCAGTTTCTTGAGTTGCTCCTCGGCGCTTTTGCGTTCTGTGATGTCTCGTGCATTGACAACTACTCCCGCCACGGCCGGTTCGTCGAGCAGGTTGTTGGCCAGCACCTCGATTACAGCCATGCTCCCGTCTGGACGTCGAAATCCAACCTCGATTGCGGGCCTCGGCTCTGCATGGGTGCCGCCCAAGGTATCCCGCATCTTGGAAATGTCCTCGAACGCGAGAAAGTCGAACAAACACTTTCCCAAAAGCTCCTCCTGGTTTCGGCTTACCACGCGCAGGCTCGATGGACTCACGTAACGGACTATTGCTTCGCTGTCCAAGAGGAGTATCAGGTCGGACGAGTACTCGATGAGAGCGCGGAAGCGGGCTTCGTTGCTCTTCAATTCGTCGTATAGTTCACGAACCTGCCGCGCGGCATAGTTGAACGCCGTTCCCAGTCTGGCCAGCTCGTCTTCACCTTGGACTTCGATCTGGTGCTGAAAGTCACCACTCCCTAGAGCCTTTGCGCCCTTGTCCAGGGTTGCAAGTGGCCCGGTGATACTGCGGGTTGCGTACCAGCCAAACACGATGGCCATGAGTAAGGTGAAGGCCGCCGTCACGGAAAGCACCAACGCGAGTTGGTCGCGAGCCCGCTCAGTACTCCCCAGAGCCTGGGCACGTTCTTGTGTAACTTCCTGATCCACGTCGTGCACCAGTTGCGAAGTCAGCCCAACCAGGGTGCGCACCTGATTCGCCAAGCGTAGGCGCACACCCTGCCAGTCTCCCGCATTTGCGAGTTGTACCAAGGCATCCGCCTGTAGCGGCAGCGACCTACCAACCGCTTCGAGGGTGATGGCGACGTTCGAGTCCTGGTACGGAAACGACTTGAGCGTTTCCTCCGCGCGCCGGACGTCCTGCACAACGTGATCTCGTTGCGACGCCGCTTCCACCGCGAATCCTCGTTCGTCCTGCGCGTTGGCCAGCGTTACGAGCGCCTCGCGGAACTCCATCAGGTCCACGTGCGCGCGCATCACTGCCAGCGATTTCTGGTCCACCTGATAAAACCGTTGAGCTGAGACTTCGATGTGTTTGAATTGCCACGCGGCGATAAAATCGACGGCACCCATGAGAACCACGATAATCAGGAAACAGGCAGTCAGCCGTGGCCCTATATTCAAGCGCCGAAGACGCGCCGGGGTGCCGGACGGATTTTCTGTGGCCGCGTTTTCCATTGTGGTGTAGCTCTTCACCTTTGCTCTCGCTCGAATCGCGTTATGGCGCTGAGCTCGACATGGCTGCCGGTACAAAGCCATGGGGGCCTGCGGCAGCCCCCGCAAGTTTTCGCTTGGTAAGCCTGCTTGGGTCCGGACTTTGTGCCTCGAAACCGGTGATTCGAGCCAATTGCTCGCGCAGATTGCCCGCTGCATCTGCTGCTGTCTTCTGCCGGGTCAGGACCGAATGAACCGCTTCAAAATAGGCGCGCGATACCTCGGGATACTTCTTTCCGGTTACTGCAGAAGGCCGTGCAACAAAAGTTTCTTTATACACTTTCTGCACGGACTCGAGATAAGGGGTCGCGGCTCGTACGCCAGGATCTTGATACAAGTCAGGGATTGTGGGAACTCCTGAGTAGGTCCGCAGGCGCTTGAGTTCGGTATCGCGGCGGGTCAAAAAGCGGACCAGCTTTACCGCTGCGTCCACCTGCGCCGAATACTTGGATACGGCATAGCCGTGGCCGCCGAATGTGCTTACGCTTCCCCCCTTGCCTGCCGGCAACGGAGCGAAGTCATAGTTTTTCGCATCGACGCTAGGTGTTTCGTTTGGGCCCAAACGGTAAGGGCCCGGCAAACCATTCCAACTGCGCATGAAAGCGGCGTCGCCCGCCTTCCAAATGTTCTGGGTGTCCCATTCACGATAGGCGAGCACGCCCCGTGGCGATATAGAGCCGACCCAGCGCGCCGCCCTTTCCCAGGCACGGACCGTTTCCGGATTGTCCACTGTGATGCGGCCATCGTCGATGATTGCACCGCCGCCTTGCGACTGCTGCCATTCGAGCGCGTTGCAAGTTAATACCTCGGTTGGCGCACCTTGCCAGATAAAGCCCCAGAAGCTCTTGTGGCCTTTGGCCCGCTCCCCCTCCTGAATACGTGCCGCCATGATTTCCAACTCGTCCCAGGTTCTCGGCGGACTCCGGAAGCCGTATCTACGCAGCAGATCGGTACGGTAATAAAGAAGACCGACCTCGACGTTGTACGGAAGCGCGACCAATCTTCCATCTACCGTATTGTTCGCAACCAGATCAGGCGAATAGTCCGCGATCTCTTGGGCAGGTACATAGTTCTTCAGGTCGATCAGGTTATCCGCCAGAATCTTCGGCCAGATCACGTCCACGGCATAAACATCCGGGATCTTGGCCCCTCTTTCAAGAAGACTCTTCCACATCGCCAATTGCTCCACAGGACCTTCGGGCGAGGGCAGAACTTTGACGTGAATCCCGGTCTCGCGGGTAAACTCGCTGATTTCCTCGTTGCGTGGGTCCTGATACTCCCTGTCTAACCATTCCATGAGGGTAATGGTTGTTGGGGAAGCCGAAGGGGCGGACTGTCGACAGGCTGAAGAGGCCAAAACCAGAAAAACGAGAAGAAGGACAGATTGCAAGAGGGGGAAACAGCGGAAGCGCCACCGAATCCATCGGACTCCATTGGTATACATCTTGCCCCCCTTACTGCAGTCCCGGCGCAAAATTAACGCGATTCTAGCACGCCTTTTACACGTTCATTCGTGGGCGATACTCATTTCCGGCGGCAAGATCAGCCCCTGAATATCCCGGATCGGCGACTTGATTTTCGCTGTCACATGAGTGCTTGGAAATCATGCGTCGGAAATTATGCGTCAGAGGGGACTGGTACTTCTAGGAGACAGTTTCTAAAAGTACCAGTTCCGTCTGACGCATAAATCGGACGCACATCTGCAACTCGGCCGGTCGTATGTCTTGTCGGGAGATACGGCTAAGGGACGAGCATCCTATGAACAATTTCTCACGCTCTGGAAAGGCGCTGATACCAACATCCCTATCCTGAAGCTAGCAAAAGCGGAATATGCGTTTTTGTCACATCGCTAGTTGGGTAGCAGGATTTACGAGTTAGTTCCCGCTGTGGGCGAACAGGCGTGTGTTGAGTGGCTGTGCCCGTTGCGCAAGAACCAAAGTTCGGGTGCCCCATCCTTCGCGCTCTTTGCGAAGGGTGGGATACGACTGCTCTACACCCGACGGCCTGCGGATTCCCGGCAATCACGGTGAGAAATGCGCCCGCGGAAGCTCCCGGGGCTCAGGAGCAATGTGGCGACAGGACCTATTGCAGCGGATGAACGCTCCTGACGTGAATGTGTATCCTGTAGGCCGTATCCCTTCCCACTTGCTCGAAAATAAAACCCTGGCAGCGCGCGACAAAAGTATCTCAAAATGCATCTTTAATTGATGCAAAATGCGAGCCTACGCCAGCTGGCCGGAACATGCTCTTTCACCCATCGGTGGTGCGGAATCCCGTTGTCCCTTGCTGTCGGCGATCCGCGCCTGCGGCGGGGCAAGTTCAATCAGGGCGTTTCCAGCGTCAAAAACTTGGTAAAACGTGTCTGCTACTGGCCCTTAAGTGCTGGCGGGGAACAGCAACAGCCTCCTGAAGAGGCAAGATGCTCAATTAATTAATTCTGAAATTTGAGCATCTTGATGAAATAAAGGACTTAGCCGCAAAGTTTGAGCACCTTCGGTAAAACAAAGGACTTAGCTGAAGGAGGAAACAAATTACGCCAACCATATAAATGAACGCGCTTTGAGACGGATGCGAAGTGTGGAACCCCATGTGGAGACACTAAGAAACAGAGGGACACTGCAGCAAGCGGAGGTTCGGATGGGCCATTACTCGATGTTTTAACGTGGAATTGCGGGTTACGCCAGCTCGCAGCGTGGGTTCGCCCCGCGAGGGCGCCTGTGCAGCAGCGGGATTCGCGGCGTAACCAGGGGATGCCTAGCAAGGTGATGAAAAACGGCTCCTGTTCAGCAACGACTGTCGATGGAGGCCCCGCCCTCCCCTTTGTCATCTCGACCGAAGCGAAGCGCAGTGGAGAGATCTGCGTTTCAGCGGTCCTTTCTTGGAAATGTTTTTCGACAGAGGAATCATGGGCACTTTTGGCCCACCCAAGGTGATGAAAAACGGCCCCTGTTCAGCAACGACTGTCGATGGAGGCACCGCTCTCCCCTTTGTCATCTCGACCGAAGCGCAGCGCAGTGGAGAGATCTGCGGTGCGCCCTGCGGACTCATCCACTCTGTCTGGCTCCTATCCTTAATCATCTTTCTCTAGGCGTCCTCTTGATCAAACTCTTTGACAACTTAAATCCTCGAATCTTCCCTGTCCCGAATCCTCCCACGAATCTCCCAAGGGTTTTCACGCGGGGGTATCGGCAGTTCCTTCCTCGCTTGAAGGTTAATGTCCTTGCTACTATCGGCAGAGAATGTTCGGGAAGAACTCCGCAACTTCAGCCAGATGCGTTGCCAGGGACCAACGGTGCGAAGAAAATGATTGGGAGGAGTATAGGCATGGGGCAACATGATCTATCGGAGCGCGTGAATCGGTTTTGGCTGCGCGTGACCGAGGGCATGCAACTCAACCAGCTATGGTCGCAGTTTCGGACAGATGCTCATTCCAGCTACCGCTTATATTCGCTCGAGGTCGATTCCACGCGAGTGGAAGGCGTGGACCACACCCGGCACTTTTTGAGCGTGGGCAGCCAATTCTTCTGGGCGATTGTCGAGAAGCTCACGCCGGCCCGCCGGGTGTTATTGCTGGTCGCTTTAGTGCTGGTCTTTGTTCCGGGCGGCGAATGGACGTGGCGTACAAGATCGGGAACAGTGGAAGTATTCGGTCTCGATTTTCACTTCTACGGCGGTCTTCTGATGTTCGTCCTTTTAGTTCTGGAAGTTGCCGATCGGGTTGTGATGAAGCGCGATCTGCAGATTGCGAAGGAGATCCAAACATGGTTACTTCCGGAGAGCCCGCCCCACGTGCCGGGACTCGAAATCGCATTCACCACCCGTCCGGCCAATACCGTTGCGGGAGATTACTATGACGTCTTTGCCCGTCCAAGCGAAGGTTCAGCAAGCGGCACTTTTCTGATTGCGATTGCAGACGTGGCGGGCAAAAGCATTCCCGCTGCGATGCTGATGGCAACATTTCAGGCAAGCTTAAAAACTCTCAGCAGTACACACGGCTCGCTCCCGGAATTAGTCGGCCGGATGAATGGTTATGCCTGCAGCAATAGCCAGAATGGCCGCCGCTTCACCACCGCTTTCATTGCCGAATTCGACCCTGCTTCGCGTCGATTGACCTATGTCAATGCAGGACACAACGATCCCATACTGCGTCGTCGATCGGGCGTCATCGAGCGTCTCGGGATTGGCGGGTTGCCGCTCGGGATCATGAAAGATGCCTTCTACCTGTCAGGGGAAGTAGTGATCCAACCCGGTGATTGGCTCGCGACTTTCACCGACGGCGTCATCGAGGCCGAGAACAACGCTCAGCAGGAGTACGGCGAATACCACTTGATTACCATGCTGAACTCCGGCGTGATGCTGACTCCGGCTATGCTACTGAATAGCATCATGGTTGACCTCGACCGCTTCGTGGGGGATGCACCGCAACACGATGACATTACCTGCATACTCTTGCGTGTGAGTGAGTGCACTGTCCCGGAAGTTCATGGAATGAGTGTTGTCGGTTCTTCTATCAGGACACAGGAAATCGGGGATGTGGGGCACCCGGCGATTCGTTAGAGACAGGAGTGTACGGGGCGCACCGTCTTTTTTCTGGAAGTTTTTGTGAACAATGATCGCGCTCGTCACGTATATAAAGTTTTCGGCTTTTCAAAAGAGGGAATTATTGCCCGTCGCGCGGCAGGGCGGAAGGTTGTGCCGATGGCCTTGGGTCTCTCTTGCCGTTACGTGCGATTCCTTCTGGGGTACCAGGTATCATGTCGACGGAGACCAGAAAGAAGAAACTTGCTGAGGAGGGATAATGTCGACGTTTCTTCAGGATTTTCGTTACGCATGGAGGCAGCTCTACAAGAACCGAGGGGTTTCCCTGACGGCAATTCTGTCGCTGACCTTAGGCATCGGTGCAACGGTCTCCGTCTTCAGCATTATTTATGCCGTACTCATGAATCCATGGCCCTACCAGGGAGCGGACCGCATCGCGAATATCGCACTGTTGGACAAATCCGGAAAAGAGCAAAACTATGGACTCAACGGCCCGCAGACACGTGATTTGACGAAGGCCCATTCGCTTGAGTACGTCGTGGCTTTTAACGGCTGGAACCTGACCGTCACCGGCGGCGATGTGCCGGAAGATCTGCAGGCGATGTATTTCACCGGCAATGTGTTTCAGATGCTTGGAGTCCCCGCCATGCTAGGCCGGTACTACGTCCCGTCCGACGATCCGGACGGCCAAGAGCCGCGGCCCGTCATCGTCCTGAGCTACAAGTTCTGGATGCACCACTACAACGGGGACCGGTCGGTGGTGGGCAAGACCATTCAGCTGGTGCACAAAACCTACAATGTAATTGGCGTCATGCCACCCCATTTCGGATTTCTGGGCGCGGACGTTTATCTCCCGCTGAAGCTCTCTGGTTCGGCCAACGAACAGTACGGCACGTTCGTGAAGCTCAAAGCCGGAGTTACGCCGGAAGCCGCTGCGGCGGAACTGAAGCCCTACTTCCAGGAATTCGCAAAGCAAACCCCCGATCACTATCCAAAGGACTACACGAAGATTTCCATACAGAACCTGAGCTACTGGGTTCTGCACCAAATAAGCAAAACGCTCTATCTGCTCTTTGGCGCAGTAGGACTGCTGCTGGCCATTGGCTGCGGCAATGTCTCAATTCTGCTGCTGGCGCGAGGCACCGCTCGCCAACATGAATTTGCCGTGCGCTCTGCGGTTGGGGCCAGCGGGGTCCGCATCGTCCGCCAGCTTCTCACCGAATCGCTCATCCTGTCTCTCATAGGAGGAGGTCTGGGCGTGTTGTTCGCTTACCAGAGCCTGGGACTCATCGTCGCTCGCCTGCCTAAACAGTCTTTCCCAAACGAGGCTGACTTCCACATCCACGTGCCCGTGCTGTTGTTCAGCGTCGGACTTGCTCTGATCACCGGAATACTCTTTGGACTCTTTCCTGCACTTCAGCTTGCGCGCCCGGAAATTGGCCAGATCATGCAATCCAGTACGCGAAAAGTTGCGGGCAGCGTGCGCGGAAAGCGATTCCACTCGGTGCTGATCGCCGGCCAAATCGCCCTGACGCTGCTTTTGCTGACGGCCGCGGGAGTCGCTATCGAAGGCTTCGTGCACATGATGCATGTAGATCTCGGCTACAACCCGCACAATGTCATGTCGGTTGGGATTCCGGTTCATGAACATACCTTCCCCACCTGGGCTGAGCGGTCGAATTACTTCACTCAGCTACGAGACAAGATCGCGACACTCCCGGACGTCCTCTCCACCGGGATTTCCACCAACGCTACTCCTCCCGACAGCGGCTGGGACCAGCCGGTTGAATTGAAAGGCAAGACGGCGTCGGAGGACCAGAGAGTCAGCATCAACTTCGTCGATTCACGATATTTCAGCGTATTGGAGATTCCGCTCAGGAGGGGCAGATTGTGGGACGATGCCGAACTGCAGCACGGCGCTCTGATGGCCGTGGTGAACGAAACATTCGTGAAGCACTACTACTCCAATAGCGATGTTCTCTCGAGCTCGGTCAGAATTCCATCGCTCAAGAGCGATTCTGCGGAAAGAATTGTTGTGCCTGGCGGTGACGGTTGGTTGCAAGTCATTGGAGTGACTGCAGACGCGCTCGATGATGGCCTGGATAAGCCCGCGAAACCGGCGATTTATCTGCCCTATACGGTCAATATGTGGATGTGGACGCAGATACTGGTGCGGAGCCGCGTCGATCCCCACACCGTCATCCACAGCGTCAAGCAACAGATTGTCGCTGTCAATCCTGACCAGCAGGCCACCCTCTGGGAGGACGGCGTTTTGGAATCGTGGATTAGAAATCAGGCGGTGTTTGCCAGAGGCCGGTTCGTTTCCATCCTCTTCGCCGCGTTTTCTGTCCTGGCGCTGATCCTGGCAGCCATCGGACTGTACAGCGTCGTTTCCTACTCTGTGGTCCAGCGCACCAACGAGTTCGGCATCCGTATGGCGCTCGGTGGACAGAGACGGGATGTGCTCAAAATCGTCTTCGTATCTGCGGGAAGCAGCGTTGTCCTGGGTATCCTCGCGGGCCTTGGGTTGAGCTTCGCGCTCAACCGTCTCATTGCTCAGTGGGTTGAGAATGCCTCGAGCAGCCCTCTCATTCTCGTGGCCGCGTCCTTTCTGCTGCTTGGCGTGGCTGCATTGGCCTGCCTGTTACCCGCAAGACGCGCCTCCGCAGTCGATCCTATGACCGCGCTCCGAAGTGAATGATTTGGAGTGAGTCCGTCGTCTTTCGATGTCGGACTGAAGTCCCAGGCTACACCAGGGATTGCATGAACATCTTGAATGGCAGGCACATCGCGAATGGTATCCCAGCAAAAGGTCGATCGGCCGCCGCAAGTAGAACCTGCCAAGATTTTCCGAATTAGGAAGAGATTCGCGCTGGCCAGAGAGGCCGAATCACTGCTGAACAGGATTCAAGCAGATCCTGAACATCCTTGCTGAAAGCATTCGGCCGTTCACTCTCGACGTCGATCGTGCCCACGACGTTATTTGCCTCCGCATCCAATACCGGAACAATGATCTCCGACCGGGTTGTGCCGAACGCCGTCAGGTAACGAGGATCTGCTGAGACATCCCCAACATTTACGATTTGCTTCTGGGCGATCGCTGCGCCGGTGAGTCCCTTGGTGAGTGGAAACGTGGGATGTTCGGGTGCTCCGGGTCCGCTCCAGGTCAGGTTCCTTACCAGGCCTGCTGCGTGGTCCACGTCATACAGTCCGACCCAACGGTAGTCGGCAGAACTTCGTATACGGGCGGCAATCTTTTCGAGGGCACTTTGGCGATCGCGAGCTGCGGTGACGATGGCTTCAAGGTCAAGCAAAAGCCGATGACCGCTGGCGTTCATGGCTTCAAAATAGCAAACCGGTTAATCTTTTGCCATGAAGTTCAGAAGCGCCACAACTGCCGATATTGCTCAGATTTGCAGGCTGGAAACGCTGCCACAGTTTCGCACGTACGTCGGTTCCTGGCCGCTGGATGAGCACCTGAAAAACCTTACCGACCCGGATGCGAGCTATCTCGTGGCAGAAGATGAGCAGGGAAACATTGCCGCCTTCGCCATCCTCCGCGGCTTGCTTTCCGAACACCGGGCGGTGGAGCTCAAGCGGTTTGTCGTTGGCATTCCCAACCAAGGTACGGGCAAAAAGTTTCTGGCCGAGATTGCTGGACGGGCATTTGGTGAGTACGGGGCGCACCGTCTTTATCTGGATGTTTTCGTGAACAATGATCGCGCTCGTCACGTATATGAGGCTTTCGGCTTTCGAAAAGAGGGAATCATGCGCGACGCGATTTATCGGGATGGAACCTACCACTCACTGGTATTGATGTCGTTGCTGGACGGTGAAGATCGAAGCCAGGCGGGTAGAAATGATTAAGTCTTTCTTTAGGTTTTTGATTCTGCCGGCCATCGCCATCCTTTGCTGGACCCATGGTGCGATCGCGCAGTCAGATGCCGGATGGCCGAATTACGGCAATGATCCAGGCGGCAGCCGCTATTCCACAGCGCGTCAGCTCGATCGTTCCAACGTTGCCAAATTGCAACCGGTATGGACGTATCGCACAGGTGCGCTCGAACAGCAGACAGACTTGATTGAGAAAGCCGCTTTCGAAGCTACTCCGATCCTGGTGGAAAACCAGCTGTTCCTGAGCACCCCTTACAACCATGTAATTGCGCTCAATCCGGAAACAGGCGTCAGGCTGTGGGAGTACGACCCGCACGTGGACCTCTCTCACAGTTACTCCGAGGTTTCCTCTCGCGGAGTCTCCGCCTGGGTTGATTCCAAGGCAAAGCCTGGCCAGCCTTGCCGCTTGCGCATCTTCCTCGGCACACTGGATGGGCGCCTGATCGGTCTCGACGGAAAGACGGGACAACCCTGCGTCGACTTCGGCGTCAAGGGAGAAGTCAACCTTACCCAGGATGCGGCCACAGCGACCGAGTGGAACGGCGGCTACCAGGTCACCTCCGCGCCTGCCATTGCCGGCGATCTGGTTATCACCGGCTCGTCGATCGCGGACAACTGGAAAGTCGATACGGGGCGGGGAATCGTGCGCGCCTTCGATGCTCGGACCGGGCAACTGCGCTGGACGTGGAATCCGACACCGTGGGCGGATAAGACCGAACCGCGCACCGGGGGCGGCAATGCGTGGTCGACCCTTTCGGTCGACCCAAAAGAAGATCTGGTGTTTATCCCCGTCGGCAGTTCCGCGCCTGACTACTACGGTGGCATTCGCAAAGGCGACGATAAATGGTCGAACTCCGTGGTGGCCTTACGTGCATCGTCGGGCAAGTTCGTGTGGGGGTTTCAGGCAGTTCACCATGACCTTTGGGACTACGACGTGGCCTCGCAGCCGACGCTGTTCACCTGGAAGGATGGAACGCCGGCAATCGTGATTAACACCAAAATGGGTCACGTATTCGTGCTCAACCGCCTCACCGGCGCTCCTCTATTGCCGGTGGAAGAGCGGCCCGTGCCGCAGTCGACGATCCCAGGTGAGCAGAGTTGGCCTACGCAACCGTTTTCGACTATCTCCCTGGTACCCGAACGAATCACCGCTGAGGATGCCTGGGGACCGACTCCGCAGGATGAAGCGTGGTGCAAGGCAAAGATCGCGGCTTCGCAATGGGACGGCATGTTCACGCCCCCGAGTCTTCAAGGGATCGTGGTGTTTCCCGGCAACGTGGGCGGAGTGAACTGGGGCAGCGCGGCTTACGATCCGTCGCACCACATCATGGTCGCGAACACCAACCGCCTCATCGCATGGATGAAGTTGATTCCGCGCGACCAATACGCGGCCGAGAACAAAAAAGATCAGGACAACCGCATCTTTGGAGAATTCGGAGAGCAGAAGGGCGCACCCTATGGGCTTTACCGCACCTTCCTGTTTTCTCCCTCAAAGTTGCCGTGCAACAAACCACCGTGGGGTACCACTGAAGCCGTGGATCTCTTTACCGGCAAAACAGTTTGGGATGTGCCATTGGGCACCATGGTTCCAGGCCAACAGACAGGGTCGCTCAACCTGGGAGGACCCATGATTACCGCAGGCGGCCTGGTGTTTACCTCGGCGGCGATGGACCTGTACCTGCGAGCCTTCGATATCGAAACCGGCTCGGAGCTCTGGAAGTATCAGCTCCCCGCAGGAGGGCAGGCGATACCCATGAGCTATAGCATTCATGGCAAGCAATACATCGTGATTGCTGCTGGTGGGCATGGCAAGCTGCGCACCAAACAGGGCGACTACGTCCTGGCCTTCGCCCTGCCTTAGTCACACATGTTTGGCCCGGCGCTTCACCGAAACGACGGCGGCAATACTGAGCAGTGCCATCGCCACCAAATAGAAGCTGGGTGCGGCGGTATTGTGGGTTACGGCGATGAGCCAGGTGAAGACTGCAGGTGCGAATCCGCCGAAGAGAGTGACGCCCAGGTTGTAGCTGAGGGAAAGGCCGGTGACCCGGGTACGCGCGGGAAAAATACCAGCCATCACAGCAGGCAGCCCGCAGAGATAGGCATCCTGCAGAAGCTCGTTGAAGATCAGCCCAGCCAACAGGGTAGCCAGGCTGGGGTGAAGCGTAATGAATAGAAACAAAGGATAGAAAGACAGCGCCATCAGAATGGCGGCGGGCAGCATCAAGCGCGTGTAACCGATTTTGTCCGCCAGGTTGCCGCCCAACGGGATCAGCACCATCGCCAGCAAAGAAAGAACAATGGTAACGATATAGCCAGTGGCCGGCGGCAAGTGCAGATGGGAGCTGGCATAGGTGGGCATGTATATGGAGAAGTAGGTGCTCGCCGTGCCTACCGCAACCAGGCCGGCGCCCACGATCAACCCGGTTTTTTCGGTTGCAAACAACTCACGAGCTGGGGTCCGGGTGTGCGTGCTCTTGAGGAACTCAGGTGTTTCATTTACTTTTCGGCGGATGTACAGACCGACCGGCCCTACCAGCAAGCCGAACAAAAACGGGATCCGCCATCCCCAGCTGTGCAACTGGTGAGTGCTGAGGCTGGTAGTGAGCCCAACTCCGAACAATGCGGAAAGAAACTTTGCCACTTGTTGACCGGCAAACTGCCAGCTGGCGAAGAACGCCTTGCGATGGGCTGAGTGCTCGATCATGAAGGCAGTTGAGCTGCCGAATTCCCCGGCCACGGCGAAGCCCTGCAACAGGCGAGCGCCGAAGACGGCGATGGGTGCAATTATTCCAACGGTGGCGTAGGAGGGCATCAGGGCCATGACCGCGGTGCCGATGACCATCAGCTGGATGGAAAGCGTCAGCGCGGCTTTACGGCCGGCGCGGTCGGCATAGGCGCCCAGAACCACTGCTCCGACCGGCCGGGCCACGTAGGACAAACCAAACGAGCCAAAGGTGAGGAGTAAGGACACAACGGGGTTGGAGTTAGGGAAAAATGCGCCCGCGATGCTGGTGGCAAAGTATCCGTAGATCAGGATGTCGAACCATTCCAGTGCATTGCCGACGGTAGCGGCCGCGATCTGGAGCGCCCCACTGGCGGGCTTGGGTGGGACCAGTGGATCAAACGTAGCCGTGCTGGACAAGAAAGCTCCTTGATCAGAGGATGCACAGCAATTGAAAGGTAGCTGGAGGCTACCTGAGCCGGAATATCCGGGCAAGAAAAAATCTTTTGGTTGCTTTGGGCTCTACAGACTACGGAAAAAGTCGCGAACCAGTTGAGAAGCAGCGACCAGGGCTAAAGCCCCGAATTTTCCTGCCCGTGTTTAAGGGGATTTGAAAGCCCGCTTCCCCGGACTAAAAGTCCGGGCCTACACCCGGATCGGAGTTTTGTCGCAGGCTTTATCCCCGCCACAAAAGCCAAGAAGACGGAAATGGCGCAGACGAATATTGAGTGGGTAGCCCGGCTGTGACCCATTTATGAGGGAAAACCCAGGTCTCAAAACGAGACCTGGGACACCCACCTATAGTCCGGAGGTTGAAAGGACTAATCCCTACGTTTTCGACGCCGTTGCGGGCGCGCTTACCGCCGTCAGCTTTTCAAGCGAAGCATGATCCAACTTCAACTTTGCCGCCTCGATCAAATCCGCAAGGTGCTTCTCACTGGTCGCGCTGGCGATAGGAGCGGTTACCCCAGGCTGCACCATCAACCAAGCCAAAGCGACGCGCGCCGGCGTTGAGTGGTGTTCCTGAGCAACCTCATCCAACACTTTAAGTACCTGAAAGCCCCAGTCGCTTAAGTATTTCTTTACGGTAACAGCGCGCACCTTGCCTTCGGCGTCCTCTTTCGTGCGGTACTTCCCAGTGAGAAAGCCGGCCGCGAGCGAGTAGTAGGGAATTACGCCCAACGTGTGCTCCTGAACCACAGGCAGCAGGTCGGTTTCAAATTGTTCCCGCTCGACCAGGTTGTAATGAGGCTGGAGTGAGACGTAGCTCACCAATCCATTATCCTTGCTGGTTTGCAGCGCTTTCGCCAGCCGCGCGCCGCTGTAGTTGGAGGCGCCAATATGCAGGACCTTGCCTTGCTGCACCAGCTTGTCAAAAGCAGAAAGTGTTTCTTCGAGGGGCGTCTCCTCGTCATCTTTGTGCGCCTGGTAGAGGTCGATATAGTCCGTTTGCAAACGGCGTAGCGAATCGTCTACCGCCCGCTGGATGTATGCCGCCTTCAGCCCCTTCTTGCCCTCACCCATGTCAATCCCGACCTTGGTCGCCAGGATCACATTGCTCCGCTTGTTGCCTGTGGCCAACCATTTGCCGAGAATGGCTTCCGATTCGCCACCCTGATGGCCCGGCACCCAGCGGGAATACACATCCGCGGTATCGACAAAGTTCAGCCCTGCTTCCAGGGCCGCGTCCAATTGGCGGAAAGAATCAGCTTCTGAAACCGTCCATCCAAAGACATTTCCTCCGAGACAGATCACAGGAACCTGCAATTCGGACTTACCCAGCTTGACGCGCTGCATAGCGAACCTCCGCGTCTAGTTTCCGATGTTTGCGGGGATGACGCAAACCACCACGGCGAGGCGCGCTCGCTCAGGTCAGCTTACGTTTGACCGCAGGATGGGCTGCTTTCTTGCCCCGGGTCCTGGCCGAACGTTTGTGGTAGCTCGCCAACCGGAGGGTAGCTGTCCGGCTTTTTGCGTGAACGGGCGCAGGAGGACGAAGGACGGCCTCCACGCGCTGCTCTGCCGCCCCGGGCCGCTGGTCGTAGTCCGGGTCGAACATGGCAATCACCGTCGAGGCACGGATGGTGTATTTTCTGGCCCACTGGCTCTCAATCAGCGTGTTTTGTACCGCCTGCCAATGTTGTGCGCCGGTTTCCATGAAGCCATCGAGTTGCGCCAGTTCGCGGGTTCCGTTTTCATCATTGATCGCGCCCAGAAAGCCCACAAATTGTTGGAGATTCGTCCCCATCTGGAACACCAGTTGGCTGAGCGCCATTTGTTGCGAGGCGGTCAGGCGATCGAAACACCGGCAATAAGCCTTGGCGTTATAAACGGCCTGGATCGCAGAGATACGCAACAGCTGTGTAGCTTCCTCCTCAGTCAGCTGCGGGGTAAGTCTGTGCCGGATGACCTTTCTGCGATATTGTTTCGGCGTCCATGCGCTTGCATCGTGGTCGAACTGAGTGAGGATTTGCTGCAATCGATCCGGAGCGAGCCCGGCCGCTTGCCAAAGCTGAGCCGACGAAGGTTCGACGAACGGATGCGGATTGAGGGGATCCCGTTGAGGATGGTCGGTTGCCTGCACATCCAGGCTGAACCCTGCACCAATCAGCGGGCGGTGCGTGTTCGGGTCGGGATAGGCTGCCAGCACCCAGCCCTCGTGCTGATGGTCGCGGAGGATTTCCATCAGGCTGCGCAGGCTGAACTTGATATCGGAATCTCTAAAACTGAGCAGTTGCTGCGCTCCGTCTTCCAGCACTGAGGAAGAGGGCAGGGTTAACGATTGCTCCGGTACCAACAGCTCACCGGCTGTCGGCGCAATCGATTGGCCGGAGGCGGAAGCCGCGAACAACAATACTGGAACGAGCAGACGCATCTTGGTTCGGACAGCTGATTGATAGATTCCTGGTGCAATACACAATGACTCAAAATTGCCCAAGAAACAATGACTGAAAAGTGCCACCTTTGGGCAGAGAGCAGATCCGACAGCCGCTCCGGAGAAGATGCACACCACTCATGAGGACGGCGAAAGGACGATGGAGCGGATAGAGTGGATGCATAGGTCATGCCACCCCTTAACGCCCCCAGCGCCCCGTCGCTCATACCACCTCCCGCAGCCGCAAGCAAGCGTCTATTGCCGTGGCTGGTTGCAGTGGCCTTCTTCATGGAGTCGCTCGATACCACGATCCTGAATACCGCGGTCCCTGCCATTTCCGCCGCACTCCATGTTTCTCCTTTAAGCATGAAGTCGGTCCTGGCCAGCTACACGTTGAGCCTGGCCGTATTCATTCCCATCAGCGGCTGGATGGCGGACCGGTTCGGGACGCGCCGGGTGTTTGCCTCCGCCATCGGGCTCTTTACCCTGGGGTCACTGCTGTGCGGCTTGTCGAGCAATATTCACCTGCTGGTGGCCTGCCGCATCCTGCAGGGTTGTGGCGGAGCCATGATGGTGCCCGTCGGCCGCTTAACCCTGGTGCGAACCTTTGCCAAATCGGAGCTCATCCGGGCCATGAGCTTTGTGGCCATTCCCGGCTTGATCGGCCCCATGCTCGGTCCCGTCGCCGGGGGACTGATTGTGGGCTACTTTGACTGGCGGCTGATCTTTTTCCTGAATATCCCGATAGGCCTGTTCGGATTGGTGATGGTCTATATCCATCTGCCGGACTATCGCGAAGAGAACACCCATCCCCTGGATACGGTAGGCCTCATCCTCTTCGGCTCCGGTATCGCGTTGCTGTCGTATGTGCTGGAAATATTCGGTGAGCACACCCTGGGCGTGGGAGAGATCCTTGGTCTTCTGGCCATTTCCCTGGCCCTGCTCGCCGGCTACCTGCTGCACGCAAGAGGAACCGCGTACCCATTGCTGCAATTGGGCCTGTTCCGCATCCGCACTTTCAGTGCAGCGGTAAGCGGCAGCTTCTTCACACGCCTGGGCATCGGCGGGGTGCCGTTTCTATTGCCGCTGCTCTATCAGGTTGGCTTGGGGTTTACGGCCATTCAGTCCGGCCTGCTGATTATGCCTCAGGCCATCGCGGCGATGAGCTTCAAGTTCCTCATGCCTAAACTCCTGGCCCGGGTCGGCTTCCGTGGCGTGCTGATTTCAAACACTGTCGTGCTGGGCGTCCTTTTATTGCTCTTCGCCACCATCGGGCCGGGCACGCCTGTCTGGCTGATCGTGCTGCAGGCGTTCTGCTATGGGACCTTCAGCTCGCTGCAATATACCAGCATGAACACCCTGGCTTATGCCGACATCAGCGAGGAACAGACCAGCGGCGCCAGCTCGATTGCCAGCACCATGCAGCAAATGTCGATCAGCTTCGGAGTCGCATCAGCCGGGCTGGCCACCGCGTTCTTCATTCCAGCCAGGGTGCATACCAACCAGGGAGAGATGATTCATGGCATTCATGAAGCGCTGGTCGTTCTTGGCGGCTTCACGATCTTGTCCACATTCGTCTTTCATCGATTGAAGAGTGGCGACGGCAGCAGTGTGAGCCAGCAAAAAGTCGCTCACAGCGAGTGATCGCTAGGGATTTTGAGTGAACCAGTACAATTGTTTTACTTTGGCGCCGCCCTTTTTCATGGGCGGAGGATTCTCCTTGCCCCAGGCGGCGTGATCCCAGGTCACAGCCTGCAGTCCATCGTGGCCGGGTTGAAAAGCCATTGCCGGTTCGGCCGGCTTACCCTCCTCGGCATCAAAGGTGACCGTGACCTGGCTGCCGGAGTCCACCCAGTGACCAAAGAGCGTTCTGGTACCGTTACCTGGATCTTCCGTTACCGTTGCCGTGCCATCCGGTCCCAGGCTCAGATTCATGAAAGCGCCTGATTTCTGGTCGCTGCGCTGAACGGAGACGTACACTCCGGTAAATTTCGAATGGGCGTTGGTATTACCACAAACGGCGGCCAGCGGAGACAACAACAGTCCACCGGTCAAAAGAAACAAGCGGATCGCAGAACGCATGGGGAACTCCCTCAGGAAACGCAATATCAACAAATGCAACTGTGGGTCTGCGTCAGAGAAAACCATTGCAAGTGACGCTTCGTGCCTTGCGGTTCATTCTAGCGCTGGGGGTCCGCTGCCTATGACGATGAACTCAGTTTAATCTCAATGACGGGATTGCTTAATGATCCAAACGGGTCGGCTGACAAGCCAAAGGGGGAGGATGGAAGCTCTACCTAAGTTTCATTTACAGGGCAAGATCGCGCTGGTGACCGCTGCCGGCAGAGGATTGGGGCAGGCGATTGCGCTGGCTCTGGCCGAAGCGGGAGCCGATGTGGCCCTTGGCCTGCGCGACGCAAAGAGCGACAGCGGGGTAACTGGCGAGGTTGCTTCTCGGGGACGCCGGCCATTGCCTCTGCAGATGGACATGACCAGCCCGGAACAGATCCGCCAGGCGGTAGCGGACACCGTTCAGTATTTTGGCCGGTTGGATATTTTGGTCAACAACGCTGGAATCGCGCCCGACAACCTGGCGGAAAATGTTACGGAAAAGGATTTCGATCACACGATCGCGATTAACCTGAAGGGCACGTTTTTCGCCTGCCAGGCAGCCGGTCAGATCATGATCCGGCAGAAGAGCGGATGCATCATCAACATGAGTTCGCAGGCGGCGTTCGCGGCCTTACCTACGGAGTCTGTCTACTGCATGACCAAGGCGGGGATCAGCCATCTGACCAAATGTCTGGCAGTGGAGTGGGGTAAATACAAGATCACCGTGAATGCCGTTGCGCCTACGTTTATCCACACCCCGGGGACACAACCCGCACTCGCCGACCCGGAGTTTCGACAGGATGTGATTGAGCGCATCGCGGCCTTGCATCGCATTGGAGAACCGATTGAAGTGGCCGGGGCGGTGGTCTTTCTTGCCTCACCGGCAGCCTCTCTCATCACCGGCCATACGCTGGTGATTGATGGCGGCTGGACGGCACGCTGATGCTCAGTGTCCAGGAGCAGTTCGGCCAGATAGATATTTATGTGTTCGATCAGATCCTTCGCGGCAACATCGCACCGGGTATGAAGGTGCTCGATGCCGGATGCGGGTACGGACGGAATCTTGTACACCTGTTGCGCGACGGATGCGAGGTTTTCGCCCTCGACGCCGACGCCGATGGAGTGGAACACGTGCGGCAATTATCCCAATCGCTGGCGACGGGATTGCCGGCGGAAAACTTCCAGGTTGGGCCGATCGAGCGTATGCCGTTTGCAGACGGGTTTGCGGATGTAGTCATTTGTAACTCAGTGCTCCACTTTGCCCGCGACGAGCGGCACTTCCGGGCAATGTTGCGTGAGCTTTGGAGAGTGCTCAGGCCGGGCGGGATGTTGTTCTGCCGTCTCGGTTCAAGAATCGGCATGGACTTCGAACAATTGCGAGCCAACATATTTATTGTTGGCGACGGATCGGAGTGGTTCCTGGTGGATGAAGAGATGCTTCTTGGTTTAACAGAGGAGATGAACGCAGTGCTGACGGATCCGTTGAAGACGACGATCGTGCAGGACTATCGTTGCATGACGACCTGGGTGCTGAGAAAACGAAGAACGTAAAAGGTCACTATGGAATGCGCGTAGAACCGCCGAATCGTCTACCCAGGAAACCACATCCAAGAGTCTGTACGTCATCCCAAGAGCGAAGGTCCCCATGAAATACAACACCCTCGGTCGAACCGGCCTCCTGGTCTCCGAGATTTGCCTCGGCACTATGACATTCGCAACAGGCGAAGGAATTTGGAAGCCGATTGCGGGGGTCGACCAGAACCTGGCCGAGCAATTGCTCAAGAGTTCCCTCAACTCCGGCGTGAACTTCGTTGATACCGCGGACGTTTACACCAACGGAGAGTCGGAGAAGACACTAGGGAAGGCCATCAAGAGCGCCGGCATCGAACGCAAAGACCTGGTGATCGCAACCAAAGTGTTCGGCCGGACCGGTCCGGGCCGAAACGATGTGGGCGCCTCTCGCGGCCACATTATGGACGGTATCGAGCAGTCTCTCAAACGTCTGCAGACTGACTACATCGACCTTTACCAAATTCACGCATCCGACGCCATCACACCGCTCGAGGAGACCTTGCGGGCTCTCGACGATCTTGTCTCACACGGCAAGGTGAGATACATCGGGTGCTCCAATTGGTACGCCTGGGAGATTATGAAGGCGTTGGGAATCTCCGAGGCGAGAAATCTGGCCAAACTCGACTCATTGCAAGCCTACTATTCGATTGCAGGTCGTGATCTCGAAAGGGAAATCGTCCCCTTGCTGAAGGACCAGGGCACTGGTCTGCTTGTTTGGAGTCCGCTGGCCGGAGGCCTTCTCTCCGGAAAGTTCTCTCGTGAAAACCAGAAGCCCGAGGACTCACGCCGCTCCGCGTTCGACTTTCCCATCGTAGACAAGGAGCGCACCTGGCGCATTCTGGATGTCCTACGGCCCATTGCCAAGGCGCACAACACGGGCGTAGCCACCATAGCCTTGGCCTGGATTCTGGCAAAGCCTTTTGTAACCTCCGTCATCATTGGCGCCAAGCGTCCGGAGCAGCTCGGGCAGAATCTGGCTGCAGTCGATATTCAGCTTGCGGATGAAGAGATGAAGCAGCTGGATGAGGTCAGCGCACTGCCGCCAGAATACCCCGGCTGGATGGTACCTTTTCAAAATATGAATCGTCTCGCCGACGTACCTCGATTCTAAAACGCAGTACACTGTCGCCATCATGTTAGATGACCCCGGGGCCCTCATTGCGTCGGCATACGGTGCCCGCAGAGAGGGCAGACCCCAAGAAGCGAAACAGCTCTTCTCTGCTGCAGTAACCTTGTGCCAGGCGCCAAGCGAGCAAACCATGCTGGCCAAAGCTCTGACCGGTCTAGGGCAAATAGAGCGCGACCTGAGGAACATACCAGAAGCGCTTCGCTATTATCGTGCGGCAGAAGCTATTTACCGGGGGCTGGCCGATCCGCTTCGTTTGGCACATACGGTCCGGCATGTCGGAGATATTCTCCGCGGAGAAGGGTCATTGGATCAAGCGCGACCCTGTTATGACGAAGCTCTGCGCATCTATCGAGAGCAAGACCAAACACCTCCTCTGGACCTTGCGAATGCCATCAGAGGCTTTGCTCTGCTTAAAGCTGAGACCGGCGAGCGGGAACAGGCTAAAAATCTCTGGCAGGAAGCAAGAAGCTTGTATCAAAGCGAAGACGTACAGGCTGGAGTGAGGGAAAGCGATGCTCAGATCGAGCGGCTGTCGAGAAACTGATACCAACCCGAGTTCTTCGGGTTGTGCTTAAATCATTCCTCTTGGAGGCTAAGTACATGAGTTTTGTCAAAACCTGTCTTGCGGTTCTGCTTGGTGTTCTTCTTGGGATAGCCCTGTATCATCCTAAGCCCGCCAAGGCTGCTGGGAATGTTTACGTTCAGCAGGTTGCGGTCGGCGTGTACAACCCTATTCGCGGAACAAGTGTGGTCGGATTCTCATGCACCGGTTCTGGCGGAAATTCTGCATGCTACATCGCCAGCCAATAGAAGTAGTTGTCACCTCCGCAAGGAATCATCAGCCGCCGGATCGACAGAAGTCAGTCCGGCGCGCCCCGAGGCGCATGAAACTTCGGTTAATTGTTGGTTAACTTCCTCGCAAGTCTTAATTCCTTAACCCTGCCTTCAGGTAGCCGGCCTAAAGTCGACCCGAGCGGTGCTCAGCGCGACCGCACATGGAGGCGTTAATGAATCAAGCAATCAGTAAATCCGTGCTCGCTCTTTCTGCGGCAGTTCTTTTGACAACCACTACATTGGCCCAGAAGCCCGCGGCCACTGCGGGTTATAGCGTCAGCGTCTTTGCGGTAGGCAACGATAAATACACCGCGCCGGATTCGATTGCCCTTGCGCACGGGCACATCTTCGTAGGATACGGGGGGCCTGGACTACCGGACGGCAGCGACGGCAAGAGCAGCTACATCCTTGAATACACCATGACAGGCGCTGAGGTGCACGTCTATGCGGTTCTCGGCCACAACGATGGCCTCAAGCTGAACCCATACGACGGTAAGCTGTATGCCCTGCAGAACGAAGACGCAAATCCAAACCTGGTCATCATCGATCCGGAAACGAAAACGCAGACCGGGCCCATCAAATTTGCTGCGTTGCCGGACCATGGCGGCGGCTACGATGACATGGTGTTTCTGAATCATAAGCTTTACATCAGCTGCTCCAATCCAGCACATAACCCTAATACTCGCTCCGCAATCGTCGAAGCCAAGGTGGGCAGCCTGATAAGGGTTAGGGAGGTTCTGGCGGGCAATGCATCCGCTATCACGGTTCCGACCAGCACCACGACTACTTTGAATCTCCAGGATCCCGATTCCATGATCGCCACGCCTGAAGGAGATCTTTTCCTGGATAGCCAAGGCGACTCAGAAGTTATCCTCGTCCGCCATCCAGACACCGACGATCAGACGGTGCTGCAGATTCCGTTAAGTTCTCCCTACGGAACCCCTCAGATTGATGACACCATCTTCACTCCTTCGAGGAAGGGTTTCTACCTGATGGCTGATACCCCGGCCAACACGGTCTACATGATCAGCAAAGAAGCCTTCGCCTCCGGCGTGGCGTACTCGGCCGCTGTCGGCGCACCCAACTCTGCAGGCGTTTCGGAAGGCTTTGTAGGCAAGCTTGATCTGGACTCGGGCTACATCACTCCGGTTGTCACCGGCTTTCAAAGCCCTCACGGAATGGCGTTCGTTCCTACGGACGGCGTCGACGATCCCTGGGGCAAACAGTACTAAACTCATCGGTCGCTAGTAATAGGGGCGGTGCTGTACGCGCCGCCCTTTTGTTTACCTCCACACTTGCGTGGGTGGCCCAGGTCTCACTTTTGAGACCTGGGTTTCTCCCGCGGACAAATTATGCAGGCAGAGCCTTCTGCTGCTTCAGTTCTTCGAGAAGTGCCTCCACCTGTTGTTCCCGCTCGAGCATGGCAAACCGGTCTTCCAGAGAATCGCCGGCCGTCAATTCCCGGGTTGCATGGTTTGCCGCCTGCTGTACGGTGATGCGCGACTTGTAGCGGTCGATCGAAGCGGCGGTCCTTTCGGTGCGCGCCGCTGCGTGGGCCTGCTGCGATCGGCCGATGGTCCGAGCTCGTCTGTGCTCCGCCTGGAGCAGATCACAATGGGCGCGCGTTTCAGCGAGCTTCTGCTGCAGCTTGTGAAAAGCGCTCCGCAAGCCTTCGGCTTCACTGCGCTGATCTTCCAGTTGCTCGTGAAAACTCTTGCCCATCTGCACATGAGACAGGGATCGCTCGAGCGCTTCCCGCGCCATGTCATCGCGGCCTTTGGCGACAGCAAGCGCGGCTTTGTTCTTCCACGTTGCTGCTGCAGTCTCATGCTCCGCCGTCTTCTTTTCCAGCAGATGTTGATCGGCGATGGCAATGGCTACTTGAGTCTTTACTTGCAGTATTTGGTTCTCCATATCCAGGACCAGTTGTTTTAGCATTTTTTCGGGGTCTTCCGCCTTGTCAACCAGGTCGTTGAGGTTGGCGCGGAGAAGAGTGGTGACGCGTTCCATGAGTGCCATAGCGTTTATCCTTTCGTGATAGTCGATCAACGGGGCGGCGTGTTGTTGGCGTCGCCGTTTGAGTAAGGTTTCATTTGCTTCACGTTTGCCATCAGGTCAGACATCTTCATCCCGCTCAGCGCTTCAAAGAGAGCAGGGACCTGGGCAGCTATCTCCGTCATTTCCCCGGTTAGTTTGTGGGCCCCGACATTTCCATCCTTGCCGGTAGAAACGATGGTGATCTTGTCGACTTTGGAAAGCGGCTCCGACATCGCACGCACCACATCGGCCAGGTTGGTGATGAGTTTATCGACGACGGCGGCCTGCGACCATTCCTGATAGGCCTCGGCTTTCACGTTCATGGCCTTCGCCTCAGCCTCACCTTTCTGCAGGATGACGGCGGCTTCCGCTTCGCCCTGCGCCCGGATCGCTGAAGCGCGGCCTTCGGCTTCCGCAGTCAGGCGAGCACGCTCCGCAGTCGCCATGTTCTCGATCCGTTGCTTCTCGATCTCGGACCGCTTCAGCACCGTTGCGATCAACTCCTTCTCGTTGCGGAGAATCTCGGCTTCCTGGACCTTGACCTGGCCTTCTTTCTCGATCTGTTGCACCTTCACCTGTTCGGCGATGACTTTCTGCTGCATGACATTGGTCTGCAGTTCGTAGGCCTTATCGGCCTGCGCTTCCTGACGACGCGATTGCTCGGCGAATTGCGCCTTTGAAATGTCGAGGTCTCGCTGCGCTTCTGCCTGCTTGGCCAGCGATGCGGTCTCCGCGATGACTCGATCCTGATCGGAGGCGGCCTTGGCAATCGCGGCTTCGCGGAGAGCGTTGGCACGGCGGATGGCGGTATCGCGCTCTGCCTCGGCGCTGGCAATTTCTGCGTCGCGCTTGATGCGGGCGATATCCGGGCGGCCCATGTTGGTGATGTATTCGTTCTTGTCACGAACCTCGCGGATGGTAAAGCTCACCACCTCAAGCCCCATCTTGCTCATATCGTCGGCGCAGGTAGAGCGCATGCGCTCAGCCACCATTTCCGGCTCTTTGACAATTTGTTCCACGGTAAGCTGGCCGATGATGCCGCGCAGGTGCCCTTCCATCACCAGGCGAATGAGGCCCTCGCGCTGGTCTGGCGTCTTGGTGAGGAATTGTTCCGCCGCAGTGAGAATCGATTCCTGATCGGAACGAACCTTGATCTGCGCTACAGCCTCGACCGTGACAGCGACACCCTGGCGAGTATAGAGGTCCTGCTGTGGGGCAACGTCGAAGCTCATTAGTTCAAGTGACAGTTCGCGGCAATGTTCCACTACCGGGAAGATCACCGTACCGTGCCCCTTGATCACGCGCGGTCCGCGGAAACCGTAGACAATGAGCGCCTCATTGGGGCCGGCCTTGCGGAACATGTGAGCCAGCAAAGAGAGCAGCACAATGGTGGCGAGGATACAGAGACCAATGACAACGAAGTAGCTGTTAGGCATAAGAACTTCTTTCGTGGTTAGCCGAGTGGACTTTCGAGCGGCTACTGCAGAGTAGTCGCGCCTGCAAAACTATTACGGGTCCAGGTCGTGCCAGGCACGCACGTAAGCGATTCCCCGCTCATAGCGCAACACCACGACTTCGGAGCCCCGTTCGATGGTGGTTCCATCTTCCGAGCGCGCGGGTACCGATCTGCGAGCGCCCAGCTGCGTGTAGATGATTTCCCCCGTGCGGTCTGGAGCCACAGGACCAGTGACCGTGCCGACTACGCCGGTGACCTCAGTTTCTTCCGCCGTCAGGGCGCGTTCGCGCGGCAGCAGAACAGCGGCAAGAAACCAGAAGATGAGCGCGCCGCCTGCGATGCCGCTGACGGTCGAGATCAACAGGACCAGCGGAGCCACAAACGCGCTGTGCGTGCGCAGCAGGTATCCCACTCCGCCAAACCAACAGAGGAAGGCGGTGAGCGTGAACCCATTTACAACCGACACGCTGTTCGTCGTGTGACCATGCGGCGCATGGACGTGGCTGTGGCCGCCAAAGTGAAAATGAGTCCCGTGCGTATGACCGCCGGTGAAGAGTGAGAGGACACACATCACCAGGCCCAATAGGAAGCATGCGAGATAGAAGATTTGCCATGTCATGGTTGTTTCACCGACTTCCGCGCCGTGGGACGTTTCCCTTTGACCACGGGCTTGGAGTCCTCTTGAGGACGAAGAATTTCGAGCAGACGATCCATCAACACCGGTGTTTCCAACACTGCTTCAAGGAGAAGCAGGCTGCGGCGGGAATCCGGATACGCTGCGACTGCTCGAAGCGCGCGGCATAATTCCGGATCCTTGCGAAAGCGATCGGAGCCTGCAATCAGCCACAGGTCGAGCTTCTCCTCCTGGGTGCGGATGTCGGAGAGTAGCTCGGCGTGGTACCCCTCCGGATCTTCTACCAGGTAGCCCGGGTGCACCTTGAAAAACCTGGCCAACAATAAACGAGTGGTGTTGGTAAGGTGCGGTCTGGCGCCTGACTCGATCTGGGACAAGTAGCTCTGGCTGATGGGCGAATCCATTTCCGCCGCAATGGCCCGGACCAGTTCCTGTTGGGTCATTGCCCGTCCCAGGCCTCGAAGGCTGCCCTCCACTTCCCGCAGGTACTTGAGTTTGTCGGAGAGTTTCATGTCTATCGCCGATTGCGATAACTGTATCGCAAATTGCAATATTGCGCAAGAAGCGCGATTGCAAGGAATTGAACGGCCTGTCTTTTTCCTGTCTCCTGCGAGAACCACGATCGGGTGCCCCATGCGGTTACCGCGGGTGAACGCCTCTGTTCTTCCCGCGGTATCCGCTCCCATCCTTCGCGCTTTTTGCGAAGGGTGGGACAAGCAGAGTGTGCGGGGAAGGGCTTCGGGGGTAGAGCAGTGGGCTCCCACCCTTCGCAAGAGCGGAAGGATGGGCACCCGAACTGTTCACGCACGAAAGGAAAGCAAGTGACGCTACACTAGGGTGGTTTGCCGGAGAGTGAAATGCGCAGTAGAGCGACCTTGTTCGTGATTTTGATGGTTGTACAAATGGCCTGCGCCCTGGACTCTGTACCTAAAGCAGAGTACCGCCAGCGGCGGGTGAAGCTCGCAGCCCAGCTGCACGGAGGCTCGGCATTGATCTTCGCCGCGCATGAGCCGTCGCTCGAGTATCAGGACTATCGCCAGGACGAAGATTTCTACTACCTCACCGGCTCAAACGAGGACGGGGGTGCGCTGCTGATCATTGGCGATGGACCTGCGACCACCAATCGCCTCGGCCCGGTCGCAGCCGCACGCCTATCGGGAAGTCTTATTTCTGCCCATGCGCAATCTCGTCCGCGAGAAGTACACCGGCGTGAAGACCGATGCAGCCACCCCAGGCGCAAGGGAAGCGCTCGGCGTGGATGAGGTGCAGCCTCTTGCTGCTTTGCCGGAGGTTTTCGGAACCTTCCTGGGGGAGGATCTTGTCGCTCGCTCGAAAGCAATCTGGATCCAGCAGGATATGGGCGTAGCCACTGCAGCACTTGATTTCACCTCAACCGTGTTGGGCAGCGACGTCACCCAGCCCACGCACGATGTACGCGACTTGACCATGCAGTTGCGCATGGTCAAGAGCCCTGCGGAGATCGCACTCATCCAAAAAGCAACGGATGCCTCGATTGCGTCTCAGCTAGCGGGCATGCGATCCATCAAGCCGGGAGTACGCGAGCGAACCGTCGCCGGCATCGAAGCCGCCACCATGTTGGAGCAGGGATGCGAACGCGTCAGCTATCCTGCCATCGTCGGTTCCGGTTTTAATTCGACGGTCCTACATTACTCCGAGAACAGCAAGACGATGGAAAAGGGCGACGTGGTGGTGATTGACGCCGCCGGGGAGTACTCAATGTATGCCAGCGACTTGACCAGGACCATGCCGGTCGATGGCCACTTCACTCCCAGGCAAAAGGAGATCTACGACATTGTGCTCGGCGCTCAGCAAGCGGCACGCGACGCATTTGTTGCCGGAAAATCGAAGATGGGCGGAGTGGACCATCGTGGAGCCGATGCCGACCACACTTTCCTTGACAAGGTGGCTTTCGACTACATCAATAGCCATGGAAAAGATCTGCACGGCGAGCCTCTGGGAAAATATTTCGTGCACGGTCTGGGACATTCCGTAGGCATTGATGTGCACGATCCCTACGACTACGACAAGCCCTTTCAGATCGGTTCCGTGTTCACCATCGAGCCTGGAATCTACATTCCAGAAGAGAAGCTCGGCGTCCGCATTGAAGACACGTTCTATGTAAACGATGCGGGCAAGCTCATTGATTTTGCCGAAAAGCTACCCCACACGCCAGAAGACGTTGAGGCGGCGATGGCCAACAAGTAGGAGAAGAAAAGCATGAGCGATGAATTTGAGCAGGCGCAGGAGCACCTGGAGCATGCAGCTCACGAACATGGCAGCAGCGCTCACACCCGGGCAGCCATCATCATTGGTGTTATGGCCGCGGTTTTGGCGCTCGCGGAGTTTGCGGCCAAAGACGCGCAAACGGAATATCTGACCAACCACATTGCGGCCAGTGACACCTGGGCGCAGTACCAGGCAAAATCGGTTCGACGAGCGATTTTCACTTCCGAGGCGGAAGTGCTGGGTGGTCTGCCCAACAGTGCCGATCCAAATATCAAGAAGCACATCGCGGATGCGTTGACCAATGCCGATCGTATGCACTCGGAGCCGGGTGCTGACGGCATGGAGCAGCTCGCAGAGAAAGCGCACGAACAAGAGCATATGCGCGACCACGCGATGCACCGTAACCATACCCTGGAAATCGCAAGCGGTGGGCTGCAAATTGCCATCGTCTTAGCTTCCATTTCCGTAGTCATCAACCTGCCGGCATTCATGATCGTCAGCATCGTCCTTGGTCTTGCTTCGGGGGTTTACGCATTGCTCGGCGGTTTCTCGTTGATGTGAGGACAGCTGCCAACTGTACACCCCGTCGAGTAATATTTTTTCTTTGTAACCCGAAAAGGAGAACCTGTGGTTCCAAGCCTCCAACCGTCGAGTGTCTCTCAAGAGCAAGGAGACGCGTTCTGGTTTTTGAACAATCTGGAAATCATCAAGGCGACTAGTGCCTCTACTGGAGGGTCCTATTCCCTCGTACACCAGGTCGCTCCGCCCGGAGCCGCCACTCCCTACCACCTTCACCACGAAGAAGACGAGGCCTTCTACGTACTCGATGGCCAGGCTTGCTTTATTGCGGACGGCAAAAAGACGGTGCTTACTACCGGCGGGTATATCTTCTTGCCCCGTGGGATCCCGCACGGAATACGCTATGAGGGCGCGACTCCGACAACCATATTGATTCTGGCCATGCCGGGCACCGGTTTCGTCGGGATGATGACAGAGATGGGTGAACCTGCCCCGCAGCGGGTCTTGCCCCCGCCAACTCAACCCGACATGGAAAAGTTGACCAGGCTTTGCACAAAGTACCGGATCGACATCCTCGGTCCCTTGCCTGCCGATCTTCAATAGTCGTCGACGGCAGTATCTTTCCGGCATCCGTGGGGGCTAATCCGATGCAAAGTATCTACACCATTGCCAGGATCTTTGCCGATCACTACTGGTTGGCTGGGGCATCGTAGTAGACCTGAAACTCTCGAATATGCGCTTCCTGCGAACTGGAGAGAATGTTAAGCCGTATCCGGCTCGTGCTTACAGGAGCAAAGCGGTCGATCTTCTGGTGCCCGATTGCCTGGCCGGCCGCTACGCTTTTCCAGCCTTTATCGATCCATACCTCGATCGCATATTTTTCGATGTGTTGGCCATCGTTGAGCCATTCCATAGAGGTGACCCGGTCGATGGTGGTTGGTTTGGCGAATTCGACCTCCAGTGTGGAATGGTGAGAGCCCAGCGGGGCTGACCAGAAGGTATCCATATTTCCGTCCAGCGCCGCGGCGACTTCCGGCGTTATCGGCAGATGTTGCAGCGCGAGGTTGCCGGCCTGCAAGCGCTGAATGGCTGCGCCCAATTCGTTGAGGCGGCGCGACGTCGGAATCCGGAAGAAGTCCCTGCGTATCGGGCGCCAGCCCAAGCATCAATTGTGCACCCC
The DNA here is from genome assembly GCA_963763905.1 of uncultured Acidobacteriaceae bacterium. Classification (GTDB taxonomy): domain Bacteria; phylum Acidobacteriota; class Terriglobia; order Terriglobales; family Acidobacteriaceae; genus PALSA-350. The sequence continues at coordinate 96,518 of CAVXRU010000035.1, read as the reverse complement.
GTCCAACCGTCTCTTCGTAAATGGTAGTTAGATCCCCCAGGCTTTTTAGCGACGCCTCGTCATGCGGATGCCAGAACCAATGCAGTTTGCGCAGCGGAGTGTCTGCCTCAATGGGGCGCCAGCGCAGATAGCCGTGACGGTCGATCACATTCCAGTTCTCATAATCGACGCGTCCTGATTCGGTGCCGACCCAGCGCGCATCCCCGTATTCAAAAAGACCTGTATCAGCGAAGACGATGGTGTTCGGTTGATAGGTTCGGAGAGTTTCGATGATTTTGGGAAAATTGTAAACATGTCCCGCACTGCCGGCTCCGTCGAGCCAGAATTCAACCAGGTCACCATAACGTTGGGCCAGTTCTTCCAGTTCCGAGAGGTAGTACTTGTCGTACGCCTCGGGGTTTGCATATCTGGGGTCGTGCCGGTCCCAGGGTGAAAGGTAGACACCGAACTTGAGACCGAACTTACGCGCTGAGCGCGCTACATCTCCCACTACGTCGCCTTTGCCGTCTCTCCAGGGACTTGCTTTCACGCTGTAATCGGTCTGTTCGGTGGGCCAAAGACAAAAGCCGTCATGATGCTTGGCTACCAGCACAACGTACTTCGCTCCGCTGGCTTTAATTGCCTTCATCCATTGATCCGGATCGAAGTTGGTGGGATTGAAGACTGCGGGACTGGCCGTTCCGTCACCCCATTCGCGATCGAGGAAGGTGTTGGTGGAGAAATGAACAATGACTCCGAACTCCAGATCCTGCCACGCGACCTGCTGCGGAGATGGCTTCACTTCCGTAAAAGTTTTGATAGCCCAGCAGCGGAGCACAGCAAGCAGCGAATAGTGCCGCGATTGCCAGGGCATTCCGAATCCTTGTCATGGCGGCAGTATACGTTGTGCCCATGCTATGCTTGGCCGCATGCGTCCGAGGGCAAGTACAAGCTTTTTTCTAGTGGCTCTGACTGTGTTCCCGCTCAACGCGAGGGTTCTTCATGTTGATGTAGCCACCCGTTCTACCGTCCTCAACGGAAAAGAATTCAGGGCTGCCGGAGCCTACGAACGTATTACCGGACGTGTCTCTTTCTCGCTGCCCGTGGCCAACGCGCACAACCAGCGCATTGTGGATCTGGACAACGCAGTGAATCTGAAAAACGGCGAAGTCGAATTCTCCTCAGATTTCGTCGCTGTGCGTCCGAAGAATGTCGACCAGGGGAACGGCTCCATGCTCTTGGAAGTCCCCAACCGGGGCAACGCGCACATTCTCGCCCTGGTCGACGGCGGTGACGAAGATCTCTCCCACGATGCGGGCGATGCGTGGCTACTGCGCAACGGCTACACCATTGTGAGTCTCGGCTGGCAATGGGATGCGCAGGGCGAAGGCGCTTTGCGATTTTTCGCCCCGGTGGCGAAGGAGAAGGGGAAGACCATCACCGGCCTCTTACGCGGCGATCTCACGCTTTCCAAAGCGATGCCTGAGATTCCCCTGGGCCACCTCTCTGATGGCCATCTAGGCGGAACAGAGTATCCCGTTGCCGCGCCGGATGATCCGCGCAATGTGCTTACGGTCCGCGACTCGCGCGATGGGCCGCGTACGATCATACCCCGCGCGCAGTGGCAATTCGCGCATACCGTCGATGGCAAACTCGTCCCAGCAGACCGGTTTATTCATCTGGATAGCGGCTTCGAGCCAGGAAAACTTTACGAATATGTGTATGTGGTCGCGAACCCGGTGATCGCCGGGGGAGGCTTCGCAGCCATCCGTGATTTCGCCTCCTATGCCAAGCACGATCCCAACTCCCTTACTCCGGCAAAGCGTGTTTATGGGGAGGGGATTTCGCAGAATGGGCGCTTCCTGCGCGACTTCCTCTACCAGGGCTTTAACGCCGACGAGGAAGGAAGAATTGCGCTGGATGGTGTGCTCGCCCATGTAGCAGGGGCCGGCCGTGGCAGCTTCAACTACCGTTTCGCCCAGCCTTCGCGCGATGCGCAGCCTACGTCTTCGGTGTTCTTCCCTACAGATATACCTCCTTTCACGGATGCGGCTCTGCTCAAGCGCGCTACGACGGACAACGTTGTACCCAGAATCTTTTTTTCCAACACTTCCTATGAATACTGGGGCCGGTCTGCAGCGTTGATTCATGTGAGTCCGGATGGCCAACAGGACGCGCCCATCTCAGACAGCGTGAGAATCTACCACTTCACTGGACTGCAGCATTTTTCCGGCCCCTTTCCGCCGCAGAAGGGATGGGGCGACCTGCACGGGCAGCAGCTGGAATCGCCCCTGCCAGTCAAGTATTTCTGGCGTGCGATGATTGCCAATATGGATGCCTGGGTGCGCAATGACACCCTGCCGCCGCCAAGCAGCTATCCCAGGATCGCCGATGGCAACCTGGTAGCTTTGCATGCCTATGCGTTCCCGCATATCCCGGGAGTGAGTCTGCCTCACGAGGCGACGCGAGCGTACCGTCTCGATTTCGGCCCTGACTGGGAGCAGGGAGTTCTTAGCATTCAGCCGCCAAAGGTAGGGCAAGCGTTTCCCGTGCTCGTGCCGCAGGTCGATGTCGACGGGAACGAGCGGGACGGCGTGCGTCTGCCTGAGATCGCCGTGCCGCTCGCCACCTACGCCGCCTGGAACCTTCGTGATCCGTCGATTGGCGCGCCCGATCAGCGGGTTGCTTTTGAAGCATCGTATCTTCCATTTCCCAGGACTGCAGCCGATCGGCAGAAGACCGGTGATCCGCGCAAGTCCATCGCCGAGCGGTATGCAAACCGCGAAGACTATCTTGCGCGGTACAAAGCCGCAGTGGATGATCTTGTGCAGCAACGCTGGATACTTCCCGAGGATCGCGCTGCCCTGATCCGTCGTGGTGACGAGGAGTGGGCCGAGAGCACCAAATGAGAAACCAAACGCAAACAGATCGCCGCGACTTATTGAAAGCCGTCATTTCATTAACTATGCTTTCTTCCATACCCAGCCCCCTGCGCGCCATTGGGCAAAAGATCCTGGCCTATGTGGGAAGCTATAGCAGCCCGGTTGACGGAGGCGGCAACGGAAAAGGTATCTACCTCTTTGAGATGAATCCTGCGACCGGGGAGCTGACCCTGGTCGACCTGGCCGCAGCAGCGCCCAATGCTTCGTGGCTTTCGTTTGACCCCTCGGGACGATTTCTTTATGCCGCCAACGAAGTCGCAACCTTCGGTGATAAGAGCGGATCAGTCAGCGCCTATGCTGTGGATCGGCAGAACGGAAGTCTGCAGCTACTCAACGTAGTCAGCTCCGAAGGAGCTGGTCCTGCTCACTTGAGTGTCGATCTCTCCGGAAAATATGTTTTTGTCGCCAACTACGCGGGGGGCACCGTCGCCGTGTTGCCCATCCTCGCGACGGGTGCACTTGGCGCGGCCACGTACGTTCATCAGGATACCGGCTCGCTTGGGCCCACCATTCCGTCGACAGCTCGTGCAGGCAGTTTTGCCATCAGCGGTCATGACAAACCGCATGCACACATGATCCATGCCGACCCGGGGAATCGCTTCGTATTGCAAACAGACCTTGGCCAGGACCGTCTTTACGTTTCGCAGTTAGATGCAGTCGCGGGCAAACTTTCCCCGGCTGCCGATGCACCTTTCGTCTCACTGCCTCCCGGGGATGGGCCGCGTCACTTTACCTTCCACGAGAATGGGCGTTGGCTGTATTCATTGCAGGAAGAAGCGTCTACGGTGGTATTTTTCCATTTCGATCCGTCCACTGGATCCCTTCATGCGGAGCAGACAATTTCCACCCTGCCGCCGGGCTTCAAGGGAACAAGCTTCACTTCAGAGATTCTGCTCTCGTCCGATGGGCGATTTCTTTACGCAGCCAATCGGCTCCACGATACGATTGCGATCTTCATTGTTGGCCGCGAAGGGCGACTTACTTATAGCGGTGAAACTTCCACCCGGGGAGATTACCCGCGGCACATGCAATTCGATCCCAGCGGAGCTTTCTTGTATGCGTGCAATCAACGCAGCGACAGCATCGCTTCCTTTCGAGTGGACCGCAAGACCGGGCAGCTTACGTTCACGGGACAATACACGCCGGTGGGAAGTCCGGCGTGCATTATTTTTCTGCGTCGCTAGACGAATGAGCCTAGCCTGCGAAGGTTATCGATTGGCGATTTGATGCAAAAGGGCCCTCACCCGCCATTTCGCAGGCCGGATCAGCTTTTTTAGGCGATGGAGTGTCTCTCCCGAGATGCCGGCGATCGCATTCTTGACGAGTACATCTCGCCACTCCGAAGGCATGGGGAAAGTATTGATCGCGGCGCCCTCAACTCCCTGGGAGAGGAGCATCAAAACCCGATACAAATCGCGTTGGACTTCGTTTCCGTCTGTGTTGGCAGAGAAGGAGGGAGCAGCCTTGTTCCGATTTAATTGCGGCTTAACGCACTCTAACATGCGTGCGAGGCGGGACTTTCTATTTTGATCGTCCATCCCTGTGTTCTTGTCCAGAAACCGGCAGATGCGATCACAGACCTTCGAGCTGTCATGCAAAAGTTCTTCATAGGAGAAGAAGAAGGCTTTGCTCGACACATCTTCATCGGAGATGAGAGTAGACATATATTTTTGCCAAAGCAGCAGTGCTGACGGCATGGAAAAATCTCTGCGGGCACACAAAGAGGACGCGATGGCCATTGGCTCTCGAATGGGGACGAGATACACAACGCTGCCCCAGATCTCCTTCCAAAACGGTAGGAGTATGCACAGCCTGGGATCCTTCCAAAGCCACACAGTCTGATTTGGATTCATGGTTGCCAATAGCCTGTGGGCGCGATGACGCAAGGACCCTCCTTTCGCCAGTCTGGCAAGATGCTTCCGCCCTTCCTCTGTGGGAGGCACTTTCCACGAAGAGTGCACCGCAGCGAGGAGGGCGTCGTTTAGCTTCAGCAGGGGACGATGCTCCCAATACCCGCGCGGATTTCCATCGTTAGGCTCGATAAAGAGGCTCGTATCGGCGTATGCACCCCAACGATAGGCTATTTCCGCAGCCAGGGATGTGCCGCTGCGGTGCATCCCCAGGATGATGATCCCGGTATCTGTGCTACTTCCGTTAAGTGGCATCTATGGATCTCTGCAAGGCGAGAAAACGCACCCGGCGTGGCGGGTCGGGATACGACGACTACTCCGATCACAACGGACGGATCAAAGGGGGCAGGGGGTTACGGCCCGGAGAAAAGTTTCCGCGATTTGCTACTCATAAGCTACAAACGAATCGGCCCGGGAAACATGCAAGTTGTTGGTTCTATGAATGATAAAGTTCGATGATCGAACCCTGCGACCTCTACCATGCGCTGCAACCGATGAAACCGCAAATTGAGAGGGCCGAACGATTGTTAAGTGGGGTTAACCACTGCATGCGAGGATCGTAACAATTCGCTCAGCCGTTTACAAGCGCCGGATTCGGCCGTTCGAGCTCTCGCTTGCCGCGGTTTCGTTGAGTGCGTTGGACTCCAGGTAGGAAAGAACGAGATCGACGCATTCGTCCGCACTTCTTGAAACCGTGTCCAGGTGAATCTCAGGAGCCGCTGGCGCTTCGTAGCCGCTGTCGATCCCAGTGAAGTTTTTCAACTCTCCGCGGCGAGCTTTGGCGTAGAGGCCCTTGGGGTCCCGACGCTCGCATTCTTCAAGCGAAGCATCGACATAGATCTCTACAAATTCGAGCGGCTCAAACCGCGAACGGGCAAGGTCGCGTTCTGCGCGATAGGGACTGATGAACGCGACGATAACGATCAATCCGGCGTCCACGAAGAGGCGGGCAACCTCCGTGGCACGGCGAATATTCTCCACCCGGTCAGCCTCGGTGAAACCCAGGTCGTGGCTGAGCCCGTGGCGTATGTTGTCACCATCAAGAATGTAAGTGTGTCTGCCGGAAGCAAACAGCTGTTTTTCGAGCAGGTTCGCAATCGTCGACTTGCCCGCGCCCGGTAAACCGGTTAACCAGAGGCAAAACGGGTTTTGCAGCTTCTGCCGGGCGCGGGCGTCTTTGTTGATATCTAAAACCTGCCAGCCCATGCCGGCCGCCCGGCGGAAAGCGAATTCGGTCATCCCTGCTCCAGCGTGTGGTTTGTGAATCGGTCAATGCCGATCACACTATCTTCCGCGCCAAATGTAAAAGGACGGTGAAATCGACCCATGGAACAGCGATACCTGGCGGCGATGGGCTGCGACATCGTCGTCTCCCCCGGAGCCGGGATATTCTCGCCGCAACCCTTATGGAGCTTTGCTTGGATCGGATGAAATCCCCGACGACGGAAATGCCCCTAATCAAATAGCATCTGTGAGCCTTTTCTTCTGCCGCCAAAGGCCCGGTACTCGGTGGCACTGTGCGAGTGTGTATTCATGTCCGCTCGCTTTTCCGTGTTGGAGGCCTGCTTTGTGGGAAGGGTCGAGTTCATTGGGAGGAGAATGTTGGAATGAAAGATTTCATCCGGAATGGCTCACGCAGGTGCAACATACTGGCTGTTTCGTTGCTTGTCTGCGGAGTTGCAGCAGCGCAGTCCACGCGGCCGCCGGCTGCGGACAGCTTCACCGGGCATCCGCGAGTGGTCATCATCAGTGATATCGGCAACGAACCGGACGATCAGATGTCGTTCGTGCGTCTGTTGCTCTACTCAAATGAACTGGACCTTGAGGCTATGATTGCCACTACCTCAACCTGGCAGAGGACCGCCACCCACCATGAGACCATGCACGCCATCGTGCAGGCTTACGGACAGGTGCGTCCCAACCTGGTGTTGCACGCCCAAGGCTGGCCCACGGACGAGGAGCTCGATCAGCGCATTTTTGCCGGCCAGACCGCCTATGGCATGGCCGCAACCGGTGAAGGCAAGGCATCGGCCGGCTCGCACGCGCTGGTGAAAGCCATCGAACGTGACGACCCGCGCCCGCTCTGGATCTGCCTTTGGGGCGGCGCCAACACGCTTGCCCAGGCGCTGATGGATCTTCGCGCTTCGCACTCCTCCTCAGAGATGCAGCGGCTGGTATCTAATTTGCGCGTCTCCTCCATCTCTGATCAGGATGATGCAGGGCCCTGGATTCGGCGCGAATTTCCTGCGCTCTTCTATGTCGTCAAGCCCAGCCCGCCGAATAGCGAGGAGTACTACCAGGCAACATGGACGGGCATCAGCGGCGACCTCTACTACCGCAATTACGGCGGACCCGACACCAGCCTGGTGACCAATGAATGGCTGGAGACTAATATTCGCGTCAAGGGTCCCATGGGTAAGTGGTACCCACAGTTCATGTTCATTATGGAAGGCGACACTCCGTCTTACCTGGGCTTGATCGACAACGGCTTGAACGGGTATCGCAGGCCTGACTGGGGCGGTTGGGGCGGACGCTATGTGTATCGGCAGCCCTATGGCGAGACGCACATGATTTGGTCCCAGGGTGGCGATGAGTTCAGCCGGGCTACTTCACAGGATCGCGTGATCGGTGTCGACGGGCATGAGCATGTCTCAGATCAGGCCACCATCTGGCGCTGGCGCGCGGCCTACCAGAATGACTTTGCTGCGCGCATGGACTGGACTATTAAGGATTTTGGCCACGCCAACCATAATCCGAAGCTGGTGGTTAACGGGCAGGCGGGAACTTCTCCTGTGGAGGTAGCTGCTGATGCCAAACAGACGGTGACTCTCGATGCTGCAGGGAGCAAAGATCCCGATGGAGATACGCTTCATTACCATTGGTGGGTGTATGAAGAAGCCGGGCTGGCGGGTACGCAGGGCGCGGATGTGACGATTAGCGGAGCAAACAGTCCCCAGGCTCAGGTGACGATCAAGTCTCCGTGCCGGCCCGCGTGGCTTCCCGGGCAGCCATGCAGGGGCGAAGGCGTGGCGCACATCATACTCGAGGTTACCGACGACGGAATTCCAAAGCTTACTTCCTATCGGCGCGTGATACTGCAGGTGCGGGCTGCACAAGCAGCTGTCGCTCCCGCGAATAAGTAAGCGGACGAGATCCTCCTGGTTATTTCCGGGTCATTCCCGCCTACTCAGTACGGAGAGAGTCGACCGGATTCACGTTTGCAGCGCGCATCGATGGAACGAGACTGGCCACCACCGTGACCACTGCCAGGAGCGCAGCGGCGCCAGCGAGCGTCCACGGGTCCCACGGCTTCAGACCAAAGAGCAATGTGCCGGCTCCATGGGTGGCGAGGAGGGCGAGCGCGGTGCCCGCGACTAAGCCGCACCGCCAGCATGACCGAGACACTGCGCAGCATGGCGGCGACGACATGACCGCGACTCGCTCCGAGCGCCATGCGAATGCCGATCTCGCAGCGCCGCTGAGCCAGGAAGTACGAAAGGACTCCGTGCAGCCCAACGACGACGAGCAGAGCCGCAAGACCTCCGAAGAAGCCAGAAAGCCTCGCCATCATGCGATCGCCTACGAGACGATCGAGGATGCCCTGCTGGAAGTCATAAAACTGCATTTGCATGCCGGGATGCTTCTCGACCAACATGCGACGCACGGCCAGTTGCGCCGCTGCGGGGTCGCGTGAAGCAAACAGCATCGCCATTCCGGGGTCCTGTGCCGTGACCGGAAGCTGAGCGAGAGGCACGAACGCCTGGGGCGGTGGGTCTTCGCGCAGATCGCTGTACTTCGTGTCTGGAACCGTGCCGACGATCTCATAGGTGCGTCCGGGATACTGCGGCTCAGGCCGCACACGCACCTGAACCCCGAGCGGCGAGGGCGCATCGACATATTTTCGGATGAAGGCCTGGTTGACGATCAACACCAATGGGGTGTCGTTGGTGTCGCCATCCGTGAAGTTACGTCCCTTGAGCAACCGAATTCCGAGGGTCGCGAAAAAGTTGGGAGAGACGTAGGTAAATCTGCTCGGCCCCTCCAGTGGGCCGACTTCCACAGCGTGTCCCCACGTGGCACCGCTTAACGGGAAGTTCGTGGTCGCGGCGGCATTTTCTATGCCCGGAATGGCGCGCACGTCGTCCTCTATCTGCCGTTTATAGGCCGCCAGGTTTTCGGGCTTGATATTCATGGAGGGGAAGCCGAAGAAGCCGGCGGTGATCCCGCTCTCGCGTATTCCGGGATTGAGGGTCATCAGGTTGCGATAGCTGCGCACAAAGAGGAGCGCTGCGACGAGGAGCACCATGGAGACGGCGATCTGGATTATCACCATGGCGCGCTGCACGGAGAATCGCTCGCGATTCCCGACCACTCCACGTTCGCCGGATTTCATCGATGCAACCGGATCGGCGCTTGTGCTGCGCAGAGCGGGAAGCGTGCCGAAGATAAGGCAGGTCGAGATAGCCGCCGCTGCGGCAAAGAGGAGCACGCGCCAGTCAGTCACGATGACTAATTGAATCGTGCTTCCGCTGGTGTCGAGCGAGTGCACCAGGATCCGGCTGAGCGGCTGGGCCAGGCCTGCACCCAACAGAGCGCCGCAAGCCGCGAGCAGTGCGCTCTCGAGCAGAATCTGGCGCAGGAGACGGCCGCGCGAAGCGCCCAGTGCCATGCGGATGGAAAATTCGCGATTTTTCACACTGGCGCGCGCCAGCATCAGGTTGGCGAGGTTGGCGCAGGCAATCAGCAGTACCAGCCCGGTGATCGCCAGCAAAATATCGAGCGAGGAGTTGTATTGATCTCGTAGATAACTCACACCCGCGCCGGCCGGATACGCGGCGAGGCGGAATGCCGCAAATGTCTTCAGAGCCTGGCTGCTGTAACCATCCGGGGCAGCTTTTGCGAAGAGCCCAGGGCTGAGTGCGTTGAAATATCCCGTCGCTCGCTGCAGTGTCCAGCCGGGCTTGAGGCGTCCCATCACCGAGTAGGTAAACACTTCCCGGCGCGGATGGGGCGAGGTACAGGTGGGGTAGGCGAGATCGAAGCGATCACCCACGATCATGCCAAAGAAGGATGGCGGCGTAACACCGAGAACCTGCACCGCTCTTCCCTCGGCGAGGATCGTTGTGTTGGCGGCGATCGGCTCGCTGCCCATCTGGGACTTCCAGAAGGAGTAGCTGGCGACTACGCGGCTGATCTGGCAACCTGCCTCATCCTGCGGCTCGATCAATCGGCCCTGCACAGGAGCGACGCCAAGCACACTGAAAAAATCTCCAGTGACTTCGAGCCCGTTGACGCGGTGGGACTGGCTGGGATTGCCCACCTGCACGTCATTGGTGCGCCAGGCAAAGATGCCGGAGAAAGGATCGTGGTGCTGCTTGACCTCCTGCCACATGGGCACGGTGAAATTCGCAAACTGACTGTCGGTGATTCCCAATCCGGCATTGCCCCCGGCAATGCGCAACTCTGCCAGTTCGTTGGGTTTCGCGAGGGGGAGCGTCCGCAGCCGTACGGCGTCAAGAAGCTCGAAGATAGCGGTGTTGGCGCCGATGCCGAGAGCAAGGGTGACAACCACCACGAGCGAAAATCCGGGGCTCTTCACGAAGATGCGCAGGGCACCGCGAACATCGTGCCACAGGCTCTCGATCCCCAGCGCTGCATCTTCTTGAGAGACGCGCTCACGCATTGCCGCCGGACTGCCGAAGCGGGTGCGCGCATCGCGCTCCGCTGCTTCGCGGGTCATCCCCTGGGCCAGGTTGTCGTCGATGCACATGGCAATGTGTTCCCGCAGCTCCGCTTCAATCTCATGCTGCAGATGCGCACGTTTTCCCAGTGACAGAATTCTCCGCAAGAGTGCCATCGTTCACCTCACGCAAAACGCAGAACCGCGTCGACGCCCTTGACCACCTGCGCCCAGTTCTTTTCGCGGCCGGCCAGTTGTTCCCGGCCGGCGCGTGTGAGCGCATACCACTTGGCTTTGCGCCCATAATCGGTAATAGCCCAGCTGGCCCGCACCCAGCTGTGCTGTTCCATGCGGTGTAGCGCGGGGTAGAGCGAACCCTCTTCCACAATGAGGATCTCGTCGGTAACGCGCCGGATGTGCATCATGATTCCGTAGCCGTGCATGGAACCAAGCTGCGAGAGAGTCTTGAGAATCAGGAGATCAAGCGCGCCTTGCAGGTCATTTTTCGCCATAAGCCACTTACCCTAGACAGCAAGGGTAAAGACAGAGCGTAGCGCCGGCATACCCTAGATGTCAAGGGGAGATGGAGCGACTCCGAGCTGCATCGTGTTGCACGCGACGAGTTCCACGGCTGCGTGACCCGCAATATGGTCACAAGCATATACGTCGCGCGACGTCGATCTTAACCTCCACAATATTCGTCCTGTACCGATTAGCCCGACGCTGCGCCATTCGATTGGGAGGATAGCCCCTTTTAGGTCCATTTCTAGTTCCTCGAGGGGATGGCAATTGTCCAGAACCCTGCTTTACTTGGCGGCATGACCGCTCCAGATCCGATCACACAGATACAACTGATGAGCGGCTCCTATTTTGTCTCCCGTTGCTTGCAGGTTGTCGCTGAATTGGGAATCGCCGATTTGATCTCGGATATGCCAATTTCCGCATCTGAACTGGCGAGGTCCACTGGATCACACCCGGATGCGCTCGCGCGAGTGCTCAGCCTGCTCTGCGCCAACGGTGTGTTCGTGCGCGTCGATGGCTGGTTTTGCCACTCGGACGCCTCACGAGTACTTCGGACCGACCACCCTATGTCGATGCGCCCCTTCGCCCGCATGTTTGGCATTCCCGTTTTCTGGGAATCTGTCATGCGCCTGGACGAAAGCATTGCCACCGGGCGTCCAATGGGCGACCAAGTCACGGAGGGAGGATTTTGGCACTATCTTGAACAGCACCCCGACGCTAATGAAAAATTCAACGACACCATGTACGCAAAAGCCCAGGCAGTAATACCTCTAGTGGTCGCCGCCTATGATTTCACTAAGTTTCCGCGAATCGCTGATGTTGGCGGCGGTCGTGGTCATTTGCTGTCCGCGATATTGCAATCGTCCTCGCTTTCGCGGGGAATCCTTTTCGATCAGCCGCACGTCGTGGAGCAAGCGACTGGAGTCACCAGTCAGCGACTCGAATTATGTGGCGGCAACTTCTTCAAGGACGAGCTGCCCCAAGCCGAGGCCTATGTGCTCATGGAAGTGATCCACGATTGGGATGACCACCATGCTGAAAAGATACTTTGCGCGGTTCGTCGCGCCGCACCTATTGGTGCCAAGTTGCTTCTGGTGGAAGCTATGATGCCGGAACAGCCGGTCCCGTGCTGGACGACCACTCTCGATGTGGTGATGCTCAACTTGCTGGGCGGAAGACAAAGGAGCATGATCGAATATGTAACCCTTTTAAATCGGTGTGGCTTTAATCAGGTGCAGGAAATTTCCGTAGGAGCTGGTCATTCGATTGTCGAAGCGGTCATCTGCTGATCGATCGGTTCACATATCAAGAGGATGCCCTGCCAGCCCAACTCTTGCGCCGTTTGCGAGACTGGGAAGCTCGCGCTCCTCTGATTCAACACCTCCGGTCGGAATCGTGCCTGAAATGTCAGCCGTTTGGTTCGGCTCTCGAATCGTCGAAAACAGGGCAACTCACTCATTGAGCGTTCAGGTCGATCCATGTTTCCGGCACTTGGATTTAAAACCCGCCTCTCGGAAATTTACTCCCGAAGAGTCTGATTTTCAGTAACTTGAATATGGGCTGGCCATCCCGCCCGAAAAGTGTTGAAAACGTCCCGACTCAAAGAGCGTAAACTTGAGGATGTCGCGAAAGATCCCGTCTCGCCTCCAGTCTTAGCGACGCTCTAGCCGAGTCCAGGTTCACGTATACAACGGCACGATCTGTGACATCTATGAGTATCCAAAAGGAATTTGGCGTTCGCAATCCTCCGTCCGACCGGCTGAGCGTGGTAGAGGGCAAGCACAACTCGGCCACGCGGTGCGCTAATCCGCTATGTTCTAAAGAACTGCTCTATCTCCGGGAGGGATCTCTCCAATTGCTCGAATTGGAACCGGATTCTGCCGATAAGGCCCGGCAAGATGATGGTGCATTTGCGATGAAGCCTGTGCGCAGCAAGTTTTTTTGGCTTTGTGGTGAGTGCTCGAAGACACACTTCGTAAAGCAATGGACAACTTCCGGCCCTGTCCTAGTGGTTCGCAGCCAGAAGGCGGCGGGCGGCCGACCCAATCCGATTACTCCAGCAGCAGGGGCAAGGACCGAGCCGCTTCCGGTGTCACCGATTGTCCCGCCGCTGCCGCCGATGGCAGACCCTCTCCATCACTCCGCTTTGCTTGTGATGCGGAGAGATTTTCTTGCCCCAAAGAGAGGGTGACCGCGAAAACCGTCTCCGACTTCCCGCGACAAGTGTCTCCGTATCAGTATCAGAAGCCGTTCTTGAATCTGTTCTTCGGATGCACGTAGGGCGCAGCGAAGTTGGGATGTATTGACCTTGATTCTGGCAGTTTTCCGGTCAAGCCCCAGTTCGCGAGAGAATCCTTATTCGTTGGTACTGACGAGAGAAAACATGGCTCCCTGAGGATCCTGACCCTGGATGATCCAGCTGCCCCCGGGTACCTGCATCGGACCGTTCAAGACCTTCCCGCCACCGGATTCAACGCGTTTGATGGCTGCCTTGATCGAATCGACGTTGAAGTAGAAGTTCCAGCAGGAGACAGGTATCTGCGGCGCTTTGGTCATCATGCCGCCGTCGCCCATTTCCTTGTGGTCACCTTCATCGAAGATGCGATAAACGCCCATGGGTCCCATGTCCATATCGCTGACCTTGGTCCAGCCAAAGAGCTTGTGGTAGAAGTTGAATCCGCCTTCGAGGTCGGTGGTGTAGAGCTCGTGCCAGCCGACGGTGCCGTTGGCCGGCGGCGCCGGGCGCTCCGGCGAGGGCATGCTGGGGTTAGATGTAAAAACCACAATGGCAGCTCCCTGGGGGTCCGACATGACGGCGAAGCGAAGCATTCCAGGGACGTCCGTAGCGGGTCTCCATAGTTTGCCGCCGGCTTCGACAATTTTTTCGATGTGGGCATCGACATCATCGACCGAGATGTAGCCTACCCAGGCGGTATGTCCGGGAATGTTCAACATCCCGGCCATTCCAACGTCACCGAGGTTGAAGGTGGTGTACTGCGGGCCAGCAGAGCTCGGCATTTCCCGGGTCGTCCAACCCACAACGTCAGAGTAAAACTTGCCGGCGGCTTTCGTGTCGCTGGTCATCAGTTCGTACCAGCCGAATTTTCCTTTTGGCGTATACATCGCGAGATTTCTCCTTTTGACAGACGCAACAGGATATCAGCGCCGGGTGGACTGGTAGCGTCCGCTGGAAGGTTAATTTTTCGGAATTTCCCTCACCGTTTAGGGCGAGGGGACGAGCGGGTTCTGGGGCGACGGCTCTGCTGGGATAGAGAGCGCGTCAATGTTAAAATGCAACAATGGCACGCCGTGTGGAAAAGTCGCCTGCGCTCTCCCAGCCTCACATTTTAGGCCGAAAGGCTTTTGCAGCAATTACTGCGGTTGAAGGTCTCAAGTTGAATGCCGCTGGTGAGAAGCGTTTTAGCAAGATGGGACAGCTCTCCGCTGACCAACGTCGCGCGGAAGTGATTCGCGCGTACAACGACTCCAAAGGCCGATAATGCCGTTAGAGGGCTATGGCGCCTTCGATGATCCGTACCTGTACAAGGGAACACAGGTTCTTAAGAACCGGTTAGGGATTCGCGACCCCGCCGAGCTCCAGGCATTCGAGGTCGAGATGTCCTCACTTCGTGCCGACGAGCCGTTGCCTGTGGGACGCTTCGATGCAGAGCAGTATCGAACGATTCATCATCATCTCTTTCAAGATGTCTATCGATGGGCTGGCCAATACCGTTCAGTTCGCATCGAAAAAGGCGAAAATGTTTTCTGCTACCCCGAGCACATCCCCGTGCAAATGGACGAGCTGTTCGGCAGGATAGACCATGGTGAAGCGCTGCGGGCAAGTGCATTTTCGACCTTTGTCGAGCGAGCTGCAGAGTTTTTGGGCGACCTGAATGCTATTCATCCCTTTCGGGAGGGCAATGGGTGAACGCAGTTGTCGTTCTTAAGTTTGATAGCCATTCATGTTGGTTATCCGTTGCGGTTTGACAAAATTAAGCGAGAGACATTCTTTCCTGCCATGGTTGCTAGTTTCGCGAAGGATTTAGACCCACTGATTGCCGAGCTGACAAAGCTCCGAAGGTAGAGGCTGCCAAGAGGTCGGGGACCGGCCTTACTCACTTCAATGCCTGGTGACATCCATGGTGTTGTCGTCTGCATCGCGGTCGATCAGCTTGTTTTGCGGGTCAATGCCAGCACGGGTCGGCATCTGGTCAACCAGGATCTCGAAGGTCTGCTTCTCCGCCGTGAACTTCTCCTTCTTCAAATAGAGGACCTTCTGTTGATCTTTCTTGCCGGTGAAAAGACCTACATCGATGAAGTCATTCAACGGCATTGGAGTCTCCACACCGCTCCCGTCGGATTTTAATTTTCGTGCCTGCACCGTTAGGGTCACTTTGTACTTCTTGTCCGGGGTCTCGGAGACAGTCGCGGACAATGCCTTGTTGTCGTACAGAACGATGGACTCGAAGGCATCTGTGATGTAGTACTGCAGTTCCGGCGGAGTTTGCGCCCGCAGTGCTGCGACGAACTGCCGGGTGTCAGGGTACACTCCATCTTGCTCGCCAGTCGCATTGGCATAGCGGTACTGGAGCAGGAAATTATGCAGAGCGAGGTTGAGCTTATCCTCGCCGATGTAGTCGGAAAGAGCATAGAGCACCAGTGATCCCTTCTGATACCAGACATAGGGTTCACGCTGCACCAGCACCAGGGGGGGTTCGTGCCGGCTCTCTGATGCCCGGCCGCGCAGGTAGCCGTCAAGCTCATGCTTCAAGAACTTGCGCATTTGGCCGTCGCCGTACTTCTTTTGCATAACCCGCAAAGCAGAATACTCAGCCAGCGATTCTGACATCATGTTCGAACCTTCGACCCG
The DNA here is from genome assembly GCA_963763905.1 of uncultured Acidobacteriaceae bacterium. Taxonomy (GTDB): domain Bacteria; phylum Acidobacteriota; class Terriglobia; order Terriglobales; family Acidobacteriaceae; genus PALSA-350. The sequence goes on along the minus strand of CAVXRU010000035.1, from coordinate 80,615 downwards.
GGCACCGATCAGCTGGTGGGCCCACCATTGGTGGGCGAGCTCATGGGCAGTCACAAAATAGGTCAGGTCAATATCCTGCTGGGGGTTGATCACGCGGCCGACAAAGCCAAATTCGGAGAAGGGTACGGTATTGGGGAACGACTGCGCGAAGAGGCGGTAGCGGGGGAACTCGAGGACGCGGAACTGGCGGAATTGAAAGGGACTGAAATTCTTCTCGTAGTAAGCCAGGCCGGCTTTGCTGGAGGCGATCATGTCGTCAACATCGTAAGGGTGCGCAGGCGCGGAGTAGACTTCGATGTTGACCGGTCCACTGACCCCTTGGTAGACCTCCTGCTTGACGTGATAGCGGGCGGAAACGTAGGCGAAGAAATCCTCAATCTTCACCTCGCCCATATCGTATTCGTAATAGTGACGGCCGTTGCTGTGCCAGTCCCTCTGCAGATATCCGGGCGCCAGGGCGATCTGGTCGTCCGCGGTACTGACAACGGTGCGGAACGAGATCCAGTCGGCATCCTGACTAAAAAGATTGGTGCGGCTGCCTAGAGGGTCCCCACGATGCGGCAGCTCTGAAACCGGGCCCAGGTGTAGCTCGCGGCGCCGGCGTGGGTCCGTGAGCTCAAAGCGGGCATCGTAGCCGATAGCAGGGAAGTAGCCCACGTCGAAGAAGGTCCCGGAATACGCGAGCTCGGGACGCTCGTTGCCGTCCATAAAGCCGTGCGGGGTCCAGCCGACATCGAAGTTAAGGTTGAGCTGTTGCCCCGGTGCGAGTGGCTGCTCAAGCGCATAGATGATGTACATGGCACGCGGACTCGACGAGACCTTGTGGAAGGGCCGGTCGAAATGAACATTGGTGACCGACTGTTCGCGATTGAGGATATGTATCTGAGAGATGGGACCGGGGGTCTTGTTTTCGAGGACAAAGTGGCCTGATCCCGAGAACGCGCGTCTCTCAGGGAAGATATCAATGTTAGCGTCTACGGCGATGATCTTGGGTTGTGGAAGGTTCTCATACTTTTTGAAGTCGCGCTCATACTGGGCCTGGATTTCACGCTGCGCCTTGCTGTTCAGGTATTCGTTCAGTACGTGAGCGTTGTAGAAAAACCAGCAGCCGCTGCCGATGGCAATGAGCAGGAAGCAGGCGGCAACGGGGACGAGGCGCCGAGCGCGCTGGCCCGCGAGGCGAAAGCGGCTGGCCCAGGAGTCATCTGAACCCCGCGCCGCAAGGGCAATCGAGACCACACCAAGAAAAGCCGAGATCGAGAGCCAATAAACAATGGACCAAAAAATGGCAGGAACGAAATGGCCGTACCCGTTCATATCGGAGTAGGTGTAATCGGGTGTGCTGCCGTAAAGGTAAAGAGTATTTTCCCAACCATGAGTGACAAGAATTGGGGTGAGGACGAAGAGCCCGATCACGACACCATGGGCGATGAACTTGTTGCCAATCACCGTCTGCAGGAAAAGAGCCAGCAGCGTGAAGATGAAGATGTGGGGAAAAGTGATGAGGTAAAGCTGTTTGAAGTATTGAAGCAGTTCGTAATGATAGTAGCCCGCGCTGGTCTGGCTGAAGATGCCGCAGAGCATCACGATGGTGAGCAGCAGCAGCTCAATCACCGCAAGTGCGGAGAGTTTGGAGAGCCAGTCGATGGACTCCCGCACGGGCAGCGCATCGTGAATGCCTGCCCACTGGGTATCGCGTTCACGCCAGACCAACTCGCCGGCGTAGAGGGTCGCGATAATGAGGAAGAAAAGGGCTGAACTGCCCTGGACCAGCTGCACCATCAGGAAGGTGACTGGATAGACGTTATTCTCCTGCCTGCGGCCGGCGAAGTGGCCGTTGGCGAGAACGAAAACCAGCATGGCACCGACGACGCCCCAGAACGGAAACTCGTGCAGGATATCGTTGATGCGCAGCCAGGTGAGAGACACGAACTGTGACCAGCTCGTCCCGGAGTTGAACGACGGATGGACCACGGGCAATCTTGTTGCCACCAGCGAACGCTGAGGCTTGGCATCCGTTTGATCGACTTCCGCATCGCGCGCGGCTTTGCGTCCACGGGACGCTGCCGTCAGCGCCTCAACGGAAAAGGGGAACAGCAGGTACATGGCAACAAGAGAGAGCAGCCCAACCGAAGTCCAGACCAGCCGGTTGTAGAGAAAGACTCCGGACCACGGCAATTGCAGGGTGTTCTTTTCGACCACGGTCCAGTAACGGGTGACGCTATCCAGGAGGCGAAGGCCAACAGGGTCGAAGATGGCGCTCCAGAAGTGCTCGAGCGAACCGGTGGCTGCGAAGGCGGCGTTCACAATGAGGTAAACGAGGAAGACAACCACTCCCTGCAGGTACATCACAAACAGCTTGCGGGTGAGCGCGGCAACGGTGAAGAAGAGCGAACCGAGAAAGAAAATTTGCACCACAGGGACGGCCAGGAATGCATGCAGATACCAACCCAGGTGGCCAGGGGCGATACGGACGTGATCCGCCCAGGGAGCCAGCGTGCCGAGGGCCTCTCCGATGACCATTCCGCTGAAGCATAAAAGCGTGGTGACGAAGGATCCCGCCCAGCGGCCTCCAAGGTAGGCGAACTTGGTGATTGGTTTGGTGAAGATGATTTGGTAGGTGTTCTGCTGGAAGTCACGCAGGATCGACGTACCGAAGATCGCGGCCATGACCAGCATGCCGAAAAAACTTAACAGGGTATAGAGGATGCTGGTGGTGAACGGGCCGTTGAGCAGGATTTTATCGTTGCCGGGATTAAGAAAGTCCTGGGCGGCGATGGCAAGAAAGCTGATTGAGAACCAAAGGGCAAAGTAGACGTAAGTCGACACGCTTTTGAGTCGCAACTTTATTTCAAACGAGAAAAACTCCCAAAACAATGCCATTTGTTTCTCCCGTTCAGTTCTTCGCGTGCCGGGCAAGGTTGAGGAAGTACACGTCCCCAAGATCCGAAGCAACGGGCAAGAAGCCGTCCCCGGGATTCGATTCAGAATAAATACGAACCTCGTGCAGACCTCCGGCCAGATGGGTGGAGAGAAGATGGAAATTCGCTTCCAGTGCGCGGAGTTCGTCATCCGTCGCAACCACCTTGCTCCAGATCTTGCCCTTCAGCGCATCGAGAGCTTCCGCTGGCACTCCCTCCAGCAGAAGTTCTCCGTTGGCGATGATGGCCATCCGGGGACAGAGTTCGCGCACATCCTCGACGATATGGGTGGAGAGGATCACCGTCACATCACTGCCGATCCCACTGAGCAGGTTCAGGAAGCGATTGCGCTCCGCTGGATCGAGGCCTGCTGTCGGCTCATCCACGATGATCAGCTTCGGGTTGGCCAGCAGCGCCTGCGCGATCCCGAAGCGCTGCTTCATGCCACCGGAGTAGGTGCCCAGCGGCTTTTTGCGCGCGCTCCAGAGGTTGGTCTGGTTCAATAGCGCGTCCACCATCTGGTTGCGCTCGGTTCGGTTGGTGATGCCCTTCATCACGGCCAGATGGTGCAGCATGGCCAACGCCGATATTTTCGGATACACACCAAACTCCTGGGGCAGATAGCCCAGAAGCCTGCGAATGGCGGTCTTATCCTTCAGAACGTCGATGCCGTCTAACTGAATTTCCCCCGCATCCGGATCCTGCAGCGTCGCGATCGTGCGCATCAATGTGCTCTTGCCGGCACCATTGGGGCCCAGTAAGCCGAACATGCAGTTGCCTACGGTGAGTGACAGATTTTTAAGTGCTTTGACCCCGTTTGGATAGGTCTTTGATAGGCCGGTGATGGTGAGTGCCAACGGGCTAACCCCCTTTTGGTGGGCTTTCTGATGAGTACCCGCACTCTACCACGATTGGTTCCGGTTGACCCATTGCGAGGAAAAACCCAGCTCTCAAAAGCGAGAACTGGGCCACCCACTCATTCTTCAACGCCTTCGACAAAAATGCCGGGATTACGGATTGGGTTCGAGGGCCATTCTCCAGGACCACATCAAAAACGAGGTTGCCGTCAGGTCAATGGCAGGCTCGGTTGTGCTGTAGGATTGCACATTGTCTTGAAAGAGTGCGGTTTGCGATGGGTCGTAGGTTCCGCTGTTCCCGTTGAACTTAGCGAAGGTATCAACTCCGTTGGCGGGACAAAGGATCATACCACCGACAACGCCCGCGGTCGTATAACTGTCCGGTCCTTCGGTCGCCGCACCCCATAGGATGGGGGTTCCACCCTTCGTTCCATCCAGAGCGCCCGCGAGGTTGGCCACCTGGTGTTGGATGCAGTTAGGGAAGGTGCTTCCATCGCCTACGATGAAGGACGCGCCCCAGGAGTTCCCACCCAAAATGTTGGCCAGCCAACGCTGCGCATAGGTGTTATAGCGCGCACTGCCGGTGAGTGCGTAAGCCTCGCTGGCCATCACCGACGTGGCTCCTGTTTCAGCGGCAGTGGACATCAGATAAGCGCGCGCGGCGGGTTGCCCAACTTCGTATCCGACCTGGCTCACCCGCACGTAGGCTGATTGGGCGTGCGCACACATGCATAACGCAACGCTGAGAAGGGCGGTTGGAAGAAGCGGCTGACGAACGGTCCATACGGTACCAAGCATTCTCATCGAACCTCTTTTCGGGCCAATTGTTGAATCCGAAAGGCTAAAAGACGCCAGTTCGATTGTCAATTATCGGGCCAAAACGGCGATTTCGGGCGTGTAGATGCGATCTGCAATTTTGTCGCGCGAAAAGCCAGGTCAGCCGTCTGTCTCGGTAGAAGGAAAACATGGCGTCGACAGAGGGCTGCAGTTTGGCGTTGCCGATCATAGAGGATGCTCCATCAGCGGTCGATGTAGCCGCGCTGGTGAATGCCTACTCGACGCTGCTGTTTCGTATTGCTTACTCAGTGCTAAGAAGCAGGACGGAAGCCGAAGACGTAGTGCAGGATGTCTTCATTCGCGTACTCGAGCATCGCCGTTCCCTTTCGACGGTTCGCGAAATGCGCGTGTGGCTGGTCCGCATCGCATGGAATCTGGCGCTCGACCGGAAAAGACGAAAGAGGCCGGAACAAATGGATGACGCCTTCGTGACCTCGCTGGCGAGCAAAACGATATCCGCCGACGCAGCGATGGAAGGCGCCGAACGCTTTCAGTCCGCTTTACGAGAGGTGGAAAGGCTGCCGAAAGCAGAGCGCCATGTGTTGCTTCTCTCTGCCCTGGAGGAGTTGAGCACAGTGGAGATTGCCAGGGTATTGGGACGGAGCGAGTCAGCGGTGCGCGCACTGCTGTCGCGAGCGAGGGCGCGGCTTCGGGAAAGGCTTGCGCGGGAGACATATGAATGAGAGATGTTGACGAGACGATCCAAATCCTGATGGCCGGGTTCAGAGACGAAGAGCCTCCCGCCGGCATGCAGAGCCGGATCTTTGAGGCCCTGGAACTTCACGCAACGGTATCACCCGGGTCGCTTGTTTCATGGCGGCTGCGTCCCTCAGTTGCGATGGCCTTCGTGTGTGTCGCGGTCCTGATGGTCACCTTGGCCATTCGCATCTACCGGCCTGTGCACAGGTCTGCAAACGTGACCAGTCAGGTGACTCATGGCAATGCACGGCAAGGCGCACGGCCGGAAACAACCACAGTGAAGGCGTCTGCGGGGCTTCGGCGGAAAGCCCCACGAGGATCAGCGACCCCTCCGCGTGAGACCAAACTGGCTGGCTATCCTGCGCCCCCTTTGCCGTTAACAGAACAGGAGAGATTGCTGCTGCGTCTCGCGCATCGACACGATGTTCAAAGCGTCGCAATACTCAATCCCGATTTGCAGGCAGCTCAGTCTGCAGAGGCAGCCAAGCAGTTTCAACAATTTTTTGGAATCGATGCCAAAGAGATGAGGAACGAGAGTGAATAATTCAAAGACAAAAACCAGTTACCCTGCGAAAGCGCTTGTGAGCATCTTTCTAACTGTAGGCTCGTGCGGGATGAATGCGCTCGCACAGACTGAGGCGCCCGGCGCGAAGGCCAGCGGAGAAGTCTACCAGACCCTCTACCTCACCAACCTTACTCAGGAGAATGATGCAAACAGTGTTCTGAACGACCTTAGGAACATGTTGCCACAAGCAAAGGTCTACTACGTGCCATCACAGGGTGCGATCTCGCTCCGAGCTTCCGCTGAGGACATCGCATTGGCGCAGAAGATTCTTGCCGATCTGGATAAGACGAAAAAGATCTATCGTCTCACGTACACAATGACGGAGCGGGACGGCGCCAGGACCATCGGGGTCCAGCATTTTGCCATCATTGTCGCGTCAGGCAGTAAGACGGATTTCAAACAGGGCAGCAGGGTACCTATCGCTACGGGCAGCAGAAATTCCACCTCGGGAGGGCCGCCGGACACCGAGGTGACCTATATCGATGTGGGCCAGGAAATTGAAGCTACTCTGGATAGTTATCTCGATGGAGTGCGCTTGCGTACAAGAGTTGTCCAATCCAGTATCGCCGAAGATAAACCAGGGGGCGGTATGGCAGATCCCGTGATTCGGCAGACTACGCTCGAAGGAACGTCTACCCTTGTCCAGGGAAAGCCGCTTGTGCTCGGTTCGGTCGATGTTCCTGGAAGTACACGGCATCAGGAAGTAGAGGTGGTTTCAGAACTCGTTCGTTAGTGCCAGGCCTCTCTAGCCGAAATTTCTAAAGAAGGCTGCCGATTGCCGTTATAGTTGACCTCGAAAAGGACAACTTCGATGAAACCGTTCCGGGCAGTCTTCCCCCTGTTGTTTTCGAGCCTGGCGGTGTTGGGTCAGGCCAACGTCGTCCGCCCGGGAGACAACCTGGTGCTGGAGAATATCCCCGCCATTCCAGCTTCGAATGGTTCCTGATGGCGAACGACGAAGGCCATGTCTACGCGAAGAAGAAAAATCAGGATTTTCTTGTTTATGCCACGGTCATGTTTGTACGCGAATACTTGCTGGGCGAGGACCTGAGTGCTCCGGCAAAATGACCACGAGCAATGTATACTCGGGCAACCAAAACAAGGACGTTTGCCGGATGCGAAAGAAGATGTTGCTCTGGGGAGGCTTGCTCGCCTTCTCCGTCTCTCTGGCGGCAGCCCAGAGCGCTCACGATGAGAATGTGCTGGTGGTGCAGGGCGCGCGGATCCTGCCTATTACAGCACCACCGATAGCCCAGGGTGTGCTTGTCATCAAGGGTGGCAAGATCGTTGCGGTGGGCGAAACAGGGAAGGTACAGATACCCGCGGGAGCTAAGGTTCAGGACGCGACCGGCAAAGTCATCATGCCTGGTATCGTCGACTCCCACTCTCACATCGGCATCGCCGGCAATCCAACCGTCTCCGATTCGCAGGACGGCAACGAAGGCAGCGGTCCCGTTCAGCCAGGGTTGCGGGCACTCGATGCTATCAACCCGGCTGATCCGAATATCCGTATGGCCACCTCCGGCGGTATCACGACGGCCAACATCATGCCCGGCAGCGGCAACGTGATGGGCGGGCAAACGGCGTACGTCAAATTGCGCGGTTCCACCATGGAACAGATGTTGATCCCCGGCACCTTGGGCGGCATGAAGATGGCCAACGGGACCAATCCTAAGGGCTACGGAACGCGCGGCCAGGCTCCCATGACCCGCATGGAAGAAGCCGCCCTGGCACGGGGAATTTTCGTGAAGGCGCAACAATATAAAGGCAAGTGGGATGCCTACGCCAAGGCGGTCGCGGCCAAAGACAAAAATGCCAAGGAACCGGATCACGACCTGGGACTCGATGCGGTAGTGCAGGTTCTCGACGGCAAGCGCATCGTGCACAACCATACCCACCGGGCTGACGACGTGATGACGGTGCTTCGCCTTTCGGATGAATTTCACTATCGCGTTGTGGTGCACCACGGGACGGAGTCCTGCGAGGTAGCCGATGAGCTGGCCAAACGGCACATCGGTGTGAGCTTTACCATGATTGACTCGCCAGGCGGCAAGCCGGAGACGATCAACTTCAGCATCAGCTGTCCGGCACGCCTCGAGAAGGCCGGCGTGAAGGTGGCTTTTAACACCGACGATCCTATTACCAACTCACGGTTGTTGCTGCGCTCAGCAGCACTGGGCGTTCGCGGCGGTATGAGTGAAGATGCGGCGCTCAAAGGGCTCACCATCTATCCTGCGGAGATGCTCGACCTCGAAAGCCGGGTGGGTAGTCTTGAAGTGGGCAAGGATGCGGATTTCATCGTGCTCAGTGGTACTCCGCTGAGCGTGTACACGCACGTTATCGAAACGTGGATTGAAGGAGAGAAGGTCTTCGACCGGAACAATCCAACCGATCTGCGCTATGCCACTGGCGGGTTTGAAGTGCTTGGCCGTTATCCGCAACAGACGGGAGGTGCGCAATGAGCGTGCGCTTTCCGCGGCTCGCGCTGTTGGTAACCGTAGCGTTTCCGTTTTCGCTGGCAGCGCAAAATATGGCGGTGGTCGCCGAGCACCTCTACACCATGGATGCTGGTCCGCAAGGCGGTCCGGGGATGGTGCTCTTGCACGATGGCAAGGTCGAGGACATACGCCAAGGTGCAAACATGCAGCCACCCGCGGGCTATCAGGTCGTCCAAGGAGCGTACGTGACGCCGGGACTGGTGGACGCGGACACTACCGCGGGTGTGGCCGGCGCTTACAACATCCCCGCGGATCAGGATCAGGACGAGGCAACCGACCCCAACACCGCCGACGTCAGCGTGCGCGACAGTCTTAACCCGGAGGATCGGCTTTACCAATACGTGAATTCGTACGGCGTTACCACTCTGCAGGTCACGCCGGGCCCGGCTAATCCCATTGCCGGGCGTGCCGGTATCTTTAAGACCGCAGGGCCGCAGTCTCCTTTCCGCACCGCGGACCAACTGATCGTCCGTCTTAACTCGGGGATGGTTTTCAATTTAGGCGAGTCTCCTAAGCAAACCTATGGTGCGAGCCACAAGGCGCCGGTCACGCGCATGAAGACAGCGGAGATGATCCGCGAGGCTCTGCTCCAAGCCAGGGAATATCAGGAGAAGTGGGACAAGTGGAAGCGAGAGGGAAGTGACCTTTCGAAGGAACCTACGATCGAGGGCAAGTCCGCCGCCCTGGCAGACGTTGTTTCGGGCAAGACTCCCGCCATCTTCAACGCCTACCGGGCGGACGACATCGACACCGCGATCCGCATAGGCACCGAGTTTCACCTTAAGTACATGTTGGCTTCGGTGACTGAGGGCTATCTGATCCGCGACAAGATCAAGCAGGCCGGGATTCCCTGCCTGGTTGGGGCAGTCATGCAGCCCGTCGAAAGTATGGAGACCGCAAACGCGACTTACGAAAATGCCGCGTTGCTGCAGCAGGCGGGCATACCCGTTGCCATCATGACCGGCTATGTCGCCTATGTTCCAAAGACCCGGGTGCTGTTGTTTGAAGCAGCCGTTGCTGCGGCTAACGGGCTGGGCATGGAAGGAGCGTTGCGGGCGATTACTATTTCTCCGGCGAAGATCCTGGGCATCGACGACCGGGTTGGTTCGCTCAGCAAAGGCAAGGATGCGGATGTCGTCGTTTTCGACGGCGATCCCTTTGAGTACACCAGCCATGTAGAGCAGGTCATGGTGCAGGGAGTAGTGACCTACCGCAAACCTTAAGGACTCTCCACGGGTGTGTCCTTTCTCTCTCCATCGAGCGCGAAGGATGGGGCAAGCGACCATTCGTTCTCGCGCAACGCACCTCGCCCCACATACGCTTGGGCGAATGTGGGGCACCTGTTCAAGGCTTCGAAACGGTGGCGATCGCATCGAGATCAGCCATCGCCTGCGTAGAAAGTTGCAGCGATGCCGCCGCGAGGTTCTCGCGAAGGTGTTCAGGGGAAGATGTTCCCGGGATCAAAAGAATGTTAGCCGAGCGGTGAAGAAGCCACGCAAGCGCCACTTGCATGGGAGTGGCCTGCAGGGCCGATGCGGTTGCATTGAGAACCGATGACTGTAATGGCGTGAATCCTCCCAAGGGAAAGAAAGGCACATACGAGATACCCTGCTTTGCCAGATCATCGATGAAGGCATCGTCGGTCCGATGGGCCACGTTGTATAGATTCTGCACACAGACGATCGGGCCAATCCTCTGACTCTCAGCCAACTGCTGCGGGGTCACGTTGCTCAGACCGATATGACGAATCAGTCCCTGGCTCTGCAGTTCGGCCAGCACAGTCATGGGCTCTTCAAGGGATCCTTCCGTTGGCCCCATCACGCCTCCGACCCTCAGGTTGACGACATCAATCTTGTCGAGTGACAGGTTGCGAAGGTTGTCGTGTACGGCATCGATCAGCTCCTGCCGTGAAAGAGCATGAAGCCATGACTTGTCAGCTCCCCGGCGAGCGCCCACTTTGCTGACAATCACCAGGCCATCGGGGTAGGGGTGGAGTGCCTTCTTGATGATCTGGTTGGTCACATGGGGACCATAAAAGTCGCTGGTATCAATGTGGTCTATGCCCGAGTCAACTGCTTCGCGGAGCACCGCCACGGCACGGTCGACATCTGCGGGCGGCCCCCACACCTGTGGACCCGCAAGTTGCATGGCGCCATACCCCATACGGTGCACGTTCATGGAAGTCCCTGGAAACGTGAAGGTGCCACCAAGATTTACCTGTTTCGCCATTCTTTTGCTCCTCAAACTGCCATCATAGTGCCTGCTTGTGTTTAGATGAAGAAAGCTTCAGATAGGAGTTCGCATTTGCCGCCGCGTTCGGATTTGGTTTTGGAGCCCCGTAAATCGCCGGTCCAGGCACGTTCAGCGGCCAGCGTGGACGCCATTCTGGAAGCGACCATTCAGGTTTTGCTGAGCGTGGGCAAGGAACGGTTGACTACCACCAGGGTGGCATTGCGAGCCGGTGTGTCGGTGGGGACGCTCTATCAATATTTTCCGAACAAGAGCGCCCTGCTGCAGGCGGTCCTGAAGCGTCACCTGGAGCAGGTTGCAGACACGGTGGAGCGGGTCTGCCGCGAGCAGAAAGGGAATTCGCTCAAGCAAATAGCACCGGCGATGATCAACGCCTTTCTCGACGCCAAGATGAAGGATCCAAAAGCAAGTGTTGCTTTCTACGCGGTCAGCTCCGACGTGGACGGAGCGAAGATTGTTCAGCGGGTAAGAGTACGGGTCAATCGGGCGATCGTGGGCGTGCTGGCCAGCGCCCGCGAACCGCTTAGCAAAGATCCGCAAGTTGTGGCATCGATGCTGCAGAGCGCCATGTTCGGAGTGAGCCAGAGACTGCTCGAATCCAGTACGCCGGAGGGGGAATTGAACCCCCTGCGAGAGGAACTCACCTACCTTGTGAGCGCGTACCTGGAAGCGTGTTCTGCTGCGGCGGCAAACATCCCACAAACGTTCGTTGGCTAGCGAAATCCAGCCTTTGGGATACAACTACGACGTTTCCGCCTGTCACCCAAGAACTATGGCGATCTTCGCCAGAAACAGTATGCTCATCAACAAGCGGCGATTCTCTGAGAACATTTTGAGCGAGTCTTTCGGGGGAGAGATTCAATCAGAGGGACGAGGAGAATCGCTGTTCCACTTACATAGAAATTTTTCCAACCTCTTAGAATTTGGTGATTGAAATGGTCGTAACCAAGACGGAAGAAACACTGCACAACTACCTGAGACGGCATTTTGAAAAGATCTCTGAAGGCAAGGCTCGTCAGTTTGCCGAACAAGGGGATCGTCCAAAAAAGGGAGTTGTTTCCGTTCCGCGTCCTTCTGATGAGAGCAGTCAGCGCAAGTAGAAGCCCTTCGTGCTTCGCCCAGTTCCGCGAATCAAATCCCATTTTGTTCTAACAAATCCTGCCCTGCACTCCCGCGGGGCTACAGCTTGTTTCGTCCCTGCGGGGCTGATACGCCCACCACTTCCAGGAGTGTCCAATTGAATGGAATGCGCCTCGATTTTGTCCGCCGTTGACAAAAACCGGTGATCGGGCTTATTGTGCTAGTAATTTCAGAGGATACTGAAATTACTAGTATGAGACGAACTAGCAATCCTGACGCCGAGAAGGTCATTCGCTGGGTTGAGCGCGTGGCGGCCTTCTGGTCGGAGCAAAGCGGGCTGCCTCCGATTACCGGCCGCATCGTCGGATGGCTGATGATCTGTGACTCTCCTGAACAGTCGGCCGGAGAGATAGCAGCGGCCATCGGCGCCAGCCGGGCATCGCTCACCACAAGCATGCGTCTGCTCATTGCGATCGGCCTGGTGCATTCCGTGACTCGACCCGGCCAGCGAACCGTTTACTATCGCATGGATGGCGATGCCTGGGAGAAGGTGCTGCGCCGTCGCATCGCCAGCATGGCGTCCTTCCGCGCAATCACGCGTGACGGACTCGCCCTGCTGGGCGAAAACAAGCCCCGCGCCGCACGCATACAGGCTGCGGACCAGGTCTACGCATGGGCCGAAGACGTCTTCGCCAACGCGCCCCCTTGTCCATCAACGAAAGCAAAGGCCAACTCCTAGTCGGGAAGACTGTGGAAAGGAGCCTCTCATGAACTCGTTCACCCTTAAGATCCTACTCACCGTATATATCCTCTATGCGCTGCTGAAGTTCTTCGAATTCTTCTTCAGGGATGAAGCAACGAAGATGAAAGGCCTCTCTACGGTCTACGTAAAGGGCGGCGGCGCCGTGGTCAAAGTCTTTGACAACGGCATGCTGATCCTGATGCTGATCTTTCTGGGCCTTCTGTTGGCGGGTGGAGTGGAATACGTTAGTTTTACCACCGGCCTCCTGGTCGGCATGACCATCATCCAGGTCTACTTCCACCGCTTTTCCGATCCGTTACCGCCGGAGAAATCTCCTGCGCCTCCCATTACAGCGCTCAAGATGCTCTCCTATTCCGTCCAGGCAAACCCAGGCAAAGCCTGGAGGGAACTGATCCTGATGACCCTTCTGTTTCTCTGGTGCCTGTATATGCTGGCAACGCAAGGATTCGGACTCTTCACACGTCATCCATAGCCCTAAGGAGCCTTCCTGTGGTACTGGTTGGGTGCGCCGGGAGTGGGAACGTTGTCGGTGACTTGCGCTCCGGCCGCATGCGCCCGTGTCAAAGCCGCGGCCAGCGTGATGCCGGTGCCGGAGACCTGTGCGCCTGCCGCATGCGCATGAGTGAGCGGCGAGGTAACGGTAATTGCGGCGGTGGCAAATCTTCTGACGGAGAGGATGACCGCCGTCTCAGCGTCCGCGCCAGTGTCAATGGTGATGGTCTGGCCGTCGCGAAACCCACTCGCGCCGGCGACGGGGATGACGGTTGCACCCACACCGGTGGCAGTGCCCACGGTGGTGGCGCCTGCCGTGCCAACCGTGGCAATCACCGCAGTCTCGAGGTCCGCGCCGGTATCGATCATGATCTTCTCGCCCGCATCAAAGCCTTCCACACTGGCTACTTTGATATTGGTCGCATCGGCGGCCGAAGGCGTCAACAGGGTGGTAGCTGCCTGCACCATAAAGTCGGTGCAGTTGCTGCCGGTGTCAGCGCCATCCGGGAAGCGGCCTGCGCTCGAGTTGGTGGTGCCGATGGCCGACCCGAAGCTCACGACCGCGCCGGGCGCAGGCACGTGACAACCACTCTGCTCTGATCCGGAGGTGGCTTGATAACCCTCGACGGCCCATGGGTCGACCACGCCGCCATAGTTGAGGCTATCAACAACCAGGCCAGAGGCGTCGCGCAGCACCATAGCGCCTTCTCTGAACGAGACGGTCCTATCTCCCCAGGAGACATCGTTGGCGGTGAACTCGGGACCTCCGAACCACTGGTTGGGTTCCGGAGTGCCCTGGTAGCCCGCGGTTCTGACCGCGGGGTCATGCACCGCCGCGTTGATCGGGTGGCCGTAGGCCAGTGGGCTGTCGAGGGTGATGCCGGCGCCCAGCGCCTGGACGGGCTCGTTGCTCGAATGGGCAAACGCCGTCGCCGGCTGGAAACTGATCCCGGTCCCGCGGCCGCTGAAAGGGAGGTTAGCCGCATGGGTGAAGCGCAGCGGGGCAGCCAGATCGAGGCCTGTGCCTGGAACGACGGCGTCCTCGCCCTCGATATGCGCCTGATCGAGGGCCGGCGTGAATTCGATGCTCCCGCCGGCGGGGCTCGCGGTGCTGACGACCGTGATGGTAACCGTATTCTTGTTCGCGGGGGTGCCAATGGTCAGTTTGTCGCCCACGGCAAAACCGTTCACGCTGCGGACATTGATCTGGGTCGCACCGGCGCTCGCATTTGTTAGGAACCTGGTGCGGATCGCCGGCGTGCCGACATGGGTGACCGTAACGGTTTCGATCCCATGGCCGATGCTGTCGATGTCTAACCTGATCTTGTCACCGGCCGAGATGCCGGAGACGGACGTCACCTTGATATTGGTCGCGCCGGCGGGAGCGTCCGCTGCAAGGTAAGCTTGCGTGCCCGGCTTGCCAACCGCAGTGACTGTGGCCACTTCATACTGCTCCACAGTGTTTGCGACGGCGGGGTAGGTGGCGCCATAGCCGAGCGCGATCTTCTCGCCAACCGCGAAGCCGGACACGCTCGTGACTGGCACGTTGGTCGAGCCGGCAGGGAAGGTGATCACCGGACCATCGGGTAGAGGTTGCCACAATGTCGTAATGTTGCTGGCTGTTCCAATACTTGCAATCTTGCGGGTCTCCACGTTGGAGCCGGTGCCGATGTGAATCGTATCGCCCACCGACATGCCGGTCGTGCTCCTGACGTGGAGGGTGGTATCGCCCGCGCGTGCGGGAATCGCCAGGCCGGAGTTGGAAAGCCCCAGCAAGTAGAAGCCGCCAGCCGCGAGATTCGTCCTGGGCGGAAACTTCACCGTCGAGAAGATAGCCTGTTGGGACGGGTGCCCGGTCAGGGTCCAGCCGGAGATATCGACGCTACGGGAGCCGGAGTTATAAAGCTCGATGAATGAGTCCGTCGAGTTAGTCGAAGAAGCTGAGCTAACGCGGAACTCGTTAATCCTGACCGGGCTGACGTTGCGCACCTTCTCGACGGTTGTCTCGAATCGCTTACTGCCGCTGGCAGGGTTGGTCCACCCGACGTTGCCGACGAGGTCGCCGTTGACGGCCTGGGGTCCCGAAGTGACCTTGAAGGTTGCGCTCACGCTGGCGCCCGCCGCGACCGGGTCAGCAAACGTCTTCGATGTCTCGGTGGTTCCCGCAACGAAGGAGGTCCACTGCTTGCTGGGCACGGAGATGCTCAGCTTCACGCCCGCAGCGGGCGCACCCGTGGTATTCGTGAAGGTCACGGTGGTGTCCTGCGAGGAGCCGGGCGAGAATGTCTGGAGTCCCGGAGGAGTGGCGGTTGCCGCCGCCGGCGTCAGGCTCAGCGGAGGCAAGTCGTACCCGGCAGCCACCACGTTGGCCTGCACCAACTGATCGGTGGCGTTGTCTGGGAAGGTGTTTGCGGCCGTCATCGCGCCTTCATAGAAGGTGCCCTGCGAGCTATTGCTGTTGTCACCGCCATTGCCCAGGAGGATGGCGCCCTGCTTGCGCATCGGATCATAGGTGGCATTGACGCGGGGTCCATCGAACATGACGGAAAGGGCGCCGTGCTGCGCGTCGCCGCCCATGCTGATCCAGCGATGCGGTTCACCCTTGGCCATGGCGGTTACGAATCGCCAGGTGATGGCAGGCAGGTTTGGGCAACGTTTAGATCCATCCAGGTTCACACAACCGACGAGATTGTTCTCCTGGTCGGTCATGATCCACGGGCCGTGGGAGCTCCCGGCAAACCAGGGTGCGGCGTTGCCGTAGTAGGCGGTTTCCATGGTGCCGTTGTCATCGTCGCGGCTGTCGATCTCGGCGTTGCCGTAGTCGAAGCAGCAGCCGGAGTTGTAGTGCCGGCCGTTAATGACCCAGTACTGTCCCTGCGCCTGGTCGTCGACCGCCGTGCCTTTGACGTCGTCCTGGCGCAAGCCCATGCCCGGCGTGATGAAGACGCCGTAGACTTTGTGACCCATGATGGTAATCGGCGCCATGTCGGCGACCGGCAGGTTGTTAAATCCACCCATGGCCGGCCCGCTGAATCCGCCGCGGGGCGCCTGGGTCAGGTGGTTATGTTTGGGGGATTGGTCGTAAATGGTGGTGATCCAGCAGTAAGTGTTGGCGCAGAACTTATCCTGTGCTGCCGCCTCGGCGTATCCGCCGGCATCGGGGATGGGAGATGCGACGGGTTGGACAACGCCGATGTCCAGGGTCTTACCGTCCGACTGGCGCAGGATCTGGTAGAGCGGGCCTTTATAGGAGGCGTACAACGCGCGCGTGGTGCTGTGGGCGGCCACGCAAGGGTCGCCGGCGGCAGCGTAAATATCGCAAGGGCCTTGAGGTCTGGGCGGAGGAACATGAGTCGCTGCCCCGGCCTGTTGTGCCATCGTCAACGCGGCGCCCGTCATAGTGAGCGCGAGTGCGAGCATCCGTGAAAGATTGATCCCTGTTTTCATGCCCATCCTACGTATCTTGCCGCTATTCGTCCCTGCAATTCATATAGTACGTTTGTGAAAACGGCCTTCCTTCATGATGATCGAAAGGCGGTCGCCACCGGACCCAAGGACTGAGATGTCTTCGAGCGGGTTGCCGTCGACTACGAGGATATCCGCGATGGCTCCTTCCCGAATGCACCCCAGCTTACCTTGCTGGCCCAATAACTCTGCGTTGACGGTACACGCCGAACGAAGCACTTCGATAGGCGGAAGAACGCGCGTACGCAGCGTAAACTCGGTGCTTTGCCGCACGTGCAGACTGCCAAGCAGGTCGGTACCGAATCCCATCTTGACGCCCGCCCGGCGCATGATTTCCAGGGCCAAAAATGCGGAGTCGCCGAACCATTTCAACTTCTCCATGCTGGCCTTAGGGAGACCGAGTTTATCGCCTTCTTCCAGCAGACCTACCATGATCGCCATGGTGGGCACAGTGAATGCACCCTTCGCCGCGACATAGTCGGCAGTCGGCTGATCGATCAGCGTGGCATGTTCGATCGATTTCACGCCCAGTGCAGCAGCCCGGCGGACGGCTTCTTTCGGATGGCAGTGAGCGGCAATATAAGAACCAGCTCGATCTGCCTCCTCGACCGCGGCTCGAATTTCCTCATCGGAGTACTGGCAGCGATCGAGTGGATCGGTGGGTGACGCGACGCCTCCTGAGGCCATGATCTTGACGTGCGAAGCTCCGCGCCGCAGTTCTTCGCGCACAGCTTTGCGTACTGCGTCTGCCCCGTCAGCAATCACTGCCAACTGGTCGGCGTGATACGAACAACCGCAGGCGTGTCCTGTCTCGAAGGAGTGATCCCCAGGACGGAAGTCACCGTGGCCGCCGGTTTGCGAGATAATACGGCCTCCGTAAAACAACCTCGGCACCGTACCCAGCAAGCCATCCTTGATGGCCAGCGCCAGGCCAATGTCGGCGCCTCCGACATCACGAAGCGTGGTGAAGCCGCGATCAATGCTCGCAGCCATAAACCGCGCCGCGAAGTGAGCCAGATAGGATACGGGTGACTGCACCACTCTGACGATATTCAACCCGGCAGCATACACATGCACGTGCGCGTCGATCAGCGCGGGCATCAGGACACGGCCACCGCAGTCGACAACCTCGTCACCGTCGGATGGGAGGCGCTCGGAAATCTCGCTAATACGATCGTCTTCCACAACGACGTTTCGTCCGGCTTGCAGTGTTTCTGATTCGCCGTCGAAGATCCGGGCGGACCGGAATACAATTCTCTTCTTCATTCCCAGTAACCCCCAGTTCTTTCTCCCGTCCAGCATCCCACTCACACCACGGCGTCGAGCCCGTCACGAGATGATGCGGTGCGGCCGCCTGCGCACATCCATGAATATATCGTCGTTCGCGCCGGAAACAGGCGTACACCTTCCCGGCGGCCTAAACCCAAAAGCCTTTTCGCGTACGGTGCGCAGCGTGGCTACGATTTCGCTGTCACTACGATTCAGCCGAGGACGGCGGAACCTCCCCTGAATGAAGCTGCTACAGAAGCTCTTGCCAATTGGCGTGCCGGAGCGAGTACGTAAGTTTCGTCAAATTTGTAATCGGTGTTGTCGATTGTGCACGGAGCCCAGACGGTAGACGTGAGCAGACAGGAACGCGGCGATCGTATCGTGCTCTTCTTCGCTATCTCCCGTGTGGTTATACAGAAACCGAAGGAACTTGGGTTTGCGAGAAACGCTCTCTAACAGAGGTCCGATTATGCTTTGCCTTGCGTGATCTTTGCTCGACCTGTTCTGCTGAGAGGGAGTCGACATCGAGGATGGGAATACCTGTGGTTTCCGAGATCGTGCCCGCTCGTCGTTGGATCGTTCGAATTTTTTCGACCGCGACTGCGGTTGGGAAATTATATAAACCATTGCGTCAATTCAATAAGCCAGCCATGTTGCCAGTCGTAATTTTTCCAGCGTACAGTTCATTTCGTTTGTGATTGTCCCATCTCGAGATCTGCAGAGAGGTGGTACTCCAAACGCTCATAGGAGAGAAGCTATGAATAACTTGCGAGGCAGGTCACGTTCGTTTCGAGATGTGCGGTGGGCAGGAGTTCTGCTGATCGCGCTTTATTTCGCAGTCTGCGGCAACGGAAGGGCTCAAACCACCGGAGCGCTGCTCGGCACCGTTTCCGATCAAAATGGAGCTGTGATCCCTTCAGCTTCTGTGCATGTCACGAATACCGATACAGGCTTTTCAACGACTACTCTTTCTACTTCAGAGGGATCTTATCTGGTTCCTTTGCTGCCCGTCGGGCGCTATTCGATCTCAGTGGAAGCACACGGATTCCAATCGTTCATACGGTCCGATGTGTTTGTTCCGGTCGCCCAGAATATTCGCGTCGACGTGAAATTAGAAGTTGGACATGAGGCACAAACGGTGAGTGTCGTTGGTAGTGCGGTCAACATCGACACCACCGATGCGACGCTGGGAGCTACGATTGACACTGCCCACTTGAACAGCCTGCCCCTGAATGGGAGGAACGCCATGGGGCTTCTTGATACCATTCCCGGCGTTTCCACTTCAACCGCGCCAACATACATTACCTCTGCACGGGGCGGTCCGGCGTATAGCATTTCGGGAAGCAGAACCGATTTCGGCAACATGATGCTCGACGGCCAATCGTTGACCGACGCGATCGCAAATAGCAACCAGCAGCTTCCTACGGTCGACGCATTGGAGGAGTTCAGAGTCCTTACCGACAGTTACGGCGCAGATTATGGAAGGGCGGGCGGCGGCGTCGTTGTGGCGATCACCAAATCGGGCACCAATCAATTTCACGGATCGCTGTGGGAGTATCTGCGCAACGACGCGTTTGATGCCGCCAATGCCTTCACCCCGCCGGGAACCAGAAAACCGATGCTGCATCAAAATCAGTTTGGAGGCGATCTGGGAGGACCCGTGCTTCTCCCTAAATACAACGGCAAGAACAGAACCTTTTTCTTCGTGGCCTATGAAGGGCTTCGAATCGATCAACAGAGCTTGACCGTTGCCTACCCGCTGACGGCAGCCGAGCGTACTGGCGATTTTTCTGCTTTGCTGCCTTCACAGGTCATTACAGACCCGAGTACAGGGGCCCCGTTCCCCGGCAACATCATTCCCAGCGACAGAATCGATGCTGTCGCAACCACTGCAATGGGTTTGTATTTGCCCTTGCCAAATCAACCCAATAACAGTCTCCAGCTTGCGCAAGCCGCGACCGTCTCGGCTAACCAGGTTATTTACAAAATAGACCAAACCCTGGGAAACAATGACAAGCTGTGGTTCCGTTCGTACCGGAGCAATGCAAACGCTCCCACACCAGAGGCGATCCCGTTTTGGTTAGATCCCGACCGCTACAACTATCAAGCCTACGCACTGGCCTGGACACACACCTTCAGTCCGAACCTTATCAATC
This sequence comes from uncultured Acidobacteriaceae bacterium, assembly GCA_963763905.1. GTDB lineage: Bacteria > Acidobacteriota > Terriglobia > Terriglobales > Acidobacteriaceae > PALSA-350. Next base: position 60,763 of record CAVXRU010000035.1, on the reverse strand, counting down.
AGGCAGATGCCAATTATTCGCGGCCGGAAGCAATTTCCGGAACCGAGAAAAACGGTAAGTCGGCGAAAGACCTCGGCATCAACACCAATGGATTCACCCCATATCCCCAAACCCCGCAATTCGGCGTGAGTGGCGCATTCTCATTCGGCACCGACTGGTATGTAGATGAGCCTTCCTATTTCCGTCAATTTGACGACACACTTTCATGGAATCATGGCAAGCACGACATTCGCGTTGGTTTCATGTTCAATTACATGGGAAATGGGGATCTTGCCTATCCTGCCATGGGTCTCTCATACACTGGCATTAATTCCGGCAACGCATCGGCAGACTTTCTACTCGGCCGCCCGCAAAGCTTCAATGTGACGACTACCATCATCGACAACGGCACCGACAAACTCTTTCAGCCTTTCATACAAGACAACTACAAGATCACGAGAAAGTTCACCCTGAATCTTGGGCTTCGTTACGATCTGCAGACGCCTTGGACAGAAAAGCAGGGGTGCGCGGCTTGTGGTGGCGCCTCAACCTACAGAGCTGGCCAGCAATCCACGGTATTTCCGACCGCACCTCCCGGCTTGGTGGTTCCGGGAGACAAAGGAGTTCAGCCGGGTCTTTATAATACCTGGAAATTGGGCTTCGAACCGCGCATCGGGTTTGCCTGGGACGTCACGGGTACCGGCGAAACTTCTGTGCGGGCTGCCTGGGGACTCTATCACAGTGTCGTCGACGAGGAAGTCGAGGCAATCGAAACAAACAACGAGCCTTTCCTGGTAGGGTTCAGCGCGACACCGCCCAACACCGCGAACCCATGGGGCAGCCAACCAGACCCCTTGCCTTACAACCCGAAGAACCCGAGCTTCGGCCCCTTCCCAGGAATAACCCAATCCTACATTAACCCGAATTACCGCCAGGCAGATATTCAACAAATTAATGTCAGTATCCAGCATCGTTTTGGAGACAACCTCTTTGCGGAAGCCGCGTACGTGGGGGCTCTGTCGCACCACCTGTACGATTCTGAAGATCTGAACCCTGCCCTGTACAGCCCGGGCGCCACCGAAGCGAATTCGCAATCCCGGCGGCCGATCTTACCGCAGTATTACGGCAGCATCCCTTCTCTCCTCGACGATGTCAACGCAAACTACCACTCGCTGCAACTCGATGTACAAAAGAGGTTCGCCAAAGGCTATGCCGTGCAGGCCGCCTACACGTGGGGGAGGTCGATCGATGAGAGGTCTCAATCATTGCTCGGGTCCGGGGCGCAAGATCCACTCGATGTCGCGGCCGAACGGGGACCCTCAGATTTCAATGTGTCCCAAATTCTCGCTGTGAATGGACTGTGGGATATCCCAGGCCTTAGCAGCAACAGAATCTTGAATGCGATGACGGGAGGTTGGCGGCTTACTGGTATCTTCCGTTATAACACCGGCTCGCCGGAATCCATACTCAGCGGTCAAGACAATGCTTTGATCGGCTACTGTCGGGCCAACTCTGGGCAGGAAAGAGCGAATGTTATCGGCAATCCCAACCTCTCGCGCAGTCGCTCACGCCGCGACCAGGAACTCGAATACTTCAATACTGAAGCATTTGCCTACCCCTCTCCAGGGCAGTTCGGCACCGCGCGGCGGAATAGCATTGCGGGTCCTGGGGTTGTCCAAAACGACTTCTCTGTTATGAAGAGACTCGTTGCCTTCCCGCACGAAGCGGGAGGATTTACGTTCAGGGCAGACTTCTTCAACCTGATCAACTGGACCAATCTTAACGAGCCGAATAATACCTTGGGTTCCCCGGCGTTTGGCCAGATCACGAGTGCCGCTGCTCCAAGAATTACCCAATTTGCGCTGAGGTACGATTTTTAATTCTTCCCCATCTGGATCCACGATCGGGTCTATGACCTGAAGACCTGTTTGTGGATCCGCATAGATTGGGTGGGATGCCGGCGCCGGGTTGGCGCCAGACTTGGGTGAGGGCCTTATATAATTCAACCGTGGCTTCCACAAAGTATAGCAACCACAAAAACGAGTTAGCTCGTATTGCGCTTATCTATGATGCAACCCGAGTCTATGACCTCCAGGTGATGACCGGCGTGGCGCAGTACTCGAAGGAAAATGATCACTTTAGTGTTTACATAGAAGAAAATGCTCTGAAAGATCAGCGATTGCCGGACCTTCGCTCCTGGAACGGAGGCGGCATCATAGCTGATTTCGATGATCCTAAAGTAGCCAGGGCTGTGGCTCAATCGAGGTTGCCCGTCGTGGGCTTTGGCAGCGGATACGGCTGGTATGTACCCGGTTCGTCAGTTCCATATTTCTTCACCAACAACCAGGCAATTTCAAAGCTTGCGGCGGACCATTTACTTGAGCGTGGCTTCCGTCACTTTGCCTTCTGCGGCTATCCCAAGACGCCCATTAACGGCTGGTCTGAGGAGCGCGAGCAGGCCTTTGCCAACTACCTTAGAAAGAAAGGATTCGCGACAAACGTCTTTCGAGGCCACCATAAATCCGCCCGCCGTTGGGCATTGTTTCAGCAGTCTCTCGGAGCATGGTTATTGTCGCTCCCTAAACCCGTCGGTATCATGGCAGCGAATGATAATCGTGGTCGACACGTGGTTGAGGTGTGCCGCGCATATAAGTTGCAGGTTCCAGATGAAGTGGCGGTGATTGGAGTCGACAATGACGAGTTGCTCTGTCAACTCGTGAGTCCGGCGTTGAGTAGCGTTGAACAAGGGGCACGAATCATCGGCTACGAAGCGGCTGCGTTGCTGGACCAGATGATGTTCGGAAAAAAACCGGCCAGGCGCCGCTTTGTTGTGGATCCTAAAGGGATTGTAACTCGCCAATCGAGCGACGTCCTGGCTATTGAAGATCCGGTGGTAGCTAAGGCCCTGAGTTTCATACAGCAGAACGCCATGAAGGGTATCAAGGTACCAGACGTAGTCAATGCGGTAGCCGTCTCCCGATCGGGTCTCGAGTTGCGAGTCAAAAAGACCCTGGGGTACACACTTCACAGCGCGATTCGGCGGGTACAACTCGCACGCGCTCGAACGCTCATAGCTGAGACGACAGTGCCACTCAAGCAGGTCGCTGACTCCACCGGTTTTAAATCCGTCCAGCATATGACCGCTCTATTTGGAAGCACTTTCGGATCTTCTCCAGCAAAATTCCGCAGAGAGGTTGCATTCTAACCAGTGGGCTTATTGCACACGTTCGTCCTAAGAGACAGGGGTAGAACCGAGGATTTCAGAATCATTATGAACCGCAACCGACTGGTTTTTCTTCTATGCACGCCGTTAATGACCTTGATCTCTCTGTGTGGGGTCTTAACCTTTGCCGCCGGGCAATCCATTGGAAAGCCGGGGCACGCCAACGTCGATTGGCCCGTCTATGGAGGGCAGGTGGAGGGTCAGCACTATTCGCCTCTGACCCAGATCAACCGGAACAATGTGACGCAACTCAAGGTGCAGTGGACCTACGACACCGGTGAAGAAGGCATAGTCGAGACAAATCCTCTGGTCGTTGGGCGGATCCTCTATGCCTATACACCCACGGAAAAGGTAATCGCTCTCGATGCTGTCACGGGAAAGCTGCTTTGGAAATTCGATTCCGGGATCAAGGCACAACACTGGGCACGAGGAGTCAGCTACTGGACGGACGGAAAAGAAAACCGAATCTTTGCCGGAGTCATGAATTATCTCTACGCGCTCGACCCTCAGACGGGGAAGCCCATTTCGTCTTTTGGTGAGGATGGCAGGGTCGACCTCAGAAAAAATCTTCGCGGCGACTACAGTGCCCACTACATTTCAATGGACACGCCGGGGCTCATTTACAAGGACCTCATTGTCGTGGGCGGAGAAATGCCTGAAACCCTCCCAGCGGCGCCCGGCGATATCCGCGCCTACGATGTGCGCACGGGAGAGCTTCGATGGAGCTTCCACACAATCCCGCATCCTGGAGAATTCGGCTATGACACATGGCCACCCGACGCATGGAAGACCTCTGGCGCTGCGAACAACTGGGCCGGCATGTCACTCGATGCGTCACGCGGGATCGTGTATGTTCCCACCGGCTCCGCGTCCTTTGATTTCTATGGGCACGACAGGATCGGCAACGACCTTTTCGCTGACACGCTATTGGCGCTCGACGCAAATACCGGCAAGCGGATCTGGTATTTTCAGGGCGTACACCATGACATATGGGACCGGGACTTTCCCTCGCCTCCTGCGCTCTTGACAGTGACGCGCGATGGAAATCGGATCGACGCAATCGCCCAGACGACCAAGACCGGCTATCTCTATCTGTTTGATCGTGTGACAGGAAAACCACTCTTCCCAATCGAAGAGCATAGCTACCCGCCAAGCACAGTCCCGGGCGAAGTAACATCACCGACACAGCCGAGACCTCTAAAACCTGAGCCTTATGCACGGCAGCTGCTTACTGAAGACATGCTGACGAACCGGACACCCGAAGCCCATGCATGGGCCGTAGAGAAGTTCCGGACCTTTCGCAGTGATGGAATCTTCGTTCCCTTCGCGTTGAACAAACAAACCGTCAACTTCCCGGGGTTTGATGGGGGAGCCGAATGGGGCGGCCCGGCGGTTGATCCGAAAACCGGAGTCATCTATATCAACGCGAATGAAATGGCCTGGACAGGAGGTCTCACCGAGAGCAAAGCGGCGTCCCCGGGAGAAGCTATCTACCGTAGCCAATGCAGCGTCTGCCATGGCACGGATCGCGGCGGATCGCCTCCAGCGTTTCCTTCCCTGATCGAAATCAACAAACGTCTCACCGATGAGCAGATCATCGCGACCGTGCAACAAGGGAAGGGCCGGATGCCGGGCTTTCCGGGCCTCTCCGGCACTCAGCTCGAAACTCTTCTGCAGTTCCTGAAAGGGCAGAGCCCGGCTGTTATTCCGCAACCCACCAGTAACGCAAGTTCTGAGGCACCGCAATACAGTTTCACTGGCTACCAGAAGTTTTTGGATCCTGATCACTACCCGGCTATCGCTCCACCATGGGGAACGCTTAGCGCGATTGACCTCAACACAGGGAATTATCTGTGGAAGATACCCTTTGGTGAGTACCCGGCATTGGCGGCGAACGGGATGAAGAACACCGGCTCTGAGAACTATGGTGGGCCCATCCTGACGGCGAGTGGACTCCTTTTCATTGGAGCCACTCTTTACGACCACAAATTTCACGCCTTCGATAGCCGAACCGGAAAACTGTTGTGGGAAACTCAACTGCCTTACGCGGGGCGAGCGACCCCCGCAACTTATATGGTGGACGGAAAGCAATATATCGTCATTGCGACTGGGGCAGTAAGGTTCGATCCTACTCCTGCAGAGGGAGTGTATGTAGCGTTCTCGTTACCGTGATTGCCGCTGCTCTTTATCCCCCTGGCGAGATTTTGTAGCAACGCCTCCGTGATCGAGGAAGCAGCTGGGCGCTTGCACCTAAGAAGGGGGACTCATTTGCGCTCTTAGCGCACTTTTTTGAGGCCACGTGACCAGGCGGTGGCTTTGCAGTCTTCGCGGGGTAGCGGTTCCTAATTCTGTCCATCCGAGTCGCGGTTCTTCCGGAGCGTAACCACCCCACCCTTGTCATCCCGACCGGAGCGAAGCGCAGTGGAGGGATCTGCAGTCTTCGCGGAATAGCCGCTCCTAACTCCGTCCATCCGAGTCGCGGTTCTTCCGGAACGTAACCACTCCACCCATGTCATCCCGACCGGAGCGAAGCGCAGTGGAGGGATCTGCAGTCTTCGCGGAATAGCCGCTCCTAACTCCGTCCATCCGAGTCGCGGTTCTTCCGGAACGTAACCACCCCACCCTTGTCATCCGGAGCGAAGCGCAGTGAAGGGATCTGCAGTCTCGGCGGAGTAGCCGCTCCTAACTGCGTCCATCCGAGTCTCGTCCGCTTTTCATCTAACATTTCTGCCAGAAGAGATTAAGGGCCGACCGCCTTGTTCACTTGCCAAAACGGCTGCGAACCGGTGCCGGTGGCGGGGTGCCTCGAACCGCAAGCCACAAAATGTCATTCAATTCCCGTGCATCGGCCCGGTCTGATTCGCTAAAGTCGAGTTTGTTGGACCGGTCGGCCAGTTGTCCAGTCATCGGGTTCTTCACGTCCAACGGAACCCGCGCGGGTTCGTTGGTGTAGCTGCTCATGTCTGGCGCAGCCGCAAAAGCATTTGACATCGGATGGGCGGCCGCATCAAACATGGTCATTGCCTTGAGTCCAAGAATAAGCTCAATGGTCCGCAATACCGACGTCGTATTGTAAAACGTGCTATCCACTGCATGATGTTTGGCGTAGGGCGAAATGACGTACGCGAGGCTACGGTGCGAGTCCACGTGGTCAGCCCCGTCTTGTGCGTCATCCTCCAAAATGAACATCGCCGTCGAGCCCCAGAACTTACTCCTGCTCAAACCTTCCACCATGATCCCGACCGATTGATCGTTGTCGGCCACGCAAGAGATGGGTGACCGAATCCCGGGCCGCATACCTTCGGTGTGATCGTTGCCAATCGTCATGACAATCAACTGTGGCATATCGCCGTTCTTTTCCCAGCCTGCCAGATCGTGCAAAAAAACTTGAATACGCTTGATGTCTGAAAACGTGCGGTCGTGCTGGCGGAAATAGAAGCTTGTGTGTGGTTTCAGAACAGGGTCGGCCACGTCGCTTATCTGAATACCGCTATCAGGCGGGTGGGAAAGATTCTTGGCGAAGAAGCCGTAGTTATAAAAGGACACCCCCGCCTCAGCCGCTTTATTCCAGAGAAAGCCGCCGGGAGCCGATCTGGCGCCTTCGAGAGTATCCCCATAGTCTGCGTACGTTCGGCCTGCGTATTCCATGGGCCAGGTGCGTTGGTTCGAGTCCGAAGCGATTGCCGATGTAGTCCAGTAAAGCCCATCCTCGCTTACGTCGGCGTTTACATAGAAGTTATCGAGCAGCACGAAATCACGCGCCAATTTATGATGGTTGGGGGTTATCTTCTCTCCAAATAAAACCAGCGCCGGATCGCCATTGCCCTCCTGCATGTCGCCGAGCACCTGATCATAGGTCCGGTTCTCCTTCATCAACAGAATGACATGCTTAATCGGTGTGGAAGTGCCAATGCGGTCGGGAATCGGATTTCCGGCGGGTATGCCCGCGTTATCGAGCAGGGAATCACGGTAAGGAGAGGTGGCGATAACGGTGTGCGTGTATTCGTCCAACTGCTTTTGAGTAAAAGCATCGATCACCGAAGCGGTTCCGGTTTGAATGGCTGCTACGTACTCCATTTTGGTGGTCTTGTCTTTAACCGGCCATCTGAATGGGTTTGGGCCATCTGGATTCGGGTGAGATCCGCTGCCTTTGCCGTTCAACACCAACAGACGTCCATCGCGCAATGCGCGCACTGTGGTCGGATACCACCCGGTGGGTATATATCCGGCGACTTTGCTCTCCTTCCCAGACACATCCGCCACTGCGATGGCATTCGCGTCGGAACAGGCTATGTATAAGGTCCGCCGGTTAGCGCTCAGGCTCAGGGAACTCGGGGTCATGCCGACAGGTTGCCGCGGGGTAAGCGCAAGATTCAGCTTTTCCTGCAGTTGCCATTTTCCTTGTCGATCCTTGCTTAAAATGAAAACAAAGTTGCTGTTCGCGCAGGCTACAGCCAGGCGATTGCGTGTGAGCCAGACCATCTCGGTTGGGTGCTCGCCCACCGGAATGCGAACCAGTTCCTTCCCGCTCGGGAGCGCATATTGTGTGACGGTGGCCGTTGTCCAGCTTGAAACATAAACGGACTTCCGGTCTGGCGCCATCAGCATCGCGTAGGGAAAGGGGGCAACCTGAATCGTGCGGGCGATCTTGCCTGTCGCCGCGGCTACTTCGTAAACCCGATCCTGTAGCGTGTCGGCCACAAGTAAAGTGTCGTTAAGGGGAAGAATATCTGCTATCAGGTGCAGTGTTTGCAGCGGCTCACCAGGAAACAAATCAATCTTCCTGGAAACGGCAAGATGGTTTCCTTCCACCGCAAATTCAGTGATGCTTGCGTGGGCCCCATTGCCGGCATACAACCTGATTCCGGGTGCTGAAAATGCAAGTCCGCGCCATCCGTCAGTAATGGCAACAGTGGCAGTCTTACTGGTGGTTTCCATATCGAGGTAATCCACAGAAGCGGGCAAGAAACCACCATTGAGCACCGCCATTCTGCGCCCATCGGGTGAAGCCGCCGTTGACATAGGTAGTGTAGACAGCGGGATGGTTTTTCCAGCCGGCCGTATCTTCCAGCCTGTATTTAAAAGGAAACTGCCGTCTGGTGCTGGACCGACTTTTGTTCGTTCTGGTATTTGCGATTGAGGTGTTAGCGGATGGATGAAAAGTACTGTGAGCGCGAGTGCTGCAACAATTCCTGCGGCAGCGCGGCATATGGATGTTGTGCTCATGCTCCCTTTCGTCGTTTCTCGACGGTCTTGAATGGAGCATAAGAATTAAGTGTTACAGCAAGATTGCAAGTGGCGGGTACGCAGTCGCTGATTACACGATGGAGACGGCAAACGCGCCCCGAATGCCTGAGATGGCAGTCACGCTGACCTGGCCCCGCCAAGACAGGCCGGGCGAGCACCGAACCAATGCAGGAATCGCCCCTGGCGCTTGGGCGATACTGGTTGTTCCATCTGTCGCCAAGTCCCAACACCCAACGTATCTGTTAGAGATTCATCAATAAGCGGTCGAGAAGTTCTTGTTGCATGGCATAAGGTTCAGGGCCGCCAGTCTCCATGGAATAGACGCCTTTAAAGCCCATCTCTTTCGAAATGCCGATAGCAGTCGCGAAGTTGAATCTTTCCGGATTCCACTTCACATGGCTGACCGTCTTTGAAAGCGGGTACATCAGGCGCAATCCGCGTTCCGTGTTTTCTTCGTTCCCAAAGTTGCCAATATCGGGATTTGCGTAAATGCCGGCTCCTTTGATCAGCTTTACAAGCGTATCGATTGGAGTCTTTCCCCTCGGCTCCAGAATGATTGAAACGCCCTTCGACGCGCCGTAATCGGCCAGTTGCTTCAGCGCGTCGATTGCCGGAGTAAGATCCCCTTCCAACATCGACCCTTGATTCGGCATCACGCTGGGACATTGAATCATGGCACTTCGATCAATCCATTGTTTCGTGAGGTCAATGGCATGAGCACGAATCTGCGGGTCAGAGGAGCAAGGGCTGATGATGCCCTTATAGCCGCTCTCATCCAGTTCGAGCGGCATATTCACCATGCGAGAGTTTGCCTTCTGTAGCCGGGCGTGAAACTTATCGAAGTAAGCAGGTTCCATCGAGAGAAAATGGATTTGTTGCACCTCGACGTTGTGAATGTGGTAACGGCTCGCGAGCATGGACGGAAAATCCATGATGTCCAGCTCTCCCGGTGTCGCAGGCGTGCTCCAGTCCCTGACTTCCTTCAGAAGGCCGTCGAAATTCCCAGACATTGCACCCACGCGGTCCAGCTTCGACATGAGGACAGTGTCCTGCGACCTGCCATAGGTGGCAACGGACGCAGCGGCGATAGAACCGATCAAGAAGTCTCGACGTTTCAAGATGTAACCTCCAGGTATTTCCTTGTAAGCAATCTCGTGCGACCCGGTTCTTCAAAGCTCGAATGGGGAATATCCGTGTAAGACGTCAGGAACCGTTACCATGCCGCCCTCAAGCTTCGGGTACCGCGAATTCCTGTCTGGTTTGGTCGTATAGTTTCAAGCATTCGTTGGGATAAGGCAACGTAAGTAAAGGAAGGGTAACGCAATGGATGCGAAAGTCAAGAGAAACGTTCCCCAGCTACTTCTGTGCTTTCTTGTAGCGATTCAACTGTTGGTCAGATGACAAATTGCAGGGATTGACCGGCTTCTGCGCGGAAGGGAACGACGGGGACTCAGGTTAAGGCTGCGGCCGGCTTGGTGCCTCCTGACGCGCGTGAGTTTAGGGACCGTCGTCCTGTGAAGAAGAATGAAGTGATGCCAGCGCCGGCGCGCGGAGTGTCTTTTCGTAGGCACCTGATTCAGTTTGCCGGGAGCCCGCCTTCGTAGCCGTCACGGGTTCAAACAGGAATTCCATGATCCGAAATCAAGGGCAGGTTAATTTTTCTTTGCGTTTGCTTAAAAGTGTGCCTAAAATGCCGTAACGCGAAACAAAACGAAACAAAACGGGACCCAAATATCTCTCTAGGCCGTCGATGAGAACCATCTACTGGAGGTATTATGCGCAAGGCCCTGCTCTGTATTCTTTTGCTGCTGACAACGGCTCCGGTGTGGGCTCAAGTAGACACCGGTGTGATCACGGGGACTGTCAACGATCAGGCCGGAGCGGTCATTCCCTCCGCCAGGGTTACGATCACTAGCCAGTCGACTGGCGTTTCCACGGTGATAACCGCCGATAGCCGAGGCTCCTTCACGTCGGCGCCCATCAAGGCGGATGTCTATTCGGTGACGGCCACAGCCCCTGGTTTTGAGTCAGAGACCCGGGTTGGCATCAGGCTCCAGGTCCAGGACCGGCTCAATCTCGAATTCAAAATGGTCGTCGGACAGGTCAGCCAGAGTGTCACGGTCACGGATCAAAGTCCGCAGCTTCAAACGCAGACCTCAAGCCTGGGCCAGGTGATTTCATCCGAGACGATGACGGATATCCCCTTGAACGGCCGTTCGTACCTGCAGCTTGCCTCGCTGAGCACGGGCGTGATCGGGACCACCACGGGAACAAACGGCAATACAGGCGGCAGCAGCAACCAGTTTGGCCAGGTAACGTTCGCCACCAATGGAGCCCGGGGCACGCTCAACAACTTTCTGCTGGATGGAATCGACAACAATTCCAACGACAATGGCGGCAATATCCTGCACACGAGTGTAGACGCGATCCAGGAATTCAAGATTCAGACCAGTTCCTACTCGGCGGAGTTTGGCCGCAGCGGTGGCGCTGTGATCAATGCGGTCGTCAAGTCGGGCACGAACGCCTATCATGGCGACCTGTTTGAGTTTTTCCGAAATTCCGCGCTTGATGCGCGCAGCTACTTTGAAGTGCCTGGAACTCCAAAAGCCTCGTTCAAGCAAAATCAGTTCGGAGCTACCCTTGGAGGGCCGATCATAAAGGATAAGCTCTTCTGGTTCGGCGACTACCAGGGTACCTCGCTCCGCCAGCCATTCACTTACACCACAACCGTGCCGACCGCGGCCGAACGGACAGGCGATTTCTCCACCGGTGGTTACGCGACCATCTACGATCCCGCTACATACAACGCGGCCACCAACACGCGTACGGCCTTCGCCGGTAACGTGATTCCCGCCGACAGAATAGATCCCCTGTCACAGGCGTTTGTAAATCTTTACCCAATACCGAACGCGCCAGGCATCCGCAACAACTACAAGATCACACCGGTCGAACCCTATCTCCTCAACCAGGGAGACTTCCGCGGCGATTACCACCAGTCAGACGTGAATCAATATTTCTTCCGCTGGTCGATGAGCGGCCTCACCTATTTACAACCGCAGAGACTTCCTGGGCTGGCCATCGGTCAAAGTGGTGGATACGGTTTTGAAGACACCATGGGCGCTTCCCTTGGTCAAACCCATACCTTCTCCCCCACGACCGTGAACGAGTTCCGCGCTGGATTTAACTGGCTATGGATACACCGCGGCGTTCCCGTCACCGGGAATGCAGCTCCTCCCGCCGATCTAACGGTGCCTGGCGTCATCTTCCACCCGAACACCAGTGGACTTACTCAGTTCTCGCCCAGCGGTTATAGGGGCATTGGTGAACCCGGATATGAGCCCACGATTTTGACCAGCGAGGAGCGCCAGATTACCGATGTGCTTAACCTGGTACGGGGCAAGCAAACGATCGCCGTAGGTGGCGAGGTGCGCTGGACCGAATACAACATATTTCAGGTGCCTGCGCCCAATGGAGCTTTCAGCTTCAGCGGCCAATTCACGCAGAATCCTACTGACGGCTCAGGAGGGGACGGCCTAGCGGACGCATTGCTCGGCCTGCCGTTAACGTCGACGATCGACACCCAGGTCGAAGTACAAAACAGGCAGTTTGTCCCGTCAGCGTTCGTACAGGATGACTATAAATTTTCCCACAGCCTGACGTTGAATTTAGGGGTGCGCTACGACTATTTCTCTCCCGTAGTTGCAAAGCACAACCAACAAGCCAACTTCGATTACCAAACTGGCCAATTAGTCGTTGCAGGCCAGAATGGCAATTCTCGCGGGCTCACCACTCCTGATCATCTCAACTTTTCACCGCGGGTAGGCTTTGCCAAAACATTTTCCAACAATACCGTTCTGAGCGGCGCTTATGGCATTTTCTGGAGCGGCCAGGAAATACGGACTGCCGCTACCCTGCAGCTTGCCTATAACCTTCCCTTCTATTACCAACCTACCTTCACCAGCGATGGGATCACTCCCATACTTACTGTGTCAGGAGGTTTTCCGCCGCTGAATCCCCTGGATGCACCCGATCCGGGAGTCACGAGCGTCGACGTCCGGCTCAAAACACCTAACTACCAGGAATGGAATCTTTCCGTTCAGCAGGCTTTACCATCCCAGATGTCGTTCGAACTCTCCTACGCCGGATCGAAGGGAACCCATCTTCAATCCCTGGTTGATCGAAACCAGGACATGGTCCCAGGACCCGGAGACGTGCAGGCGCGTCGTCCCTATCCTGACTTCGGGCCCTTTGCCGCTATCGAGAACCGCGGCAACTCAGGCTACAACTCGATGCAGGTTAAGGTTGAGAAACGTGCCAGCCACGGTCTTTTCTTCCTTAGCTCATTCACGTGGAGTAAGGCGTTCAACGATCAACCGGAAATCTGTTGCAACCAACCCTGGCCGCAAAACAGCTGGAACATTGCCGCCGACAGGGGACTGGCCGATTTCAACCAAACCCTCCGCTGGGTTCTTAGCTATGACTATCTTCTTCCATTCGGGAAAGGCCACAACTTGCTGGGCGGCAGTCGCGTCGCTGATCTCATTGCCGGGGGTTGGCACGTTGGAGGCATCTATTCGATTGCCAGTGGCTTCCCGTTCTCTCCGCAGATGGGGTTTGACACTTCGAACACCGGGAGCCAGGGGCTGCTGCGCCCCGATCAGGTTTTGCCCAACGGCAACCTGCCCCGGGGAGAGCGCAGCCCCAATCTATGGTTCAACACCGATGCCTATGCGGTGCCGGCAAACTTCACCTTTGGGAATGCCGGCCGCAACACCCTGATCGGTCCGGATACGAACGATTGGGATGCCTCTCTGCGTAAGACCTTCCAAATCCGGGAATCACAAAACGTGGAGTTTCGGGCCGAGTTTTTCAACTTCCTCAACCATCCTAGCTTTGCGCAGCCTGATCCCGTCATCACGGACGGCCCTGGCGCGACCGGAGTCGTTACTGCCATTGCCGGAGCGAATCGTGAAGTGCAGCTGGCCTTGAAATATAACTTTTAAGGTGGAGTTGTCCCCGAGCCGAAAGTCGCTGCGCACAACAAACAGCTGCTGTGTTAAATAAGGTAACGGAATGGGTCAAACATACAGATCGAAATGCATTGTCATCTTGGGATCGATCGCGTGTTTGACTACCATTTGGGCTAGCGCTCAAAGCCTGCCAGCAGGCAGCGGGAAGGCAGACTTTCAACGCATTTGCAGCAGCTGTCACAGCGTAGATAGAGCGACCAGTCAGCGGATGACTCGGACCGAGTGGGCTGCGGTGGTGAGCGACATGGTGGCGCGTGGGGCCCAGGGCAGCTCTGCCGAGTTAGACAATATTGTCAGCTATCTCAGCGCGAACTTTGGCAAAAGCAATGCTGCCCCGCCGCCTGTGGCTCCAGCGCAGAACGCGGCGCCTGCGTCCCCGGCGGTGCGAGAGACCCCGCTCAGTGCCGAGGAAATATCGAAGGCAACCCGCCTGATTCAGCAAAATGGCTGCCTGTCATGCCACCGGTTGGGTGAGGCGGGTTCGTATCTTGGCCCTGATCTGGACGGTGTTGGAGCGCATCGAACGCCCGAGCAATTGCACGCCTCGCTCCAATCCCCAAAGAAAGAAGTTCTGCCGGAAAACCGTACCGTGCGGCTGGTCTCCAGCGACGGCAAGACGGTGACGGGAAGACTGCTGAACCAGGATGGCTTCAGCGTGCAGCTTATCGACTCATCGGGACAACTGAGATCTTTTGCGAGATCGAATCTTAGCGAATTCACCATTGTGACTACGAATCCCATGCCCTCCTACGCTGACAAGCTGAGCGCGCAGGATCTTAACGATCTGGTTCGATACCTCAGCTCCCAGAAGGGTGCAAGCACGCAATAACGATGTGGAGAGGACTAAGGATGCGATCTTTTAAATTGATGTTTGCCCTGCTTGCTGTAATTACTCTGGCGCCCACCGCGCGGGCTGCTGAGGCAGACTTCAATGGCCGGTGGGATATTGAAGTGCTTGCCAAGGCTGCTGATATTCAGTTCACCACAACCAAAGCGTGGTGGCTGGGGATCACTGGCGCGGGAACGCCCGAGATGAAGATCCAGTTCGTGGGATCCCCCGACGGCAGCCTGGATGACATCACCGAGGCCAAGGTTGAGGGAAACGTGCTGCACTTTACTTGGACGCCGAGAGCACGCCCCGGCACCACGGCGAATCCAAATGATCGCCTCGAATATGAAGTGAAGTACGTGAATGGAGTCCTCGAGGGAAAGATGACAGGCGCTCAAGGTGTGCTGGGCTTTACGGGGCACCGTGCGCCGGAGATCAATGAACACGACGACGGCACCTGGGTTGAGGGTAAACCGATCACGCTGTTTAACGGCAAGGATCTGACAGGATGGACCGGCGTTGACTCCCCCAAAGCGGAAGGCTGGTCAGTTGAGGACGGCATTCTGAAGGGTAGGGGCCAGGCGGACGATCTGATCACGGTTGCGAAGTACTGGAATTTCATACTGCGCGCCGAATACAAACTCGCCGAGAAAAGCAACAGCGGCATTGGCCTGCGCGGACGCTACGAAGTGCAAATTGCTTCCGATTACGGCCGTCCTCCGAACATGCATGGCACCGGCGCGCTGTATACGCGGGTTATGCCCAGCATGAATGCCGGCAAACCGCCGGACGAGTGGCAGACCTACGAGATCCGTTTGGTGGGAAGGGAAGTCACGACCACACTGAATGGACAGAAGCTTTATGAAAGAGGAGTCATTGACGGCCTGACCGGAATCGCCTTCGATCCGTTTGAAGGCAAACCAGGGCCGATTGAGTTGCAGGGCGATCACGGTTCGGTCGAGTTTCGTAATCTGGTGCTGATACCCCTTACCAAGCGCAAAGGCAAATAGACAGGAAGCAATATGAAACTCAGGTTGTTACTGATATTCGCCTTGCTGACCGGCTCCCTGCAGGCGCAAGTGACCTACGAGCGCCTGCTTCACGCTGATAAGGAGCCGCAAAACTGGCTCACCTATTCGGGAGGGTATGCGAGCAATCGTTACAGTTTGCTGACCCAGATCAACCGGGACAACGTCAAAAATCTTCAAATGAAATGGGTTTACCACCCCACCGGCCATCCAGAGGACGAGAAGATGGAGAACACGCCTCTGGTGGTGGATGGCGTTTTGTACACAGGCACCATGACGGAAGTGGTGGCGCTGGACGCCGTCACCGGTCGGCGGTACTGGAAGCTCTCGCGCCCGTTCAATCCGGACGATTACCTGACGCAACGCATTTACCTGGTTAACAAGGGACTGGCGATTGCCGGGAACACGTTGTTGTGGGCGACGGCCGTCGATTGTCATCTGCTCGCCATCGATATCAGGACCGGGCGCGTGAAGTGGGAGGTCGCCGCTGCGGACTGGAAGAAAGGCTACCAGTTCGACGTGCCGCCTTTGGTGGTGAAGAGCATGGTGATCCTCGGGCCGGCGACGAATGATATGGGCGCGAACTGCTGGGTCGGCGCCTTTGACATCGAAACTGGGAAGGCACTCTGGAAGTTCTACACCAGTCCGATGAAGGCTGACGATCCGGCCGCCAAAACGTGGGGAGACGACACCTGGAAACACGGCGGCAGCCCAATTTGGAACGGCGGTTCCTACGATCCGGAGACGAATCTCACTTACTGGGGCACGGGCAATCCGAATCCAGGGTGGAACGCGGATCAACGAGTGCCCGGCGACAACCTCTACTCGGATAGCGTAGTTGCCGTCGATGCCGACACGGGAAAGCTCAAGTGGTATTACCAGTTCACACCGGGAGACGAGTACGACTGGGACTCCACACAAATCCCTGTACTCGCGGATATCGACTGGGAGGGTAAGCCGCGTAAGGTGATGTTTTGGGCCAATCGCAACGGATTCTTCTATGTGCTCGACCGCGCGACTGGTGAATTTCTGTCAGGCAAGCCTTTTATCAAGGAGACCTGGGCGGACGGCATCGATAAAAATGGGCGGCCGATAAAAGTCGCAAAGTTCTGGCCCAAACCGATGGGTGGAATCCTCGTGATGCCTGGTTCCCAAGGCGGCACAAACTGGTATCCACCGTCTTACAGCCCACGAACCGGTTTCTTCTATATGTCCGTCTGGGACAACTACCAAGCCCTTTCAACGAAGCAGCCTTATAACCCGTGGACCGCGGGCCAGTTATACACGGGAGGCGGTTGGTGGCCCGGCTTTGGCGAAAAGGGTCCCCCACCCGACTGGCCCGCCCGTGTTCCTCCGCCCGGTTCGCCGTCGCGAGCGCGTGTGGCTGCGAATTACAAGACGGAGGCCGAAGGATACGGCGCGATCCGAGCCATCGATCCGGTGACGGGTGAGAAGAAGTGGGATTTCAAGATGGTGAACAACACCGAGTGCGGCGTGCTCTCGACGGCCAGCGACCTGGTATTCGGGGGTGGCATGGATGGGGACTTCGTTGCCCTTGATGCGACGACCGGCAAGCCCCTGTGGCACGCGTATCTGGGCGGCGTGAATGCGAGCGGCCCGATCACGTACGCGGTCGATGGCAAGCAATATGTTGTGGGTACAGGCGGCGGCGTGATGTACGCCTTCGCTCTGCCGGACTAGCGGGAGAACGGATCTCCGCAGCTCCATCGATACTCCGGTCGAAGTAGTTCCTGAACTGAAGGCTCTCTAACGGTGTTGAGTCGACCATCGGATGCGAGTGCGAACCCGAGCCAGAAATTCTGTAGCATCGATTGGTTTAGTTATGTAGTCATCTGCCCCAAGGTCAAAACTGAGAATCCGGTCTGGCGACTCACCAGCTCCCAACACCAAAAGTGGAACACTCTTTGATTCTTTCCTAACCTGCCGGCAGAGATCCTGGATTGGTTCGCCCGCAAGCCCAATATCCAAAACGACAAGATCAGGTTTGGTCGGAGCGAATACTCCCGTTATCACAGCCGGAAAGTAAGGAACAGCAACCACGTCATAGGCCGGCATCAAGACCTGGTTAAGCACCCACCGCGACTCGGGATCGCCATAGATCACTAATATCCTGTGTACATCCGCCGCCGTTCCTGTGGCGTTCCAGCTCATACGGTATAGCGACGGCGGCAGAGGAGTGTCATGCTTTCGTCATTGTTTTGTCAAATCCGGGCGGACCAGAAGGTGTATGCGTGGTGCTCCAGTAAACTCAGCGGTGTGTTCGCTTGAGTTAACCGGATGTCAAACGTAAGACTGTCAACCCGAATTCAGATTTCGTTGATTGCTTTAGCTGCGACGTACCTCGCGGGCGGTGTCTCCGTTGGCTTTCGCTTTTGGGACCTGCAGATTTTCTTGCTGTTTCTACTCTGGAGTTTGCCGTTTTTTGCAGTTGCGTGGATCGTCACGGGAGTTCCGATGGTTGCGGCGGGCAATCTGGTTCTGAGGACTCCGGTGATCCTTGTCGTTCTGGCCGGTGCGGCAGCCGGGGTTTTTGTTCTATTGCTTTTGCCCCTGGTTGAATGGATTAAATTTCTGCTGTGGCCAACTCCAGGAATCAGCCGCTCCATCAGCTTGCCGTGGTCTTATTTGAAGGGATGGCCGGCTTTCTGTGCGGGGCTGGGAGCAGCCGGAACTTTCCTGTATCGCTGGCTCCTTTCCCGGGCCACCAATCATGCGGGGTCACCAGCAATTCAAGCGCAAGACGTGGGGCGGTCCGGATTTTGAGTCAATGATGTCAGTGCCAACGACAGCCTCGAAATTTGACTTTCCAATGCATTGAGGTTCGTTTGCAACTCGGGGCGCTAAAGCACCCGACGCGACCAATTCGCTCGCTGCAAGGCTCCCATCGTTGCCCAATCCGGCTGCGATGAGCACCGGAACTCCCGTCATTGCATCATCGAATCTGGCCACGATCGCATAGTCGTTCTTCCACTGAGACATTGGGATAGAAAAATCTATTTTCCAGGGACCGCTAGCAGGCTGCTCCGCATCGACAATGGACGCGATTGGGTCCGTCTGGCCCGACGGATGAACGACCTCGATGCGATAACGTAGATTTTGCGTCAGCCGGAGCGTCCATTTGTTGTCGGCGCCGCCGATCAAAATCACCGGCTGCATCCGGAGATCGGTGAGTGAAGTTTGTCCAGCTCCAGCGATGCGAAACGGGATGCCCATTTTTCCCAGTACACTCGCCATGGAGGTGATGACCGTTGCGTCATCGATCGGGATCACCTGCCTATGTAAGATCAGCTCTGAGAATTTCGCCGTCTCCGCAGGCGACACCACGCTCGATACGGGAATGTTGTGCACCCCCAGGCATATGAGAACGGGCACCTTCGCGTGAACAAATCCATCCCACAGCTGGGGGCCTTTGTTCGTTGTTTTGCCTCTCCAAATTCCTACAGTGGCCGCAGCGATACCCAGCAACAGAATCGCGAGTCCAACCGAGAGCTCGAGCTTGCGGTCAGAGAGCCGGCGTGTCTTTTCCCGTGCGAGCTGTGATTGGTTAACCGGGACGACATCCGGTTGAGCTGGAGAAACAGCAGACCTGTCCATAGGCAACGAGGTCTCACTTGCTAACGATTCATTGCTCAAGGAATCGTTAGCGGCAGATTCCGCAACGCGGTCGCCTGATAACGCGGGCCGAATTCTGAACTCCGGCACGTATGCTCCCCGCGGAAGCTCAATTTGAACTGGATGGGCAATGGGTGACTCTCGATAGAACTGGCCGATCCGTTTGCGCACCTCGTTGGCGGTGACGCGCACGATGGAGTCTTCGCCGGTAGGGTAATCGGTTGCGCGATCAAAAACGCTGATGCCAATGGTTCGTTCCTTGAGTTGGCCGGCATTGCCCGAGAGCGCTTGTAGAACGACAAAGCTGAGGAAGTTCTTGCAGCGGTTGCTTTGGGCGAAAACAGGAGCCGACAGCATCATGTCCAGCTCAGTTTTTACCGCAGACTGAATCTCTACGCTCAGAGTGCAGCCCGTGGATCTGGTTGGTTCAGCTTCGTTGGCATTCCGCACTTAGCATTTCACCCCGGTCGCCTTCTCAAAAGAATAGCGGTTGATGAGTCGTGAATCCATTAGCCTGACATCTTCACGCTATTCAAAATAAATTACTTAGCATCCATAACAGTCTTAACGCTCCAGCCCTAACGGTACCGAACCTTGCGCTCCGGGCAAGAGTACGCCTACGCTCTGGCCGATTCTACTAAAAATGTGAAGGTTTCTCCCCAGAACCGAACCGGTGGGCTTTGGAGGTTCGTCAAACCCAATTGCCTTGGCCGCTTGTATGCCTTGGCAGTTGTCGCTGTATTGGTGACTTGTTGGAGCCGCGCGCAAGCAGGTGGACCTTCACAGCCGTTGCCTCTTGCCATCATTGTGGCCGCTACCAGGACCGATGCCGAAACCGTTTTGAAGCAACTGCGTGCGGGTATGGATTTTGCCGTTCTGGCGAAAGAGAAATCGACGGACGCAAGCGCAGTCGATGGTGGCTATATGGGCGCGTTAGCGCCGGACGCGCTGCGCAGCGAGCTCCGGGATGCACTGGACGGACGAGGCGCCGGGCAGCTGACCGATATTGTCCAGGTGCCTTCAGGATTTGCAATTCTAAAAATTCTCTCGGCGCCGCCCGTGTCCAGCGATGTGGACCCGAAGCGGATTACGGCGCTGATATCAAGAGGTGAAATCTGGTTTGGGGCGCCATTGTCTGGCCAGGTCGAGGCCAACGCCATCATGCATGATTTCCCCAAGCCCGACGGCTGGAACCGGGACCTGCGCGAAATTTGCGAGCTGCGCACGCAATCGTTGACCAGCGCAGAAAGCGGCTTGCGCGCTGCGCTGAACGCGGAAGGTCCACCAGCAGACCAAGACGCTGCATTAGACCAGGTGAACGGACACGCTGCGCTGGGGCAACTGCTGGCCTACAGGGGCGAGATGAGCCATTCCATTGAAGAATGGAAAATCGCCTACAGGATCGCTGAGGCTCAGACACCCAAATTGTTGCCGAACCTGGAAGAGAGCCTGGGCACTGCACTGCTGCACGCGTCGGAGATGGAGAACAGCGTCTATCGAAGCCCCAGCGATCTGGACATCTTCCCGCCACGGGACCCTCATGCCGCCTATGCACGGACCGAGGAGTCAAAGCAGGCCATCGAGTATTACCGGAAATACCTGGAGCAGAAACCAGACGACCTGGAGGTACGCTGGCTTCTCAACCTGGCTTTTATGACTTTAGGGCAGTATCCAGCAGGTGTTGCGAAGCAGTACCTGATCCCACCGAGCGACTTTCAATCCAAAGAAAACATTGGGCGCTTTAAGGATGTGGCTCCGGCGGCCGGACTCAACGTCATGCGCGCCGCAGGCGGCTTAATTGTCGATGACTTTGAGAACAACTGTTTACTGGACGTGGTGGTGTCCAGCCAGAACGTCTGCGATCCATTGCGCTACTTCCACAACAATGGTGATGGAACTTTCCAAGACCGATCGGCACCAGCGGGTCTGGCGGACCAGCTTGGTGGGCTGAACATGGTGCAGGCCGACTACGACAATGACGGCTGCATGGACATCCTGGTGTTACGCGGCGGTTGGGAATACGCACAACGAAAGTCCCTGCTTCACAACAACTGCAATGGGACGTTTACCGACGTTACCGATGCCAGCGGTCTGGGTGTTACGGTAACTTCCACGCAGAGTGCCGCATGGGCTGATATCGATAACGACGGATATCTGGACCTGTTTGTTGCCAACGAGAATAGCCCTGCGCAATTGTTCCACAACAATGGCGATGGGACATTCCGCGAGATCGGTGCGGCAGCCGGCATTGACCGGAGTGCATTCTCAAAGGGGGTGACAGCGGCGGACTACGACAACGATGGTTTCGTCGATTTCTATGTGACCAATCAGAACGGGGCTAACTTCCTTTATCACAATAACGGCAACGGAACGTTCACCGAAGTGGGAAAAGAGGCCGGGGTGCAGGCGCCGTCATTCAGCTTTGCCACATGGTTTTTCGATTACGACAACGACGGATGGCCAGACTTGTTCGTGACCAGCTATCTGAATTCCATCAGTGAAACGTTGAAGACCTATGTGGGCGGTCCGCATTACGCCGAAACGCTCAAGCTCTATCGTAACCGGCACGATGGCACGTTTGAGGACGTTACTGCGCAGGTAGGCCTGGACAAGGTATTTATGCCGATGGGGGCAAACTTCGGAGATGTGGATGACGATGGATATCTGGACATCTATCTGGGCAGTGGATCCCCGTCTTACACCGCGTTAGTCCCTCATGTCCTGCTTCGCAACAAAGCGGGAAAGACCTTCGTCGACATTACGCAATCGTCCGGCACGGGTGAATTGCACAAGGGGCATGGCATAGCCTTTGCAGATCTAAGCCGGCAAGGTCATGAAGACATCGTGGCGGAGACGGGTGGAGCGGTCCCTGGAGATGAACATGCGATGCGGGTATTTGAAAATCCCGGGAACAGCAACGACTGGTTGAATGTGCGGCTGGTGGGAGTGAAGAGCAATCGTGAGGCGGCAGGTGCACAGATCAAAGTGACGCTGCAGAATGGGGCGGACGCTCCACGTTCGCTCTTCCGGGTTGTGGGTGAGACGAGCTCCTTCGGAGCTAATCCCATGGAGCAACATATCGGGCTGGGGCCGAAGGCGCACGGCATCACGGTTGACGTCTGGTGGCCGGCGAGTAGCACGCGGCAGCACTTTACCGAGGTTGGGAAAAATGAGTACATCCAAATCAAGGAGTCGGCAACAGCCTACGTGCGGCTCGATCGGGCGCCATTTCAGCTCGGGGCCGGCAACGCAGCGCGTCGAAGCGATGCCCGCGCGGAAGGCCATTGAACCTCGAAGGGCACGCGGTGGAGCAGTCATCGGCTTGTTGCTTGCTGCTGTTATCTTTGTTTCGGCTGTATCGCCTGTTTTTGCAGCCGGGCGACAGTCTGTGCAGGGGATGCTGCTCAAGGTAGATCGCGAACAAGGCGTTATTGTGGTGTCGTGTAATGCCGTTTCAGGCTACATGGAAGCGATGGTGATGGAATTCGCCGTTCGCCCGCCGGCCGATCTTCGTGGCATCCAGCCGGGCACGACAGTGCGTTTCGACATGGTGGAACAAAAGCACCAGATCTATGCAGAGCATCTGCAGCCGATCGCGGGCGAGAGTCCTGAGGCCGAACCCACTGAAGCGGCCCGGCTCACGTTTCTTCACCGCGTTTTGAATCCCGCGGCGGTGGCACGCGTGGTTCCTGTAGGCGGGCAGGTTCCTGACTTCACGCTGTTGGATCAGACGCACACACCAACCCGGCTCGAGCATTTCAGGGGCAAGGTCGTCGTGTTGAGTTTTACCTACTCGCGCTGTCCCAACCCAGCTTATTGCTTTCGACTCTCTAATAATCTGGCGATTCTCAGCAAGCGGTTCCGCGACAGCATGGGCCGCGATCTAATGCTGATGACGATCGTGATCGATCCAGGCAATGACCGAGGTAAGGCCCTGCAGAGCTACGCAGATATCTGGAAAGCCGATCCGCGGGGTTGGCGATTCCTGACTGGCTCCTTACCCGAGGTTAGCAGCGTGGCAGAGTTGTTCGGGATGAGTTTCTGGAGCGATGAAGGATTTCTGACGCACCCCTTCCACACCGTTGTGATCGACAGGAGCGGGCGGTTGGCCGCAAACGTCGAGGGCAATCAGTTCGCAGCGACGCAGTTAGGTGACCTGGTGCAGACAGTAATGCGGAGGGAACCAGCACACGAAGCTTCAACCCGAGTGAATCCTGGCCATTAACGTCATGACATTAAACTATGGATTCCAAAAGGCTTCCTCGTAACAGACTGCTTAACGCCGAGACCTTAACTGTTTCGAACCTTGCACGCCGGACTCGAACATCCCTATGGTGATTTCATTATCAGACTCCCTCGATGCATCTGCGGCCTGCGCGCGAAAGGAAATGCGTGAGTTGCTTGTTTGATCGTTCTTTGCCGAGTCTGAGCCGGCGTCAATTCATCGCGAAGAGTTCCGCGGCTTTGACCTGTGCCGTTACGCTTCCGTACCGCCGGGCGCTTGCATTGCCCGAGACTTCAGAGTTTGTTGAAGTGAAAACGGCGTATGGCCTTGTTCGCGGCACGCAGAGTGATGGCTTGGCAACCTTCAAGGGCATTCCCTACGCCGGTGATGTTTCAGGAAAAGGGCGTTTCAAAGCTGCTCCTCCGCTACAGCCCTGGACGGGTACCCGGGATGCTCTTCAACTGGGGCCGCCCGCTTTGCAACCGGGTGGCCAGCGGCGAAACGAGCCTCCGGCGGAGGAGAATTGCCTCTTCCTGAACGTCTGGACACCCGCGGCCGACGGGCGAAAACGTCCGGTCATGTTCTACAGCCATGGTGGCGGCTTTACGGTTGGATCGGGTGGTGCGGGCTACCAGGATGGCGGCAGCCTGGCGCGCACCTGGGACGTGGTGGTGGTGGCCACCAACCATCGGCTTGGCCTTATGGGCTTTCTCTACCTGGGTGAACTGGGCGGTGAGGAATACCTCACCTCGGGTAACCAGGGCCTACTGGATATTTGCGACGGGCTGAAGTGGGTGCAGCAGAACATCGAGGGGTTTGGCGGCGACGCGAACAACGTGATGATCTTTGGCGAAAGCGGCGGCGGCGCCAAAACCTCTTGCCTCTACGCGATGCCTTCGGCCGAGCCATTTTTCAATAAGGCCTCCATCGAGAGCGGGCCCGGCATTCGCATGATGCCGAAAGAGGTGGCCACCGAGACCGCAATCATGACTCTCAAGCAATTGGGGCTCGCCAAAGACGATTGGCACAAGTTGCTCGATGTGCCCGCGGCCAGATTGCTGGAGGCGCAGGTGGAGCTGGGCACGCAACCCGGCGGCGGCCCGCTGACGATGAATGGCGGGCGCAGGGGAATGGGAGGCAACGCACGGCCAGGCGGATTCGGCCCGGTGGTTGACGGCACCATCCTGCCGCACCATCCCTTCGATCCAGTTGCGCCCGCTATCTCGAAAGACAAGCCGCTGATCGTGGGCACAAACCGCGACGAAACCAACTTCTTCTTCATGCAAAACCACAACATCGACGTTTTCGATCTGACCTATGACACATTGAAGCAGAGGCTCCAAAAAGAATTCAGTACGAATGCGGACCTGGTGTTCGATACCTATCGCAAGAGCCGCCCCGGCGCCTCCGCTCCTGACCTCTATATCGCTATTTCCACCGCGCGCATGATGGGTCTCGGCGCGATCACCATTGCGGAGCGCAAATACGCACAGCAAGGGGCGCCGGTATACATGTACATATTCGTGCACGAGTCAGAGGTGATCATCCCCGGAACCCAGCACAAGCTGGGCGCCGCCCACGCGACCGAGATCCCCTACAAGTTCAACAACATTCCCCCTGCCGGCAAACAACCGCCAAGCGACCCGCAGCGGCCCGATATCATGGCCATCACCGGCCAGAGCGGCGTGCAGGCCGCGCACAACATGAGCGAGATGTGGAGCACTTTCGCGAGAACTAGTCACCCGGCAGCGAAGGGGGAGCCGCATTGGCCGGCCTACACAATCGAAAAACGGGCGACCATGGAGATCGATTCGCATTGCAAAGTTGTTGACGATCCATACAGCCTTGAGCGGATCATGTGGGAAAAACTCGAGCCGTGAGCTGCGGATGAACCCATGTTCTGGACTCTAATCTGCAAGAAATGCGGCAAGCGCCACCTGCTGTCCTATGTACGAGGACTTCCACCAGGAGAGACTGTCAGTATAAGCATGATCTCGCCGATTCAATGCTTCCGATGCGATGATTGCGGGGCCGTAGATCATTATCTGCCGGAGGATGATTCCCTCCATCCGATCGCTGAACCTATGAGGAAAGCGCAGGTTGCGGAATAAGCGCGACCAGCTTGAGATCGGTATTGATACCGGAAATCAACGATACCTGGGAATAAGTAATGATCGCTCCCGTTGCGGAACAAAATGTACGGGGGCCACCCTCTCGTTCCCGCACATCCTGTTCGCCCCAATACCTGGCAAACACTTTGCTGCCGGCTTGCAATTCGGAGATCAGCCTGAGTGTCGGAGTTTCGGTCAAATGCCGTCCGGCATCCGCCCGAAACTCGGCCACCAGCCGTTTCGCACGGCTCCTCCAATCCACGATCAGAGTGCGAGCATTCCGATTCAGAAAGACAAAACGAAGGAGATTGCGTTCTTCCGATTCAAGCAACCATGGCCGGAAGAGCGTCGCGGCACTTCCATTCCAGGCCACCGCGTTCCATTGGCGATCCAGCACATAGACGGGGACTGGCATCAGATCGATGAGGTCCTTCAGACCTGTCGGAATTTCCGGCTTATATGCTTCGCTGGAGTCCGGAACGAGACAGCCCGCGATCTCAAACAGGTACAACCTCTCAGCACGCGAAAGCTGGAGTGCTTCGGCAATCCGCTTCAGAACCGAGGGCGAGGCACGAATCGGACGCCCTTGCTCAAGCCAGGTGTACCAGGTGGTGCTCACACCGCAAAGTTGAGCAACTTCTTCCCTCCGCAAGCCGGGGGTGCGACGCCGGCCAGCCGGAGCTAGTCCAAGCTTCGTGGGTGACAGCCGCTCACGATGAGAACGCAGAAATGTTGCGAGCGTTTGGGTAGGGGATTGTCATCGTTGTTCAGGGTATCTCTTATACCAGGATAAACAATCATCTTGTACCTGGATAACCCGGCGGCTAGGGTTTTCTTGAGATGGCACCCTGTGCAGCACGGACAATCCATATCCAAAAGCTTCGGTGACAACGCCGAAAGGTATCTCACCAGTCCGGTCCATTCAACCGGAGCCGACCTGGATTTTCTGGCACGTTTCGTCGCCGGGCTGGTTCAACCAAAGGTCCTCGACCTCGGTTGCGGAGCGGGCCACGCCAGTTTTGCCACCGCACCGTTCGCGCGGGAGGTGATTGCGTTCGATCTGACTCGAGCGATGCTTGCGGTAACAGCTGCTGCCGCCAAGGAGCGTAGCATTGCAAATGTCCGTACGATGCAGGGCTCGGTGGAGGAACTGCCATTTCATAATGCGCAGTTTGATTTCGTAGTGAGCCGTTATAGCGCCCATCACTGGAACGATGTGCCACGAGCCTTGCGGGAAGTGAAGCGGGTTCTCAGGCACGGTGGCCAAGTCTGCTTTATCGACCTTGCGGGCGCTCCGTCCCCCTTGCTGGACACTTATCTCCAATCTGTGGAGCTTGCGAGAGACCCGTCCCATGTCCGCAGCTACACCAGCGCAGAATGGCTTTCCTTTTTCGGGGCGGCCTCGTTCGATGCGCGTGTAGAACAGAGATGGCGCCTGGCTACTGAATTTTCCTCCTGGGTATCCCGGATCGGTACTTCCACCGAGGGCATCGCTGCCATACGGTCGATTTGGTCAGGTGCACCGTCCGAAGTACGGAATTATTTCAAGCTACAGGACGATCTTTCGTTTGAGGTGGATGCTGTGATGATCCTGGCGCAGATGGCTTGAGACGAGGCTTTCAGGGGCTAAAGAGCCTGCGGAAAACGTTGGGATCGGACAGGAATGGCGCCCACCAGGGCTTAAACAGGCTGCGGAAAACCCAGGTCTTTGAAGGGTACGGCCTTTAGGCCGTACGTAACCAATCTAAAATCAGTACGGCTTTAGCCGCTGAGGGTTAGGATTTCACTCGAAACCGACTTTTTCCGCAGCCTGTTAAAGCCCTCAGTCTATATACCGGAGGAGTCATGGGCCTTTGGCCCACCCAAGGTGATGAAAAACGGCTCCTGTTCAGCAGCGACTGTCGATGGAGGCACCGCCCTCCCCTTTGTCATCTCGACCGAAGCGCAGCGCAGTGGAGAGATCTGCGGTTCAGCGGTCCTTTCTTGGAAATGTTTTTCGACAGAGGAGTCATGGGCCTTTGGCCCACCCAAGGTGATGAAAAACGGCTCCTGTTCAGCAGCGACTGTCGATGGAGGCACCACCCTCCTCTTTGTCATCTCGACCGAAGCGAAGCGCAGTGGAGAGATCTGCGGTTCTGCAGTCCATTCTTGGGAATGTTTTTCGACAGAGGAGTCATGGGCCTTTGGCCCACCCAAGGTGATGAAAAACGGCTCCTGTTCAGCAGTGACTGTCGATGGAGGCACCACCCTCCCCTTTGTCATCTCGACCGAAGCGAAGCGCACTGGAGAGATCTGCGGTTCGGCGGTCCCTTCTTGGGAATGTTTTTCGACAGAGCGATTCGCGCGGGTTTGAAAACCCGCTTCCCCGGACTAACGTCCGAGGCTGGCACGTATCCGCTCCCCCCGTACTAAAAGAGGCTGCGGCAAAGGTCGCTGCGCGAGTAGCCTCAGGGGCTTTAGGGAGCGTGTGAGTACCGGGGAGAGAAACCGCAGGTCCTCCACTGCTTTCACGGGATTTTGCGTCCGGGTCAGGCGCACTGCAGATCCCTCGGCTTTGCTCGGGATGACAAGGGGAGGGCGGTTACTGACGTTCAAAACGCAAGCCGTCGAGCCCAGTACAGGCGGTTTGGTCCCCCTTCCGCATTTCCTTTTGCGAGAAGGACTTCCCACGGGACCGATGGTAAGGGGACTGGCCGTTCCCGCCACGTAATCGCCACTTTGGTGCATTCCCGGAGTTACGGCAAAAATTTTCCACTGCTTTCGCTGGACTTGTGGCCTCGTCCGGGACGAAACTGAGGGCGAGGAGTACTGACGATGGATATGGAAATCTCAGAGAAGGTTCAACGACTGACCCGCATTCTCAGCGAAGAAGCCAACAAGTTTCCCAGGGTCACCGTTGACCAGTATTCAACCGGCATCTACGGATATGACTGGAAGGTGTTCCTGGACCAGGAACGTCAGCTTGGCACCATCTCCTGTACCACCGAAGTTACCCTCTCTGAGCACGAACTCCGGGCAGCCTTTCGGCACGAACTGAAAGCACTTACTCGGAATCAGGCGACCGTCGCTGATCTCGCGAGAAGGCGAGAGAACACGGCCGCTTCGCCCGCACATTTGGCAGTTTAAAGGCGTTTTCAAGGCCTGCGGGAAATTTTGGACGGGACCAGAGCCCCTCAAGGGCTTAATGCCGAAGGGTATCTTTATCAGAAACGAGAGGCGGGAGTTGCAACACCCGCCTCGTTGCAACACGACCCAGCCTTACCAGGGCAGTTCTTGACCCAAATGTATGAATCGCCCGTTCGGACCGTCGGGTCCAAGCAGGGCGAGATCGACGCTGGTCTTGGCGCCCTCAGGGATCTCCATGGGAGCTCCCTCCCCACCCATTTCTGTCTTTACCCAACCGGGGTGAGCGGAATTCACCTTGATTTTCGTGTCCTTGAGTTCGTCAGCGAGATGAATGGTGAAGGCGTTCAGGGCCGCTTTCGATGCGTCATAAGCGAAGGTTTTGACGCTCGCAATCGGACTCTTCGGATCCGCATGAAGGGTTAAGGATCCAAGAATACTGGAAAGGTTCACAATGCGGCCCGCTTCGCTCTTTTTGAGCAGTGGCAGAAACGCGCGCGTAACCGCAATCACCGAGAACAAATTCGTCCCAAAAATCTTCTGCAATTCTTCTTCGGTGGTGTGGACAGTCTTGTTGGCCCGCCCATCCTGGGCTCCCACGCCGGCGTTGTTGATCAGAATATCGAGTTTTCCAAAGCGGTCGCCGACTGCCTTAGCCGCTGCTTCGCGATCCTTTGCGTTGGTGACGTCAAGCTTCACCGGAAAAGCGTCTAGCCCTTCTGCCTTGAGCTTGGAGGCCGTTTCCTCTGCGGATTTCAAGGTTCGAGCGGCGACGATGACCGTCACGTGTTTCTGTCCTAATTGCCGAGCAGTCTCAAACCCAATTCCACGGTTCGCGCCGGTAACGAGTGCAATCTTTTTCTCTGGTGGCATAAATTCTTGTCCTCCCCATCAGCAGATGTTCGGTTTCAGGAAGAGGTTTCACAACTTGTGCCGGCCGGTCCCGTAAGATGTCTTCATCCCTATGGAAATGCAGAAGTTGTTAACAGAGACTGCGGATCGAGCGACGCGCTATCTTACAGGACTCGCCGATCGAAACGTCGCACCCTTGCCGGAGCACGTGGCCGCCTTAACGGCGTTCGGAGGACCGCTGCCCCAGGGGCCTGCTGACCCCGCCCAGATCCTGGCGCTGCTCGATGACGTTGGGTCGCCGGCTACAATGGCATCCGCCGGGGGGCGCTATTTTGGATTCGTGATCGGCGGCACCCTGCCTGCGGCATTGGCAGCCAACTGGCTGGCTGGAGCATGGGATCAGAATGCGGCTCTGCAAGTCATGTCTCCCATAGCAGCCAAGCTGGAAGAAGTTGTTCTAGCGTGGATGGTGGACCTGCTGGGTTTTCCATCCGGATCCGGAGCGGGATTTGTTACCGGCACAACCATGGCAAACTTCACCGCCCTGGCTGCTGCGCGCACCGCGTTGTTACATCGTGCAGGATGGAATGTGGAGGAGGATGGATTATTTTCGGCGCCGCCCCTCGATGTAGTGGTTGGCGAGGAAGTGCACGTTTCGTTGTTGAAGGCGCTGTCCCTGCTGGGACTGGGACGCTCGCGAGTGACCCGGGTTCCCGCCGATAGCCAGGGACGCATTAGGCCAGAGGCTTTGCCCACACTCGATGAACGCACCGTAATCTGCGTTCAGGCGGGGAACGTGAACAGCGGCGCCTTTGATCCTGTAGGAGAAATATGTGCCCGAGCGAAGGAGAACGGTTCGTGGGTACACGTAGATGGAGCCTTTGGCTACTGGGCGGCCGCATCGCCGGAGTATGCGCCGTTGCTGTCAGGCGCCGGCGCCGCCGACTCATGGGCCATCGATTGCCATAAATGGTTGAACGTTCCCTATGATTCCGCAATGGCCATTGTGCGGCGGCCGGAGCACCTCAAAACCGCCATGGCGGTGAGCGCCGCTTACCTCACACCGGGTGCGGGCCGAGAGCCCTCGCTGTTCGCACCCGAAGCTTCGCGGCGCGCACGCGGGGTCGAAATGTGGGCGGCCATGCGGTCCCTGGGACGCAGTGGGCTCAGCGAACTCATCGAGCGCAACTGCCGCCAGGCCAGGTTGTTTGCGCATCTGCTGCGCGAGGCGGGCTTCCGCATCCTCAACGAGGTGGTGTTGAACCAGGTGCTGGTCTCCTTTGGCAGTGACGAGCACACGCGGCGGGTTATCACAGGCGTGCAAGAGGACCGAACCTGCTGGTGCGGAGGCACAGAGTGGCACGGGCAGGCTGCCATGCGTATCAGCGTATCCAGTTGGGCGACCACGGATGACGATGTTGAGCGCAGCGCCGCGGCGATGATCAGAATCGCCAACAGCATTTAATACATCCAACTGCAGTCGCGAGTGAAATCAGTGGTCGCGGAACGCTGCCACTTGCCGTTTTTTCGCTCAACCGCAAAAATTCCCCCGCTTCCGCAAAAACGCCCGCAGCTCTTGATAACCGATACCAGTGCGCGAGTGTGTGCGTGGTCGAACCCCGGCACTGCCAGCAACCGCACATAGCGGAACTGCCCATACTTTGCACATTGTGCGCCGTCATGCTGGTGGTTTGCCAGGCAGGTCTGCATCTGGTCAACTTCATCGAGGTTGAGCAATTCATAGCCTTGGGCTATGGAAAAGTTTTGCTCCCAGCGATGGCTCTGCTGATTGGCTGCGACGAAGGCAGCTGCCATTTCCTGCTCCTGAGGAGTGGATGGCTTTAGGCAATTTCCATTCACCTGGGGAATGTCTGTGTTTGAATCCTCCGCGAACACCAGAGGTTCGGGCATCGGAGTTTGGTAAAGCGCTGAGTAGACCTCGTATGCCTCCCTGGGCGCCGGACCACCACCAGGTTGGTTGAGTGGCATCGTCACTCCCAAATCAGTGAACGGCTTGCCCGGCTTTGTTTTTGCAGGGCGCGTGGAGGCGGACCACACCCATACGACGGCTGCCGCGATCAGGGTCAGGGACAGTGCCAAACCAAGCCGCCACGAATTGTTTCCTCCGTTGTTTGTTTGCGGCATGGATGCGCCTCCGCTATCGACCACCACTTGCCCGTAGGAACCCAGGTTTCAAAAGCGAAACCTGGGCCACCCACCTAAGGTTGAGGTTGAGCAGATGGTGAGGTCCAGTAGTATGATTGCAAATCGTTTTTTGTGTCGCGCTCTACGCGAAAGGAGTTTTGGGAATGCTTAAGAGAGTAGCCGTCTGTGAGACGGCGCCGTGTCACGGATGAAGAACCTCACACGCCGCCGTTTTGTGCAGTCGGCGCTGCTTTGGTCCGCCGGTGCTGCCCTCGTCGCAGAGCCGAGCGGTCCCCAAGCTGTCTTTCCCGTGGATCCGCGAGCGCGCATTGCGGTGGCAACCTACCCTTTCCGTGCGTCGATCATCGCTCCTGGCAATCGCGAGCATGATCCCAAAAAAACTGGTATGGACCTGGTCCAATTTGCACGGTCGATCCCGTCCCAGTTTGGAGTGCAGGGAATTGAGCCGTTGGACTCGCACTTTCCCTCCACCGAACTTGCCGAGGTAAGAAAACTGCGGGCAGCGTTTGACGCCGCCGGCGTGCACACAGTGAACATCCCGGTCGATGCGCGGGTTGATCTCTGCAGTGACGACCCGGCCACACGCAGTGCGGGCAACGCCGTTTATCGCCGTTGGGTCGATATCGCTGTGTTGCTGGCGTCTCCCAGCATCCGCGTTTGGATTCCCAAGTGTCGCGACCATTCCAACCTGGCCCAGGCGATGGAGGCCCTCAAGCCGGCCATTGACTATGCAACCAGGCGCAACGTGGTGGTCAACCTTGAGAACGATGATCCGGTTTTCTCCTCGGAGGCGCGCGTGCTGGCAGCCATTAAGTTGGCCAACAATCCCTTTTTGCGGGGCCTTCCCGATTTTGGCAATTCGTTGACCCTTGGTGACGAAAGTTTTAATGCCGAAAGCGTGAAACGCATGTTCGCCTATGCCTGGAATATCAGCCACGTGAAGGATGCCGAGTCAATCAAGGGCGAGCGCAAGACAGTCTCACTTGCTCCACTCTTTGCTATTGCCAAGGCAGCGCACTTTCGCGGCTATTATTCGATGGAATCGGATTCTGATGTCGATCCGTTTGTCGATACAAAGCACTTGATTCAGCAAAGCCTGTCTCTTATCTGAACGGGAAGAGCACCGCTGATCTTATGCTTTTGCCAGCTGTGATACCAGGCGGATGAGGCTTTCGCGGTCCTGCGGATCCAGAAGTGACAGCATTGAGCGGCAAACCTCCACCTGATTCGATCGGATTTTTGTGACGAGCCGATGCCCGGCGGCCGAAAGCTCGATGCGCACCATCCGGCGATCCTCAGCCACGTGTCCGCGAGTCACCAGGCCGCGGCTCTCGAGCCGATCGAGCGCCGAAGAAATGGTCGTAATGGGCGCTCCCAGGGCTTGAGCAATGCGCCGGACACTCCACTTTTCCGGCTGCCGCAGCATAACCAGCAGGCCAACGTCATTTGCATGAAGATCGGCGTACGGACTACCGGCGACGATGCTTGGCTCGAGCTTGAACTTCTGCAGCAGCATAGCCACACCCTCGTCTAAAGACATGGCCTCCCGATCCGACACGGGATTTTCCGGAGCTCTCTTTGCCTTCACTCACCAGATGATAATGCATGTGTTTTTCCGAGCCGTTGACAGACTTAGTACGATAGTCGTATATTCCGATCATCGTAGTAAATGGAGCCATCTCCACATGAACAGCAAGCGAATCGCATATCTCATTCTGTTTACTGCTGCCGCCGCATGCCTGAGGGCGCAAACCTGTGTTCCTCCCCCCGGTTTTGTCGACCGGCCCCACCCCGCGATGGTGGATACGAAAGAATTGGCAGCGCACACCGAGGAGATCACGGTGAACCGCCCACTCGCGGTTGTCTTAAGCCAGGCGGAAAAAACTGATATTAAAGACGCGATCCACAAAGCAGGTGATCTGCCCGGGGTCACGGGGCATTACGCGCTGAACCAGATTCCGTTCGGATCAGCCGGTGCCCGCCGTCTGGTTTGTCTTAGCGATGGGGGCACACTCGAGGAGGAAGTGCTGGAGAGTGGGCAGAGCGGCGATTCAAGGGTGTTCCGGTATATTGTCTGGAACTATACGAGCAAACAAGGCCGGCCCATCGAGTATGGCCTGGGTGAGTTTCATCACACCGCGGTCGACAGCGCGCACACTCATATTGTGTGGACCTATTCCTTCAAACTCAAGGATGACGAGTTCCCGGGATATCTGGGAAGCCTGGGCCGCGTTCTTTTTCGCTGGGGGTTTCTCGACCGGCAATATGCGGACATGATGCGCGCCACTCTGGATGCGGGCAAGGTAGCTGCTGAGCAGGCGCCGGCCGGTTGACGGTCTTGCGAATCCAGCACACTGGTAGAATGGCAGGCGTTCACCGGGAAGGCGAAAGCCCTCAGGAAGCGCCCTTATGCATCGTATCTCGTGGTTGTACTTGTGCCTCGCGGCCATCCTGTTGACTCAACCTGCGTGGCTTCTCGGGGCAGAATCATCTCTGATCCTTGAGCCTCACGGTAAAGCCAAGGGCAAAAACATCGTGCTGATCAGCGGAGATGAGGAGTATCGCTCCGAGGAAACGCTTTCTCAACTGGCCAAAATCCTCTCCACTCACCATGGATTCAAGTGCACTGTCTTATTCGCTATCAATCCTAAGGACGGTTCCATCGATCCCGATCAGCTTGACAATATCCCTGGCCTCGAAGCGCTCGACTCTGCCGATTTGTTGGTGATTCTGACGCGCTTTCGCGATCTGCCCGACGACCAGATGAAGCATATTGTGGATTACATAAACTCCGGTAAACCGGTCGTAGGAATGCGCACGGCCACCCATGCCTTCCAGTTCAAGGGGAGTCCTACGTACGCAAGATATAGCTGGAACAATCCTGATGGCGGGTTCGGACGGATGGTGCTGGGTGAAACCTGGATCAAGCATCATGGAGACCATGGCAAGCAAAGCACCCTGGGCGTTCTCAATCCGAAGCAAACTGCGCACCCCATCCTCACCGGCATTCACAGCGGTGAGTTGTGGAGTACCACCGATGTCTACGAGGTGAGATTACCGCTGCCCGGGGACAGCAACGTTCTCGTCTTTGGTGAGGTACTCTCCGGCATGGATCAGAATTCACCTCCCGTCGCCGGTGCGGTCAACGATCCCATGATGCCCATCGCATGGGTGAAGACGTACACCGGAAGCAGCGGAAAAGCCTCCCGGGTTTTCGCTACAACGCTTGGCACTTCGCAAGATCTGCTGATCGAGGCTGACCGCAGACTATTCGTCAATGCCTGCTATTGGGCGCTGGGGATGGAGGGGCAGATTCGTGCAAAATCAAATGTCGCGTTGGTTGGGGAATACCATCCGCACCCTTTCGGTTTGGAAGGCTTCGTTAAGGGTGTCAGGCCGGCCGATCTGCACTGAAGTTTGGAGAAGAGTAAGTTGAAAATATTCTTGCTCTTGCTTCTCCTGTCAGCTCAGCCACTCATCTCCCAGCAATCGCCGGAATTATTCGCCAGGAACTGTGCAGGCTGCCATGGAGATAACGCACGCGGCACAGCGAAAGCACCCGGCCTGGCGATGAATTCCCGGGTGGCGGAGCAATCCGTCGATCAACTAAGCACCTTCCTGCAACGTGGCAATGTCGCAGCAGGCATGCCTTCGTTTGCGGATCTGCCCGCCGCTGACCGCAGAGCGCTCGCGGACTACCTGCTGAGCTTGAATGTTGGCTTAGTCATCAGGCCAGCCACAGTTGCAGAAGCCACCCGGAACGTTACCTGGGGCTCCCCGCGGCCCGGCGATTGGCTCACTTACAACGGGAATGATTCAGGCAATCGCTTTAGTTCTCTCAAACAAATCAACACCTCGAATGTTTCGTCGCTCAAGTTGAAGTGGATTTTCCCCATGCAGGCGTTTGGCCTGGAAACCACTCCCCTGGCCGCCGATGGAGTACTCTATGTGACCGGCCCTAACCAGGTGTATGCCCTGGAGGCCGTCACCGGCGCTCCCCTTTGGCACTACTCCCGGCCGCCCAGCGACGAGGTGCAGGGTGACGCGAAGCTTGGCACCAACCGCGGAGTCGCGATTCTACGCGACAAGGTTTTCTTCGTTACCGACAACGCCCACTTGCTCGCGCTTGACCGCGGGACCGGTAGACTGCTTTGGGAAATTCCGCTGGCGCCCGATTCCGAGGGTCAACACTACGGCGGCACCATGGTCCCGCTGATCGTCGACGGCATGATCATCGCCGGCGTCTCCGGCGCCGATGAAGGGATTCGCGGCTTCGTCGCCGCGTTCAAACCCGACGATGGCTCGCTCATTTGGAGGCGTTGGACAGTGCCTCGCGCGGGTGAGCCAGGTATTGAAACCTGGAAAGGCGGGGAACCACGCACCGGTGGTGGTTCTACCTGGCTCACAGGCTCCTATGACTCCTCTTCGGACACCCTCTACTGGGCTACCGGCAATCCCTGGCCCGACACGGAGGATCGTACCCGTCCTGGTGACAATCTGTTCACGGATTGCGTTCTTGCTTTGAATCCCAGGACCGGAGAACTCAAGTGGCACTACCAGTTCACGCCTCATGATTTGCTGGACAGAGATGCGACGGAACCCAATGTACTGGTCGATGCCAGGTTCCAGGGCAAGCCCTCCAAGCTGCTGCTGCACGCCGATCGCAATGGATTTTTTTACGTATTGAATCGCAACAATGGCAAGCTGCTGTTGGCCAGGCCTTTCCTGCGCCGGGTCGATTGGGCCTCGAGTATTGGGCCGGATGGCCGGCCGGTGGTGAAGGACGCCAGCGGTTGTCCCAGCGATGCGGCGAACTGGGACGCAACAGCCTTTTCCCCACAGACAGGCCTTTATTACGTCCTGGCCCTGGAAGAATGCGTCGGCGACAAACCCACCTATCCCGATCAAAAAGGGCAGCGTTTCTTGCGCGCTCTTAACATCGAAACGGGGGAGATTGCGTGGGAGATTGCGCAGCCTGGGCCCGCGCGGGCCAAAACCTGGAGCGGGGTTTTAGCCACTGCGGGCGGGCTGGTCTTCTATGGCCAACCAAATGGAGGCTTCGCGGCCGTCGATCAGAGGGATGGGAAAACTCTCTTTCAATTCCCGACCAACGTCTTTATGAAGGCGTCGCCCATCACGTTCACCGTGAGTGGCAACCAATATATAGCGGTTGCGGCAGGGGCAAACATCCTGTGTTTTGGGCTCTAACCAAACCGAAGTGCGGCAAATGGTAACTGCCGTTGGTGACTTTCTGTATGAGCTGTGCCGTAGCGTGAGACAGATCGATTACTGAAGCATGGGCCGCCGTTCATTCCGCAAATTAAGATCGAAAGATATAGACCACAGATATCCGGTCCAGAGTACTTTTTGGTTACTGCAGAGCGGATACGCACGCGAAAATCCTTCGGCGCTTGACCAGTTGCATCGTAAGCTTCTCAAACAGGATGCCTGCTGGACATCGCCTTGGATCTATGTCTGACCAAGAGAACCAGCTCTATCCTGCCTAACTTTTCCCCCTAAAAAAATCTTAATGGCGTTGCCGCGTTTCCGGCTGCGCCAAAGCAGGTGACATTGAGTCTCGATCGCACTGGTGTGGTCATTGTTGGTGGAGGCCCGGGAGGGCTTGCGCCTCTGCTCGCAGCGCATAGACGTGGGCGTCTTGCGGAATTGCTCAACGAGGGCGTTACGTTGGTTGAGCAAACCGGCGCAGTAGGAGAGGGTAGCCTTGGACGTTGGTGTATCAATTCCGACAGCACCGGCTTCACCTTTGCGGACTGCCTTGCGGGACCAGCCGACAGCGAGCTAGCGTCTTTGCGAAACCATCCGCTTACCAAAGAGCTTGTAGAGGTTGGAGAAGGAACAGTGCCGCTGCGCCGCGCCGGTGAGTTTCTCGCGTTGGTCGGGCGAGCCATGCACCAGGTCATCACCAACGCGCCCAACGGACGTGTGTTGAAACGGCACAAAGCGGTTTCGACTGAGCGCACCAGAACAGGCTGGCTCACTCTACTCAGAGATGTTGAGACCGGACGCGCGCACACCATCGAATCCAAACATGTAATTCTCGCGACCGGCGCCACGCAGCCAATCGAGCGCCTGCGGAACGAACAAGTAGCGGGCGTGAACTTGGCCGAGCGGTGCGGTCAACGACTGTTGCAATCGGGTGATGTTTTTAGCACCACAGGCTTCGCAGCCGCCAAAGCGAAATTTCTCCAGCTGGGCCGGTCTCCACGTGTGGTCATCATCGGCGGTTCCACCAGTGCCGCGGCTGTCGCACACGCCTTGTTGAACCGGATGCCTGAGGTTCAGTACGGTCCGGGCGCTGTCAGCCTGCTTCACCGGCGCGAATTGCGAATCTATTATCCGACCGTCGAAGCGGCGCTTGCTGATGGATACACGGAATTTAGTTCCGACGACATTTGTCCCGTCAGCGGCCGTGTGTTTCGTCTGGGCGGCTTCAGGCTGGACTCGCGTGAGCTGATCATGCGCGCGCGCGGTATCGGTGGACGGGCGCCCGAACCTCGTCTGCACCTGCATCGGCTGGGTGTCGACAATGCGGCTTCGCTGAAACTGCTGGACGATGCAGACCTGGTGATTGCTGCGCTGGGGTACCGGCCTCGTGCATTGCCTGTGTTCGATCAGGCAGGCAAACGGGTGACCTTGCAGTCGGAAACAAGCCCGCAGGCGCGGCTTGTCGACAATTACTGCCAGGTATTAGACGCTGGCGGGAACCCGCTTCCCAACTTGTTCGCCATTGGCCTGGCCGCTGGCTTTGTCCCCTGGGGAAAGCTTGGTGGTGAACCAAGCTTCCGAGGGCAGGCGAATGGCCTCTGGCTTTGGCAGAGTGACGTGGGCGGTCTGATCGTCGATGCCATCTTTTCTCCGAAGTCCGTGGAGGACGACGCATTTGAACCGTTTTCGCTCCCCCAACTGGAACAGATCCCCGTTGCACAGGAGCTCGAGGTATGAATATCCCGCTAGTACGTCCCGCCCCACCACAGCTTTCGCTTGCTGTCGACGAACTGCGTTCACTCGAGCAGAGTGGAATATTCAGTAACTTCGGCCCGGTCAATACGCGCTTTGAAGAGGAGATGCTGGAACGCTTCTTCGGCGGCGAGGGCGCGTGCGTGACAGTTAACAATGCGACCATTGGCCTGATGCTGGCCATCAAGGAAGTGGTCGGCGACACAGCCCCGGGACAGTTCGCCCTGATGCCGAGCTTTACCTTCGCGGCCGCGGCACACGCCGCAGTTTGGTGTGGCCTGACGCCGCTACTGTGCGACATTCATCCACAAAGCTGGGCAGCAGACCCTGACGCCGAGTCAGAACTGCTGGCCCGTTACGCGGGCAAGGTTGCGATTGCCATGCCCTATGCCACGTTTGGCTACCCCATCGACCTGGAGCGTTATCGCCGGATCACCAGTCAGCTCGGGGTGCCGGTGGTGGTGGATGCTGCCGCTTCGCTGGGCACCTTTGACGCGCAGGGGCGAGGATTCGGCAGCGGCTTTGAGGGAAGCGTGGTGTATTCAATGCACGCCACCAAGTCGTTTGCGGTGGGTGAGGCGGGTTTGATCTACAGTGCGGATAAGGATCGCATTGCCAGGCTGCGCACTATGAGCGGTTTCGGTTTTGGTGAGCCGCGCTCGGCGACCATGCCCGGCCTCAACGCCAAGCTCAGCGAAGTGACCGCGTTGATCGGCCGCTTGCGCCTTAGAGATTACGACAGTATCACCCAATACCGGGCCGGACTGGCCAATCGTTATCGTGCGGTGCTGCCGGAACTTGACTATCAGGCGCAAGCGCAAGGCACCCAGGCCCACCAATTTGTACCGGCCTTATTGCCAGGTGAACTGGGCGACAGCCGGACAGCTATCCGCGAAGAGCTGGCATCTCGCGGCATTGCGACGGGAGCATATTTTAGCCCGCACTTGATGGAACAGCCTTACTTCCAAAAAGTCAGCGTAGCGGGCCCCTTGCCGGTTTGCGATGAAGTTTCCGCCAGGATGATCAGTCTACCTCTGTTCGACACGATGACTTATCAAGAGGTTCACCATGTTGGCGAAGAGTTACGCTCTGTGATGGACCTGACCCCGGTGCAGGGAAGACAGCGCATCTCTCACAACCCGGAATCCGTTCCGCTGTACGCGAACACTATGCAAGCCGGCGCAGTCATAGGCCGAAAGTAAATCGGCAAGCTGACCACTTGTTGAAGCAAGCCAGATCGCTAAGAAGGACGACATGAAGACCGCCGCTCCTAGTTGCGCTGTAATTTTTAAAGCTTATGCCTGGGATTCCTTCGTTGAGCGTCAAGCGCGCCGTCTGGCTGAATCGGCCGGCGCGCTTGATTTCTATGTATTGATGGATGAGACTGGGGGCCCGGTCGGGTCCATACCATTCGAGCGAGTGGTCCGCTTTACCTGCGCTGATCTTGAAGCCGGTGGTCTGGCGATGCGCTTTGCCGTGGGTGGAGTCTTGTGGTGGAACCCGGACTACGCCCACTATCACTTTCAGCAGCAGCATCCTGAATACGATCATTACTTGTTCGTCGAATACGATTGCGTGGTGCAATGCTCTCTAGAACGGTTTGTTGCCCGCGCCATCTCGCAAGATGCCGGTCTTGTTGCTTTGCCGATTTCGCGAAGCTTCGAGCAATGGCATTGGACCCCGTATCAACGTGATGTTTATCCGGCTGGAGAGAACAAACTTGCATTGCTTAACGTGAGTTTGTTTTCCTCCGCGGCGCTGCAGTTGTTGCACCAGCGGCGGTTGGCGATGAAGGTTGATCCGTCGGTCATCAGTTGGCCCAGTAGTGAATTGTTTGTACCCAGCGAAATCGTGCGGGCAGGGATGAAATGGGTGTCACTTGCCGATTTCGGAGACGTGAACAATTACGATTGGTTCCCGCCGACGATGGAAGACGATTTGCGTCCAGCCCAGGGCGACACATTTCTCCATCCAGTTCTTGATCGGCGACGTTATATAACCTCTCTGCTGCACAACAAGGGATCTCTCCCGGCCGGCGAACTCAAACGAGCACTCGCTCGATTTCCGCGCGAGGAATATGCAAAGCTCATTTGGCCGTTGGCCCGCAAGGGCGCTGCAAGACGGATACAACACAAGATTACCCGTTGGCGAGCGCAGATGGCTTAGCGATCACGGCATCGGTGGTCTCTGGGAAAGAAACCGCAGGTCCCTCCACTACGCTTCGCTCCGGTCGGGATGACAATTCTGTGGTGCGCGCAATAATTTCAGCACGAATACTTTGCCTCGCAACGAAATTGTCATCCCGACCGGAGCTCCGAAGGAGCGTAGTGGAGGGACCTGCGGTTTCTTTCCCGGGTACTCGCATCCCCAATCGTGCCGGGTTAGTCCGCAACCTCGAAGATGACCTCTAGTTCTACGGGCATGCCAAGGGGAAGGCTGGCAACGCCGATGACCAGCCGAACCGATGTTTTCTCAATGCCAAAGACATCGCGGAACAAATCGGAGACCGCATCCGCGACTCTGGGCTGGTCGAAGAAGTCCCCGTGGGTTGCGATAAACACGCCGAGCTTGATCACGCGGGTCACTCGATCGAGAGAGCCCAAATGCTTTTTAGCCGCAGCGAGAACACTCAAAGCCGCAGTGTAGGCGGCATCCCGGCCGGCCTCGGTATCGAGTTCTTTTCCCAGACGACCGACATACTTCGGTTTGTGATCGACGACGGGAAGCATCCCGCTAAAAAAGAGCAGGTTGCCCGTTTGTAGCGCCTCCACATAAGTGCCGAATGGCGTGGGGGCGGCTGGGAGCTGGATGCCAAGGTCCTGCAACCGGCGATCTGCACCACCCGGCTGGGAACCTTGCGTGGTCACCACCGGCCCACCCGCGCACTGTCCGAGATTACGATAGCTACCTTTTTTGCTGCCATGCATTGCTCCATTATTTTTCAGATAATTTTGCTTTCAGGATTCCGTTCGGTGCCACTGAACATCCTTCATGAGCGCTTGATGAGGGCCACAAGTGAACAGATTCTCCGAATCTCTGAAGGCTTCGTAAGAATTCTGCCGGAAGGCAGATCTCTTCGTGATGCTCTTTTTTACGCAGAGCACCATAGGTGATCGTGGCTTAGCAGCGCGAAGCCGACCCTGACAAAGGGGAGGGCGGTGTTTTCCATGTTCATCGCCGTGGGTGGGCCCGAAGCCCATGACCTAATGCCCAAAATGAGTTTAATGAAATGTTACAAGGGTCTTTGCTCGTCTCCGGAAGAGAGCTTTGAACCATCAGGAGCCATGTCCTTCTGCAACGGAGTGCGGTCCGCGCGAACAATGTGGAGGATTTCCCGCACCCGCTCGAAAAAAGAAGGTTTACCGTCAGGCGGACGCCTCCCTTCGCAAAGGGCACGATCTTAGGTGTTTTCATCCGTAATGCCGTTCTGCGAACCTCAGTTGTGTCACACACCCTTCTATGTACAGTGCGTACAGTTGTTGTATCAGTTTGTTTGAGCGGATCCAAATCTCTTGATCCCTGGTGGCATAAAATGACGCCTGCGATCGCGCCGAGTTAATAACACCGATCGATCACTAGCTGACCCTCCAGATATACAAATGTTCTTCATCGCTCGAAGTTCCCAGTTCGATTTCCCGCAGCTTGGTAGCCCGATTGAGGGCCGAGCGGATGTTCTCTTTAGTGTCCGGCAATTCGGCCAGTGGCACCTTGAGGGCTTCGCCGGTGGCCAACTTCTCAATGTCGCTGAGCAAGGCAAGAACAATGGCCTTGTGCTTTCCATTACGGCCGTTTGGAATGTTCTCTCTCTGCACAGCTTGAAATCGCATCGTACCCTTCGCTTCCCGATCCCCGCGCATCTGCTGTCTCCCTTCGTTAACGATGTGCAATCGTAGCGCTAAAAACTCGCACTTCTAACGCAAAGGTATGCTAAGACAGAACTACCGCTCTTGGCAAGATGAAGTTACGCTAGCCGTTAAGTGATTGATATTTAAACAATTTAACCCGTATTTAGACTTTAGGAGTAGGGTGGTGCTAGAGGTTGAAACCATGCCCCGGACCCTAAATTTCGAAACCGTTCCCGTCTCAGACTTGTGGAATAAAAATTTGATAGCCGATCCAGATTTTCGGCCCTTGGTGCTCGTCGTGGATGACGAGAGCGTGATTGCGGATACGTTGTCTATGATTCTCAGCCAAAGCGGTTACGCCTGCATCGCTGCCTACGATGCAGAGAGCGCGTTGGAGATCGTCCGGCTCACTCCACCGCAACTCCTCATCTCCGACGTTGTAATGCCGGGATTGAATGGCATGGATCTCAGTGTTGAGGTCAGGGCATTGGTTCCGGATTGTAAAGTGCTTTTGTTTTCAGGTCAGGCCGAGACTGTCGATTTACTGGGCGATCCCAAATATGCACTCCACAATTTCGTGCTGCTTAATAAGCCTGTACACCCCAGAGACCTTCTGTCACACATTTCAGATTTCGGGCCGGAACTTCAAACGGAGACGAGGTGCTTTTGAGCCTCGAGTGCGACGCAACCTTGAGTTCGTCCTGGCTCTGAAGAAACAGCGAAATTTGCTATGATTGCCGCGCGCTTAAAGGAGAGCAAATGGCACTCGTTTCTTTCGCGGCTGACATCGCGCCCTTGTTTCGCCCGGTGGACGTTGCTCATATGAAGGTCCATGGAGTCGTACTGGACGACTATGACTATATGTCCGATCCCTCCGGCAATTACAGCCATGCCGAGGCAGTGCTGGAGACGGTCTCTCCTCATGGCGCTCAACCACCGACGATGCCGCCCGGTGGACCGTATTGGACGAAAGAGCAATTAACCCTGTTCGCAAAGTGGCGTGCCGACGGGTACCAACCGTAAGCGGCGCTAGCTGCGTATCACGAACTCTGTATGAAACGCGCAGGTGCTCTCCTCGGCTCGGCAATCTTTCTGGTTCTAGCCCCGGGTACACTTGCCGTGTATTTCCCCTGGGCAATATGCCACTGGGAGTTCGCGTCGCCGC
The DNA here is from genome assembly GCA_963763905.1 of uncultured Acidobacteriaceae bacterium. Classification (GTDB taxonomy): domain Bacteria; phylum Acidobacteriota; class Terriglobia; order Terriglobales; family Acidobacteriaceae; genus PALSA-350. Next base: position 17,326 of record CAVXRU010000035.1, on the reverse strand, counting down.
TACCCGGGTTCGTAGCTTTTCGCATCATCGGAACCGTGATGATGGCCGCTGGGCTTCCCGTCCTGCTTGATTCCTTTGCTCGTTTCGCGATCCAGGGGCTGGGGACGCCCGCGCCTGTTGCTCCCCCACAGTGTCTCGTTGCTACCGGACTCTATCGCTACACGCGCAACCCCATGTATGTTGCCGTGTCGCTGTTGATTTTTGGCCAGGGTTTGCTTTTCGGCAGTGTGCGCGTGTTGGCGTACGGAGTTGTTGTTTGGCTGGGTTTTTTCGCATTCGTTCTTCTTTACGAAGAACCTGCGCTGAAACGGAAATTCGGGGAAGAATACGAACACTTCTGCGCCCGCGTGCCTCGCTGGATTCCCCGGCTGAAAAAGTCTGCGTGAGAAACGTCGCAAACCGCCTGAGTAGCAGCCACCAGCGCTAAAGAGGCTGCGGAAAAACGCTTGCCTTTGAAGGGTACGGCCTTTAAGCGGTACATAACCAATCTAGAACCAGTACGCCTTTAGCCGCTGAGGGCTAGGATTTCACGGGCAATCGAGTTTTTCCGCACCTGTAAAGCTCCGAAATAGATAGACCGAGCGTGTTCTCGCGGGTTTAAAAACCCGCTTTCCCTGGACTGAAGTCCAGGGCTGGCACAACCTCTCTGACCATTGACTTTCTATCCATAGAACGTCTATGGTTATCGGCATTGAAGTGTCTGATTTCCAGAAGATGATAGCCGCAATTGGGCGGGTACTCGAGGACGCACAGGAGACCGCATGAATGCCCTGGTCCGCTGGCTGAGAAAGACTGCGCTTCTATTCCGGCGCCGGGATTTCGATCACGATCTGCAGGAAGAAATGGCCTTTCATCGGGAGCAGACAGCCAAGGAGTTCGAGGCTGCCGGCATCCCGCCCGAAGCAGCGCGATATGCCGCCATGCGGCAATTTGGGAATGCGACGCTGCTCCAGGAACGCAGTCGTGAAGTGGTGCAATTTCGCGCGGAAACCGTGGTGCAAGACCTGCGATTTGCCTTCCGGCAGCTACGAAGAAGTCCTGGCCTGGCGCTCACGGCAATTCTGGTGCTCGCGCTGGGCATTGGAGCCAGCACGGCTATTTTCGCTTTCGTAGATGCGGTGCTCATTCGGCCGCTGCCCTATGCGGATCCGAATCGGCTGGTGGATGTTGACGAAAGCGAAGCCGTGTTTCCACGCTCGAATCTCTCCCGCGCTGATTACGAGGATTGGAAGCGGCTGAACATCACCCTCAAGTCGCTGGAGGCCTATGGAGGCACCGGATTTCTGCTGCGCACGGGCACACTCTCCGAGCCCGTGCCGGCAGCCCGGGTCAGCGACGGATTCTTTCGCCTGCTCGGGGTCACGCCGATCTTGGGCCGAGACTTCCGGCCAGGCGAAGATAAACCCGGGCAGCCGAAGATCGCCATGCTTTCCTACGGCACATGGATGAAGCGCTTCGGCGGCCGCCGCGAAGTAATCGGCGAGACCATAAGCCTGTCTGGCGAGGCATACACGATTGTGGCCGTCTTACCGCGTGACTTTTCTTTTGCGCCGCGTGCCAGCGCGGAGCTCTGGGTTCCTCTGCTGGACAAGAACGGATGTGAGACGCGAAGAAGCTGCCACAACCTCGACGGCGTGGGGCGTTTGCGCGACGGGGTGACTGTGCAGGCGGCATCCGCCGACCTGAAGGCAATTGCAGCCCGGCTCGCTCTTGCCTATCCGGGTTCCAACCAAGGGCAAAGCGCAAGCGTCGAACCCTTGTCAGAACTTTTTGTGGGCAAGCTGCGGCCGACTTTGCTCATGTTGCTTGCAGGGGCAGGGCTGCTGCTGCTGATAGCTGGTGTGAATGTGTCCAGCCTGCTGCTGGTACGCGCAGAAAGCCGCAGGCGCGAAACCGCGGTGCGTAGCGCTCTCGGTGCTACCCCCGCCCGCTTGGCTCGACTGTTTACCACCGAAGGACTGTTGCTCGCCGGCCTCGGGTGTGCGGCGGGCATGCTGTCAGCGGTCTTCATGATTTCACTGCTGACGCGGATCGTTCCCAAGCCAATGGCGCAGGGCATGCCCTTTCTCGACGCCCTGGGCCTCAACCCGCACACGGTGTTGTTTGCCGCTGGAACCGCGCTTCTGGCGGCGGTTCTGCTGTCAGCCACGCCCACTCTGCGGCTCGCTTTCAGAGATGTACAGGACGGGCTAAGTGACGGGGGACGGGGCACAGCGAGCCGCTTCTGGCGTCGCCTGGGCGCCAATCTGGTGGTGGTGGAGCTCACAGTGGCCGTGGTGCTGCTGGCCGGCGCTGGACTTCTGGCCAAGAGTTTTTACCTTATGCTGCACGTCGAAACCGGATTTGATACCTCGCACCTGGCAACCGTCTACGTCATGGCTCCGGACAACGTGTATAGCAAGCCTGAACAAAAGATCGCTCTGTATCACCAGATTCTGGAGAAAGTTTCGGCGATGCCGGGCGTTCAATCGGCGGCCGTCACCAGCGATCTGCCCTTGAACTGCAATTGCGATACGGATTGGATACGAATTCCCGGCAAACCGTTTCATGGCGAGCACAACGAAGTGTTGCAACGCGACGTGAGCCCGCAGTACATGACTGTGCTCAAGGCCAGGCTGCTGCGCGGGCGCATGTTTACGGAAGCAGATGATGCCAACCATCCCCAGGTGACCATCCTCAACGAATCCATGGTGAAAAAGTATTTTCCTGGCGAGGATGCTCTGGGCAAGATGATCGGCGACGGGGACTTATCTCCCAAGTCGATGCGGCAGGTGGTGGGGATTATCGAAGATGTGCGGGAGGGAGCGGCGGATGATCAGCCCTGGCCTGCGGAGTATTTTTCCATTTACCACAGCCTTGATCCATACTTCGCGGTAGCTGTGCGCACGGGTCAGGACGAAAATGCCATGCTGCCCGGTTTGGTGAAGACGCTACGCGGCATCAATCCGAACCTGGGAGTCTATGGAGAAAGCACCATGACCGCCCAGCTGAGCAGCTCACAAAGCGCCCTCTTGCACCGGTTCGCCACCTGGCTGGTAGTTGGCTTTGCAGGGTTAGCCCTGGCCCTGGGAGTCGTGGGACTTTATGGAGTGGTCGCGTACTCGGTAAGCCAGAGGACGCGGGAGATTGGTGTGCGTATGGCTCTGGGTGCGCAACGGAGCTCGATTCAGGGCCTCATCCTAAAAGAAGCGGGATGGCTGACCGCAGCCGGAATCATTGCCGGCCTTGCCTGCTCGGTTGCGGCAGCGCATCTGATGCGCACTCTGCTCTTCGGCGTGCATGCGTGGGATTTCCCCACGCTGGCGGCGGTCGCTGCGGTGCTTGGAGCTGCCGCGTTGCTGGCCAGCTTGATCCCCGCGCGAAGAGCTTCTTCGGTTAATCCAGTCGAGGCATTGAGCGCCGAGTAGCAATCGAAAATAAGCTCCAACCTTCATATGTTGAGTGGGTGGCCCACTCAACAATTCGTTCGCGCCATTTTCATTTTCTGCTGGTGGTTTAAAGATCTAGAGAAACTGCCCCTATGCCCCGGCGCTTGGTGAGATATTGCACCAGCCAGCGCAGCATGACCAACAAGCGATTGGCGAAGCCGGCAAGAAAGTAGATGTGGACGCCGGCCCACAGCAACCACGCCGTCAACCCGGCAGTCCTCCAGAATCTGAGGTCGGCGACGGCATAGCCACGTCCCACCACCGCCAGGTCACCCTTGTCCCAATACCAAAACGGCTCGGGCGCAGCCTGGCCGGAAACGCGGCGGCGAATCAGCTTGGCCACATATTCGCCCTGTTGGATGGCAGGCTGCGCCAGGCCAGGCATCCGGACTGCGGTTCCGCTTTTCAGACCAAACAGGTTGCGGGTATCCGCGACAACGAGGGCCGTATCGCCGACGGCGAAGATATCCGGATGCCCGGGCAGCGAAAGATCGGCATTCACCTTGACCCTTCCTGCCTTGTCTGCTTCCGCGCCTAACCACTGCGCCGCCGGCGAAGCCGCCACGCCCGCCGTCCAGATCACGTTCCGGCTGCGCACGCGGGTCCCCTTGGCCACAATGCCCTCTGCATCCACTTGCTCAACGTTGGTGCCGGTAAAAATCTTTACTCCTAACTCTTCCAGATGATGATGTGCTTTGGCCGAGAGATCTTCGGCGAAACTCGGAAGTATTCGAGAAGTGCCTTCGTAAAGCAGGATCTGCGCCGAACCCGGGCGAAGATGACGGAAGTCGCGTTCCAACGCCATGCGGGTCATCTCGGCAATCGTGCCGGCAAGCTCGACCCCCACCGTGCCGCCGCCCACAAGAACGAAGGTGAGCATCTCCTGAATCAGGGCTTGATCCGCATTCCCGCATGAGGCGAGGCGCTCTGCCTCTTCAAACGCCGTCAATAGCCTGGTGCGAATTGCGTCTGCCTCATGAAGCGAATCGAGCCCGGGAGCGATCTGCTTCCACTCCTCGTGGCCAAAGTAATTCACATGAATCCCAGTAGCCAGGACAAGGTAGTCGTAGGGCAGCTCGCAATGGGGCAACAGTACCTTCCTGTTCACAACATCGACGCCCGTCACTTCCGACAGCAATACATCTGTATTCTTTTGTTCGCTGAACAGGACACGCAGAGGCGGAGCCACCTCATCGCCGGCGAGAAGGCCAGTGGCAACCTGGTACAACATCGGCCGGAACAGATGGTAGTTGTGTTTATCGACCAGGGTGACTTGCACGGCAGCTTTGGCCAGGGTGCGCGCGGCATAGAAGCCGCCGAACCCGCCCCCCACAATCACCACTCGCGGAACTGACTCTGCTGGCAAGCGCAACCTCCATCACATCGTTTTAGTTGGATGTGATGTGGTCTCAAAGGTGCCGCAAATTCGTCTACCAGGGTTTTGATCGGGCTACAGCGATTCCCCGTATCTCGTTGGGATATTGGCCGCTAACTGCACAATAAAAATGGTAGAGAACGCCTTCGTGTGTGATGACGGAGGGCTTATGAGCGAAGGTTTCATCGATTGTTCCCGGTGCGCCCGTGTCAATGAGGATCTCGGGCACTTTAACGAACGAATATGGATCATCACCGATGGCCAGCATCTCGCAGGCGCGGCCGGGCCGCTGGTAGCGGAAGCCGTAATAGAACATGGCGTACTCGCGGCCGTTCTGAACCACGAAGGGGTTGGAAGCAAAGCGGCTGTCGCGGGAGTCCGGGAGGGGTGGCTGGGTGGCGGAAATGGAGTTCGTCGCAGGATAGGTCGCAGTGCCACGCGGACCATTGCGGAGAATTGGATTGCCTTTGTAGCGGGTCCAGATTTTGAGATCTTTCGAAGTTGCCACGCCCGTTTGCTCGTGCCACCCTCCGCCTTCGCTTTCTGGCAGTACATCGGTCTTTGCGTTGTAGTAAAGGTAGTAGGTTCCACGGTCCAGCATCAGGTCAGGACGGTAAAGACCGCCGTGCTCCCATGCAGCGCCATCCTGCGGGAGCAGGATAGGATCCGTGAGTTGCCAATGGAGAAGGTCGTCGGAGGTAGCAAGGCCGATCACCGCCGCGCCTTCCTCGTAACCAGCGCTGGGATAAGCGTTCCATGCGCCGAGGTACTTTCCGTCTACCTTGATGGCGTCGCCACGGCTCCGGAGCTGCTTGTCGCGAAGAATGGAACTCAAAGCCAGGTTGTATTTCGTATAGGTGGACGACGGATCACGGGGCGCCACCAGAGCAGTGCGTGTCCAGTGAAGCAGGTCGGGAGAGGTCGCGAGTCCGGTCTGGTACCCGACACCGTCCCAACCGATGTAGAGCATCTGGAAGGCTCCGTTGGCATGGAAGACGATAGGGTCATCAATACTGCGTTGGTCAAAGTCGCCTTTGCGCCCGGTAGGGGAGAGAACCAGCTTTGGGTATTTATACGGAGTTCGGAAAGGCGCTGCCTGGTCCGCGTTCGCTATCGCCAGATGCGGCGCAACACCGAAGGCGCCACATGCCATGGCGGAATTGAACAGAAAGCGACGACGATTAATACGCAAACCCTTTCTGATTCAGACATTCTACACAGTCTGCGGAAAAACGCCGTTTGTACGTCGGGCTAAGTGCCCGGGAAAGAACCTCAGGTCCCTCCACTACGCTCCTTCGGAGTACTCAGGGCCTGCAGCCCACCCAAGGTGATGAAAAACGGCTTCTGTTCAGCAACGACTCTGCCGTGGAAGCACCGCCCTCCCCTTTGTCATCTCGACCGAAGCGCAGCGAAGTGGAGAGATCTCTGTGTGGATGCTCTTTCTTGGGAATGTTTTTCGACAGGGGAGTCATGGGCCTTCGGCCCACCCAAGGTGATGAAAAACGGCCTCTGTTCAGCAACGACAGTGCCTGGCACCACCGGCCTCCCCCTTTGTCATCTCGACCGAAACGCAGCGTAGTGGAGGGACCTGCGGTTCTTTCCCGGGCACTCACGTCTTTGCCGTCTCAACAGGTTTGTTTGTCTCCTCCACACGGCGTCAGGTAAGCTCGATTCAGTGAAAGGCAGATTATGCAACTAAGCCTGTGTCTCTTTGTATGGATGGTCCTTATCCCGGGTTTTCGGGCGGCAGCAATCGATTTTCTCGACACCTACAAAGGAGAGCCTTACCACGACAGCCGCTACGTCGCGGGAGCCCAGGCAATTCCCGGCAAGGTGCAATGCGCCTTTTATGACCTCGGCGGAGAAGGGATTGCGTACCACGACACCGATGCCAAGAATAATGGCAGCGGAGCCCTGAACCCCGCAGACGGAACTTATCTGAATGAGTTCCGCATGCACGAGGGCGTGGATATCTCCTATACCAAATTTCACGATCAGATCGACAACACGCAATACGACCTGATTCAGCCCCCGGAGAACCAACTCTATGTGGGCTGGACCCAGCCCGGAGAATGGTTCAATCTAACGGTTCAGGTCGCCCGGGCAGGAGTCTACACCGCAGATCTGCTTTACACCTCGAATCGGGGTGGAAGCATCAGTCTCGACGTGAACGGAAAGCCAAGCGGCGCACCTGTGCCTATATCCTCGACGTTCAACGCAGCCGACCCCGTCGCCTGGAGGCAATGGCACCACTGGAACGTCGCCCCGAACCTGTTAAAGGTCGAGTTGCCAAAAGGGAAGAGTGTGCTGACCATTCACATTGTTACCGAAGGGCAAATGAACCTGGCCTATTTTGACTTTCGCGAGGCTCGCTAAGGCTCTGCCGCCGCCGGTTGGAACTATTTTCCTACCGTTCTCACGCCGACTCCTCTAACCCATGTGGGACCGCGGTTAGCTTGCGATTGCGCACCCGATAGAAAATGTATCCGACCAGGTTACTGATCAGCGTGGTGCCGAGAATCTTGGCGGCATATGCGCGGGGATTGACTACATCGACAAAAGGATACGAGGAAATCAGCAGGCTGAAGAAGGTTGCTACGAACCCGGCGATCGAGGTCCAGCGAATCCATCGCGGCAGGCGCCGGCGCAGGGCAACGGTTCCGGCCAGAGGAATGGCGAACATAGCGAGGTACGCAAGTTCGTAGTGGGTGATGGCGGCGTTGGAGAGCACCTGGAAGGCCTCCTGCGCGTGCACGCCTATGTTAGCCAGCAACAGGATGAGCAAGACCAGCGAGCATGCGCAAGCGATGGAGTTCGTCGGCGTACGGAAGCGGGGATGAAGGCGACTAAACCAGCTGGGAATGAGCTGGTCCCAACCGGCGGCGAGAGGCAAGCGCGTGGCCCCCGTGAAGATAAGGCTGGTAGCGGCGATGAGGCGGAGTTGGACCAGCAGAATGGCCATCACGGCGAAGTAATTACCAACGCCGGAGTTACCCAGTGCATAGCGGAACGTCTGCGGAATGGGCGCAATGTAGTCGATGCGATCGTGGGAAAAAGCCAGCACCGAGCTTGTGCCGAAAATGAACATGGCGCAGATGATTGGTGACGCGAAGATCACCGATTTGCCAATAGAGCGAGCAGCGTCCTCACTTTCCCCAGCCATGATAGCGACATACTCCAGGCCCACCAGGGCACCAAAAATCATCTGGCCAAACAGGGCAGCGGAGACCATGTTGCGGCGAGGAAGATGGAAGGCAAGCGGCTCCCAGTGGACGTTGGTGTGGTGAAGAAGCGCCCAGACGGGAAGCAGAATCAGCGCAGCGTACACCGTGAGAATGGCTATCCCGCCAACATTATGGATCCACTTGCCGAACTCAAGACCGCGAACGGCAGCAGCAGCGATGGCCAGAGTGATGACGGCCACAATGGCAAAAGCAGCGGTGTGGTTTTCAGGTAGCCACGCGGCTGCCGGGCCGATGAGATAGGAGAGTTCCGTCGGTATGGCATAGAGGATGGCGGCTGATATGGCGATACCGTAAACCCACATATTCCAAGCGGTCATGAAGCCGCCCAGATCGCCAAAGGCAGTGCGTGCCCAGACGTAGAGTCCGCCTTCGAGCGGCATCTCGCGGTTGAGATAGATGACGGATACGGCCATCGGAAAGTAGAAGAGCAGCATGGCGGCAATCCAGGTGGCGGCCTGGGCGCGGCCAAGACCCGCAGCAATGCCGACCCACGAACTACCAACCACGCTGACCACCTGGGTAAGGATGAGGTCGCGCAAGCGGAGCTGGCGATGGAGACTCGTGTCTGCCTTGGGCGAAAGGGAAGCCATGTGTTCGGTATCCTCGCACAGGAGAGGTGGAATTGGGTATCCGTCTACCCGGGGCGTGCCTTCAGAATTCCTGCCGCCTAGCCGACTTTTGAGGAGTAATCGGCATCGGTGAGCGCATTGGCGAAGATAACCGGCCAATCCGTTTTGACTAATGGAATTGTGAATCGCTCGATGCAGCGCGGCTGAGAGACGTAGTTTATTATTCTTCAGCCGGATTTTCTTACCTTCAAGCCCGCGAGCTAGAACATGTTCCAGTTCAGCACGGCTCATTGGTGCGAGCGCAGGATTGGCGCGGCTTCGGGGCAAGCGGGTCCAGAAGTTTGGCCCTCACGAACACACGTTCAGAATGGGAAGCGATTGGCCGCTTATGGCGATTTAGCACCCACCGACACTGGCATCTTCATAGACCAAGCAGCAAGTGGTTCCCCATATGTCACCTCGCCAGTAGAATTGACTTGAAAAGTAGGATCCTTACGCGAGATTGTAGGGATCACGTACTTCCGCAAGAATTCCTCCGGGTTGAGGCACAATGCTGGCTCACCATCGTTCTCGCCAATTCCGAGGGTTGCGATTCCGGTCAGCATCGGATAAAAAAGTTCCTGCTGAAACCTTTACTGTGGCTTAGTACAAGCCGCAGTAAAGGCTGCTGAGCTTTCGAAAAACATTCTGGTCCTTATCTTTGTAGTCGCTGACCCAACGTTCTTCGTTGCGCCCCTACCCTGGATTTGGCCGAAGAAATCCGTCAGTGCAACTTCTATTAAGTTCATCCCGAAGCCTGGACCACCCTGTTAGTAGTGGTCCCTGTTTCTGAACAGACTCAGATCGATGGCATCTCCTAACGCTTTGTATCCATCGTCAGTTGGGTGCACATGGTCTCCGCTGTCGTAGCGCGGCAGCAACCTTGACGGATGATCAGGATCACGGAGCACCTCGTCGAAATCAATTACTCCGTCATACTCACTTCCCGTTCGGATCCATTCATTAACCTCTTGGCGTTTCTGCTCATTCGCCGGCGAGAAGAAAGGAAACGGTGTTCCCGGCACCACGAACCCTTCAAACGGAGTCAACGTGGCACCGTAGATTTTGAGCCCCTTCGCGTGCGCGCGCTCGATCAGTTGTTTGTATCCTTGGATAATCTGATCTACGCTCACTTCGTCCGCGGGGTTACTACCTCCCGACCATCCCTCGCCAATATCTGCGTTGCCCAATAGCACGATAACGTCTGTTAACCCTGACTGGCTCAACACGTCGCGGTCGAAACGGGCTAAACCGTTGGGACCGAGCGAATCATGAAGCAGTCTGTTGCCGGCAAGACCTGCGTTCAGTACCCCTTTCCTTTCGTTTTGCGGCAAAGCCAAGCGCCGTGCGAGTTGGTCGGGCCAGCGGTGATTGGCGTCGACGGTGGAATGCGTACCGTCCGTCGTTGAGTCGCCAAAGGTCGCAATCGCACCAGTTTGCCTGGGCGCCATCACTTCCACTCCAGACAGCCAGAACCAGGCCTGCGCTGACGCGACGATCGGCATAACGCCGCTGGCCGAAAAATCTCCCGATGGAGAAATGTAGGACGTTTGCCGCGCTTCGAAGTGCCAGGTTGCCGGTCCAGTAACTCCGGGCACGAAGATACTTACCGCTAAGTTGCCGAGCGCAGGTACTGCAAGGTCGACCGGATCACTGAAAATTGGTGCACCAGGCGAGATCGTGATCGACGACTTGCCGCCGAAGGTCAATTCCCGATCCGAGTTCGGCACGATCGCCGAGCCTACCCCAGCCAAAGCTATGTGTGCCGCACCTATGACGAGGCTGGTAGCCCCGAATGTGGACAGCCGCACACGCACGCGACGACCCCCGATGCTCGTGTGAACAATCTGACGTAGCGTCTGATTGTTGAAGCCTGTGTTCGACAATCCAGGAACGAGAAGGTCCGGTTCGTGAGGCGCCGTGGACCATGTCCCTACCCAGTGTTCGTCGTCGCCTTCGCCAAAGGGGCCGGAATTGGCCGCCCAGCCGGCGCTGACGAAAAGAAGTGAGAGGATAAGCACTCCGATAATCCGCCGGCCAAGAAGACCTCGGTTTGCTGAAAAAGTGTGGGTTTGCATTTTGACCTCCTTTAAGGTCAGAGAACTCCAACACCGCACGTAGCATCCATATGCGGCTCAGAGAGCCCTATAATCCTTTAGCGAGATTGGCGAGTGGGAACTACCATCAGCGATAAAATTGTTTTGGAGCGGAGTCTATTCGAGGCGGAGGTCCCATTATTTCTTCCCCACCTGTGGACGTTACGGGCCTCTTGCGCGCATGGAGTGCCGGCGATCAGGCTGCTTTCGAGAAGCTTGCACCGATCGTTTATGGCGAACTGCACCTTATTGCCCGCGGATATATGTCGCACGAGCGCTCCGACCATACGCTACAGGCGACTGCATTGGTGCACGAGGCATACCTGCACCTGATCGACGTACATAGTGTGAGTTGGCAGGACCGGGCTCATTTCTTTGCGATCTCTGCGCAGACGATGCGGAGGATTTTGATCGATCGTGCGCGCGCTGGCGCTGCGGCAAAGAGAGGGGGTTCTGCGGCACACCTTCAGCTCGATGAAATTCCGGAAGTGGGTTCCTGGCGGGGGAGCGAATTGATCGCTCTGGACGACGCGTTGACAACTCTGGCGCAGATGGATCCGCGGAAGGCAAAGATCATTGAGCTGCGGTTCTTTGGCGGCCTGAGTGTGGACGAAACGGCGGAGGTGCTGAAGATTTCAGCGCAAACTGTCATGCGAGATTGGAAACTGGCCCGGGCATGGCTTGAACGGGAGCTAGCCAAGGTCGGCTGAGAAGGCCAACAAGACACCTTACGCCATCACATTCGGTCTTGCTATACTCTATCGTCTATGCTGCCCGCGCGCTGGCAACAAATCGAGCAGCTTTATTACTCAGCCTTGGCGCGCGATCCCTGTCATCGCTTGCAATTCCTCGTTGAGGCTTCGGGCGGCGATAAGACACTCTTTAATGAGGTGCAGTCTCTTCTTGAGCAGCCAGACAGCGACCTACGCTTGGACCGGCCGGTCTGGGAACCAAGAGACGATTCCATAGATGCGCGATTGACGGCGGGAACTTCTCTCGGGCCCTATGAGATCGAAGCTATCCTCGGCGCTGGGGGGATGGGACAAGTCTTCCGGGCACGCGACACACGTCTTGATCGCACGGTCGCCATTAAGCTATCGAAGCAACGTTTCACTACAGGATTCAAACGCGAGGCGCAGGCTGCGGCCGCACTGAACCATCCAAACATTGTTCAGATTTACGGGCTCGAATCCGTCGATGGCGATGACTTCATCGTCATGGAATTCGTCGCTGGCCGCAGTCTCGCTGAGCTACTCCGCGAAAAGCGTTTGAGTTTTGAAGAGGCATTGAATTTTGCCAACCAAATCGCTGCGGCGTTGGCCGCCGCGCACGATGCAAACGTTGTGCATGGCGACATAAAGCCCGGTAACGTCATCGTAAATGACGCAGCGATCGCCAAGATTTTGGATTTTGGCCTTGCTGTCCGTGAGCATCGGACCACTTCGCATGACAAGACGGCTCCGCTTGCCATTGAAGCCGGAAGAGATATGGTCCTCGGCACCCCTTCTTATATGTCTCCCGAACAGGCCGAGGGCAAGCGAATAGATGTGCGCTCCGATGTCTTCTCTACAGGCGCAGTGCTCTATGAGATGTTTACGGGAGTTCGGGCCTTCACGGGCAGGTCAAGTGTTGAGATTCTGGAATCTTTAGTCCTCGCAAATCCGAGGTCGATTCATGAGTTAAGTCCGGAGGTACCTGTCGAAATTGAACGGGTCGTTTATAGATGCCTCGAAAAGGATCCGCAGCTTCGCTACTCCTCCGGCCAGGAACTGGCGAACGCACTGATTGAGTGCAGGCGGCCAGAGCAATCGCATGACTTGACCCGCCGTGCCTATGCTCTCGTCGCCACCGTTCTGATCACGACCCTTGCCACGGCTGGCTGGCTGCACTCGCGATACCAAGGTGCGCGTTGGACTCGCGATGAAGCGTTGCCCAAGATCCAGGCCCTCATTCTCCAGGGTGATTATGTGAGCGCCTTCGCGCTCACCCGCACCGCCCTCCGCTATGCCCCGGACGATCCTCAACTGAAGCAACATTGGGCAAATGTCTCTTTGCCTTTGACGATGACGACTGCGCCAGCTGGCGCGAGGATCTCGATCCGGCCGTTTGGCGATGCCGGTATGGCATGGGAGCCGATCGGCAAGACACCGCTCGAAGGTGTTCGTATACCTTTGGCCAATGTACGAGTGCGTATCGAGAAGGACGGTACCGACACCCTGGAGTTTGCTGCGTTCACAGCCAATTTACAAGGACAGAATATAAGGTTGTATTCGACAGGTACGATCCCTGTCGGCATGGTTCCCATCGCGGAACAGGCACCCCCTGCAGGGCCCGTCAAAATCATGCAGCTGCCGGATTACTTCCTAGATAAGTTTGAGGTTACGAACCGTGATTTCCAGAGTTTTGTCGACTCCGGCGGCTATCGTACGCGGAAGTACTGGCACTACCCATTTCTGAAAAATGGCGTCGAAATTTCCTGGGAGCACACAATGAAGGAATTCCGCGATAGCACCGGACGCGAGGGACCGTCCACGTGGCAGTTCGGAACCTTTCAAAAAGACCAAGCGGACTTTCCGGTGGCGGGTGTCAGCTGGTTTGAGGCTGCTGCCTACTGTGAATTTGTGGGCAAATCACTGCCGACAATATACCACTGGCAAAAGGCTGCGGGATTTGGCCTATTCTCCGACATCCTGCTCTTCAGCAACTTCACACATACCGGTCCGATGCGGGTTGGCTCTAACAGCGGAATAACTCCGGCCGGGGCCTATGACATGGCTGGAAATGTCAAGGAGTGGGTTCAGAACAAAGCCGCAGAACGACGCGTCATACTGGGGGGATCATTCAACGAGCCCGGATATACATTTCACGATCTTGACGCACAATATCCTCTTACGCGCCTACCCGCATTCGGCGTTCGCTGTGCGTACTTTCCCACACCTGTCCCAGCGGCGGCGTTATTACCCATCGTTCCGGCCGAGCGCGACTATTCAACCGAAAGGCCTGTTGGGGACGAAACCTTTGAGATCTTTCGAAGGCTGTACTCCTACGACAAAATGCCGCTACTAGCTAAGACAGAGAGCGTCGACGACTCAAACGAGCTCTGGCGAAAAGAAACCGTCAGTTATGCCGCGGCTTATGGAGGCGAGCGGATACCGGCATATCTTTTTTTGCCGAAGAACGTGCAACCGCCGTATCAGACTGTGCTCTGGGTCCCGGGCGGATATGCACAATTCATTCGGAGTAGCGTAACGGGTGCGAGTACGGATGCATTCGACTTCTTGCTTCGAGCCGGACGCGCTGTGCTCTATCCGGTATACAAGAGCACCTTCGAGCGGCGCATTGAGAACCCCGAGGGCGTCAACGCTTATCGCGAAACCTTGGTTCAATTCGCAAAGGATGCTTCGCGTTCAGTCGACTATCTCGAAACGCGTTCAGATGTCCAGATAGCACACTTGGGATACTACGGCATCAGTTTGGGCGGAACGATGGGACCAGTGCTGCTGGCGCTCGATCAGCGGCTAAAAGCAGGTGTGCTATTGAGTGGCGGGCTGTACAGCGAAAAAGCGGCTCCGGAGATTGACATTATCAACTTCGCGCCGCGAGTCAAAGTGCCGGTCCTGATGCTTGGGGGACGCTATGATTTCACGACCCCTCCGGCCACATTGCAGCAGCCGATGTTTCGGTGGCTTGGGACCAGGGAACCCGACAAGCAATTCATCCAGTTTGATGCGGGCCACGTTCCCCCTTTCCGAGATGTCAGGCGAGAAACGCTGAAGTGGTTTGATCGTTATCTCGGACCCGTAAAACCAATCCCGGTCGATGATCGCTAACCGCCGCGTATCATCGGAGATCCGTAAGTAATTCTCAACTGTCGATAACAGGGCAAAGCGCTCATCGAGCACGGGTTTGCACCCATTTCCAGGATTGGTCCCGTAAAACGCCCTAGGGTACGAGATTGACGGTTGGATCATGCTATTTTGCCACGGCTATGGAGGCCGTTCCTGTGGCAAAGAGCAAGATGAAACGTAAACGAGCGCCGAAGTCCGTCCTTAAGCTTCCTGATCTTGAGCAATCGAAATCCGCCGTTCTAAACAGCCTGACTTCGCCCAGTTCTCAGCGGACCTACGACCATGCGATCAGAGAGTTCATCGAATGGTACTGTTCAGAACCGAGGCTCGCCTTCAATAAGACCGTAGTAACCCGGTACCGGATCTCTCTCGAACAGCAGCATTATGCATCTACAACCATCAATTTGCGGCTCGCGGCAGTCCGAAGGCTGGCGTACGAGGCGGCGGATTGCGGGCTCCTGAGCGCCGATCTAGCGGCTGGGATTCGCCGGGTGAAGGGTGCCAAACGATTGGGTATGCCGGTTGGTAATTGGCTTTCTGCGGAGCAGGGTAAGCGTCTTCTGCGGACCGTAGACGTTGACAGTCTTCGCGGCAAGCGAGATTACGCCACGCTCGCCATTCTCCTGGGTTGCGGTCTGCGGCGCGCCGAATTGACGGCGTTAAGAGTTGAAGATATCCAGCAAAGGGAGGAGCACTGGGTCATTGCCGATCTTATCGGTAAGGGCGGCCATATACGCACGATTCCTGTTCCAGACTGGGTTAAAGCTGGAATCGATTCGTGGATGACGGCCTCCGGAATCGTGGATGGCATTCTACTTCGGTCCATCAACAAGGCTGGCCGCGTCTGGGGATGCGGCTTCAGCCCTAAAGTCATCTGGGGCGTGGTGAAGCAGAAGGCAAAGAGCTGTGAGATTCCGTCTCTCGCGCCGCACGACCTGCGTCGAACTTGCGCCCGCCTTTGCCATCAGGCCGGCGGTGAACTGGAGCAGATTCAGTTCTTGTTGGGGCACGTTTCTGTGCAAACAACGGAGCGATATTTGGGCTGCAAACAACGTTTTCGCAACGCGGTGAATGATCGGATCGGGCTGGAACCAGCGCCGCCGGGATCTTCATAGATTCCAACCTGTTAGCCGACTAGTCAGGACTAACGCCGTCTATGAGCGAATTGGCGATTTTGCCCTCGTTGACGAGGAAGGTGCACAAAAGGGAATCTCAACTTTAAGGCATTCGCGCTCCATGGAAAAGCGGCCTCTCGCCGCTTTCTGCGCCACATGACGTCTGCGTCTACCAGTCCCGATTTGGATGCCGCCGCATCGCCTTATGAATAGCCTTCCACTTTGCCCGCGTTTGCCGCTCAAGCACCGGATTGGCCTTTCGCTCGAGAAATTCGAGCTCGCGCAGCATCTTGTGATAATTCGCAAGCCGCGCTCCATCAACTCCTGCATTCACCACCGCGCATCCTGGCTCGCCCGCATGTATGCAGTCGTGAAACCGGCACGCTGCTGCCAGCTCCTGAATATCCCGAAATCCGACGTCCACAGCGTCGCTATCAGCCCAAAGCCGCACCTCTCGCAGCCCTGGCATGTCGATCAGCAACCATCCGCCCGGCATCATAAAGAGCTCTCGGGTTGTGGTTGTGTGGCGGCCGCGATCATCGCTAACCCTCACTGCACCCGTTTTCTGCCGCCCAATGCCAAGCAACCTGTTCAGGATTGTCGACTTTCCCGCTCCCGATGAGCCGATCATCGCCGCCGTTTGGCTAGGCGCCAGCTCTGCGGCCAGTGCGTCGAGACTGCAATCGGTCAACGCACTCAGCGTTAGCACCGTCTCCTCTTCCGCCAACACACGGGTCCGAGTTATCACTTCCTCCAGATCGAATCCGAGTTCCTCTGCGAGATCCGCTTTGTTCAGCACAATCACTGGCCTCGCCCCACAGTCGTGCGCAAGCACCAGGTAGCGCTCCAACCGACGCGGATTGTAGTCGCGGTCAAGGCCGCACACGATGAACAGCACATCGACATTCGCTGCCAGCACCTGCTCACTCGCATCATGGCCCGGTTGCCGGCGCGAAAGCGTCGTCCGCCGCTCCAGGACCCGCTCGATCATCGGCGTATCCTCGCGTAGCGTTACCCAGTCGCCCACCGCAGGCCACAGCGGTGACTCATATCGCAACGAACCGCTGGGCTCCGCATACGTTTCGCCGCCCTCGGTCCACACCAGGAATCGCTCGCGGCACGCCGAAGCAACTCGCGCGGGAATCCCTGCTTCGCACTGCCGCGCGAAGAAATCACTCCATCCAAATTGTTCCAGATTCACTTCCGCTCATCCTCTCGGTTGCCACAACACGAGAACACACCCCAACCCACCATCCAGGCGAGGCAGTGTGAGAGGACGAATTAGACAAGGACTGTCAGCGGCGCTCCCGAATGCATTCACGGTAAATCGATCACACTCGGATCGCAACAAAAATCGCGCTCCAAAGTGCCCGTTTGCGCCGCGACCCGCCGCGTGTCAACATCCCACGGAAGCTATCGCTCCAAGCTGAAGGTGTTGTATGCAGAATGAGCGCAGCAGGGATCGTTTCGCAACTCAAAGTCTCAACTGTTGCATTCAGGGCGATGCGCTCATCGAGCAAGGGTTTGAACCGACCTCGGAACACTCGTCCTGTGAAACGACCCAGGTCCCGGTATCCGGCGTTGAGGCCAGATTAAAACTCCTGGACACTG
>CAVXRU010000034.1:0-23962 GCA_963763905.1 uncultured Acidobacteriaceae bacterium | reverse complement strand
TGCAGCTTGATTGCCTCGCTGCTGACAAGCTTGATGGTGGATGAGTCGATTTTCAACGTGCCGTTGTAAGGCAGCGCGTCAATGGCATTCGAAATGATATTTGAGATGAGTTGCTGTATTTCGCCTGCGAAACCGTTGACGGGCGGACACTCCTGCAGGGAAAGGTGAAGCCTGATTTGCTTTTGCTGCAATTTCGTCGCATACACGGTAAGCGTTTGTTCAACCACGGTCGGAATATCCACCCGCGAGGGTAGGGTTGATTCTCGATAGAAGCCCAGGGTCTGGCGTGTAATGTGGGACACTCTTGCCAACTCCTGCTCAGCCATTTTGAGGTGTTGCTCGACAGCTTCATTCGCATCCGAATTTGTTCGGGCGAGAAAAATCAGGTTCCCGACAGCTTCCAGGGGATTATTAATCTCATGAGCAACAGTGGCTGCCAGGCGAGCTGCCGCCGCAAGTTTCTCGGTTCTTCGAAGCACTTCCTGGAGGCTGCGTTCATCGCTGGCGTCGCGAAACACCAGGACTTCCCCGATCAGGCGGCCCGAATCGTCAGTAATCGGGGCCGCGCTATCTTCGATAGGTATCAGGTGCCCTTCGCGGTGCCTCAAGACCGTGTGGTTCGCGAGGCCTACGACCATACCCAGCGTCAAGACCTTTTCCACGGGGTTCTCTACCGGGCTGTTCGTCGCTTCATTGAAGATTGGAAATATATCGTGAATCCTTTTGCCCTTGGCCTCTTCCAGCCTGGTGCCGGTGAGACGCTCCGCAACCGGATTCAGAAATGAGATCAGGCCTTTATGGTCGGTCGCAATAACACCTTCTGCAATGGAAGAGAGGGTGACCCTGAACCACTCTTCGCTTTGCTGCAGCGCGGCAGCGTCTCTTTCCCGCCTTCGCATATCACGAAATACAGAAAGTGCCAGTAGCCCCAACCCCAGAACTGCAACTGCATTGGCCAGGTAGATACAGGCCGCGGTAATCCTGATGCTTTTCTGATATGCGTCCCTGCGGGCGTTACCTACCGAATTTTCCTCCTGCTCCATCTGCTCCACAAGGGAATGAATGCCTTCCATAAGGTTGAACCCCTGGTCGGACATCACCAACGCCTTGGCCCCCGGCGCGTCCCCTGATCGGAAGAGCGAGATGGTCCGAGCCAGCTCGACGAGTTTTTTATCGATCAGAACTCGAAGGTTCGCGGCTTCTGATTGCTCCTTGGGGTTATCCCCGATCGAATTGACCAGGTTTTGCTGATGAGCATCCATCTGGCCAATCGCGCGATCCTCGGGGAGGAGATAGTTCTGCTTCCCGGTATACGAAACCCCCGCTGGCCAGCCTCTGCATCCTTAACCAGGGACTCGGTAATTCTGAGCTCCTGAACCACCCGGCGGCTATGACTGAACCATTCCTGATTCGCCACTTGAACAGCAAGTTGGTGCCTCACGACGACCGTGTTGATTACGAGTAGGATGAGAAGCGCAAAGAAGCCAACAATCACCCCGAAGCGTTTGTGCATTCAGCGCATGGCCGTCCGTTTGTATCCCTCGCAGAATTCAATATTTGCCCCGCTTGGCTTGTCAAGAGAAGCGAATATGCCTTAAGTAAGCTACGCTGCACAATGGTAAGCATCCCTGACGGTCCTTTCGACCGCGGCAGAATGTTGGCATTTGGATGGCAGGTTACGCGACGAAGTTGCCACGGAGGTACGCGGAAAAAGAAAGAAAGCAACAATAGTAGATATTTTTCTCTGAGACTCTCAATTCCCTGCTCACCTGATTAGGCCGCTCTACTCTGTCAACGCCCGGCCGCCCGGCGTGGCGGCAAGCGTTAGTTTCGTACAATATAGTGATGAGCGCTACTCCACGTTACACCGACGAACACGCCACTTCCGGTCTTGACTGGAACTTTCCTGCCATTGAAACGTGGGAGAACCAATTCCCGGGCTATGAGATCCTGATCGACGATCCTGAGTTCACCTCGGTCTGCCCGAAGACCGGTTTGCCCGATTTCGGCGCCCTGACGGTGCGCTATATGCCGCAACAGCGCTGCCTCGAACTGAAATCGATGAAGGAATACTTGTTCACCTACCGCAACCTTGGAATCTTTCAGGAAAACGTCGTGAATCGGGTACTGGAGGATGTGGTAAAGGCCTGCGAACCTGTATGGGCTATCGTCAAAGGGGAGTTCAGACCCCGTGGTGGAATTCGACCCCTATCGAGGCCCGGTGGCCTCGTCCCCGATCCTAGAATCCCTCAGGCTATTGCTATTCCGGTAACACTAACTCGGGAAGCACCTTCTCGGTCGCTGCCACTTCCTTAACTTTCGCGCTGGTGACAAGAATCACTGAGAGCACCACGACGGCGCTTCCGGCCGCAATGAATCCGTTCACCCGTTCGTGCAGGACCAACCACCCCAGAAAGACGGCCACCACTGGATTCACATATGCGTAGGTCGATACCTTTGACGTGGGCACATGCTCCAGCAACCAGATGTAGGCTGTATAGCCGATCCAGGAGCCACAAACGATCAGGTAGCAAACTGCGCCGATGCCGCGCGGGTTCCACACCACGCGATGAAGATCCTCTACCAGGAACGCAAAAATGAAGTTCGCGATCCCGGCTGCAGTCACCTGCCATCCGGTAGCGCTGAAAGCATTCATGCCCGACTGCCACCTTTTCGATAACACCGATCCGAGGGCCCAACTGAAGGAGCCGCCAAGCAGGCTCAGCGACGCCCATAGTTCCTTTCGACCCATGGCCGACCTTGACACGAGCTCCGGGTAAAAGAGGATGAGCAGTCCCAGAACACCGAGAGCAAGTCCCGCCTTACCGCGCGCAGCAATACGGTGGTGACCAAGCAACATCGAGTCCAGAACCAGGAACCATAAGGGTGTAATCGCAACAATGAGTGCCGCGAGGCCGGTGGAGACGGAAAGCTCCGCATAAGAGAGGGTAAGATTGCCGCCCATCAACAATAAAACGCCCACCACGGCGGCCAGGGTGATCTGCCGTGGTGAATACCAGATTTTGCGTCCAGTCAATGCACAGACAGCTAGCATGACGACACCCGCAACCGAAAATCGGATCCCGCACATCAGGCCCGGCGGAATCGACTGCACCGCGATGTCGATTCCCAGATAGGTCGATCCCCAGAACAGGTAGACCAGCCCGAACGCGAGCATGATCTTCCATCGGCTTGGGTGCCCTGGGTTTTCTTTGAGGTCAGGGTGCATGGTTGAGACTGATTGCGCAGTACCTTCAAGGCTACGAGTAACCTCCCGATGGTTACCAGTGTTCAGTTACTTGTCAAGAAGATATTGACTACTTAATGTAATGATGATCCCCAGGGTTTTGATCACCAGCCTGCCTCCGGCCGGAACACAACAGCCCTGTCTTTTCCGGCCAAAATAGTTGACAGGTAACCACTTAAATGGCGACGCCCTGGACTTCACTGACAGAGGGAAGGAATGAAAGCGAAGTCTCGTCCTGGCCGGGACGCGCCAGGGAATTATTTCGTGACCTGGGGCAGGTCCTGGAGCGTCTCTGGATCTTCTACGACGCCATGCTGCGTGGAACACCCGTTCCTAATTCCGACGAGGCCCTCTCAGAAATAGGAGTCGCCCTTCGCCGGATCTCAACGCGCCAGACTGGCCGCGTTGGCGCTGGAACTTGGGTACGGCACGACAAGTCTCACCCCTCCGCCTGCTTAACGTAAAAAAGAATCATGGCTAAGAAGACAGCACTGGTGGTGGGAGCAACCGGCATCGTTGGCGGGAACCTGGCAGCGCTTCTCGACCAACAAGCCGGCTGGGTCGTGTATGGGTTGTCTCGCAGGCCAACGGCGGCTGGAAATGTGATTTCGCTGGGCTCCGATCTCCAGGATGCGGAGTCTGTTGTTCGAGCAGTGAAAGACATCGCCCCGACGCACGTTTTTCTCGCTACCTGGCTTCGTCAGCCCACAGAGGCTGAGAACATCCGTGTGAATGCCGGGATGGTGCGCAACCTGTTGGACGCCGTATCAAGGGCGGGCTCTGTCGAACACGTCGCCCTGGTCACGGGACTCAAGCACTACCTGGGCCCCTTCGAAGCATATGGCAAAGGCACCTTGCCGGCGACGCCTTTTCGCGAGGAGCAACCGCGGCTCGCGATCGAAAACTTCTACTATGCGCAGGAAGATGAAGTTTTCGCGGCCGCGGAGCGTCATGGCTTCGGCTGGAGTGTCCACCGCCCCCACACCATCATTGGGTATGCCGTGGGCAATGCGATGAATATGGGAGTGACGCTGGCGGTGTATGCGTCGATCTGCCGGGAGACCGGGCGCCCGTTTCGATTTCCAGGATCAGCCGTGCAGTGGAACGGCCTGACAGATATGACCGATGCACGGCTGCTGGCCAGGCATCTTCTCTGGGCGTCGACGACCGCCGCGGCACGCAACGAGGCTTTCAATGTCGTGAACGGAGATGTCTTTCGCTGGAGTTGGATGTGGGAGCAGGTCGCCAAATGGTTCGGCGTCGAGACGGGACCGTTCACCGGCGAGGGGGCTCCCTTGGAGACGCAACTTGCCGGCGCAGCTCCGCTCTGGAAAGAGATGGCGGCTCGGCATCGATTGGTCGAATCGAATCTCGATGTTCTGGTTTCGCCATGGCACACCGACGCGGATTTGGGCCGCCCCATCGAGGTCGTTACTGACATGTCGAAGAGCAGGAAACTCGGCTTTCTCGACTACCAGGCAACCGGCGATAGCTTCTTTGAGTTGTTCAGCAGGCTCCGGAGCGAGCGACTTATTCCCTGATTCGATGATCCGATACCGCAGAAGAAGGACAGTGCTGTCCTGCGGCTGGTATCCTTCCCGCTGAACAGGCGACGGGGGATGAACCGCAAGGTCGCGTGTTTATTGGGGCACGCCTATCTCCACCGGATAAACGGTAAGCTGCACTTCGCCCGCCGGGTTACCGTCGGCCGTCAGGCTCCAGTCTAGAAGCTGCGGTGATTTGTCGCCGGAATGCGCTGGTGGTGTGAGGAAAATCTGCAGGGGAAGTCTACTTCCTGGCTGCAAGACGTAGGGAGCATCCTTTGCCACCGGTGTCCATCCTTGCGGCAGGCTGCTGTGCAATATCACTTCGACCGCTTTCTGTGAATTGTTGCGCAAAAGCAGTGGCACCCATAATGGCTTGTCCGGAACGAAATCGCTTTGGGGTTTGACCAGCGTTTCCAGCGAAGTGAGTCCGTGTGCCCGGTAGAAGTCGCGGTAAAACGCCCATGGGCCGCCAAGCTCCAGGCTCACAGGAAGTGCTGGCGGTTCTTGATACGCTTGCGGCGGAAAATGAGCGATGGACGCCGTGTCCACGCCGGCCAACACGTCCCCCTCAACCGGCGCGGGTATCAACGACTTTCCCAGGACCAGGTACTCCGTCTGGTCTATGCGGTGACGCATTCCCTCTTCGCCGAAGTCAATCTGCGTGCGATAGAAATCCCAGGCCATCCGATTCAATTGTGAAAACGGAACGCCCCGGCTGCGGCATATATCGCTGGCCAGATAGGCTGGCCCGTGATGAGCCAGGAATTCCGGGTTGGTCGCATCCGAAAAAAAGTAAAGCTTCCTGGCTTGCCAGGGGTTAAGTCCTTCTCCGTAGTTATTGATCGACAGACGGTCGCGCGGCGCCGCAATCTGCTCCGGAAAGGCCGCCGGTTCACCCGCAAGGTCGAACGCCTCAGTCGCCACAACAGCCGCAGCCTGATGGTCTCCGTGGTTCTCTCCGGCCACGTAGGCCGGCAACCAGGTAAGGATCACTTCGGGACGCGTGAGGCGGACAATGCGCACCACTTCCTCGAGCGCTGCGCCGTGCCCCAGGGTCTCGAGGGAATGAAGAACGTCTTGTGTCGGAGTATCCGAGGCACGCATGAACCACACGTTCGTGATGCCATGAGCGGCCAGCGACCGGCGCGCCTCAATTTCCCTCACATCCGCCAGAGCTTTGCTCTGTTCCATGCCGACAGCATTTCCCCCTGAGTTGCCTCGCGTGGTGACCACGACGGCAACCCGCTTACCCTCATCGAGCACTGCCTTCCAGAGGTAGGTGCCGACGTCGGTATCGTCATCCGGATGCGCGATCACGAGCAGGATATCTGCTTTGTAGCGATCATCGGGGGCTGGTATTGCAGGTTGTTCTGTGGCGCGGCCTTGCAGCAGCGTGACGCTGAGCAATGCACAGACGAAGAGCGATTTGCTGATCATAGCTCTCATTCACCATCAGGAAGGGCCGCGGTCTTCCCCACCCCGCTGAAGAACAATCTATTTCAAGCTACGGTCTTGTCCAGCAAAATCAGCGTGTCTCTTACCAGTGAACCTGGCCGGCGGAGTCTTCCACCACTACGGCCTCGTACTTCTCCAACATCGGCATCAACAGGTTTTCCAGCTTCTCTTTCCAGAGCTTCCCTTGATAGAACTTTTCTTTCATGGAATCGCGGGCACTGGCGTCGGGAAAGCCGCGCATGAAAAAGAAGGTGTCATCGTCTTCGACGGAAAGGAATGGACCCAAAATTTTCATCCCGATTTCGGCATGTGCAGGGATGCTGTCAGACCGGAAGATTTGCAGAAATTTTGACCGGCAGCCGGGCTTGGTCTTGTACGTCCGCATTTCGATGATCATTGGAGTGCCACCTCCGGAAAATTAGGGTAAGTCTTCTGGCAAGACATAGGCCGGCAACTTGATGCTCGCCGCCAGCCTGGGGTCAGGCACAGGTGCTTTCACCTCCATCCGCAAGGGAAGAACTCCGGCCCACACTGGCAAGCTGTAATCTTCCTCATCATCGACCGGGGGACCTGTGCGGATTTTCGCCGATGCTTCTTCTATCGAGAATTCGAGCACTGCGGTCGCTTTCAGTTCCTTCTCGCTGGGGCCGCGCACATCGCTCCAACGGCCGGCGATGAGGTGTTCGGAGATGACGCGCAAAGCGCGCGTTTTCTCCTCCATGCCCTCAATCTTGCGCGCGGTGCCAAAGGCGACAACGGAGCGATAGTTCATGGAATGGTGGAACGCAGACCGCGCCAACACTAATCCATCAACGATGGTGACGCATACACAAGCAGGGATCCCGGTATCCAACCCGCGCAACATACGACTGGCGCCGGACCCGTGCAGATACAGCTTATCTTCGTCTCGGCCGTACAGAGTAGGAATGACAAACGGTTGACCCTCCATCTGAAAACCCACGTGCGCCAGAAACGCCGCATCCAGGATCGCGTGGATCGTTTCAGGCTCATGCGATCCACGAGTGGGTAGCCTGCCGAGCTTAGTCCGTTTTGTGGGATTCATCGCCACGTCCACTTGAATTCGCCGATCGACGGCGTTCAGGTAAAAGCATCTCGCGCCGCATGGTATCTTGAAAGCACCACTTCCCGTGCCGTTGACGATACCACTTTCGAAAGGCGACGGACCCCTCTTCAGACAGGTTTATTCGGGTTTGCGAAGTGCGATTTTGTCCGGCACCTTTCGCGTTGGCGAGAAGCTTCCATCAACCAGAGATTTAGCCAATCAGCTCTCCATCTCCCGGACAGTCGTTCTTTATGCCTACGACCAGTTGTTGGCCGAGGGCTTCACTGTGGGCCGTTCCGGCTCAGGAACCTACGTATCGGGGGAGGTGAATCTCAGCAAATCGCCCACGTCTGCAGACCGGGTCCAGCTGAAGTTATCCCGCTATGGACGAGCAGCAGTGAGTGCATGGCCTCGCGTTGAATTCCCCCGGCGTCCACCCCGTTTGTTGCGCTATGACTTCGCCTATGGACGGAGCGACACAGAACTTTTTCCCTTCGAAACGTGGAGACGTATCTTATTGCGCTGTGCGCGGAAAGCGCCGGTTGGTGAGTTCGACTACGGCCCATCGACCGGAAATGCCGGGTTGCGGGAAGCTATCTGCAACCATTTGCGACGATCGCGAGCAGTGAATTGTGAGCCGTCGCAGGTGATCGTGG
This sequence comes from uncultured Acidobacteriaceae bacterium, assembly GCA_963763905.1. Classification (GTDB taxonomy): domain Bacteria; phylum Acidobacteriota; class Terriglobia; order Terriglobales; family Acidobacteriaceae; genus PALSA-350. Next base: position 15,994 of record CAVXRU010000034.1, on the reverse strand, counting down.
TGAACGGCTCGCAACAAGCTCTGGATCTGATCGTGCGAGTACTCATTGAGCGCGGTCAACCCGTCGTCATCGAAGAACCAAGCTATCAGGGCACGCGCGAGGTTCTGCGTGCCGCCGGCGCCCGGCTGCTCCCGGTACCAGTGGATGCTGAGGGCCTACGCCCGGAGAAACTGCCGCCCGGCGCCCGAATTGCTTTTGTCACGCCATCGCATCAATTTCCGACTGGAGCTGTCTTGCCTCTGGGCCGTCGCCTTGAGTTACTCAAGTGGGCCAAGCGCAATCATGCGGTGCTTGTCGAGGATGACTATGATGGCGAATTTCGATATGAAGGGCAATTGCTGGAGTCTTTGCAAGGCCTCGATCGGGAGGGACGCGTTCTTTATATCGGGACATTCTCCCGCACCGTGTTTTCCTCACTCCGCATCGGTTACCTTATCGCTCCCAGGGAGTTGGTGTCTGCCTTCGCGGCAGCGAAGTGGCTATGCGATCGGCACACCCCGACACTTGAGCAGCAGGTCCTGGCGGAATTTATTTCTGGTGGGATGTATGAGCGCTATCTGCGCCGGCTACGCCGAAAAAATGCTGCGCGTCGCCTTGCGTTGCTTGACTCCATCAACGAATATATGGGCAAATCCGTAGAAGTGACCGGGGATGGTGCTGGAGCCCATGTCGTCTTGTGGCCGAAACATCGGGTCAGCGAAGAGGTCTTGATCGCGAGCGCCGCGTCACGTCAAGTCGGTGTTTATGGAGTCTCCCGGTACTTCCTGAAACACCCAAAACGAACAGGGATCATGCTTGGCTACTCCCGCTTGAAAGAGGCGGAGATTCGCGAAGGCGTGAGACGGCTTGGGCAAGTGATCTAAGATTCGCTTCCAAATGGTTCAAGGACGGCTAGTTCTCTAAGAGATTTGCGCTGCTTCCGGCCCTTGAAAACCAGGCGCGCGTCAGACAACGAAAAGCCGTAGCATCCACCAGACGAGAAAGAGGGCCACCACTGCGGCAAGGATATGGCCAATCCACTGGCCCGGTGTCCTCGGCTTGCCGAAATGAAACACGCAGCAATGGTAGCAGGCGCTGAGGGAAACGGTTTTGCCCTGGTTCAGGCCACGCGCAAGACTGCCAGGGTCGCATCATCTATCTGGCACCCCCTGGAGAACTCATCCATCGCGTTGAAGAGGAACCGAACGAGATCCTCGGCATCTCCGGCGCTTTGTGGTGCCCACGCAGTTGTCGCCTGCAAGAGCCCTTGCACTCCCCACTCCTCGCCGGACGGGTTTACCGCTTCGATGATTCCGTCGGTGTAGGCAATGACCAGATCGCCGGGATCAAGCTGCACGTCACTCTCCTCATAGGTCGAATCAGGGAACATTCCTACAGGTGCCCCTCCCTTTTCAAGCCATTGGATGGAGCCGTTGCGCCGGAAAACAAGCGGAGGATTATGTCCGGCATTCACGTACCGCAGCGTGCGCGTTGCTGCGTCGACGATCCCATAGAACAAGGTTGCATAGCGGTCCGTGGGCGACGATGTATATGCCTGGTGGTTCACTACTTTGAGTAAAGCGGCCAGATCGTTTCGCATAAATAACGCCGCGGTCCGAAGTGAAGACTGGACACTGGCGATCATGAGCGCTGCGGCGAGACCCTTGCCTGAGGCATCGCCAACCAGCAACGCGAGGCGATCTTCTGAGAGAGGCATGAAATCGTAGCAATCGCCGCCGAGGGCATGGAGTTGGCGGCAACGTGCGCTCGAGTCCACAGAGCCCCTGTTCCTGCCGAAGCCCTGCATAAACCGCTGCTGGACATTGCAGGCAAGCGCCCAATCCTGACTAACGTCAACCACCACATCGCCGGTCGTCATTTTCCAACCTCCACATATAAGTCGATCCTGAGGGGGCAAAATGGACAGGCCGGCCCTGATTTGCGGGAAAAAAATCCTGCGCGGGCAAAACAAGACCGCCTGCCCGGTGATTAACACAGATCATTGAATCAGGCGCGCGCGTATTTGTTGAACCAGTCGATGGTGCGCTGCCAGGCTAAATCGGCTGCGGCTTTGTTGTACCGTTCCGGCGTCGCATCGCAGTTGAAGCCATGCACCGCGCCCGGATAGATATAACCTTCGTGCGGTACGTGCACTGCGCTGAGCGCCTGGTCGTAAGCCGGCCACGTCGCCGCCAGTCGCGTGTCGAGTTCCCCGTGATGTACTAACACCGCCGCCTTAATCTTCTGGATTTCTTCCGTGGCAGGAGGAGCGCCATAGAACGGCACCGCTGCCGCCAGGTCGGGTCCCAGCCGCGCCGCCAGCTTGTTGGCAGTGGAGCCCCCGAAACAGAAGCCGGTGGCGCCGATCTTTCCCGTGCAGTCCTGACGCGTCTTCAACCACATCGCCGCGGCCACCATATCCTCGAACATCTTGTCTTTGTCGACCTTGTTAAACATCTGGCCGCCCCTGTAGTCGTCGCCAGGATAGCCACCCAAAGAGGTGAGCCCGTCGGGCGCAAATGCCATGAAGTTGGCCAGGGCCAATCGTCGCGCGATGTCTTCGATATGAGGGTTCAGGCCGCGATTCTCATGAACCACGAGAATGCCGGGTAATTTCGTCACCGTCTCAGAGCGTGTGTCGGCGCTGATAGGTCGCACGAAATATCCCTTGATACTTCCGGTGCCCTGCGGAGAGGGCACGGTCTCATAGGTGGCCTTGATCCGGTCGTCGGTGCGCGAGACCTGCTGGCCCAGGGCGTAGTTCGGCATCAAGGCGTCGACCATAGTCGCCGCCGCCAGACCGCCTACCGCCAGTCGCTGCAAGCCTTCCATAAAGGAGCGGCGACTGATCTCGCCATGAATGAATTCGTTATAGAGCTGTATGGCTTCACTCGGCAGTTTGGGTTTTATGGGTTCCATCGCTTGACTCCCGTCGGGATAGTACCATCTGTCCGGCCCACGGCCTACCGGCGGCGTGTTCAGAAACGGACACGCCTTTCTATTTCCAAACATCCCTGCGCAGTGTATTCCCCTCTCAAGTCTTTTGAAATCCTGGCAAATTGACGCCGGCAAGATGGCAAGGTAGTTGCTGGATCACAGTCTCGCGGCAGAGGAAATATGAAGAATCGAATAGAGCTGCAATGTCCAGACTTTGAGTGGGTGGCCCATGTCTCGTTTTTGAGACCTGGGTTTCTTCGGCAGGCAGTGTCTCTGGGTCTCTTGCTAGCGGTCGCGTGCACCTCGGGCTTTGCCCAGATGACTGGTGCGGGAGAGACTTGCTCACAGACGCAACCGCCCTCGCTGTGAGTGGAGGTAAAGCCGAGCCTGTCGAATACCTCGGCCGGAAGGCGATCCGTCTCACGACGGAAAAGGAGAACGACATCTTCGCCTTCGTCAACGGAACAGCCATTCAGGATGGCGCCATCGATGTCGATATCGCGGTTAAAATCACCACTCCCCCAGGCGTCCGCATGCCCGGCTTTGCCGGCATAGCCTTTCGCGCGCGGCCAGATGGTTCGCACTACGACATGTTCTATCTTCGTCCACGCAATTCGCTCTCGGACGACCAGGCTATGCGCAACCATTCCGTGCAGTACGTAGCGAAGCCCGGATTCGATTGGTATCCCCTGCGCCGCCAATGGCCCTCCGTCTATGAATCGTGGGCAGATCTTCAACCGGAAAAATGGGCGCACGTGAAAATCGACGTGCACGGACGTTCCGCTCGCTTATTCATCAATGGATCCGATCATGCCAGCCTGGTGATCAACGGGCTCAAGGGAGAAGATCTTCAGGGCGGCATTGCGCTCTGGGGCTACCCAGGGGAAGAGTCGTATTTTTCCAATCTTCGTGTCACCCCTGAGAAGCCGGAACCCATTCATAACGGCGGCGACGCTGCCGGAACATGGACCGTGACCTTTGCCAGCGACTACGGCAGGTTCACGGGCACGATGGATCTCCACCGCGAAGCTACCGCCATGAGCGGATCATGGTCGGGAGCTTTCGGTAACAACCGCGCGATCACCGGAACATGGCGCGATGGATACGTACAGCTGACCTTTTCCGGCCAATGGGAGGACGACAATCCCGGTCCTGTCACCGCTACGATGGCCGGTTGGATCGATGGCGACAGAGGTACCGGCCGTATGAAGGCAGAAGGCCGTGCTGACGGCCTTTGGACTGCTGAACGCAAGAAGTAATGAGCAAGGTCAGAGCAGGGCATCGAATCATCGAACCTCCGGTCCCTCGCTGGTGAGCGGAATCACTTCGTACTTGGTCCCATCGCAGTTCATGCGGACAGATTCCGCGTGAGTTTCATGGTAAGTGGCGTCTTGATACGCCGGCGCGGGCCTGTCTTTGGCCGACGCCGCGGCAGAGGTTACTTCAGATCCGGCTCTTGTGGGATAGCTGCTCCGTCGGACCTGGGATCGCCCGCGGCAAAGTTCACTTTGCGGCTGCTGTCACGGACAACGGCCGCGCCCTGGCCAACCGAGAATGATAAAGGCTCAAGCAGCTTGATCTGGTGGCCGCGTTGTGTGAGACCGGCGCGAACGTCGGCAGGCACAGTCTCCTCCATTTGAACGTCGCAGCCCTCGAAGGTGTCTTTGCTGAAACGCGGCTGTTCCAGCGCTGCCTGAACATTCATGCCGTAATCGACAATGTTGGCAACGAACTGAGCGTGTGCCTGCGCCTGGTTCCACCCACCCATGATGCCAAAGCCGATATGGATATCACCCTTCTCCATGAAGGCCGGGATGATGGTGTGGAGAGGGCGCTTGTGTCCGGCAAGTGAATTCGGCAGGCCGGGAGTGAGCTGGAAACCGGCGCCTCGATTATGGAAGGAAAACCCAAGTCCCGGGGCAACAAAGCCGGTGCCGTAGCCAGCGTAGTTGCTCTGAATGAGCGAGACAATGTTCCCGTCTTTGTCGATGGTGGAGAGATAGATGGTGGAGTTACCGTGCTTGTTAAGCTCCGCCGAGATATTCGAGGGAACGACCTGGCACTCAGCCTTGTTCATCTCGATGAGCTTGGCACGCTGCTCGGCAAGATCCTTCGAGATCAGCTCCTTGACCGGAACCGGAGTAAAGCGCGGATCACCGTCATACCTATACATGTCGGCATAGGCGAGCTTCTTGGCCTCGATCATCACCTGCAACGCATCCACCGAATTGTGGCCGTACTGGGCCATGGGAAATTGCTCCATGATGTTGAGCATGGAAAGCGCGGCGATGCCCTGGCCATTGGGCGGAAGCTCGTAGACGGTCCAGCCGCGGTAGGTGGTCGAGACAGGCGCGACCCACTCGGGCTGGAAGTCGCGAAAGTCTTCCAGGGTATGCGTGCCGCCGTGGGCGTTGAGGAACTTGACCATGATCTCGGTCATGGGGCCGTTGTAATAGGCGTCGCGGCCCTTGGCGGCGATTTGCCGAAGCGAGTTCGCCAGCGCAGGATTCGTGAACAGATCCCCCGGTTGCGGAGCGGCCGGCCAGATGTCGTAAGTTTCTTTCCAGCCGGGTTGGTCCATGAGCCTTTTGGAGATCCAGTAGCGCGCATTGCGTTCGGCAAGCGGAAATCCATTCTGCGCGTAGTAAATGGCAGGAGCGAGCAGCTGGCTGAACGGCAAAGTGCCGAAGCGTGTACGCATGGCATCCCATCCGGCGACCGCGCCTGGCACGTCGATGCTTTCGACGCCGATCGGGTTAATTTCCGTAACGCCTTTGGCCTTGAGGTAGTCGATGGTGAGTGCCTTGGGAGTCCAGCCGCTTGAGTTCAGGCCATAGACTTTCCCCGTTTTGGCCTCGTAGTAGACCATGAAGAGATCGCCACCGATACCGTTGACGTAGGGCTGGACGACGCCCATGACCGCATTGGCCGCGATCGCGGCGTCGATGGCGTTGCCGCCCTGTTCGAGGATGTGCGCACCCGCCTGGGACGCCAGAAACTGAGGGGTTGAGACAATGCCGAACTTCGAAACCACCATGGAGCGGCCTTGTCCGGGAACCGAGGAGAACTGCTGGGCCGGCATAATTACGGATTGAAGAAGCAATGCGGCCAGGCATGCGAAACGCTTCATATCACCTCTCGATCGAAATCCAGACAAAAGGTATCATGTCACCGGACTACCTCCGAAATTATGCCGCGCCGGCACACCAAGAGGCCTACGCCGCAGTTGACCTTCTCACCGTAGCAGCCCGCTCTGCTTGCCTATCATGCGATCGAGCGTGCGCTTGGGCAGGGCTCTCGGGAGTGTCCAGTTTTTCAGCCTTTCCGGCACGACCGCATAGCGTACACGCGGCTTCCGCACTGTCAATGCCTTGTATACCGTTTCCCCGATACGCGATGCGGGCAAACCCTTCTTACCCTCGTTCAAGAAGTATTCGACGAAGCCTGTCAGGATCTGCCCATAATCCGTAGCCATGTAGGGCGAGAGGTCCATTTGCTGAGCCTTGTCGAAAATGGGAGTTTTCACTGTGCCCGGCCCTACAATAATGACGTCGATTCCATAGAGCAATAACTCGCGGCGCAGACTCTCCGACATTCCCTCAAGGGCAAATTTTGAAGCGACATACGACCCGAGGAACGGGAAAGCAAGCTTGCCGGCGACGGAGCTGATTTGAACGATCCTTCCCGGCTTGCCCACGCGCGCACGGTCGGCCCCCAGGAGCGGCGCAAATGCCTGGGTAACTCTGAATGGTCCGAGCAGATTGGTTTCCAGGGTTTGCCGGAACTCTTCAATGGGTTGATGCAGCAACGGGCCACCTCCGGCAATGCCGGCATTGTTGACCAGGCCGAACAGGGTATTTTCCCCGAGCCTTTCCGCTACCAGGGCAGCCGCGGCTTTCACTGCTTCGCCGTCCGTCACATCCATCAGCAACGGGGTGAACGTTTTCCCCAACTCGCGCTGCAATCTTTCCCCATCCGCCTGTTTGCGCACGCTGCCAAACACCTCAATGCCCCGCTTGCCCAACGCGGCGGCAATGGCGTAGCCAATACCTGTCGATGCCCCGGTGACGACCACGCTCTTTCGCTCAGCCATTCCTGTACTCCTCGCTCTGCAAGATATACAGTGTACATCTTGGTCAATATGGACAGTGTACACCTTCCCACGACCGGTGTGCATCGGGTACCTTGGAGACATGGTATTCCCAGCCAAGACCGACCGGGCCCGCATCCTCTCCGCTGCCATGGAGCAGCTTGCGCGCGACGGCATGGAGAAGCTATCCCTGCGATCGCTGGCCGCCTCGCTGGATCTTGCGCCGAACGCCTTGTATCGCTACTTTGCCAGCCGCTCGCAACTCGAAGCTGCGATCACGGCCGAGATTACCGGGCATGTCCATAAGAGTCTGCGCAAAGCAGCGGGACGCAAGGCGCCGGAGCAAGCGATTCGCGCGCTGGTCCGCGCCTACATTCGTTTTGCGCACGAGCAGAAGCACTTTTACGATGTGTTTCTAAGGCCTTGCGCCGAGACTGCCGAAGGAGACGCCGCCCATACCGCTTTGTGGAACTTTGTGCTGGAGCAGGTCGGACGAATTTCCGGACCGAAGAAGGCGCCGGAAGCGGCCATTGCGCTGTGGGCGCTTCTGCACGGATTTGTAGGGCTGGCAAACGCCGGCGTGTTCGACCGCGGTAAACCGCGCAGCGGCTTTGATTGGGGCTTGCAAGCGTGGTTCCGGGCTGCGCGGGGCTAGGTGGAGGGAACCGCGGTTTCTGTTCCCCTGACCTCTACTACGGGCCATAACTCCTCTCCCCTTTGTCATCTTGACCCGAAGCGAAGCGCAGTGGAGAGTTCTGCGGTTACTCGCGCCCTGGCCTCTGCTCCGGTCCATAACGACCCTCCCCTTTGTCATCTCGACCGAAGCGAAGCGTAGTGGAGAGATCTGCGGTTACTCGTGCCCTGACCTCTGCTCCGGTCCATAACGACCCTCCCCTTTGTCATCTCGACCGAAGCGAAGCGTAGTGGAGAGATCTGCGGTTACTCGTGCCCTGACCTCTGCTCCGGTCCATAAACGGCACCTCGCATTTTTCGAAGAGGATTCGCTGCTGTGGGCCGGTCAAACCGCAGATCTCTCCACTACGCTTCGCTTCGGTCGAGATGACAAAGGGGAGGGTCGTTATGGACCGGAGCAGAGGTCAGGGCACGAGTAAGTACACAAGCTTTGTTGAGAGAAGGCCCGAATGCTCATTCTGCTATTGTTAGCTGGCGATCTAAACAAGCTGTGGTTCAGAGGCATGCACATGAGATTCCTTTGCCTAATCTTTCTGCTTTCCGCCACCCTGGTGAGGGCGCAGGAGCCCGCAGCGACCACTGCAGCCGAAGCGCCCAATCGAGACACAAGCTACATCGACGACAACGGTACGGCCCATGTCACACGTGTCGTTCCCGTTCCCGAGTACATTAGCCCAGAAGCACGAAAGTCCCTTGCCCGCCGGGTTCCCGACGCAACCCGTCCCGCGTCGATCGAGGAGCGCCGTGCACGGATGCTTGAATCTTCGGCGCATGCCGCTGCCGCCTGGAGCCGGATATGTCCCGCGCACACGACCGACAGCGAGATGGGCGGCGTCAAAGTCCACATCGTCATGCCGGCCGCACCCTCCCCAGCAAACGCGAACAAGGTGCTGATCAATCTGCATGGAGGTGGCTTTACCGTCGATTCCGGTTCACTGGCCGAATCCATTCCAGTTGCCTGCTACAGCCACATCAAAGTTGTCTCGGTGCTTTACAGGTTGGCGCCGGAGCATCCGTTCCCTGCTGCAGTTGAGGACGCGGTCGCTGTCTACAAAGAACTTCTGAAGACCTACAAACCCATCCACATTGGGATCTTCGGCACCTCTGCAGGGGCGATGCTCACGGCAGAGGTAGCGGTCAAGCTGAAGGAGCTCGGTCTCCCGCTGCCTGGCGCCCTGGGCATCTTCAGCGGCATGGGAGACTTCGCCCGTCACACCGACTCAGAAGCCCTTTACTCTGGCGGCGGTTTGTCGGGACATCTCGATCCCCCGGGGCCGGGACCAGACAGGCCGGAATACGTGGGATCGACGGACCCGAAAAATCCTGAGCTTTCGCCAATTTACGCCGACCTGCATGGATTGCCTCCCACGCTGTTCATCGCCGGCGGCCGCGATTACCTGCTCAGCGGCACAACCAATCTGCACCGAGCCTTTCTGCATGCCGGAGTCGACGCGCGCCTCGTCGTCTTCGACGGCTTACCGCACGCCTTCTGGTATGACGCGACGCTTCCCGAGTCCGTCGAAGCTGCCCATATGATGGCTGGCTTCCTGATGACACAGGTGAGCAAGTAGGGGTGCCAGCTCAGTCCGCGAATTCCCCTACCGTTCATTGACTGAGATTCACTCAAACTGTACAGTTCAGAAGAGCGAAATGGAGAGTTTATGGCTGGCCCGACCACCGACAAGACCGGCACTTTAGTAGTTTCAGCGCTGAATGCGCGAGCTAATTTCGGCACGCTCCTGGACCGCGTCTCTGATGGGCGTCACTCGCTTGTCATCGAGAAGCGCGGCACGCCCAAGGCCGTGCTGCTGAGCATTCGCGACTACGTCAGGCTGGCCGCGCCAGAACCGGAAGTGCTGCGCATCATCGGTGAGGAATCGGAGCGCAACGGGACCAATGCTCTTACTTCCCGGCAGATTGACCAAGTAATCAAGAAGACCAGGACGCAAAAGAAGAAGCGCTGATGCTTCCGCTTCGCCTTGTCATCGACACCAATGTGTTGATTTCCGCCGCTCTCAAGCCAGATGGCCTTCAACGCACCACTTTGCTGCTTGCTGTCACTAAGCCCGCCCGCCTTTACGTGACGCGCCCAATCTTGGACGACTATGCGGACGTGCTGTCCCGCCCCGAGTTGCGTATCCGGAAAGGGATACGCCTGCGGTTGCTACGACTCATCAAGAACAGCGGCCACGTCGTCGTACCCTCACGCCGCCTGGACGTGTGCAGTGACTCGGATGACAATATCTTTCTTGAATGCGCGGACAAAGCCGGTGCCGATTACCTTGTTACAGGCAATAGCAAGCATTTTCCTAAGTTCTGGAAGAAGACCAAGATCATTACGGCCCGTGAATTCGTCAGTCTTGCGGCACCTCATTTGATCCCCTAAGAAAGCTGCCATGGCGCCAATCATTGGACGCAACGGCCTCCTTGCCATTCAACGCAATCGGCTTGAACCTGAGCTTCGGCCGCTTGGCTTCTATTCATGCATCGCTTCATCTTGTCATCTTCGGAAGGTCAGGATCCGGCTGGCGCGAATTCTCCATAGCGCATAGGAAAGTAATAACCACGAGATCCCTGCAGCAGAAACTGTGACCGCCGCGTTATGGCTGTTAAGCCCTTTCCACATCACGAAGGCGAAACCCAACAGTCCTATGCAGCCCACCGAAGCTCCTGCCGCATCGAGGCTGGCAGCTACTCGGCCGCGATTCGTTCCATCGGAATGAACCTGCGCCTTGCGTCGTTTCTCGTGGCTTTCGATCAAGCTCGCGCCCGCTGGGAATATTGCAGGGAAAGCGAGAAAGAGGCCTCCGACGCCAGGCCCGAAACGCTTTGCCATCAAACCGGCCACAACGGTACACAAGCCACCGAAGAGGAATCTCACCGCGTATTCATGCGGCCTTGTCTCCTTCAGGGCTGACAGATCGACCTCTATCCTTTTCACAATTACCCCACGACCAGAAACCACAAGCCAAAGGACACGGCGAACCAGATGGGCATGAGGGCAACAGCTGCGGTAAGAGCACTGGGACGATAACGCTTCAAAACCCAGCTGACATTCAAGGCGTAGACGAAGAAAGCAATCGCGCCCAGTATCATCGACCGGCCTTCGATCGCGGCATACGACTTGCCACTCTGCTCGATCGTGAGTGCCACGGTGGCAAGTGCAATCGAGGGGGCGGCTCCGAAGAGCCCGGCGAAACTCTTTGGGCGTAGAACGTCACCCAGTGCAGAAAACAGGCTTACGACCACTCCCCCGACCAGAAACCGGATGATATTGTCCATGGGGGTTAAGCCGCTTTCTGAGCTTCCTTAATCAATCGGAGAGCAATGTCGTGTCCCCTGCAACCCAGCAATTTGTACTTTTTCCCTTCGAGCCCGTGGTAGTTCACAAAGAAGTCCTGGACCTCGTCCAACCACTTGGACGGAAGGTCCTTCAGTTTACGAATATTGGCGTACATATGGTTGACCTCTGCAACAGCCACCAGCCTGTCGTTGCGGATCTTCTTCTTGCCGTCGAGCTGCTCGCCTTCAATCACGCCAATCAGCCTGGCCATGACTGCGCACCCTGGAAAAGCTGGTTCGTCCATCAACAGAAGCACATCAATAGGGTCTCCATCCGGCGCGATTGTCTGTGGCAGGAAACCAAAGTCGTAGGGAAATACCATGCCGGCAGGAAGAACCTTCTTCAGGGCGAATATGCCTTGATCGGGGTCATACGCAAACTTATTGCGGCTCCCTGAAGGAGTTTCGATGATGACCTGGACGAACCCTGTCTTCTTGTCAACTGGCTTCAGCTTCGTAGGATCTGCTAGCGATTTCATTGGAAGGAGTCCTTTGCCGGCGCAGCACTCAAGCGCGCAGAGATGATCTTGCACCGCTTCTCGAGCGAGGTTAAATAACTTCTAACGGATGCGTGGCTCCCCATTACGCGTTGCATGCAGGGAAAGAGTATTTTCAGGGTCAAATGCGTCGACATGATACCTATTGCAGCAATTTCAGCTGACCGCAAGTATGCGTCCTGGAGCGCGGGGCGTGATGGGATCTGCCGAGCAATCGTCACCCCGCTATTCGTGGCATGCGCACAGCTACGAGAAAGAATAGCACCGCAAACGGCATCGGCTCTCTTTACGGAGAGCCGCACACGGGGGTCGTCGCTGGCAGCGCGAAGCACGAAATCCGGGTACGCGAGGATTCAGTTAAGAGGAGGTTAGGCGGAAAAAGGGCTGACCCCGCTTTGGGGTCAGCTCTTGACATTGGAGTCTGACTAGCGGTCCCGGTCGTCGTGATCCCGGTCGCCCATCATATGACGAACACCGGCATCGTAGCCGCGCTCGAAGCCCTCGCGATAGTCGTGGCGAAGCTCGTGGGGCACATTCGGGTGGCGATATTCATCGCGGTTATTTACATTCGGCGCACGATGGTTCTCGTAATCCTTGCGAGCCCCTTCGATGCCATCATGAAAACCACGCCTTTGAGCGTCGGTGAACTCCGACGGAACGTTATCCCATCCGCCGTGCTCACCATATCCCGGTGGCGGGGCTTGTTGCGCATATTGCGCTTTCATTACAGTCGGCGAACTCAACAAGAGAAGTACACTGCTCGATGTCACCAAACGACGGAAAGTGCCCATGTAAACCACCCTTTCTTGCACTTACTACCCAGGTACTATAGATGCCTAGGCAGTTCCGGGTGTTGTCGAAGGTCGTACGGCAGGATAGTACTTTAGTTGCAAATGCCTGGTTATGGGACAGTTATAACCGCGTGTAACGGTACGAGAGAACCTGGCCTAAACCCAACATTGTTGTCACCAGGGGCAATCTGTTTACAGCTCGATGCTGTTTCCTCACAAGTAAACATCCACGAACAAAATGAATCCGCTATGACCAGCAAACGGGGTGACAGATTGCCCCTGGTGACAGCAATGTAATGTTGGGTCTACCCCCACTAGCTAGAGGATGGCGCTCATGGCCGCTTGTCCAAGATTTGCGATTGAGTAATCAAACTTGCAGTTAAGGACGAGTCGGGTGAAATGCGTCGACATGATACCTATTGCAGCAATTTCAGCTGACCGCAGGTGTGCGTCCTGGAGCGCGGGGCATGATGGGTCTGCCGAGCAATCGTCACCCCGCTATTCGTGGCATGCGCGGTGGCAACTCTCATTGGTCGCGGCTTGAGGCTTTTGCAACGATTAGCAGAATGCTCTCTCGTCAAGAGCTATTCTGGCAGGCCGATCCGGCGCAGCAAAGTCCGGAACCGTTCGTCGGAACGCAAGCTGTCCAGTCTTGGATCTACTTTGATATATCCGATCCACCCACCGCGTTCCTCATAAGCTCTTTCAAGCCATGCAAACGCCTGCTCTGGTTGTCGCAGTCCCGCGTAGATTACCGCTGTCTCGTATGCCGGAACGTATCGGTGTTTTGAGTGAATTTCCAATTCTTCGAGTACACCGCGTGCCTCTGTCTCTCTTCCCGAGAGCGCATAAGCATGCGCTAATGCCGCCAGATAAGCAGGTTTGCCGCCGGAAAGAGAAATCGCCTTCTGAAATTCGGCGGTGGCTTCGGCGAACATCGTCTTTTGCTCAAGCGCCAGCCCCAGAAAGAAGTGCCCTAGAGCGAAATGGGGATCCATCTCGAGCGTGTCGTGCAGCTGTTCTATAGCGTCGTCGTATCTGCGCGCGAAGTATAAAGCGAATCCGATGTTGGAGCTGATCCACGCTGACAGCGGGTCGTCCGTCTGGGCCATTGTGAGCTGGACCAGGCTTTCATCGCACCGCCCAGAACCGTACAAGTACGATGCATACCGTCGGCGCGTTGCTGGATAGCGTGGGTTGAGCTCAATCGCACGTTTGAATTCCCGCTCTGCGCTTACCCAATCCCAATCGTACCGCCATGTGATCAGAGCCAGTGAAAGGTGAGCCTCGCCAAGCGTGCTGTCAATCTCGAGTGCTCTGAGGGCCGCAGCTTTAGCCAAAGGAAAGACTTCTCTTGGCGCTACTCCGCCAATTACTGCCAGGGACGTGTAGGCGTCGGCCAAACCGGCGTACGCCGGCGCGTAATCTACGTCCTTTTCTATTGCCTGCTCAAAGAAGCCAATCGCTTTCGTGAATCCCTCCTCTGTAACCTTGTTCATTTGGTACCAGCCCTTCAGGAAGGCTTCGTAAGCTTTAGGGTTCACGCAGCGGCTGATTGCCAACTGTGCTTGTTCCTGGGACGTCAACTTTACCTTGATCTGGTCGCTAACGGCACGGGCGACATGACTTTGCACGATGAGAAGCTCCTGCAAATCACAGTCGTAGGTGTCCGCCCACAGATGCCGGTCATTCCGCGCTTCCAGCAACTGCACGATGATCCGTATGCGGTCTCCCTGGCGCTGGATTGAGCCTTCCACCACCGCGTCCACCTTCAGCTCATTTGCGATGACCGGCAGTGACTTACTGACGCCTTTGTACTGCATCGCTGAAGTTCGGGAAACCACTCGCAACGAGCCGATTTTTGCCAAATTGGTGATCAGAGCATCGGTAACCCCGTCGGCGAGATATTCCTGCGTGGGATCACTGCAAAGATTCTGAAGCGGCAGCACGGCAATCGACCGAATTGCCGGCGCAGTTGCTCCGCGCGCTCCTTTACCCAGCGAGCCGATGAAGCGATACCCGCGTCGACCGACTGTTTCCACGAACCTTGGACTGTCGGCCCTGTCGCGCAGGGCATCACGCAGCTTTTTAACCGCGACGTTAATGGCGTGATCGAAGTCGCCAAACTCATGACCCGGCCAAAGCGTTTTCCTGATCTCTTCGCGGGTAACGATTTCACCGGGCCGTTCCAGCAGCACGGCGAGAATCTGAAAGGGCTGCTCCTGGATCCGGACAATCGCCCCCGATCGCCGCAGCTCGCCTGTCCGCAGGTCCACGTCAAAGGCGCCAAACCGAACTTGACCGGCAGCCTGCATCGCGTGCGGTACCCCACAAACTATGAGTCTACCTCTCAAGAGCATTACTAAGAAAACCCTTCGTTACTTGACCAAGTCACTGGAGACTTCCCGCCGAATTTGTCACAAAGCAAATAACTTTTCGTCCACGCCTCTGTTGACTCATTGTTGACCGCTGGTGAATTGCGGCAATTCGTCACTCGCGCGAAGCTGTACCCCAACCAGGGTATGCCTCGAGGTACCACCGATGGCAATTCCCAGATGAATAGGAGGAGTCATGTTCACTCGAACCAGGTCGAGAGTCATTGCCGCAGTGTTTGCAAGCCTGTTGATCCTAGCTTTCGCTGCACCGATCGGGGGCCGCAGCGCGGCCGCCAGCACTCCGCTGCGCACAGCCAACGGCTCAATGGAGGCAACGCAAGGTGTTTGCTCGAATGCCAGCCTGCAGGGGAGCTACGGTTTCAGGGTTGAGGGAACGAATGTTTCCAATTCGGCCCTACCCTACGGACCATTTGCTGCCCTCGGCAAGAATACGTACGACGGTCAGGGAGGCATGCAAGGCGAGATCGTCGTCAGCGCCAACGGGACGATCTTCTCTGTTCTCTATAAGGGTGCGTACACGCTGAACGCCGACTGCACCGGCCAAAAGTCGGTCAATCTACAAGGCGCCCTCACGGGTCTGACTGTTACCTTTGATTTCCTCGTTGACAGCAATCTGCATGAGATCCGAATGATCATGACGCAGGCTGGCACCACCGGAGGAGCTCTTTCGAATGGCCTTACGGTAAGCGGCGACGCCAGAGAGCTATTCAACAACAAGGAATGAACCCGGAGCTACGGCATCATTCGCCAATTCGTTTGAGCAGAGCTCGAAGGCTGCGGTGTCAACTGACGAGAACAGGCCAATGCGGGTTTCCAACCTTGCATCGGCGCGGTCTTCGGAGTTCTGGATGGATCGTCGCCAAGCCGTAAGACTTTCTGGTTAACAGTTGCCGTGAACAGTTGTCGCGAGAGCTTTGAAGGGACAAACGGAGCAATCACCACACCAGATCTGAAATCCTAATCGTTCCGACACAATGGTGGTTGTTCCGTCTGCCCCTCCAAAGCCCCAGACCGGCAGCAAACACTCCTCGAGCTCGACAAACTCACCGCACTACCACCATACGCACGGCGGACGTGCGATACATGCTCGAAACTCGCGGCTTGTTTTCCAAAGGCATCGGCTTCATCGATGCTCAACTCATTGCCTCGTGCATCACCTCGCATGGCACGCAGATCTGGACCATCGGCGGGCCGCTCGGCAGAGTCGCGGAATCCCTCGGCCTTCGCGCAACTCCGTAACATTCTCGACCCCTGCGCAGGGTGCTTTAG
>CAVXRU010000033.1:0-215557 GCA_963763905.1 uncultured Acidobacteriaceae bacterium | reverse complement strand
GGAATCCTCGAGCATCCACAATGCGCCATCGGGGCCGACCTCTACATCGCGGATTCGGTGACCAACGTCCCACCGTTCCGCAGGCTTGGCGCCACCCTGGCCATCGAAGGTAATGCGGTTGAGCGTCTTGCTCCCCAGGCCGCTCACCAGGGCGGAGCCCTTCCACTGCGGGAACATCGCACCGTTGTAGAAGATGAGGTTGCCTGGCGCGATGACCGGCGTCCAGTAGATGACCGGCTTGGTCAAATCAGGTCGCGTGTCCGGACAGGGAATCGGCACACCATCGTAGTTAGTCGCGTAGGAGACGAGCGGCCAGCCATAGTCCTTGCCAGGCTCGATCAGGTTCAGCTCATCGCCGCCCTTGGGGCCATGCTCGATCTCCCACAACCGGCCGTCCGGGGCGAAGGCCAGACCATAGGGCGTACGGTGTCCGCTACTCCACGTCTCAGACGGAGTCAGGTTAGGTCCGGGGAAGGTATACGTTCTCAGCACCGGAGCAGTCTTCGCTGCTTCGGTATCCATGGGTGGGTCAATTACGGGCACGCTGGCCGCGCCGGTCTTGCCGGCCATCGGATTGCCCTTAGCAGGCTTGCCATCCAAGGTCAGGCGCAGAATCTTGCCCAGAGGCTGGTTAGGATCCTGGGCCGGCGTCATGCGCTGCCGATCGCCAACGGTCAGGAATAGATAATGGCCATCCGGGGAAAAGGCGATCTGGGCGCCGAACTGTCCGCCATTGCCCCTCTCGCCATCGCGCCAGATCACCTTGAGATCCTCGAGGCTCGCCGAATCCTGGCCCAGCGCCAGCTTGGCTCGCGCAAGAGCCAGGCTCGAACCGCCCTCGCCTGGCTCCGAATAAGTGAGGTAGACAATGTGATCCTTAGCGTAGTGCGGGGAGAGAAAGACACCCAGCATGCCGCCTTGTCCCTTGGAAAGAACGGCGGCACATTCGTGACCGGCGTCTTGGCTCCCTGCTGAGTGACCAACTCCATACCGCCGACCTTCTCGGTGATCAGCATCCGCCCGTCGGGCAGGAAGGCAATCCGCCAGGGCAAATTGAGGGTCGCCACCTGGACCATGTTGAAAGGCAGGCCAGGCTCCGGCTTCTGCTCGCCGGCGTTGATCTGCGCATTCGCTTGGGTCGCCGCCAAAGACAGAAATAGCCCTGCGATTACTAACTGTTTCATTTGTTTTCCCTTTATCTGTATGGATTGGTCTGGCGTTAGCAAACCCTATCCCACTAAACCTGTGAACACGCCAGGGGACGCAGCACGAGGCTGGTCACACTTGATACCGTTGGTGGATCCAAGTTGAACTTCGGATCGGCAGAAAGCTTCTTCCAATCGGGATCGGCCCCAAACTTTTCCCAATCCGCCTCAAGCGATGACATATCAGGGAAGCTGAGCATATAAGTAAGATTCGGCATATTCGGTCCGACCAGTGTGTCGGCGTAGAAAACTCCGGTAGCGCCGGCCTTTTCGAAAATCCCGAACTCGCCGTTATGAAACATCTCCACCTTTCGAACGTGATCCATGTTTGTCGGCGACTGATACTGGCGAAGCTGATAGATGCGTTTTCCCTTGGTTGCGGCGGAGGCTGGCGGAGTGACCTTGGGATAACCTGGGAACGCCCGCAATAGGGAACTCTCTATGCGAATGTAAGGCGGTGTTGCGGCGGAAGCGTCCCAGAACGGCGCTGCTGCCTTCATAAAGACCTCATCCTTCGCCAACTCAAGGTCAGCGGTAACTAAGGTCTCCAGCTTCGAACTTGGCATCAACAGGTAAAAGGACGGGCTATCTGGTCCGAAATAAACAGAGAACGCACCGACTGGCCCAATGCCGAGCCGGTTCAGTGCCGGAATGAAAGCCCCGGCAAAAAAATCATTCGTAAGCTTTACGCCCGGCCCGTTCGCCAGATGGTAACGCCGCAAGTCGATGTACTCCGGCGCAGATTGGTCCGCAGGAGAGCTTGTCTGGGCGGCTAAATCACCAGCAGTCGCAAGCGAGAAAGCAGAAGCGGCGAGAGAGCCGGAAAGAAAACTGCGACGATCCATGAAGTCTCCTGGGGATTGATAACGTTAGTCCGAACAACATATGACGTCTCTTCGTCATTTGTTGTACTGTACAGTACAGTACATTATGGAGCCGTCCCATTGCAAATCTTTTACCCTGCATTCAGGACGGAGGGATGGAGAGGTGAATGCCTAACAAGCAGTCGCGAGGAGAGGTTCGAAACAGCAAGCTTCAAAAGGTCGCAGCAGACTTGTTTCTAAAACGCGGCTATGAGGGGGTCTCCATCGACAGGATCGTCGAGCTCGCAGGCGGTTCAAAGAGTACGGTTTACAGCGAATTCGGCGGAAAGTGTGGGCTATTCATCAGGAGTATCGAAAACCTGTGCCGAGAAGCGAATAAACCGCTCGCGAAAATTGACTACACCGGATTGAGTCTTGAAGCGAGCCTGAAGAAACTCTCTTTTCAGATCCTGAAGCTCATCACCGCGAAACGGTCCGTGGAGCTTCATCGTCTCGCTATCGGCGAGGCTCTGAACTGTCCTGAAGTAGGTGAGGCTTGGTACACGCACGGTCCTGCCAAAACAGCTTCGTTCATACGATCGCTGTTGGAAAGCCGGCGGGAAGAGCTGCGAAAGCCAACCATTCCAATTGACCGGATCGCGGTGATCCTTCATGACTCACTAACCGGAGACATCCTCTACCGCCGGTTGGCAGGAGTCGGTAAGCATGAAAACGATGCCGAGCTCGAGCGAATGGCTTGCGCCGCTGTCGATCTGATTTTCGGAACAATTTGTCGCGACGTTTCCTAAGGGCTCTCAGCCACGCTTCGGAATTACCAACGAATCAGTTGGGGATGACAGGCTTGCCCGTCTCCGCATATCCAGTCATCTCGAGGTACCCCACACCTCGTAACGGTGACTGATCGTTGTTGCCAACGACGTCGATGGCTCCCTCCCAATAGCTGGTTCCCAATTTGCTGGCCAGTTCCTGGCTTTTTAGCGGAGTAGTTACCTCCAGCTCCACGTGCAGGCGCGGAATGGAGACATGCCAGCGCACTGGATACGTCGCCTTAGTCGCCATGCTGGTCCAGGTTTCCGCCGCAGGAGTCATTACGAAATCCCCGGCGGACAAAAATTGAGACTTCCCGCTGGCATCCACGTAGCTGCCTGAAGAAGACGGATCGATGCTGCCATCCTTATGTCGCAGCCGGTACAGCATGAGTTCGACCCCATCTGCGAGTTGCACGCTCAACCAGTCCCAGCCCGTTTCATTCGCGGCCATGGACCCGGTAAAGAACTCGTGATCGATCCAGGACGTTCCCTCCACCTGGTAGGTCTTGCCGTAGAGTGCAATGGACCCTGTGGTTAAAAGGCGGGGTAGGGAAAAGTAGTGGGAAGCATGCCCAGCACCCTCAGCCTTCTGGCTGATGCCATCCTGGCCCTGAACCACAGGCTGCTTGACAGGTCTGAGCTGCAGCGCAAGGCTGAACTTGTCAGCAACGCCGCGCAGCTCTTCAATTTGTTCGGATATGTGCGCCTGCCAATTGCCGTTCCAGACCAGACCGGACTGCGCATCCACGCCGGCGATGCCCGGGCCGGATCGATTCAACCGCTCCTCACTATAAAAGCGCTGCCCGGTAATATCGCTCAGCGCGATGTGTGCCATCCAGAGGTCGTTCACAAACCAGGGGCCTGTGCGGGCAGCGCGCGAAACTCCTTGCCGGAAGAAGGTCAGCTCAAAGCCGAACCGATGACCATCCGCTGCCTTCACATTCCCGGTGTAGTACCACCACTCAGTCTGATAGTCCTCATGATTGAAGTAGTCTCGCGGAAACGCGAACGTGTAACCAGGCTGTGCAACGTGGTAATCCTGCGCGGTGGCGCACGTAACCGCGAGAAACAGCAGCCCAAGCCACTTACTCCTCATGCACCACCTCCATGGGATCCAGCCGGACCGCGAGCCGCGCCGGAAACAGCCCTGCCAGCACCGTGGCAACATACACGATGCTCAGCGAACTCAGGATTACCGCAACCGGCCAATGGAATTGAATTGTCCAACCGAATGATTGCTTGTTGATCACATACACCAGGACCAACGACAACACGTAGCCGAGCACCAAGCCCAACCCATTGGCCAGGATGCCAATCAGGCCGGCCTCGACCAGGATCAGCTTGCGAATCTGCGCGCTTGTGCCACCGAGGTACCGCAACACCCCGAACTCACGCCTCCGGTCGATCACAATGGATATCAACGCACCTGCAATGCCGCCGATTGCCACCAGGATCGAGATGGCCTCAACTGCATAGGTAATCGCAAATGTCTGATCGAAGACCCGTATGGCCTGGTGCCGTATCTCGCCATTGGAAAGCATCATCAGGCTCTTGTTCGCAATGGCCTTTTTAATCGCGGCGCGAGTTTGCTTGAGATCTGCTCCTGGCGCTAGGTAGACAGCGAGGTTGGTGGGTGCGGTGTCGGGAAGATACCGGTGGAGAGTACCCCAATCCATCACGATGTAGCCTGCTTCGTGGCCATAGTCGTAAAAGATATCGATCACGCGGAAGCTGACCCGTTGTTCGCCCAGCGGGAGTGTGATGTCGTCGCCGGCCTTGACATGATGCTTATTGGCAAAGGGCTCGCTGACAACCACATTGTTGCCCGCGGCCAACTGTCGCAGAATTTCCGCGCCTGGTTTTCTCGAAAGGAAGGTCAGGTTCTGGCGAGGTGCGTGGCGACCCTGGCTTGCGCCCGCCAGCGAAGCGGGCAAGCCCTGATACTGAATCTCGTAGGCGCGAAGGCGGCTCACGCTCTCGACGCCCGGTGTCGCCGCGATAAGGTCAGCCACCTCCGGCGCAATGGTAGGATGCAGGTCGCCGCCCATCGCTCCGACGGGGGCCAGGTAAAGGTCGGCGGGCAGCTCACTATCCAACCAGGTCAACACCGTCTGCCGGAAACTGCCCACCATGATGCCCACCGACGTCATCATTGCGATGGCCGTGGCCAGTGCCGCCACCAGCACGGACGTTCTGCGTAATGATCCGCCCAGGCTGCGCGACGCGAGCAATGCCTCGACCCCGAGCAAGCGGCGAAGCTCGATCGACCCAGCCAGGGTGGCGTGGTACACCACCAACGGAGCGGTTAACGCAGCAGAAGCGACAAAGAGCAGGGCCGCCAGATAACCCAGCAGAGGCTTTCCCCCGATCGGCGGCCCAAGTGCGGAAAGGGTGCCCAACGCCGCCAGCCCCAGACCAATCCAGGCATCGCGCTTGCGATCGACGCGCGCTTCAAATTCGCGCCGGCCGCGGGCCATTGCTTCTGTCGGCGGCACCATGCTTGCTTCCCGTGCGGGGGCCAACGCAGAAACGACAGCCACACCAATGCCTGCCACAAGAGCAAGCATCACGGATCCCGCTGAAAGAATCATGGGGCCTGGGCTGCTGGAAATATAAAGCGCATTGACAGTGGTTGAAAGCATGCCCACGGCTCCGGCGGCAAGCACGCGGCCCAGGGGCAATGCAG
Organism: uncultured Acidobacteriaceae bacterium; assembly: GCA_963763905.1. GTDB lineage: Bacteria > Acidobacteriota > Terriglobia > Terriglobales > Acidobacteriaceae > PALSA-350. Next base: position 210,033 of record CAVXRU010000033.1, on the reverse strand, counting down.
CCAGGGAACCTAATACGCCGAACAGCGCAGCCTCAAACAGAAATGCAACCGTGACGGCATCGCGGCTTGCGCCCAGGGCGCGCATGGTGCCGATATCGGCGCGCCGGCGCACTACGGAAACGGAGACGGCGTTGTAGATGAGGAAGGCTCCCACGAGCAGAGCGATGCCGCTGAGCATGCGAAGATTCCAGCGGAAGGCCGCCAGCATTCGCCGGTTGGCAGCGGTCTCCGTCCCCTGGGCATTCAGCAGCGCGCCCCCGGGCAGCGCCTCCTGCAGCTTCCTTTGCCACTGGTCGAAATTGTTTGTGTCGTTATTCGCGGTGTTCGCAGCAGGAGTCTTGATGAGGATGCGGTCGACACGCCCCGATTTCCCGGTCGCCAGTTGCGCAGCCCCGATGTCCATCAGGATGGCATCCGTGCCCATCTGCGCCGAGTTTGGAATCAAGCCGCGCACCACATACTCCCGGGCATGGTCATTGATCAGCAGTGGGATGCGGGCTCCAACAGCTTTTCCCAACCCGCGAGACACCCATACCGCATCAGGGTCATTGATGTGTTCAAGACCTTCGCCTGCCGTCGCATCGCCGACGAGGGTGTCCGCGTTGTTTGCCTCGGCAACCACATCGACCCCGATCAGGGGCACGGTCTGTCCTGTGCCAACAACCATCGCGTGATCTTCGATGCGGGGGCTCACGCGCAATGCGTAGGGCAGCCTCGCAACACGGGCAACGATCTCCTCGGGCAGGCCGCCTGCTGCGGTAACTTCGAAATCATCCTTCCCGGCCAGCGTTTCCATGGACGAATGGAAGGACCCTGCCGCAGCATCTCCCGCCAGATCGATGGCAACGACGGCGGCGTCTCCCAGCGCCACAGCAAAGAGGATCACCAGGGCACGTCCGGGCTGGCGGAACAAAGGGCGTAGGATGAGCCGGTAAAGGAGAGCCAGGCCACCCATCTCAGACCCGCTCTTCGGTGATGCGCCCGTCGCGCATGCGCACGACAGTATCGGCCACAGCTGATGCCTCTTCACTATGGGTCGCCATCAGGATGGTCACTTGCTGTTCTGCGCACACACGCTGTAACAACTCGAGAATCGCATTGCCGGTCGCGGTGTCAAGATTGCCCGTCGGCTCATCGGCGAGGATCAGGCGAGGGCTGTGGACCAGCGCCCGCGCAATCGCTACGCGCTGCATTTGCCCGCCGGAAAGCTGGTGCGTCATGCGGTGCGCAAGTGGGGCCAATCCGACATCGGCAAGCCGCTCCATGGCCCTGGAACGAGCGTTCGCTTCGCTTGCCAGCAGCAGGGGAACCTCAACATTCTCGACCACGCTTAGCGTATTCAGAAGTTGAAACGACTGGAAAACGAACCCGACCTTCTCGCGGCGCAACCTGGTGAGGCCGGCTTCGGTCAACTGATCGGTGGCGACGCCATCCAGCCGCACATGCCCGGTGGTGGGAAAATCAAGAGCGCCGGCGAGATGAAGGAGCGTTGATTTGCCGCACCCGCTGCGACCCATCACGGCAACAAATTGGCCAGAGCCGACGTCGAGCGAAACATCGTCGAGCGCTCGCACTCGTTCTCCTGCGTTGGTGTAGCACTTACCCGCGCGGTCAAAGGAAAGCAAGGGAGCGGCTGTCTGGGATGGATTCTGCAACAGAGCTCCTGGTTCGAGATTTATTCTACGTAATAATCATTGGATAGGAAGAGTGCGACGCAAGCTCGGAAGAAATGGCGACCTGCTTCACTGCATCAAAATTAGCTCGCGACGAGTCGTGAGAGGCCGCTAGCGATGTCTGCGATTTGAATGCTTTCAATTAAACTAGAGAATCTCTCCAGGAGAGTGCGAGCTTTGCGGCCGCTGGACACGGCGTTTCGGTTACCCCGACACCCGCGCGCAGCTGTCCATGGCCACGATCGACTGACGGGGTGCAATCCTGCCTGCGGCGCAGACTTACGTAAGCTGAGGAACAGATGAGACGAACGAAGGAAATGAAGAAGATTGCCGCTATCGTTCTGGCCGCGGCTGCATGGGCCCTCACCGCCCAAGCTCAGGACTCACAGTATAGGCCGGTGAATCAGCAAATTCCTCCGCCCGCCTGCCTCAGCCTTAATTTTGCCTGGGAAGGTCCCTACACACCCTGCACCGACGTGACTCATCAGCAGTGGCTGACCGATGTTACGCACTGGCGCACCGAACGACTGATTCGTATCGGCTTTGACGATGCCCGATATCGCCTGCCGGCGCTCGAATGGGCGCAATCCGCATTCATCCAGCCGCAGATGATGGTGCAGGATCGATATTTCTACGATCCTGTCGCCCATAAATATACCGTCGACCGTTATCTGGATGACCTCGATAAGCGATACGGAGGCATTGACGCGGTGCTGATTTGGCCGACCTATCCCAACATGGGCATCGACGATCGCAATCAGCATGACATGATTCGTTCCATGCCTGGCGGCGTGGCGGGCGTTCGCCAGATGGTGGAGGACTTCCATAAGCATGGAGTGCGCGTTCTGTTTCCCATGATGATGTGGGACCAGGGCACGCGTGAGCCGGCCAAGTCCTGGCCTGTCGAGATCGCCGGCCTCATGAAGGAGATAGACGCTGACGGCATCAACGGCGATACCCAGGATGGCGTGCCGCTGGCGTTTTCCCTGGCCGCCGAATCTGTGGGGCATCCGCTGGCGTTCGAGCCGGAGGGCAGCGCTTCGGATGAGGCACTCGCCTGGGACGTACTCAACTGGGGGCAGTATAAGTTCCAATTCGTGCCTACACTGGATCGCTTTCGCTGGCTCGAGCCCAGGCACCAGGTCAATATTCAGGGTCGCTGGAATCGAGATAAGAACGACGATCTTCAATTTGCATTTTTTAACGGAGAAGGTTGGGAGAGCTGGGAAAACGTGTGGGGCATATGGAACGGCGTAACCCCACGCGACGGAGAAGCGACCCGGCGCATGGCGACGATCGAGCGCGCCGTAGCGCCATTCTTTTCGAGCAGCGGGTGGGAGCCTTTCTACCCCATGCACATGTATGGTGTCTTTGCCAGCCGTTGGCCGCTCGAAGGCCGCACCGTCTGGACGATCGTGAACCGCAACGAATACGATGTGGCGGGGCGGCAGATGACTGTTCCGGCCGAAGATGGGGTTCGCTACTTCGATCTGTATCACGGCGTCGAACTGACGCCGGAGCGTGACGGAAAAGAGGCGGTGCTTTCGTTTCCGCTGGAAGCCCATGGAATGGGAGCAGTGATGGCCGTGCACGGCGCGCCCGAAGCCAGCGTCAATGAACTGATGTCTCGTATGAAGAAGATGACTGCAACGCCACTCTCTTCCTATGCGCATGAGTGGAAGCCCCTGGGGCAGCAGCTATTGGAAATTGAGAAGACCAAGGCTCCGGTGGCGGCGCCTGAAGGAATGGTGAAGATCCCGGGCGGCGACTATGTCTTCAAAGTGCAGGGAATTGAAATCGAAGGATCAAATGATGTGGGCGTCGACGTGCAATATCCCTGGGAGGACTCGGCGCGGCGATTCCATGAGCATCCGATGCACGTCGATGCGTTCTATCTCGACAAGTACCCGGTCACGAATGCCGACTTCAAGAAGTTTCTTGATGCGACTCACTATCATCCCCAGGATGACATGAATTTTCTTCGCGACTGGAAGAACGGTACTTATCCCGAAGGATGGGCCAAAAAGCCCGTGACGTGGGTTTCGCTTGAGGATGCACGCGCTTACGCGAAGTGGGCAGGCAAGCGGCTGCCCCGCGAGTGGGAGTGGCAGTATGCAGCGCAGGGCGGCGAAGAGAACCGCGTTTATCCCTGGGGTAATACCTGGAACGCGGCCAATGTTCCTGTGCCTGATAAAGGACGTACTTTGACGTCGCCCGATGATGTGGACGCTCATCCCGCGGGCGCGAGTCCGCTGGGTGTGATGGATATGGTAGGGAACGTGTGGCAATGGACCGACGAATATGTCGACGATCACACGCGGGCCGGAATTCTGCGCGGTGGGAACTACTACCAGCCACAGGGCTCCATTTGGTACTTTCCGGAGGCATATCGAAATGATCAGCACGGCAAGCTGCTCTTAATGGCGCCGAGCTATGACCGGTCGGGGACTCTTGGCTTCCGCTGCGCCAGCGAGGCCGAATAGCTCCGCACGTCGAGTTCCAGAGGCGAATGGCCAATGGTTTTCAATTTGTGTCGCAATACACTTTCAGCAAGACGGTCACTGACACGGCGACCTTTTCCGGCGACAGCTGGAATTATCATCCACATCTCGGGCGCGGCGAATCGCCAACTTCTCACCGGCACCGCCTCCTGATCTCTGGAATCTACCAGCCCGAACCCATAATGCAGGGAACCCACAACCCTCTGCTGGTAGGGGTTGTGAAGGGAAGTGATATCTTGCTCGTTGGAAAAGTCGTCTTCCCCGTATCCTAGGTTGAACGAAAGGATAGACCACACCTTGTACCAACCCGAGACCTACGCCATCGCTCTTTCCTTCATGATCCTCACCATGTTGTGCTGGGGATCATGGGCCAATACGGTCAAGTTGTGTCCAGGATATCGGTTCCAGCTTTTTTATTGGGATTACGTGATCGGATTGATCGCAGGGGCGCTGTTATGGGGATTTACCCTGGGAACAGCCGGATCGACGGGCCCATCTTTCCTAGCTGATGTCGAGGCCGCCAAGGCATCTCATATCGTCTGGGCACTGGTTGGGGGAGTGATTTTTAATGTAGCCAACCTGCTCCTGGTAGCAGCCATTGAGATTGCCGGGCTGGCAGTTGCTTTTCCGGTCGGCATCGGATTAGCACTGGTCATCGGCGCCGCCAGCAGTTACATATTGGCCCCCCATGGAAACCCTGCCATGCTCTTCGGTGGCATCGCACTGGTGGTGGCAGCCATCGTGTGTGATTCGATCGCCTATCGTCTGCGCGAACGTGAACACCAGGCGACGAGTCGCAGAGGCGTGGTGATCAGCCTGATCGCCGGGTTATTGATGGGAACCTTCTATCCCTTTGTTTCGCGCGCCATGACCGGCGCTGGCGCCCCCGGACCCTACGCAACCTCGTTCTTTTTCGTGATTGGTGTGGCGCTCTGTGCCATTCCCTTCAACTACCTTTTAATGCGCAAGCCGCTCGATCGACAGAGCCCCGTATCCATGCAGGGTTTTACCGCAGCTCCTGCCCGCTGGCATTTGTGGGGAATCCTGGGCGGGGTAATCTGGTGCACCGGGGCGGTCTTGAATTTTGTAGCATCGAGAGCCCACATTGTAGGGCCGGCTGTTTCCTACTCCATCGGGCAAGGGGCCACGATGGTTTCCGCCGCGTGGGGGGTCTTCATCTGGCGTGAATTCTCTTCCGCTCCATCGCGGGCGAAGAGCTACCTGTTCTGGATGTTTGTATTGTTCCTGGTGGGACTCACGTTGGTGGCCTTGGCGCCTCTTTTCTAGCTGGTATCTGTTCAAAGGAAGGCATATGTCGCGCAGCCCTCCATGCCCACAACCCGTGAAGTGGATGCAATCCCGGCTGCGGCGTAGTCACAAGTAAGTTAGAGAATAAACGAGAGGAACTCGGAGCTTTATCGCGGCGCCGGCGCATCCTGCGCTTGCTGCTGCTGCAGAATTCGCCACATAGTCCCGGAAAATATCTTCTCCTGGGAGCTTTGGTCTACTTGGCAGGCATCGAGCATTTCGTGGTAGCGCTGCAGCGCAAGATCGAATTCCTCAAGATCCCCGCCAAAGACATCCGAGCCAAAAACGATTTTCTCAAAGGCGCTGGTACCGCTCGCGGGTGTGTGAGGACTCACCACCCCGGTCCACCAGAAGATAGAACGGAAGAAGCGGTAGTCATCCTTCTTCTTGATCAGTGTGCTGCCGGAAACGTCAAAAAAGAGATTTGGATCCCATCGTCCAATTTCGCCCGCTTCCGCATAATCCGGGTTTCCCAAATGGGCGCCAATAATGGTCAGCCGTGGCCAATGCCGGGCAATCAAATCAAGCCGCGTAACCCGGCTGCGATCAAAGCTGATATTTGCCGGCTGCTCAGGGTGCAGGCGATTCACGATCCCGGTGTGAAAAAGAAGAATCATATGGTACTTGTCCGCACGATCGTAGAGCGGCCAGTAGGCTGGGTCGTCGTAGCTTCTTCAGCGTGGAAGTAATCTCACCGAGGCCACGAAATCCCGCCTGGTGAAAGCGGTCAATCTCGCTGAGAGCATTCGGATCATCCAGTTTGATATCTCCAAAACCTATCAATCGGTCAGGGTGTTCCCGGATAAAGCTACTGGCTTCGGTGAATCCCTGGGGAGTGGTTAACAAGAAAGCCAGACCATCCGTCGCATTCAATTTATCAAGCAGCTTTTCGAGAAACCCCTGCTCGCCGTTGTAGTGCACATGCACGTCGATAAGTTTTGGCGCATGCGACTGGGCAAAGATTGATGACGACAGCAAGAGCAATCCCAAAACGGCTATCCAGCTACTCCACCGGCTCATAGTTCCTCACCGCTATTTTCTATGCTTTGGATCTGTGGTCACGTTGCTGAGACTCGAGTCTGCCCACTATTTTTTCGTCTCACAGCAAGAAGGCTCCCCCGTTATAACATTCACGGCTGTGGCAGCACCAGCACCTCGACTCCTGAAGCTGCCTCGGACGAGTGGTAGACGCGCTCCGTCGCTGGTTTGAAGTCCTCTGGCCTGGCGTTGGGGATGTCGGTGAAGGTTTGCGGATTGCGGTCGGTCAGCGGGAACCAGCTGCTTTGCACCTGCACCATAATTCTGTGGCCTTTGCGGAAGGTATGGTTCAGGTCGGGCATGATGAAATTGACCTCGGCCAGTTTACCCGGGGTGAAGGGCTCCGGGTGTTCCCAGCTGTTCCGGAACTTGCCCCGCATCGGCTCGCCGCGAATCAATTCCTGATAGCCTCCCATTTTTATCGGAGGGACGTCGAGGGCGCTTGTCGTCGTGCTCCGGGTCGGGATAATCATTGGGGTAAACGTCGATGAGCTTCACATCGAAATCGGAATCTGTGCCGGTCGTGGTTACGTGTAGTTTGGGCGAGATAGGGCCGGCGATGGTGACATCTTCCGTTAGCGGCTCGGTTTGGTAAGTGAGCACGTCGGGTCGCGTGGAGGCGAAGCGCTGGTCGTCGACCATGTAGCGCTGCGGGATCGAATCGGTAATATATCCAGTGAACGGCACGGGGTGGGCAGGGTCGCTGATGTACTCGTCGTAAGCAGCTGATTTTGCAGACGGGGATGGTGGCTCAAACGAAAGCCTTCCCTCGGAGTGGAAGTACAGGGTCTTGGGCGCGGCATTCCTGGGCGGCCACGCATCGTAGGTACGCCAGACGTTGCTTCCGGTTTCGAAAACCTGGGCTTTTGGCAACGGCGTACCTTTGCCCTTGAGGTAGTACTCGAAGAAAGGGAACTGTATCTTCTGGCGGAAGTACTCGCTGGTTTTGCCGTTGAACTCGATATCTCCCAGGTGATCGCCGTCCCTGCGCGCCCAGCCGCCGTGGGTCCAGGGGCCTTCTACCAGGGTGGTTGGCGTTTCGGGATTGTATTGATTGACGGCGTTGAAGGTGCGGTAGGGGCCAGAGAGGTCTTCGGCGTCAAACCAACCGCCCACTACCAGCACGGCGCATTTCACGTTCTTCAAGTGCGGCGCCAGGTCACGCGCCTTCCAGTAATCGTCGTAAGTATCGTGATACAGCTGGTCGTTGAAGAGCGGGTTGGAGCCTTTGAGGAAGCGCTTGTCGAGATTCACCAGGGGGCCCGCTTTGAGGTAGAACTCATAGTGATTGGGCGTGCCCATATCGAAGGGGGTGGATGGCTGGGGCAGGGAGGGCTCGGCGAAGGGCTTGAAGTAACTGCTGTAAAAGCCGAAGTTGGCGTCGAGCATGAAGGCGCCGCCGTGATAGGTGTCATCGCCCATAAACAAGTCAGTCATAGGCGCCTGCGGGGACGCGGCCTTGAGCGCGGGGTGGGAGTCGATCATGCTGGCAGAGGTGTAGAAGCCCGGATAGGAGATGCCCACGATGCCGGCTTTGCCGTTGTTGCCGGGCACGTGGTGGAGAAGGAATTCGAGCGTGTCGTACATGTCGGAACTGTCGTCGACATCTTTGGGTGACTTTTTTAGATCGATATGCGGGCGCATCTCGACGAAGGTGCCCTCGGACATGTATCGACCGCGAACATCCTGATAAACGAAGATATAGCCGGCTTTCTCAAATTCATCCGATGGGCCGAGGCGCTTAGGATATTGGTCTTCACCGTAAGGTTCCACGCTGTAGGGCGTGCGGGTAACAAGGAAAGGATATGTTTCGCTGCTGTCCTTCGGCACGTAGACGGAAGTGAAGAGATGAACGCCGTCGCGCATGGGGATACGGTACTCGTATTTCGTGTAGTGAGACTTGACATAGTTCTCTTCAGGCGCGCTGGGCGTAGCCTGTGCGATCGCGGTCTGCACCGCCAGGGAAGCGGCGCAGAGCTGAAATATCCAGCGGAATCGTATGAGTGGGAACCTCCCTTTCGGCACCAATCCTCGTGAATTGTACCGCTAGTCTGAGTGTAATATCTCGATTATCCGGTTGGACGGGGCGCATCTTTTCCTACCGCCGGCTATAAGACTGAGCCCGAATGGGCCGGTGACCTAAGTCAGCCCGATGGCCCCGGCTCGGATGTTTTAAGGAGCAACAAATGATTTTTGGTACTCACGTAATTGTCTACAGTGAGAACGCCGAGGCAGATCGGGCGTTTTTTCGAGACGTTCTGAAATTCGCGTCGGTAGATGCTGGACATGGCTGGCTGATCTTCGCCGTGCCGCCGGCTGAGGCCGCAATTCACCCCTCGGAAAAGAACGGGCCCCAGGAGTTCTACTTCCTGTGCGATGATCTGCAGGCCGAGATAGCTGACCTCGCGGGCAAGGGCATTGGGTGCTCTGAGGTCAAGGAAGCGCGCTGGGGTTCTATTACAAAGATCCGGCTGCCAGGAGGAGGCGAGATCGGGCTTTATCAACCAAAGCATCCGACTGCATTAGACCTTGCGAAATGAAAAGTCGGGGTTTGTGGTCTATCGAAAGATCATTTGATTGTGCTATGCAGCAACACTAAGGCAGAGGAAAGGCACGCGGGAGCCTCAGGACAATTCCCGTAGTCAACGTCTTTGGGTGATAGCTGCCGTTGAACACCGACAAGCCGCCATAACTGAATTCCGCCACGCGCCAATCGATGCGAGGAAAAATGGTGAAGTCCAGACCACCTAAGAACTGATATTCGAAGCGAGTGACGTTGCTCGAGGTCTCATTGATATTCAGGTTGCCTAGGCCAGCCGTCGCTTCCACGTAGGGATGCACCGGGATCACGTGCAGATTCAACCCAACCCTGGGTCCGATCGCACCACTGTTGAACGAGTCTGAGCCGTTTTTCGTAAACGACCCTCGAACATCCAAGCCCACGTTCAGGATCGCCAGTTGTCCGCTGGCCAGGTAGGCCCCGAATGTGCCGCCGTAGAATTGGTATCCGCTAGCCGGGGGAACTCCCGGGTTCTGTACCGTAAAACCCCCGTACAGCCCAAGTTGTGCATGCAGAGAGAGGGGCGAAAGAGCCAAGAGAAACAATGTGAGCAGTCGCAGCGGTTTCATCAGGCCAGAACTCCTTTCACCAACCTACTCTTCTATCCGAGCCCGGCGTCGCGATAAAGCCAGGGAGAAGCCAAAAAATAACTCTCACACATAAGCAAACTTAGGCGAGTGCCGATATACGGGGTATAGGGAGCCAAGTCATAGTGCGCAGCAATCCTACAAAAGTGTTAGTTGCGCGTAAGAGCTTCCTCTGTTGTCCCATTTTGGCTCGGTAGCACGTAAAGTTTCACTTGGGAAGGGGTTGCGCTTGCACTAACCTCGTTATAGTCCTCGAAGACACACGCACACACTGCACTTCACATACCATGGCCATTCTGCCAGGGGTGATTGCGACGTGTGTTGACGATTCAGCGTGCGGGCACGCACCCCTACGCTTCGTTGCTTCGAGCACTCCCTTTTTGTACCTGCCTCAAAAATCCGACTGCCTCCTTTAAGGGGCGATCCGCGCATGCGCAAGCAGGGCTTTGCACCCGTCTGCCTGCAACCTGCCGGCGCCGCGCCAGGGAGACATTCCGAACCAGCTTTCTACGTGAGGTAGTTGTTCCATGAAGATGATCTCTCCCCACTTCGCGGCAAATCGCAGCCACCTCCTCCACCTCTGGTGTTTGCCATTTCTCCTCGTCGCCGGCTTTGCCCAGGCACAAACACTCACCTCCCTGGCCATCTCGCCGAACCGGCCTTCCGTCAATATAGGCGCTACCACACAACTCACGGCCACGGCGCCCTATTCCGACGGTTCTTCCAATAACGTCAGCAGCGGCGTTGCCTGGAGCTCAGCCGATCCCCGCATGGTTAGCGTCTCAGCCAGCGGCCTGGCAGCGGGAAACGCCACCGGCACGGTGGCGATTACTGCCACCTACCAGGGGCAAACCGCGACAGCCGCCATTTCCAGCTCCATGGGAAATATTCAATGGAGTGGCCCCCTCACCATCACCCGGGGAGGCACCTATTCCGGCAATTGGAGGAGCACAAACCCGCAAACCCCGGCGGTCAGCATTGCTACCACCGAGCCCGTGCTGATCCAGAATTCCTACCTGACCGGTCCCAGCGACCTGATCAGCGATCCGGTATATGGAAACAACGTCACGGTAAAAAACGTGATCGGCATAGGCGTGAATCCAAACGTGCTGGGGCAGCCAAACGGGATCTTTGTCGACGCCCAAAATCCCAGCCTGCTCGATGTAGAAAACTGCTACTTCGAAAATGTGGAGTATGGCGTCTGGGTCCGCGGTTATGGAGGAAATTACGACGGAGCCCAAACCATCACCATCCTCAACAATCGCGGCCGCAACATCGTTGGCCTGGAAAGTGATGGCAACGGGGGCTCTTTGCCCGGAGAAAGCAATTGGGCGTGGGCTCATGCCATCCAACTCGGCACCATGCCGTCTGTGCCCGGCGTCACCATCGCCTGGAACGAAATCATCAACTATCCCTACCAGAGCATGGTCAATGAAAACATCAGCATGTACGATGCCGGCGGAACGGCGAGCAGCCCGGCGCAATTGCACGATAACTACGTGCAGGGAGCCTACCCCTACAATCCTGTGACCGATAGTTACAACGGCGGCGGAATCACCACCGATGGCAGTTCGTTCGACACCGTGCAAAGCGCTGCCGCCTTTAACAATATCTACAACAACCAGGTTGTCGGCACAATCAACATGGGCATTGAAATTGGCAGTGGGCACGACAACGCCGCCTATAACAATCGCGTCGTTTCCAGTGGGCTGCTATCAAGTGGAACCCACATTCCTTCACAAAACGTGGGGCTCTCGCTCTACGATGTCTACGGCAATATCCAAAACGGATCGATGTACAACAACAATATGTACAACAACACCTCGGGTTGGATGTGCTGGGCAGCACGCTGTGCCTGGGATGGGTACAGGAACGATGCCTACTTTCCCGGCAACAACGGCGACTATGACTCAAACCCCTCGGTCGTCGCTAACCCGATCACCCTGCAGATGGAAGAGGCCGAGTATACGGCGTGGCAGGCGAAGCTGAGCGCGAACGCAGTGGTTGTAGGTCCTGTGGTCTCCTCCGCCGGCTCCACTTCCGGAGGAAGCTCTACCGGCAGTTCGGGCAGTGATTCAAACTCGACCATCTCCCCCGCTGTCTGGTACGCCGTAGTGAACACCAACAGCAACCTCTGCGTCGATGCAACGGGCAGGGGGACCGCCAACGGGACGCTGGTGCAGCAATATACCTGTGGCGCTGCACAAGCCAACCAGGAGTGGCAATTCCAGCCAACTGACAACGGCTACTACCGGGTGGTGAATCGCAACGCCTACAACGCCACCGCCACCAATGTAGTGTGGGATGTGACCGGCGGGCCGCGGGCCACGGCAGACCAAATCCCTGTTCAGCTGTGGAGCTATGTTAACAACACCAACCAGCAATGGATGCCGGTGCCGCTGGGCAATGGAGCTTACAAGTTTGTGGTTCGTAACAGCTCCAAATGCCTTGATGTTCCCGGCGCTTCCGTGGCGGTTTCCACTGGGTTGCAGCAATACGACTGCAATGGAACCGTGGCACAGTCCTACACCCTGCAGCAAAAATAATCCGTCTTTCTTGCCCTGCACCACAAAGGATCGGGTGCCCCATCCTTCGCGTTTCTGCGAAGGGTGGGATAAGCAGAAGTTGCGGGGAAGACTCTCGGGTGAAGAGCAGTGGCATCCCACCCTTCGCCAACAGCGCGAAGGACGGGCACGCGATCCTTTGTGGCAGGGCATCTGGAAACTGTTTTAGTTGCGAATATCTGCCATCAGTCCGTCAACCTGGCGCTGCTCTTCGCCGGTGAGGGGCAGCAACGGCATCCGGGGACGTCCGCCGTAGTATCCGTTCAGGTCGAGCGCATACTTGATGCCGGGAATGCCCATTTTCCCGGCGATCTCGATTCCGGCCTGGGCAATGCGCTGCTGCTTTTCTGCGGCCAGGACCGGATCCTTTTCCGCCCACGCGGTGTAGACCTCACCGCAGGCCTGTGGGGCAACGGATGCCAAGGCCAGCACACCGCCCGTGGCCCCCGCTTCGAGCGAGGGATAAAGCGTTTGCGCAGAGCCGCAAAGTACCTGAAAGCCGACTTCGCGGGTCCGCGTCTTGAGCGGACGCCGAGGCGCCGGTGCGGCCAAAACCGTCGCGCCGGAAACCAGCTGTTCCGCCGCCACGAAGGTTGCGATCTCCTCTTTGACCGTCTGCGACGAGAGCATGCGTGTGGTGACCGCGGCGAAGACCGGGGTCACGGTGACAGTCCGCTTCCGCGCTGACCGCGTGGCCATTGCCAACTCGCCGATCCGCTCCACGTTTCCGCTCGAGTCCTTCATGCCGATAATGTTCGGATGCATTGCCAGCTCGGCGACTACCTCAACGGGCAGATCGTAGGCGGTACAACTGGGCACGCTGTAAAGAACCACCGGCAACGGAGACCGGTCGGCGACCGCCTGGTAATAGGTCAGCATCTCCCGATTGCGCATTTGCTTGCGATAGTAATGAGGGGTGCGTACCAGGACCGCGTCATATTCAAGTCCGGCTACAAAATCCGCCAGGCGCAGGGTCTCAATTACGCTTTCGCGGCCCACGCCTGCCAGCAGAACTTTTTCCGGTGCCGCGGCATTGCGGGCGACGCGCAGTGCTTCCCGCGACTCCTCGTCGCTCAGCATCACCGCCTCGCCGGTCGAACCCAACAAGACCATCCCACTCATCGCCGTGCGTGAGTAGCGATCGATATTTGCTTCCAGCTTGCGCCAGTAGGGGCGCCCGTCGGGATAAAAACACGTTGTGACCGCGGCAAAAACGCCTTCCAGCAGCATTCCATCATTCTAATTCCTCCACCCAGTGGCGAATTAGAGCCATTGACCGCCCTCCATAAAAGCCCGGAGAATCACTGAACTATAATGTTGGGAGCGGAGATCAGGGTCCTTCTTGATCCAGACCGGAGTACAACAGGGGTCTGGCCGGCGATGGTGCCGCTCAATTCATCGGGGAAGGAATCCGGCCAAATGGCGACAGGAGACGTTGCCGTAGGGGCACCCAGAGCGGGTAGCTCAGCGGCACTACAGACGCCAACATCCAAACGGATCATTAATGACTTCAGTATCCAGGTAGCGACCGTTAACGGGTCCGGGTCGCAATCTGCCAATCTGGTGCTGCTCAAAAGCATATTCGGGATGGGCATCCCGGTCAGCGGAAAGAATCTTTTCCCCTCCAACATCGCCGGCTTGCCGACCTGGTACACCATCCGCGCCAGCAAACAAGGCTACGTTGCTCGCAGGAGAGAAATCGAACTGCTGGTGGCGATGAATGCCGAGACGGCAAAGGAAGACATCCTCTCGCTGCCTGCCGGCGGCGCCGCCATTTACGACGAAAGCCAAAATCTCAAGCAGTATCGCGACGACGTGGTCTGCTATCCCGTTCCCTTTGACAAGCTGACCGCCGCCGTCTGTCCGGAAGCCAAGTTGCGCAAGCTGGTGCGGAACATGGTCTACGTGGGTGTGGTGGCGCAGCTGCTCTCCATGGACCTGACCGCGGTTGAGAAGTCCGTTCGCCGCCAGTTTGCCAAAAAGCAGAAGGCTGCCGATCTCAACTGGGCTGCGGTGAAAGCCGGCTATGATTTTGCTGCCAATTCCTTGACCAAGCAGGACCCCCTAGTCCTCGAGCCGATGCACGCCACCGAGGGCAAAATCATCATCGACGGGAACTCGGCGGCGGCGTTGGGAGCCATGTTCGCCGGGGTTACGGTGGTTACCTGGTATCCCATCACCCCTTCCTCTTCGGTAGTCGAAAGCCTCATCGATTACATGAAGAAATACCGCGTGGAAGAAGACGGCAAAGCCAGCTTTGCCATCGTCCAGGCGGAGGACGAACTCGCCGCAATTGGCATGGTCCTGGGTGCGGGCTGGGCGGGCGCGCGTTCCATGACTTCGACTTCAGGCCCCGGCATTTCCCTCATGGCTGAGTTTTCCGGCTTGGGTTACTTCGCGGAACTGCCCGGCGTCATTTTCGATATCCAGCGCGTTGGCCCTTCCACCGGAATGCCCACCCGCACCATGCAGGGTGACTTGTTGTCGATTGCCTACCTTTCCCATGGCGACACCAAGCACGTGATGTTGCTGCCCGCCTCGGTCCAGGAGTGCTACCAGTTCGCCATGGAAGCCTTCGACTTGGCCGAGCAATTGCAAACTCCGATCTTTGTTCTCTCCGATCTGGATATCGGGATGAACAACTGGATGTCAGACCCGTTTATCTATCCCGAGAAGCCTTTGAACCGCGGCAAGATCCTTTCCAAGGAAGATCTGGAGCGGCTGGGCGGATTCGAACGCTATAAAGATGTGGATGGCGACGCTATCCCGTACCGCACTTTGCCTGGAACCGACCATCCCAAGGCGGCTTACTTTACCCGTGGCAGCGGCCACAACGAGAAGGCGCTCTATACCGAACGGCCGGACGACTACCAGAATCTGATGGAGCGCCTGGATAGGAAGTTCCAGACCGCTCGCACCCTGGTCCCCGCGCCCGAAGTGGTGCAAACCGGCAAATCCAAAATAGGGCTCATCGCCTTCGGCAGCTCCGATTTCGCGGTGCGTGAGAGCCGCGATCAGCTGAAAAAGGAATATGGCCTGGAAACCGACTACCTGCGTTTACGCGCCTTTCCTTTTTCCCAGGAAGTGCTTGCTTTTGTGGCAGCGCACTCCAGGGTATACATCATCGAGCAGAACAGGGATGGACAAATGCTTAGCTTGCTCAAGCTCGACCTGCCCGCCGAACAGATCACCAAGTTGAGAAGCATTCGCCACTTTGACGGCCTGCCCCTCGACGCGCGCACCGTGACCGACAAGCTGGTCCTTCAGGAGGGAATCTAATGGCTACCACTCTCAACCCACCGGTAGCGCCGGGACCCAAGAAGAACCGCCTGGGACTGCAGGTTCTGGATTATCGCGGCGGAAAGACGACGCTCTGCGCCGGCTGCGGACACAACGCCATTTCCGAGCGCATTGTCGATGCCATGTACGAGATGGGTGTTCAGCCCGAGCGGGTGATGAAGCTCTCCGGGATCGGGTGCTCCTCGAAGACCCCAGCCTACTTCATGAACCGTGCCCACAGCTTCAATAGCGTCCATGGCCGTATGCCTTCGATCGCCACCGGCGCCCTGATGGCTAACCACACCATGCTGGGTCTGGGGGTCAGCGGCGACGGGGACACGGCATCCATCGGTTTCGGCCAGTTCGCTCACGTCATGCGGCGTAACCTGCCGCTGATCTACATCATTGAAGACAATGGCGTTTACGGCCTGACCAAGGGACAATTCTCGGCCACCGCCGATGTTGGTTCCACGTTGAAGACCGGGGTCATTAATGATCTTCCGCCGATCGACACCTGCATCATGGCTGTCGAGCTGGGCGCAACCTTCGTGGGCCGGTCGTTTTCCGGCGACAAGAAGCAGCTGTTGGCGATGCTCAAGGCGGCCATCGCCCACCGCGGCACGGTGATGCTCGACGTTATCTCGCCCTGTGTCACTTTCAACGACCATGAAGGCTCGACCAAGAGCTACAAATATATCCAGGAGCATGAAGAGGCGGTCAACGAGGTCGGTTTCGTCCCCTCTTTTGAAGAAATCTCGGTCGATTATGATCCTGGAACGACCTACGACGTAAAAATGCACGATGGGTCGCACATGAGGCTGCGCAAGCTCCACGAGGACTACGACCCGACGGACCGGATTGGCGCAGTGACCGCCCTGATGCGGGCGCACCAGGAGGGTGAGGTGCTCACCGGTGTCTTCTACGTCGATACCACCAAGCCAAGCTTCACCGACATGCTCAACCTGGTGGATGAACCACTGGCGACTCTCCCCGAGTCGCGTGTTCGCCCTTCACGCCAGGTGTTGGACCAGATCATGCAGAGGCACCAGTAGTCCCAGGAAAAACGGCGCGGACGAATGTTGAGTGGGTGGCCTTAGGTCTCAAAAGCGAGACCTGGGCCACCCACTTAGGGTCTGCGGGTCGCCAGCTTTCCCCCAGGTAAATCTGACACGAAGTTACCTGAGGGCTATGTCATTTGGGAAACTGGGTACTAATTAGGTGCAACTTTAGTTGTTCAACCGTCCCCTAAAGGTTGTATCATCAGCTCGTTTAGTCGATCTGAGCAAGGTGACGGCATGCGTAAGAATTTCCTTCGAGGTATTTATCTGTCTGTTGTGGCGGCAAGTACCTTGGCGCTTGCAAGCGACCATCTGGCCGTTCCAAAGTTTGCTCCCGAATTGACCAAAATGGACGTCTGGGTAGGTACCTGGGAATCTCAAACCGAGGTAATGACCACACCTTACAGTGAAGCCGCGTCCGTAACGTCTGAAATGACATGCAGTTGGTCACCCCACCACGGTTTTATCCTCTGCGACCACCTGATGAACAGCCCTACTGGCGTCAGCAACAGCTTGTCCGTGTACACGTACGACGAGTCCGCCAAAACCTACAAGTTCTTTGGCGTGGACAAAGACGCCTCGCCGCGGGAAATTCCGATGCAGGTTAAGGGAAATGTCTGGAGCTTCGGCACCGAAGTGCAGAATCAGGACAAAACCATCATGTTCCTGACTAACGACGAGTTCATTTCCGACAAAATAATGAACTTCAGCACACAGTTCAGCGAAGACAATGGGCGGAACTGGAAAAAGCTCAACCAGGGTCAGCTGACCAAAATCGGCTAGAGCAGTTTCGCAATTGGTGTAAACCGAAGCGACCGGCCTTGTCGTGGTTTTCTCTCAAGGAAAACCACTCCTCGCGATCTTTACCAGACCACAGTAATTGCGAACTGCTTTAGCGATTCTGCTCCCCGCTGTGCTCTGGGCTCGAACCCGGTTCGGGAAAATCCGTATCCGCATCCTTGATCATTTCATCCTCATCGCGATGGCCTAACTGGCCCTGCAGATAAGGCTCGCCGCCCTTGGCCGGGGTGGTGGTTTCTTCTTCGACTGCTCCCTTACGGAGATCGCTGTCTGGGCGTTCTTGTTTTGGCATCGTGCAGGAAGGATGAAGGTTTTGGCTGAGGCGTTGTACCCAGGGTTGAAGATGATCCAACCCCGGGTACCGTTCTGGTCATTTGGGCTATAGCGCTGCCGTTACAGCCTTTATTTCTGTGTAGTTACTCAGCACTTCTTCACCCATTTCACGACCCCAGCCGGATTCTTTATATCCGCCAAAAGGCAGGGAAGCGTCGAAGACGTTGTGGCAATTGAGCCAGACCGTGCCCGCCTTGATGCGCCGCGCCATCTTATGCGCCGTGCTCAAATCGCGAGTCCAGACACTGGCAGCGAGCCCGAAGGTGGTGCTGTTTGCCTCCTTGGCGACACGGTCGAGATCAGCATCGGAGAAGGACTCCGCGCAGACCACTGGTCCAAAGATCTCTTCCCGGACCACTTTCATGTTCGGTTTGGTGTTGGTCAGCACGGTGGGCTGGACAAAATAACCGCGGTCGCCGTGCCTCTTGCCGCCGGCAGCTACCTTCGCGCCCTCCTTCAGGCCTGAGTCGATATAGCCGGTGACTTTGTCGAACTGCTCCTCGCTCACCAGCGGTCCCATCTGGGTGTTGGGGTCGATGCCGGCGCCCATGTGGATTCCTCCGGCAATGTCGCTTACCCCTTGCAGGACCTTGTCATAGACGCTCTCGTGGACGAATAGCCTGGAGCCGGCGCAGCAGCATTGTCCCTGGTTAAAGAAGATAGCGCTGGCGGTACCGGGGATGGCGCGTTCGAGATCGGCATCGGGGAAAATGATGGCCGGGCTCTTGCCTCCGAGTTCGAGGCTGACTTTTTTCAGGTTGCCGGCCGAAGCCTTCACGATCAGCTTGCCCACTTCAGTGGACCCGGTGAACGCGATTTTGTCGACGTCCGGATGCGCGGCCAGAGGTGCGCCTGCGCCTTCGCCGAACCCGGTAAGGATGTTGACCACGCCGGCAGGGAATCCGGCCTGATCGAACAGCTCAGCCAGCCGCAGTCCGGTCATGGGTGTTTGCTCGGCAATCTTGAGCACTACGCAGCAGCCGGCCGCGAGAGCTGGGGCAAGCTTCCACGCTGCCATGAGCAAGGGGAAATTCCAGGGAATGATCTGCCCGACCACCCCGATGGGCTCACGCATGGTGTAGGAGTGGAATGCGCCCGGCGTCGAGAAGTTGAGCGTCTTGCCGGAAATCTTGGTGGCCCAACCTGCCATGTAACGGAACATGTCCACGGCCAAGGGAAGATCGGCGACCCGGGCGACGGAAAACGGTTTCCCGTTGTCGATCGATTCAATCTCAGCGAACTCTTCCAGGTTTGCTTCGAGCAGGTCGGCTACTTTCCACAGCAGCTGCCCGCGTTGGGAGGTCGACATTTTGCTCCAGGGGCCTTCGTCGAAGGCGCGGCGAGCAGCAGCGACGGCGCGGTTTACATCTTCTGCTTCGGCTTCCGGCACTTGTGCGACCACTTCTCCGGTGGCCGGGTTGTAGACCGGGAAGGTTTTTCCGGATGCGGCGAGAACGAAACGTCCATCGATCAGCATGCGGTGTTGGCGGTAGAAAAACTCCGCGGTTTTGGAATTGACACGTGAGTCAACGGGGATAGTTGCCATGAAAGAAAACCTCCGGCGAGCAACGGCATTTGCCGCCTTTTAACGCCGAAGGAACGATAGCACCGGACCGGAAGGGCAGTCCAGCGAGGGTCTTCTTTGAACGAAACGCAAGAAACGGCTCCGCTTCCTTCTACGATCGAAAATGGAGCGATCGACGGGCAGATCGGTGAAGCGTCCTACCAGGGTGTTGGGTGAGGCCCAGCACTGGTCAACATCCCGGTCGTCCCACACGCGCCCTGGCCGAATGCGCTTGGTGTAGCCCCGGACTTTTAGTCCGCGAGAACGTTCCGGTATATAAGTTGAGGGCTTTACAGGCTGCGAAAAAACGCTGGTCCGGGTGTAGCCCCGGACTTTTAGTCCGGGGAAGCGGGTTTTCAAACCCGCTTAAACATCGGGCAATAAAATTCGGGGCTTTAGCCATGGTGAGTACTGAAGCGGTTTGCGACTTTTTCCGCACCTGTTTAGCTCTGGTGCCACGACCATCCATGTTCGGCACACGCGCACATGCGTGAATATCTCATCCGCTTCTGAGTAACCTGCCGGGTAAAACACGGGGACAGTCCGCCCGTTTACTGATACGCAACGGTAGTTGATTCCAAACGATCTTGAGAACCCGCAACGAAGCCAGTCCCACAGAGCCTGCCCTGAGCTTGTCGAACGGGGACGGAACAACCCAGAGCCCGGCACGGTAGTGCCGGGGAGGATTAGGTTTATGAGGCGAGTCCCGAAGGAGACGGCACAAGACTCCATCGCAGGGGGCCAGCACTTCACGCGAAACCGACTTTTTCCGCAGCTTCTTCGGGCCCTGGCAACGCTGTCAAATCAAAACATCTCGGATGTCGCACCCGGGCCGGGACGAAAGTGCTTGGTGTAGCCCCGGACTTTTAGTCCGGGGAAGCGGGTTTTCAAACCCGCTTAAACATTGGGCAATAAAATTCGGGGCTTTAGCCATGGTGGGTACTGAAGCGGTTTGCGATTTTTTCCGCATCCTCTTTAGCCCTGGTGCCACGGCCGTCCATGTTCGGCACACGCGCACATGGTAAATATCTCATCCTTGCTTCTGAGTAACCTGCGGAAACACCGCAGCAAATTCCCACCCCAGAACTTATCAATCCGCTCCTCGGAATAGCTGCGTCGCAGCATCGCATCGGTAATCATCGGCAGATCCCGAACATCCCGGATCCCCCGCGCCAGCGTAGGTCCGCCATCAAAATCGGTGCCGATCGCCACGTCTTTGAGGACGAGAAGCGCGCAGTTCCTTACTTCAACCACAGCAACTCTCCCATAGCTTCGAGCAGGCGCAAACCATGGTAAAGACCGCCAACTGCCTGCGTTTCCCTCTGCTCGCCGGCTCCTCGTTCCCCGTGACCTGGCGCTTGCCCGGAAGTGGATATCCCGCTGGATTCCAACATCGCGGCAAGGATTCATTGCGCTTCTGAGGCCCTCACCCTTGGACTACGGCACGTAGGCTCCGCCCGGCAGCAGGAAGGTGATTGGCAAGTCTTCTTTTTCTTCTGCCACTGTGTCGTCCGGCAGGCAGCTCCACGCAGGCAAGTCAGCGGTTCTCCACATTCAAGGAGCCCAGGTTGTACCAGCCATCGCTGTCGCGTCCCTCGATGGCAAAGCGAATGGCCGCTGCGCCCGTCTGCGGGTCGATCATCGCCACGCGAACGTCATACTTGCCGGCCGGCAGCGTTGCAGGTAAAAATAGCGTTCCATCAAACACCGCGTCGCCTGGGAGCCATTTGCGTATATCCACCGGAACCCGAATCACAACACTGTCTCGCGGCGAACGCAACTCTACGGCCAGCGGGTATTCGCGATAGACCGGGGCCACCCCTGCGTTTAACCACCACATGTGAACCGGCATCATGTCGCCGGCGGTCACCGTGCGTGGATACTCCAGGCGCCGCAGGATAAATCGATACCCCATCATGCGCTGAAAGCGCTCGAAATTTGATTTCCATTCGGCCGGGATCGGCGACGACTTCACATTCACGGAGGTGACGTGCCAGCGCAGCGCCTGGTTCAAAATATAATCAACATCGAAGCCGTCTTTCTTCCAACTACCCGGAGTTCCGCAGGTTTCAAGCGATACCGGGCTGCGCTGCCACACATCCTGAATGCCAGAGCGTACAACCTGCTGCGGATAAATCTCCAGCATCTCCGCCGGGAAGTAAGGATCGTCGGAACTGGTGCGCATATCGCCCAGGCAATCAAGCCGCCAGCCGGCGCCATGGGCTGTGCCGTAGGTGAGTGCCTCCGGCTCGTCAAAATTCATCAGCAGCGTCGTTCTTGGGAACGCATGCAGCCAGATATCGATCAGCGCTTGCTGGTTCGAGAAGGGTGGCATGTACGTGCTCCAGCCCTCGCCCCAGTAACCTACAGAAGAAATATCTACGCTATCGAGGGTGGGGTTGCCGTCGTATCGTTTGCCGGCCTCAGCGACCAGTTCTCCCCAGTATTTCAAATAGAGCGGGTCAGAGAAATCCGGCTGCCAGATCTGCCCATCTTTGTCCTCCGCTTTGTTGGCGCGCCGCGCACCCGAGTTGCGATACCAGGCGGGAAGCGGATCATGATCCGAGTAGGGCATCAAGCGGATGGCCAGGGTCTGCCCGTGTTTGCGGGCTTCTGCGAGCGCCAGGTCGACGATATCCCAGCGGAACTTTCCCGGTTCCGGCTCCAGCGTGTCCCAATACCAGCGGAGATACGCAATCGACGTATCAGGAAAGTCCGGCTTGCTGGTGGCCTGGGCCAGCTTCGTCTCCGGCCCGCGTTCTGACCACGTGAGTTCAGGGTTGAGTGCCTGCCCATTGAACCGCTGAAAGGTGGTGATGCCCATCCCGGGATTTACCAGGACGTCTTGTATTTCCTGCGGACGCACCACGACGACGTTCGCGTGTTTTTGCGATCTTGCCGGCATGCTCCAGGGCATCGCCAGCACGAGAAGAAGAAGGATCTGCTTTGCCCAAACAGGTTTTTCCATGAGTTTCGAATCGTGTGGATCATCATATCGCCTCCTTTCGTTTGTGAGGCGATCGGAAGAAAAGGAAATCGCTTGTTTTGTATCAGGGCACGACTTTAGTCGTGCCGCAAACGATGGACAATACGTTGGCCTTTAGAGCCTGCGTGAGAACACTGCACTGAGTCCCGCAGGGACGGGCAGAGTTTAGCCCAGGACGTCAGTCCTGGGAAATCAGAAACAATTCCGATCAGTCCCGTTAGGGACGGCAGAACACGGGAGCACAGGATTTCAGTCGTCCCTAACGGGACTAGTTCAGTTCTTGTTACGTCTACCCAGGACTGACGTCCTGGGCTACACTCAGCGGTCCCTGCGGGACTCAGTGCACAGTTCTCCCGCAGGAGCTTTTAAGCCCCTGAGGTAGGCTTTTCTGCCCCGACATCGAATTTTTCCGCAGCCTCTTAAGTCGGGGAGTTCCGGGACAAGGAGTTTGCAATCCGTTCTTCCAACTCGGAACGATGGAGGTTACTTCGTCCGAGACTCCGTCGATCCCCGCCTATCTTGCCCTTGTTACCATCCAACCGGCTTCGCGAATGTGCCCTTCCGGTCAGTGAGTGTCTTCGGGAACTGACACGCAGCGAGGTCGCCTTGGCGGATACGTTTGATGAAGGTCGCGTACTGTCGCAACTCGCGGCTATGGAACTGGTGGGGGTTAAGCAGGCCGACCGGCAGACCGATCTCCTGTGCGACGATGCGAACGGGCTCCGCAAGATCCGAGTCGTTGGTCACGAGGACAGCCACCTCAAACCGCTTTCCGTAGGCGTCCCGCAGAAGATGAGAGGCGAGGTTCACATCGGAACCCTTCTCTTCCGTCTTGTCTACCCAGACCTTCTGAGGCGGGTCTACGTTCGTGAGGTACATTGGCACAGAATGAGTGGTGAACTGGCCATACTTGATGCTGAGGTTCGGCAGTGTCCTCAGCGCCCGGATGTAGAGGCCTTGGTCGTGGGCTGCAGTCGGGTTGTAGGCGCGCGAACTGACTCGCGCCGTAAAGTAATGGAGATCTTGAATCGTGTCGGACGGGAGCAGCGCCTGAGCAAGCTTCCCAAGGTCGAGCCACTTGTAAGGCGTTCTCTTCAGGGTGCCATAGTAGAGGTTGAAGCCGTCAATGTAGAGGTTGACGATTGCCACGATGAACCCCTGAACTCGACTTTGCACGCGGGTAGACGTGCCTGTAGAATTGTAAAAGAAACTCCCCCTGCTCCTTGGAGGGCAGGAAGCGAAGCCGGTCCCTCGGGGCCGGCTTCAGTGTTTTTGCCACATTTGCTGCAACAAACTCATTTCGACGCACTTGATTCGGCAAAAGGCGATCTGGTCGTTCTCAATGCTCTGTGGTCATTCAGTTGCAAAGAGTGGCGGACGTGCCGGTTAGAAGTGAGCGCGATCCAGAAGATCATCGAAATTGAAGTCTTTCAGATCCATAGTGCCTGGTTCTTTCGAAGGAACCAGCGGCAGAGTCACCCTCTTGGAATGGGCGGGAGCGTCCGGCTCGGCTTTCAGTTCACGTTCGAAGGCACGGACAATAAACTCCTCAATCGTAACCCCTTGCGTGCGTGCTAGCTTTTCAGCTTTGCGATAAACCGAGTCACGCAATTCGATTGTCGTCCGCATGATCCGCCTCTCGTCTAGGATACAGCGTCTCCCACCCAACTCCTTCGCCGTTGGGGTACTTTCCACCTTCATCGCATCCACGCGACGACAGGATAATGCACAGTACTCTCCGGATGGAAAGCG
Source organism: uncultured Acidobacteriaceae bacterium (assembly GCA_963763905.1). Lineage (GTDB taxonomy): Bacteria > Acidobacteriota > Terriglobia > Terriglobales > Acidobacteriaceae > PALSA-350. The sequence continues at coordinate 186,029 of CAVXRU010000033.1, read as the reverse complement.
CATCGTCTTCGCGTCTGACAGGTCAGGCATCATGGGAGTTTGGGTCAGCGATGTTGATGGCAGCAGTCTGGTACAGATTTCAAATCCCCATGATGTGAGTGGCAGCCCGCAATGGTCGCCGGACGGAACAAAGATTGCATTCGACTCACGCCCCGTGGATCTGTGGGGAATACAAGTAGCCGATTTGGCCGAAGGGAATCCGAGGAGGCTGGTCACAAATGTCTCCAGCGTATACCGGCTTCACTGGTCCCGCGATGGGAAGTGGATTTATTTCAGATCGGACGAAGTTGGCAAGATCGGGGTCTATCGTTGCCCGTCGTCTGGCGGGGATGCAATCAGATTGTCCAACGATCTCGATGGCCTGAGTCCACAAGAGTCCTTCGATGGGAAGACAGTTTATTTTGCCAGCCACGGAAAGAATTCAGATATGAGGAAAGAGGCTCTGCCGCCACAACTCGGCACGGATTCGGAGGTGGAGGGATTGCCACGCCTCAGATCTTCAGCGCTCTGGACACTTTCTCCAGGAGGTATCTATTTGGTTCCTGGCGATGCACCCAGATCTGTCCGCCATTTTGATTTCGCTACCAAGCAGGTACGTCTCGTTTTTGAAGCGAATGAGGATTTCGGTAACGCTCTCTCGGTCTCTACCGATGGCCGTTGGATCCTTTATTCACAAGTTGAGGCCCCCAACAGCGACATCATGCTCGTCGATCACTTTCAATAGCATCGGCCCTCTGTGCTGGACGTTAGAGGCTGCCGGACAAGAGCGTCGGCATCTCGGTAAGATCGCGAGGGACTCAGGCAACGGCATGTGGTTCCTGTTCCCAAAGCGGCCCTTCGCGATGATTGTGACCGTGTGAAACGCGTTTCCAAAGCAGGCCATGGAAATGACAGCTTATGGAAAGCATGGACAGCCAAGGATCTGGGCTTCGGCGCGGCTGGTGGCGGCTCCAAAGAGGCCTGGGCGTGCCTGGCTTAAGAGGCTGCGGAACACTCTGCTTTGTATCAGGGCACGACTTTAGTCGTGCCGAAAACGATTGACAATACGTCGGGCTTTAGCCCCTGAGGTACGCTTTTCTGCCCCGACATCGAATTTTTCCGCAGCCTCTTAAGTCGGGGTAGCACTCTTCCCAAAGCGATTCTGCAGCCTGGTCCCGGATCAAGACTCGGTCGGTGGTTGCGGCCCAATCGAGGGCCTGGCGCAGTTGCTGGGTGATGGGCGCCAGCTCGTGGTGCGCGAGGGCGCTGCCACTGGGGAGGCACACGCTGCGGTAGACGCTGGTCCACAGACAGCGATTGGCAAGGGCGTCCATGGGGCACGAGATTTTTGCTGATCTTTGATAATGCTGCGGAACATGATGCTTCCCACCGATAGAGCGTTCAGCCCTTGCCCTGACCGCGCCGCAGAAACTCCTCCAACCGTAGCATCTTGATGCCTTCATAGCTGCCCATCCGGAGTAAGTCCTTGTCTCCGGTGATAATGGCTTCGGCACCCGCCGCAATAGCGCAGCTCACAACGTGGTCGTCGTCCGGATCGTCCCTCACGGCTTTTACCTGGATGACTGGCTCTCCCATCCGGGCCGATGTTTTCATGATGAACAAGGCGCTTTCTAACACGATCGGTTTCGCGTGGAACTTGTCCTTCATCACGCGGAGTGTTTCGTCCATGATGGATTGGGAGACCGCAATATCGACAAGGCGATCAAGCCCCATCTCTACCAGCTCTAGGGGCCTACCGCGAAATATGAAGGCGCTGATCCAAAGATTGCTGTCTAAAACAACGGACATTTACCGGCCACGGTATTCATGAACGGCATCAACTGCGGCCTGAATCTCGCGATCTTCAGCCATGCCGCTCGGCTTACCTTCCCGCTTGAGGTTCGCAATCATCCGACGGGCAATATCCCGCTTTACGGCCTCTACCATAAGCTCGTCAACAGTCTTGCCTTCTTTGGCGGCAAGGGCCTGCACCTGCGCGAGCAGTTCAGCGGGCAACGTTATGTTGGAGTCGCTGGCCATGGTTACTCCATTATCGCGCGTTTGACCGTAATTCTGCCAGCCGTCTAGCTTTGCTAACTATTTGGCGCACTTCTGTTCGAATTATGTGGCACTCCAGACTGCAATCCGAGTGCCTTTCAGGTTCCGATTGAGTGTTCGCTAGCCTGGGATTTATGCGTCGCGGGGTTTTCGGTAACTTGAGGGACTGGTCGACGTCCCCAGGTTCCTTCACCGAAGGACAATTGCGGCGAAATTCTGCTTCATAGACGGGACCGTTGCATAGGCAAGAATGCGACAACTCTATTCCCCAAACAGGAAGCGCAGTCGCTCGGTTCCGGTCGCCGCTGTGGGAGCGGATACCGCCGCGTCGAGTCGCATGAAATTGACTTTGGTGTCCTCGTCATTATTATGTGGATACGCCATATGTGGGGGAAAGCCATGTCGCCAGAAGTCGAGTGGAAGAAGGTCAGTGCGGAGCTTTTGATCCTATCTCTCATCGAGGCTCGGCCACGACACGGCTACGAGATTTCCAAACTCATCGAGCAACGCTCCGGCGGGGCCGTTCGCTTCTATGCTGCCTCCCTCTATCCATTGCTCTATCGCTTGGAGAAACGCCGATGGATTCAGGGGCGATGGGTGGAAAAGAGCGGCCAGCGCCGCCGGCGCTATTACCGCCTGACGTCCGAAGGCCAGAAGGTTCTGGCCTCGCAGCGCCGTGGTTGGCAGGCATTTGTGGAGGCGGTCAACCGGATTACGGAGGCAGAACATGCCTGACTGGAAAGAGGAAATCACCAAGCGGTTCTCGTCCCTCAAGTTGGACTCAACCCGCGAGGACGAGATTATTCAAGAGTTGGCGCAGCACCTCGAGGACCGTTACCACGAGTTGATCTCGGGCGGTGCGACGGACGAGGAGGCCCGCAGCGATGGTTGGTGCAGGAGCCGTAGTCAGTCCGTTACCGGAGAGTGGGATGGTCTGTACGGTTGGATTCAGATTGTCAGTCAACGTCAGCACCCCGGTTCGCATGCCGGCGGCTGTGGGGCTGAAGTTGAGTGTAATTGCGCAGTGGCCATTGACCGGGACCGGAGTGGTGCAGAAGTTCTGGCTAACCTGGAAATCGCCTGTGGCGGTGGCGCTGGTGAGAATAAAAGCTCCACTGCCCTGATTCAAGAAGTAGATCCCATTGCTTGATCCAGTCTCGCCCACGAGCAGATCATCAAACGACAGCGAAGGCGGCAAAGTGACCTGCGGATAACCGGCAGTGCCCGCGAAGCTCAGCAGTTGGGGCGAAATAGCGTTGTTCCCGGAGAGCGTCAGCGAGCCATACAGGCTTTCAGGGCCTGTGGGCGCGTAAGCGAGTTGCAACTGGCACACGCTGGCGGGAGCGATTCCGCTGCAGTTCTGGGTCACGGTCACTGTGGGATCACTCGACGTGACGCTGGCCAGGGTCAGCGGCGCGTTCCCGCAATTGGTCACATTCACGGTGGCGTTGGCGACCGTATTCACCAGTACCGCCCCGAAGTTCACACGGACGGTATCAAAGCATAAGGATGGCGCCGCAACGGAGAGGTCGATGCCGGCAATAAAAACCCTCGGGCTCATCACCAGTGGGTTGAGCGGCGGCGGAGGGGTCGGCTGCAAGACTCCTGTCGTGGTGGGAAAGACCACGGAAAAGGTTGAGCCAGACACAAGGATGTGGCCATTCGGTGCCGCGGCCAACCCCGCAAACTGGGCATTGTAGTCGTTGGCGTTCACGAGGGTGCCGAACTGAAGAGTGGAAAGGTCTGCGCTCAGTTGGGCCACGAAGAGGTCGCCGGAGCCCACAGTGTTGATCACCGACATGAGTGGATTCCTGAGCGGTAGATCCACCGCTTGCGTCGCGCCAGCGACGTTTACGTTTCCGGCTGCGTCCACCACCAGGCCACGGATATCGGTGTTGCCCGACACCTGAGGAGTGGGTCCTTCGAAATAGGTTGCATCGGTCGCCGTGGTTCCGCTGCTGCTTAGTTTAAAGACAAAACCCGCGTTGGAGTTTCCAGGTCGAGTAACAAAAGCCTTCTGGAACGCATTCGCGCTCGTGGGCAAAGTGGACTCGTAGGTTAGGCCCGCGAGATAAATGTCGCCTGCGGAGTCCAGCGCAACGTCGGTCACGATGTCTGTTCCCGGCAAATAGGTTGAAAACGCCAGCGCACTTCCCGCGGCATTCAGCTTGAGCGCAAAACCGGCGCTGGCGTTTTCGGGAAGGAGGCTATTGGGAAACGCCGGCGAGAGTGTTCCGGCGGTCGTCGGTACACCATTCCCCCCACTTCCTCCGAGGATCACGGCGCCGGTTGCGTCGACCGCGATGTTCCCGATCGAGAGCGGCAGAATGCTGGAGCCGATTTGCTGCGGCGGGGTCTGGGGTATGGTCGCTTTATACCCAAAACTGCCGTCGGGTTGGACCTTCACGATAAACAGTGTGCTGTCGGACGGATACCCTGCGACAGGGCCGCCATAGGCGCCCGGCGTCACCGTGAACGTTGGATCATCCGTAAGCCCGGTCACATAGGCGTTGCCCTGCGTATCCAACGCAACCCGGGAGAGCCTGGTGTAGTCGTCTTGCTGGACAGGATCGTTTGCGCCCAGGAAGCCGGAATACCGTAAGGCGTTTCCAGCCGCGTTCAGAGAGGCTACGAAGGTTTCAGAATAACCAGAGAGCGTGCTGGTGAGCTGGCCGGCTTGCGGGAAGTTATTCGATTGGGAGGTTCCGCTGACAACGGCATTTCCGCTGGCGTCGACGGCGATCGATTCGGCCTCATCGCTGTTCGAACCGCCTAAGTAGGTTGAGTAGATCAGGGTGTGTCCGGTCGGGTCCAGCTTGGAGATGAAGACGTCGCCGTCGCCCATGTTCGTGGACTGCTCAGCGTAGCTCACCGGAAAGTCTGCCGAAGTGGTCGTTCCGGCCGCGTAGATGTTGCCACTCGCGTCCGAGGTTAAGGCACGAAGAGTGTCGCTGTTGTTGCCGTCGAGGTAGGTCGCAAAGCTGAGGACCGGATCGATCGTAAGCGCGCTTCTGTGGTCGTACTTGCCGAGGTGGAAGCTGACAACACGATGGGCGTCCATGCGGAACTCCGCCCGAACGGGTACGCGTCCGGTTGGCGTTTCCTGATAGGCCAGCGCCTGGTGGAAGATTAAAGATTTCCCTTGCGCTTCGATGACTAGCTGACCGTCTGGTCGCAGGCTTACCGTATCCGCTCCGCGCATCTCGAAGCGAATGGACCTGGGATCGGCGCCGGGCGCGACCACAAAATCATGTTCGAGTTCCGATCCCGAACCATCCGCATGGAAAAGAAGATCGATCCCGGGGTATAAGTTCGAGTAGCGGACCTGACCAAACGTTGGCACCGAGGTAATCCACTTCTCAACCTGCCGTCCGCGCAGATAATTCGCCCGGCCTGTAAGCTGGTGCTCGCCCTCGATCACCGGGCTGCCGGCGGCCGAGAGGAACCGCATCCTCAGATTCCCTTGCGGAATATGAAAATCTGGTCCCTCTGCGGAGAACAACGTCTGGACACCCTGATGACGGGACATAAAGCGATACTGACCAGGTAACTGGCCATCATTTCGCTCAAATGTCATTGGAATCGCGACCGGCCTGGCATCGCGAGTGGGAGCTGGTATTCCGGCCAGGGCGGTAAAGGACGAAACAATATTCAAGGAACTGACGACCAGCAAACGAGCAAGGTTCCGCAATGAATCACACTCGGCAAGGCAGAAATGAACAAGGAACCGTCACAGACTATCAGCGGGTAAGTTGCATGCAACAGCAAAATCTTAGAGTGTAAAGGCGCAGGTAACGTTAAGAGCACACCTATCCCCCTTCCAGACGAGGAGAAGAAACAGCGCCCAACCATGGTTACTAAAGAAATCCTTTACCCCCCTTGTGCGCGGAGCAAAAACCGTACTAATTTAGGGGTAAGATACATCCGTCGGCGCCGTCTTACTACGACAGCGCTGCTTGGCCTTGCACCGGCCGCCGCCACCGGGGAAACATCAGCGCTTGTCAGCATGATGACCTGAGTGTAGCGAACTACAAAGTGACATCAGAATGAAGGTTCACGTCTTTCCGCAGCATGGCTACGCTCCGCGAGGGCGCACCTGCGGAGAGCAGAAATCATCGCATATGCAGGGTGCGCTCAGGCGTCCTCTTGATTGAGCAACTTTGACAATTTGGGAAACACCACACCGCCGGGGACGGGACCTTTGCCACCTGACTTAGTTCGCTTATTTTGCTTTCTTCGCACATTTCTACAAGGCAAAGCAAAACAGCCTGTGCCAGCCCCGGGTCTTTAAACCCCAACAACGATCCGGCAATAGGTGTTTGGGCTTTACAGGCTGCGAAAAAACTCTGTTTTTTGTATCAGGACACGACTTTAGTCGGGCCGAAAACGATTGACACTACGTTGGGCTTTAGAGTCTGCGTGAAAACTCGGTCCTGGAGGAAGGGCACGGCTTCAGCCGTGCCGTAAATGACGCTGCTGTGTCCGGCTTTAGCCGCTGAGGTACGCTTTTCTGCCCCAACAACGACTACAAAGATCCGTGGGGAACAGGTGACTAGGAATAGTGACCAGACGGAGGAAGCCCCGGCGGCTACACAGGACGGAAGACCCTTATTAAGCTTGTTAATCGCCATTTTATCCCGCGTCGGCAATCTTTTGGGCAGCGGAGCAGGTACTTAAGGCGCATAAGGCGCACTCCTCCCTCCGAGCGCGATAACGCTTTGCCCTGCCAGCCAGAGACCAGCAGCCGCCGATGGAAGGAGCAAGATGGCCAAATTAATTAATTAAAAAATTTGAGCACCTTCATGAAACAAAGGACTTAGCTGCGAGAGCCACTAGGAACGGAGTGTGAAGCATGAAATGAGGCGTCGCGCTGTACTCAATGTGGGAAACCAGACGAGTACGTCTTATCTCGCTTATCTCGCTTATCGCTCAAGTTTTTTCCCGCATGAAAGAGCCGGCCGGGGAGCTTATCTCTCTTTTCTCTCACAAAGTGCATTCTTTTTTTTGGAGATGCGGCGACGGCTGGGCCTTTTCCTATCTTGCCGCAGGAGGTCCATTCGTCAGACGGGACTGGAACTTTGGAGACGCAGCTTTCTACGGGTGTGACAATCTTCCACGAATCCTCGTTTGTGTAGCCCTACCTGCCGTTGTAGGACCTTCTCAAGATAGTTGACGGAAACTCGCTGTGCCATCCTATCTCGGCTCAAGCACGGCAAATCGATCGGCGTGGTCGATGAAGACGCGGCGGAAGAGTCCCGTACTCAGAACGCCATCGAACCCCTTTGCAAAGGAGTTCTTGCCGGTGGTAGTGCTGAAGAAGGACACGCCGGACAATTCGAGTGAGCCGATCTTCACGATCTGAGGCGGCACAGCGGACAAGATCGGCTGGGTTCCATCCACGCCACTCCCGACTACAGGCGCCTCGTGAGTGGGCCGCAGCAACATGTATTCCGATGCGTTGAAGAGGATGGGCTCATTCACACCGGAGTCGAGTAGCAGGCGAACAGGCCGCAGCCCACCCGATAGACGGACGGTAATGAGCAGCAAACCGGTCATCGCGCCGGCTTCATCTGCCTCGCCCGTAGCAACCAGCGGGATATGTGGCCCTTTCACCTCTGCGCGCATCGCCGGCGAATTGTCAAGACAGAGCAAGCGGTGTGCATTGTCGATCAGCAGGTCAAATTGCTCGAGGAAATCTTCCCCGAGAATGCCCCGCAGGTGGGGATCGGCGGAGTGGAGATTCTCGAGGTTATAAACCAGGACTTTCTGGTTCGCAACAGCGTGAGAGCCGGCTTCGACGAGGTCGAGTTGCGCGTAGGAAGCAGACCGGCCAGGTCCGACTCCTGCAACTACTGCCGCGCCCTGAGTATCCAGATGAAGCGCGGCGGCGAGTGCGGGATCGATCATCGTGATCTGGGAGCCGCTATCCAGGAGGAAGTCGTAGGGGCCGGTGTGGTTGATGGATAGGGCCACGACGATCCGGTAGCGGTCGGCGAAGTGGAAGGGTACACTGGCGACATTTCCTGGACAACGGGTTTCTGCTGCGAGCGCTGGAAGGATGGTTGCGGCGAGAAATAAGGACGCGAACCACTGGAAGGTTGGCATGGCGAGAGCTCCCTGGCCGGCTTGGCTGAAGGAACTCTGGGCGCGTGCCTCTCCTTGGTCTTGAGGGGCTGATTATGAATTTATGAGGCCGGGTAAGTTCTTTGTTTTCCAGTTCGACGACGTGGAAGTTCGTGAGCGGGAGTTCTCCCTCACGAGGGCGGGGAAGGTGTTGAGCATCGAGCCCAAAGCCTTTCGGGTCCTCATATTTCTGCTGCACAATCCGCAAAAACTGATCAGGAAGGACGAGCTGCTGAATGCTATCTGGGGCGATACGGCTGTCACCGAGGGTTCCCTATCGCGCTGCATCTGGCTGTTGCGCGGCGTATTGGGAGATGACATCCGCAGTCCGCGTTACATCGAGACTGTGCCAACAGTCGGATACCGGCTCGTGTGCAAAGTTGAGGTTTCGGAGGACATGCACGGCGGTCCGGCGCCGGCCAACTTGCCGGACGGCGGAGGTGACAGCAAAGGGCCGGATCTCAGCACTCATGCTGCAACCGGGCCGATCCGGAGTTTTCGGCGATGGTGGCTGCTTGCAGCTGCCGTTCTCGCCGTGTGCCTCATTTCCACGATCTGGTACCTGCACCGCCCGCTGCCCCCGCCCCGCATCTCGAGATATGTCCAGATCACCCACGACGGCCGCAGGAAGTGGCTCGCCGGGGTTGACGCGAACAGGCTATATGCGAACGAAATTACGATGAGTTCCATTGAACAGGTTCCGATAGCTGGCGGAGAGTTGGCACCGATCCCGGTTCCGGTGCCCGGGGGACCGGGTGTGATGTTGGACATATCGCCGGATGGCTCCCATCTTCTTACCGGTACCGTAGAAGAAGGGAAACCGCTCGGTCCAATTTGGGATGTCCGCATTCAGGATGGCTCATATCGCCGTCTGGGTGATGCGTGGGATGCGGCCTATTCACCTGACGGGAGTTCGGTGGTCTACACGAACCTGGAAGGAGACATCTGGCTCGTTCAGACCGACGGGACCGGAGCCCACAAGCTGGGCTCGGCGGCCGGCAAAGCCGATTGGCCAAAATTTTCGCCAGACGGCGGAGCCATTGGGTTTTCGCTAAACAATCGGCTTTGGGAGATATCGTCGAACGGATCGAATCCTCATCCGTTGCTCCCCGGTTGGCACGCCTCCAGCACTGCTAGCGGTGGCCATTGGACCCCTGATGGGGAGTTTCTCGTATTCACGTCGCATGAATCGACGGCGGTCGCAGATCAGATTTGGGCGCTTGATGAACGGCGCGGAGTGCTGCGGCAACCGCCCGCCGAGCCGGTTCAATTGACTACGGGTCCGACCTCTTGGAGCGTACCTTTTCCCAGCAGGGACGGGAAGAAGATCTTTGCCTGCGGAGCCACCTTGCGCGGCGAGCTTTCCCGCATCGACCCGGCGACCAAAGAAATCAAGCCGTTTCTCGGAGGCATCTCCGCCGATAATGTGTCCTTCTCAAGGGATGGTCAGTTCATAGCCTATGTCTCCTTCCCCGAAGGAGTCCTGTGGAAGGCCAACCGGGACGGAAGCAATCCTGTCCAACTGACGGACCCTCCGATGTATGTGGCAAGGCCCCGGTGGTCGCCCGACGGCTCGCAGATTCTGTTTTTAGCAGGCTCTCCCGGTCACATTTATGGCTACACTGTCGCATCGGAAGGCGGCATCCCCAAACGGATTCTTCCTGAAGACAATGGAAGACAGGGGGATCCGGACTGGTCGCCGGACGGGAAGAAAATCGTTTTTGATTCAGCGTCGTCAAGGAATGCCGAGACAGGAGACCTGCGGATCCTCGACCTCGATAGCCGCCAAGTCACCGTTGTTCCGGGGTCGGCTGGCACATGGTCGCCGCGCTGGTCTCCGGACGGCCGCTACCTCGCGGCGCTCTCCTGGAAGACGTCCATCCTGAAGGTCTTCGACATTGAGACCCAGCGATGGTCGGCGCTTCCAGTGAAGGGATTGGCCAGATACCCTGCCTTTTCCAGGGATAGCCACTACATTTATTACATTTACGTCGTGTACACTCACAAAAGCGATGCCGGCATCTTTCGTATACCTGTCAAGGGGGGCGAAGTGGAACTCGTTGCCGACTTGAAGGATTGGCATGCTGCTGCGGATGACCAGCTCGACACACTCGATCCTTGGATGGACCTCGATCCTACCGATGCGCCCCTGCTGTTGCGCGACACTGGAACGGAAGATATTTACGCTCTAACTCTGGACGAGAAATAAACGAGCAGACTCTTATGGATTTATGACGGCAAGCTAGTCCCTTGTTTTTCCGCTTCGACAATGTCGAAGTTCGTGAGCACTCCGGGGCGATCCTCGATTCAAGGACATGCTCAAGAAAGAAGAAAGTCAACCTCAGCAAATAGCAAGAGTCCGTCGGCGGGCGGCCCTCGGAATGGGAGCCCACTTGCCTGCTTCGCTCCAATGCTTTTGCTTTCGCTGCCGGTTACGTTTCGTCTGCCCCAAGGATTCCTAAATTGCCGGCACGATGCGGGTCGAAACGCGACAAGTTAGTTTGCCAACGGATCGGGTCGAATCTGTAAGTGGACTACCTTAGGGTTGGTCCCTTTTCCCGTTTCACTGTGGAAGGGGGTGCGAGTACCCCAGGTGGTCCACAGGCCTTTGCCTTGCCATCCCGCCTTGGGGTCGTCGAAGCGCCCATCCATTCCTTTGGCGAAGAACCCCAGGGGATAGGGCACGCGCAGTATGGTGAACTTGCCGTTGACCAAAGCGACCAACGAATCCGATGAATTGCCTGTGATGATGGGCGTGTTTTTGCCCAGGCCCAGGGTGTCGAACTGATCGACCCAGACGTAGTAATGGGAATCAGCGCTGCCAGAACCGGTGACGTTCTTGAACTTCGGCCCGGGCGTTTGATAGAGCGTCCATCCTTCGGGACAATGTCGCCCCGTCGCCGTTGGCCCATTGAGCGGTCCTTTGCATTTGCTGCGGTCAAAGCTCGCCAGGTGCCCGCTGGCCAGGGCCACCCAAACGACGCCGTTGCGGTCGATGTCCATACCCCGCGGGGAGAAGCCCCACACCGGCGCCCTGGGATCGTTCCACGGTACCTCGTAATATTCAGCCAACGCTGTTTCCGGAGGATTCGATCCCGGATTCAGGCGAACGATCCCTCCCGGAAAACCGAGCACCGAGCCCCAGATCATGCCGTCGGTGCCAATCCCGAGGCCGTAAAAGGCGGCGTTCAAGCGGGTGTCATGGTTGGGGTCGGCAGTTGCGTTGAGAGCGGACGAGGTTCCCAGACTCTCACCGCTGGGCGCGGTCGCGACTTTCTGCTCGCCTTCCACATAGGGATCGCGCTTGCCATTGCCGTTGGTGTCCAGCACCAAGGCAGTCCAGCCTTGTGACTTCTGCTCGTCGTGTGTTTGGTCCCAGACCTTTGTATTCAACCAGCCCACAACCCCTCCTCCGCCACCGCTGGTGGTCCAGAGAGTGTTGTCGGCATCCTCGGCAAAGAGCAAGTGATGGGTGCCAAAGCAGGTGTCGATCATGGTGAGCTGTTTGGTCCCGGGATCGTACATTTCCAATTGGCGTCCGGAAGTCTTGACCGGGGTGAGCTGCGCCGAAATCAGGCTGGAACCTGCTTTGCAGAATGCGGGATTGTCACTGTGACGGATACGAGCAGTGAACCATAGGCGTCCACGCTCGTCGAACATCGGGTTGTGAACGGTGGTATGGCTGTCCCAGATGGCCTCATCGCCCCAGACCGGGGAGGAATTCAGAGGCTTGGGCTGGCCAGGCGTATCCGGATCGCGATACTGAACCTTAAGCCTGCCTATGGTGTTGTGGACCGGATCGAGCACGGGCAAATAATCGCGGCTCTCTTCAGGGGAGCCGTAGATGAGTCCCTTGGCGTTTACTTTGGGATCGCGCTTATCGGTGGAGATTTCGTCGTGGAGATAGGCTGTGGGGTCAGCCCAGTCCCATTGAGTAATCACTACATTGCGTTCAATTCCCTGCGGGCGCGGCGGGGCCTCGGCTGGGAGTTCTCCATTTTTTATGCGGGTGGTCCAATCGCCAAACAGCTCGGTTGCCCGGGTGGGGCCGAGTTGAGCCAGACCGCCCATCATCGCTTGGCCGGCTTGCCCCGACTGGAGGCGCCGCATCCATGCTTGTGGCGGAGTGAGATTGCCGAACATGGCAGGGATGGTCCGTGTGTATTGGTTACCGAGTTGGTGGCAGGACTCACAGCTGTCAGTCTTGATGAGATGGATCCACTGCGCCTGGCTTTTGATGTTGGGGGAAATCCCGGTTTCGGCGGGGGCCGCGAATTCCGTTTCCGCGGGCACCTCGAGTAAGGCGTACCAGTAATTGGCCGGGTAGTAGTGCGCCGCGGCCTTTCTATCCGGGGCGATGACTGGTTGCAGATTCACTCGCTTGCCTGGATCGGCTTCCACCTTTGGCGAATCGAGCAGCCCGTAACCGCGAGCCCATACGGTGTACTTCGCTTTGGGTAGAGCGGGTATCAGGTAGCGGCCTTGGTCGTCCGTCACCACTTCCTTTATGTAGTGAGTGGGCAGGTCAGTGGTTTCCGCGATCACCCACACGCCGGCTTCGGGTCCTGCGGAGCTGGTGACGGTTCCACTGATGGAATCTTTTTTTAGCGGCGTTGCGTGGGTGGTGCTCAGGGAGAAAACGAGCCAGGTGAAGCTGCCGATGGCAGCTGTTCCGAGGGCAAAGATCTTAGTCAATTTCATTTGACCTCGCTACGCCTGGAACGGTGGCAAAGTATCGGTATACGCTTTCGGAAGCCGGTGCACGCAGGCGGCACTTTGCGGCTTTGCCGATTGGCCGCCAATAATACGCCTGGCCGGATTTGCGTGCAATGCTCGCGGCTTGGGCTCACCAGCTTCGTGGCTTTTTGCCGGGCTTTGACGTGCCCTGATACAAAGCCCAGCTCTCATACAGGCTCTAAATCTCGTTGCTCTCTAGAAGGTGTGGCCACCAGGGCTAAAAGCCCGGAATTTTATGTTTCCGAGCGTTAAGCGGGTTCTCAAATCCGCTTCCCCGGACTAAAAGTCCGGGGCTACACCCGGACCAGAGTTTTTCCGCAGCCTGTAAAGCCCCGATTTTATTACTCGAGCGGTCCGGAAAATTACCGGACAGTTAGAGGTTTCGATGGGTAAGCTCTTTAGATGCCCAGCCTTTTCCCCAACGTTCTTCTTTCGCTCCTTTTAATCTTTCCCGCTCTTCGACTCGGAGCGCAGACGACGAGCACACCCGGCTTTCCCAGCAATGAGCAGTTGCGACGATTCAAGACCATGAGCGATCCCCGGCTCGCACCCGACGGCAAGCGAATCCTTATCCGGGTGACTGACGCCACGGCAGATGGCGGCAAGAGCCACTTGTGGCTCACGGGGGTGAGTGGAGAGGATCCGCGCCAGCTCACCTACTCCCCGGAAGCGGATAAACGGGGCGAGTACAACGGGGAATGGATGCCCGATGGACAAAGCATATTGTTCCTGGCCAAGCGGGATGCCCATGTTTCGCTCTATCGCTTGCCGATGACGGCTGGTGAAGCAAAGGTGTTTTCACTCAAGATCACGCCGGTGATCGACGAGGCCAAGCTTCCCGATGCGTTACCCCTGAAGACCGAGGAATCGGGGGCTACTCCGGTTCAGGCCAAGCCAGGCGAGGTTGATATCGACGTAAGCGGCTACGAGGTCTCGCCCGACGGGAACACCATCGCCATCCTCGCCAAGGATCCGGAAACCCCCGGCGAGAAAGCACAAAAGGAAGCGAAGGCCGATGCCGAGTGGGTGAACCACAATCCTCATGAGACTCGCTTGTACCTGCTCAACGTGGCGACGGGCAAGCTGAGGGCGCTGCCCGTGGCTCCCGACGTGCACAATGTTTCGTGGAGCAGCGACAGCTCGAAACTGCTGGCCATTTCCGAGGGCCCGAACGGCGCCGGCGACCTGGCGCCCGCGATGAGCAGCTGGCTGGTCAGTCTTGCGGACGAGAGCCACCCACAGCCGCTTGCCGATTTGCCGCCGACGATCGAAACCGCCTCCTGGACGCCAGGGCACAACTCGATTTTCTACCTGGCGCAAGCCAAGCACGATGCGCCTCCGGGCTATGCAGACCTCTACTCCTACGACCTGGGCACGAGGTCGACTCACAATCTGAGTGATGGCTGGAAAGGATCGATGAGGAACGATGAACCGATCCCGCTTGGCGATGGGACTGCCGTTCAGTTAGTTGAGCTCGGGTTCAACGGGAAGGTTGCACTTTATAGGCCGGGCACGGCTGAGCCCGAACTTGTGCTGCCGGGACCCTCGCATGTATCCGATGTGAACACCAACCTAAAGCGGAATGGCTGGCTCTTGCTGGGCAGCGGGGGAGGGAATCCGCCGCAGCTTTATTATGTGGCGGACCTGAAGTCTGCTCCAGTGCCGGTGAAGACTCCGCCGCTCATACCTGAGCACATGCTGAGCGTGGCCCCCAAACAGGTGCAGTGGAAGAGCGATAGTTTCACCATCGAGGGGCGCTTGTATCTTCCGCCGGAAGCAGCAACCAAGCATGTGCCGTTGATTGTTGAGGTGCACGGCGGTCCGCTAGGGGCGTATTCCGATGCGCATGCGCCCTGGATTGATTTTCTGCTGGGGCACGGCTGGGCGGTATTGCGAACCAATCCGCGGGGAAGCTCCGGTTACGGCGCCGCTTTTGCCGCTGCGAACAAGAACGATCTTGGGGGCGGTGACTATCGCGACATTATGGCTGGGGTTGATTACGTGGTAAAGACCGAGCCGATTGACAACAATCGCATGGCGCTGATTGGTTACAGTTACGGTGGCGAAATGGCGGGTTTCGTCGAAGGAAAGTCGACCCGCTTCAAAGCCATCGTCAGCGGTGCGCCGGTGATCGACCAGCATAGCGAATACGGAACGGAAGGTTCATCGTGGTACGACCGCTGGTATTTCGGCAAACCCTGGGAGCATCCGGAAGACGCATGGCGGCAAAGCCCATTGGCAGCAGCCGGGAAGGCCAGCACACCGTTTCTGCTACTGCAGGGCGATGCGGACACGACGGATCCGCTGGGGCAGTCGAAGGAAATGTATCGCGCCCTGCGCCAGGCAGGGGCGCCGGTCGAGTTGGTGACTTATCCTCGCGACAATCATTTTCCGCTGGCGTTGGCGATCTATGGGTATCCCGTCGCCGAACCCTGGCACGGCTTCGATGCCCGGCGGCGGATCGTCGCGTTTATCCAGAAGGCGTTTGACGCGGTTCCATAGCAGCCAGCGCAGCAAAACGGGCCTCTGGAGTCCTCCGGCAGGCTCCCGGGCTGGGACGCCGGCAACATGGAAGCAGCGGCGTCAACGACGCAGATTGCTCTGGACTTCGCGCCTGCATGCACATGCTGTTAACGCCCTGGTGTTCCGACCGGAGCGGCATTGCGCGGTCGACGTGCAAGACTGACGAAATTGCGGACAAGAGGGTCCGATTGGTCGACCTTGCGCCAGGCTATGCCGATCTTCCATCTTGCTTCGGCCAGATTCGTGTCCAGCAAACGAACATCAGGTACTCGCATCAACCTGGTCGAGCGCGGTACTAAGCTGACGCCCACGCCCGCTTGCACAAGATTAAGGACAGTGAATAGTTCGTTGACTTCCTGAACGATGCGAGGACTGAAGCCAGCAGCTCTGCAGGTTTGTACAAGGTGATCGTAGAAGCTGACTGAGACGCTACGGGAGATGGATACAAATGGCTCGTTTCGAAGACCGAAGAGCCCCTTGCGATAGGACATACCGCGGGGAACCGCGGCAACCAGCATCTCCTCGAGCACCGGCACGGTGACCAATTCTGCACTCTCGACCGGAAGCCGGACGAAACCGACATCGATGTCACCCTGTTCAAGCGCCTCGATCTGATCCGGAGTAGACATATCACGCATGGACACTTGTACCGCCGGAAAGTGTTCTCGAAATCGCGTCAGAATACCCGGGAGGCCGGCCGCCAGAGATGCGATGCCAAAACCTATCCGCAACAATCCGGCTTTGCCGCTCACTGCGAGACGAGCCATCTGTTCCGCGATCTCCGCCTCGCGCAACAGGCTCCGCGCACGATCACGCAGGATCTCCCCTGCCGGCGTGAGGGTTACCCTCCGGTATCCGCGTAGCAGCAACGGGCCGCTTACCTTGGCTTCCAACCGCTGCATCTGCTTGGTAAGTGCTGGTTGACTGACGTGTAGCGCTTCCGCCGCCTGACCGAAATGCAGATGGTTCGCAAGCACGAGGAAGGCACGCAATTCAGATAGTTCGAGAGCCATTCCAGCAGGTTATCAGACTAGTGCTTAATGCATATTGGACAGAATGATACAAAACCTGCAGCCTAATAGCAGGAGCGAATCGCAATGGGCCTTGCCGAGGTGAAGTGGCCAAAATGGGGGCTCGCAGTGCTCTTTCTCGTGGATGGAGCAGGCTTTGGAAACCTGGGCGGCCCACGTGCCGGTTTTCAAGCAATTTCTTCATATCGAGAACGGATCTCTCACCTTTGTGTTGATCAGTGTCATTGCCGGCGCGATCGTGAGCATGCCCGTAACAGGACAACTCATCGCTCGTTACGGCAGCCGGCGAGTGATTCGGAATGCGGCGATCAGCTATGTACTGATGATCGGGCTTCTTGCGCAAGCCTCGAGTTTCTGGCTTCTTGTCATCTTTGCGGGCCTGTTTGGAGCCGCGAAAGGAGCCTTCGATATCTCTGTCAATGCTCAGGCGATGGCGGTTGAAAAGCACTATGGGCGGTCGAGTATGAGTTTCTTCCAGGGCTGCTGGAGCGCCGGAGGTTTGGTGGGTGCTGGTGCCGCGGGCTTCATGCTGCAGCGTCAAGGCACCGTTCGATCCGATCTTTCGTTCACTGCAGGCGTGCTCGTTCTTTGCTGCGTTTTGACCCTGCCGATGCTTGTGGACGAGGCGGTCAGGCCACGGGCAGCAGGGAAGTTCGTCTGGCCAAATGCCGCACTGCTGCGGATCGCCGTCCTGGCAGCCTTTGGATTGTTAGCGGAGGGGTCCATCGCGGATTGGGCTTCTGTGTACCTCCACTCGAACGTCGGCGTGACGCTTCCATTGGCGGCTGCCGGTTACGCTGCCTATGCGATCGCCATGGCAGCGGCACGGTTCTCAGGGGACTGGCTCGCGCAACGCGTCAGCGGCAAGAATATTCTGCATGGAAGTGGTCTGCTGATAGCTGCGGGCCTGGGTTGCACACTCCTTTCTCATTCCTGGTGGCCCGCTGTGTTCGGCCTGATGCTCACGGGGATAGGAGTCGCAAATATCGTTCCGGTGATCTGGAGTGTGGCCGGCCGCGATACAAGAATGGGAGCGGGTCCGGCCATCTCGGCCACCGCTACGATCGGCTACTGTGGCTTTTTAACGGGACCGCCGATTATAGGGTCGCTCGCCGTCATGATTGGGCTGCGCCAGGCGATGGGAGTCATCGTGCTCTGCGGGATCATCGTCGCAGTTGGACCGATCTTCTTTCCCTTGCAATCAACATCACGAACCTCAAACGAATTAGCTGTAACAACCGGAGCCTGAATCTTTGATTAGCCTCAGCTGCGAAGCAATCCTCTTCGACATGGATGGCACCCTTGTCGACTCCACAGCGTGCGTGGAGGCCATCTGGGCACGCTGGGCCCGAAAACATGGCATCGACTTGCACCATCTGTTGCAGATTTCCCACGGACGAAGAACCGTAGACACGCTCATGGAGGTAGCTCCGCACCTCGATGTGGAGTCTGAAGCAAGAGCGCTCGAGCGAGAAGAGTGCACAGCGCGTGAAGGAATTGTCGCCGTTGGTGGGGCCTCTCAACTTTTACACAGGCTTAAAGAACATCGATGGGCGGTGGTGACCTCGGCGAGCAGAGCATTAGCGACAGTGAGACTCCAATGCGCGGGCCTTCCCGTTCCGTCGCTCCTGATTAGCGGGGATGATGTTTTCCGTGGAAAACCTGATCCCGAAGGATATTTAAAGGCCGCAGATCGTCTCGGAGTTCCGTATGACCGGTGTGTTGTAGTCGAGGACACTCCTGCGGGTATTCTCGCGGGGCGCAACGCAGGCATGACCGTTCTGGCTTTAAGTACAACCTTTGCTCCTGAATATCTGTTGGGAGCTTTGTGCGCGCCGGATTTCACACAGGTTGAGTTTTCTTTGCTGTGATCCATGCTTTCGGTGTTGTAGCTTCTTTCAAATTTTATTCAAGACAGCGATTCGCGCAATCTGCTCCTCGATTGGCCGCCGGACGAGGCGATCTTCAGGGGAATATTTAAGCGCATTCGTGTACGCCCGGAGCGCTTCCCCCCGCGCACCTCGCTTCAGTAGGAGATTCCCGAGCCCAATGGGGGATATGGATGGTCAGACAGCCGAGAAACAATCCGTCACAACTGTTTACAATTTATTTGCGCCGGACGCTGTACGCTTATTCTCGATGCAACAACGAGCCAAATCATTTCCCTGGAGGTCAACGTGAATAAGAGACTCTGTTTCATGCTCGTCGCATTGGCTGCCGCTCCGGTTGTCCTGCACTCGCAGGAGCCGCCGGCCGCTTCGTCTAATCCGATCAGCGCCAGCGAAAAAGGCTTTTACACACTGGTAAGCGGCGAAGTGATTGCTGCTGCCGAGAAGATGCCGGAAGAAAACTACTCGTTCAAGCCAACCCCGGATGTACGCAGTTTCGGGCAACTGGTCGGCCATGTGGCCGACGCTCAGTACGGTTTTTGCTCGACGGCTACCGGCGAACCGAACCCCATGAAGGCCATCGAAAAAACTAAGACCTCGAAGGCCGATCTGGTCGCTGCCCTAAAGGACGCTGTAGCCTACTGCAATAAGGCATACGCCGGTATGACTGACGCGCAGGGCAGCCAGACCGTGAAAATGATGAACTACGATGTGGCAAGGCTTACAGTATTGTCCGTCAATACAGCCCACACCGATGAACACTACGGGAACATGGTCACCTACTTACGAATAAAAGGCATCATCCCCCCGAGCAGCGAAAAACGCGCCGGTCAGGGTGGGAGCTGAGTTAGCCCCAAAACTGATCTTGCCGGAGGTTCATCGCGGTGAGGCAGGTGAGAGTGGAGCGGCCCCGGTGGTGGAGTCGTGGCGGGGTGAGGGAACGGCGCGGAGGCTGAAGCTCGCGATCGTGGCGGGGCTGGAGTTCGGACGTACCTGGAGGGTGCCGAGGACCTCGGTCGGCGAGGGGCTCTGGTCGCGGAGCCGGAAGACAAGGACGCCGGGCTGGACCTCTTTGGCAGAGAGCACGCTAAAGCCACCGGTCTCCCAGCGGAGGTCCATCTGTGCGCCGGTCGCGGAGGCGAGAGCAACGTTGGGCAGAGCATTCGCAAGCGCGGGGTAGCTTGCCTGATTGAAGGCGCCAAGCCAGTTGTAGAGTAGGTGGCCGGCGGGGGTGTTGGGGATGAAGCCCACCTGGTCGCCCCAGCGAGGAAGGCGCACCAGGATGGTGGGGTGAACGGAGCTGACGTGCTCTCCGGGGCGCGCGGGCACAGGAGCTTGGGTGGGATCGCCGATGACGATGGTGTCGACCTGGTCTGGATCGTCATCGTCATCGTCTTTCTGGCGGGCACCTCCGGAGTGACTCAGGGCATAGAGGACCAGGGAGAGGGCGCCGACGGCGGCAATGATAGCGAGCAGGATGGCTCCGGGGCGGAGCGGCTGGCGGCCAATGATATAGAAGGTGGGAGCGGTGAGTGGGTAGTGGTCCTGCGGTTTTCCCGGGGCGAGCCGGGTTGGAGGAGGTCCGGCGGGGTTGGTCACACTGATAGTGTAGACGGGCTTCCAAGGGTGGCGTGAGCCGATGACTGGATCGGCAACGGAAGCTCTACCCACGTCCGGCGCAAGTACAGCGACTCTGTTCATTGCTGCAATACGTATGCTGTCGGGGCATTACCTCAGATGGGATATCTTAATCAAAGGGTATGCGAACATCCCGTACAATCCTTCCCTCAGCAGGGACGCGAGGTTGAAAGTATGTCAATTCTTCAAACGAAGCGATCGCTCGTGAAGGCAAAAGTCTACGGCTTGTTGATGCATTTTGGACGGGAAAAGCCAATCCTCTGGTTGTGGAAGTTGAAGGGCCAGAATGTCGATTATCTCGAGAAGCCCAGATTAGCTGAACGATTCGAGACGATCTAC
This sequence comes from uncultured Acidobacteriaceae bacterium, assembly GCA_963763905.1. GTDB lineage: Bacteria > Acidobacteriota > Terriglobia > Terriglobales > Acidobacteriaceae > PALSA-350. The sequence goes on along the minus strand of CAVXRU010000033.1, from coordinate 165,712 downwards.
AAAAATAATGTTTGGACAGAGCGGCGCCCCGGCGAATCAGCGTCGGGGCATGGATCAACCACGCTGGCGACGCAGCAGCTAGTGAGAGAACTGCCGAACTTGCTCGAAAAGATAGGTGCAGAATCTCTCGTTGACCTGGGTTGTGGAACATATTTGTGGATGTGCAATGTGAATCTCCGACAGCTTTATATTGGCGTGGATATCGTTGCCAGCGTGATCGAAGACAATAAGAATCGGTATCAAGACGATAGGCACAGGTTTCAAGTATTGAACGGTTGTTGTGATCCCATCCCTGATGCCGACGCTATCCTATGTCGCGAGGTAATGTTTCATTTGTCTTTTCACGATGCAAAGTGCCTTTTGCAAAACGTCAAGCGTTCCAAAGCGAAGTACTTTATCTGTACAACCGACCCGACAACGGAAGTGAACGCGAATGTTCCGAGCGGAGCGTGGAGAGATATCAATCTTGAAAGAGAACCATATTCTCTCGGACCACCTACCATGACAATCCATGATGCCGTGCCAGACAATGCGGCAAGAGTGCTCGGAGTTTGGCCAGTAGCATCTTTACCGTCTTAAGTGGCCGGTTACAGAGATTGTTCTCAAGCTCACCCAGCAGTGTTCTGGCTGATTCAGCCGTCCCTGCGAAGAACTCGTTTTTTGTGAACACACGAGGGAGGACTTACAGGTCTTCTGCGAAAATGGCGATTTCCGTCACTCACGAAGCTCCACTTCCGGGCTTTCATGAAGCAATATGCGCAGGAACGCGGTTTTTCTGGCCGCTCCTGCAGACCTCCGAGTCACCGAATCGTCGGTGCAGCTCAGCTTTCCTTGCTGTCGTCTCGGCCTTCGCTGTAACCGCTGCCACCGCCGCACACGCACAGACGTCCACACCGCATCCATGTTTCGAAGTGTTGACGCACCGCATGGATGTTGATGTCGATGGAGCGCCCAACGCCTACGGGCCGCCGGGCAAGCCAACCCTTGACGTCCTTATCAATGCGCATTCTCTCGAGCGTGCCGACCAGAAGATCGTCGGCTATCTCGTGGACAACGAGCAACGTCCCATCCTGCAATCGCCTGAAGATCCTTTCCCCGGCTACTACATCTCGCAGACTGCCTTCGCCGATGTTGCCAATCACAACGAGCGCGATCCACGGGGCTACGTCGACGCCCGCAAGATCAACTATGTTGTGCGCGGCAATGAAGCCGGCCGACGCGGTGTGAAGGTCGGCGACTTCGTGGCTGTCTACTCGAAGAAGACCCATAAGGCCGTCTTCGCTATCGTCGGCGACACCGGCAACCCAACCGGCGACGAGGGCTCTCTGCATCTGCTACAAGAACTGGGCTACCCCTTTCACGACGGTATAAGTGACTCGGTCACGCGGCCCGAGATCGTCATCCGCTTCTACCCCAATTCCAACCCGAAGCATCAGTTCTTCTTTACCCAGGTCGAACTGGACGAAGCCGCTACCAAGCTCGGCCTGGGCCGCGACTTCTCTGATGCTCGCGCACCCAACTGCGGTCGATAATCCAACAACTTTCCGCGGGTTTTGAGTTCGACTTCAACTCCGGGTTCCCCGCCACCAGGGAAGCTATCGAAAACCCGACTTTTCAGGCAAGCGATTAGTTGGATCGTCCTGACGTCGGAATAGAAGTATCCCTATCGCTCCCGGAACACCGGCCACTATCAATGCCTCTGCGATCCCACCCACTAAGCTCCAGTAGTTCTCCGCTGGGGTCCATGAATGAATTGCCTGATAAACAAGTCCGAACGCTGTCATGGGGAAGAGAACCATGAGCCACAGGGCTGCGTATCTCATAAACCAAATTGCGAGAATACAAGACGGGAGAATCGTGAGTCCGTACAGGAGAATCGTCAAGACTTCAGGTGCAGAGTCATTTGATCCGATTGTGAACGAACTGAAAAGCATGCCACCAAAGCCGAAAAGACCCCAGATCGAGCCGAAACCGATGATCACCTTTGTGCTATCCCGCATGCACACTCGATTTTAACTTTACCCATAATCAGAGCGATCGCAGAGGACGTGCGCAGAGCCAAGTCACAGGTTCACTGTGTAGAAACCTCGCTCTTTGAATCGGAAATCCGGCTCCAGGATTCTGGTGAGAGGAATCTCCTCTCGGACATTCACTGGCTTCTCAAACTCTCCGTCCCAGATCCCATACAACTCGACCGTCTGCTCCCCGCTTCTTCGCAATAAAGCCACCAGTTCTTCGCGATTCAGGTGTTCGCTGGCTCCCCAGGCCGGGTCATCAACAACGACGTCCGGGTATCCCACCCACGCGCCCTTTGTTAGCGTGGCGTGAGGGAAGTCGCATCCACAGCCAGAGGTGGAGCCAATGTATTGAACTTCGCGACGATTGAAGTGTCTGATGATAGGGGCAGCGCGTTCGACAAGAGAGTTTACACTCAAACCGCGAGCGTCTTTGTCCCAGGCCTTTCGCGGGAGCGGGTTGGTCGTGCCTGCGTAAAGAGTAAAGCACATTCCTAAGGCTTTATCGGTGCGATCTACACGTTCAATTCGCTCAGCTTCTTACCAACCGCGCCGGGTCCGAAATTGATATGAGCGTCCTTAATTGAAAGTCCGACTACTTCGATGCGCTTCAGGTTCCTTGTTCCGATCCCAGCTTCTTCCGCGAGACGCAGCGAGTTGTCGCCCCGGATGAACGGAGAAGTGCCACGCTCCGCATACGGATCGTAGCCCATCACTGCCATCCCGACAGCGTCCACGTTGACGGCGTTGCGGCCGGCAATGATCACGCCCGGTGTCATCTTTTCCAGGCCAGGAAGCCACGGACCTTCGCCTCCCCGCACCGTCTCGACGCCATCAATGATCGCGATATCAATTGGCCGGATACCGTTCTGATCAACCAGGATGCGCGGAACCCGATAGCCCGGATCGCGCGGAGAATCAGGATGCAACTCGGCATCTACTCCAGAGGGCGCAGGTGTCGTTCCGTTGTGCAGCACTTCTCCGCGCTCTCTCGTCGGCCGCTCGTTCCCGTTAGGTCCGCAGTCCCCGCCATAGAGCGAGCAGGGCGTGTTGCCGAAGTTGTTCTTCATCGTCATGGTCACGCCGGCAATCCAATGGTTCTTCAGTTTCGCCATCGAAGCGTATACGTCGCACTGATAGAACGCCGGGTTCAGGTGGTACGCCGGATAGGCATACCCGCCCCAGGGCACCTTCATGCGCACATATTGCTTGTAGTTGCCCAGGTTCTGCACGTTTTCCCAAGCCACAGGCACGCCCATGTTGTTAATTGCGTTTACGTCCAGGCCATAGCGTGCCCACAAGGAGAGATCCTGATCGGCGGGGAAGAAACTTTCAATCAAACGAACCCGGCGCGCACCCGCCCTGGCAAAGAGATGCACTGTCGCCGCCACCGTCTGCGCATTCGTCCGATAAGGAAGCTCAGGCGTCAGCGGCCAGTTCTTCGGATTCCCCGTGAGATTCAGCTTGAGGCCAACGGTCTTGCCGCGGACCAACTTATCGAGGCCGCCAATCTGATCGAATGCGCTCGAGAGTTGCTGCCCATACTGGGCGTAATCGCGGCAACGCACGATCGCAACCTGGCTCGCTGGAGCCTCGGCATGCATCAGCTTCGGCATGACAAGTGCCCCAAGCGTCGCGGCACCCGTGGTGGTCAACATCTCTCGTCTGTTCATGTCTTCGCACCTCGAATAAATGCTACATCGGATATGATCGATTGCGCGTGCCTTATTTGATATCCAGACGGTCATTTGGTAAGCTGCTCGCCGCCGCCCCGCTCGCCAGAGCTTTCGGCCCGCTCGCCCGAGCGTCCTCCGAAGACAGCAACATGTTCCTTTCCCTAAACAGCGTCCTGTTGCAAGGTCGTGTTCACTGGCCTGACTTCGCCCGCCTGGCCGCGCAAATTGGCTTTCCCGGCACGGACATCATGCTGCGCCCGGCCATCGAAGCCGGCGTAAGCGCGACCAACAACCTGCTTGCCGGGCTTAAGATCAGGCCAGCCGTCATTGATTTTCCGGTCGAATTCCGGAAAGACGACGCAACCTTCAAGGCCTCGCTCACCCAGCTCGACGCAGCCGCCCAGTTCGCTGCCGCGATCCACTGCCCGCGCATGATCACGTACATCATGCCCTCGAGCGATACACCAAAAGACGAACTGCGCCAAATCTATAAGCAGCGGTTTACAGAAAGTGCCCAGATTTTGGCGCGTTCCAACGTCCGCCTCGGCCTCGAGTTTCTAGGTCCGCTCGAACTGCGCAAAGCGCACAAATACGAATTTATTTGGCACATGAACGATATGCTCGCGTTCGCCAGGGAATGTGGTCCCAACGTGGGACTGCTGCTCGATTCCTGGCACTGGCACCACGCAGGAGCCACCCCAGAGGACATCGTTGCCGCCGGCCGCGATCGCATCGTGCACGTTCATTTCAATGACTCGCCGAACTTGCCCCCAGAGCAGATCCACGATAATCAGCGCCTGCTACCCGGTGAAGGTGTCATCAACTTGACCGGCTTCTTGCAGGCGCTACAAAGCATCCACTACAACGATGCGCTCAGCGTAGAAGTTTTCGGGCGAACCAAAGACATGACACCGGAAGCAGCCGCGAAAGCCGGCCTAGATAGCTCACTTGCTGTCTTTCGTAAGGCCGGAGTTCCCGAAGGCTGACGGGACAGACAACGAAAGCTGAGTCGTCCTCGGAGCCGGCCGCTTCGGGAGGGTGACGTTGTGAAAAGACTGCCGTGGGCCACAATTCTTCTCAGCGTTGGCGCTTCACTCGTACTTATTGGCGTAGCACCCCTCGGATATTTGTTTTGGCGGGGTAGTACGCAGAATTGGGAACCGTTGGCCACCCGTATCTCGCTCAAGCGCGGGGAGTTCAAGTCACCCTTATTTACGACAGACCTGGATGAAGATTATCAAGTGGAAATCTATTCTCTTCCTCCTCATCAAATTCCGCTTGATCTTGACTGGAGAATCACGGATGAGAAGGGAACTATCATCCAGAGTAGAACTTACATTGAAAATCGTGAAATGGGTGGCACCGACGCGATTTTCACGCGGAGTTATCGGCCAAAGCGTGGCTTGCGCCAGAGGGTCATAGTAGATATTCATCAAGGCGTCCCGGTAGATGACCCCGATATCGATACCAGACTACATGTGGGTCTGCCCGAAAAAGGTCTTCAGCAAGCCTACGCAAGCGCCGCAGCCGTTACGTGGTCGCTCATCGTGCCTGGGCCGGGGGCGATTATGGTTCTTGGCTCATGGATACTGAGCTCAATTCGACCCGAGGCTCCGGCGGCGCCGCGGAACGGTTAGTTCTTGTGGGATATCAATGCCATCGGTATCAGGGTGCGCTTACGAAGCTACCGCAACCCCGACTTTTCGGTCGTAATGCCGGCGTAAGTAAAATGAGTCACGGAATCGAGGTGGCGTATGCCTAACAGGCCCGAGACGGCTACGATCTGGCATCTCCTGAAACAGTTACTCATTTTTCCAAAAGGACTTCTTGGCGGGCTTGTTGCTGCAACCCTCATGTGGACGGTGGTCATTTTCTACAACAACTGGCATTTGACCAGGAATGCCAGGAAGATGGGATTCGAGGGAGCATCGGCCACCGCTGGGGGCTGGCAATATCTTGTCCAACTGCCGCCGGTCGTTGTGTTGCTCTCGGTCGACTTTGGCTTGGGATTTTATGGTGTGGTTTCCTGGGTGGCTCGGCATCCGTAGTGCATCTGCACTGGGGTTTCTCCGGCCAGAACTTGGGTGACTGTCCAGACACTCATGTGTAGTCGATTTTTATGGCGAGACCGCCCAGCGGCGATGAGCCGGTGGCGATGGCAGGAAAGAGAAAAAGACAGACCTTTGATGGGGCTGCGCCCCAGCTTCCTTAACCCACGTACGCTGGTGCGAACATGGGGCACCCGTGTGGAGTTGTGGCGACCGCGGCGGGCTTGAGGGCTAGGCCTGCGGTATCCCACATCTCGCGAAAAACGAGCGAGATGTGGGGCACCCGGCGATTGGTTAGGGGATGGAGCCAAAAGCGCAGGATCAACGGATAGCCGCCATCCTGATCGACGATTGCGGGCCGTCTCCTTGACGGGCAATACGGTGACAGCATGGACTCACCTATTGCAGCAAATAAACGATGAACACTTCCGACGGTGAATACTTTCCCAACAAATCAGTAAGACAAAAGCAGGGAGGGGGTTCGCTTCTGTCAGGTCGTATCCAGAACCCGAATCAGTAACCCGCGATCCTGAAGGGTCTGGTATCTATAGCGGAACACCGAAACCGGCATAAACTTTTTCCACATATTTCCGAACCAAAAGATAAGTTGCCCGGTGGTAGACGCTGTGATAAATACGACCAGCGTGCCCATAAGCTACCCAGGCAGCAGGGTTATGGGTGACTGGGTGCCGGCACGCTGATGGCTTTGTTCGCGCTTTAACAATTCCGGGCCAGAATTCCCCCTTGCTGTTTTCTTCAGACAACCGACCAGGAAAGAAGGATCGATCAATGTACAAGTGCTTTCTGACTGCCCTTGCAGTTCTCGCGACGTCCACAGGCTTATCCGCCCAAATCGAAGCAGGACCCCTCCGCCCGGGGAACGTACCCGCCGGGTATGTTGTCACGCCCTTTGGCTATTTTCATTCCTCTTGCGTGCAGAGTATTGCTGAAGGTGAAACATTGCTGGCCAATGGGAAAGTGCAACACAGCGATGGAAGTGTTAGCGGCAAGACCACCTGCAGTTACCCACGCTACGCTCCCGACGGAACACCCAAAGTAACGGCGGCGAAGCACGAAGTACCCGAGGTCAATGGTTGGATTGAGAGTGCAAGTGTTACTGCCCCAACCAACAAATCATTCAGTGCTCTTTATGCCAGCACTACAGTGCCGTCGCAGCCGCGAGCTCAGGATGGCCAGGTGCTGTTTCTTTTTCCCGGATTTGAAGACATCGACGACGTGGAAAGTATCCTCCAACCGGTAATCACCTGGTCCGCTGGTCAGTGGACGGTTTCCAACTGGAACTGCTGCTTGAGCGGCATCACCGTGCAAAGCACGCCAATCGATATCAGTCCCGGGGACGAAATCGTCAGCTCGATCACCGAAGATTGCCGTCCCGGCACCCTTTCCTGCGCCACCTGGAACATCTTCAGTCTGGATACGCGCACCCGCAAGAGCACCACATTAGCGAAAACTCCCAGCGATGGACAGGTATTCAACTGGGCATTTGGCGGGGCAGTTGAACCCTACTATGTGGTCAGTTGCGGCGACTATCCCAAGGGTGGCCATGAGACGTATAAGGTAATCGTGTTCGACGAGCGCTTCATTCCCATAGAACCGAAATGGAGCGTATCGGTGGGCACGACCCAGACACCGCAGTGCGGTTATAAAGTAGACGCGAAACCTTTCGAGGTTACCCTCGACTACTAGGTGCCGGCCGGCCGTAACCGGGGCACCTCGGTACCCCGGTTACATCCGCCGCGCAGCCGGGTCACGACGAGCGAAGGCTCCCCCTCATCCATCACGGTGGTCGCGTCATCAACCTATCGACGGCGCGGACTCGCGTCGGTCTTGGCAGGCTTGTTGCTGCAACCCTGATGTGGACGGGTCATTTTCTACAACAACTGGCATGTGACCAGGAATGCCAGAAAGATGGGATTGGTGGGAGCATCGGCCACCGCTGGGGGCTGGCAATATCTCCTCCAACTGCCGCCGGTCGTCGTGTTGCTTTCGGTCGCCTTTGGCTTGGGGTCTTATGTTGTGGTTTCGTGGGTGGCTCGGCATTCCCAATGCATTTGCACTCGGATTACGCCGGCCAGACTTGGGTGACTGTCCAGACACTCATGTGTAGTCGATTTTATGGCGAGACCGCTCAGCGACGATGAGCCGGTGGCGATGGCAGGAAAGAGAAAAAGACAGACCTTTGAGGGGGCTTTCCCCGGATTTCCTGTCAACTTTGTTGGCTTCGCGGAACTTCATGCGGCTTTCCTTAAAGAAAGCTGCACACGTGGCTCTTGTTAGTGCCTCTTGCAGCAAATCCGGGTCGCCCCAGCTTTCTTAACCCACGTACGCTGGTGCGAACATGGGGCACCCCGTCAGATTCGTTCACCACGCGAGAGGCTTGTGGGCGAGACCTGCGGTATCCCACATCTCGCGAAAAACGAGCGAGATGTGGGGCACCCGGCGACTGGTTAGGGTATGGATCCAAAAGCGCGGACAGTCTCCTTGACGGGAAAGGAGAGAGCGCGTACTCTCCTTTCCTAGATAGGAGAGAGAATTTGACGAAAGCGGTCGAACTCCCGCAGGGCACGCTCGAGATGCTCATTCTCAAGGCGGTCTCGCTCGGCCCGCTGCATGGCTACGGCATCCTGCTGCGCATCCAGCAGATCTCCGGTGAGCGCCTGGAAATCCTGCAGGGTTCCTTCTACACCGCCATCTATCGTTTGGAGCGCCGGGGCTGGATCAAAGGCAAGTGGGGTGAGTCGGAGAATAATCGGCGCGCCCGCTTTTACTCGCTCACTGCTGGCGGTACGCGTCAGCTCAAGGCCGAGACTGCCAAATGGACCGACATGGCCGCTGTCGTCGCCGGCATTCTCGACAAGAAGGCGGACGAGATATGAGTCTGCTCACCGCAATTCGCAATCTCTGGCACTCCATCGCGCCACGCACCCACAGCGACGTCGAAGAAGAGTTTCGTTCTACCCTCGACGCCTACCAGGAAGATTTAATCCGCCAGGGCCTCCCCGAAGAAGAAGCCCGCCGCAAAGCCCGCATCGACCTCGGCCAGCCAGCCGCACAAAACGAAACTTACCGCGACGCCATCGGCCTCCGCCTATTCGATGAGTTAGGCGGAGACATCCGTTACGGCCTCCGCGCCCTGCGCCGCAACCCTGGCTTCGCCGTCGTCGCCGTGCTCTCACTCGCGCTCGGCATCGGCGCCACCACGGCGATGTTCTCGCTCATCTACGCCGTCCTGCTGCACCCGTTTCCCTACGCCGGCGCTGACCGCATCATGAATCCCGTCGTCGTCGACACGCAACATCCTGACCAGTGGAGTTGGTTTCTCCTTGCCAAGGCACAGTTTGATTACCTTCGCCTTGCAGCACCGGTTGATTCGGCGCTTGGCTTCGACAACGGGGGACTGGAGATCACCGGCGGAGCACTGCCGGAGGACATCCAGTGCACCTACCTCACAGAGAATGCCGGAACGTTCTTTGGTGTGCGCCCGCTTCTCGGCCGCAACATCGAGCCATCCGATGCCGAGAACGGCGGCCACTCCGTCGTTGTTCTCAACTACCGCTTCTGGCAGCGCCACTTCGGCGGCGATCCCCACGTCATTGGGCGAACGCTCGAAATGGATCACGCCCCCTACACCATCATCGGGGTCATGCCGCCCAGCTTCGCATTCAACGACAGCCTCGGCGTCGGTGATGTTTACCTGCCTGCCAGTCTCATCCCGAGTTTCAACGTTCCCTTCCTGGCCTACGCACCGTGGATCAAGCTCCGGCCCGGCGTCACACTTGCCGCCGCCAACGCGGCGCTCGAGCCCATCGTGCGCCAGTTTGCACAACAGCATCCCGATCGCTTTCCCGATCACTGGCATCTTGCGCTCGAGCCCATCATCGTGCCTTACCAGCAGGGAACTGGCCGCACCCTGACGCTTCTTCTCGCAGGCGTTGTGCTCTTGCTCATCATCGGCTGCGCCAACTGCTCCATCCTGCTGCTGGCCCGTGGCCGCACACGCCAGCATGAGCTCGCCATCCGCAGTGCGATCGGCGCCAGTCGCTGGCGTATCGTCCGCCAGTTGCTGGTCGAAGCCGTCGTCATCTCCTGCACCGGTGCCGCACTTGGCGTCGCTGCGTCTTTCTGGCTGGCAAAGCTTCCCTTGTTGCTTTCTCCAGATTCCTTTCCCGCCGAATCTGTCATCCGCATCAACTCTCCCATCCTCGCGTTCTCTGTCGCGCTCGCGCTGCTCTGCGGCATTTTCTTCGGTCTGGTCCCCGCATTGCGTCTCTCGCGTCACGATTCCGCGCGGGTGCTCCCCGGCAGGCAGATTGGCGTTGTCGCTACTCCCGCAAAGCATCGCTGGAGCGTTCTTATCGCCGCGCAAGTCGCGCTCACGCTTCTTCTCATGGCCACTGCGGGCACCGCCATCCGCGGCTTTCTTGAGCTCATGCAGATGCCTCTTGGCTACGATCCCGCGAATGTGATGAAGCTCGGCATCCTGCTGCACCTCCATGACCCAGATGAGTTGAGCCGCATTCAGTCGCGCGAAGCGCGCACGGCTTACATCGAGCAGATCAGGCAGAAGATCGCATCCGTTCCCGGTGTCTCCATGGTCGCTGTCTCTGCTGATTCGGCCGGCGGCGATGCCACGCCGCCCTATACTGGCGTTGAGAGTTCCTTCAACATCGACGGAACTAGCGATCGCCAGCAGCCGCAGGCCCGTGTAATGACGGTCGACCAGCGATATTTCGCTGCGCTCCGCATCCCTCTGCTTCAGGGGCGCCTCTGGAATACCGATGAAAACACCCGCGGAGACTTCATCGCGGTCGTCAATCGCGCGTTCGCAACGCGCTATCTCTCCTCGTCTAATACCCTGGGCCGACAGCTACGTATTCCCGGTCTCTCACATCAGAATCGCTTCGCGGCCATCTCTGCACAAAGCACCGCCTCGCGTCAGATCATCGGCGTTGTCGGAGATGCGCGCAACGACGGCGTCGATCGCCCTGTCATGCCCGCCATCTACCTTCCGTACACCGTCGTGATACCGTCTAACGTGCAGTTCTTCGTCCGCACCCAGGGCGATCCGCTCACCTACCTGCATTCCATGCGCGCCGTTATCGCATCCGTCGCTTCCGACCAGCAGATCTCCAACAGCACCTTCAACGGCACCTTCACCCTCAACGAAGCTATCGAGCGCGACGCGCAGTACAGCCGCCAGCGGCTCTTCTCCATATTGTTTGGCGTCTTCTCTGCCATGGCGCTGGTGCTTGCTCTGGTCGGCATCTTCAGCGTCGTCGCTTACAGCGTCGCGCAGCGCACTACGGAGTTCGGTGTCCGCCTGGCGCTCGGCGCGCCGCGCGCGCACGTCCTGTGGGTCGCCGCGCGCATCGCGCTCGTCAGCGCGGCCGTGGGCATTGTCATCGGTCTTGCCTTTGACAGCTTTCTCGGCGCCCTCCTCGCCCACTGGATGCAAAGCGCCTTTGCCGCAGGCAGCCTGTTTGCAGCCGCCGGGCTGCTCGCTCTCAGCGCACTCCTCGCCTGCTTGTTGCCCGCCCGCCACGCCATCGCCGTCCCACCCGCCGAAGCTCTCCGCTGTGAATAAAGCGTGTCTGACCAGAACGCGGACCTGGAGCACTTCACAGAGGCCAGGAATGAGCATCGAAGAGCGTCATTTCCGCAGGAGTTGGCTCTTCAAAGATGCCGGCCCACTTTTGTACTTCTGCCCATTCGATCGGGGGATCTTCCATGTTGCGCTGGTGGATTCTTGCGAACAGCTCCTGCAACGGTGCCGAAAGATAATAGAGTTCTACACGTGCGCCTAACGCGCGGGCCTCGGTTCGAAAGACATCCCTCTCCGACTTCCCCCATGCACCCCACTCGATGACAACGTTCTGCTGAAGAGACAGGAGACGCCTGGTGAGTTCCCATTGCAAAGCCTCGATCCCGGCACGTTGCTGCTCGGCGTGAAGGTTGATGGAGAGAGCAGTCATCCAGTCATCCGCAGACATTCGGACTGCCGAAAGAGATCTCTCAATTTGTTTTGCCAGAGTCGTCTTACCGGCGCCGGGAAGTCCACAGACCACGAACAGTGTCGCTTGGGGACCCAACGGATCTTGCCTCCGAAAAGAAAACACTGGCATGCTTCAGCGGGGACCAGCGGATGCGGTGTACTGTCAGGGCTCGACCGCAGTTGAGCAGGAGACAACCGCGACGTTGTTGTCTCCTCCCATTCTTAGAATAGCAATTTTCAAAGACCACAAACAGACTCCTTTTTCTCTTCATTTCCAGATACTTTCAACCAGCATTTGGCTGAAAACCGGCTTGGGAGACGGGACCGGCCACGGCCGCCAGTGAGGTATAGCATCAGCTTTTTTGGTAAAGGAGCGATTGCGGGGGGGTGGTGGTAGCCCCCATTTTGTGTGCTCGACTAGTTTTCAAAGTTCAGGTTGGTGGGGCCTTCCGGGAGCTGCGCTGGAGCCTTGACGGTTACCGGCACGTCTAAACCGACACTCTCGAACTTCACACTGTTCAGCCAAACCGATCCTGATTTGTTCAGCAGAATGCCAAAAGCTATGCCTGTCGCGTCCTGAGGTACGTCCAGAATCACTTCGTAGTTCTGCCATGTGGTTGTGCCCTTGATTGGCCGGTCCATCATGTTGTCGAAGCTAACGACTGTGGAACCCTTGTTGACCCGCATCCAGAGCCCAGCCCAACCACCTACCTCTTCAGTTTTCACAGATCCTGTTAGCTTGACTCTCTTTCCGGCATATTGACCTGCACTAAATTCCTGCATGAGGGTGCCAAACCCTTCCACCGCTGACTGTTTGGCTTTCAAGTAAGCACTTGGGAAAGCGTGGTAGCTCGCCTGCGGATCCAGACCGGTCTCATAGTTGCGGGGATTGCTACCTGCTAACAGCCAGCCAGGAGGTACAGCAGGGTTTTGGGTCGACTGGGTTTGCGCTGATGAGCGGATGGAAAAGAGCAGCATAAGCATACATAGCCCACCCGCCGGGATGATGAGCGTGGCTCTCCCAGGCGGCCGGCTTACCTTAGTGGCGGTCAGCATGGCATTCAATCTCCTCTGCGAGGTTCGACGGACACGCGAGAGAAAGGATATCGACTGACCAGATGAGTCTGTCTCACCGAGGCGGAGGGTTCACTGCGCTCCTCACTCTGCTCGCAGCGCATTCATGGGGTCAGATTGCGTGGCGCGTCTTGCCGGGATGTAGCACGCCGGTATGGCCACGAAAATGACAATGAGAGCGACGGACGTGAATGTGAGTGGGTCGGATGCGCTGACGTCGTAAATAAGGTTCCGCAACACCCTTGATAACGTCAGCGCGACGACGAGACCAACGAAAGTTCCTGCCAGAACCAGAGCAGCAGCCTGCAAGAGGACCAGCCGGAGGACATCACCTCGTTGCGCACCGAGCGCGATACGCAATCCAAACTCTGCTCTGCGCTGGGTAACCGAGTACGAGATCACACCATACGTACCAATCATGGCCAGAATTATGGCCAATGCCGCGAACAAGCCCACCAAAACAAAGGCCAGCCTCGGGGTCGCGACGGAGGTGTCCGCAATCTGATTCATCAAGCGAATATCCGCCACGGCGAGCGCAGGATCAAGCTTTGCTACTTCGCTCCTGACGGTATCGACGAGCGCCTGAGGATCGCCTTCGGCTCGGACCACCAACGACATATCAGGGTAAGGTTGCTGCATTTCCGGCCACCAGAACGCGGGAGTAGCGCCTGGACTGTTGGGCTGATCTTTGACGCTTCCCACAATGCCAACGACCGTAACCCAATCTTTGTCTGCTGGTTTGTCACTGAAAGTGAGACGCTTGCCCACAACATCTTCATGAGGCCAGTACAGGTCTGCCATGGCTTGGTTGATGATCAAAACTTTCGGCGCATCCTTCTTGTCAGCCTGGGTAAAGAAACGACCTCGCATCAGGGGAATCCCTAAAGCACGAAAGTAATCCGGCGTCGCCATGTGGTAGCGGGCATGGAACTCCTGGTGCGGCGGCGGTTGTTTGCCTTCGATCGTGAAGCCGCCCAGATTTTCGTCATAGCCGGTCCACGGAACGTCGCTTCCGACGCCCACACTTTGCACGCCCGGCATTGGTCCCAGCGCGGTCACGAGGTGCTCATAGAAATTAGCCGCAGCCCCCTCTGCCTTGTACTTTTCCCTGGGTAGGGAGAGGCTGGCAGTCAGCACATGCTCTTGCTGGAATCCCGGGTCAATGCGGATCAAGTTGAGCAGGCTGCGGAACATCAGCCCGGCGCCGATCAGCAAAATACAGGCCAGGCTGACTTCCGAGATAACCAGCACGTTCCGTAAGCGATGCTGGTGTCCACTTGCCGTGGTACTGCGTCCGCTTTCATGCAGGCTTTGCGTTGGGTCGGTGCGCGAGGCCTGCAGCGCAGGGGCCAGACCAAACAGGATTCCCGTGGCAATGCTCACCAGGAACGTGAATGCAAATACCGGAAGACTTACGTGAATATCGTGCGCCCGGGGAAAGTCCGCAGGCAGCAGCGATACCAGCACCTTTACGCCGCCTAACGCCATCGCGATTCCCAACGCTCCTCCTATCAAGGAGAGCAGAAGGCTTTCCGTGAGCAGTTGCCGAATCAGCCGGCGTCGCGGCGCTCCCAAGGCAAGCCGCACGGCAATCTCTCTCTGCCGCCTTGCGGCTCTTGCCAGCAGCAGGTTGGCTGCATTCGCACACGCGATGAGCAATACCATGGCGACCGCACCTAACAGCACCAGCAGGATGCGACGGTTAGCCCCGACAATCTCCTGGGAAATCGGGATCAGCATCACTCGCCAAGGGTCACTGTCTCCGTGCTCGCGCGCCAGCTGGGCCATGAGCGCGTCCATCTCAGCATTTGCCTGCCTCAGGGGCACACCATTTTTCAGGCGCGCGATCCCATCCATGAAATGGGACGCACGTTGTGATGGGTCGCCGTGAAAGGAGAAAGGCGACCAAACATCGATGCCTTCGCCATACGGCAGGGAGTGGTACTTATTTCCTGGATGCTGCACTCCTGCAGGCATCACCCCAATCACCGTAAACGGCTGTGAATCCAGGGTAATCTTGCGACCGAGTATATCCGGGTCAGCCGCAAACCGAGTGCGCCAGAGCCGGTCGCTCAATATCACCTGGGAACCATTTCCATCGATCTCTGCCCGTTGATCGAATTCACGTCCTAATTCCGGCTTTAGCCCGAGAACATGAAAGTATTGGGCAGTGACGGCGAAGCCGTACAAGCGCGTTGCTTCGCCGGCGCCGGAAAGCTGCATGTCGCGCCGGGTGAAGGCGGCCATGGATTCGAAGGAGTGATTGCGCGCCCGAATATCCCTGAAGTCAAAGGGATTCAGGGGAAATTTGGGAAACTCACCGCTCGTCAGGAAAATGCGCACCAGCCGCTGGGGTTCCAGATAAGGCAACGATTTGAGCAACACGCCCTGGATCACGCTGAAGATTGCACTGTTGGCGCCAATACTCAGCGCCAGGGTGAGGATAATCACCAATGTGAACGACGGGGTTGCCAACAGCTGCCGGCAGGCATAGCGCACATCCTGGACCACGCTCTCGAAGCTGAAGACAACTACCTCGTGACATTGCTCCTTCAGCCGCGTCTGGTTGCCGAATTGGCGATAAGCGGCCGTGGACGCAGCATCGGAGGAGACAACATCACCCTGAAGGTCCTTCTGAACCTGCTCGCGGTGAAAGATCATCTCCTCGTCCAGTTCGCGATTGAACTGTCCGCGAAATAGCAGGAATTTCAGCTTTCGCAGAAAGCGAAGAACAACCTCCATAGCGTCCTCCTATGCATCCTGTAACACTCGGCCAATGGCTGCGATCATTTGTTCAAATTGGGTGAGTTCCAGACCAAGTTGTTTACGGCCGGCGGCCGTTAGCGTGTAATAGCGGGCCCGGCGATTGGTTTCGGTCTTCTTCCACTCCGCCTTGACCCAGCCTTGCATCAGGAGCCTCTGCAGCGAGGGATAAAGGGAACCCTCTTCGACGGTCAGCACATCCAGAGACAGGCGCTTGATCGAGAGTGCAATTCCATATCCATGCAGCGGCGCGCGGGTCAGTGTCTTCAGGATCAGCATGTCCAGCGTCCCAGGCATCAGCTCTGACTTTTTCGGCATGTGTATATAGATAGAGAAACTATGGATAGACTGTCAACGGTTAATAGTGAGGCATCCTGTCACGGACGTGAAAATCGGTCAACTTTGTGCCGGAATCCTCGAGGAGGGGCATTCATGAATCGATGTCTGGCGAATATTCGCGAACTTAGGGTCAGGGCTGTCAAGGTGCCGATGGTTCAACCTCATCGGACAGCCAGCGGAATTATTACAGAATCTCCTCTCGTGCTAACCGACGTTCTCACTGAAGACGGCGTTTTTGGGCACAGCATGGTTTTCACTTACGCGGTGGCCGCTTTGAAACCGACCGCCGAACTGATCAAGAACCTCGAACCATTGATTGTGGGCGAGCCCCTGGCTCCAGCGGAGATCACGCAAAGGCTTGGGCGGCGATTTCGGCTGCTTGGTCCTCAGGGTCTGGTCGCAATCGCACTGGCCGCGATTGATATGGCGCTGTGGGACGCGCTGGCACGGACGTACTCCATTTCCCTGGTGCGCCTGCTGGGGGGAATCGAGAAACCCATTCCTGCGTACGGAGCTGTGGGATTCGATGGCGTTTCCGGTTCGGCGCAGGGCGCGGAGGAATGGGCCAGGCGCGGGTTCAAAGGGGTCAAGGCAAAGATCGGTTATGCCACTCTACGTGAGGACCTTGAAGTCGTGCGTGCGATTAGAATGGCAGTGGGGGAGGAGATGGCGATCATGGTGGACTATAACCAGAGTCTCACTCCCGCCGAAGCTGTGCGCAGGCTGCGGGCATTGGACGGGGAAGCACTCACCTGGATCGAAGAACCTGTTCTGGCGCATGACTACAATGGCCACGCATTCGTGGCACGCGAGATTCATACACCGATCCAATGTGGAGAGAATTGGTGGGGACCGGACGAGTTGCAGCAGGCCGTCCAGGTCCGGGCCTCGGATTACGTGATGCTGGATGTCATGAAGATCGGCGGTGTCACTGGCTGGCTCAACGCTGCAGCATTGGCGGAAGCGCACAGTATACCTCTTTCCAATCACCTGTGGCCAGAAATTAGCGCGCAGCTGATGTGCCGATCGCCGATGGCGCACTACCTCGAATACGCTGATTGGTGGAATCCCATCCTTGAGGAGCCTCTGCGCGTGGAACATGGTATGGCGACGGTCGTGACCACTGCCGGAAGCGGCGTTAGCTGGAATGAAAAGGAGGTGACACGCTTTGCCGTGTAACAGCGATTGCACCGATAGTCAACGCAAAACACAGTGTTTTGACACGTGATCGACCTTGCAAATTTTTGCTCCGAGCAATTGAATTACCTTCCCCGAAGGTAGGGCGATGCCGAAGAGACTTTCGGCAATGGAAGACTGAAGGTCGTCACGACTTACGGGCTTAAGAACACTGGAGATGACGCCGGAAATCTTGCGAAATTGGTCGCACCGTATCCACACGCGAGTTCCTACCAGCTCTAAAACGTTCATAACTGGCCCCTCCAAACTTTTGGATTCAAGATTAGGTCGAAGGGATTTCTGGCGACCCGTTGTCATGACGCAATTCTTCCCGGTGCTTCCGCAGGGCTAACGAGCTGCGGAAAGCTGCAAACCGCTTCAGACGCAGCCACCAGGGCTAAACTGGCTGCAGAAAAACACAAAGTCGAGTATGAGCCGCTGGCGGCAGGATTTGGCCCGGCGCACCTAGAACGGGAATGAGCATATCGGCATTCTCTAGGGGCCGGAACACTGCAGATCCCTCCCGTTGGTCGGGATGACAAGGGGAGGACCGTGGCGCACCTTGGATTCTGTCAATCGGATGGCCGGGACTCTTCTCCGTTTGATCGGTGTAGCCCCCGACTTTTAGTCCGGGGGCTGGCAGCAGTTCTCCGGTCAGCGAACGCGTCTTTCGGTTGGGCCACCCAGGGGGGTATCAAGCTTCGCCAAGCCTGAAGTCACCGCCCCCAAAAGGGCGTAGAATTGTGGCGGGTCGAAGGTCAAGCTTCGGCTCAGGCTGTCTCTCGGTTTCCGTAGTCGAACCCACATGGAGGATTCATGAGTCTCCCCCTCTCATTCCATGTTCCGCAATCACGATTCCACCAACCGGCAATCCTCGGTCTTCTCAAACCGCCCCCAATGCCGCTGTTACTCGCGCCCACGCGGGCACCGTGGCTAACCAAGAAGCCCGCCCAATTCGCGCTGGAATACGAGAATCCGGACCTAACGCAACCTTCGGTGTCCAGCTTCTAGCCAACCAGCCTTAGACTTCTTCCGGCACCACGAAAGGCGCCCGGTAACCTCGATCACCGTCACGCAGCAGCCTCTGCGCTTCTTCATCGCCGATCACCTGCTGCGTGCCGGGGTCGAAATTGATTGTCCTGCCTAGCCGATAAGACGCGTTCGCGAGGTGTACAAGGGCACACGAGATGTGCCCCTCCTCAATAGGGGCGTTCAGATCCGCCTTGTTCCGGCTGGCCACGCAATCGATGAAATTTTTGAAGTGGGCCAGCTCGGTGCCGCCATGCGCGACCGTCTGCTCTTCTTGATCGCGACCCATCCAGACAGCGTAGGTGGCCGCATCTTCATCGCCCGTCGCAAGATATCCCTTTGATCCGTAGAAGATGTTCCCGACAGTGTTGTGGCTGCCTGCCATGGGACCCAGCTTCTCGGTGACGGTCGACTTCTTTGGCTCGGGCGTGCCCAGACGGGGTGTTCCGATCTCGGCCTCATGATTGGTCATCCAATGCCTGACTTCGAAGGTGATCATGCGGCGCTGGCCGTTCGGCAGGTCGAATTCGAAGGCGCAGTTCAGGTCGTTTGGAGTCTGCTGATCGTCGTCAAACATAAAATGACCGCCGATCGCGCTTACTTTGTTGGGAAAGCCCACGCCCATTCCCCAGCGAGCCAGGTCTACCTGGTGAACACCCTGGTTCCCAAGATCGCCATTGCCGTAGTCCCAGAACCAGTGCCAGTTGTAGTGGAAGCGATTTTTTGTAAATGCGTGCTCAGGCGCCGGCCCGGTCCACAAATTGTAGTCAACGCCTTGCGGAATGGGCTGCACTGGCGTCTTTCCAATGGTGTCCCGCCACTTGTAGCAAAGGCCTCGACCCATATAGGTTTCCCCAATGATGCCGTCCTGCAGTTTCTGTACTGCCTCGCGGATTGTGGTTGCGGAGCGGCTCTGCGTTCCGTGTTGGACGATGCGGTTGTAGTGTTGGGCGGCTTTGACCAATTGCTGGCCCTCCCACAAGTTGTGAGAGCAGGGCTTTTCCACGTAGACATCTTTACCTGCCTGGCACGCCCAGATTGCAATTAAAGAGTGCCAGTGATTTGGGGTTGCAATGGAGACAGCATCGATCGATTTGTCTTCGAGCAATTTTCTGACGTCGGTATAGGTGGCTGGTTTAGGGAGCCCCATCTTCTCCATCTGCGCGAGCCGCTGCCGTAAGACGTTCTCATCGATGTCGCACAGTGCTCCAATCTGCACGTTGGGCAACTGTGAGTAGTTGTGGAGATGATCCCCACCGCGCCCGCGCACGCCGCAGAGCGCCACGCGTACGCGGTTGTTCGCGCCCATGACCAGCGCCGAGGGTGTAAGAAAGGCTGCGCTCCCCAGTGCTGTGAGCCCGGCCGCACCTGTGATCAGAAAATCACGGCGATTGAAGTCTTTTTCGTTTGGCATAAATCTCCCTACCCAAGGTATTGCAGCGTCTCGTCAATGAGCTTCGTTGTCCCCGCGAAAGGGTCTCCGCCGTTGGTGTCGAACTCCATTGAGAAATATCCACGATAGGAGCTCTGCCGGGCTAGTTCAAACATCTTCTTCAGGTCTACGTGATAGGTTTTGCCATCCAGCTGCACCGCGCTCTTTACATGGCACATATTGAAGACGTGCTTGAGCATCGCGGCCACGGCTTTTGGGTTTCCTTCTTCCCCGTATGTGACACTCGAATTGCCAAAATCGGGGAGCGCGCGCAGATAGGGATGGTTCACCTTTTCGATGACGCTCACGATGAAGTATGGATCCTCGGCGACGGCGCTATCGTTCTCCAGGTTGACCACGACATTCCGTTTGCTACCGTAGTCGGCTAATTGCGCCAGATGGGTGGCGGCAGCGTCCGCGTCTGGCTTCTCCCCCTTCTTGATAGACAGGTGCTGACGCACGCTGGGAGACCCGATGGTGGCTGCGCTGTCGATCCATTTGCAGCTGGTCTGGACAGATGCTTCGGCGGTGCTGGTGTCTTTGGTCGCAAAATATCCTGCGGGCAGGCCCAGGTCAACGACATGAGAGCGCGCTTTGGCGACCGCCTCACGAAAACTCTCCAGGTAGGCCGGATCGGTAGAAGGGAAATGATTCAGCAATGGATTTACGTTATAAACAGAAAATTTCTCCACCACCATCGCCGGGAACTCTTTGATGTCCATACTCGGAGGACCGATCTTCTTGCCGCGATTGGCGGGGGTTTGAATGTAGTCACGGAAGGGCCACGACGTGACGGCCAGCCGATCACGCGGATGGGTGGGAAAGTCGAGATGGGGGCCCTGGCTGTTTGATTGAGCCGAGCCCTCGGCGGAAACGCAACACGCGCCGGCGAAAATCGCCAGCTGCTTCAGGAAATCACGACGTAATGTATGCAAAACAACCTCACTTCGCTGGACCAGCGGCGGATTTCGGCATCAGGTATTTGTCGTACCAATCAAGATCGCGCTGGTACCGGTCGCGGATAAAGCTTGGCCTGGTAAAGCCGTGGAACTGGCCAGGGTAGACGATTAATTCGGTGGGCACATTCAGGCTGCGCAGTGCCTGATACATTTGTTGCCCGCCGCTGAGCGGCACGTTGAAATCCTGGTCGCCTCCCATGAAGAGAGTGGGCGTCTTGATCCGGTCCGCATGAAGTAGCGGATAGCCGAGCTTGATGTAGGTATCGGGATTCTTCCACGGCAGGCCCAGTTCGTTTTCGTATTGGAAGATATATTGATCGACTCCAAAGAGGCCGAGAGGGCTGCCCATGCCGGCCCCGCTGATCGCTGCGCGGAAGCGAGTGGTGGAGGCGATGGTGTAGTCAGTAAGGATGCCGCCGTAGCTCCATCCGCCAACCCCCAGGCGATCCGGGTCGGCGATTCCTTGCTTGACTGCCTGATCGACAGAAGCAAGCAGATCGACGACTTCCTTTTGTCCCCAGTCGTCAAAGATGACCTGTTGATACTCCTTACCGCGGCCGTGGCTCCCGCGGTAATTCACATTGAGCACTGCGTAGCCGCGTGCGGCAAAGAGCTGGCGCCACGGGGTGAAAGCATGTGCGTCCTGACCGTCGGGACCGCCATGAATGTATAAAATCAGGGGGCACTTGCTCCCCGCAACATACCCGACAGGAAGCGTCAGCAAACCGTGAACTTCGGTTTTATCGGGGGACCTAGCCTGAAAGTCACGCGTCTCGCCGAGCTGAAGCCTGGCAAGCAATGCGTCATTGTGATTGGAAAGCTTGCGTGTGCCGCCGTTTTCGATGGCGAAAATCTCCGCGGGCGCCGCATCGGTCGTCCAGGCAATCGCCAGGTGGCCGAGCTTCTCGTCCTGCGACGAGGCGAAGCCAGCAGAGTTCACCAACCGCTTGACGCTTCCATCACCCAGCGAGACCGAAGCAGGATAGCGGGAACGGTCATCGGCCGCGAGCGCGGTAATCGACTGCCCGTCGGGGGAAAAAACAGGATTGCTCAGCGGACGATCAAATCGTGCCGTTAGAATCCGCGGTTCGCCTCCAGCCGCAGGCACCACCGCGAGCTGCCGCTGATTGTATTCTTCGTATTTCGGCTCGCTGCCGTGAATAAAGGCGATCAGCTTACTGTCCGGGCTCCAGGCCGGTTGTCCGTCGTCCGGACCGGGAAAATTAGTGAGCTTGCGGGCCGCAGAGTTAGGGGCCGCCGCTACGACAAAGATATCACTGTTATTTGTGCGATCAGGATCGGGGTCATGATTGCTGACGTATGCGATTTGCGTTCCATCGGGCGACCATATCGCGTCCTGCTCCGTGAACTTTGTGTCGGTGGTCAGCTTGTCGAGCTTGCCGGTCGCGACATCGTAGAGATAGATCAAGTCCGGGCGGGTGTTGGTGGAGAGATATCCTACGATGTCCTGTTTGAAATGGTAGCGGTCGATGACAATCGGCTTGGGTTTCTCTTTTTCGCTTTCGGATTTTTCTTTTTCCCGGGCTTGCTCCTCTGGGTCTTCGGCGATGACGAGGAGTAGTTTCTTCCCGTCCGGCGACCACGCATAGCTCGAGAGTTTTCCTTTAATGCTGGTCAAGCGCCTAGCTTCGCCGCCGCGACGGTCGAGTACCCAAACCTGGGTGTTCTTGAGGTTCGGCGCCCCCGGCCGGTCGGAGAGAAAAGAAAGATACTTCCCATCCGGACTCCACCGTGGACTGCTTATCGAATGCTCGACTTCATAGGTCAGTTGAATGTCCTGTGTCCCATCCCAACTTGACATCCACAGGTCGGTGACGGTTTTGTCGGCCTTTGTGTCCACCCGGCGCACGGTGTAGGCGATCCATTGGCCGTCGGGCGAGAGCTGAGGGCTGTCCACGTCGAGCAAGTGGTCTACATCCTCGACGGTCATCGGGTGAGGACTGGCGTTTGCCGGCGGAGTATCCGATAAACCAAAGGAGGAAGTAGCGAAAGTGAAGGCGATCATGGCAATCCCTGTCCCGAGGAACCTGCGGAGGGCGGGGATCCTGGCTGGAGGGATCAGGTCCTTGGAGGTTTTCACTATTGCCTTAATATATCTTGGCTCTTTGGTTTGTCTAACGTTGGGAGGAAAGCGGTGATGGTTTGCGGCCGGCAAAGGACAACCTGTACCTCCGATAGGAGATTAGCACTCTCGAAAAGCATTCCACATACTGAGACGTCTCCACTGCGCTGAAAATGTCGCGTACGAATACTGAGTAGGTGGCCAGGTCTCATTCAGACTCTTTGGCGGGCTTGAGCTCGGTTTGTATACTTGTTTCGCTCCGTCGAGGGGCCGATGAGGTACTCATATTGCGCTCCCTTCCCGCGTACTGTCTCCTGGGCATGGCTCTCGCTTCCTTCCTGTTTGCAGGCCCGGCTCCGGCGGAGAGTGTCTGGCGGTTGCAGGAGTTCATGGTGACCATGCGGGATGGAGTGCACCTCCAGACGGTAGTGATCACTAGGAAAGATCAAACGAATGCTCTGCCGATTCTGCTGAGACGCACCCCCTATGGAGTGCCGACGCAGGAGGAATTCGATAAATCGGCGGCGAAGAACGGCGCCGATTGGATGCCGGCAAACTGGAAGGAACTGGCAGCAGACGGATATATCTTTGTCGTCCAGAATCTCCGCGGGCGATTCAAATCGGAAGGCGTGTTCCTGATGACCTCGCGGTTCGATGCGAACGATCCCAAACAAGCCAACGAAACCAATGACGCCTACGACACGATCGAGTGGCTGGTGAAAAACGTGTCCAACAACAACGGCAAAGTAGGCATCTACGGGGTGTCGTATGACGGGCTGACAGCAGGGCTGACGCTGCTCCATCCGCACCCGGCACTCAAGGCGATCAGCGAACAGGCTTCCCCCGTCGATCAGTGGATGAACGACGACGATCATCGCTATGGAGCGCTTCGCGAGAGCTATACCTTCGAGTACGCGGTTATGGAACAGGCTGACAAAAACGCGAATACGCATTTTAATTTCGAGGACTACGACACCTACGAGTGGTATCTAAACCTGGGGCCGCTGAGCCAGGCAAACGCGAAATATGTGCACGGCTCGCTGCCCGCGTGGAACGACGCCATGGCGCACCCCGACTACGACCAGTACTGGAAGAAAGAAGCGTGGGTCAATCAATTGCACCAATCCACGGTGCCCAACCTGAACGTGGCCGGGTTCTGGGACCAGGAAGACCCCTGGGGCCCGTGGCAGATTTTCCGCCATGCCGCGGAGAACGACCCAAATCATACCAACCTGATGGTGGCCGGACCCTGGTTTCACGGCGAGTGGCAGACACCAGACGGGGATCGGATCGGTATCGTGCCATTCGGCGGACACAAGACCGCGCTCGAGTTCCGGGAGAATATCGAAGCTGCTTTCTTTCGCTATTACCTGCACGGCACAGGGACAAAGCCGGACTGGGCTGTGACCACGTTCCAGACGGGCTCGAATAGCTGGCGCACCTATGCCGAATGGCCTCCAAAAGGATCAAAGCCCACAAACCTATATCTGCACGCGGATGGAACCCTGTCGTTCGCGCTGCAATCGCCAGGGGCCCAGCAGTATCGCGAATATGTGTCCGATCCGGCGAACCCGGTGCCGTACCGGACGCGGCCCATTTCGCCCACGTATCCCGAGCCCGAGTGGCGCACCTGGGAGGTTGCCGACCAGCGCTTCGTAGATCATCGCCCGGATGTGCTTTCCTTCGAGAGCGCGCCCCTGGATCACGACGTGGTCGTGACGGGTCCGCTGGCCGCGGTGTTGTACGCGTCGAGTTCGGGAACGGATTCGGATTTTATTGTGAAGCTGATCGATGTCTATCCGGAGAAGGAGCAAACAAGCGCCGACGATCTTCCGCCGGCCAAGCCGAGCGGCTACCTGGATTCGCTAAACGGATACGAGTTGCCGATTGCGATGGAAGTGCGGCGAGGACGATATCTACATCACTTCGAACATCCCGAGCCGCTGAAGGCTAACCAACCGGAGCGGTGGGATATTCCATTGCGGGACCATGACCATGTATTTCTCAAGGGGCATCGTATTATGGTGCAGGTACAGTCGACGTGGTTCCCAGTGATCGATCGCAACCCGCAGAAGTTTGTGCCAAGCATCAATGAGGCGACTGCCGCCGACTTTGTTCCGGCGACTCAGCGTGTTTACTGCTCGCCGCAGATGCCGTCGCACATCGTGCTTCCAATCCCTGGACAGTAGAGGCTCACGTTCATCCCCTATGGCGCAAGCCTCCGACCTCCCGAACGCCAGTTGTATAAACGGCTAATAGGTCATCAAGCTGCTGTAGGTCGATTGGCTTAGAGAGGTAACCATCCATCCCGGACGCGATACACCGGTTATCGCGTGTCTTAGCTCAGCGTCCGGAAGGGGGGCGGAGACAAAACTGACGGCGGCCATGCCGACATAATGCAATACAGGGATGGCCAAACCCATGAGCAGGGCATTGCGAGACTTCTGCCAACTCCAGGAGGAGGTGTGATTCCGGACCGCGAAGGTTAACCGTATTGCTACAAATGAAATTGCAACGTACAGAAATACGGACAAAGTGACGATGGGATAGGAATAGATGCACATGGCGGGCATCCGCATGGCACCCATGCCGATGTAGTGCATGGCGGCTATGCCGCCCCCCATCAGCACGCTGCCGAGAAGAGCGACCATCGTCGCCAGCGTGTTTCGGCTGGCAACAAAAAGAGCTACTGCAGACGCTAGAATGGCAACAGCCATCGACAGCAAGACGGTGGGCCAGTCATATCGAACCGGAATCGGAAGCCGCAAAGCTTCCATGCCCACGTAATGCATCGACCAGACGCCGATTCCCATGGAGAAGGCGCCCCCGCACAACCAGGCAAGTCTGGCTCTTCCATGGGAGACTGTGAGCCGTCCGGAAAGATCGAGGGCTGCATAAGCAGCCAGGATGGCGATCACGATGGATAGCACTACGAGACGACCGTCGTAGAAGCCGTGGATTACCCTCATCGCACCTTCAACCTGGCCAGTGTCACTCACTGACGGTTCGCTTATTCGATATACCCACCGATAGCAATATCGACCGATGCCTCTCAGTACGTTAGAAGTGGCGATATGTATCGATTTGAGCCAACGCTAGTCACATCTAAGCGCCACCATCGGATCTACACGCATGGCGCGGCGAGCAGGAAGGTAACTCGCGATAAGGGCGACAAGCAACAGGAAGAAAGGAACCGAGAGGAAGGCAATTGGGTCATGCACGCTAAGACCGAACATCATGCCCGAGAGGACGCCGGAGACGGCCGCACAGAGGACCACGCCAATCAGTACGCCAAGCAGGACAGGGCGCATGGCTTGCCAAAGCACATGGTTCATGACGTTTCTGCCATTTGCGCCGAGAGCCAGCCGGATGCCGATTTCTCGTACAGATCGACCGACACTGTACGACACCATGGCATACACGCCAATCGAGGCAAGCAGCAGCGCCAAGGCGCCCAGACAACCAGACAGGGCGACAACGACGCGCGAGGGAGCACGCCAGATTTCAAGATTGTCTTCGAGCCTTGTGACATCGATAGAGATATCAGGGTCAAGCGACTGCGCCGCATCGCGAACGCCGTTGGCGATATCGGTGAAACGTGTTGCGTAGCGAACCAGCACATAGGTCCGCGAGTCGTCTTTCGGTCCGGCAGGAAAATAAAGGTAGCTCGTATCAAGCTCTCCAAGGTGCGAAACTTGCGCATCCTTCGCGACCCCGATTACGACAAATTCGCCGCCAGTGGATCCCCTCAGTGTTTTGCCCAATGGATCTTCGCCGGGCCAGAGCCGTCGCGCAGTGGACTCTGACACGATGATTTCTGATCCATCGCGGGCTTCGACAGAGGTGAAGCCGCGTCCCCGCACAATGGGAATGCCAACCAGGGAAAAATAATCCGGCGAAACGTGGTTGTATTCGACGGGAACCGTGCCGGGCCGGCCAGGAATGGTGAAGTGGTCAGCACTGAAGTCGTGGCTTAGCGGCGCGCACTCTGCTTGCGCAACGTCGATGACTCCAGGAAGGCTTCGGATCCTCTCTCGCAAACGCGTGATAAAGGCGGTCGCGCGGTTGTCATCGTAGCCTTGCGTCCTTAGATTGAAAAACGCCTGGGCGACGTTTTTATCCTCAAATCCGGGATCGATCGTCTGCGCATGGTAAAGCCCACGCAACAATAACCCGGCGGCAAGCAATAGGACCATGCACACGGCTACCTGAGAGCCGACTAGAGAATTGAGCAAAAATCGGCCACCTTTTTTGAGGCTAGTGACCGATGCGCTGTCTCCCTTCATCGCGGTATTCAGATCGAGTCGAGAGCCCTGCAAAGCCGGAACTAGTCCAAATGCAATTCCCGTGAACAGGGTAACCAAGAGCGCGTATGCGAGCACGTGATAGTCCGGGTTAACATTCACGGTGACGGCAGACAAGTCGTGAGGCAAGTGAGACGTTACGTAGTGAGTGATTTTGCGAAAGGAACAGAACGCAAGCACTGATCCCAGCATGCCTCCTGCGAGCGAGAGCAGAAGACTTTCTGTCAACAATTGCCGCACCAGACGCCATCGGCTGGCACCGATGGACAGGCGAAGTGCGATTTCCCTCTGCCGCACGAAAGCGCGGGCGAGCAGAAGGTTGGCCACGTTCGCGCACGCGATCACCAGTACAAGGGCGAAGGCAACGAGAATCACAGAGGCAATGGGGATCACGTAACTGCGCTCTTCCGGGCTGGCAAAATATGTCGCCTTCCGGATCGCCAACGAGGTGATGCGTCCAGGCTGCCGTTGATCGATGCGTCCGGCAATGACATCCAGGTCCGCGCGCACCTGCTGGATCGTAATTCCAGACTGCATGCGCCCGAGTAACGCCAGCCAGCTCATTTTGTCATCTGTCAATCGATCGGTACCCGGTTCAAGCGCCTTTTGCATGGTGATCGGCGCCCAAAATGTGCTGGGGATCAGGTCGGTGCCTGTGAATCCAGGACGCCCAATGCCAATCACGGTATATGCCGTGCGGTTGAGCGTGATTCTCTTGCCCACCAGCAGGGGGTCTGCCGCAAATCTCGCTCGCCATAAGTCATCGCTGACCACTACGACCGCGTTTTCGCCCGCAGCGGCGCAGTCCGAATTGACAAAGCCACGCCCCTGCGCTGGACGCGCACTCAGGATGTCGAAGTAGTTGCAGGACGCTACAGTTCCCAGGACTTGCTGCACAGGCTTGCCCGTAAGCGTTGCTTCGACATAGGGCTCATAAGCAACCAGTCCCGAGAAGACATGATTGTGGTCACGATAGTCGAGGTATTCCGCGTAGGAAAACAGGTTTCCCCCGTTGTGGATGTTGCGAGTGAATCGGCCGTGAAGGATCTGGTTCACGCTTACGATTTGTTGCGCACGAGGAACGGGGAGCAGGCGTAGGGCGAGGCCATTCAGCACCGAGAAGATTCCGACATTGACACCGATGCCCAGCGCGATCGCGAGCACAGCAGCAACCGTAAGCCCAGGGCTATGCCATAACGTACGAATGCCGAAACGAACATCCTGAAGCAGTTGTTCAAGCCAAATCGCGACCCACACTTCGCGGGTTTCTTCCTTGATCCGCGTCACGTTGCCAAACTTGCGCAAAGCCGCATAGCGCGCTTGCTCCGGGGACATTCCGCGCTCCATGTTGTCCTGGGTTTCGACTTCGAGATGGTCGCGAATGTCCTGATCGAGTTCGCGGAGCATGCGTTTGCGTTTCGTCATGACTCACCCTCCTGCCCGGCCGGGCGAAGAATTCGTGCGATGGCTGCTGCCAACTTGTCCCATTTGCTGGTCTCAACTGCCAGTTGACGCCGCCCCTTGAGCGTCAGCCGGTAGAACTTGGCCTTTCGGTTGTTTTCCGAGGTTCCCTCTTCCACCGAAATCCAGCCCCGCCGGATAAGCCGGTGCAACGCTGGGTAAAGCGAACCCTGCTCGACTTGCAGCACTTCGTCGGACCTGAACTGGATGGCCTTCGCGATGACGTGGCCGTGCATTGGCCCCAGAGAAAGCGTCCGCAGAATCAGAAGGTCCAAGGTGCCTTGGAGCAACTCGATGCGGTCTTGCTGGTCTTTGGTAGACATTCTAGGTGATGCTATTTGTGCTTCAGGTAGAATGTCAAGGTGAGTGAACGAGGTTCTTGTCCAACCATGCGCGGGGAGCGCGCTATGCTCTTATTAGTGAAAGTTTTTGACCAGCCTCAGTTTCGCGTCGAAACGTTCCAGCCGGTCGCCTTCAAGGAGAGCTGTTTTGAAGAGAAACTTTAACGCAACTGGGCAGCCGAGGGTTAAATCATCGGCTCTGTAAACCACGCCCATACCGCCTTCGCCCAACTTACTCACGATATGGTAATGCGCAACGGTTGTGCCGACCATCGACACGAAGAATATCATCGTTCACGAGCCTGAAGATTTCAGGGGACTCACACACCCATCAAGCCCAAGGTGAGGGAACTGAGCCGTATCGGAGGCAAATTACTCTGACCGCAGTGTTTGGACGGGGTCAATGGCGGCCGCCCGGCGCGCCGGCAGCCACGTTCCGGCGATCGCCAGCAGCGGGAGGAGTAGTACCACGGCGAGCAGGGCTAGCGGGTCGTAGGGCGAAGTATGGATCAATTCGCCGCGAGCGAACCGCCCGGCTGCAAAGGCGAGGGGCAATCCCGCAGCGACTCCCATCAATGCCAGCAGGCATGCCTGCCGCAGCACCATCCACATGACGTTCGCCCGGTTTGCTCCCAGAGCCATACGGATTCCGATCTCCTGGGTGCGCTGCGAGGTCACGAAAGAGAGCACACCATAAATGCCAACCAGCGCCAGCAGCAGCGCGGCTGCTGCCAACGCACCGAAGAGCGCGAGAGCGAAACGTGGACCGGCGTAGCCATACATATCGAGCATCTGGCGCAGTGTAGTGGCGTCGACGATCGGCTGATCTTTATCTATGGAATAGACAGCCTGACGCACCGGATTCAGCAGATCAGCGGCGGGGAGCGCCGTCGACACGACCAGGCTGTTGGCCAGGGGAGCAACGGTGTAGGGAAGGAATATCTGCGGGTAGTCCTCACCGAAGCCTAGAAAAGAATCAGGCTGGTCGCTGATGACCCCGACTACAACGAAGGAATCATCCGTTAACGGATGTCTTCGGTCCGTCTTCAGTGACGGCAGGTGAATCACGCGGTCGAGAGCGTTCTCGCCATTGAAATAGCGGTGCGCAAAATTTTCCGTGACCACGACATCGTGCGAGCCTTCGGCGATCTCGCGATCATCGAGAAAGTGACCTGAACGCATCGTTTGGGTGGCGATCGCGAGGTAGGCGGGACTGGTGTAATGGACAATCGTTGCGCGTTTATCGATCGGCTGAGCGGCGATCTGCACGTTGTCCTCGTACATGTCCAGAAAGGGAAAGGAATCATCCACAGTAACGTCTCTTACCCCCGGCAAAGCGTGAACAGTTTCCATCAATTGGCGGAAGAAGCGAGCCTGGCTGTCCGGGGTAGGGTAACGCTCGTCGGCAAGAGGAATGCGCATTGCCAGCGTATGGTCGGGTGAAAAGGAAAGAGGCGCGCTCTCAACCGCCAGCAGAGAGCGAACCATCAGCGCGGCCAGCATGAGGAGAGCCAGCGACAGGGCAATCTCACTCACCACAAAACTGCTCAGTAGCCGCCGCTGCGCGCGACTTCCCGATGACCGCAAACTGTTCAAAGCAGTAGCCAGCCGAGGATTCGCACTGTGCCATGCGGGCGCGAAGCCAAAGAGGATGACAGTGGCCAATGCAATGGCAATTGAAGCCAGCAGAACTGTGAAGTTCAGGGTAACGACGGCCTCGTCGGGGATGGTTTCCACCGGCACGATGCGCAACGTGGCTTTGAGCCCCACATAGGCGAAACCAAGCGCGACCGGCATGGCCATCGCCGCCAGCAGGAGGGACTCGGTGAGTGCATACCGCATAAGGCGCAGATGCGAAGCGCCAATGGCGGCGCGCACCACAAATTCATGCTCCCGCTGGACGGCGCGGGCGAGCAACAAGCTGGACACGTTGACGCAGGCAATCAGCAGCAAAACTGCGACCGCGCCAAGCAGCAGATAGAGCGTTTCTGCGAGGTCGGATCGAAACATCAGGTCAAAGGGCATGATGCCCACGCGAAGATCGTCGGGGAAGACGCGGGGTACTCTTCGCGCGATGTCACGGAAAACCGGTTGTAATTCAGAAGCGGCCTGGGCCTCTGTTACTCCAGGTTTTAGGCGTCCGACCAAGGCAAAATTATGTTGTCCTTGGATGCTCTCCTCGTTGGTCATCTGGATGGGGAGGTAAACGTCA
The DNA here is from genome assembly GCA_963763905.1 of uncultured Acidobacteriaceae bacterium. Classification (GTDB taxonomy): domain Bacteria; phylum Acidobacteriota; class Terriglobia; order Terriglobales; family Acidobacteriaceae; genus PALSA-350. The sequence goes on along the minus strand of CAVXRU010000033.1, from coordinate 134,787 downwards.
CCACCGCGCCAGAGAAAGCGTGGCGGCATGATGCCGATGATTGTGCGTGGATGTCCATTGAAAGTAAGTACACGGCCAAGGACCGAGGTGTTGCCGCCATAATGAGCCTGCCAGTAGCGATAGCTCAGCAGTGCGACTTCGCCATGACCGGGCCGGACATCGTCCTCGATGGAGGCCCGTCCGAGGATGGGCTGAACGCCGAGAACATCGAAAGTGTTCGGTGTGATGTAATTGCCGCGCACGCGCTGCGGTTCGCCGCTTCCGATAAGAACGACATTGGCGATGGTGGAAGCGGTTACGCCGCTGAAGATGGTAGTGTTGCGTGCGATTTGATTGAAAGATTCAGCCGAATAGTTGCTCCAGCGGCATTGGGGCCAGCGGGAGGAGCACAGCTTGGGCGTGGCTAGGGTATGGACATCCTTATAGGGAAAGGGATCGATCAGCACGCCATAGGCCACACTGAAGACGGCGGTGGTGGCGCCGATGCCCAGGGCCAGGGTCAGAATGGCTGTGATCGCGAAACCAGGATGCTTGCGCAACTGGCGGAAGGCGTAGCGGAGATCTTGAAGAAGTACCTGCATCGGACAGGCTCCCTGTTGGGAAATGGTAACTCGGAAGGGTGGTTTGCACTATCCTCGACGAGTGCCAAATTGTTCTGCCGCTGGAGAACCTAATGATGATCGGCTCTTCTTTCTGCATAACCCATAAACGGCATTATCTCTTGCCATTCCTGTTGTGTGCTGCCGTGTTTCCCTACCAGGTTTGTGCGGAATCCAGGAATAGTCCACAGTATCTTCAGGTCAGCTTATTGAATGCAATTGATTCTGCCCGCGTCAAACCTGGACAATCCGTCGAGGCAGAGGCCGCATTCGACTGGCAGTCCCCTACGTGCATTCTGCATCAAGGAGCGCTTCTTCGGGGCCACGTGGTCGATGTACAAAAGGCAACGAAGAAAGTGAAGGATTCTTATGTAGCTTTTTCCATTGACCAGGCAGACTGCCAGGGATATCGCGCCAGCCCGTTGAGGTTGGAGGTTGTCGAAATCGTAGGTGGCGGCCCTGACAATCCTGCACGCCTGCTTGATGTACTGCCCAGGCGAGGAGCTGGACTTAGTGCAGGGCAGGCTCCCGCCTCCGCGATTGTTTTAAGGCCCAATGAGCCGATTACTGTTCATCCTGGTGAAGTACAAGGGATGAAGGACGTTAGTCTGCATTTAGGAGCCGGCCCCGAAGGAAGCACCCTGGTGACCGCGAGTGGCGGAAATTTACATCTTGGAAGGAATACGGTGATGGTTCTGACTCCCGATCGTCTAACGCCTATCGAGTTAAAGCCGCAATAGCCACAGTCCTGCTGGGTGCTATTTGTTTTCCGATACGGGAGTGTAGCCCGGCAACATCCGGGCGGTCGAACGAAATATGTGATATTTGTCGAAGACCATATCGTCCAGCAAGGTTTCAAAGGGCGCATCTACCTTGAAGGTTTCACCCCACTCATCGATATCCATGATCCTCCGTTGTCTCGACATGGAAACACTTCTTGCCGGGCAGATATAAGTCTTCTCACCGATTACGACAGGAGTGTATTCGACCATGACGCCGGATCGGTCAAGCGGTAGCCTCGGTTCGAGGTCTGCCTGCACCGTCAAGCGAAGAATCGCTCCGCTCGCCGGATCGACTGCGAGCTCCCCGTGAAAGGGGACTTTTTCGCTGAACGGAAACACCAGGTCATTCGCCAGGTAGCCGAACCCGACGAAGAAACGAGGCGTTGCTTGCGGGATTCGATAGCTAAATACCGCCTGCGGCCCATTGACACCTTTCTCCCAGTGGCTCCACTTCAAGACGCTGTTGGGACTTGTTGCGCCCACGACCACCGTGGCCATGATGGGGCCGAAAGTCCCCACCGTGTCGAGGATCCCCGGCTTCTGCGGCTTTCCCCGGGTGCCTTCTCCTCCCACAACCTCTTTGCCGTTTAGAAAATGCACTGGAGCTTTGGACGTTTCAACCGGGTGCAGAGATTGATCGCCCACCGCGGTCTTCCAAGTCTCCCCTGGTTCCAGCGGGGGTTGGTGGTACTGGACTGTGGTCCGGGTGGCTAAAAAATTCGGCAGCTTCGGAATCGTCTTGTTCACATAGTCGACGGTTCGCGAGATCATCTGACGCTGCGTGGCCTCGTCCGGAGGTGCCGTAGATGGAATTTCATCCGCTGGGAGAGCCAGGAAGACTGACTCATCGGCCAACGCAATGAGTACCCGCTGGGACTTTTTTCCCTTCAACAGCGCTTGCAGCGTCGGGAGCCTCGCTGTGCTTAACCTTTCCGTTAGATCCATGTTCGTTAGCCGCTGTGCCACCGCAGCATCCGAATTAGCATGCATCTTCTGCACCGCCTGCTCTAACTGCGCCACCGTTACGCGTTCGATCCCCGCGGGAGGTTGATCGTAGAAGACGGGTTGGTCGTAGTATCCGATGCTCGTGCGCACCGTCAAATTCGGTTCGCTGACTTCCACCTTCAAGTCGTGATACTCATCCACTTTATTCGTGGGTGGGGGATCGAAGGTTAACGAATAAAACTTGCTGGCCTGCTCGACACGTTTGCTGATCAGGGCGCCGAGGTCGTTGCGCGTGCTCAGTACGCCGCCACCGGTTTGCGTTGCAACTACATAGAGCGCTAAGTTGATGAGACTCACCTTTTCAGGCGTCAAATCCGTCAGATCGTCGGGAAAAACAACGTCACCCAGTAGCGCCGGTTGCCCGTTAGCGCTGAAGTATGGCCACTCTGTGGCTTTCCAGAGTTCGATCCGCGCCTCGCGCAGCCGGGTTAAGAGTTCAGTAAGAAAATCGAAGGCCCCAATACCCACAGCATTCTCGAAGTGCCAACCAGGGCCTAGCCAAAACATCAGCTTCCTGCCGGGCTTCCGCCGCTCCTCAATTGCGATGGATCCAAGGGCAACCAGAGATTGTAGTTTCGAATGCAGGGCGCCATCTTTCGCAAGCCGGCCGATACTCTGGGAGACCATTTGCGCTCGCCAGATGGTACGTGGCTCGCTGCGATGAGCGATCTCATCGGCCAGCAAGTTTCCGTCGAGGGAGGGTTGCGCCGATGCCGAAAGGCCGTCCTTGGTAATCCGGTAGATGGAGACCGGTTGGGCAAGATGGCCATGGTTCTGTTGTAGGAAATTCCGAGCCTCGTCGTTCTCCGCCGAAACGAGCGTGGCTGGGAGGTTCAACTCATCGAGCACCAGGATGACCTCCACAGGAGGGTCGGGCTCGGCGGTAACTCCGTCGAACGCCTGCCAGGAGACAATCTTTCCTGGTTGGCCGTTGTCCTGCAACGTAAAGTCCTGTTGCCGAAGGCCGGTGACTGGATTGCCGCTCTTGTCCGTCACCACGACATCAAGGCTGATCATCCCCAGGGCCGGCTCGGGTTTGACCGTGAACGACGAGGACTGACTGTGCTGCGCTATTGAGGGAGCAGCGACACAGAAAAGAAGGATTGCAGAAATTTGAAAGGACCCAATCACCAGAATTCAAGAAGTATATTCTCCTCCGTTCGGAGACTCTGGCGAAAATCACTCTGCAGCGTCCAAACTTTAAAGTGGGTGGCCCTGGTCTCGCTTTTGAGACCTGGGTGTCCGACTAGACCCATTTAGAGGAGGAACCCAGGCCTCAAAAGCGAGACCAGGGCCACCCGCCATCCGCTATATATTCATCCGAAGCATTTTCGTCTTTCTAGGGGGCCGTTGGCCCATCGATACTCCGGTCGTGATGAGAAAGGTCTGGAACTAAAAGCTTTGAGTGGGGCTTCGCCCGGCGTAACAATTACTCCGTGCGCAAAGCCTGCACTGGATCAATTTTGCAGGCACGCAATCCTGGCAGCCACACCGCCAGCAGCGCTACCAGTGAGAGGATGAGCGGCGCGGAAAGAAATGCGACCGGATCCCAGGGGCGCACACCAAAGAGAAAGCTCGACATGAGCCGGGTCAGGCCAAAAGCTGCGATCGTGCCAAGAGCAATTCCGGCGATAGCCAATCTCATGCCGGACCACACCACAAGCCCCCGGATGGCAGACCGGTCTGCACCCAGCGCCATACGGATGCCCATCTCCTGGTTACGCTGCGTGACGGTGTAGGCCATCAGGCCGTAAATTCCGATGGCGGCTAATACCAACGCCACTACGCCAAAGATCGTCAACAGCAGCATGTTGAAATTCTCACGGGCAGTGGTACGTCCCATGACCTCTTCCATCGTCCGGACATGCGCCACCGGAAACCCGCCGCTGGCCAGGCGAAGCTGCTCGGTGATCGCGGCAAGAGCCCTATGCGGATCGTCACGGGTGCGCACCACCCAAAGTAGAGGCTGCACGTTCGAGTAGGCTGCCGTATAGGCGTCTGTGACCTGCGCAATGGGAACAATCACCATCGGTTCCGATGGACGATCAAGGCCCGCATTGTGGGTGTCCCCAACCACTCCGATAATCATCGGCGACGATTCGTTCAGATCCGGCCCTAAACTTTTACTGACGGCGAGTTGTTGACCTACGGGATCTTTTCCGGGCCAGTATCGCTTTGCCAGGGCTTGATTGATGAGGGCTACTGCGGGTGCGTCCACTGTATCGTTTTGGTTAAAATTGCGGCCGCGTAAAACGGGGATGTTGAAGACCTCCAGATAGCCAGGCGAGATACTCATCCAGCGGCTGCCATATTGATGATCTTTGTCGACCGGCTGGCCAACGATCTGGAACGGGAGCGCGTCGCCAACAAGGATGGGCAGCCAATAGGCGGCGGCCGAAATATCGACGCCGGGAATGGCATTCAGCCGCTCGCGGCCGTTGCGCAAAAGTTGTGCCACGCCGGCAGTCTTCTGGAAGCGCAACCCGTTGAGGGACATTTCGAGCGTCAGCACGTTGTGTGGGCGGAAACCTGGTTCCACGGCATGCAGAGCAAGGAAGGTGCGGATGAGAAGCACCGAGCCGATCAGCAGCACCAACGCGAGCGAAACCTGGCTGATCACCAGCAGTGCGCGCGTTCTGCCCTGGCGAAAGCTGCTGCCGGAGCGGCTGCTGCTTTCCTTCAAGACGGAGTTCAGATCAGTGCGTGAGGCAGTCCAGGCAGGGAAGAGCCCGAAAAGGATGCCGGTGGCTAACGAAACGGCAAGGGTGAAAGCGAGGACGCGCCAATCGACGGCAACGACAGAACCATTTTCACCGATGCGGGGCAGGCCTGCAGGGCTGACGGCAAGCAAAGCGCGGACGCCAACAAAGCCAAGCGCGGTCCCGAGCACACCGCCCGCGACCGCGAGTAATACGCTTTCCGTAAGTAGTTGGCGAACGATACGCGAGCGAGCCGCCCCCAAAGCGCAGCGGATGGCAAACTCCCGCTTGCGTGCCGTGGCCCGCACCAGCAGCAGGTTGGCGACATTGGAACAGGCAATCAGCAGCACCAGGCTCACCGCCCCCAGCATGACCAGAAGCGATTTACGCACGTCGCCAACAATGCTGTCGCGCAGCGGCTCGATGTGGAACTCCTCCCGAGGATCCGTTTTGGGATATTCGCGATGGTACTCAGCGGCGGCCAGCTTGAGTTGGGCTCTTGCCTGCGCCAAGGTAACGCCTGGCCTCAACAGTCCGGCGACCTGAAAGAAGTTGTTCAGGTCGGTGCTGACGGGGTCGAATCTGAAGGGTAGCCAGATGTCCGCCTGAGGATCGGACAGGAACTGCTTACCGATCACGCCGACCATCGTATAGGGTTCATTGCCCAGAGACAGCGACTTTCCGATCACGTTTGGATCGCCGGCGAATCTGCGCTGCCATAGTCCATAGCTCAACACCGCAACTTTCTCTCCGTTGGGGGAGTCTTCCTGTTGGGTGAAGGTTCGTCCCAGAATCACGGGAGCGCCGAAAAGGCGAAAATAGCCTTCGCTCACGTGAATGCCATGTATCTGCTCGGGATGGTCACCGGTGAGGTTGAAGCCGGGGCCAGCCATATCATAGGCGGCGACCTCCTTGAAAACGCTGGTCTGCCTTTGATACGCATGAAACACAGGAACACAGGCAAGAAAATTGGCCAGAGTAGTCGAGCGAGATCCGAACTCGACGATACGATCGGCATCCGGATAACCGAGAGGCTTGAGCAGGACGGCGTTGACCACAGTAAAGATGGCGGTGTTGGCCCCAATTCCCAACGCGAGGGCAGCGATTGCAGCGATGGTAAATCCGGGAGTTTTCGCGAGCATTCGCACCGCATGCCCGATATCGCTTCTGGAACCTCCCATCCTTTGCCTCCGTACATTTATGACAAGGTATACTCGCTTTGATTCGCAGAAGAAATCATTCCAGCAGCCCTTCAAGATGAAGAAACAATCTTCGCATGCAACGCTGACCGACGTAGCCAGGGCAGCAGGAGTAGGGACGACCACGGTCTCACGGGTGATCAACGGTGGCGAACGTGTCAGCCAGGAAACGCTGGCGCGGGTTCAAGCGGTCATCGAAGAACTTGGATATCAGCCCAACCAGGCCGCTCGCATTCTCAAAGGCGAGCAGACAAAAACCGTCGGCCTGGTGGTTCCCAGCATCGCCGACTCATTTTTTTCGGTGGTCGCCGAAGCGGTGCAACAGATCGCACGCGCTCATGACTCGCTGCTGATCGTAACCGTCTCGAATAATGATCCGGCCATTGAACTGGAAAATCTCAACGTCCTCATACGCCATCGTACTGACGGACTGCTGATCGCGCCGGCCCACTCTGAAAATCGCAGCCTGGCCAGCATGCTCGATAAGCTGTCGATTCCCAGCGTCACCTTCGACCGGCCCTTGTATGAGTCTGCGATCCCCAGTGTGGTCAGTAACAACCACAAGGGAGCGAAAGCGGCCACGCAACACCTGATTATGCACGGCTGCAAGCGAATCCTGTGCCTGGGCGGGGAAACCGATTTATATACCATCAAAGAACGCATTCGAGGGTACAAAGAGGCCGTCAAGCAAGCCGGACTTGAGGCCACGGTCGATACCTCGGTGACGGATTACAAGTCGGCAGAGGCGGCGATTGAGAGCCACTTCTATTCCTCGAACCCTCCGGACGCAGTGTTCGCCTTAAAGAACCTGGTCACGATCTACGCCTGTGAAGTATTCCAGAAATTGAATATCAACATCCCGCGGAAGATCGCGCTCATGGGCTTTGATGATTTCGAACTTGCTTCGACACTGCGCCCCTCGATCAGCGTCGTACGCCAGCCCACCCTGGATATAGGAAGGATCGCGGCCGAGCTACTCTTCGGTCAACTCAACGGCCAAGGGCGAAGCAAGCTATCCCACGGGGACAAAGCCAAGGCGCAACACATCAAGCTGGACAATCAACTGGTGCTGCGTAACTCCTGCGGTTGCAAAATCGGGACGAATTAACCACCACATTCCCACTCACTGTGGGGTGTGCGGGTAGTCCACTCGTAGGGTAAGGATCTCGTAGGGATGAATGGGCACCGTGACCTGATCAGTTCCCGTAACCGTAAGAGGCGATCCTTGTGGCTGCTCCAGCATGTTGGCCACCGTCGCTGCCGTGGCGCCATGTGGAAGGTGAACCTCCGCATCTCCGCTCTTGCCTGCCCACTCATACATGCGCAAGATCAATCCGTTGCCGTCTTCGGTTTTCTTCATGGCGGTCAGAACTACATTTTCCGCCTGCACCGTCGCGAAGGAGTGTTCCGCTGGCAGCGTTCCACTGTGTGCCTCCACCTGCATCGCCTTGAGCTTGTAGTTGAAGTCGTAACCATGCCGTACGGTGAGAGCCTGCTTCCAGTCTCCAGCATGCGGATAGAGCGCGTAGGTGAAGTGCTGATGCCCCCGGTCCGCGTCGGGGTCGGGCCAGGTGGGCGAGCGCAAGAGCGAAAGACGCAGCGTGTTGCCCTTGGCGTCGTAACCGTATTTCGACTCGTTGATGAGGCTAAAGCCGTGCTGCCCGTCACCCAAATCTGCCCAGCGGAGTGCCGGCACCTCGAATTTGGCATTTTCCCAACTGTTATTTCGCGTCGTCGGCCGCTCGATGGAACCGTAAGGAATTTCGTACGTGGCCTTGTTGCTGGAGGCAGCCAGAGGAAACGCTGCTTTGAGCAAGATGTGGGTTTCATGCCAGTCGATGTCGCTGACCACATCGACTCGATCGATCGCGTTGTAAAGCGTGATGTCCTGGACAAACTTGGAGCTTTGCCAGGTGCGTGTCACTCGAATCACCGCTTTCAGCGGACCCTTCTCCACCAGCTCTACCGAATCTGCCTTATCCAGTTTGGTGAACACCTGATCGAAGTCGGCATCGATATTCCACGCGTCGTACTCTTTCGGCGTGTCCTTGAAGGCGATCAGCTCGTTGCCGCATGCTCCCTGGGCCAGCGTCTCGAAGTTCGCTTTTTTGTCGTAGAGGCTGGTGATGCAGCCTGTTTGCGGATCCACGGTTACCTTAAGCGCTGAGTTTTCGATGGTGGTTCCGCTGGCTTTCAAATCGCTGGCAAAGGGCTTCTTGCCCGGCGCCACGTGCAGCAGCGAGTAGCCCAGCGATGGGACGTCCTTCGCCTGTACCAGCAGGCGATAGCTGTTTGTCTTTTCGTTGCTCGAAAGCACTTCCGACGGCAGTACATGATTCTGCGCGTCCAGAACCGACACTCCGTTGGGAGTGGCGGAAGGCATCTCGACGTCCACCGTCGTCAGATCCGAGCGCTGCCACGCCAAAGGGTTGAATACCAGCACCGGCACTTCACCCGCAGCGCGGGTGTTGATCTCCGCTTGTATCGTGTGCAAGGCCCGGGCGGAGGCTTCGTTGCTGGCCCAGCGCACATCGTCGTAGTCCCGCTGCGCGTCCTTATAGATAATTCCAATCCCGGAGCCCGCCGCCAGATCGTGGAACTGGTTGAACAACACCTTCTTCCATGCCTCGTTCAGCTCCGAGCCGGGATAAGCCTGCCCATCCAGCCACGCGAGCGAAGAATATTTCTCCGCGTTCAGTACCCATTCTTCGCTCTCGCGCATGTTGCGTTTGTGCGCGGCTTGCGTGGTAAAGACTCCACGGTGGAATTCCAGGTACAGCTCGTCATCCCAGGTCGGGATGCTGATTTTGCCCTCCGCCGGCGCAGGCGGGTATTGATATCCCTTGGCAATCGAATCGTAGTTCCACACCTTGGAATCCACGGCGATCTTGTCCTGGATATCGTTGAAGAAGCTTTGCGCGATCCCGAACTTCATCTGCGGAACAACCATATCGGGCTGCATCCAGTGAATGCCTTCGTCCAGGACCGCCCGCGTCGGTCCTCCACCGTGATCGCCGGAGCCGTACAAGTCCATCATCTCTAGCATCCCAGGCGCCTGCTGCCGCGCTGTTGCCAGATCCATTGATAAGCGAACCGGATTCAAATTGTCATTCGCGTAGTCGTGGGGGAAATACGTGAGCACACTGCTACCATCTGGGGACTTCCACCAGAAAAGCTTGAAAGGCAGCTTGTTGGTCTCATTCCAGGTCATCTTCTGGGTGACGAAGTAGTCGACGCCGGATTTCTTGTAGATCTGCGGCAGTTGCCAGTTGTAGCCGAACGAATCGGGATTCCAGCCGATGCGCACGTCGACACCATACAAGTCCTTATAAGTCCGCTTGCCAATCAGCAGCTGGCGGACCAACGATTCTCCATCGGGCATATTCAGGTCGGGCTCGACCCACATGCCTCCGACGATCTCCCAGCGGCCGTCTTTGATTCGCTGTTTGATCTGCTCGTTCATCTCCGGATATTTCTCTGCCATCCACACGTTGTATTGGGCTGCGGATTGGGTGTAGGTGTACTTCGGGTACTCGTCCATCAACTGCAAGGCGGTCGAGAAGGTCCGCCTGACAGCATCGACTGTCTCCGTCCACGGCCACAGCCACGCGGCATCGATGTGCGAATTGCCGGTCAAATGAGCCGTTGCTTCCTTCAAGGTCGGTTTGAGGGGGTCGAGGCCGGAATGTGCCTTGCGCAGGGATGCATCGAACTTGTCTTGATCCGCGGCGTCCAGTGCCTTCAGATCGACGGCCCCTATGGCCGTCTCGAGGGTCGCTTTCTGCTGCGAAGGATCGCTCGAAAGGGAGGGGATCAGCAAGGTGGAGGAGACGAATTCTAGGCACAGATCTTCGGGGTTTGGTCGAGTGGGCGAGAAATCAATGCGCAACTCCGCGCCGCCAAATTCCTTTTTGTCGACCGTATGCAGGAGCTTGACAGCAACCAGAACTTTATCTCCCGGCTTGGCTGAGTCGAAGAGCACAATGGGTTCCAGATCTTCGCCCAGGGCAACACGGCGGCCGTTGAAGTAGATGATTTGCGGCATGGGACCGTTTGCATTGGCTTCAAAATGGAACCAAATCCGGCTGCCCGTCAGATCGTAGCCGTTGAAGGTCTTGGGCACTTCGATCAGGCGGCGATACCAGACTGCCTCGGTCGGACCGTTGGTTCGCGGCTTGACGATGGGCCAACTGGCGTCGTCGAGATTGACCGCCTCTCCGTGCTCGAGGTCGCCGGCATGAAACCGCCATTCGCCTGCGGGGAGCTGGCGCAATCCATAGAGTCTCTGGATTACTTCCTGCGAGGGAGCGGAGAGAGACTTCACTACCTGCGCAACTTCTCGTTCAGCGTCCTGGGCTCGCGCGGGGGAGGGCAGAAAGGCGATGCTGAAGAGGGCGATCGCGAGAAGCTTACATGGACGATGGGGGCGGGAAAGGAAGCATGAGGTGAGCACGGAACGGTCTCCGAGAAAAGTGTGCCGGCCAATGTTGCGGCCAGGCCGGATGAAGAGCAGCCTCGCGAATTATATATAAAGAAAGGAGATTGGTGGAAACGATTCCATGGCGCGCCTGCTTGGAATCGTTTGCGGCCGAGGCTTTCGTGCGGGATACGCAGTGGGCAGGGGCTAAAGCCTGTTTTCTTTCAGTTCAGATTCGGCCCGACTAAAGTCGTGCCCTGATACAAAGCCCAGTTCTCATGCAGAGTCTAAACCCAGTTAGGTTTGGAAGATTCAGTACACCAGAGTCCGGGGCTACACCACGTGTCGAGTGGATGGTGGCCAAGGTCTCGTTTTTGAGCAAACGACTTGCCGGCGGCAAAAGAAGGATGAAAAGAACGCGCTTTTGGGCTCTATCCCCTCCACCCATCGACGGGTGCCCCATCCTTCGCGTTCTTTGCGAAGGGTGGGATAGTCAAATCTCACCCTTCAATCTGCCACGCAAAGCAGACTTGTTCCTTAGGAGAACTGGGTGCTCCGGCCACTCAAGGTCCTCGGATAGCAAGGGAGCGGCTATTTTTGCGGGGTGCAATCCTGCAGCTGCGTCATTAATTGACGGACGTCGCGAATGCCAGGGCTGTACTGTAGCGTTTTCTGGAGAGTGGCGCGTGCCCCTGCCGCGTCGCCGGCAGCACATTGCACTCGCGCCAGGTTCTTTGCCAGCCCAACCACATCTTCATTTCTCTCGAATGCGGGACGCCAAAGCGAAATCGCCGCGCGCAGATCTCCTGATTTAGCGAGCAACGTGCCCAGGTTCGATATTGCGATCAGGTTGACCGGATCCCGTCTCAGAACGTCTTGAAATAACTCCTGAGCCTGTTTCAAGTCTCCACGGCCTCCAACGAGTATCCCCAACGCCACTTGGGCGTCGGCGTCTCCGGACAGTTCAGGCTTGATGGGCTCTAATTTCTCAAAGGCTTTTTGCTGCACGGCCACGTTTCCCTCAAGCAACGACTTATAGTAAGCGAGCCCGACATCGCGCTGCGTAGCACCCGGAGAGAAGACAGGAACCAGCGTGTTACCGAGGCTGGGTTTTTCGACCGGTTCCGGAGCCTTCAGGATGCGGTGGTCGGTCCAGGCTACATGCGCAATATTCTCCGCGCCGGTTCGCGGCATGTGGCAACTGACGCAATCAGGATTCTCGGGATGATGCGCCGTCGCGAACGTGTTCCCGGTGTGGCAGGTAAGACACTTCTTGCGGTAAAACGATGCCTTCTCTTTGGCCCCGTCCGGCGTGTAGTGAGGATCGTGACAGCTCATACACGACATGGCGTCGCCGCTGGTCCGCTTGCATTTGCTCAAACTTAACTGCTCCACTTCACTCACGCCGCGCTTGTTGGCAGCTTGGCCGGCGTAGACAAAATAAGCCATGTAGTCTGAGATGGAATCCCCTGGCTTGAAGTCCAGCGCCGAATGGCCCGCGCGCTCTACCGAGATATCTCCTTCGAGATGACAACTGATACAGATAGAATCCCGCAGATTGGCATTGAGCCTGGACGGGTTCACCACCGCCGCCTTGCCGCCGGTCGCGAGATGGTGTTGGGTGTCTCCATGGCAACTCTCGCAGGTGATGCCGGCATGGAGAAACGGCAGCCCACGGTAACGATTGATTGTGCCGGGATCGCTGTGCTGTACCGCACTCATATGACAGCGCAGGCACTCCGCCTGCACCGGCAACGCGGGAGGCGCCTGGGTCATGGATTCAAGGCCGGGTTTTAGATCCAGGCCTTGGGTAGCGGAGTAGTAGGCAATGGGAGACTCAAAGAGGTAGTCGTTGAGCGAGTAGAGGTAGGTCAACCCAAGATGGCCGGAGCCCAGAAAGTATTCGAGCTGATGGCTGGCGGCGATCCAGGGATCGTTCTCATCCCGGTAAGTCAACATGAGATTCGCGCCTTCCATTGACAGCGCGTATCTCATCCCGGAGGATTTGTGCTCAAAGGTCCCGGTCTTCCGTCTTTTCGCTGCGAGACCGCTGGCATTGGCCATCGGTGTGGAGAGATAGCTATGCAGTATCTGCGCGTGGCATGCGCCGCAGCTGGCATCCGCGGTGCTGACCGGCGTTACCACCTGGGCGAGGGCACCCACTCCGCACCACAATGCCAATGCCAGGATTACTCCCCTATTTCGATTGACCCGGCTTGACACTGATAATCCCTTTGCCTTCCTCGACAGTGTAGATGCGATCCACCGCGGTCACCCGGATCTTTTCCAACGCGCCGCTGGGCCAGTGGATCTCAGTCGAATCCACAGTCTTGTCATCGCCTAGCCCAAAATGAACCCTGGGATCGTTCGACGATGCGAAACTGCCGCCGCTGAGCACGTCTGCGCGCTGGGTTTGGTTGGAGTGTGTCAAATACACCGTGGCGCCGACGGCATCGCGCGGGCTCTTGGGTCCCCCCAGCAGCCGCAACTCGATCCAGTGATGGCGGTCAGGATTTACGTTGCGCAATAGGGTGGGGGGTGCATCGAGGTTATTCAAGACGACATCGATCTTGCCGTCGTTAAACAAGTCGCCAAATGCGGCGCCTCGCGCGGGAATAACGACTGCCAGCCCAGTGCCTTTGACGGCCGGCACAAGGTCGAACTTCTTTCCTGAAACATTTTTGAAGAGAAGCGGGCGCTCGGCAAAACTGGTGCCCCAATCGTGTTTATCGACTTCAGGGTATACGTGCCCGCTGGCGATGAAAATATCCTTCCAGCCGTCGTTGTCGTAGTCGATGAATCCGTCACCCCAGCTGAGAAAGGGAATCGTGGCCACGGCCAGGCCGGCGTCGCGGCTCACATCGCTGAAGGTCAGGTCGCCATCGTTACGGTAGAGCACTTTGTAGTCGTCGGAGAAGGTGGTATTCAAAATGTCGAGCTTGCCGGTATTTTGATAGTCCCCTAGCGCAATGCCCATGCTTGCCGTTTCTCGTCCCTCTCCGTTCACCGCGTAGCCAGACTCGAAACTAAGATCTTCAAAGGTTCCGTCACCTTTGTTGCGATAGAGATAGTTCGGGGTGGAGTCATCGGCTACCAGCAATTCCGGATGGCCATCCCCGTTGAGATCCGCGAAGACGGCGGTTAGCCCGAAGTAGCCCGGCCGGTCGGCCACCCCGGCCTTGACGCTTAGATCAGTGAATGTGCCGTCACCATTGTTGTGAAAGAGGTGATCGTGCTCGCCTTTGAGTCCGCGAGGGCCACAGAAAACGCCGACACCGCGAAACTGGCAAAAGTTTGAAACCACCTGCCTGGAGCCGGCGATGGGAGGATCATTGAAATCGTAGGCCGCGTACCCGGGAACAAAGAGATCAAGCTTGCCGTCGCCGTCGTAATCACCGAACGTCGGACCAGTGGACCAGGTGCCCAGCGTGACTCCTGCCTGTTCCGCCCTATCGGAAAATGTGCCGTCGTGATTGTTGTGGTAGAGCCGGTTTTTGCCCACGTTGGTGACATACAGATCTGGCCATCCGTCATTGTCGTAGTCGCCTACGGCTACTCCGACTCCCCAACGATCGTTGGTTACGCCTGCCTTTTCCGCGACGTTGGTAAATGTGCCATCGTGATTGTTATGAAAGAGCGCGGCGTGCGGGGCGGGGGCCTTGCCGCTGAGGGCATCGTAGGTCATGCCGTTGACCAGGTAGATATCGAGCCAGCCATCGTTGTCGTAATCGAGCAAAGCGACGCCACCGCCGAGGGATTCGACGATCAACGCCTTGGCCGGCGTTCCACCGCGGTATTGCCACGACGTGAGGCCCGCCTGGCGTGAAATATCCTCGAAGACCACGGGACCCTGATCCACCATTCCACCCGCGGTGATCGGCCGATTCTCGGCATCGTGTACAGGGGCGTAGGCTCCCGCGGTGCTGGCGCCGCCTTGTTGGGTAGCCATCGGCGCGGGCGGAGATTGCTGCGCGCGCAGGAGCGCCGGGCAGGAAAGGAGTGCCGCGAACAGGAGCCCGGCGGAGGAAGCCTGACTTCTAATGCGATGTGCTCTTGATGGAGATAGCATCGCTTGCTTGTCCCGCCACTGCTTGACTCGCTTCTCGTTGCAGGTCGGCGTAGACGCGCAACTCTTCGTGCGCCTCGGCTGTCTGCCCACTTGCTTTATAGGCCTGCGACAAAAGGAAGTGAATGGACGGTTCTTTCGGGCTTTCCTTCTCCGCCATCAGCAGATCGGATATCGCTTCCTTCTGGCGATTCAGTTTAATCAGCACCCGGGCGCGGTCGACTCGCGCCTGCATGAGTCTTGGACAGCGCGCGATGGCTTGATTGAGGTCAGCGAGAGTGTCCTCGGAGGGACCGTTCGCTTCTAAAGTGGCGTTCGCCAGCTTCCATCTCGCATTGCAATTATTCGGATTGTTGGCCAGTTCGGATTTGAATTCGGTTTCTGCAGATTCCCATTTGCCCGTTACCCAGAAGGTGTTTCCCATATGCTCATGGGTACCGGGCTGTTGCGGAGCCAGGTCTACTGCCTTCTTGTATTCAACGAGCGCTCCATCGTAGTTGTGCATGCTCTCGTCAATTTCGCCCGCGACCAGATGGGCGGTGACTGAATTGGGGTCGATCTGATTGATCTGTCCCAGCGCGTCCTCTGAAAGCTGGAGGTAGGTCTTGCCCAGTAAGTACCACGCCTGCTGGTCTTTGGGATGGCGGTCTAAGTAACTCCGCAGATAGGGAATAGCTGCGTCATATTTTCCCAAATCGATGAGGTCATGCGCCAAAGCAATCTGCAAGTTGTCGTCGTTCGGATTTGCCCGCACGGCCGCTTCCAATAATGGTTCGGCCTGCTCATGGTCACCCATCTCGTGGTAGCTCATGCCCAGCAACGCGGACGCAGTGGGCATGTCAGGGTTGATGTCCAGGCCTTGCTTGAGAACCTCGGCCGCATGGGAGTAATCATGTTGGTTGAAATAAAGCATGCCGAGGTTGTTGTAGGCAGGCGCCAAGTGGGGCGCCAACTTGAGCATGGCGCGATACTTTTCGATTGCAGCAGCATTGTTGCCGCTTTGCTGAGCGGCTTTCGCCTGTTGGTAAAGTTCCTGAACCTGGGGCGTGACTTCATCCTGAGGGGAGGCCTGCGCCCAAGCCGCCCCAGCCGAGAATGACAGGAAGATCAGCGCAGCCAGACGAAGCCGAAATCGCGGATTCATAGCAAGGCCATTATAGCGGCGCACGTACGGTCGAGTTCGAAAAGGAAACGCCGGACTGGGCACAGTCCGGCGGGAGGCAAAACTTGTCAAGAAAGTGATTACCGGGAAAAAGAAAACCGCAGATTGCTCCACTACGCTTCGATCCCAAAACATTTCCAAGAAAGGACCGCTGAACCGCAGATCTCTCCACTGCGCTTCGCTTCGGTCGAGATGACAAAGGGGAGGGCGGTGCTTCCAGGGAGATCAGTTGCTGAACAGAGACGTCAAGGGTCAGAGCCGTGGTATCCCACCCTTCGCAAAGAACGCGAAGGATGGGGCTACCCGGGAGTTTTGTCTCCGGAAAAACCGGAGCCTAGAATTTTAGTGTGAAGCCGACCTCTCCTTGTCTGTTCGCGGTCTTATTACCTTGATCACCCTGCTTGATCACCTGCCCAAACGTGCCATCGCTGGCATTGGCGTCAGGAGGATAAAACTGGGTGCGATTGAAGAGATTAAAATAATCCACTCGCAGGATACCTGTGAAGCGCTCGCCGAAAAAGAAGCTCTTTAATACGGTGGCGTTCTCGTTGTACAGGGCGGGGCCCTTTAGCTGAGAATAATTTCTGATCGCATTGCCCAGAACATACTGCGAACTGGTAACCGAGAATCCCGCAGGGTTGAAGATCTGGGCTACTGAGGCCTTGCCTGTGAAGTAGTCCCTGGCCTTGTTATACGACGCGGTGCTGAGCGCTACACCGGGATTGCGGTTTGGGCGCAACACGACGTTTGGACCGGAGGTAGATTTCCCCGGATAGGGGTCGCCATTCTCTTGGATTTGGCCCTGGTTGCAATTGCACAGCGGTTGGCCTGCCTCGTAGTCGAGGATCCAGCTGATCTGCCATCCACCTAAGAGCTGCCCGGTTACCCCGCGGTTGTTGTAGTACTTCTTTCCCGGCCCTATCGGCAGCTCGTAGAGTCCGCTGGCTTTAAACGTGTTTGTTTCATCCGCACCGGAAACTGCCCACTCAGGCCGCTGGTTGTATTTGTTGAGAGCAGCCGCGGTAAAACTCGAGAATCCGCTGCTGGTGTTGTCCCATAACCTTGAAAGCGTGTAACCAGCCAGGAAATTTAGACCGTTGGTGAAACGCTTCTCCACCTCGATCTGCCCTGACTGGTAGTAAGTCGTTCCCGAACCTTCAAAATTGTTGAAGACGTAAGAGTACTGCGGGAATGGAGTGAGCGACTGTCCAACGGTCGCCGAGCCGCCGAAGTCGTTTACAAAATTTGCATAGGGCACGGTATAGCCTGCGGCCTGTGCAGTGCCGTTGGCAAAGCTCAATCCAAGAGTGTTTCCCAGCGAAAAATAACTGGGATTAAGCTGATTAGGCGTGTTCAGCTGACTGGGAAGATGGATGACGCGGTTCCCAACCCAGGCAGCGGTGACAAACATGTCATACGGTAGGCGGCGTTGCAGGTTCACGTTCCATTGCTGGCTGTAAGGAGCGTATCCGTCGTTCTTGCTGAAGTCGTTGATCTGCGTGCCCACGCCGAGTCCGGGGCTGAAGGGGGTTGGCTGGGGATTCGGTAGTTGAGTGGCGTCCCAGCTGCCGAAGGACGATTGGTTCGTACCCGTGGTGCCGCGGGTGAAGGAACCAACCAGCAGATTGCCATAGTTCACAGCAACTTTACTGGTTCCATACTCATAGGCGCCGCCATTCAGGAAAGCAACGCTGAACCCTGCCTGCAGAACCGTCTTGTCGTTCAGCTGATAGGCAAAGCCCAACCTGGGCCCGAAATGTCCCCAATGAAGATCCGCCCGGGTGTACCCTGCGCATCCGGTGCAGTTGCCAAATTTCGTAGCGGCTCCTGGTAAGCTACTGGCTGCAGGATTGGCAGCCGTGGGATTGAAAAACACGACCAGGTTGTTGTTTTCGGTGAAGGGAACCATGATGTCCCAGCGCAGGCCCAAGTTGACCGTGAGCTTGGGTGACAGTTTGATGTCGTCCTGGATGTAAGGTGCGATGAGGAAGTTGCGGAGCCGTAGTTCTTGAGAGTTGGCGCGATTGACCGTATCAGGAAGACCGAGCAGGAAGCTCGCAAAGGAGCTGCCGTACTGGGCAAAGTTCGGATCGGTGGGGCTGGGGGTAGAGGTCTCCTTTTGGCTGAAAGCGAATTGTCCTCCCGCCGTTTGTTCCTCGTTGTCATCCTGGTAGGAGCGGCGGAATTCACCGCCGATATTAAAGGTATTCCGGCCTTTGGTCCACAACCAGTTGTTCACAATCGCAATACCGAGCTTGCGATTAATCGATTGCAGCCAAGACCCTTGCGTGCCCCAGGAAGTCAGCGTGTGCTCGCCGTCGAATGTAATGTAGGGCGGTATCACGCCACCCGCCACGGCAGGAAAGTCGTACTTAGTCTGGTTGAACTGGTTGTTGATCTCGCCCAACCAGCCAAATCCGGCAGTCATCACCAGGTTCTGTGAGACCGTGTAGTCATAGGTCAGCATAAAGCCGCTGCCCAGTGCCGGTTCGAACTTCATGCTGTTCAGCGGATTAGGAGCAATGACCAAAGGATTGTTGTCAAAGCTAAAGTTGCTGAAGCTATTCCGCCATTGGCTGTAGTGCACGCTTTGGTTTGCCTTTATTTTCTGATCGATGGTAAAACCCCACACATGTTGAATGTGAGGATTGATAAAGGGAGCGTAGCTCTTGTTGCTGTCGAGACCGCCGACGCCGCTGCCGGGTCGATCTGGATTGGGGATGAAGGGAATGAGAATCGCCGAGTTCGGGCTAATGCGATTCGGCGGAATCACGTTCAATCGCCCGTTGTATTGGAATTGTTGCCCGGTCGTAGGGTCATAGATCGGGATTAAAGCGCCTGTGCTGCCATTCACAAAATCGGTGAAGTCGCCCGTCTTTTCGAGGGCGGTCGGAACGGTGGAGACGTTGGTATTCAGGTTGTTCTGCTTGTACCACTCCTGGCTATAGTGACCCCACGTACGGTCGCGGCCGTTATAGACCTTGGGGATGGCGATCGGTCCGCCCACGGTGAAACCGTAGTTGTTTTCATGGTCAGTGGGTGGAGTATTGGAGCCACCAAACGCCGGGCCGTTAAAGAATCCAACGGAATCGAAAAAGCTGTTGCGGTTAATCTCGAACAAATCGCCGTGATAGCGGTTGGTTCCACCGGCCATCTGGTAAGTCAGCGCGCCCTGGCCGAGACCATACTGCGCGGAGAAGGTGGAGCGCTCGACGTGGAATTCCTGCACCATTTCGTAGGGCGGATTGAAGTTGGTGGTGTAGCCTTCGGTTTCCGGTTGGGGGGCTGGGATGCCGTTGTAGAGGATCTCCTGTTCAAAGTCGACGCCGCCGCCGATGCGGTGGGAGAAGGTGTTGCCTGTCGTTCCAGGCGCGAGAAACTGCAGCCCGTCGATTTGCCGTCCCCGGCCATTTACCTCTACCGGCAGCGCGCCGACCACCGCCGGCTCAATCGTGGAACCAAGTTGTGGTTGGGTCGTGTTCAGGGCGATCGCATCTGCCGTCACTTCTACTGTTTCCGATGCCTGGCCGGTGGTCAGCGTGGCGTTGACAGTGGCGTTGACGGTGACGTCGACGTTAATGCCGTCCTGCACCGACTTCTTGAAGCCGGGCGCCTCGATGGTTACGGAATACACGCCGGGCGTCAGACCGGTGACGGCATAGGTGCCGGAGCTGCTGGTAACGGCACGGTTATTCACGCCCGTAGCCGTGTTGGTGATGGTTACGGCAGCGTTGGGGACGACCGCGCCACTGGGATCAGTGACTGTACCGGTGATGCCGGCGTTGGCTTGCGCAAAAGCGACATTTGTCGATGACAATGCGAGGTATAAGGTGGAAAGAACCAATCCAGTGCGCGTGAAACTGCGAAGACTGCTCCAAAGGTGGGACGTCTGCATCACACTTCTCCTAAAAAACAACAATTTGCTTCTACTGCACCAGATGGGCGGCCCAACACGGGCCCCCGTGGAGTTTCCCCAGGGTCGACTTAGACAATCGTTTTTGTTGTGGTGGTATCGTTCCCAATGGCGGCCAATATAGAAAGTTTATGTTGACCCTGTCAAGGAGAATCTTGCGCCTGGTCCAAGACCATGGAGGGTACCCGTCGTTTGGCTAGTTACTTGACACTCAAGAGCATAGCTCGGACCACACGCAGAAACCCAGGTCTCAAAGGCAAGACCTGGGCCACCCACATGCGTGCGAGGGGGTCTATTCCCTGATCCGCCGGCAGACTGGAGCTATACTGTCCCCGATGTAGCGATATGCCGCTTAAGATCAGTTGGGTTCGGTCACTTTCGCTGTTCTCGGTCGCATTTTTGCTTTCTGCCGGCTCCGTCTATGCCCAAAGCGCCGGCTGTCGCGAGGTGCCTGCTCACGAAGCGACGCCGGCTGAGGCGGCTTACCAGAAAGGGAAGTACGAGGAAGCAGAGAGTCTTTATCTGCAGGCGCTGGTCGGAAAACCCGACGATCTGGAACTGAATTCTGCCCTGGTTCATACCCTGCTGCATGAAAGCAGGATTGCGGACGCCTGGGCGCGGGCGGATAAGGCCGCCACCGGTGCTCCACACTCTGCCAGCGCTCTTACGTCCCTGGCCGAAGTGCAGCTGCGAAAGGGGCAACCATGGCTCGCCGCGCAGACCCTTGATTCCGCCGCTGCAGCGGACCCTTGCTACGCTCGCGCTCACCTGATCCGTAGCCGCATCTTTCGCATCGACTCGATGTATGCCTCGGAACGCGCCGAGTTGCAAGCCGCTTACCAGATCGACCCCAACGACCCGGATATCCGTCGATCGTGGCTGCATACCGTCAACCCGGCCAATGACATTGTCCGGATTGAAGAATCCCTTGCCACCATGCCTAACCTGGAGCCTGATATCCGGGAGAAGGCCAGCACTTCGGCAAACGCCATGATGTCTCTGCTTTCTGAGAACTCGCAGACTTGCCAGAGTGCACCGATAACCTCTCCCGTCACCCTCCCGCTTCTGGCCTCTTACGAGACCGTAAAGCAAATCAACAGTTACAAAATCGGGGTGGAATTTCCCAAGGGAAAGGCCAAGCTCAACGTAGATACGGCTGCGTCCGGCCTTTATATCAGTCGAACACTGGCCGAGAGCCTGGGTCTTCAGCACGCAGAGGGCGCCCCCGTCGACACGGTGCTGGCCGATAGCATCCATATCGGAACGCTCGAGTTCCGAAACTGTATGGTGGGAGTGAGCGATACCCCCTTCGCCCAGGGAGTAGAAGGCTTCATTGGTACTGATGTGTTCGCGCCCTACCTGGTTAGCCTGAACTTTCCGCAAGCGAAACTGGAGCTCGAGCCGCTTCCTCACCGCCCTGATGAGCAGAAGAACGCCCTACCCGGAGACCGCTATTCCGGGCCCGGGCTCAAGAGCTATACGCCCGTCTATCACAAGAGTCAGTATCTGCTGGTTCCGGTAATGATCGACAAGAAGGACCGAAGACTCTTCGTTCTTGACACGGGAATCCGCCTCAGCACGATGACGCCGGAGGTCGCGCATTCCGTTTCCGGCACTCGTCTGAACTTCACCAACCCGGTGCCGAGCGTCTCCGGGCCGCCCCTGCAGATTTATCGCGACAGCTTCGATCTTCAGTTTGCCAACCTCTCGCTGGATCACAAGGACCATATCCTGGAGTTCGATCCGTCGACGATTGAACAGAGTGCTGGGATGGAGGTGGCCGGAATGCTCGGGTTCGACATTTTGCAGTCACTGGTTATCCACATCGACTATCGAGACGGGCTGGTAGGTTTCGATGCCCCAGTCTCAAAGCTCGCTCCAGTGGAGGTTGCTTCCTCTCAGGCCGCTGCGCCAGCTTCTTCGATCAGCGATGGAAAGGCCCCAACCTGCGATCAGTATTCGAACCAAAACGGCGATCATAACCTCAACTCCGCTATCCTGGGAGGCATCACCAGCGGGCTGGACTCAAAGCATCTCAAGGTGGGGCAGCCGATCCAGGTTAAGATTCTTCGCGACTGGATAGCGCCCAGCTGCACCCTGACCAAGGGAGCTGCGCTTTACGGACACGTGCTGGCAGCCACAGCTTCCAAAAATCCAGGCGGCTCGGAGCTGGCTGTCGTCCTTGACCATGGCGATTGCTCAGGCCGCCTTAAGCAGGAGCTTTCGCTCAGGATCATCGGCGTGGTTCGGAGGGATACAGACTACGCAGCAGTCCATAGCGGCATGCCGACGGAAGTGCGCGGCGGAGCCAGGTCCATTTCGGATACCGCTGCATCCATGGGGAGTGAATCGGACGACGATATTCAGGGCCCTAAATTGATTCACACTGGCGCCGTGCTCGGCGTTCCGCATCTTAAGCTGATTCCGGAAGGCGGTCCGGAATGTAGTGCAATGCTCACCAGCGAAGAACCCAGCGTCCGCCTCGGCACCGAAACAGAATTCATCCTGACGATGCAGGCCATGCCGCAGTAGTCGTGCTTGCACGGACGAAAATGTTGAGTGGAAGACCTGGGCCACCCACTTAAAGTCTGGAGGTTGTAGCTTTATTTTCGACAGAGGAATCATGGGCCTACGGCCCACCCAAGGTGATGAAAAGCGGCTTTTGTTCAGCAACGACTCTGCCTGGAAGGACCGCCCTCGCCTTTGTCATCTCGACCGAAGCGCAGCGCAGTGGAGAGATCTGCGGTTCAGCCGTCCTTTCTTGGAAATGTTTTTCGACAGAGCGAAGCGAGGGTTCTCCGTGTGGATGTTTCTCCTGGTTTGCGTTATGGCTATAGGGTGGAGCGGACGCGAAGCCCGTGCCCAGGAGCCGCAGCCGGCTAGCACTTTGTTGGCCCAGGCCAGATCCGCGGTGCAGGCAGGATCGTTTTCCAGCGCCGAAGCGCTGGCCAGAAAATATGTCTTGCAGGATGACGCTTCCGCCGACGGACATTACCTGCTCGGTTACATTCTTTCGCATGAGGGAAAGGCCAAAGAGTCTTTGGCCGAGTACACGCGCGCGGCCCAACTACGCCCTCCTTCCGCGAACGACTTTAAGGTTGTCGCGGTGGATTATGTTCGGTTGGGTGATTTCCTGGACGCGGACCAATGGTTTACCAAGGCCCTGGAAATGAATCCCTCGGATGCGGACGGTTGGTACTATCTCGGGCGCACGAAGTATAACGAGAATCGCTTTTCTGAAGCCATCGATGCATTTCACACGTGCCTTAAGCTCGATGCGCATAACGTAAAGGCAGAAGACAATCTTGGGCTGTCGTATGAGGGGCTCAACCAGATAGACGAGGCGACCCAGGCATTCCGAACGGCCATTGCGTGGCAGACTGGCGGAAGCGAGCGGGATGCTCAGCCCTATATCAATATGGGAATGCTTCTCGTAGAACAAGAGCACCCGGAAGCCAGCTTGGCCTACTTGCAAGAGGGAGTAACCCTGGCCCCGCAAAACCCGAAGGCACACGAGCAACTAGGACGCGCCTATCTAAAGTTGAAGCGCTGGAATGACGCGCACAACGAATTGGAAAAGGCGGTTCAATTGGCGCCGAATAGCTCCAGCTTGCATTATGAGTTAGCCTTGAGCTATCGCGATCAAGGATTGAAGGAAGAGGCCAAAAAGGAGTTCGATCGCTGCACGGAGTTGAATGCGACCCACTCCTCGGTAGAAACTCCGAACCCGTAAGGCCTTTTGAATCATCCCGCTACGGTGGATTGTCGAACCATCAGTTTCGGTTCTACAAAAGAAGTCCGCGGTGGATCATCCGGTTCGGTGGACAACGTAAGCACTCGTCGGGCAGCGGCTTCGCCCATGCGCTCGATCGATTGGTCTACCGAGGTGAGCGGTACCTTCAAATACTGCGCGTAGCGCAAGTTACCACAGCCGGCGAAGGCAATGTCACCTGGGATGCTGAGGCCGGCCTGCATCGCCGCCTCCATCGCGCCTATGGCGGACAAATCGTTGTAGCAGAAAACGGCGTCCGGCGGATGCTTCTGCGCCAGCAGCTCCTGCATCGCGCGGTAGCCGGCGGAGTCGCCTCTCTCCTCAAACCGTTCGCGGGTTATGACGTAGCTCTTCGGCAGCTTCATTCCGGCGGTGCTGAGAGCATTGCGAAAACCCTTGAACCGATCGATCGCAGGACTCGTTCCGTGGCCGCCAATGTGGGCGATCCTCCTGCGCCCCAGAGCGATGAGGTGACGGGTCGCCAGCTCCCCTACCAAGACGTCGTTCGATCCCACGAAATCTGTCTTCAGTTTGGGGATGTTGCGGTCGATGAGGAGAATTGGGGGGCCCCCAGGAGAAACGAACTCCGCTTCTTCGATACCCTGGCACGTCGCCACCACAAGAACATCCACCCCGCGGTTCACCAGGGTACGAATCTCGTGGCGCTCTATCTCCGGATCTTCCTCAGAAGAGGCCAGCACCAGCGCCAAACCGCTCGCCCGTAAGGCTCCGGCGAGATATTTGGCGAATTCGCCGAAGAAGGGATGCACAAGATCTGGCACGATCAGGCCCACCGCAAACGAGCGACCGCTCGCCAGCCCTCGCGCCTGCATGTTGGGCTGGTAGTTCAGCTCGGCCATCCGCTTCAACACCCGGGCGCGGGTTCGCTCGCCGATGTCCAGGCCGCCGCGCAAGACCTTCGATACCGTCACCGTGGACACGCCCAGATCGGCAGCGATGTCTTTCAACCGGACTGCCATTTCGCTCCTCGAGAAAAGTTTGCAGCGATCATCCGAAGCGGGTCTGCCGCCACAGGGCCCACCCGCCGCCTATCAGCGCAGCGAGCAGGGCCAGCGACAGCACCGCGATCCAACCCAGGTTCATGGCCAGCGGAGGTACGATCGCGTTGACCCCGAGCCACAGAAAAAGAGCGCACGCCGCCACTACGATGGCTACATCCCACCAGCGGCGGCGTTGGCTACGGGCGCCGAATTCTTCTCCGGTCTGCGCCAGCAACACCTCGCGGTAGTCGAGGCCGTAACGATCGCACTCTCGTTGCAGCGCATGGTTACGGGACAAGGTTTCGCGAGACGAAGCCACCGCCGTGCTGATGGCCAGCGCCCCCAGGATCATGAGCACCGATCCGCCCAAAACCAAGGCAAGATGAGCCCGGTTCGCCGAGGCCAGTTCGCCAAACACCAGCGCCCCCCAGGCCAGACCCCAAAGTTGGTTCGTATTCGAAAGCGGAATACCACGCCCGATCCCCAGATACTTGGTGGCGAACTGCTGAAAGAGATCGCCGATAACCCACACGAACCCTCCCAGGAACAGCCAGAAAAGCAACTGCCTGCTCTGGAGCAGCTGAAACGCGGACGACTTCATGCCCCCGTCGAGCGTCCAGGTAAGGAGAAACATGGTACCCAGTTCGCCCGCCGTAAACGCGGTAACGAACGAGAGCGGATTCATGCCGCTCAGGTAAGCCTTGCGGTAGGGCACGTACATAGTTCCCCACATGAGGCTGGCGCCGGCCGCGGCCAGTAGGCCCCTGAGCGCATGCGGCGATCCTCCGCCGCCACCTTGGATGGTGCTGAAACCCAGCATGATCGCCGCGCTTACGATGCAGATAGCGCCGCAAACTACCTTGACGATATTTTTTGCCGGTGCTCCCTTAAGCTCGCGGAACAGGAGCACGCCCCATAGCAGCCCGATCAGCGAGTTCGTGTTCCACAGTGGAAAAGCCGTGGCCAGGCCCACATCGCGAATCGCGAAGACCGTTAATGTGTTCGCGACCGCCCATAGCGCACCGGCCAGGATCGCCCACACAATAAGGTGCTTCCTGGCAAATAAGTCAGCAAAGACGTAACTGGTTCCTTTGAGCAGGGTGGGGAACGTCCAACGGGCGGTAAAGACGCCGGCGACCATGCACAGCGAGACCGCGAAGGGAGAGAAGCCGGCATTGACCAACTTGGTTGGGGCCTCTGCGGCCCCCAACCAGACGCCCGCGGCCAGACCGCAGATCACTCCCAACCCATGAAGCGAGCGGCCTGCGGCTTTCACCGCTACCGCGTTGTCTGCTGCCATCTCGTCTCCATGTCACCCACTAGTTGCCATGCACGAAGACCAGCAGCCCAATACCAATCACCAGCACAACGACGGGAATCCAGAACTGAACGTCGGTCAAAATGCAGCGCCATATTCCCGGCTGGCCTGGGTGCTCACTATGCATAGAAAACCTGCTGTAACTCGAAGGAACGTAAGCGATTACGAAAAGCTGACGTTAGCGGCAGGACGGTGCTGCTGTCAAGGGAAACCAGCCTGGTGCCTGAGGAAGCGAAGCGAGCAGCCAATATTCCTCAATCGTGGGCTTGCCTGGGATTGCCGGCTGATGTACGTTAGCGGTAACGTAAAATAGCTTTGAGGAGATATGCGCATGAGCCAATCGGCAGTTGTTCCCAACCAGCCTCTCAAGGATCTTGACCAGTGGGATGACTTCGTCGAAGGCCGCTATAAGGAAGGGAAGAGCGAGGAGGAGTTCCGCCAGTACGACGCCACGGCGACTCCCGGTGTTGCCGAGTTCTACCGCCTGAACCACGAGAATATGACGGTCGACTATGTGCTGGCGAAGGAAGAGCAGTACTTCAGCTTGCGGAAGGGGCAAAAGACGATCTGGGAAGCCGCCGAATTTCTCAACACCCTGGTCGATGATAGTGATCCGGATACCGACCTGACCCAGATTGAGCACCTGTTGCAAACCTCGGAGGCGATGCGCCGCGACGGCCAGCCCCGCTGGATGATCCTGACCGGCTTCCTGCACGATTTGGGCAAGTGTCTCTGCCTCTACGGTGAGCCGCAATGGGGAGTGGTTGGCGATACGTTCCCCGTGGGCTGTGCCTGGTCGAAGGATATCGTTTTCCCGCAATATTTTGCCAACAACCCCGATCGCAACGTCGCCGCCTACCAGACGAAGTACGGTATCTATGAGCCCAACTGCGGGCTCGATAAGCTTCATATGTCCTTCGGTCACGATGGCTACATCGCCAAGGTAATGGAGCCCTACGTTCGCGACGAATCGCGCTACATGCTTCGCTTCCACTCGTTCTATCCGTGGCACAAGCATGGCGCGTATGACCATCTGTGCAATGAGAAGGACCGCTCCATGCTGGAGTGGGTACTCAAATTCAACCAGTACGACTTGTACTCGAAGGGCCACACCAAGCCTGATCTGGCGCAGCTGAAGCCTTACTATGACGACCTGTTTGCCGAGTTTCTGCCTCCCACGGTCGCGTGGTAATCATCTGACTCTATTGAGGGGTTGTGTTGCGGACAGGCCCTGCATATAGATCTGGCCGTTCCGTTGCAGAATCAACTGACTTGGATGTTTGCAAGACATTGCTGCCGGTATAGGTACAGGCAAAGGTCGCAGGCAGAGTGCGAAGCTTGTAATCTTCCGGCAACGCGCCAACCGTCTCCGTTCGCTGAACCGCCCGCATGCATGCGTAGTCTAAGGAATTCCAACCGCTGGGCTTACCTACTTTCACATTGCTAAGAGAACCATCGCGGTTCACATCGAACCACATCTCTGCCGAATTTCCCGGAGGGACGGCTGCGTCAACGCGTTCTAAATTACTAAAACTTTGGGAGAGCCTCTCACGCATCTGGTTCATGTACAGCTCAGAGGGTTCCACGGAAGCCGCCAGGGGTGGGGTTGTCTCCAGAGATGCTTGATCGCTTGTCGTAAACAGGGAGACTTTTGTAGGAGAGCCCTCGGGTAAGGCTCCTACCGCTGTGTCGACTATTGTGGATGGATTCAAGTTTGGGGAGACCTGGTTTTGAACCACCTCTCTATACGACTTGGACGCGAGAGGTTTCCATATGCCGGCATCCGGCACCTCCACGTGGGCCTGTATGGGAGCCTTTGCGCTCTCGACTTCTGTTGCAGGGCTGTTCGTTATGCCGTGCCGGTTTGTTGTTACCGAATAGAGCGAGAAGCCTATCCAAATGAGAGCCACGACCGCTATCGCTCCAGCAAGCAACTGCTTAAAGGAAAACCCGGCCGCGGGAGGAACGTTCGCTGCTGGTGAGCCTCGCGGCACCCTGAGTTCTGTCGGGGGAGGGGGAGAAGCCCTTCGCCCGCGCCTTGATCCCGTGTAGGCCCACGGCGCTCCGGCATTGGGTGGTTGGGAGGGTCTGAGAACTGCCATCAATGCCTCTACGTCGCCAGCCTGATACGCCTCATTCGCCAGCTGGGTGAGTCGTTCGCAACGAATTCGGTCCTGCTCATCAATTGCCAGATCAGGATGGACGCGCTTCAGAACTCGAATCCATAGCTGCTTCAATTCTGGCGACGGCGTGCCCATGATATCCTCTCGGTCCATTTAGCAGCTTCACTAGAAGATGGGCTGAGTTACAGCCTAAAGAACGATCTATCCAGGCAATCAGGAAACCAGTTCACGGGCGCCAAACCATACAGCGCTACCGCAATCTTGCATCGTGGCGCTGTCACAGCCCTCTCGACCTGGGCTTGGCTGCGTGGGTCTTCACGCTCTCTCCGCCGTTTACATTGTCCACATAGTACGGGCAACCGGGTACAGGTACAACAACGTTCGCAGGCACTTCGGTTACCTTTGCGTTAGGCGTTTTCTCTGGATAGCCGAGCTGATGTGGAACCGCTTGTAACAGACGGACTTCTATAAACCGACGGTTGGCATCCACTCCGATCGGAGTCCACGAGAACCCGGTTGTGGTTTCTCCAGATTGCTGCATCATTCTTCCGCTGCGTCGTTCCAAGCACTCCCTGCATTTAGCGCGACTCCGGCTGCATAGCGATGGTCATTTTTGAAATAGCTGTGGATGCTGGGGTAGAGGTATGGCGATTGTTGCTCAGAGCACTGATTTATCTGTCCGCTTGTCTTCTCACAACGTCCTGTACCCGGGTAGCGGCTAAAGCAGGGCCGGGCTCGACGGAGACGATACCGGTTCGCGGCGTTCGGGCTGTCTCCGCGGATGTTCCCCTGGAACTCGCGGCAGTCGGCAATGTCGAGGCGATCGATAGCGTTGAAGTAAAGCCACGCATTGCCGGAGAGATCAATCGCGTTGCCTTCACCGAAGGAGAGAACGTAACCAGGGGCCAGCTGCTATTCAGTATTGATCGTGAGGCGCTCCAGCGCCAGGCACTGGAAGAGCAAGCGAACCTGGAGCGAGATGCCGCGATGGAACAGCAGGCGCGAGCCGTGGTCGCGCGGGACGCGGCGGCAGAAAAGCAGAGTGATTCGGAAGCCGATGTCGCTCGGCAACTGGGTTCGCTGGGCGTCATCTCCGGACAACGCGTCAACCAGCTGGTCACTACCAGTGACACCGCCCAAGCGTCCCTGCGCGCCGACCAGGCCGGTGTCGAGGCTGCCGCCGGCACGACCAGAGCTGATCGTGCGCGGCTCGCCGAGACTCAGCTGCAACTGCACTTCAGCGATGTTGTCGCCCCCATCAGCGGGCGCGCCGGCGCGGTGATGGTGAAGGCGGGCGGCATGGTACGAGACAACGACACCACCCTCGTCACTCTGCTGCAATTGGCTCCCATCTACGTCACCTTTGGGATTCCCGAGCAGAGCTTGATCGAGGTTCGACGCCTCAACTCGGCAGCCCAACTCATGGTGAAAGCAAGCACAGACGCGAACACTGTTACGGAGGGGCATCTCGCCTTCATCGACAACACCGTGAACCCAGCTACCGGCATGGTCAGGCTCAAGGCTGCGTTTCCCAACACCGGCCATTCGCTCTGGCCAGGGGAGTTCGTCAGCGTTCGCCTGCGACTGGGCATGGAAACGGACAGAACGGTGGTTCCGGAATCCTCGATCCAGGACGGCCTGGACGGTAAATACGTCTGGCTGATCAAGTCCGGCGTTGCATCCATCGCATCGGTCACCGTCACGCGCACGTACAGACCGCCAAGTGGTCCAGAGCAGGCAATCATCGGCAGCGGCATCAAGGTGGGCGACACGGTTGTGACCGAGGGACAACTGCGGCTTACAGCCGGTGCAAGCATCGCTCTGCTGGATCCGCCAAATGATGGCACGGCACGCAGCGGCTCTCGGCCTTAACGTGCCCGGGAGAGAAAAATGGCGCGGACGAATGTTGAGTGGGTGGCCCACTCGAAGTCTGGACGTTGAAGCTTGATTTTCGACAGATCATTCGCGCGCCGGACTGAGACAAACACCCCCCGCCGTGAGTCGTACGCCGCCCACGCAACGCAAGGTGCTGATTATGCGCTTCACCGATTTTTTCATCCGACGCCCGACCACCACCACGCTGATGATCGCGGCCATCGCCGGTTTCGGCCTGCTGAGCTACTTTTCCTTGCCCGTGAGCAACCTGCCGGAAGTGGAATATCCCACCATCCGCGTGCAGGCTGCGCTGCCCGGTGCGAATCCCGATGCCATGGCATCCACGGTCGCCACTCCGCTCGAGAGCGAGTTTTCAACCATCCCCGGCATTGAGCACATGACCTCCATCAGCCAGGTGGGCGAAACCAACATCACCCTTCAATTCAACCTGAACCGTGGCATCGATGCCGCCGCGCAGGACGTGCAGGCTGCCATTTCCCGCGCTGCCGGCGCGCTGCCGGCGAGCATGCCATCGCCCCCCTCGTACTCAAAAGTGAACCCAGCGCAAAATCCCATCCTGTGGCTGGAGATGTCCTCGAAAACGATGACGCTTGACGATTTTGCAAAATACGCGAACCAGGTCTTCGCCAAACGGGTCTCCATGGTGAGTGGAGTGTCTCAAGTGGAGGTCTATGGACCGGAAGCACCGGCGATTCGCGTGCAGGCCGACCCGGCAAGACTGGCCGCTTACTCGCTCGACCTGGAACAGCTTCGCACCGCGCTCACCAGCAACAGCGCCACTCTGCCATCAGGTACCCTGTACGGCGATAGCAAAGACTTTTCGCTACAGGCCAACAGCCAGCTAACGACCGCCGGAGAATTCTCCCAGATGGTCGTTGCCTACCGCGATGGCTCTCCCATCCGCCTGAATCAAGTCGCCGAGGTATTCAACAGCTCGAGAAACGATAGGAGCAGGTTCTGGATCAACGGGCAGCGAAGCGTGATCCTCGCCGTGCGCAAACAGCCGGGGTCCAACACCGTTGAAGTTGCGGATCAGGTAAAAGCCGTTATCCAGTCGCTGCGCGACTCCATGCCGCCTGGAGTTTCCTTCGGCAAGGTGGCAGACGATGCCGATCTCGTCCGTGATTCCGTCGCCGAGGTAAACCGCACGCTGATCCTCACCATTTGTCTCGTCGTCATGGTTATCTTCGCATTTCTCGGCACGGCATCTTCGACGTTGATTGCCAGCGCGACGATCCCAGTCTCCATCCTGGGATCGTTCCTTGCCATGCGGTTGCTCGGCTATTCCGTCGATATGTTTTCGATGATGGCGATCACTCTCTCCATCGGCTTCATCGTCGACGACGCCATTGTCATGATCGAGAACATCGTTCGCCATCGGGAGATGGGTAAGACACGCATCCAGGCGGCACGGGACGGCGCTGGAGAGGTTGGCTTCACCATCATTTCCATGACCGTTTCCCTGGTCGCCGTCTTCCTGCCAATCGTCTTTCTCAACGGAGTGCTTGGACGCCTGCTGCGCGAGTTTGCGGTAACGATTTCTGTTTCAATATTAATCTCGGGCGTGACCGCGCTGACGCTCACACCCATGCTCTGCGGCCGCTTCCTGGCCTCGCGGCAAGCTGCCGGAAACTGGTTCCAGCAGCGCTCAGAAAGGTTCTACGCGGGGATGCAGGAGCGCTATCGCCGTTCGCTCGACGTCGTCCTGCGGCGCCGGCGCACAGCCATCCTGGTCAGCATTGCGATGACCGCCGTTACCATCTACCTATTCGTCATTGTCCCCAAAAGCTTCATGCCGGCGGCAGACGTGCCCAACTTCCACGGAACCCTGGAAGCCTCGCAAGACAACTCCTTCGACCGGATGATCCATTACGGCGAGCAAGTGAATAAAGTCCTGGCGACTATTCCCTGGATGCAAAGCAATCTGTCAGGCGTCGAATCGCAAAACTTCGGCTGGTTCTGGGTTAACCTGATTCCGGACAAACATCGGCCCAATGTAAAAACAATCGTCGCTGATCTGCAGAAACGCCTGAACACCATCCCTGGCCTCAATGTCTACATCCGCCCGGGCGATTACGTCGACCTTAACCAGGATGAGGGCCGTTCGCAATACTCGGCTTCAATTGAGAGTCCCGACGCTGAAGAGTTGTACCGATGGGCGCCTCGCCTTAAGGCGAAACTCCAGTCTCTTTCCGAGCTGGCAAACGTCTCCAGCGACCTGCAAATGAACGCGCCGCGGATCAACGTCGATATCCGCCGCGACCTTGCCATGTCGCTCGATGTCGACCCGGAAAAAATTGCCAACACCCTCTATGACGCTTTCGGCAACCGGCGCGCCAACACGATCATGGTGGCGTCGGAACGCTACGACGTGATTTTGGAGGTTGCGAGACAGTATCAGCGAGACCCCGAGGCCCTGTCCGGCTTATACATCCGATCGAATAGTGGCAGGCTCGTCCCGCTCTCGGCAGTCACCAGGCTCACGCAGACAGTAGCGCCATTAACCGTCAATCACATCGGCCAGTTCCCGGCGGTCACCTTTCAATTCGATCTGAAGCCCGGTGTCTCGCTTAGCGCCGCGACTGCCATTGTCCGCAGGGCCGCTGAAGAGATCGGCATGCCGGCGACCATCAGCTTCGCATTTCAGGGCACAGCTGCCCAGTTCCAGAGTTCGCTCAAACGGCTCGGGCTTCTGCTCGTGATCGCGGTCATGGTGATCTATCTTGTTCTCGGAATACTCTACGAGAGCTTCATCCATCCAATTACCATTTTGTCCGGTCTGCCCTCGGCGGCGATTGGCGCTCTGCTGACTCTGCTTGCGTGCGGAGAGGACCTCAACCTCTACTCGTTCCTTGGCATAATTTTGCTGATTGGAATCGTCAAGAAGAACGCGATCATGATCGTCGATTTCGCGCTTGATGCCGAACGCAACTCCGGCCTAAGGCCAGAGGCCGCTGTCTATCAGGGGTGCCTGCAGCGCTTTCGGCCCATCATAATGACCACGATGGCTGCGCTTCTCGGCGCCCTGCCGATCGCATTCGGCAGCGGCGCCAGCGGGGAAGTGCGGCGTCCACTTGGTATAGCCGTCGTTGGAGGTTTGCTGCTGTCCCAGTCGCTTACTCTCTACATCACGCCGGTCATTTATCTGTACCTTCACTCCTTACAAGGAGCGGACTCCCGGTTGAGGCGAAGCGCGTTTGAAGCGTCTGCTCCAGTGTGACAGGACCATCAGACGGTGCCTCCGCGCTCTCGCAGAAACTCTGAGGCCGGGCCCTGGTTTCCTGGAAACAGGAGCGCATATCCCAGCGGTGTGCAGTCCACTGTTTCGTCTGGCTTTTCATAGTGCCCCGGCAGTTTTGCCCGCACCGTAAGATCGGCACCTCGGTCAACCAGAAATCTCACGATGGGAAGGCCACAGTCAGCGCCTTGTGTTGCTGCATGAAATATGGCGGTTTGCCCTCCGATTCCATCTTCATCGACGGCTGCCTTGCCGTTCACCTCGGCGCTACGATCCAGCAACAGCCTGACAGCATCCAGATTTCCAAACTCCGCGGCTACGTGGAGAAGTGTCGCTCCACGCAACGTGAGCATGCGGGCGGCGGTCGTCCCAAAATCGAGTGCGGGAAATTGGCGATGGACCAATGATTGATCTTCATCCAACAACTTCTCGAGGTCGTTCAGCCGGTTCCGAATCACCGCCATGACAGATGGATCCTGGTATTTTGAATTTCCTCCTGCCTTCAGAAGGATGTCGATGCACGTGCTCAGTACTTCGGGAGCCCGAACGTAGGCACCCAATAAGTAATCGAGAGCGGTACCCGGATGGGGAACACCTCGTGTCTTCCAGAGCTCGTCGCTCCCACAATTGGGGTTTGCGCCATGATCCAGTAGCCACTGCAACGAATCGGGATCAAGCGCCTCACACGCGGCGAAGATGATCGGATAGCTTCCATGCCAGGCGGCATTCACGTCAGCCCCGTGCGAGGTGAGAAGTTCCATCATCGGAATACGCCGGCCGTCGAGCGCCGCACGCATAAGGGGCGCGTCGCCGCCGCGGTGCACGTCCGATCCGTTCTCGATCATCCACTTCGCCAGCTCTAATCGGGCCTGGTTCGGCGCGACTGGCGGAATTCTGCACTCCGCCACCCACGTAAGCGGTCCATCTTTGGCGTAACCCAGTGGCGCTTCGTGCAACGATGGATTTTTGCGCATCATTGTCTGCACCCGCACCAGGTCGTTCTGATCAATGGCTTCTTTCAGTTGCCCAGCCTCTTCGAGCAAATCGACATGAGCCTTGAGCCTGGGCCAACTAGCAAACCCATACGTGCGGGCAACCTGCAATTGGGCGGCGGCGAGGGAACTGGCGTCGCCGGCATCTACCAGGTCTTTAGCTTGATCTTTCAGGTGGCGAAGATTGGGGCGAGCCGGGAGGGCGCGCGTAGCGTCGGGTAGGTTGTTCGTCATAGCGAACTCCTTTCATTTCAAATGCCCGTTGTTCGCATTGCGGGCTGAAAGAAGTTTCGCGAAAGCTCAGGTGTGTTCAAGGTGGGCTTCTACCCTTTCCGCGAACCGGATGCGTCCTTCACGCTATTTCAGCGTACTACAACCTGCAGGTGCAGATCGATGTGGCGGCAGCCATGCCAATCGTCTGGGTTCAACTCGCTGTAATGACAGCTTCAAGTCAGGATGTTCAATGACTTAGGCTTCACACTTATACGAGTGGCGGTACAGGCTCCAACTAAGGTGTGCCAGCCTATGGCCAAAAGATAGTCAAGAGCCACTGTACACAGTGTTCTTTGGTCCTTCATCGTTGACATTTCGGAAGCCCGAAGTTGTATTCGCTACTCGGTTCGACTGTTCTATTCTGAAGCTCGTAAGACCTGGATAGACCAGTTTATGCTTTGAAAGATTTTCAGATGTCTACACAGAACTTGCCCGCTCAGACTCAGTCACTCGGCCAGAAACCGGCAGTCGAACTTGCTCAGTGGAAACCTCGTTTCGAAGCTCTTGCTCTTGGCCTCATCATCCTCTTCTGTGCCGCTCTAAGGATCTATCATCTCGGCGCTGCCTCTTTGTGGAGTGACGAGATCTTTTCCCGGTATTACGTTGATCTGTTTGGATTCCGCTACCTGCTGTCCGAGGGGTTGTCGAAGGAGACGAACCCTCCGACCTACTATCTCTTACTCCGAGGTTGGATCGCGTTATGGGGCTCCAGCGAGGCGGCATTGCGCTCGTTATCCGCCCTGGCCTCGACTCTTTGCGTTCCAGTGGCCTACTTGCTTGGCCGCGAATTGGGTAGCAAGCCGCGAGCCTTAGCCGGCGCCCTTCTCTGCGCGCTTTGTCCGATGAGTGTGTATTTCGCTCAAGAGGCTAGGGTCTATGCCCTGCTTATGTTGGCTGCCTCAGTGGCGCTTTGGGCCGCCGCAGTGTTCCAGCGCGACTGGCGCTCGTCGAAAGCTGCCTGGTGGTACCTGTTGTCCGCGACTCTCTGTCTCTATCTTCACGTGAGCGGGCTGCTGTTCGTGGCAGCGTGCACTGGGGCGGTGTGGCTGTCGTTGTTGTGCAAAGGAGTGAGCGCGAGGGGGGCGCGACCGAAGTGGTTGACTCTGAACGGGCTCGTTCTGTTGCTCGGCTTGCCTTACTA
The DNA here is from genome assembly GCA_963763905.1 of uncultured Acidobacteriaceae bacterium. Classification (GTDB taxonomy): domain Bacteria; phylum Acidobacteriota; class Terriglobia; order Terriglobales; family Acidobacteriaceae; genus PALSA-350. The sequence continues at coordinate 99,191 of CAVXRU010000033.1, read as the reverse complement.
CCTCCACGTGTTTACGGCCAGCCAAACTGGCGTCATCAATTATGTGCCCTCGGCAGGCATCCATCAATTGGTCTACTGCCTCTCGCTGGTTGTCGCGGGTATCGTGACGCCCTACCCGTGGCCTGCGTTCCTTTTGGCGGCCGCAGTGTGCCTAGCGCTGATGGCCTCGCTCTGGCTAAACCCACCCTCGAGCCGGGCAAACGTCACCCTTATCGGCGTACCGTGCCTTTTCGTTGCGCTCGTGCTGGTGCTGAGTATCCGTCGACCGATCCTGTTGCCGAGGATTCTTATTTTCATGGTAGTGCCGCTTTGCGTGCTCGCCGGGCGCCAGGTGCTGGTGACTGGCCGGGCCCGTTTTGCGGTTCTGCTTAGCCTGGTTGCTGCGTTCGGAAGTGGACTGTTTTTCCAGGTGACGGCGCAGAACAGCGACAAGGAACCGTTGCGAGATATCTCGCGGACATTTGCACCGCAATTCATCCGGGCAGATCTTGTTGTTCTTAGCCCTGTTTCCAATCCGGAGGTGCTGCTTTACTATGCGCCGCAAGTGAAGAATGTTCGGCTGTGGGATGCTGGTTTACCCCCGACGATCATGCGGGCAGCGGCGGACAAACTTCACATGGCGACGATTACCGGACCTGAGATTGTGCAAGCGATCCAAAGCGGGCAATCCGTTTGGGTGCTGTCCCACTCGTTTGACCTGAGTCGTGTGAGTGAGTTGCAAGCTCACGCGCCGGCGGCCTTCTTTCGGGAATGGTTCTGCGGAAAAGTTCCCTGCGCCGCCGCTGCGCATTGGCAGGCGCGTCCTTAAGTAACTTCGGCACTTTGGCTGTTGGCCGGTATAGCCGTTTCCGGAACGAGACAAAAACGTTCCCGGTTGCGCCGCCATGTCACGATCGTGTTTACGCCGTAATTCCAAAAGGAACTGATGGCCACCCCGGAAAGTCCGGCCAGGTACCAGGGCAGGCCCGCAGCCAACAAGCGATCCGCAAAACTCAAGTTGATCAACACGCCCAACGTGCAGGCAGCGAAAAATGTGACCAGTCCGCGAGCCAACGCCCATCCTTTGAGTCTGCGATCACGGAACGTAACCACGTTATTCAGAAAGAAATTGAACAGCATGGCTCCCAGCGTGGCGACGACTTGTCCTTGTGAAAACGCGGCCGTGTCTAAAAAGTGGAAGAGCCCCAGGATCGACAAGTGAATCAGAAGACCTAATGATCCCACAGCGACAAAAAGCACAAATCGCGTGGGGAGGTAGCGGCCCACGATCTTATCGAGGATGAGGAAAAGGTACTCCAGTTCGACGTTCACATCGAGCTTGCTCTCACCAGTCAGCCGCTTGCGAAAGCGATAGGGAACTTCGGCGATCCGGGGCGCATTTCGACTCGAGGCCAGGATGTCGACGAGGAGTTTGAAGCCGGTCCCCGTCAGGCGGGGTACAGCGGCTCTGAAAAATTGACTGTCGACGACGAAGAAGCCGCTCATGGGGTCGGTTACATCGCAGTTGCAAACAAGCCTGCTGACGCGAGAGCCAAGGTCGCTTAAGCGCACGCGCTCCAGGGCAAACTCGCCCATGCTTCCTCCCTTGACTCTTCTGCTGGCTACGACAACATCGAGATGTTTTTCCTGCAAGAGGCGGAGCATTTCCGGCAACGCAGTTTCGTCGTGTTGCATGTCAGCGTCCATGACGGCAAGGCTTGGAGCTGGACTTGCCATCATCCCCTCAATGCATGCAGAAGACAGGCCACGACGCCCGATGCGCTCGAGAATTCTCACCCGTGGATTCGACAGCGCAAGCGCACGGACCTCATCGGCGGTGTGATCAGGCGAATGGTCATCCACAAAGATCACTTCCCAGTTGATCCCCTGAAGGCACGTTTGGAGAGCAGCGAGAAGGGGAGCGATATTCTGGCGCTCTTTATAGGTGGGTATTACTACGCTTAGTTCCAGGAGAGGATTTTGGCCGACGACTGCATCTTGCGCGGACAAGTGGTCGAGTAATAGAACCATGGCAAAGTCTCCAGTCAAACCGGTCGGAACCCTGGGGGACTTTAGGCATGGCCCGCATCACGTCAATAGCAACTTTGTGTCAGGAAGGTTGTGAGTGGCAAGAACATATTAAGTTGCGAAGGAAGCGATTGTAACCTGGGAATAGTTACCGCTGGTGTCGCGGAGTTAATCCTTCATGACACCATATGCATCCGGGTGCGTTCCGGTTTTAATGAACAAAGCCGCCTTCCGTTATGTCTGCTGTTGTGCGGAAGGTGGGAGGGTGAGATTTGACTATCCCACCCTTCGCGAAGGAACGCGAAGGATGGGGCACCCGGCGGTTGATGGCGGAGATAGAGCCCAAAAGGTTCGTTATGGTTGGAGTGGTTTGCGGTTTACAGACGAGAGGTCCAAAGGGGAAACTTCGAATGCTGCGGCCGAAGAAGAGCCAGGCCGGCCCCATTGCGACAAAAGCTGTGTTCGCCAACTAATCAGTTTGTGCTGTATCCGCTTTAAAGCGCCCTTGCGGGCTGACGGTCCGATCAGCTTTGTGTATTCTTCGCGAGGAAAACGGGAAAGGGCACGGTTTAGCTCGCCCGGTGGCAAAGAGCCGCGGTTTAACAACATTGAGGAGATGTAGCGCCCACGGTCGAGCACCGGGTGGAGGAAGGTGTCCCGATCCGCGGCTGCCAAATCCTCTTCCAAAGTCGGAGGAAACCAATCATAGCGGGAGACGTCACCAAAGTTGGCGAGGGACAGCCAGGTCATTCCCGCCCGCACCACCTCGCTGGGGACAAAAAGTTCGCTGCTCGGCCAATAGCGCACTCCCGGATCAGAGTCCATGGCGAGCCTACGGTGATGCAACAGTTTCAACGCTCGAGAGGAATGAAAGCAGACGTTGAGCAACGCCAGCCTGGCTTCGCCAAAAGGATAGACATCCCGCTGATACGGCATCCAGTGCCATCGGTCAAAGGCCTTTGAAATCGGTAAGGCAATAAGATCGGCGCCTTGTGCCGCTCCACGGGCAACGAACTTCTCCAAAGAGCACTGCACGAGGCAGTCGTACTCCACAAACAGGTAGTAGTCGTATGCTGGGCAATGCGTCAGAAACTGATAGTGGGCGTAATCCGGATTCCACCACAGCACCCCGCCAGCCCCAAACCGCATCGCCAAGCCAGCGGCTTCAAGATCGCTGCAAGTGAAGCGTATGACACGCTCGAACGGTATTGGCCCAACCGGACCGCCGGTTTCGTCGATCAGGACGTAAAAGTCCATAGCGCCGGCAGCCTCCGCCAGGCGTCGCGCCTGACGTTCCACGAAGCTATCCCACTTGTAAGCTTTGAAAACGACAGCGCAGTTTGGAGCACTCGTGGACATACCGTTCTCTTCCTCAACAAATCGATCGTAGCGCAGGGGGAATGGCTCCGCAGGATCCGCTTACACTCCCGACTCGACTCAGCCGGGCAAGTGCAAATAAGTGCTCGGAATCAGGACAACCTGCTTAGGACCAAGGAGAGTTTCTGCTTCAAGTAATTCAATGACTGCCTTGCGCAACACAAGTTTTTCCGTCTGTGCCCAGGACTACGTTTGCAGAAGAATACGTAACGGTAAAGGTTTTGTATCTAAAACTTTAGTAATCAAACCGGTAACCGGCCATCGCGGGATAGCACTTGTACATATCCCAGACTTCAACCGCCACTCGCGCCGAACCCGGGAAAGCCTGACCGACCTCTGGATGCGGAGAAATGTCCCAGTTCAGGTCAGCGCGGCAACACTTAGGCGGCTGATATTCAGTAGTCACCTTTGAGGGAGTCGAACGTAACCTGGATCCAGGCAAGTGCTATTGCTTCAGCATGTCTGAACATATGTAATGGCGACTATCGCAGGTGACCAGCCCTAAGAGCAAGGGTTAGAGGTGGTTGCAGCCTCTATCACCCGAGCCTTGTAAGGCCGAGCAATACCGAACCCCCCTGAACTAAGATGCCGAACCGTGACCGCACGGATCACGGACTAAAGGTATGGGATTAGTCATGAAAACGGACATTTTGACTTCGGAGCTTTCGAATCGCCGGACTTTCCTTCGCAGTGCAGCAGCGAGCGGCCTGTTAGCGCTCTCACCCCGGTGGCTAAGATCCCAGGGTGTAGGTCACAAGTCCGCAACTCTCTATGTTACCGATGCTGGGGCGAAGCATGCCGAACGCCCCGAATTGTGCTGGACCCCGGCTGCAGCCGGGGTAGGCGGTACCACGATTGAGATCGATAGCACTCGGCAATTTCAGCCCATACTCGGCTTTGGGGCAGCTCTCACGGACGCCTCCTGCTTCCTGTTACACGGCATGCCGGCTGCCGCACGTCATGCTTTTTTGAGCGAAGCATATTCTCCTTCAGGGCTGAATCTAAACCTGGGCCGGTGCTGCATCGGCTCCAGCGATTATTCACGCAGTGTCTACTCGTATGACGACGTTGCCGACGACATGAACCTGGATCACTTCAGCCTGAAGCATGATGAAGCCTACATCGTGCCTACCCTGCGCGAGATCCGGGAGATCAATCCCAATCTGTTTCTTCTTGCCAGCCCCTGGAGTCCTCCAGGCTGGATGAAGACCTACGGAACAACGGCCGGCGGGAGAACCAAGGATAATTATCTCGGACCCTACACCCATTGGCTTTGGGATCTTTCGAACGAATCCATGTTGGGCGGATGGATGTCGGAAAGTTATTTGGAAGTCTATTCCCGCTACCTCAGCAAGTTTCTCAAGGGCTATGCGCAGTTCGGTATACCGGTGCAGGCGATTACCTGCCAGAATGAGATCGAGACCACCCAGAATGGAACCATGCCTGCCTGCCGGTGGTCGCCTACCCTGGAGGCGGCGTTTGTGCGCGATCACTTAGGCCCGCTGTTCCGAGCACAGCACCAGCAAACACAGATTTGGTTGCTCGACCACAATTACCAGCTATACCAACGGGTGGTATCGCAGCTCGAAGATAAGCAATTGGCCAAGTATGTGGACGGTGTGGCATGGCACGGGTACACGGGTACTCCGGATCAAATGAGCCTTGCACACCAGAAGGACCCGGGTGTTCCTTTCTATTGGACCGAGGGTGGTCCATTCATCGACGCTGCGGACTATGCGACGGATTGGGCCAAGTGGGGCGGGATCTTCACCGATACGCTGGAGAACTGGTGCCGTAGTTCGATTACCTGGAACCTGATGCTCGATCCCCGGGGAAAGCCCAACCTGGGACCTTACAATTGCGCTGGGCTGGTGACGTTGAGAGATGATGGAACGATCATGAAGAGCGGCCAATGCCACGCCCTCCGGCATTTCTCCAAGCATCTGCAGAGGGACGGAGTGCGGATTGCCACGGGGAGTACGGATTCGGGACTACGGCATGTAGCCGTGCGAAACCCCGACGGCGGTTTCGCCCTGGTCCTGACCAATCCTGGGGAACCAAAGAATGTGCGGGTCATTCAGGCAGGCCAGCAGGTCTCCTTAGCTCTGCCTCGCAACGCTGTCGCCACTCTCGTTTGGTGATTCGGGGCGTGGAATGAAAGAAGCGTGACTGTTCGCCCGTTAAGTGACAGCTAATCTTTCACGTCGATTTCTCGGCCAACAGATTAATCGTGACTTTTAGTGGTTATTATCGACACTTTGGGCACCTAAGAAAGATGACCCTCGTCTTAGTCATTACCATTTCCTCATTTTTCGAGTGGGTAGGAAGCACTTAACCTAGTTTTGCTGTGACTGTGTGTGGACCTGGCGTGTTGGTCCTTCAACATAAACGCAAAATTTCACCTCTTAGTTAACGGCCCATTGAAGCATCGAGACGACGAACAGAGACAGAGCGACGGGACTAACGATTAGAACTAATCCTGCCACTGCCCCATTACCCCAAAGGAGAAGCAAATGGAATTTTTTGAAGAGCGTCCCAAAGTCAATCTGGAGATCGATAAAGATGGCAAGGTTCTGAGTCTGAAGCGTACATACAGACCGAAATTAATCGACACTGTCACCCGCACCAACAACAAGGTGCCCCAGGGCGTTGAATAAATGGTCGGGATGGCATTTTGTGCACTGACATTGCTTTATGTGGTCGGCGCAGTGCGTCTGCTGCACGTGATCAGGCTCGATGATCAGCTTGACTACGCCGAACACTCCTCCCCCGGAGGCAACCAGAGCGAAGCGCACGGCATAGCGTAGTCACTGCGGTATTTGTATTTTTGGTCTGCTGCACTTCTTCGCGTCCATGGCTACTCCGTAAATGTACAGGCTTCGGTGATCAGGCCACGCCCGAGGTGTGAGAAGACACTGCTTTTGACCTTTGAGGCTAGAGTGTAAGAGCGGTGGTATCCCACATCTCGCGAAAAACGAGCGAGATGTGGGGCACCCGGCAGTTGTTGCGACCTCCACGTTGCTGAAGCTCGCTGCCCTGGATAGAATAGCGTTCAATTCCAGGGGTGCTCATGGAGCATGTCACACCGAAGAGATTCCTAATCTCCGCCCTGCTTGCCTCCTCGACATTCATCTTCGCTCAGACGACTACTCAGGTGACTCCATCGCCAACCGGGGATCAATCGCCTTTTCGGCTTAAAGTGTCGAGCAACCTGGTGGTTCTGCGCGTGGTCGTGCGCGACGCGCAGAATAAGACCGTGGAAAACCTCAAACAGGAGGATTTCAAGCTCTTCGATCGGGGCAAGCAGCAATTAATCACCCAGTTTGCAGCGGAGACCACGGCTGTGCAGCCTTCGACCCCGGTGCTCACGTCCGCCCCGGGTGCTTCACTGTCTTCCATACCGCAACGCTTCGTGGCCTTGTACTTTGACGATCTGAATATGTCCGACGCGGACGTGGTGCGTGCGCGGGAGGCGGCCGATCGTTACCTGGCAACTAACCTTCAGCCAACCGACCGGGTTGCCCTATTTACCTCCGGAAACAGCCTGACGGATTTTACCGGCGATTTGAAGCAAATCCACGACGCCCTTCTCAAGCTCCATAGCTCTCCCGTGGCTCAGAGGCCCCACGATTGCCCGGAACTATCCGATTACCAGGCCGAGCAGATCATCGAGTTTGACGACGAAAATACCGACGCCTGGCAAGTCGCGAAGGATCAAGCCCTTAACGATCAAAGATGCAGCCAGGTGCCCACCGGGCCCGGCGAACCGCAACGGTATATTGCCGTACTGGCGCGAAAAGTCCTGGAGCAATCGCAGATGCAGGCACGGGCCAACCTCGAGGAACTGGATAAGGTCGTGAACTATGTTTCGCGGATGCCCGGCCAGCGTGCCGTCGTCCTGGTTTCTCCAGGATATTCCTCGCGCAGCGAGGAATCTCTACTGGAACAAACCATCGACCGCGCGCTGCGCGCGCAGGTGGTGATCAGTTCGCTCGATCCCCGGGGTCTCGCAGACCCCTTACATGAGAGTGATGTGTCCAACACGTACATGCCGGTTTTCCTCACCGCGAACTTACATCGTCTGCGATCCGACAGAGAGTCTGCGGCACGAGACGTGTTGCAAGAGGTTGCGCAAGGGACCGGCGGCGAGTTCCTGCACAACATCAACGATCTGCAAGCTGGATTCCGAGTGCTGACAGGACCTTCCGGGTACTACCTGGGTTTCGCCCCTAAAGACCTCAAGCCAGACGGTAAGTTCCACGACCTGAAGGTGGAGTTGGCAGAGAAGCCCAAAGGTTGGAGTGTTCAGGCGCGGCGGGGTTATTTTGCCCCCCGGAGTGATGCTGAGGCCGAGACCCTTGCCAGGGCCGGCGAGGCAGCCGATCCGGAGGCTCAGGCAAAGGAGCAATTACGGGAAGCTGTTTTTGCCAAAACCGAATTACAGCAATTGCCAGTCACGATGGACGTGAAAGTCTATTCGACCAAAACAGACGATCGTGAGCTTGTGTTGTCGGCGCATCTCGATACCAGGTCGCTGCACTTTCGCAAGGATGGGCAGCGCAACCTGAATAGCGTCACCTTTGTATTCGCTGTTTTTGATCAAAAGGACAATCTTCTCCAGGTGCAAAAAGGGCAGGCTCCATTAGATCCCGTAGACGCGCAGCTCGAACAGGTTCGGAACGCCGGCTTGAAAATGGATTCGAAGTTTGTGTTGAAGCCCGGCAGCTATCACATTCGCGAAGTAGTAACGGATGCCGAAGAACATCGGGTGACCGCACTGTCGCGTAATGTAGATGTTTCCACCGAGTGCTGCGCACCTCGGGAACCGGCAACCAACCAGCCCATCTCGCCCCGCCCGGCCGGCAATCCACCGGCCCGTGCAAATGCTGCAACCTATGTCGACTATCCTTTGTCCAAGCTGCGAACGGCCGTTCCTGCCTTGAATGGGATAAAGCCCGGCACCAGTCAGGATGAGCTCGCTGCGATTCTCGCCAGAGCCGGCGAAGCGACGCGCAATTCATTGTCCAGAGTACCTAACCTAAGTTCTCTCGAAGACGTTTACTCGGCCGTGATGTCTCGCGCCGCGGGACCTGCAAACAGTGTTTTGGGAATGGAGGAAAGCCCTGCGCTGCTGGACCTGGAAACACAGCTTCAGCAGATGCGAAGCGTCGAATTCAATTACCTGTTGCTCTTCGATCACCACCCGGACGGGGCTACGGCAATTACGGAGTTGCGGACAGATTTCAAGAACCGGCAGATCAGCTCACCGGTCGACGGAGTGGCGCCGCGTGGGTTTGGATTTGCCTATCAGTGGTTGCTCTTATCGCCTGCAAACCAATCGGAACTACGCTTCCGCTACCTGGGGCAGCAGAGCATGGACGATCATAAGACCTTCGTTTTGGGGTTTGTGCAGATCCCAAACCAGGTCAAGCTACCGGGCAAATTCAAGTGGGCCGGCAAGGAAGAAGAATTCTTCTTCCAGGGAATCGCGTGGATCGACCAATCCAGTTTTAATGTTGTTCGCTTACAGACCGATCTTCTATCGCCGGTGCCAAGTGTGAACCTGGTACAAATGACCACGGATCTGCGATTCCGTTCCGTGCGCATCAAAGGTTACGACGCGGATTTCTGGCTGCCTTCTCAAGTGCTCATTCGCACAGAACAAGGAGAAAGCGTCTTGAACGAGCTTCACCAATATTCCAGATATAAGTTTTTCCACGCAGAGAGCAGGCTTCTGCCCTGACTCGTCGGATGGTAACCATTCACACGGGTACGCACGGGGCACAGAGGACTACCCGTTCTGTGTAGTGCCGTCGCCTACTGTGCCCTGCAGCGTCATCTTTCACCTTTGTTGATGCACTCCTGGCCGCTTTTAGTACCGGAAAGGGTGATGGTGCGGGCCGTCAGTCACTGGTCAAATACAACCAGCCTCAGAGTTTAAGTTTCTTGCAAAACGGAGATGTAAGGTGAGTGAAATGTTTACAGGGTCGCCCGAACCGAGGAGGCTGTGGATCCGGGTTCTCAAGCGAGTTTATCCTGACCTGGCAATTTATGAGAAGGATAGGCGGCGGCCTGAACGGCTCGGCCAACAGGCGAGCGACGCCTATACGAAGCATGACGAAGTTCTACTGAGAGCGGTACTGGCTCCGAAGGGGCCGCCGCCTGACCCGAGGAAAACATGGGCGCAGGCGCAACAGGCCTCACCGCAACAGTCAAGCTATCCACCACCCGCCGTGGCCGGGCCCGAAACGTTCGCCGTTCTTTGCGCAGCCTGCGCGGTCCTTTGCCTTCTTCTTTATGGAATTCTCGCTGCGCTTAGAGAAATTGTGGGACGGGCCACGTGCTTATCTTTCCTGGTGCTGCTAACCGGCGCGGTGTTGTGGTTCATCGCTAAGTACTCGAAGTTGTCGTACAACCACAAGACAAGATCGGTCGCGGCGGTGGCAAGTGCCATGGTGCTAATAGGAATATGCCTTTTAAGTACCAGCAGAGCAACTCCATTTTTCTTATCGGCTCGGGCTGCAACTGCCCGGGCTGTGGCGACCCCTGTGAACGACAGCAATCATCTCGATTTGTTGAACGCTCATCCGGCGCAAACGAAGACCCCAGCTGCGGAAGAGACCGTAACGCTACCAAGGCGACGGGGAGAGGGTGCCGGTTCGCAACTTACCGGGTATATAGAAGCGGTGAAAAACAGCGTCACACAGAGGTGGAACCTCTCTGAAGTTGCCGCTGGTACTCCGGCAGGTGCAACCGTCTACATTCAATTCGCGGTGCGGCGGCGTGGGAATCATGACGGTCCGACTGTGGAAACATCCAGCGGGTCTTCATCGCTTGATGCTTCGTGCTTGCGGGCGGTTAACCGAGCACAGGGATTCGGCCGTTTTCCTACGAGCTATACCGGGGATAGTCTGACCGTGCTCTATCACTGCACGTATCCAGGTTCGCCCGTGATACAGTCCGCAGAGGATTCTATCCAGCAACCGGCGCCGCACACCGCTGTGGAGCCTACCAATGACAGCATGGTTATCAAATAGTTTGTCATCTCACCCAGGCTGATGAAAAACGGCTTCCATTGAGCCACCGCTCTCAATGAAAGCCCCGCCCTTCCCTTTGTCATCTCGGCCGGAGGAGTCATGGGCCTTGGGCCCACCCAAGGTGATGAAAAGCGGCTTTTGTTCAGCAACGACTTTGCCTGGAAGCTCCGCCCACCCCTTTGTCATCTCGACCGAAGCGTAGCGCAGTGGAGAGATCTGCGGTTCAGCGGTCCTTTCTTGGAAATGTTTTTCGACCGGAGGAGTCATGGGCCTTGGGCCCACCCAAGGTGATGAAAAGCGGCTTTTGTTCAGCAGCGACTCTGCCTGGAAGCACCGCCCTCCCCTTTGTCATCTCGACCGAAGCGTAGCGCAGTGGAGAGATCTGCGGTTCAGCCGTCCTTTCTTGGAAATGTTTTTCGACCGGAGAAATCATGGGCCTTGGGCCCACCCAAGGTGATGAAAAGCGGCTTTTGTTCAGCAACGACTCTGCCTGGAAGCTCCGCCCACCCCTTTGTCATCTCGACCGAAGCGTAGCGCAGTGGAGAGATCTGCGGTTCAGCGGTCCTTTCTTGGAAATGTTTTTCGACCGGAGGAGTCATGGGCCTTGGGCCCACCCAAGGTGATGAAAGGCGGCCTTTGTTCAGCAACGACTCTGCCTGGAAGCACCACCCTCCCCTTTGTCATCTCGACCGAAGCGCAGCGCAGTGGAGAGATCTGCGGTTCAGCTGTCCTTTCTTGGAAATATTTTTCGACAGAGGAATCATGGGCCTACGGCCCACCCAAGGTGATGAAAAGCGGCTTTTGTTCAGCAACGACTCTGCCTGGAAGCACCGCCCTCCCCTTTGTCATCTCGACCGAAGCGCAGCGCAGTGGAGAGATCTGCGGTTCAGCTGTCCTTTCTTGGAAATGTTTTTCGACAGAGCGGACCCGGATTTCCTGCTTCGCAATGCCAGCAACGACCACGTCATAGAGTGGGTGGCCCAGGTCTCGCTTTTGAGACCTGGGTGTTCCGGTTCGGACCTGTTACCCAACGCGACGACAATCCAGCAATTTTCGACAAAACGCGGCTATTTTTACAAATATAGGATCGAGTCAATTTCCCTATAGTCAGGTTCCCCGAGACGCGCTCCTGCGTTGAAGAGCATGCGGACGCGAAGTCTCAAGGACGGGCCCGTAAAACATGCTCTGGCTTTGGTTCGGATTTTAGAAGATGATGCCGGATACATCCTCGCGGGGAGGTTTTCAATCAAGATGGCCGGCCTTTCGAAGCGCAACCTTGTCGTCGTGGGTCTCGGAGTCCTTTGTTTGCTTGTGGTCATCCTGGTGGTCGGGGCAATGCGGCCAAAGGGAACCTCAGGGACGCCGCAGGGCAGCCCTGCGGATGTCGAGGTGGTTCAGGTCGAGCAAAAGGATGTTCCGATTTTCGGGGAATGGATCGGCACCCTCGACGGGCTCGTCAATGCCGACGTCAGGGCGCAGGTTACCGGGTATCTGCAAAGGCAGGGCTATCAGGAGGGTGCGTTCGTCAGAAAAGGTCAGCTCCTGTTCGAGATCGACCCGCGGCCTTTTCAAGCAGCTCTTGACCAGGCCCAGGGGCAATTGGCACAGGCCAAAGCCGCGCTCGCCAATGCCGTGGCAGTGCAGGGGCGCACGGATCTGGATGTCAAGCGCTACCGGCCCCTGGCCCAGGAACAGGCCGCGAGCCAGCAGGATCTAGACAATGCCGTGCAGAACAACCTTGCCGCCCTGGCCTCGGTGGAAACGGCCAAGGCCCTCATCAAGACCTCTGAAGCCGCGGTCGAAACGGCAAAAATTAATCTCGAGTTTACCCGGCTAGTTGCCCCCATCGATGGCATCGCCGGGCAAGCCCAACTTCAGGTAGGCGCGCTGGTCAATCCCAGCAGCGGGCCAGTCACCTCCGTTTCCACGGTTGAACCTATCAAGGTTTACTTTACGGTTGGCGAGCCCCAGTATCTTGCCTGGCGGAAGCGCTTCCCGACGGATGCCAGCCGCCTGGCAGCGGACAGAGCCCTTCGCCTGCAACTGATACTGGCCGATGGCTCCACCTATGCGCACGAGGGCACGTTCTATTTTGCCGACCGCCAGGTCAACGAGAGCACCGGGGCCATTCGGATTGCCGGCCTGTTTCCTAATCCGGGAAACATTTTGCGCCCTGGCGGATACGCCAAAGTGCGCGCCGTCGTCAACCTGCAACGGGACGCGCTGGTGGTTCCTCAACGCGCGGTGTCGGAGCTGCAGGGCGCTTACCAGGTCGCCGTGGTGGGTGGAGACAACAAGGTGATCATTCGGACAGTCACGGTCGGTGACCGTGTCGGTTCCGAGTGGGTGATCGCCAGCGGGCTGAATCGAGGAGAGAAAGTCGTGGTGGAAGGAGTTCAGAAGGTGCGCCCAGGTGCGAAAGTGAACCCCCGGCCGTTTGTCCCCGCAAGTCCCCCGGCAACTCAAGGATAGACACCCGATGTCAAAGTTCTTCATCAACCGCCCGATCGTCGCCATCGTGATCTCCATCGTCATGGTCCTGGTGGGCTCGCTCACCATCCTGAGCTTGCCGGTGGCGCAGTTTCCCAACATCACTCCGCCGGAGATTCAAGTCCTGGCCACCTATGTTGGGGCGGACGCGCAAACCCTGGAACAAGCGGTTGCCACACCTATCGAGCAGCAGATGAATGGCGTGGACAACATGAACTACATGTATTCGCTGAATGCCACGGCCAATTCCACCACCAGCCTGATTGTGGACTTCGACGTAAAGACCGATCCAAACACCGACTTCATTCTCACCCAATCGCGCGAAACCCAGGCTGCGTCGCAACTTCCGACCGACGTCACCAATTACGGAATCACGGTTCGCAAGTCCGTCACCGCTCCCCTCATGTGGGTTGCCCTTTACTCGCCGCACGGAACCTACGATGCCAAGTTTCTGGCCAACTACGCGTACATCAACATCGTGGATCCCATCCTGCGTTCGCCGGGCATTGGCAACACGCAGGTCTTCGGCGCCGGCCAATACGCGATGCGGCTTTGGGTAAAACCAGACCAGTTGGCAAAGCTGGGCATCACCGTCCCGGACATCATAAGCGCGGTGCAGGCGCAAAATACGGTGAACCCCGCAGGTAAGGCCGGAGGCGAGCCTGCACCCAAGGGTCAGGAATTCACTTACACGGTTCTGGCCCAGGGCCGTCTCGTCTCTCCCGAAGAGTTCGGAAGCATTGTGGTTCGCGAAACTCCTGACGGCGGCGTCGTCCGCGTCCGCGATGTCGCCCGAATCGAGCTTGGAGCCCAGGACTATAGCGTTTCCGGCCGTTTCAACGGGAGGCCGGGCGCGATTATTGCCTGCTATCAATTGCCCGGCTCGAACGCAGTCGACGCAGCCGCCGGGGTCAAGAAACTGATGGCGCAAATGAAACAACGCTTTCCCGAGGACATGGACTTTGCCATATCCCTGGACACGACGCGTTCGGTCACGGAAGGCATCAAGGAAATCGTTAAGACACTCGTGATCGCCCTCATCCTGGTAATCCTTGTCGTCTATCTTTTCCTCCAGAGCTGGCGTTCCACCTTGATTCCGCTTCTGGCCGTGCCGGTTTCGCTGGTGGGCACGTTCATCCTCTTCCCGCTGTTTGGTTTTTCCATCAACACACTTTCTCTTTTTGGCCTGGTGCTGGCGATTGGCCTGGTGGTGGACGATGCCATCGTGGTGGTAGAGGGTGTGGAGCGGCACATCGAAGAGGGACTGACGCCAAAGAACGCAGCGTTCAAAGCGATGGAAGAACTCTCGGGCCCGGTGGTCGGCATTGCGCTGGTTCTCTCCGCTGTTTTCGTGCCCACGGCGTTCATTCCCGGCATTACGGGCAGGCTCTATCAGCAGTTCGCGGTCACCATTGCTATCTCTGTCGTACTCTCCGCATTCAACGCGCTTACGCTCAGCCCCGCGCTGGCCGCGCTGCTTCTGCGCCCACGGCAACCGAGCCACGGCCTGCTGAGAAGATTCTTCGATTGGTTTAACCGCCGTTTCGAGCAGGCGACCGAGGGCTACGTCCGATGGAGCGGGGTATTGCTCAGAAAGACTGCGGTATTGGTGGTACTGCTGGTGGCCTTTGGGATTGCGGCGGGGTTCTTCGCCAATCGCCTGCCCACGAGCTTTCTCCCCGACGAAGATCAAGGGTACGCCTATGTCAATCTGCAACTGCCCAACGGGGCTTCGTTGGAGCGGACGACTGCGGTGGCGGCCGATGTTGAAAAAGTCATTATGAATACCCCCGGGGTTCAGTACACGACCACCGTCGTAGGCTTCAGTCTGCTTAGTTTTGTTCGCACCAGCTATAACGCGTTCTTTTCTGTGGCCCTCAAGCCCTGGGACACCCGCACGGCGAGAGACCAGCAATTTCAATCGATCAAAGCTCATCTCAACCAGCAGTTGAGCAAGTTGCCTGCAGGCGTGGCCTTCAGTTTTTCCCCGCCTGCGATTCCTGGCGTCGGCACTGCCGGCGGATTCACCTTTATCCTCGAAGACCGTTCGGGCGGCGATATTCCGTTCCTAGCCCGGAACCTGGCTGCATTTCTTGAAGCGGCGCGAAAGCGGCCGGAAATTGCCAGCCTGAGTACGACTTTCCTGTCCAGCGTGCCGCAGGAATTTGTCGACGTCGACCGCGATAAGGTGCTGAAGCAAGGGGTAAACCTGAACGATGTGTACCGCACCGTCCAGGCGTTTATGGGCGGTTATTTCATCAACTATTTCAATCGCTTCGGCCGCCAGTGGCAGGTCTATGTCGAAGCCGAGAGTGAATATCGCGGCAGGGCAGAGAACGTCGGCGAATTTTATGTTCGCAACAGCAAGGGAGAGAACGTGCCCCTTTCCACACTGACCACGGTCAAGCCGCGGCAGGGGCCGGAATTTACGATGCGCTTCGATGAGTACCGTTGCGCGCAAATCAATGGCAGTGCCGCGCCTGGCTATAGCTCAGACCAGGCAACGGCCGCGCTGGAAGCGGTGTTCAAGCAAACCATGCCGAGAGAAATGGGCTTCGACTACTCCGGTATGTCGTTTCAGGAAGAGAAAGCCCGGGAAGGCGTTCCACCCGCGCTGATCTTCGGGCTTTCGCTGCTGTTTGTCTTTTTAATTCTTGCCGCACTTTACGAAAGCTGGTCGTTGCCCTTCAGCGTATTGCTCAGTACACCGGTGGCGGTCTTTGGCGCATTTTTCGTGCTATGGCTCCGCCGCGTTGTCCTGGGCGCGCTTCTGCCTGCTTACCTGGTTCAGATCGAGGCCGACGTCTACTCCCAGATTGGGCTGGTGATGTTGATTGGCTTGGCAGCGAAGAATGCGATTCTGATTGTCGAGTTCGCCAAGGAACAGTACGAGCACGGAAAACCTCTCGCCGACGCGGCACTGGAAGGTGCGCGGCTGAGGCTGCGGCCGATCCTGATGACCTCCTTCGCCTTCATTCTCGGCTGCGTGCCGCTCTGGACCGCAACTGGCGCCGGCTCCGTCGCGCGCCAGATCATGGGAACCACGGTGATCGGCGGCATGATGGCCGCCAGCGCAATCGGCATCTTCTTTGTCCCGGGTATTTTCTACCTGGTAGAAAAATGGTCCGGCGCAGGCCAGGAGCAGCTTGCCGCGCCGTTGCCGAAAACACCTTCCCCGGAAGTAGGGGATTGAGCACAAACGGAGTTGCACTTCATGACGCTGGCTAGATTGCTGATGGCGACGTTGGTTTCCGGCTCGCTCGCCGGTTGCATGGTCGGTCCCAATTACCACCGGCCGAACATTCAAACTCCGACTGTGTATCGGGATCTGTCCGAAAATCCCCAGCTTCAGGCGCAGGCTGCGTCCTATGCCGATCTTCCCTGGTGGCAGGTTTTCCAGGACCCGAAGTTGCAAGAGCTCATTCGCATCGCGCTCAAACAAAATTACGATTTGCAGTTGGCCACAGAACGCATCGTTGCCGCGCGCGCCCAGGTTGCCATCACGCGGTCGAACCTGTTTCCTCAAGTGCAAGGGAACGGCAATTTTACCGGTGGCAAAGACCCCAGCTTCCAAAACACCTACAACTTTTTCACCCTTACCACCGATGCAGCGTTCCAGCTGGATTTGTTCGGCCGTCTGCGCCGCGCAACCCAGGCCGCACGCGCCCAGCTCCTGGCTACCGAAGACGCGCGCCAGACTGTCATATTGACCCTGGTCAGCGACGTTGCCGCCGATTACTTCGCGCTGCTCGAACTCGATCTGGAACTGCAAATCACGCGTGATACGGTCCAGGCCCAGATAGCTTCGGTCAAACTCACCCGGCTGCGCCTCGACCACGGGGTGGCGACCAAACTGGATGTGCTCCAGGCACAGCAGGTTCTCGACACTGCCAATGCAGCCGTTCCTGACCTGGAAAGGCAAATTGGCCAGGAGGAGGACGCTATCAGCATCCTATTGGGCAATTATCCGCAGGATGTGTCGCGCGGGCTCCCGTTGGTAAAACAACCGCTGCCTCCTGAAGTGCCGCCCGGGCTTCCTTCCTCTATCCTCGAGCGCCGGCCTGATATTCGCGAGGCGGAACAGAACCTGGTTGCGGCGAACGCGGAAATCGGGGTCGCCAAGGCGGCATTTTTCCCGCAAATTTCGCTGACTGGGTCGGGTGGCGGTTCCTTCGGCAGAAGCAGCACCTTTAGCAACCTCATGAGTTCGCAGCTCGGCTTCTGGTCTTACGGCGCCCAGGTGAGCCAGCCGATTTTCACAGGCGGCGCGCTGCGCGGGAATCTCCACCTCGCTGAGTCGGAGCACCAGCAGGCTGTGATTGCTTACCGGCAAACTATTCAGCGGGCGTTCGGGGACGTCTCTGATGCGCTCATCGGTTATCAGAAGCAGCACCAGGTACGACTGCGTCTGGAGGATAGCGTCGCCGATCTGCAGGAGTCTGTCCGCTTGTCGAACATGCGCTACAAGGGAGGTACCACGACCTACCTTGAAGTGCTGGACGGGCAGCGATCGCTGTATAACGAAGAACTGACACTCGCGCAGGCGCGAGGGAGCGAGTACCAGACGTTGGTACAGCTTTACAGGGCACTCGGTGGAGGCTGGCAGTGAGCGGGAGCACGATGTGTGCGTTCACGGTTGCGCTTTGCGAGGTCGGAGCAGTTCAGTCGGCCGGACCTGCAAAGAGGATCAGGTTCTCATCCGGATCCGAGACGACAAAAGTTCTGGCGCCCCATGGCTCCTTCTTAAGTGCCTGATGGAACGGGACTCCGGCGGCCTGATAATCCAGGAAAAGTTGTTTGATCTCGCTCGCGGTAGCAACCGTGATGGAGGCGGAAAGCAGACCTTCGCGCTTGCGAATATCGCCAGAGAACACAGGCTCGCCAACCAGCCGCAAGTTGAATCGCGCACAGTCGCGCACAACCTGCCCATAGAACGGCGGATCGCCATAGACGAATGCGACCGTGAAGCCGAGCTTGCTTGTATAGAAGTCGCAGGAACTCTGGATGTTCGCAACAAAGAGCTGCGCCTCAATAGAAGTGAGAACAGAACGTGACGTCATCTGCTTTGGTGCATCGCTCATGGCATCTGCTCCTGATAGGAGCGCCTGCCACCTGTCGAACCCCATCTGCCGTGCAACAAGCTCCTGAGCATCCGCGAGCTTGAAGTTTGATTCCAGTATCTCCATGTCCCCCATGTCGCGAAATCGAGGTAACGCGGCCCTTATCCGGGCGGCGACGGGATAGTACCCTTCACGATGCCAGCGCAGATACTGTTTGGCTTGCTTTTTGAGGTTTTCGATGTTCGGCATAGGCGCGATCGTGCTCAAAGTACCGTAGGTAGGCGTTGCCCTTTCGATCTACACCGATGCGCCCTACGCAGCATTAAAAGATTCCCTCCACGAGCACAGGATTGTCAATAGCCGACCGGCAAGTACGTTGATTTGTTGAAGAAAGGCATATACGAATGAACGGCGTGAATAGTCCCGCGAGCCCAGTTAGGCTTCAGAGTTGCAATCCCTTTGTCACCTGATTCTGGATGGTGCTGCTTACTCTTCCCGCATCAGCCGGGAAGGGTCCACAGTGAGAGCCCTGCGGGCGGGAACGAGCGTTGCCATCAATCCCAGGAGAGCCATGGTAGCAATTGCGCCGCCCACGACCAGAGGATCGCGCGGGTCGGCCTGGTACACGATTCGTCCAAGCAGCCGGCTGGCAGAGAGACCCGCCACCAGCCCAACGATCGAACCGGATATCAGCAGCCCCAACGGACGCCCTACGGCCGAGCCCACAATCTGCTTTCGCTGAGCACCCAACGCCACGCGAATGCCCAACTCTTTCATGCGCTTGCTGACGCTGTAGGCCGCCATTCCAAAAATGCCGGTGACCGCCAGCATTGCTGCCAGCATTCCCATAATTCCCAGAGCCGCCGCAGCTGTTCGGGCAGGGAACAGCACGTTGCTTAACGCATCATCCCAGCTGCGGATCGTGATCGGCGCCGTTGGCGCGATGCTGCTCAAAATCCGCTGCAGCGCGGCTGCCATGTCGCGAGAGGCCAGGCCGGAGCGCACTACCAGTTTGATATTGCTCTGTTCCATCTGAGCCGTTGAGACATAGACTGCGCACGTCGGGTTTTCGTTCAGGTCTAAGTACTTTCCATTCTCCGCGACGCCAACAACTTCGTACGAATCATTCCCTAGCAAAAAGTGATTTCCCACGGCTGGCCGATTGCCAAACATTTTGTGAGCAAAGTTGGCGTTCACGATGGCCACACGAGGTGTATATGCGTCGTCATGCCAAGTCAAATTGCGTCCTGTCAACAGCCGTGTTCCCGCTGCTTTGAGGTAGTCCGGCGATACCGGATACACGCGCGTCGCCAACACCTGATTCGACAAACTCTGATCTACCGTTCCAGGCCAATAAACGGGAATGCCGCTCATCCCCGATCCACTCAACGGCAGGAAGTTTACAATTCCCGCGGCCTGGACGCCGGGTATACCTTCCGCCGCCTCGATGATCTGCTTCTGTTTCGCTAGAGCGTTGTCTCCATCGATGCCGACCATGCCTAGATTCACTTGCGCGACCGTTGCACCGGCCGGGTTAATCCCGAGTGGAGCGCGCAGTGCCCGGACCATTCCGCGACCAGCCACCAGCGAAGCCGTAACCAGCAGGGTGCAAATAGCAATTTGCGCCCCGAGCAGCAAGTCCCGTATGGCAAATCGGCGAAAATGCCCCGACTCTGCGGGTGCGCTCTTCATCGCCTGCAGCGGGCGGCTTTGCCATGCATGCCAGGCCGGGATCATGCCGAAGAGAAGGCCGCTCGTCATCGATAATGCAAGGCCTGCCAGATACACGCGTGCGTCGACCGCCGCTACCAGATGTGCAGAGCCCGCTCCAAACGGCTGCCATCGGCTGAGAGCATTCAGCAATGAGGCCGCGCACAACATTCCGACCGCGCCGCCCAACAGAGAAACCAGCATGGCTTCAGTCAGGAGTTGCCGCAAGAGACGCTGCCGGCTCGAACCCAGGGCTACGCGCAGTGCTAACTCCCGGCCGCGATCCGCCGCGCGAGCGGCAAACAAGCTCGCCAAGTTCGCGCAAGCCGCTGCAAGCAAGAGCAGCGCCAGCAGCATCACGCTGAGTAGGAATGCATGGATGGCATATCCGTTGTCACCTTCGAGGCCCGGACGAATGAGACGCGCCGACTGGTCACTGTCGGTTGCCGGATACTCCTTTTGCAGATCGCGAGCAATCGCATTCAGATTTTCTGTTGCCTGCTCCGGCGTCACGCCCGGTTTTAGCCGTCCAATCACAGCCACTGGTGCATACAGGCGGCTATGGAGAAAATCCCAGCCTTCCACTTGTTCTTCATTGACCATCGGGACAAAATAATCCGGCCAGAAGAACCGCTCCAGACCGTGAAAATCGGGTGGCGCCACACCGACGATGGTGAACGGATGAGTGCTCAGACGAACCGTCTTGCCAATCACTGTTGGATCTGCGTGGAATTCCCGTCTCCAAAGAGCGTCGCTCAACACCACGTAGGGAGCAGAGCCCGGCCCGTGCTCATCGCTCGCGTGAAAAAAACGTCCTATCTCCGGCCGCACGCCAAGCAGATCGAAATAGTTCCCGGTGACGTCGTAACCGGAAATTTCTTGCACCTTGTTTTTCCATTCGAGACCGACGCTCGTCAGCCCATATGCGCCCGCCATACCGGCGAAGGTCGTGTTTCTCTGCCGAAAATCCTCGAACGCCGGATAGGTTTGACCGCCGCTCATCCACTCTTTGTGGAAAATTTGATAGACGCTTTGTGGGTCGGAGATATTGAGGGGATGCAGAATCACTGCGTTCAACACGCCAAAGACAACGATATTTGCTCCAATTCCCAAAGCCAGCGTCACCATGGCCGTCACGGCGAAACCGGGTGATCTCTTTAACTGCCGCAGCGCAAACCTCGCGTCGCGCCAAACGCCATCCAGACTGAGCGCCGCGTCCGCGCCCATCGTCTTCTCCCGCATCGCAACCGGATTTCCAAACTTCAACCGCGCGGCGCGCCGTGCCTCAGCCTCGCTCAAGCCTGCGCGCATCCCGTCGTCTATCGCCATCTCAAGGTGCGATCGCAACTCCTCCGCGATCTCCGCATCCACAGCATTCCGTCTCTTCAGATTTCTCAACCGTGACCACAGTCCCATGGGAAACCTCTTTCCAGGCTTCCAGGCAACGATACCCATAGATGTGTAGGTATGTCAAAGCGGCATGGCGATTTACCTGTTGCTTTCCCAGAGGACGTGTGGCATTATTCCTGTTGGCAACCCAAAGGGCGAGGTCATGAAGGAGAAGACGGATGTTCGGCAGGGCACCCTGGGGCTGATGGTTCTGAAGACGCTTGATGTGTTGGGGCCGCTGCACGGCTACGGGATTGCCCGGCGCATCGAGCAAATCAGCGGTGATCTGTTGGCCGTAAACCAGGGGACGTTGTATCCCGTGCTGCTGAAGCTGGAACAGGAAGGCGCCATCGCGTCTGAGTGGGGCGCTTCGGAGAACAATCGGCGTGCCCGCTTTTACCGGCTGACGCGAGCCGGGCATAAACAACTAGAGGCTGAGACTCGCGACTGGGAGCAAACGACGGCAATCATCGCGCGGTTTTTTGAAGTGAAAGCGGAGGATCTGTCGTGAACTTCCTCAAACGGTGGTCGACGCGAATCAGGAACTTCGTGGCGGGCCGGTGCGATGACCAGCGGCTGCGAGAAGAGATAGAAGGACATATTGCTCTGCAGACAGCGGAGAACCTTCGTGCCGGCATGTCTCCTTCGGAGGCGCACCGCCAGGCGGTGCTGAAGTTCGGCGCGCGGGAGTGGGTGCGGGAGACTTACCACGCAGAGCAGGGGCTGCCGTTCCTTGAAACTTTACTGCAGGACGTGCGCTACGGGGTGCGGCTGCTGGCCAAGTCGCCCGGGTTCGCTGCCGTCTCGATTGTAACGATGGCATTGGGGATTGGAGCGACAACAGCGATCTTCAGCCTTGTCGATGCCACGCTGTTGCACCCGCTGTCGTATCCTCACCCGGAACAACTGGTAAGAATCGAAGACGACCTGCCCGGCATCCGGGCGCAGGACGCAGGCATATCCATTCCTGAGTGGAAGGACCTGCAGCGTTCCGGCATTTTTCAATCTGTGGTGCTGCAGTCATCCGGTTCCGTGAATCTTACCGGCTCTTCGCAGCCGTCACGGATCCAGTTTGAGCCGGTCACACCGGGATATTTTGCGCTGTTGGGGGTAAAGCCGGAGTTGGGCCGAACCTTTCCTCCGGAGGATCCCACGCCTGGCTTCACGCTCGATGTGGTCATCAGCGACGGCCTCTGGAAGCGGGGGTTTGGAGGCGACCCGAAGATTCTGGGCAGAAGTTTGCGCCTCGACAACGATTTGTATCGCGTCATCGGCGTCGTGCCGGCTGGTTTTCACGATCCAGGACAAACACCGGGAGAAAGGAATACCGAGTTATGGGCCGCCACGGGTTTCGCCGGCGATCCGGCCCCGCCCCCGCTCCGCAGCACGCGGTTAACTCTGAAGACCATTGCGCGGCTGAAAACCGGGCTAACCATTGCGGCAGCGCAGAGCCGGCTGGATGCGTTGGTCGCGTCTTTGCAGAAGCAATTCCCCGACGATTATCCGGCCGAAAGCGCGTGGAGGGTGCAATTAGTCCCCCTCAAGGAGAGCGTGTTCGGCAATGTTCGCCAGTCGTTGATATTGCTCTTGGGCGCGGTGGGATTGGTGCTGCTGATCGGCTGTGTGAACGTGGCGAATTTGCTGCTGGCGCGCGCCAGCAGGAGAGGACGCGAGATGGCGGTTCGCCAGGCACTCGGGGCCGCCCGGAGCCGGCTGGTGCGGCAGTTGCTCACCGAGAGCCTGATTCTTTCTCTGCTGGGAGGCATGGCCGGGTTGGCGATTTTGTTCTGCACCAGGGGGCCGCTGCTGCAAATGTTGCCGGAGAGCCTTCCGCGGCTCAATGACATATCGATCAACTGGAGCGTTCTGCTGTTCGCGCTCGGCGCCTCTGTCTTGGCCGGTACGATTTTCGGCCTGGCCCCGGCCTTTCAGGTTGGCCGGTTGGATTTGAGCCAGATGCTCAGGGTGGAAGGCCGCGGCTCAAGGGGTTCCCGGGAACAGACGAAAATGCGCAATGCGCTGGTGGTGACAGAGTTCGCATTGTCGTTAGTGCTGATGATTGCCTCGGGACTACTGCTGCGCAGTTTCTGGGAGTTGTTCAAAGTCCCGCTGGGATTCAATCCGCAGCGTGTGATGGCCGTTCGCTTGTGGCTGCCTGTGCCCAATGACCCTAAGACGGACATTTATGGAAGCGCTGCACAGGAAGCGCCCTTTCTGCGCGAATTGCTTCGCCGCGGCAGGACGTTGCCGGGAGTGCAGGAGGCGGCGCTCGGACTCGACGCGTCCATCCCATTGAACCACGATCGAAACATGTCACCGTTGATCCTGGAAGGGCGCGAGGCTCAGAGCAGGCAGTCCGCTTTGGTGGAGCAATCCGACGTTTCGCCGGAGTATTTTCATTTGTTGGAAATCCCGCTGGTGCGGGGCCGCCTGATTAGCGACCTCGACAATGAGAAGGCGCCGCAGGTCGCAGTGATCAATCAGGCGATGGCACGGACGTACTGGCCAAACGGAGATCCGCTGGGCAAGCGCCTGAAGGTGAAGCCGTCGAGCGAGTCCTGGATTACCGTGATCGGCGTCATTGCAAATGCCCGAACAGAATCGCTGGCGGACGCGGGTGTTCCGCAAATCTATTTGAGCCTGTACCAAACCAAGGCCAGGGAATTGGCAATTTTTCTGCGCGGACAACTGGACCCGGGTGCTATTCCGGCAGAGGTGCGCGAGCAGGTGCAATACGTGAACCCGGAGCTTCCTGTTTACGGAGCACAGACGCTCGCCGACGCTTTGTCAGCCTCGCTGGCTGCAAGGCGATTCCTGATGGTGATCGTGGCATCCTTCGCTGCCACGGCCTTGCTGCTGGCGGCGCTTGGAATTTATGGAGTGATCTCGTATATCGTCAGCGAGCGTACACGCGATATCGGCATTCGCCTTGCGCTTGGGGCGCAAAGAGAGAATATCCTGGAGATGGTTCTGCGCCAGGGACTGGGGCTCGCGTTTTCGGGCGCGGCTGTGGGGCTGGTGGGGGCGCTGATCGCCTCGCACCTCATGGCAGGGCTGCTTTACGGCGTGAGGCCCACAGATCCTCTCACGTTCATGGGCGTCACCATTCTGCTCACGGTGGTGGCGCTCGCGGCCTGCTATATCCCTGCGCGTCGCGCCATGCGCATCAACCCTTTGATCGCGCTGCGCTACGATTGACCTTACTTGTTCAAAAAGCCTTGCTGTTGCAGCCAATCGGCAAACCTGTCGATCCACTGATCTGTGGGAATGTTCTGCCATCGCATCCCGAAGCCGTGGCCGCCCTTGGCGTACATGTGCAATTCGGCCGATTTGTGAGCGGCCGTCCACAGCTGATAAAGAGCAATGCTTGCTGGCGCGAGACCGAGTGAATCGTCGGTAGCCGCCGCAATAAACATGGGCGGTGCGTCGGCGGGGACGGGAGCGTCTTTCGACAAGCCCCCATAGATCGGGGCGACAAAGGCGGGCCGGCCTTGGGGAGAGTAGTGGAGGGCAACTTCGGCGGTGACAAATCCACCAGCGGAGAACCCGATAATGCCGACACGATCGGGAGAAATCCCCCATTCCGCCGCGTGCTGCCGGACGTAAGTGACCGCGGCTAACCCGTCAGCGACGGCCAGAGGTTCGACGGACTTCACGGTCTCATCAAATTTTTGCTTGTCTGCGTACAAGGTCATGAATTCCTGGGTGGCGTCTTCGCCAGTGTGCGCCACGCGATACTTCAAAACAAATGCGGTCACGCCTCTTGCGGCCAGGTATTTGGCGACGTCCGTACCCTCGCTTGCGATGGACAGGGCCATAAATCCGCCGCCCGGGCAGATGACGATCGCAGTGCCGTTCTTCAACGCCAGAGAAGGCTTGAATACTGTGAGGGTGGGCTGGGTCACATTCGTGACCACGTCTGTATGCCAGACGGTGGAGTAATACTGCTTCTCCGGATAGTTCTGCTGCGTCGAACCGGGCGCGATGCCGGGATAGAGGGGAATGACATCCTGCGCGGCTGCGACGGCAACCAGCGAGAGCACAGTACAGACAATTCGAACAACGAACTTTCTCATGGCCGGACAAGTCTATCAAAGGGGATTGCAGTATCTTGAGAGGGTGGAGACAACGTCACCACAGTCCGGTGATCTGGCGCTGCCGTTACCATCGGCGCCACAGTCCAGAGACTCGGCCGGCCGGGACCTGCCGGAAAGTCTCCTGCAGGAGCTTTGGGTCACCGCCAGGGCCGCGGCCGACGGGCTAACATCCGACGAGTTCAGCGCGGCGCTCTACTCTGTGGGCGAGAAGTTCAACTACGGTTTGCCCGCTGCTGCTCATCCCGATCACTCGCAAAAGGCTGACTTCCTGAGATCGCTCCGCCTGGAAGACCTGGCGCTCGCTACTGCCTGCGCGCTGGGCCGCGAGGTTGCGTGGCAACGCTTTGTTCACCTGTATCGCGCGCAGCTTACCCAGGCAGCCGTCGCTATCACCGGCTCAAGCACAGTGGGGCACGATCTTGCCGGCTCGCTTTACTCGGAGCTCTATGGGCTGCGCGAGGTCGAAGGACAGCGGCGCTCTCCCCTCGCTTCCTACTCCGGCCGTGGTTCGCTACTCGGCTGGCTTCGCACCACGCTTGCCCAGCGTCACGTGGATCATCACCGGCGAACGTACCGCGAGTCGCCGCTCGACACTTTCGACGCGCCCGCGCCGCAACTGGATCCGGCACCCGTTGCCGCAGAACTTACTGACCTGACCCGCGCCATCACTATTACGCTCGAGAGTGTTTCCGCCGAAGAACGCTACCTGCTCTGCTCTTATTTCCTCGATCGCCAGCCGCTCGCCCAGATCGGCCGGGTCCTTAGCGTGCACGAAGCTACGATTAGCCGGCGGCTCCAGCGCCTGATTACGGATCTGCGTAAGCGACTGCTCCACCATCTTCAGGCCGGCGGATTGAGCAAACGGGCGGCCGAAGAAGCGCTGGGAAATGATCCGCGTGATGTGGAAATCAATCTGCGTGCTTTGTTGCAAAGTTCGCAAACCACCTCGTTCTCAGAGCAGACGGTTGCGAAGGCCGCTGCTCCATCGGGGCAACTATGAGCGAAATTCTCCAGGCCGGGCAGCATCCAGACGCGGACCAGCTCAACGCTTTTGTTGAGCACACGCTGCCGGCCCATGAGCAGCAGCAGACACTTGCGCATCTTGCCATTTGCCCGGCGTGCCGGCAGATGGTTGCGCTTTCGCTTCCGCCTGCCGATGAGTCCCCAGTCCTCGATCCAGCTGTTCGCCATCGCTGGTTTCCCCGGTGGCATCCCGCTTGGGCGGGGATTCCCGCATTTGCTGCTCTCATCCTGGTAATTCTTTTCGTTCGCAATGGCGAAAGGAGAGTTCGCCAGGTGTCCGTGCCGGCCCAGGTAGCTGATGCGCGTAAACCAGCAGCCGCGCTGGTCGAGAGCACGCCGCCGGAAGTAGCCCGCGACGTTGCTCGCAACGAAGCGCCGCTTGCCCAGCGTGCGCAAAGGAAACAAGGAATTGCCGCCGCAACACAGCCAGCGCCGCCTCCTGAAGCGAGACAAGCCCCGGCTGGCGGCAGTGCAGGCGGGGTCATTAGCGGGACGATGGGCGGTATTCTCGAAGGCGCAGCACCTCGACCTACACAACCGGCTACGCCAGGCAGTTGGTTTGGAGCATCCGCTGGGAGCGCCGGCAGACCGGTGAACGGCCGGGGACTCTATCGTGTTCAATCTGTTCTTTCCGCACCAAATCCTCTGCCAAGTCGTCTCGCCATCCTCTCGATGGCTTCCAACGGCAATCAGAGGCTCGCCATTGACACTGATCACCATCTCTTCTTCAGTGATGACGAGGGCAGAAACTGGAAGGCCGTTCCCCCGCCATGGAAAGGCCGCGCAGTCGCAGTCGCTCTAACCTCTCGTGTTTCCTCCGGCAATGAGGCTCCTGCCCTCAAAATGAGCTTTCGTCCCGCAGCAGCCACGGATGCGACGCTGTCCGGCACCATCACCGACCCCACGGGCGCGGTGGTTCCCGGCGCAACCGTGGTCGCGACCAACCCTGCCGCTGAGATCGTTCGCAGCACTGCGACCGATAACCGCGGTCAATATCGCATGGAAGGTCTCGTACCCGGTAGCTACCGGATAGAAGCTCAGTCAAAGGGGTTCGAAACCGAATCTTTCTCCGCCAAAGTAGCGCCGGCGCAGCAAGCCGTCGCGGACGTCAGACTCCGCGTGGGTTCAGCCTCGCAGACGGTGATGGTCGAGGCATCGCCCGCACCCACGGAAGACCTGGCCGCCAAGTCTCCAGACACTCAAACTTTGTCGCGTTTCGAATTAACTACCGATGACGGCGAGCACTGGATGAGCACCGACGGACAGAGCTGGACCCGCGAATAGCAGACTTGTCATCGGAATGTACATGCTTTTGGGTTCTATCTCCGCCACAATGGCCGGGTGCCCCACATCTCGCTCGTTTTTCGCGAGATGTGGGATACCGCAGGCCTCCCCCTCAAGCCTGCTGAGGGTCCGACAGATCCGTACGGGTGCCCCACGACCCACGAGGAGATGAAACGGGACGTGACCACTCTCCCCCTCAAGCCCGCACTGACGGGGTGCCCCATGTTCGCACTAGCGTACGTGGGTTAATCAAGACGGGGCGAAGCCCCATCAACGGTCTGTCTTTTCTCTTTCCTGCGATTGCCATCGCATCGTCGGTTCTCGTGCGAATTGGACTGTTTTCTTCTCAGGGAAACCTCGCGATGTTGATCAATTCCATTAATCTCGGCAGGCAATCCGGGTGAAGCCCACCACGGCCTTTCATTCCACGCCTACTCATGTTTGTTGAAACCAACTCCAAAGAATTGGCCACCTGCTAATTTGGACAGTCCCACGCCAATAACCGCCGAAAAAAAATATTTTTGTTTCTCTCTGCAAGTTTGCAGAAGCTCCGCGTTCTCCGCTCAGACAGAAGCTGCCCCGCCCCCCTACCCGGCAGCAAACTCGGAGCACCGGCATGCACACGCGCGGCGGCAGCGTTCTATTTAAACTTCTCCTTCCTCTCTCGTTCGTACTACTCCTCATCGCCCTTGCGGGCACCTACGCTCCGTTTACGGAAGCAGGTGCTCCGTCCCCCGCAGCCTCGTTTACGCACGGCGTCCTCCTGGTCGCTATTCCCTACCATGGGGCACGCCCTGGTTCCGGCAAGCTCATCACGGAGATTGTCGATCCCGAGGAGCACGTCCTCGGCCGCGCCGAACGGCAGGTCGAAATCGCCAAAAGTGACGGCACGTGGCAGCAGAGCATCGCACCCGCAAAACCCATCGCATTTGAAGACCTGGTTTGGCAACGGGTGCGTTTTCGTTTCGAATACGGCGACAAAGAAATACCAGCGATCGCGGGTGTCGAATCCATCTCGCGCATCCTGCGCCGGCCGGTCGTTCGCATGATTGGCCAGACCGAATACCTCGCCGGCAGCGATGCCGCTATCCGAGTGCTGGTTTCGGACGCTGGCAACGAGGACGCGGCTCTCACCGGGACGGTCCGAGCCGAACTTCTCATTCCGCAGCAAAGAGCTCGCCCGCTCTTTTCCGGACACCTCAACCGGCACGGCACAGTCGCGGCGCAGTTTCGCTTTCCGGCCGGGCTCGAAGGCAAATACGATATCCGCCTGATCTCCGACACACCGATCGGTTCCGCTGAATACACGCAGCCTATCGAACTCAAGGATCCGGCGTTGATCATGCTCACCACCGAGAAACCGGTCTACCAGCCGGGCCAGACGATCCATGTACGCGCGCTCGCGCTCGATCGCGGCAGTCACCGGGCGGACGCCGATCGCAACCTTACCTTTGAAGTGGAAGACTCGCGCGGTAACAAGGTCTTTAAAAAGAGCACAACGACGGATCATTTTGGTATCGCCGCCGCGGAGTTCTCACTGGCTGATGAGGTGAACCTGGGCACGTATCATCTTCGCGCCTTGGTGGGCGACAGCTCCGCTCCTTCGAATACTGCTGAAGTTGCCCTCAACGTGGAAAGATATGTCCTGCCAAAGTTCAAAGTTGCGGTCGAGTTCACAGAAAAAGACAACAAGCCGCGGCGTGACTATCGTCCTGGTGATCACGTCACTGGCACGGTGCGGGCAAGCTACTTCTTCGGTAAGCCGGTCGATCACGCAGAAACGGCCCTCAAGATATCGAGCATGGATGTGGACGTCTTTGAAGCAGGATCCGCCAAAGGCAAGACAGACAAAGACGGTGTGTATCACTTCGATCTTGTGCTCCCTGCCTATTTCGCCGGGCGCTCCATGAGCCAGGGTGCAGCACGCGCCCTGGTCGAGGCCACTGTAAAAGACTCCGCGGAGCACGCCGAGACCCGCGGTGAACTAATCACCGTCAGCCAATCGCCGCTGCTGATTACTGCTGTTCCGGAGGGTGGCACACTGGTCCCTCATCTCGAAAACCAGGTATTTCTTTTGAGCTCATACCCTGACGGCACACCCGCAGCCGCATCCCTTACGGTCCACATTCCCGGTGAACATGATCAGCATGTCAACGCCGACAGCAGCGGCGTCGCAACTATTCATATCGTCGCAGGCTCCTCCCTTCGAGTCGACGCGGACGATCATCGCGGGGCGCGCACAACGGCGAATCTTTCGCTCGAGACGCGGGAAGGCGCGGACCAGATTCTGCTGCGCGTTAACCGCGCCATCGTCAAAGCCGGCGACCGAGTCGAATTGAAGGTTCTCTCCACCCGCACCCGTGGCTCGGTGTATATCGATATCGTGCGCAATGGGCAGACGATTCTGACCCGTGATCTCGACCTCGAAAACGGGCAAGCCGAGCTCACGCTCGCGGCCACCCCGGAGATGGCAGGCACACTCGACATCGACGCCTACCTCTTCGGCCGCGACGCACAACCAGTCGCTGACCATCGCCTCATGTTCGTGCAGCCGGCGGACGAGCTGAAGGTTGAAACGACCACTGACACAGCCAGCTACCGGCCTGGCAGCGACGCACGGATTTGCTTCCGCGTCACCAATGCCCATGGTGAAGGCGTCAGCGCTGCTCTTGGTCTGCAGATTGTCGATGAAGCAGTCTTTGCCCTGGCGGAAAAGCAGCCGGGCTTCGCAAAAACATTCTTCTACCTGGAGCAGGAGGTAATGAAGCCGCGCTACGAGATCCACTCCCTCTCTTTGTCGAGCGCCATCGAACCCGTGGAAGACCGCCGCGGCGATCAGCAGGACAAGGCGGCCCGTGCTCTCTTCTCGGCAACCGAGATGGCTAGACCAGCGAAGCTCGACACGGAGTTTGGCCGCAGTCTACCGCAGGACAAGTACTTCGAATACCAGCAGCGGTACCGGTCCGTGTTCCTGGACCAGGTGCGCGATCTCGCGGCCCAACTCAGTGAGGAAATCAGGAAGGGTGGGGTTGCGAAGGACATTCCATCGCTGGTCAATCGTGCGCGGCCGCGCGACTCCTGGAACACTCCCCTACGTATTGAACCAGCCCCCTGGGGCCAGGGAAGCCGTGAAGACAGCACTCACGCCTACCTCGTGCGCAGTGCGGGTCCGGATGGCGAATTTAACAGCGAAGATGACCTTTTCGCCTATATCGAAGCTCGTTCCGGACACCTGCTTCACGAGCCGGGAAGCCGGGGCGCCCTGGAGATCCAGCTGGAGCACAACCGCGGCCCTATGAATCAACGAGCTGAGGTCAGCGGTACGGTATTCGATACCTCAGGCGCCGTCGTTCCGGGGGCAACCATCACCCTGCACCGGAACTCAACTGCCGACACCCGCACCACGCATGCTGCGGCCGATGGGCGGTTTGTTTTTGCGGGTCTTTCTCCGGGTGGGTATCGGGTGGATGTGTCATCCCCTGGATTCTTCGACCTCGCGAGTAGCCTCAAGCTGGAGGAACGCGACCGCGCGCTGCTCAGCGCAAGACTCTACGTTGGCAACGTAACTCAGGCCGTCCTTGTAGAAGCAGCGCCAGCCCCAATGGCGAGGGCCATGGTGGGCGGCGTGATGGGCGGGATAGGAGGCTTGCGAACGGTAGACGCGGTTGGTGTTTCTATGGAAAGAGCAGACGTCGCCGCCCAGCCCGTGGCGGGGCGTGGGTTCGCTGTGGCGCTCAAGACTGTATCTGAGGAAGTTACTCCGCATGTTCGCTCCTACTTTCCCGAGGCGCTCTACATCAACCCGGAGATCATCACCGATGCCCACGGCAACGCCGATATCTCCATCCCGGTTGCCGACTCCATTACCACCTGGCGTATGGCTATGCTCGCCTCCACGGCCTCCGGTGCACTTGGCAGCGCAACCTCGAGCCTGAAGGTATTTCAGGATTTTTTTGTGGATCTCGATCTTCCGGTCACGCTCACCCAGGGCGACCAAATCTCTCTCCCCATTGCGGTCTACAACTACTCCGGGAAATCCGGCGAGGTCACCCTGAAGCTTAAACGGGAAGACTGGTTTTCGCTTGACCACGATACGCCGGAAAAATCTGTCTCCGCTGCATCGGATCGCGTGGCCGGCGCGCAGTACACACTCACCGCCACGCGTATCGGCAAGTTCAAGCTCACCCTTTCGGCCCACATGGAGGGCTCCGGGTCGCGCAATGACATCGTCGTTCGCGAGATCGAGGTCATCCCTAACGGCCGCGAGCAAGACGTGGTTTTCAACGGGCGGCTCGCGGGCTCCGTCACACACGATCTCCACTTTCCCGAGACCGCCATTGCCGATGCCAGCAGCATCCTCGTCCGTCTTTACCCCGGACCTCTTAGCCAACTGATCGAGGGAATGGACAGCATCCTCAGCATGCCCGGCGGCTGCTTCGAACAAACTTCCTCCAGCACGTATCCCAACGTACTTGCGCTCGACTATATGAAACACACCAGGAAGCTCACCCCAGAGACGCACGCCAAGGCCGAAGGCTACATCGCCAACGGCTACCAGCGTCTGCTTACTTTCGAAGTTCCTGGAGGCGGGTTCTCCTGGTTCGGCCAGGCTCCCGCTAACAAGATACTTACCGCCTACGGCCTGATGGAGTTCAACGACATGGCAAAAGTGTCGGAGGTGGATCCGAAGCTGATCGAGCGTACCCGCGACTGGCTGGCAAGCCAGCAGCAAGAGGATGGGAGTTGGAAGCCTGACGCCTCGTTCATCAACGAAGGCGCAACCGATCGTTACAACTCCAACGTGCTCCGCATCACTGCGTATATTGCCTGGTCGCTGGTCGATACCGGCATGCAGGGGGCCGCTATCGACAAAGCGAAAAGTTTCATCGACTCCCATCTAACTCCGGGCGTCGATCCTTACACGCTCGCCGTGATTGCCAACTTCGCCGCCGAGTACGGCCGCGACTCCGACTTCACGCGGCGCTCCATGCAGGCGTTGCTCGACGCGCGTACGGAAAAGGAGGATCAAGTCTTCTGGAGCGCCGAAGAAACCAGCGTTTACTCCACGGGCGCGAGCGCGGCCATTGAGACTACCGGCCTCGCGACGCAGGCGCTGCTCAAGTGGGGCCGTGCCTCCGAGACGGTGCGTAAGGCCCTCAACTTTATTTCCCAAAAGAAGCAGGCCTCCGGCGCCTGGGGCACCACACAAGCCACCATCATGGCTCTTCGCGCCTTATTGCTGGCCACGCAAATGAGCGCGACCGACGTGCACGGATCCTTGCAGGTGATGCTTGACGGCAGGGAAGTGAAGACCCTCAACCTTACCGCGAGCAACAACGAACTGCTTCACCAGTTCGTCTTCAAGGGTGTCGACGCGCACCAGCCCGCATCGATTCGCCTTCACTTCGAAGGCGCGGGGAGCCTTGCGTATCAGGTGGTGGGCCGTTCCTTTATCCCATGGGATGAAAAGCCCGCCGCCGAGCCGCTTTCGATCAACGTTGCCTATGACCGCACCCGGCTGTCGCAGAACGATATAGCTACCGAAACGGTGACGATTCGCAACAATCTCGACAAGACCGCGAACATGATTATGGTGGATCTGGGCATCCCGCCGGGTTTCGATCTGCTGAGCGAGGACCTGCAAGCGTTACAGGAAAAAGGCGCCGGGGCCAATGCCGGGCGCCTGGAGAAGTTCAGCCTGACCGCAACCCAGGCCATCCTCTACTTCAACGGTCTCGCGCCTCACCAGGAAGTCACGCTGAAGGTCCGTTTGCGCGCCAAGTACCCCATACGCGCGCACACGTTGCAGTCCCGGCTCTACGAGTACTACGACCCTGACGTGAGCTCGATCGCACGGCCGGTAAAGCTCGAAGTGAATGGGCGATGAGACTAAAAAGGCAGGTCGATAACTTCTATGGTGAGCGCCGGCACTGTGTGTACCCAGGGGCCGCCCGGAATGGAGACCGCGGACTCTATGGGATGTATCTCGTCTGGAGCGTTGATCGAGTTTGTTGCCGTAAACGTTGCGCCATGCAGCGCCACGGTGGCCGCATGTGCGCCAGTGATTCCGGTCAGGTTTACTGACAGCGGTTGGTCGACGGTGGACGCGTTTACCAGCTTCAGGTGTAGAACCTTTTCCTTTGAGCTCACTGTAGACGAGTAGAAGAAGCGCTGGTTCTCACCCGAGATCGAACTCTCTGCGGTGCCGTCGCCCAGGTGCGCGGCAAAGAGGGACTGAGCCCAATAGCTAGGCGAAGCGTAGGTTGTCCCCGCATCGAAGCCGATCAGATCGGTAGGCCACTGCATGGCGCCTGGGCTCACGTTCACCAGCAGGGGAGCGTAGCTTGCCATGATGATGAGATCGCTATTGCGTTCCATGGAGGTCATCCAGGCTGCATCGCCGAGTGCGTCGCCGAAGTTCGGAGTGGGCGATCCGGATCGCGTAGCCCACTCGCCCACAAATATCTTCGGACCGCTGCGTGATGCTTTGTCGTAGTGGTGCACCAGGTCCATCATGTCTGCGGGGGTTTTGTAGTAATGCTCATCGGAGATGTCAGCATGCACTCTGGTCTCGTATTCGCTGTTGCCATCGGTCGCGATGAGCTTGTACTGCGGATAGTGTTTACGCAGGGCTTCCGCGAACTGCGCATAGCGGGCGGGATAGCTGCCTGACTTGTCGAGGTAGTCCTCGTTCCCGATTTCGATGGAGTGCAAGGGGAACGGCGCCGGATGTCCGTCGCGCGCCCGCTCCGCTCCCCACCGCGTGCTGGTGTCGCCAGTTACATATTCCACTTCGTCCAGAGCAGACTGCACGTATGGCTCAAGGTCTTTGCCGGTGGCTACATGAGTGCCGCCGAGCGAATAGCCGGCATAGACGGCGAGCACAGGCTCAACATTCAAGTCTTCGCACCACTCCAGAAATTCGAGCAGGCCGAGACCATCCGTGGACCAGTAGAACCAGGGACCTTGATGGCCGGGCCTGTCGACCAGCGGACCGATGGTCTTCTTCCAGTCGAATCGATCTTCGACTGTCATACCTTCAAGATAGTTGCCACCAGGGAGGCGCAGGAATTTAGGGTGCATGGCTGCCATGCGGTTCATCAAGTCAGGGCGGTTGCCATTGGGACGATTGTGGAAGGTTGGCGGCATGAGCGAAACCAACTGCAGCCACATGGCGCCGGGACGGCTGACCGTGAACTCCAGATGGTTGGCTATGGAAGGCGAAATTTCTCCGGTGGTGAGTTTGTACTCGTATCGTGCCCATGGCCCAGGCTTGACTGCCACCTGTGTCTGAGCCTCCACCGCTCCTGTGGCGTTGCTGATCATTCGAACCGCGAGCGGGCCGAGGTCCGAGTCTTCACGGACATAAAGCGAGCCGGAGTACGTGGTGTTGGGACGAAGTCCATAGCCCCAGAAGCCCGGGTTGGTCAAACCGGCCTCGTTGCCATCGGATGCAGAGGCGACGGTCAGCTTCATGCTGTAGGGCAGCGACTGACTCGGCCCGGTCGATTTGTCGAGCGACCGGCTGGCGATTGCGTTGCCGCGGCGCACAAGATCCCAGGGCGGCGTCCCCTCCCAATTGGCGTGGAAGGCGCGGTTCTGGATCATCTCGGCGTAGAGGCCGCCATCGTAAGAGTGGTTGATCTCCTCCGTCATCAAGCCGTATAGCGTCGGGCTGACGGGCGAGATGACCCGAGTCACATTGATATTGAGTTGTGCTGCGGGTCCGCTGTTGGACTGCGCGATGAGGCTCGAAGTGATCCCCGTCATGACAAGTAACAACGAGCAGAGGCGAAGTTTGCCAGTGGAGCGTGATTCAGGATTTGAGGTGGACCTCCCCATAAACTCTCCAGCAATTCCGGTATGGAACATGAAAACTCGAAACTCGATTTAAAGTCAGAGTCAATCATAGACAACGGACGTGTCGCAGAGTGCCTGAAGAGTCGCATTTCCAATAAGTTCCTTGTGAGAGGGAGCCAGGGGAAACAAAATACCGGGATCCGTTTTCGCCTTGTAATCTCCTTCAGGAGCGATACAATCCCCTCGAAGCACGGCGAAAGAGGGGATTCCGGTACTTAGCAGGGACCGTTGCATCGGAGGGGAAGTCATGACAAGGGTCGTGAAATCAATTTTGCCCATCGCTGCGCTGTTTGTGGTTTCTCTCTTTGCTTGCGCGGCGTCCGGAGCGACCGAGCCGCCCGACCCGTGCTCCCTGCTGACGCCCGCGCAGGTGAGCAGCGTAATGCAAGCAACTTACACCGCTCCAGTGAAGAGTGTCGCGCCGCGTCCTTTTGCCAACTCGGTGCCCGGTACGGATTGCCGGTACAACGGAAGAAACCCACTGTGGTTTCGCATCTATTACGATGGGTCGGCCAATGACGCGACGACGCTGTTCGCGAAGCTGAAGGGGTTTTATAGCCCTAACACTCCTGCCTCCGGCATTGGTGACGAAGCGTATTTCGACAAAGAAGGCGCGCTGCACGCGAGAAAAGGCAACGTGCGCTTCTATCTCAATATAGGCACCGACAAGCAGCAAGCTGCGGTGACGAAGCTGGGCGAAATTGTGGCAGGGCAGCTGTGAAAATAGACGCTTGGTCTATTTCCTGATCTCCGTTTTGCCGCTCCCAGGATCTTTCATCCTACCCATGCTTCTCTGCTCCCTCCAAAATGTGCGGACTCCATTTGCTTGACTAGAAGAGCAGTACAGCAAGGTGGTATGTCGTAAAGCCTGGCCCCTCGCTACCGCCATTGCACGAGCCTACTGCCGCGGTGCGATAGCGCCCTGTACTGATCTTCTGCTCCAGCACATCGGGCAGCCTGTTTAAACTGGAGGCTTCCCAGCGCATAATAAATTTCGGCCGCAGGCCTCCGGCAGCACCATGGTCCATTGCGCATGTCTCCCGGGCTGCAGCCACGTCGCCTGCCGGCTCGATGCCGCGCTCGTTCAGCAATTGGCCGATGGTAAGTTCAATCTGCGAGGAGCCCAAGACGGCGACGCTTGCGGAGAAATCCTCCACCGCCCACAGATATCCTCCCTGACGGACGAGGCCCACGCCAATCTCATTCAGCCGTGGATCGAGAATATTTGCGCGGTGCCCCGGCGAGTGCATCCACTCCGCCTCCAGCGCCTCGGGAGTCGCGGCCGCGGCCAGATTTTCGGCTACGACGTGAAAGTGCGCACCCTCCTGCCCCACGCGTATATCCAGATCAGCTTCTCCCCTATACTGGTGCGACAGCGCGCTCTGACCCACCATGAGGTCAGCGTGTTTTTGTGCGGCTCGCGCCAGGGCTGGATCCCAGTTGAGCGGCCCAAGGCCCCGTTGAGCGCGGTCTGCGTTGGTCGCTTCCATTACTTGCCTGGCTTCAATGGATTGGGCGCAGGCGTTACCGAGCGCACCGGCGGTCCAGATAGCGCCGAGCAGATAAACACAGATTAATTTCCTCATGGGCGGGCCCTCTCTGCATCATTGAACCCGACCGTAGGAAATGTCCCTCTCCCACGAAAGATGTACCGATGCAGGGGCATCGAGGATCCTCCGGGCTGCTATCGGCGTTCAAGTCCTCCAACCCGACTCCTGGCACTTCGTTGGCGGTCCTGGTCGGCCAGCCAAGCGGAGCCACATCGGGGACATCCCCTTCGCGTAAACGCGGATTCGTTGGCTAAACGACCATCCTCTGACCTGCCTGAAAAGTCGGGTCATCGGTTCGGCCCATAGTCGCAGCCGTCGTATTCAGGGCCATCTGGAAGAAGCTCGGTACATGGGCGTATATGGCTTCCGATCATTCTTCATGAAATCCCCGAGCAATCCTATCCACAGACTGTGGCATTCCCTCAAAGTCGTTTCTCAGGCACTTCGTCGCGAGTTCGGATCGCCGCGCTCTACGTTGTCGAATTCTATGTCCTTATTTTTTCCGTCGCAGGTCATTACCTGGATCGAAACACCTGGAAGCGGACAGAATAGCCAAAGCCGATCGAGTGACTGGGCGTTGCGGCGGATAGATCGAAAAACCAGTGAAAATCGAGCTGTTGATGCGGCGTAATCTTATACCCCGTGCCGAAATCGATCAGGTTCTGCGGCCCGCCGCGTTGCTGAAAGGAGCCGGAGTACTCGATCCAGGCATCACACGGCTTCGTAAGTTGCCGGTCAAAATATATGCTCGCCTGGCCCGTCAAATTTCGCCGTGGTCCCTCGGTGGGCCACATAATGGAGAACATTCCAGCAACTGTCCAATTTTTTGTCAGCGAACGCGACCAGGGCAGTTGGACGGTCGGATCATAGCCATGACTTGATATCAGGTTCACCCCCGTGGGAAGGCTCACGGACGGTATGAGCGATACGTCAAATCCACCCCGTGTTGGTCCGAGCTGCCGCTTAAAGCCCAGACTTAAATCGCCAAATCCGTTGCCGAATCCGGACGCAGTGTCGTCATTATAAAAGTAGTCTGGGACCCCAAAACGAAGCTCCGTTTTGTTGGCGATTCCAAGTCGCACTGAGGTCTCCGGGAAATCAAAGGTCTGTTGGCCTCCATTGCCGGTCTCTGCAAACCCATTCTCA
Source organism: uncultured Acidobacteriaceae bacterium (assembly GCA_963763905.1). Classification (GTDB taxonomy): domain Bacteria; phylum Acidobacteriota; class Terriglobia; order Terriglobales; family Acidobacteriaceae; genus PALSA-350. The sequence goes on along the minus strand of CAVXRU010000033.1, from coordinate 61,161 downwards.
AACTGCAGGCTTCCACAGGGCACGACAATACTCGAGCTTGTAATCTGCGGCCGATCCGTGGCAATCGTGCTTTGCGCATTGGCGCCGCAAGTCTGAGCCCTCGCCTGGGGTGCGAGGTTTCCCACTATGACGGCAAGGAACAATACACATGTCGACCGCGGCATGCAGAAGATGATAGCCGGAGATTCAGTTGCCCATGGACTTATGTGAGATCGACGGCGATTCTTATGCCGTGAAGCAGATAGCGATTTGGAAACCGGTCGGTTGGGACAGTCAGTTCGTGATGGGTGTTGGCTTCGATAGCAGATTTCTACTAGCGCTCTATCGATTCCTTCGCCCGATCACTTATATCTCCCAGGTCACGGGCATCCTAAAAGTGACACCGAACTGTCTGTGGAGTCGGGTTTCAGGCACTTCGATCTACGAGCTTAGATCGTCAGTCGGGAGCATGAGTTCCGAGCCGACGACCATTTATTCGTTGTTGCTTGCAGGGCTGGAGAATCCAAGGAATAACTTTCTCGTTGCAGGAATGACTCGCGTTCCCCAGGATGTACCCACTCTGGTTAGTACGAGTGGAAGAACGCTAGAGTTTAGGCAGAGTCTGCAGGGGGAGTCGAAAGTTTCTTCGCTCATCGTGGTGCCGGAAGACCGAGCACCGCAAAATCAGCAGGTATCGCAAGCTTTGGATGACTATCAGCGGAGAAAGGCCGATCGTGTTTCTCTTGAGGCCAAGCTGGAATTGCCGCGTCGGTATCGACTGCTAGATGACAAAGAAGTACGCAAGTGGCTCAGCCTTCAGGGCGGAATGATTGACCCTGCAACAATCTCGCAGGAATTGAAGAAATGGGCGGACTGGGGACCATTAGTGAGTTTCAGTGAGGTCTATTTTTCAGAATCGCAGGCCATGGCTCTGGTGTGGGGCGGGGTGATGACGACCTGCGGTGTCAACGGCTGGTATCTCCTGGAGAAGAGTCATGGTCGCTGGAGTCGGCTGCTCTGGACTACACCCATTGGCGCGTGTGATTCGGACGGGGCGAAAATTACCGGAGCTGCTGTTTTCCCAATGAGGCCTCAGTCCCGAACAAAGCACAGGGACTCCCACAGTATCTGATGAATGGCCTGCGAAGTCTTTCTCCGGCGGGCCGCCTCAGCCAATGAGCCTGTCCAATTCCGCAAAGCTCGAAGTGCCCTCCATGGGACCTTTGCGCGTCACGGCAATCGCACCACTGGCACAGGCATAGCGCAGCGAGTGGTCGACTGCTTTGCCTTCTTCGCGGCACGCCGCGTACGTGGCGCAGAAGCAGTCGCCGGCGCCAGTGGGGTCGACCTCGCGGACCGCGAACGCCGGTACGTCCAGCCGGCACGACCGGTCGTAATAGGTGCAGCCCGCGCTGCCGTGCTTCACGACGATCTCTCGAATTCCGAGAGCGAGTAGCGGCTCGATGGCCTCGGCTTCCGTTTGCGCATCCACGAGCAGCGCCACCTCGTCGCCACTCGGCAGGAACACGTCGGTCTGTTCGAGGATCGATCGCAGCGTTTCCAGATTGCCCGCGCTTCTGAGTATCTCCGGCCGGATGTTCGGGTCGAAGGAGATTACCCCACCTCGGCGTTTCACCATGCCGATCGCCTTGCGGACGGCTGCGGTGATTCCGGGAGAGAACAGTGATGAACCCATGACGTGAAACCACGTGCAATCGGCGAGCACCGGCTCGGTGATCAACGACGCTGAGAGGCGGCCGGAAGCGCTATCGGCAAGGTTGAAAATGAAGTGGCGCTCGCCCGTCTCCGTGTAGGTGACAAACGCGCTTCCGGTGACCGCGTCGGCGAGCAACGCGATGGCACTCGTGTCGACACCGTCCCGCCGCAGGCGGTCGATATTCAGCCAGCCGAAATCGTCGTCGCCTACGCAGCCGATGATCCCGGCCGGGCGTCCGAGCCGGCCCACCTGGTCGATGAAGATAGCGGGAGCGCCGCTCGGGAAAGGCCCCACCAGGGTGCCCGGCGCGCGCAAGCTCTGGCCGCGCTCGGTCGCCATGATCTCTACCAGGATCTCCCCGATTGTCATGATCCGGGCCATTCGACGGATCCTTTCAGGCGCGACCCTTCGTCTGCACGTCGATCGCGACCGCGCACAGAATAACGCAGTTGAAAAGCGGACGGTCACTCCCTTGCAAAGCCAGCACAGGCGATTGTCGTCCTCCGCTCGCAAGCGGCATGTTGTATTGCAACTCAAACCAGGTTTGCCCTTGTGAGCGCGGCAGCCCGCTTGCCGACCTTCTTAAGCGCCATTTCCAGACCACGAAGCTCATCCGGGCTCAGTTCAGAGAACACTCTTCTCATCTGGCCGGAATGCCTTCGAAAGGCTGACGCAATGAGGTCCTTGCCGCGTGCCGAGAGGGCCACGATCCGAACGCGTCGGTCTTGGGTGCTCTCGACCCGGCTGACCAGGCCCTTCGCGACGAGGCGGTCGACAGCGGTACTGATCGAGCCTGGGGTGAGATCCACGATCGGGCCTATTGTATTGACGGGCAAAGGCCCCTTATGGAGCAGGATTTCCAGCACGCCGAAATCCGAGAGGCCGAGCCCGGTCTCTTCAATGCCAGCGGCTGCGTACCTCGTCAGGGCGCGCATCGCCTTCATCATCACTAGCCAGACGTGGTCCGTTCCTTGAAAGTCTCGCGTCATAAAAAGCTGAATCTCCCAGAAGCATACGCCATCAATTATATCGACATCAATATAATTGACGTCATGTAATGGCGCTAATCGAAAAGGAGAAACCAGTTATGAAAACCGCTTCCATCATCGCCCGATATCTGGCAGGCCTGATCTTTCTTGTTTTCGGCCTCAACGGCTTCCTGAACTTCATCCCCCTGCCCCCGCCGGGGGGCATTGCAGGACAGTTCATGGGCGCACTGTTCGCATCGCATTACCTGTGGGTGATCTTCGCGTTTCAGGTCGTCGCAGGGGTACTTCTGCTGGCCAACCGTTACGTGCCGCTCGCGGTGGCCGTGCTGGCGCCGGTGATTGTCAACATTCTTGTTTTCCACGCCCTGATGGCCCCAAACGGGCTTCCGCTGGCCTTCTTCGTGGCTGTACTGTGGGCGGTGATCTTCGCCGACGTCCGGCCAGCTTTTGGCGGGTTGTTCCAGTCGCGCTTGAAGGCGCAAGCCTGAAGAGGGGCGGCACAGAAAGACAGCCCCGTGCTAAGTGAAGAACATAGGCACAAGAAATGAGGTTTCAGTCATGACAAGCAATCGAAAGATTCTCATCACTGGAGTGACAGGCCAGCAGGGCGGCGCGGTCGCGCAGGCTCTGCAGGGCGCCGGTTTCTCTCTGCGCGGCCTGACGCGCAAGCCGGACAGCGAGCGTGCGACGGCGCTGGCCCGCGATGGCGTCGACATCGTCAAGGGCGATCTCGATGACGAGGCAACGCTGCGCCGTGCGTTGGCCGGCGCGTGGGGCGTCTTCGGCGTGCAGAATGCGGGGGAGGCGGGCGTCGAGCGGGAAGAGGCGCAGGGCATGCGTCTCGCGACGTTGGCGCGCGAGGCAGGCGTCGAACACTACGTCTACACATCCGTGGGATCGGCGCACAAGCGGACAGGCGTCCCGCACTTCGACAACAAGTGGCGCATCGAGGAAACCGTGCGCGGCCTCCGCTTCCCCTCGCATGTGATTCTGCGTCCCGTGTTCTTCATGGAGAACCTGCTAGCGCCTTTCAGTCTCCAGGGCTCGACGCTGGCCTGGGCGCTGGGGCAGGGCACAAAGCTACAGATGATCGCGGTGGACGACATCGGCTGGTTCGGCGCGCGCGCGTTCACCGATTCCGCCGCCTTGAATCGCCGCGAGATCGATCTCGCCGGTGACGTACGAACGATGCCGGAGGCGGCGGAGATCCTGACGGAGGCGCTGGGCCGGCCCATTGCATTCGCGCAGACGCCAATCGAACAGGTCCAGCAGTACAGCAAGGATATGGCGCTGATGCTGCAATGGTTCGACCGTGTCGGCTACAGCGCCGATATCGCTGGCCTGGAACGCGAGTTCGGCCGCGCACTCACCAAGCTCCCCGAGTGGGCGCACCACCACGGGCGGCCAAATGGGCTGAAACGAGAGAACCGATGGTCGACCTCAGGTCACACGGTGTGAGTTTCGCGTTGCGGCAAGGGCAGCTACGCCCCTGCCGCCAACACGAACAGCATGTTCTGAATTCTAAGGCGCGCGTGCGTGTGGCGCCCCCTGGACAGACTCAAGGAGAGCTCGCATGAAAGCTGTCAGATTGTTGGAATACGGTGGGCAGTTGGTGCTCAACGATGTACCGGCGCCGGCGATCGCACGCGACGAGATCTTGGTGAAGATCAAGAGTACCGCCGTCAATCATCTGGATCTTGTTAAGGCCTCCGGAGCGGCAAGACAGATACTCCCGATCGACCTGCCGTGGATACCTGGTCATGAGTTCTCCGGGGTCGTCGAACAGATGGGCAGTGACGTTGCGGCATGTGCGCCAGGGGATGCCGTGTTCGGTACCAGCGGAATGGGCGGCGCGTACGCGGAGTATCTGGCTGTCAAGGCGGTGGCCATCGCAAGGAAACCATCCAACCTCTCCTTTGAGGAGGCGGCATCAGTGCCGGTGGCGTCCCAAACTGCGTGGCAGGGAATCTTCACCCACGGTCACCTGGAAAAGGGACAAACGATCCTGATCCATGGTGGTGCCGGCGCTGTGGGCGCCTATGCGGTGCAGTTGGCATCGCATGCCGGTGCCACCGTCATTGCCACGGCAAGCGGCGACGATGAGGCGTACCTCAAATCCATCGGCGCCAGCCGGGTTATCGACTATCGAGAGGCGCAGTTCGAGAAGGTTCTGCGAGAGAAGGTCGATGTGGTCTTCGACTTGATCGGTGGCGATACACAGAAGCGGTCGTTCCTCGTCTTGAAGGAAGGCGGCCATCTCGTCGCTGCGACCCAGCCTGTATCGCAGGAGGAGACCGCGAGGCACCGTGTGACGGGCACGATGATGAGGCTTGCGCCGTCAGGGGACGACCTCGGCAGAATCGCGCGAATGCTGGAAGAGGGAACGATACAACCGGACATCGCGACTGCGTACGCGCTCCAGGATGCGGCCCAGGCCTGGAAAGACATTGCCCAGAATCTGCCAGCGGTTCATGGAATGTCGCCTGGTGGACCGGGAGCGGCAAGACGCAGATCACACGGCAAGATCGTGCTTCGTGTCGCCTAGAAGGGTGGCCAGCGGACAGTGATGGTGGGAGACATGAAAACCTCAATAAGAACACACGAAGGGCGCGTGGCCTTAGTCACGGGCGCCGGTCAGGGCATCGGGCAAGCGATCGCATTGGCGTTGGCGAAGCGAGGCGCACGGGTGATCGCCACTGACCTCAACCTGCCGCAGGAGACCGCAAGGAAGATTGGTCCCACGGCTACCGCCCTTCAACTTGATGTGACGCAGGAAGAGGATTGGCGTTCGGCATCCGTCAAGAGCCGGGATGTGGGCGAGGTGGATATCGTCGTGAACAACGCGGGTTATTTCCCGAACCGGTCTATCGAAGAACTCGATTTGGCGACGTGGCGAAAGACCATGGCTACAAATCTGGACTCACACTTCTTAAGCGCGAAATACTTCTTGCCGGCGATGAGAAAGAAGAGGTGGGGCCGCTTCGTCGGCATATCGTCAAACATGGTCGGATTAGCCATACCCGGCATGAGCCACTACATCGCCTCAAAGATGGGAATCATTGGATTCATGCGGGGTCTGGCGAATGGTGTTGCAGGCGACGGTATCACCGCGAATGCAGTGTTGCCTGGTCTAATCAACACACTCGCAACCGCGCCTCAGTCCGAGGAGCAAAAGCGCTCCACCTGGGAACAGCAAGCCATCAAGCGGCTAGGCGATCCCGAGGATGTGACTGGCGCAGTACTATTTTTGACAACCGACGATGCTGCATTCATCACTGGGCAGGCGATTGTCGTAGACGGCGGTCAGTATCGCATCGGCTAGGTCTGTATTTACGTGCTGGCTCTGTTCTTTGGGATTCTGGACGAATAGCGGCCAGCCGTGGCGGCCCATCGAAAGGGCCGCCACTTAACTCACGTCCTTATAGAGTTAGCCGCGAGTCACGAGCTGAGTTATCACCGCACGAAGCGGCGTTGCCCCATCCACATGCTCTGTTCCAGGTACGCCAAAGTGAATCCAACCGGAATTGAATCCATCGACCATCTCCGCCCGAGGCGCCGTCCGCCCCTCCGGCATCCCCTGCGAGACCCATAGCGTCTCCCATTCCGCCCTGGGAATGGCGATAGCCTCGACGGGGCGCCCAACAGCCTCCGCGAAAGCATCTGCTATGTCGAGTGGACTGTAGCGCTCCGGGCCCGCAACTTCGATATGGCGGGTTCCGGTCCAGCTCTGGGTGAGCGTCTCTGCACCCACCTTGCCGATGTCCGCGGCAGCAACCAGAGGAAACTTCCGGTCAAGCGGATGGAGCTGAAACCGAATCTTGCCTTCATTCCGCGCGCTCGCTACATCACCAGCTGAGTTCTCAAAGAACCAAGCGGCGCGAAGAAACGCCTGCGAGAACGGAAGATCGCCCAACGTCTCTTCGAGAAGATGTGAGCATGTGATCAAACCCAATCCACTGGCCTGTTCCGCTCCAATGGATGACAGATAAACCGTCTTCGACGGCAGAGCTCTTGAGAGTGCCTCATGCAGCACCTTCAAAGTTGCCTTGGTCTCGGCGAAGTCTGGTGCCGGCGCGAAGTTTGGAGGCACCATTACGAACACGCCGGCGACATCGGTGAACGCTGCCGTAAGCGCATCCACGTCGTCGTAGTCGGCTTTGAAGAGCTCCGCACCTTGCTTCTGCCACTCTGCTGCTTTCTCGGGATTCCTTACGATTCCTCGAACCTTCTCACCATTTGCAAGAAGCGTGCGCGCAATGGCACCGCCTACATTCCCTGTGATTCCCATGACTGCGTACATATTGATGGCTCCTGGTTTCTTTCGTCGTTATGGGTGACATCGGCCAACCGAAGCGGCACCTGTCACCAAAGATTCGTATCAAGCCTGCTACTCGGGCAGAGCGGTACCACTGAGGCGCTCGCAGATTGCGACGAGCCGATCTTGCCTGGCAGGGTCGCGGGCAGCTCGAAGGGCGCCCTTCCCCCTTGGATGATAGAAGTACTCTCCAGTTACGAGTGCCTCGGTTGGTCAGTGCTTCTCCGACCGCTCCTTCAAGGTCGTCAGCCAAAGCTGATGCCCTTCGTGCATGGCGTTCGGTTGCTGCTCACGGAACTGAATGGCGCCAGGGCCCTTCACCACCTCTTCTGTGACGATGTGGCACCCCTCAGGTGTCTTGGTAAGAAGGAAGGTGTGATAAGCATGGACGTCCTTACCATCTCCGAACCATCCGAGGCGGCTACCCGGCTCAAACTCCCACACGCGGCTATCGATGTGAAATCCGAAGGTTTCCCACGAGATTCGTGCGTTCTTCCGCAGCCGATGATCCGGAGTGTTCAGAACGTTGACGTCCTTCGAGTTCGAGTACCAGGAGGGCCAAGCCTCTGCATCGACGAGATTCGAGAAAGCGATTTCGCATCCGGCCCGGGTATCGATCTCATTGTGCGCAAAGAGGTCCGCCTGCTCGGGCTCGAACCCCTTGGGCCAATGAATCTGGTGGTTACGCAACGCGCCGTCGCCGTTGAAAGTAAGTCCCTGGTGTGCCGGCCCCTGCGCATCACTGTTCATGCTGAATATTGCTGCAGCGAGCAGCACTGCCCATGTTCCACGAATCGCCATCTTCCTCACCCATCCCTCTCATTGCTTCCAAATATCTGACTCACGGGGATTGATTCGGAACTAATATTCGCGGCATTTCACCTATAACCAATTAGCATAAGTGCATGAGTTTCGATGACCGTCTTCTAAATGGCGTGAGCGCCCTTGCAGCTGTGGTGAGATCGGGCGGCTTCGCGGCCGCGGCAAGATCCTTGAACGTCTCCCAACCGGGCATCAGCCGTGCAGTAGCTCGGCTCGAGGCGCAGGTTGGAATCCGGCTCCTGGAGCGGACGACACGGTCCGTCTCCCTCACGGACGAAGGCAGGCGGTTTTACGAGACCATTGGCCCGATTGTGTCGGCGCTCGAAGACGCCACCTCCGCTCTGGCCGAAGGTAAAGTGACCGTGCGGGGGAGACTGCGCGTCAACATGGACCCTTACTTCTCGCAGTTCATTCTCGGACCGCAACTCAGTAGATTTCTCAAAGCATATCCGGAGCTTAAGGTGGACCTGATCACGCGGGAGGACCTCGGAGATCTGATCTCGGATGGTTACGATCTGGGAATTCGCTTCGGCGAGCCTCGCCCATCCACTCTTGTCGCCCGAAGATTGCTGGACACGAGAGTTCTTACCGTAGCCTCGCCCAGCTACTTGAAGAAACACGGCCACCCTACCGACCCGCAGCAACTGGTCGCCGAGCGGCATCGGATGATCGATTTTCGAGACCCGGAAACAGGCCGCCCCTTCGCGTGGGCATTCCGTAAAGGCCGGAAGGAGATCACGGTTGAGACGCAAGGCCAGCTCATGCTGAGTGACGTCGCAACCATGCACGCTGTTTGCCTGGCAGGATATGGGATCGCTCAAGTTCTCGAACTCGGCGTGGACGCCCATCTCTCGAGTGGACGGCTGGTGACCCTCTTCCCGGAGTGGGAGGAGGAACGTTTCCCCCTGTATGCCTACTATCCCTCGCGCCAATACCTCGCACCGAAGACGCGTGTGTTTCTTGAGTTCCTGACTACGACGGTCCAGGCCTTGCACTCTCGCAAAACAATTACAGGCTGAATTTCGAAACCGGGCCGTCGTTGAAGCGAATTCAGCGGCAGGTTCACTTCATGCGGGTCGAATGTTCTGGTTGAGTGAGAACAGGTTGTGGGGATCGTAGAGCGCTTTGACGTGCTGAAGCCGCGCGTAGTTGGCACCATAGGCGCGTCGGACGCTGCTCTCGTCCTCCCGTTCCATGACGTTCACGTAGTTGCCGGCTTCGTCTACAGGTAGTTTCGATTTCAGCGCCTCAATCCACTTGCCGGCGGCTCGCTGGCCATCTGGCGCCTTCCAATAGGCGGCAATGTCGCAGGCAATGCCATCCTTCCGCAGTGGGAACGGCGTGGCAGCCACGGGCACCCGCGTCACTGCCCCGTGAAGATGGATGAGGAAGCAGTCGACAGGAAACGGGGCGCTCGAAAAGGCGTTTGCGAAAATCTCGATTCTCTGCTCATCGAGCTCTGCGAAAAAGCCGCTGCAATGTTCCTCATAGCTTGGCGGCATATCGGCGGGCACCATCTGCTCAAGCTCGAGGTAGCGCCTTAGCCGAATCGTGTCGTGCGCGACTGCCGGGTGATGACGAAGAGGTGCCAGTGCCTTCTGTCCTCCCTCTTGCCCACCGGCATAGCAGGCCTGGATTTCGAGCCGCGGCTTGCGATTGGGCTCCGTAGACATCAAGGCGATCAGAGTGAGCTCGTCTGGTGCCGTAGGAAGAAAGTCCCTGAAAGCTCGCAAAAATTGGCGAGGGTCCGATGACTCAAGTGTGATATTGCCCGCGAAAACCTTCGAGACAGGGTGCAGTGCCACCTCGAATGCGGTGACGATCCCAAAGTTGCCGCCGCCTCCTCGAATAGCCCAGTAGAGGTCTGGGTCCTCGTGCGTACTCGCCTTGACCTGTCGTCCGTCAGCCAGCACCAGGTCCGCGGCAACAATATTGTCGCAGCCGAGGCCGTACTTGCTCATCAGCGGACCAACGCCCCCACCAAGAAGAAACCCTCCCACACCCACCGAAGGACACTGGCCCAGCACGGCGGCGACTCCGGCTTTAGCGGTCTCGATCTCTACCGACCCGCACAACATTCCGCCGCCCAGGCGGGCATAACTTTTGTCGGCAGCAATGGCGATGTTGCGGAAGCCGGACATATCGAGCACGATGCCACCCTCACAAGTGCAGTAACCGGCATAATTATGGCCTCCGCAGCGGACGGCGAGCGGCAGACGATTGGACCTTACGAAGCTCAGAATGGCCTGGATGTCCTGAGGGTTGACAGGACGAACTACGAGCGCGGGATGCTCGTCAAACTTGGCTGCATAGCCTTTGCGAAGCTGTTCATACTTCGGGTCGCCGGGACGGAAGACATTTCCAGTAAGTCCCCGTGCAAAGGCGGTGAGGTCGGCATCGCTCGGCTTCGAAACCGGAGGCCCGGTGACCTGCTGAGAAAAGCTGGCCCTCGCCAAGAAGGGAAGAGACGAACAAAGGCCCTGCCAGAGGAAAGAACGTCGATTCATAGCTTCCCCTTTTGGATCTGAAACAAAGTGCCCCGGGAGAATGTTGGAAATTCCTACGGATAGACGACACGTACTCCGTCGAGCTTGTCACAAGCTAACACGTCCGGTAGCCTACGGTGCACTCCCGCGCATCGATGAGACACACCTCCCCAAACAGCACACGGCAGCGGTTGTGGACCCGCCATCCGTCGAGACATGGACTCAGATGTGCCGTGGAGTCACAGACGAAGTACTCCTCCACCTGAGACTGACGGCGCTCAACGATCTACATGCAGAGGGCGGCAATCAGCGTCTGGTCAGGTTATGGCAGTATCGCTGAAGAGACTTTACGGGAACGCGGCATCATGCCCTGATCAACTACCCGCTGCAACGGGATTTACCCGCCGTGGGGCTTCCGATGTACGTAGATCGCCAGTAGAAGAATGACGACGGGCACCGTAATCTCGGTCATAAGGAAGATGCCCGAGTTGTTTGCGGCGTGATTGTTGGTGAGAACCATCTGACGGATGTGTCCCACTGCGTCTCCAAGAAGCCAGACCGAATTGGCAATCGCGGTTGCCAACCAGAAGTTGCCGCGGAGCCAAAGACAGAAAATCCCCAGTACCCCGACCGTAAGATCGGCCATGCCTACTTCATATTCATAGGGACTTGTCGACCAGCCGATAGAGGCTGAGGTTTGCACTGGACGAAACACATGGGCATAAGCCGTCAGCAAGCCCATCAACCCCACGTAAATTACAAGCAGATATAGCAAATAAGTTGCCGCAACCACCTCTCTACTGCTTCGTCTGGAAGACGAAACCCCCAGGTGGATCGATGCTGCCACCAATGCAAGCACTGCGAAGACTAATTGAAACATCTATGCTCTCCCGTGCGCACGGTGTCTATTTTAGCGGTTCGCTCCTGGATCGCAACAAGGAAGACTTCATTTGTCCGAAAAAGGCTAACGACTAGACGTCCATCTGCCAACAGCAACATCAATGTTGAACCTGCTTTATTGTCAATGAGCGACTCGGCGTTAATGTACCAATTGAATCGCAGATACACGAATCATCCGAATAGCGAACAACATCTATCGTTCTGATCCCTTGGATAAGCAGGTCACGCCCGGCCCGGCGGCTATGCTACATTTCTCGCAAGTCAAAAAGTGGGGTGTGACTCCTTGAAGGCCGTTGTCATCACACAATACGGGTCACCACCGGATGTGCTGCAGCTCGGAGATGTAGCAACTCCTGAGCCCGCGGAGGACGAGGTCCTGATCAAGCTATTTGCCTCGTCGGTTAATCCCCTCGATGGCTTTACGATAAGAGGGCCGTTGTTTTTCTTTCCGAAGCTTGGGAGGCTCCTCAAAACGCAACACAAGATCGCAGGCGCTGATTATGCAGGGCGAATTGAATCGATCGGCCGGCATATAAAGCGATTCCAACCCGGCGATGAAGTGTTCGGAGCGTCGTTCACGGGAAAAGGGTTGGGAGGATTTGCCGAGTATGTGTGTGCCCATGAAAACAACCTCGCGAAGAAGCCATCTAATCTGTCATTCGAACAAGCAGCAGCAGTGCCCGTCGCGGCGATTACTGCTCTTCAGGGTCTCCGCGATCACGGCCACATACAGCCGGGCCAGAAAGTTCTGATCGACGGTGCGTCTGGCGGCGTGGGTACGTTCGGCGTCCAGATTGCCAAATCGTTCGGGGCCGAAGTGACTGCCGTGTGCAGCACGAGGAATGTGGAAAGGGCGCGAGTGATCGGCGCCGACCACGTGATCGATTACACACGAGAAGATTTCACAAAGAGCGGATTGCGCTACGATCTGATCCTCGGTGCGAACGCGCATCATTCGATTATCAATTACAGGCGTGCGCTCAGTCGGAACGGAGTCTTTGTGATGGTCGGAGGTGGTTTCGCGCGAATGCTCCAGGCGATCTCACTGAAGCCACTTTTGTCGTTGATCGGCAACAAGAAAATACGGTTCTTTATTGCTAAGATCAATGGGACAGATCTGCGCCTTCTCAAAGACCTTCTCGAAGCCGGAAAGATCGCACCTGTCATTGACAGGCGATACCCACTCGCCGAGGTGGCGCAAGCGCTCCTTTATCGAGAAGAAGGACATGCACAAGGGAAAGTCGTTATCACTATTCATCCTGGTCAAGATTCCAGCGGTAGTCTTTGAACTCTCCCGAGTTGACGACCAGCTGTTCGGAACCCAGCTCCATCAGATCGGCGAAGCATTGTAAGGATGATTCTTGCCTCATCCTCACAACTGTGCCAGCGACGTCGCAAATTTCGCGCGGGATGCTAAAGGCATCTCGAAAATAGTTCTGCAGAAGGTCGTCATTTGCTCTCTTCAGTGCAGCCTGGCGTATTCCGCTCTGGCCTGTTTGAGGACGGGGATGTCCTCGTCGGCATCTTTCCAGAGGGTAAGGAAATCCTGATAGGCGTTTTTGGCCTTGGCCATGTCGCCCGAGGCAACGTATGCTCTGCCCAGTTGCAAGTGGGCCAGGGCCCCTATGGGATCGGCGAAAACGATGCCGCGGTGATTCAGGACCTTTTGAAATTCCACCGCGGCCTCCTGTCCACGTCCCGCTGCAAGGTACGACTCCCCGCGGATATACGCGGGGTAGAGGCCTCCGAATTTGGCAAAGAACGCCGTGCCCGGCAGCGCGAAATCGTAAGGACGCGCCCGTTCCAAATTCTCGACCGCGTCCAACGGCGCCCCATGAGTGAGTGCGGAAAGTGCGCGCAGCGTGGGAAGATACTCGAACTGCACCGGGGTATCCTCCGGGAACCGTTTCTCCAGGTCTTCGGCAAGCCTTTGCGACACGGAAGAATCGCCCGAGCGCGCCAGCGCGAAGGCCGCGGAATACTCCACATCGCGCCCTTTTGCGAGGTCGAGCGCCGCCGCAGCGTGCCGTTTCGCCTCAGCCGCATTCCCGAAATGAGCTTCGCACACGGCCTCCGCGCTCCTGTAGATCGCGGCTCCTTCGCGATTCCCGGCCTGCTGCGCCAATGCTGCTGCGCGGTCCCAAATGGTCCGCGCCTGCTGCATTTGACCGGAACGCGCGAGCACCAGGGCCTGATTGTGCCACATCCAGTCCTCGGCGCCGTGCTGTCCGCGAGTGCGCGCAATTTCGTGCTCCATTCCCGACGGGTCGCCCTTAAAAAACGCGAGATAGTAATGGAGCACCAAATAATTCCTGGATTTCCAGTTTGCGCTCCGCGGCTCGCCGCAAGGCATCCGCTGCCTCCGCGAACCGGTCAAGGAAGATATTGTGCAGAGTGAGACTGCCGTACCCGAATGTAGTCGTCCGGATTTAGCCGAAGGTCCTCCTGTAGAGCCTGCATTCCCCTTTCATATTGGCCCGTGCCCATCGTGCCCCACCCTCCCAAAACGGAAAGGGGCAACCAGTCGCGCGGATACGTTTGCACCCATGATTCGAGAGTCTGCAACTCTCTCTGCAAGTTTCCCGTTACCTGGCGGTCGTAAAGAAAAAGGATCCAGAGCCTTTCCCGGTCACTGACGCGATCCCGAAGTGCATAGGCTTTGCGGGTGTACTCGGCGGATAGGTCGGTTTGGCCCATGTTCCAGTAATAGATCGATAGATCCCCGTACGCCATCGCGAATTGAGGGTCGATGGCAATGGCGCGCTGAAGGTGAGGGATAGCGGCAGCCAAACCCGTGGGCGAAGGCGGCGTTTCGGCTGGCACTATATGCCTTCAGAGCTTCCAGCGAGGACGTAGTTGCCTGCTCCAGCGGCGTCGAGTGCTCCTGGATGGTGGCCATCGACTCGCCCAGCCTGGTCCTGATTTGAACCGCCATTCGGCTTAGCGCGTTGAGAACTTCTTCTTTCCTTGCCGGCTGCGCCTGCTCTTCAGCGAGGACCTCTCCAGTGCGGCAGTTCCGGGCGCGCACCCACAAGACGTACTGGCTTCCCAGGCTTGCAATCGAGCCTTCCAGAACCGCGTCGCTCCCGGTTCGCTCGCAGATCTCGCGCGCAACCTCTGGAGTGAGCCGCGCCTCGGGAGACCGGTTCATCAAACGCAGTACCTGCTGGGTCCGCTGGTCAGAAACGAGACTGAGAAATGGGGACTGTTCCAACTGCACCGCCAACCCCTGACGAAGCGTCTGGTCAAAAACCGGATCGCTCGTCTTGTTCTCGAATTCAGCCAGGACAATCGTGTCCTTCGTGGTGAGTTTCGGAGCCCGGTGCAGATAAAAGTACCCATACCCGCGGTGCACAGTGCCAGGATGACCGCGGCGCCCACAGCCAAGCGCGTCCCGCGTGTCGGCAGGGTGACTGCCGCCAATTCCCGCTGCAACTCGGCGGCGGATTGCCACCTTCGCCCCGGGTCTTCTTGCAAACAGCGTTTTACGATTTGTTCCAGCTTTCGCGGCCGGATGCGCTTAAGTTGCGGCTCTACTCGCGCTCCCGTCAACATTTCATAGAGCACGCAGCCGAGCGCGTAGATATCCGTCCGGGCGTCCGCCGGTTTGCTCTCCCGCTGCTCCGGAGCCATGTAGGCCGGCGTGCCGATGATCATGCGGCGCTCGGTGGCAGTTTCATCCTGGTCCGAGCGCGCCAGTCCGAAATCCAGAACTTTGACGCCCGATTTCCCGAGCATGATGTTGCCGGGCTTGAGATCGCGGTGAGTAATCCCTTTGCTATGGGCCTCTACCAGTGCGGCCGTGATCTGGGAGCCATAAAGGAGTGCTGTTTGGATGGGGAGGGGGCCGTTTTTCAGCCGGGCCGCCAGCGTCTCGCCCTCCACCAGTTCCATCACAAGGAAGTTGGGGCCAACGTCGTGGAGCGTACAGATATTCGGGTGATTGAGCGCCGAAATCGCACGCGCCTCGCGTTCAAACCAGGCGCTGAACTGCTCGCGAGTGATTTTGACGGCTACAGCGCGGCCTAATCGCGTGTCTACCGCCCGAAACACCTGGCCCATGCCGCCCTCACCGAGTTTGCTTTCGATACGGTAGGGGCCCAGGCAGGCTCCAGGCGACAATGCATCGATCATCGAATTGTCGAGCAGTTGCGGGGCGTTCTGGATCGCAGGCGATTCCAGGAACTCGCCGCCAGTACGGTGTGCCAGTAGCGACTCTATTTCGCGGCGCAATTCGGGATCTGTTTCGGCCAAAAGTACCGCGCGTTCTTCCGCAGTGCTCTCGCGAGCCGCGTGGTATAGCTCTTCGATCTGCCGGAATCGCTCCGGAGTCATATCAGAGTCTCGATTGTTCTCCCATTGTATGGCTTAACTCACGCAGCAGCCATGCCTTAGCGAGGTCCCAATCGCGTCTGACGGTGCGTGGCGAAATCTTCAGGGCCGCCACGATTTCCTCTTCGGTCAATCCACCGAAATAACGCAACTCGACTACCTTGGCCTGGCGGGGCGCTACCTGCGAGAACGCCGTCAGGGCATCGTCGACAGCGAGGATAGACCGGTCGGGAGCGGGCGACAACATCGCGGATTCGTCCAGATTCACTTTGAGCGGTATTCCGCCGCGCCTCCGCGAACCTTTCGCGCGAGCGGCATCCACCAGGACGCGCCGCATCATCTGGGCCGCGATGGCAAAGAACTGCGCACGCGCCTGCCATTCGACGTTCGTCACATCGACCAGGCGGAGATAGACCTCGTGGATTAACGCAGTGACCTGGAGGCTATTGCCTTGGGCCTCGTTTTTTATGTAACGGCGGGCCATGAGACGCAGTTCAGGATAGACGTGCTCGGTCAGACGGCCCAGGGCTGCTTCGTCCCCGCTGCCCCAGGCTTTCAACAGGTTCGTTATTTCAGCAGAGCGTGGGTCGATGGATAGCCCGTCTCCCCGGGGGTTCAAAAAAATATACCAAAAAACGTGGCCGCTTTTGTGCGTCCACTGCCGCCTGTACTGGTGGAGGGGAAACAAAGTCTCACCATGATCTCCTCCAGAAAGCAGGAAGCACAAATGAAACACATAGCAACCATGGCGCTTATGCTCAATCTCGGTGTCGCAAGCGCTTACGCACAACCCGTGAAGATGGGTTTTTCGGGAACTTCTGCGGCCAGCACCGTCAATCTTCAACAACCCGATACGAGTAACGACGAAGACAATTTCGCCGGGAACGGTACGCTGGGCGCATTCACCTTTCGCAATGTACGAGCGATCGCAAATTCTCCAACTCCGTCCAGCACCTGCTCTGGCCCAAATCAGCTCCACTTCGCGGATCCGGCCGGCGCGGGCGTATTTCGCTTCGAGGATGGGAGTCTATTGAAGGTCAATCTCACGCAAGGAGGCGATTGCATAGATCTCGCGGCTCAGGAGGGCCACTGCACTCTGACTCTTCAAATCACCGGAGGAACCGGCCGTTTCAAGAATGCGTCCGGTACCCTGACGTTTACCGAGACGTCGGTACCAGTGTTGGCCGATGCCTTACACAATCCCGTTTTCTTTGCCGCTACCGGGGGGTTTACGGGAACGGTTTCCGGAGTCAGCAGGGTGCAAGCCCAGGAAGAGCAAGGCCCGGGCGAAGAGCAATAGGTATAAACGCCATGGGTCGTACGTTGCGAATTGCAATCACAGACGCGGTGCGGCGGCGGCCAGGCTGGTGAGCGGTGCTACGAATTCATCGGGCCAATGGACTCTCGTGGGCAAGCACGATTGCGAGCCTAGCTGTCACCACACCCGTGAAGGGATTGGATGGAAGCATGGAGAGCCCGATGGTCGCCGCACCGCCTCACAGGCTGCGATGCATCGGGGCAGATATGCCATCTGTCTAGAAATGTTCGCCGCAACCTGCAACGAGCGGAGGAACCTCAATCATTGGGGCTTCGCATACTCCGCCTTGGCCTGCTTCAGCATTGGAATATCGGGGTCGGCGTCTTTCCAAAGGGTGAGGAAATCCTGATCTACGCAATCGGATGTTGAAACGGTTGTTCCTACAAGTTCACTATTTAAAAGGTAGGTCGCCGGTCCACTCAACCTTAAGACCTAGGCTTTGGGATTTGGAATCTTCACATGGATGCCACACAAGTTCTTATTCACTATCAGGACGTAGAGGGACGGCTCGGCAGAAGAGGTCGTTGGAGTTGGGCGCTGGAAGGCCAATCGGTCACTCGGGGAGTTTTAGTTTTAATCAGTCGCGGTCTTGTCGAGATTGCTCGCAATGGCGAACCTACGAGGGCGTCCATCCGGCTAAGAGATGAGTCCCCCAATCAGTTGAACTGGATAGATCCGGCTGTGCTCGGATTCCGCGACCATCGTCTCGCCGGCTCATCGGCGGAATAATTCGCGGCCCGCATGGTCACCCGCATGACTACCCCTAAAGGGCAGCAACGCCCTTTGGCATTAGGACGATGGGTCGTGAATTTGAGCAACGTCCGGGCCGCTGTGGCGAGGTTTGAGGTGTTTATCCGGAACCGTTTTGCGGGAACGCTGCGTAGCGCCCTGCTCTGCTCGGGGTTCGTGTCCTTAGCGCGTGCTTACATTCTTGGGCGGCGCCCGCATGAAATTTGAACAGCAAATTGCCTATCAACTTATCGACCCAAAACGGTCGGTCTCGGCTCGGTCGGACGGTCTTCCTGCTTTGCCTCATCTGTCCCCTTCAGCCCTCCGGGGATAGGTAAGCTGGCCCCGTATCTCCCCCAGCCACTCTTGGCTGCGTATTCGAAATCGCGCTCGCTTGTGCTAAAACAAATCGGCCTAATTACGGCTTGCCGGCGCCCGCAATGCCCACTTGTGACGATCCGGGCAGAGTGCAAATTGTCACGACTAGCGCCCGCCGCCACGCGGTCCCCGGGTTGCAGCGGCCGGCTGCGTAAGGGATGGTGCGGGCGGCGCGGCAGCCGGCCCTAGTGTTCCTCCCAGCTTGAATGCCCACAGATTGTCGCCATGCTGCGAAATCTGATAGGGGCTGCCACCCGAAAGAATCGCCACGTATTGCTCGCCGTTCACCTCATAGGTCATCGCAGGAGCATCCGCGCCGGCGCCAGTCTGGAACGACCACAATTCCTTTCCGTCTTTCACGTCATAGGCGACGAACCGTCCGTCAGATTCGCCATGAAAAATCAGTCCTGACGCCGTGGTGAGCAGTCCACTCCCTGTACCCAGCGGATATTTCATGCGCTTCTGCCAGACAATTTTGTTCGTAGCCGGATCCATCGCGGTCAAGGTACCCGCACGAGGTTCGCCTGCAGGCTTCACGAAAGGGGGTGGTGGCTGTCCGATTGTCCGGAAACGATTCGCTTGCGTATCCCATTCCTGAAGTCGAAGAGTGAAAGCGGAATTCAATATCGTGCCGGGAACGTAAAGAAGTCCTGTTTTCGGATCGAAGCTCATCGGGGACCAAGAATTGCCGCCCTGGGTGCCCGTCGCCATTACGACCGGCTTGTCCCAGTAAGCGCCGAAAATGCAACTGCTCTTCTCTCCCGCGGCAACGCTTCCTGGTTCGGGACAGGTTGGCGCGAACGAATCTCCAACCGGAATGGGTTGGGTCGGTGACGTCTTCGTGCGAGGTTCCTGCGGTACAGCTTTCTCGTCGATGCCGACAAGCGGCTTGCCGTTCGTGCGGTCGTAGATGTAAAGAAGACCCGTCTTACCCGCGTGCATTAAAATTTTGCGCACGTGGCCATGGAACTTTATGTCCGCAAGAACGGGCGCGCACGCATTGTCATAGTCCCAAATGTCATGATGCACTTCCTGAAAATGCCACTTGTAAGCGCCGGTCTTAAGGTCGAGCGCGACGATCGAGGACGTAAACAGATTATCGCCACCGCGCTTTGTTCCATCAAAATCCGGAGAAGCATTTCCGGCGGCCACGTAGAC
Source organism: uncultured Acidobacteriaceae bacterium (assembly GCA_963763905.1). Taxonomy (GTDB): domain Bacteria; phylum Acidobacteriota; class Terriglobia; order Terriglobales; family Acidobacteriaceae; genus PALSA-350. The sequence goes on along the minus strand of CAVXRU010000033.1, from coordinate 42,038 downwards.
CATGCCCAACTCGGGATCGATCGCCGGTTGCGTCCAGAAAGGGCCGCCGCCATATTTCCAGGAATCACCTTCCCACGTTTCCGAACCGCGCTCGCCAGGAGCGGGGGTTGACCAAAATCCCCAGACTTCTTTGCCCGTTTTTGCGTCGAACGCGCCGAAATGTCCGCGAGCGCCCGTTTCGCCTCCTGACACACCCATATAGACCAGGCCTTCGTAGTAAACGGCGGGCGCCACCGTCGTGCCGCGATCTCCAACTTTCGCAGTCCATACCAATCCGCCCGTTTCCTGATCGAGTGCAATCAGCGTGTTTCCACCGCCCGACGAGAAGACTTTGCCTTCGCCAACCGCCACGCCGCGATTCGTCGAGCCGCCATTCGGTGATTGATACGTCCAGCGTATTGCTCCCGTCGCAGCATCGATCGCCATTACGCCGCCCAAGCCAGTGGGGATATACATTACCCCCTTCACGACGACCGGCGTGGCCTCCATGCTCCCGCCTCCCGATTGGCCGGTGGTATGCACCATCCACGCGCCGCCCAAGCGCGAAATGTTTGCGGCAGTGATCTGCGAGAGCGACGAGTATCGTTGATTCGGCAAGTTGCCCCCGACTGTCGCGAAGTCTTGGCCCGATGGGCTATTCCACGCTGCTTTTTCAGCCGCAAATGACAAATACGCGCAACTGCCAATGATCGCGGCCAACAGCATCGCCTTCGCAGAACTCGACATCGAATCGCCTCCCGAAAGGTCCTATTTGCGTCTGACGCCAGACCAGTATGCACGACTGAGAATGGTCTGACGACGCGGGTTTGGAATTCGCTTCGGGGGAAACCCGGGGATAGTCCGCTCGTTGACCAACGCTCCTGTGAAGGGCACCGGGTGGGCAATTTACCGAAATTCCACGTTCACGGGAAACACTTGCTCTGTTTAGAACTAGGAGGCAACGAGCGGTGTTCTGGGGAAACGCTGACCTCGTCATTTCTGACGCTTCCTTGTAAAGATAAACAGGCAAAAGAAGCAGGCACCTATTGCCGCATAGGGGATTCCCGTGAGAAAAACTTGTGGCGGCTGTCCAGCGACTTCGTGACGGTGTGGGCTGAGCATATACCAGATGAGAAACCCGACTAGTGGGCCGATGTAAAAGGCAGCGAACATCATTAACCAAGTAAGCAAAATTCTCTTAGCGAGTGGCATGGCGAAACGATATCAGACTCGCACTTTCCTCAAAAAGGGTCGGGATTTTCCCGGCAAATTCTCATTTCCGCTAAGTTGCCCATCCCAGCATCTGGGGAGCCGGCAAGTTACTGAAAACCGTTTCACGGGAGTTTCGGGATTCGGCACCAGGATTGAAGGTTCTCCGCTACTCAGCATCGGCGAACCTCGGCTTTGTTCTACTTTGCGAAGATGGCTCCTACCAGAACATAGAGCATCAAGCCTCCGAAGGCTGCAAGGATAATTCCGGCGAGCTGGAAGCCGGTGCGGTTGGAATCCGTTAGCATCTCGCCTCCCTTGCGAACACTCGATCGTTTTATAAAACGATCTGGAAAGATTACATGGGCGATCCCGATGCAGAAAAAAAACGCAGCTATTACTAACCCAAGCGCTAGTTTCCAGATGTTCTCGCCATCATGCAGTGACACTTCCGTAGAATATCGCGGATCCAAGTCTGCTTTTCTTTTGTCGTGCTTGGAAAGTCGCGTTAACGGTAACTTTCCGTTTGGCAGAGTCAGGCTGGGAAACACACCGAGGGACCCCGTCTTCTGGAGCTAAGTGTTTAGGCGAGAAAAGAGATCAGCTCGGAAAGAGGGATTTCTCTAGAAACGCCAACACTGCGACGACACCGATGAGCAGCAATGCGGGGCCTACGATCACGCCCGCTGGCCCTTCACCATAGGGCGGAGCGGGTTCACGAATTGCTGCGGACGGGAAATTGGAGCCTGCTCTGGCATAGACGCGCCATTGAGCTCGTTTGATGCGCTTAACCTGGCGGAAATCATCTTCGCGTGAAACTTCCTGAAAAGCATTTCCGGTAAGTTCACCCGGAGGGAAATGGGCCGAGCAAGTTGCCGCAATGCTGTTTTGGGAGAACCTGTCTTATTGCTGTCGGATACTACCGAAGGCCACTTCAGACGAGCGATCTACCATCTGGTATAAACGGATTAGGAGCCATCTAGCCTCCGAAGGGCTGCGGTATTCCATCGCAGACGCCAAGGCGCAAACCATTCTCCTGAACCGAATGGACTGTGGCTAGCAAAGTCCGGGACAGGCGGCAAATGACCGCTCTGAACGACTGAGGTCTCGTGAATCCAACCCGAAGCGTACTGGACGCGCTGCCCCACTTCAGACCAGCGACATGAGAGATTTCCTGTGTTCTTTTGCCATGATGATTCCATCGCAGCTAGCCCCCGGTATCTTGACTGCTGAAGTGCATTCTACGCCCAGGGCGTAACAGCAATCCTTCGAGTGCGCCTAAAGTCTAAAGTCTCGCTTGCGGTAACTTCCTCAGCCCGGGGGAGCGTCTGCCTCGATGCCCAGCTTGTCGTTCACGGCGTGCACGATCCGCTGCCGGGAGCCAAGATAACGCTCCGTGGTCTCGACCGATCTGTGCCCAGGCAGGAACTGGATTTGCTCTAGTTCGCCACCGGCTGAATGACAAAGCCTTGCACAGGTGCGGCGAAGGTCGTGAGGAGCCACCTTCTCGATGGCAGCCTTTTTGGCAGCTTGGCGCACGACCCACCAGACCACCTTCTCGCTGATACCCGAGCCCCACACGGTGCCGCTATGGGTGACACAGCCGAAGATCAGCCCGTCCTCAATGCAAGCAACCGCCACCCATTCATCCACGGCAGCTTTTACCCAGCAGGGCACCGGCACCGTGCGCACATGTCCGCCCTTACCGAACAGGTCAACAGTCACCGAAATTCCCGTTCCAGGAACTTCGCTTGAAGAGGTGGAGCGCCAGTTTGCCTGCAAAGCGGACTATATCGACAAGTTGACGGCAATTACTTGTCGGTGAGGGCTCGGCGGTTTTCAGACGATTCGACGTTAGCGAAACGTACAAGAAGGTCTGGACACAATTCTCTCGTAGTTACTTATAACGTTCCTAACTCGTTTTCTGGACGCCCGGGGCCTTCCATCGGCCATCGAGCGCGTCCTGCTTCGGCCAGTACAACCGCAACACCATGTAGAAGGTGCCGTTCGGTGCGGGGAGCCAGTTTGCCTCCTTGCCTGCGCCGGGCGAATCCTTCTGGATGTAGAGCGTGAGCGATCCGTCGGCATTCTTCGTAAAGCCCGGAAGCAGCGGTGAGTTGAGCAGGTAGCGATTGATCGGGTTGTCGATCAGCAGTTGCGTCTTGCCGTCGTACATCGTGAGCGACCAGAACGCGTTCACCGGGGGCAGTTGCCCAGTCGGGAAGGTCACGGTGTACTTCCCGGTCGATCCGTCGAGCGGCGCACCTGTGCTGTCCGTGTGGGTGACAGGGTAGAGCGCCTCGGCGGCATCGTTGGCGTAGATTCCTGCCAGCGCGACTCCTGCGCGCAGCAGCCAGTCTCCGTTGTAATAGGCACGGCTTCCGCTGTTTAAGCCACTTCGCCAACCCTCGACTGAGGTACCAAGCGTGACGCTCTTCTGTTCAATCTTCGCCATCCCGCTCTTGATTCCATCTACAACTTCTCCCGCCAACCCCGGAGCCAATTTGGTGAAGTTGAACGGTTTCCCTGATTGGACGCCGATAGTGGCAAACTCGGCACGCAGCGCAGTCTCCACAGCAGGCGGCGGACAAAAGCCCAGCATGAAGTTCACGTAGGCGAACGGGTCCGCTTTTGCGAGGTCCTTGGTGATAGGCGGGAAGTCGATGGGCGTTGCCGCAGGCGGCGCAGGTTAACCGAGGAACTGCGACAGCGTCTGGACCTTGTAACCCGCCTGGATCTTTCTCACGTTGTCAATATCGCCAGGGCCGAAGAGCTGAGTACGAAACGCGGCTGCGGAGAACAGGGTTTCGCACTGAAACACCGTCTTGATGCCAGGCGGCATTGGGCCGTTCCAGCCTGGACCGGCTATCATGAATGAGCCGGCCTCGTTGCCAGTAGCGCGACTGCCCACATACGCATAATTGTGCGTATAGAGGTCGACGATCTGCACCGTGTAATAGCGGCCCTTTTCGACCTCCGGTACAGAGAGCACCACGGGCTCCGCGCGAAGGTCCATCCACAACATGGAGTAGGGAGTATCGCTGTTCGGGGTTATGACCGCAGTATCCTTCGGGGTGAATACGTTAGCGACGTTGTAAATCTGGTTAAACGGAGCCTTGTACTGACCCGAGTTGGGGTTGACGGCATATTCGTACATGATGCCGTAGTTCATGATGAGGGGAAAGCCGTAGATGAACGCCCCCTCGGCGATCTGCGTGGCGCTGAGAGTCGATTGTGTAATTGAGGCGGACATTCGTTCTTCTCCTTAGCTTGAAATCACCGGCTCCATGGGGGACGGTTTCCATGTGCCATTTTGGGCTTCGACTTCGGGCATATAAATTCGCAACATTTCATAGAACGGGCCATTCGGCGCAGGCAGCCAGTTGGACTCAAGGGCTGCGCCGGGCGAATCTTTCTGCACGTACAAGGTGAGCGAGCCGTCGGCACCGTAGGTGAACGACTTCAACATCGCGGAGTTCAGCAGATAGCGCTGAAGCGGATTTGCCACCAGAAATTGCGTCTTGCCGTCGTACATCGTGAGCGACCAGAATGCTTTGGCGGGCGGCAACTGGCCCTTTGCGAAAGTAAACGTGTAGTTAGTCTTTGAAGCATCGAGCGGCTGATGTTTGGCGTCGACGAAATAGGGAATGTAAAGCGCTTCCGTGGCTGTGTTTCCGTAGAGGCCCAGCTTCGCGCCGATGAAACGGTAGAGGTAATTGTTCTTCAGATACTCACGAGTGCCGAACACGTCTGAACTGCCAACCTGTCCCGCGTTGATCCGTTGCATCAGCGCTTCAACGTCCTGTTTAACATCGCCAAGTCCAGCGACGACGGCCTGCTGGAGTTCAGGCGAGAGCTTCCCGAAGTCGAAGTTTTTCCCTGCGCCGATATTGATCTTTGCGAACTGCGCCATCAGGTCTATTTCGGTCGGGTCGGTCGGGCAGAACTGCAACATCAGGTTCAGATAGTTGAACAACGCAGGAGAGGCAAGCATGTCGTCGGCTGGCGGCATCCAAGCCACCACCGGAGTAGCTGCGGGAGCCGGCATCCCGAGGAACGCGCTCACGGCTTGCGCCTTGTAGCCCTTCTGGATCTCCTTGACATTGCCCAGGTCGCCCGGATTGAACAGTTGCGTCCGGAAAAGTATGTAAGCAAACTCAGTCTCGAAACGGACGACATCCCTGATTCCAGGAGGCGCTTGTCCACTCCAGTTCGGCCCCGCCATGAGGAAGGTGCCGCCGTCATTGCCGTAGACCCGCGAACCTAGGTAAGCCACGTTGAACGTATAGAGGTCGACCAGTTGGGCCGAGTAATAACGGCTCGCCTCAACCTTCGGCATGGTGACGATAATCGGCTCCGCCCTTAGGTCCATCCAAAGGAACGAGTAGGGCGTGTCGGAGTTAGGTGTGACAACGAACTTGTCGTCTGGAGTCGCCACGTTGGCAAGGCTCGCAATCTTGTTGAAGGGTGCTCGGAAGTCATGGCCGGCGGGGTCGAGCGCTTGCTTGTGCATCGTCTGGTAGTTTGCAACCATAGGAAATCCGTAAATGAATGCTTCCTTAGCAATTTGACGGACCTCCGGCGCGGAGACTTCTACCGTCTCGGGATTCTCTTGGACAGATTCCATACGTTTCTCCTTAACGTTAAAACCAGGAAGGGTTTTTGACCCAAGGTGCAGGCGCAGTAGCCACTCTAGAAGCACCGGGCCTTTCCCTGAAACTGGCAGAAGTGACAGTCCCCGCAGGCAGGCGTTGGCTGCTGGCTAGTCGTGTGTGCCAACGAATGCCGTTTCCATTGCATGGAGCTTGCTCTCATCCTCAGTGCTTAAATTGCGGGGCCCCAGTTCGATATCGACGCGCTCGACTGTCCCGGTGAACGGAAACGGTGGTTGATACGTGTTACTGACAGGCGAACCAGTATCCGATCCCAGACCGAAGGTGTCGATACCGAAGCGGCCGGGGACCGTATGGGCAATCCGTGCCCGCCCGACCTCTTTGCCGTTGATTCCGATGACCGCCTCGCCCCCTTTACCCAGCCCACCGCCATCGTAGGCGAACTCCATCATGACGGTGGACTTGCCGGCCGGAACGGGAATGTTCGAGACGAGGTTCGTGCGCTCTCGCTCGAACCAGTTGTAATGGTAGACGAGCTTGCCGTTCTGAACGTACAGCGCAAATCCAGCCGATATGCCTCCCTCCGCCAAAATCACTCCTTCGCCTCCGGCGGGCATGTCGATCTGCGCGGTGATCCTGTGCGAAACGTTCTTTGTATTGGGCGCGGCAGTCTCGGCCAACCGGGAAACACCGCCGTAATACGTGAATTTGGTGCGCTTAGGATCCGAGCCCCCAGGCGACGGTTTCGGCACAAAAGCCCGGCCAATGCCACGATCATCGAGCGGGTAAACGTGGTTCTTCTCACACTCCTCATCGAAGAGCGCTTTCAGCTCGGCAAGCTTATCCGGATGTTTGGCCGCCAAGTCGTTGCCTTCGCTGAAATCCTCGTCGAGGTTATATAGCTCCCACCTGTCTTTCTCCCAATGGCCCGGGGCCAGATCCTGACGCCAAGGCAGTGTGTGCTGCGCGCAGGCGATCCAACCCTTGTCATAGATGGCCCTATTGGTAAATATCTCGAAGTACTGGCGTTCGCGTACAGGCCGGGCCTTGGCGTCGTCGAAGGTCGAAGCGATGGATACGCCATCCATCGGTTTTTGATCGACACCGTTGACGCTTTCCGGGGCCGGGATGTGGGCGACCTCTAAGATGGTGGACGCGACGTCGATCAGGTGCGCGAACTGGTCGCGCACTCCACCCGCGTCCTTGATCCTCGTGGGCCATGAGACCACCATTGGGTTCCGTGTCCCGCCCAGGTGAGAGGCCACCTGCTTCACCCACTGGAAGGGAGCGTTGCCAGCCCACGCCCAGCCGACCGGATAGTGCGGCTCGGTATGCGGCCCGCCAATGTCAGCGAGGATCTTCAGGTTGTCTGCCAGGGAAGACGGGATGCCGTTAAGGTTCATCACCTCGTTAGCCGTCCCCGAAAAACCGCCTTCGGAACTCGCGCCGTTATCGCCTACGATGTAGAAGATGAGCGTGTTGTCGGCGTCCGGAAGGTCCTGGACGGCGTCGAGCAGACGACCGCACTCGTTATCCGCAAAGGCGAGATAACCCGCGAAGTTTTCCATAAACGCTGCAAACAACTTTTGTTCGTCGCCGGACAGCGAATCCCAAGGCTTGACCCAATCTGGACGGGGCGTCAGAACTGTATCAGGCGGGATGATTCCCAATTTGAGCTGCCGCTTATAGGTCGCCTCGCGCACGACGTCCCAGCCGGCATCGAACATTCCCTTGAATTTCTCGCGCCAGTCGCGAGGCGAATGGTGCGGGGCGTGGGCTGCTCCGGGAGCGAAGTAGAGGAAGACAGGCTTTTCCGGAGCGACCGATTTGTTATAGCGCAACCAGTGAATCGCCTTGTCGGTCATATCTGTCATGAAGTGATAGCCCTCTTCGGGCGTCTTATCCGGCTCTACAGCGGTCGTGTTCTCGAATAGCACCGGATACCATTGGTTGGTCTCGCCAGCGATAAAGCCGTAGAAGTAGTCAAATCCCAATCCTGTCGGCCAGCGGTCGAACGGGCCTGCGACGCTGCTCTCCCAGTCGGGAGTGTTGTGGTTCTTGCCGAACCACGAAGTACTGTAGCCGTTGCCTTTCAACACCTCGCCGATGGTTGCGGTGGTCTTCGGGATCATGCAGTTGTAACTTGGGAAGCCGGTGGCCCACTCGACCAGAAAGCCCGAACCGCAATTGTGATGATTGCGCCCGGTGAGCAACGCGGCGCGCGATGGGCCACAGATCGCGGTGGTGTGGAAGCGGTTGTAACGCAGGCCGCGCGCGGCGAGCTTGTCGAGCGCGGGCGTCGGCACCGGACCGCCGAAGGTGCTGACCTGGCCGAAGCCCACGTCGTCCAGCAGGATGACAACAACGTTCGGCGCACCCGGGGGTGGCGCTGGAACCCTAGGCCAGTCCATTTCGGACTCAAGATAGGTCTTGCCGATCTTGCCCCGAAACGGCAATTCCGGCAGAGGGAGCTTCGAGCGATCGCGGTCTGCCTCAATGTTCGGCTTATTTGTTGCCATGGTTTTCAATCTCCCGTTGTGAGTTTTCTGAAACTGACCGGCAGCCCTATTTGGTCTGCCGGTCCCGCATGTTTGTGCCTACTGGCGCGCCAGGGCGATGCGCATCTCGGCTTCCGAGTCTTTGATCATTTCTCCGCTCAAGTCCACGGTGGTGCTGTAAAGCGTGCCGGTGAACCTGTATGGGGGCTGGTATTTGTCCCAAACCGGCGAGCCTGTGTCGGCGCCGCACACCATGCCCCCAGCCAAACCGATCATGACGGCCATGGTGAGAGGAATGTCGCCCTCCCCCACCAGCTTGTCGTCGATAAACATCTGGCCGTGCCCCGGAGCTCCCTTGCCGCTCTTGTAGTCCATTTGACCGGTCGTCTCGAATTCGAAACGTAGCTTATGGCGTCCCACGGGTACGGGGACGTTTGATTCGATGTGGAAGAACTGGCTGCCCACGTAGGAGTACACGTAGTGGAGGTTGCCGTCCTGCACGTAGAAGGAAAGGCCGCCCTGGACATCGCCTGCGGAGAGCAGAACTCCTTCGGCGCCGCCTTTGGGAATCTCCACATCCGACGTGATGCTGTAAGGCCGGTTCATCACATTGGGGCCGGCGTTGCTCGGCACCATCTGGGTATTGGGATATAAGGTGTAGCTGGTGCGAGCCTCGGCAATCTGCGGACGAGGATCCAACGCTCTCATCTGGCCCCGCGAGTCGACGGGCAGGACATCGTACTTACCCGCTTCCACGTACCAGGTGCCGATCATCTCGATTAACTTTTCGCGATTCTCAGCGGCGAGGTTATGGTTCTCAGCGAAGTCTGTCTCGATGTGATAGAGCTCCCAATTCTTGGCGTCCAGCTCCGTCAGCTTGTCCTTGTCGATCGGCGCGCCGAACGGCAGCCCCGCTTCCTTGAAGGACGTCCCCGGCCACGGGCACACCGCGCGCCAGCCGTCGTGATAAATGGATCGGTGCCCGAACATTTCGAAGTACTGGGTAATGTGTTTCGTTGGCGCCCTTGCGTCGTCCAGCGCATGGGCAAAGCTGAGGCCTTGGATCGGCGACTGGGTCACACCTTTGACGGACATGGGAGGCTCGATACCCAGTGCATCGAGCACCGTTGGAACCATGTCAATGGCGTGAGCATATTGCGTGCGGATTTCGCCCTTTGCCTTGATTCCCTTGGGCCAATGGACGATGAACGGATCGCTGACACCACCACGGTAGGTCTCGCGCTTCCAGCGGCGGAAGGGCGTATTGCCTGCAAACGTCCAGCCCCATGCGTAGTGGTTGAAGGTGTTCGGGCCGCCCAGCTCGTCGATTTTTTGCAGGTTCTCTTGCAGCGAATCAGGCACGTTGTTGAAGAACTTGTTTTCATTGACCGACCCGTGCGGTCCGCCTTCCGCGCTGGCGCCGTTGTCGGAGATGAACATGATGAGCGTGTTCTCCCACTCGCCAATCGACTTCAGGAAGTCAAACAGGCGGCCATAGTGATAGTCCGCGTGGGTCAGGAAACCGGCAAACACCTCCATCATGCGGGCATACAGCTTTTTCTCATCGGCAGAGAGGGTGTTCCAGTCTTGCACGTCGGGATCGTGGCGCGACAGTTCGGCGTCTTGGGGAATGATGCCCAGCTCTTTTTGCCGCGCAAAAGTCTTTTCGCGATAGGCGTCCCAGCCATCGTCGAACTTGCCCTTGTACTTGTCCGCCCACTCCTTCGGCACGTGATGTGGCGCGTGCCCCGCGCCTGGGCAGAAGTACATGAAGAAGGGTTTGTTGGGCGCGACCTGCTTTGAGTCGGCGATGAAGCTGATCGCCCTGTCCGTCAGGTCCACGGTCAGGTGATAGCCCTCTGCCGGGGACTTCTCTGGTTCCACCGAATGGGTATCGTACACAAGTTCCGGATAATACTGGTGCGTGTCGCCGCCGAGAAAGCCATAGTAGCGCTCGAAGCCGCGTCCCAACGGCCAGCGATCGTAGGGACCGGCCGCAGATGCCTGATCCGCCGGCGTCAGGTGCCACTTGCCGAGGGCATAGGTGTTGTAGCCGTGCTGCAGCAGCATCTCGGAGAGCATTCCGTTCTCGAAGGGGATGTTCCCATTTCCGCCCGGATAGCCTGTCGAGCCCTCGGTGATGCAAGACATGGCGTTCGAGTGGTGGTTGCGTCCGGTCAAGATGCAGGAGCGGCTCGGCGAGCAGAGTGCCGTGGTATGCATATTGTTAAAGAGCAGGCCGTTCTTGGCGAGCGCGTCTATGTTCGGCGTCTCGATGGGGCTTCCGTAACAGCCCATCTGCCCGAAGCCGGTATCGTCCTGCACGATAAACAAGACGTTAGGTGCTCCTGCTGTGGCGCGCAGTGGGGCGGGCCAAGCCGGGCTTGAGACATCGAATGTCCGTCCAATAACACCATTGAAGGCTGTACCTGGTTTGTATTCTTTGAGTGCCATCTTGGTCTTCCTTTCGAAGGTTCGCTGTCTGACTTTCTTTAGGTGAAGAGGGCGCACACGTCCCGGTTCCTGTCACAGGCTAGGACTCTGGCCTCGCTGAAACAACTGGCAAAAGTGCCAGTTGTTCATAGCGGGTTTTTTGCGTAGCGTCAGTGTGCGCCCAAGGAAGCTGGAAGATGCCTGAACCCCCCAAAGTGTGGCCGCGTACTGCTCCCTCATACTTCCATGTCCTGGCCAAGCCAACCGGAGCCGTTTGCAATCTTGACTGTAAGTACTGCTTTTTCCTTTCCAAGGACACGTTGTATCCCGGGAGCCCGTTCCGCATGGCGGATGACGTACTCGAGGCCTATGTCAAACAGGTAATCGAGTCTCAGCGCGATCCCCAGGTCACGATTGCCTGGCAGGGTGGTGAACCGACCTTGATGGGTTTGGACTTTTTCCGGCGGGCAATGACCCTGGTACATAAATACAAGCGCCCGGGAATGATGCTGGAACACACTATTCAAACCAACGGCATTCTCATGAATGAGGAGTGGTGCGAATTCCTACGGAAAAACAACTTCCTGGTCGGGTTGTCGATGGATGGTCCACAGGAAATGCACGACGCCTACCGTGTGGACAAAGGCGGCGGACCGACCTTCAGCAAAGTGATGCGGGCGGCTCGACTGATGCAGCAGCATAGGGTTGAGTTCAACATCCTCTGCACCGTTCACGCGGCTAACGCCGCACATCCACTGGAGGTCTACCGTTTCTTTCGCGATGAATTAAAGACAAAGTTCATACAGTTCATTCCTATCGTGGAGCGGGCCAGGCCCGAGTTGCTTGAAATTGCGAACCAGGGTTGGGGCGAGAGCAACCACACGCGCCCGCTTTACACACAGGAGGGGAGTCTGGTCACGGAACGCACGGTCACTTCCGAGCAGTGGGGCCAGTTCCTGATAGCGATTTTCGATGAGTGGGTGCGGCATGATGTAGGTGAGGTCTTCATTCAGATGTTCGAATCGGCGTTGGCGTCCTGGATGGGGATGCCTCCTTCTTTGTGTATCTTCGCGAAGACCTGCGGCAATGCCTTGGCGCTGGAGCATAACGGTGACCTTTATTCTTGCGACCACTTTGTTGAGCCAAGGTTCCTTCTGGGCAATATTAAGAACCAGCACCTGGTACAACTGGTCGCGTCCGAACAACAGCGAGAATTCGGGAATGCCAAACAAGATTCCCTGCCTCGCTATTGCCGGGAGTGCGAAGTAAAGTTCGCCTGCAATGGCGAATGTCCGCGCAATCGATTTATTGAAACTCCGGATGGAGAACCGGGATTGAACTATCTTTGCGCCGGTTACAAGGCCTTCTTCAAACATATTGATCGCCCTATGAAGCTCATGATGGACTTGTTGCTACGGAGGCGAGAGGCTCCAGATGTAATGGAGATTCTGGCTGGGGAAATTGCTCGTTCAGAGGCAACTCAGTAATCATGGCTTCGTAGTACCCCGGGCATGCCTTTGCACGTCGCTGCAGAACGGGCTGGGCGGTACAGCATGGGGAGCCGCCTGTTAGTGAGCTGCGAAATAGCCGAACATCGGTTCTGCCTGGGAAATTTAGCGTCGGAAATTTAGCGTCAAATTTAGCGTCGTCAAATTTAGCGTCAGACGGGAGTGGAACTTTTCGAAAGTACTAATCCCGTCTGACGCATAAATTCAAACACCAGACCTCTGGCCGACGCAAGTCACCGAAATTCCCTGTTTTCAGGGCACTTCTGGGCTATTCAGCTTTCCAATCAACCCGATCACTGGGGAGGAGGAGGAGTTGCCTTGCACCTTCCATTGTGTGCGTGAACTCTATAACCGCTGTGTCGTTAGGACCTAGTTGGCGTGAAACTTGAGCAGATTGTAAGGCGCTTGCCTGTTTTGATTGCGGCACCTGAAAAAGCAGGAACGCGAGCGGCGCCCCAAAAGGACTGGGCATTCGGTGGCCGTTTAGCCAAACGAAAGAGGTGAGGCTCACTGAGTCAGGCGGGAACTGCATACAAGCTGGTGCCTGGAGGGCAATGCACTTTTCGGAGCTTGTTTGATGGATGCGATCTGTCAGCGCTTCTAGGTGAGCTGCGTTGGAAGCACCGACAAGGAGCGCACCGTTCTCGACTTCCGTATCCGAGAATCCATGTAGAAAAATCCGTAATAATGGCGTCTGCGCGAATCGCTGCCCCAATGTCAGTATCTGCTTATCTTCGGCCCCATATCGCCCGCCGCTCTCCCCGACGTGCCCTCGTTGTATCCGGACGCCGCCATCGCGATTTGAAACCACTTCGTAAATCACGGTCCACACCTGAAGTGAATGGGTGGGTTGTGTGTTGTTCACCGTCGCCGGGGGCAACAGCCCCTGCACCTGGAGTTGCATACCGGGGGCGAGGTCTACATAGCGATCGGCTTGGTCGGAGTAGACAAAGTCAACAACATCCGCGGCGGGGAGTGGAATCGTTTTGGCAATAGCAATTCGTACAGACTGGGCAGTGACGCTAGGGCCGAAACATCCTTTTTCCGACATCTGAGCAAGCTTGCGCAGAAAAAGCCTCCATTGCGCATGAATATCGTTGGAACTGCTCATCGTCGCCCAGCCGGAAGCGCTTGGACTGCCCACGACCCATGTGGAGTGAAAGGAGGTAGTATCGATTGCAACGAGAAAAGGGGACCCTCTATTTTGCACTCCTCGTGCATCCCGAGTCTTGGCTCCGAATGAGCAGCAGGGAGAACTATGGTTGTCGTCTGGAGCGGCTTTCCATCAGCAGTCGCTGCTGCCGGAGGCACGAGTATGGACACACCTTCTACGTCATCAATCCGGTATGCATGCGCTGTAACCACTTTGTGTCGCAGGCATCCTGCGCAGAGAAGGAACGCGCAGAATGCGGCGCCCGGCACGATCATTGTTAATGAGGCAGGGAGAGTCGTTTGTGTTTTCATGCGGCCTCAACCCTCACATGGTTTACTTAGGCAGGGATGGGTGTGAAAACACCCAAGGACCTCGAAAGAGGCCTACCCCATGCGGTACCCAGTCTCACATTTGTAGAGGCCTACATCAAGTAAACTACATGAGGGGTTCGGAGACATTCAAGGTAACTTCCCCATGTCGCCACTCCACATTTGACAGATCCCACAACTACATCGACGCTGCGGCTCCCAGCACTCTCACAAAAATACAAGCTGATAAGACGAGGCCTGGGATGCGAGGAGTGTCTTTGCCGATTGTGCCCAGAATGATGCCGAGGAAACTCATGGGGGCGGTGAGGAAAAAATAACGAGCCTCCCAAGTGTCATGAGTGTGCTTTTGGCCAAATTCGATATAAACGGTGATGGCTATAGTGAAGATTAAACTGAGAATTCCGCATAGCAAGCTACCCCAGGAAGCGTAACCCCGCCAGTCTCTTTTGTCGTCTGCGTGATTCACTGCGGTCTCCCGTCTCCGCTCTGACCAATCTTGTGCACAAACTATACCAGTCCGGTTGAAAGGCGACGGGAACTTCTTTGCGCGATGATCAGGAAACAGCGGTCTGCGGTGGTTACCAAAGAAATCCTCTTACCTCTCGACACGCTCCCAAAGCCGTACTAATGTATAAGTAGGAACTTACGTCGGCCCGTCTTACCACGACGGCGCTGCTCGGCCTTGCACCGGTGCGCTCTGCCCGTGCATCTGCCGCTCACCACCAGGAGACATCAGCGCTTGAACACGTGATGACTTGGGTGTAGCAAACGGTAATTAACAAACAAAGCGATGGTTTACGCCTGTCCTGTCCTCATGGGTGCGGCCCGCGAGGGCTCGCCTGCGGCGAGCGGCATTCACGGCGTCAGCAGGGTGCGCTCAGGCGTCCTCTTGATTGAGCAGTTTTGACAACTTAATAAACGCCACATCACCGGAAAGCCCGGGCCAACCGTGGCCAGAGGATTAACGGACGCCGGATGGCAAACGGGACAATCGCTGATACGAAGCGCGTAGGCAGACATATTGTCCCGTTGGTCGCCGGTAGAAGCGGGTTCCAGGCGTAGGCCAACGTTCCGCCTACCGAAATTCTGGAGCAAAGCCGCCGGGATCGAGGGAAAGCCGCACGCTTGCATTGCGCTTTGCCACTGTTTTTGAAGCCACGTGACCAGGCGGAGCCTTATACATCGACTCCACAGTTCGGCAGCCCATTAATAAGGATAAAGAGCATGCCAGACACCCCCTTATCGCGCTTACCGCGCTTATCGCGCAGGTTTTCCGGGAGCCTGAATCGTCGATCGCAGGCGCAGCTTGCTTCGGACTTAGTTCGCTTTCTTCGCACATTTCTACAACGGAACCAAAACGGGCAGAGGATCTAAAAGAAAACGCAACGCCGCAAATACTCTCAAAAGGCCCAAAACGATCGAATTTTATCGAATTTTACAAAATCGAAGACACAACTCCCTCTGCCATGGTCGTGGGAACTCGGACTTAGTTCGCTTACTTCGCTTTCTTCGCACATTTCTATAGGCAAACGACACCGGAGCAGGCTTTTGGCGCTTATAGCTCTTTTAGCGCACTTTTTTCCAAATAATTCGTCAGGCGGAGGATTATGCGACGATTGCCCAACTCGGCAGACCCTTAGGACGCATCCTTTTCTGCAAAGTCCGTCCCCATGCCAGAGGTAGCAGTTACACTGACCAGACCTTTTCTGAAGAAGCACAGCCAGAGGACCGAACCGCAAGGCTCTTCAAACCTTCGGAGTAGTCGTGGTCGGAGCAGAAATGAGCAGGAACAGGCTGGCAGTCGCAACGATCGGCAGTAACCCGGCGACCAGGAATGCCGGTCCATAAGAGAACCGATCCACCAGGAACCCTACGGCGAACGTGAAAGCCGCGCCCGCCAGGCCGGCGGCGAATCCGCTAAGACCCGTAACCGTGGCAACCACATCCTGCGGAAAAAGATCGGAGGGCAGCGTCAACCCCATGGTGGACCAACTCGCATATCCCCACAGAGCGATGCAAATCAGCGCCAGGGCAGAGTAGGCGCTATGGACGCGAGCCGCGGGAATGCCGGCGAGGATGGGCAGACAACTCACAGCACACACCCACATGCGAGCACGGATCACTGGAATGCCACGCCGAATGCAATAACCCGAGAGGAAGCCTCCCGTGAAATTACCCAGATCGGCGGCCACAAATGGAATCCATGCGAACAGCGCGATTCTCTTCAGGCTGAATCCGCGTGCGTCACTCAAGTACTGCGGCAGCCAGAAAATGTAGAACCACCAGATCGGATCGGTAAGCCCGCGCCCGAGCACGATACCCCAAACATTCGGGCTCTTCATCAACTCAAGCCATCGTGCAACACCCCGCGTCCTGAATCTGAGTGTCGGCTCCAGGCCGGCACGAATATGGGCCACTTCCTCCGGACTGACCGAGGGATGACGATCGAGTGGATGGTAAATACGCAACCACATCGCCAACCAAATCAACCCCAGCGCTCCTGAGAAAACAAACGACCAGCGCCAGCCAAAAGTGAGTGCTACCCACGGGATGACCAGCGCGGCCAGGGCGCCCCCCACGCTGGAGCCACTGTCGAAGATGGCCACAGCAACGCTGCGCTCCTGGCTCGGGAACCACTCGGCAACCGTTTTGCTGGCGCCAGGCCAGTTAAGGCCTTCTCCGATGCCCAGCAGAAATCGAAATGCAGCAAAACCGGAAACAGAGCTGGCAAAACCGGTGAAGATGTTCACCACCGACCAGAAGCATACCGCCAGAGCCAAGCCGAGTCGGGTGCCCACAGCATCGAGGAAGATGCCTCCCAGAAGCCATGTAATCGCATAGGAAATTTGAAAAGCACCGAGAATCCTA
The DNA here is from genome assembly GCA_963763905.1 of uncultured Acidobacteriaceae bacterium. GTDB lineage: Bacteria > Acidobacteriota > Terriglobia > Terriglobales > Acidobacteriaceae > PALSA-350. The sequence continues at coordinate 25,448 of CAVXRU010000033.1, read as the reverse complement.
CCCAGATCCGAATGGCTGAAGTGGTACTGACTGGCCAGCATGGGGGCAAGCACAGAGAAGGTCTGCCGGCTGATGTAATTCGTGACCGTCGAAAAGAAAAGCGTCCAGACAATCCACCAACGCGTTCTGCTGGCCCGAACTTTATGCGGGGCTGGATCCGTCTCCCGCTGCATTACGGTCATCTTGTTCACTCAGTGCGAGGGTACAAAACCGTTCAATTCAGACGCGGACTCCTGGTCCAGGTAAATGGTCACGTCCGGATGAAGGCGGAGGATGGTAGCCGGGCACGCTGTCGATATCGGGTCCGCGAGCGTACGTCGGACACTCTGCGCCTTGCGGCTCCCCGGAACCGAAACAATCAGCTTTGGCACCTTGAGCATTGTCGGAATCGTCAGCGTGAGGGCCTGCTCTGGAACGTCCTCGAATCTTTCAAACCAACCTTCCGCAAGCTGCTGCTGCCGGCATGCCGTGTCCAGCGTGACCACCTTCATTGCGTCAGGATCACTAAAGTTTGCCTCGGAGGGATCGTTAAATGCCAGGTGCCCGTTCTCACCAATTCCCAACAAGCACAGTTGGGGGTCGGCCGCGTTCAACTCTTGAACATACTTTTGTCGTACACGATCGGAATCGGACGAACTTCCATCGATCGTAAAGAATTCCCCCATGGGCACACGTTCGGTCAGATTTTCGCGCAGATAGCGGCGAAAGGAAGCGGGGTGATTCTCATCTATCCCCAGGTACTCGTCGAGATGAAAACCATGGACTCTCTTCCAAGGCAGATCGGGTATCGAGGTCAATGCGTGCAACGTTTCCAACTGCGACGCGCCGGTGGCGAAGATAACGGCTATCTCCTTCCGGGCTTGTTCCAGCACCTTGAGCGTTTCCGCGGCAGACTGTGCGGCCGCACTGCCGGCAGCCTTTTTGCTGGCGTGTATTTCCAGCTTCATGCTTCCCACTTTAAAGTGCTTCACTTCCATAGGTTCGCTCCTCATGGGTTTTTCTTATCTGGAACCACAGCTGCACGGGGACTCATCGGACGCGCTTGCGGCCCATGGACATTCCCAATCAACGCCAAAGACGTTTAGATCATTTGATCGTGGCCCGCTGCAGGGTCTCACCGGCTGTTTTGGGGCGAGAAACACGGGGTGGGCCGCACGAATCTCGCTTGATGAATTCGGTCGGAATCATCACGCATTGCGGGTCCTGATCGGGCCGGGCAATACGCTTGAGAACCAATTCCACCAGCTGCTTTCCTAACTGTTCGGGAAATTCCCGGGTGGTGCTCAAAGCTGGAGATAGCCACGTGCCAACGGTATCGTCGCAGCCGATCACGCTGATGTCGTCGGGGATTTTCAAGTTTCTATCCCGCAGAGCCTTGTAAACCCCGTGCGCCGTAGGATCATTGCCGGCGAGGATTGCCGTCACTGGTTCGTCGCGGGCCAGCAGGGATTTAGTGCCCAGATACCCGATCTCTGTCTCATCTTCGGAGTCGGTATTGCTTTGGCGGGCGACGAGCCCGTGCTCTTCCATGGCGCGCCGATACCCCTCAAAACACCGCGCAAACCAGGGCAGACGCGTATTGCCGACAAACCAGATGTGTCGGTGGCCCAGATCGATCAGATAGCGAGTCGCATCCTTACCGCCCTGGATATCATCCGCAAAGACCACGTCGTTGTTCTGCAGATCCTGCTGGTCGCCGACTACGTTATTGCCAAGAACGACAAACGCGATGCCCTTATGGTCGAGAAGCTTGATGAGATTCTCTGAGTTTGTACCCGCCAGGATGACTGCTCGGATCACATCGTGACGCTGCAGCACTCTTGGCAAGTGAAGCTCCGTCGAGGGAACATGAGGCGAATAGTTGAATGAGAGAAACACCATGTCCCAGCCGTTGGCGGTGCAGTGCGCCTCCGCGCCACTGAGAATCCGTGAGTGGAATGCGTGCAGCATCGCCCGGTTGCTGAGCACAAAAGCCAATGTCTTGGTTTTGTTCCGTTGAGCAGGATCGATCCCGAGTTTCTTTGCCTGCTCCAGGACAATTTTTTGAATATCGCGGTCGACACGTGTGTTTCCGCTCAAAACCCGGGAAGCGGTGGCCACGCTCACGTTGGCGGCGGCTGCGATTTCTCGCAGCCCTACTTTGTCTTTCTTAGTAGGTGCTTTCTTCATGCGCTTAGAACCGAACCTCTGAGCCATCATTCATCAAGCCTCGCAGATCTGGATCCGATCGAAGTCAGAGAGGGAGTGCGTCGTTGATCAATCGTCCAAGGCAAAGATAAACCATAAAGAAAATTTTCACCCGTGGCAAGAAAAAGTAGCGCCCCCGGTGAATTCCGGTGCCTTGCTGACGGGTGGCTTCCATCTCGTCTACCGCGCTGGGGTGCTGCTCAAGCTTGAGAAATGGGTCGACAAGAAAAATATTAATCCTGAGATAATTTTCTCTTGACATGGATAATTTTCCTACCTATGTTTGGTGGAACCAGCCGAGACGCGAGATGCAGATCTTCCTATGAAGGCTTCCCCCGGCATCTTGGCTCGTTTCTCGTGGGAGCCTGATCGTATTTGTCCAGTGAAGCCGCAAGGCGAGAGCTTCGCAGTGTCCTCGACCATCCGCTAGTCGCACGCGAAACCTATCGTTGGTCGAGATCAGCAACAGTCTTTGAAAACCTGTCGGGATGGAGGCAAGTGAAGTATGACTGATAACTCAAGCTTCGAGACAGACCGTCGAACCTTCATGAAGCAAGCAGCAGGCACCGTGCTTGCGGCGGGAATGGACGCCCGTTCCTATGCCCGAGTCCTGGGGGCGAACGATCGCATCCGGCTCGGGCAGTTGGGTTGTGGAGGACGTAGTCACGGCCACGTGCACATGGTCCAGTTGGCTTCCAAAAAGATACCGGTTGAAACCGTAGCAGTGTGCGACATCTGGAGCTTGGCTCGGGAGCAGCGCGCCGCCCAGGTGAAAGAAGCTTTCAACCTTGATGCCCAATCCTACAAATACTCTGAAGAGATGCTCGCCCGCAAAGACATCGACGGCGTAATGATCGCCACCGGTGACTTCCAGCATGCCAAGCTTTGCATCGAGGTGGTGAAGGCGGGCAAGGATTGCTACGTAGAAAAGCCCTTCGCCAATGTCCTGTCAGAAGCCATAGAGGCCCGCAATACCGTGAAGGCCTCAAAGCAGATGGTTCAGATGGGGTCGCAGCATCGCAGTGAGCCTTACCAGCTCGCCGTTCGAGACATTGTCCGTTCGGGGCGCATAGGCCAGATCGTCCATATTGAACAGGAGTGGAATATCAATATGGAGCGGTGGCGGTTTGTGAAGAACGATACCGGCACCTCCCGCGAAATGGTGCAGGATCGCAATATGGAGTGGCGCAAATGGCTCCTCGAAACGCAGTCGAAACTGCGCGAAGAGGATACCGACTGGGAGCGCTGGTTGTTGGGTAAGCCTCATCGCCCCTTTGATCCCCACGTCTATCTCGAGTTCCGTCTTTACAAGGATTACTCCTCCGGAATTTTCGATCAGTGGATGAGCCACGGCAGCGACCTGGTGCACCTCTGGACTGACGAGACGTATCCCGAGAGCGTGGTGGCAAACGGCGGGGTGTACGCCTGGAAAGATGGGCGCGAAAATCCAGATACCTGTGTTGCGGCCGTCACTTATCCCAAAGGCTTTCTCTATACCTACAAATCGGTCTTCGGAAATAGCTACCGTAGCTTCTCAAGAATCCAGGGACGTGACGGCACCATCGCGAATTACGGCGGCGAAGGAGCATCCCTGTTTACGGTGAGTAAAGAAGGGGGCAGGGACGAGTACTCCGGATCGGTAAACATAACCGGCGTTCCAGAGGCGGCCCCAGACGTTGACCAGGAAGAAGTCGTAAAAGTCGCTGGCGCTGAGCCGCCAAACTCGCGCGGTCCGGGAGATGACAGCGTCGTTCACGTGACGAACTGGCTCAAGGCCATGCAGTCCAGAACCGAGCCAAATGCCAACGTAGATCACGGCTTCTCGCACTCTATTGTGATCATCATGGCTGCACAGTCTTACTGGAGCGGCAAGAAGCTCTATTGGAATCCTCAGACAGAAGAAATCGTAGATCAGCCCATTACTGTAACCAGCTAGCCGCGATCGTCCTGTGACCAAGATTCGAGTGTAGACACTTTGCCGGAGGACCCATGCACCCACACATGTTTATTGGGCCACTAAAATGCCGCCGTCCGCTAAGGTTCGTCCTTGGTATCGCCATCCTGCTGTTAGCTTTGCCAGGGAACTCACAGACTGCTGGAACCGGAAACATCCAGGGTGTTGTCACCGATTCCGCAGGGGCATTCGTTCAAGGTGCGTCGGTCGCGGCCGTCAATACGGCCACACACGTAACCCACACGACAACCTCGGATAGCAGGGGACTCTACAGCTTTCCCAACCTTGCTATTGGTACTTATGACGTGCAGGCGATGGCGACCGGCTTTGAGCACTACCGTCAGTCCAACATCGTTCTTGATGTTGGCAGCAGTATCGCCGTAAACGTAACCATGAAGGTTGGTGGAACGGAACAGACGGTCGAGGTGAAGGCAACTGGCCTGGCCTTGCAAACTGAGGACAGTACGCTCAAGCAGACCGTCGACTCCGCTACGCTGACTTCGATGCCCCTGAATGGCCGCCAGATGACCGACCTCGTCACCCTTATGGGCGGCGCCGTGAACGCCAACGAGGACAATGACGTACAAGGGAGCAAGACCTTCTGGAGTTCCGCCGTTATCTCCATTGCCGGCGGCCAGGGTAATTTTACCGATTACCGATTGGATGGCGGCGACAATAACGATTACATGACCAACATCAATCTTCCTTTGCCCTTCCCGGACGCGGTTGCCGAGTTTAGCGTCGAAACGACCGCCATGGGGGCACAGCAGGGACTACACCCTGGCGGCCTGGTCAATGTGGTCACCCGGTCGGGAACCAACCAGTATCATGGGTCGGCCTTTGAGTTCATCCGCAACAACTACATCGACGCGACCAACTTCTTTTCCACATCGAAAGATAGCCTGCACCAGAACCAGTTTGGTGGCACGTTTGGGGGAAGAATCATTCGCGACAAGCTGTTTGCTTTTGCTGGATATCAGCGCCTCAAGAGTGACCAGAGCCAGTCGTTTACGCCCGCTTATGTACCGACAGCTGCAAATCTGGCCGGCGACTTCTCCGCAACTGAGAGTGCGGCATGCCAGGCGACTCCTATTCAGCTCGTGAACCCGCAAACCGGCGCCCTGCTGCCGAACAATCAGATCAGTCCGAGCTATTTCAATACCAGCGCGCTTGCGTTGGCCAAGTATCTTCCCCCGGCGACCAATGCGTGTGGTCTGGTCACCTTCGCAATCCCCAACCAGTTAGCCGAGAACCAATTTGTCACTCGGGTGGACTCAACCATCAACGCAAAGAACAGCCTCTATGGCCGATACTGGCTCGACGGTTATCAGAAGCCTGCTTTCTATTCTCCAACCAATATCCTGATCACCGGACAGACGGGAAACTATGAGCGTGTTCAGGGACTAACGCTCGGTTGGACCTATGTCCTCACCTCCAAGATGGTGAACTCGTTCCACGCCACAGGAACCAGGCGCCGTATCAACCGCGGCCCCGCCCCGACCGGTATCAACCCAGGCACCGTTGGCATTGATATGTTTGTCACGGCTCCGGTGAGCATGAACATGACGGTGACCAACGATTGGACGATTTATTCTGGTGCTCCGGCGACCTTCAACGTGAACACCTTTTCCTATGCGGACGACGTCAATTGGGTAAGAGGCAAGCATCAAATAGGGTTTGGCGGTGAGTTCGTCCGCACCCAGTTCAATGAAAACAATGTGTATCAAGGAAATGGCCAGTTCAACTTCACCGGTGTCTTCAGTCAATTCGGACCGGCCGGTGTAAGCACCGGGGGCACGGGCGAGAATGCAAATCTCGACTTCCTCACCGGCGCAATGAATACCTTCGAGCAGAGCAGCGCTCAACTGGATGCACTGCGTGCGCCGGTTCCGAGCCTTTACATCATGGACACGTATCACGCAACAAACAGGCTGGTGCTGACCGGAGGGCTCCGCTGGGATCCTGAATTTTTCCCGACGGACTATTTCGGCCGAGGCTCTACCTTCAGCATGAGCAATTTTCTCGCGAACGCCCACAGCACCGTGTATCCGAATGCGCCTGCGGGAAGTTTGTTCTACGGCGATCCCGGGGTCCCGAAGGCGCTCACGAAGGGCGCCATGTGGCGGTTCTCGCCACGCCTTGGGGCGACGTACGATGCTTCGGGAAACGGCAAGACCGTTTTTCGCGTCGGTGCGGCGTTAGTGGAGGACATGGTCAACCTCTTCATGGGACAAAACATGAACGTGAACCCTCCTTTCTCCCAGTCTGTGGAGAACCAGAACGTGAATGCTCCTTTGAATTTCAGTAGTCCCTGGTCCACCGGTACGGTGACCACCAATCCATTTCCCGTCCCCCTCAAGCCGACGTCCTCTACCGTGTTTCAGCAGGGATCGCAATATATCGTGCTTCCCAAGCAATATCAACCGCCGCAAATGCTGCAATACACTGCCAGCATGCAGCATGAATTCGGCCAGGGCTGGCAATTCCAGATCGACTATATTGGAAACCGAACGCTCTTTAACAGCTACGCATTTCCCATGAACCCGGCAGTTTACATACCGGGGACCTGCGGCGGTAGCCCATGTTCCACGCTGGGCAATACGGCTTCGCGTTTCAGTCTGACCATGGCCAATCCAACCCAGGGTCCGTACTATTCGGGCGGCGGGCAAGGGTCTACCTTTGTGGTTACCGGTGCAAATTCAAGCTACAACGGGATGATCGCTACCCTTCAACACCGCCTGTCGTCAAACTTTGTGCTTATGAGCAACTACACCTGGTCGCACTGTATTGACATTGCCGACAACGTGGGGGATACAGAGGCGGTCACCGTACAGAATCCCTACGACATTAAGGGGGACAGGTCGAATTGCGGTTTCGACTTCAGAAATGTGTTTAATACTACCGTTGTGGCCTCAAGCCATTTCAGTTTAGACGGTTGGAAGGCCCAGGCTTTCAACCATTGGCAGATCGCCCCGCTCGTTCACGTCACAAGCGGCGCTGCATTCACGGTCGTGTCGGGAGTGGACAATTCACTTACGGATATCCTCAACGACCGTCCGAATCTGACCAATCCAAGTGTGCTCTATACCCATAACAAGATCCAAAGCGGTCCGGCAGCCAACGCACAGTATATAAACCCGGCGGCATTCACCCAAAACCCAACAGGCACGTTCGGAGATTCCAAGCCGTTTGCATACCGAGGTCCTGCGTTTGTGCAGGTGGATAGCGCCCTGGATCGCACCTTTGCATTGCATGAGTCTTTGGCGCTGACTCTTCGGCTTGAGGCCTTCAACGTCTTGAACCATCCAAACTTCGCTACGCCCGAGGGGAACGGCTTCCTCGGACAACCCACGTCGTTAGTTTCTCCCACTTTCGGTGAGATCACATCCACGGTTAACAATTACGGAGCTAGAATCTTTCAAGGCGCGGTCAAGCTCACTTTCTAGCCAGGTTGCTGGCCTTGCCATGAATGATCACGAAAGGCTGGGCACGACCATGAAGAGAGTTCTTTGTTTGTTCTTGTTCGCCACGCTTCCTGCATTAGCCGATGATGTTTCGGGTGTGTGGAAGGTTAACGGAACGATCGCCGACCACATTATTACTCCAACCTGCACGCTGAAGCAGGCGGACAAGGAGATCTCCGGAAACTGCAAGGTGGATGCGGATCACACGCTCGACGTAAAGGGAAGCGTAAACGATAAGCAGGTGACCTGGAAGTACGACCAGGAATATGAGGGTACGGTTTACACCCTCACGTATGCCGGAACGCTGGACTCCGATACATCGATGAAAGGCACTGTGACAGCAGACCCCTCGGATTCGTCGGGGGACTTCACTGCTAAAAAGCAGTGATACGCGACTGGAGGAAAAGATGACAGACCAGGAGAACCTGGGAATCGATCGGCGAACCTTTGTGAAGCAGGCGGCGGGAGCGCTGCTGGCTACCGGAATGGACGCCCGTTCCTATGCGCGTGTGCTGGGAGCAAATGACCGGATCCGTATAGGTCAACTCGGCTGTGGGGACCGTAGTCAAGGCCACGTCCACATGGTTCAATTGGCAGCCAAACAAATGCCGGTTGAGACAGTGGCCGTTTGTGACCTTTGGACTTTGGCTCGGGAGCACCGGGCAGCTCAGGTAAAGCGTGCCTTCAACAATGAGCCGCAAACCTACAAGTACTCTGAAGAGATGCTGGCTCGCAAGGATATCGACGGCGTGATGATTGCGACCGGCGACTTCCAACATGCCAAACTCTGCACGGAAGTCGTAAACGCGGGCAAGGATTGCTATGTCGAGAAGCCGTTTGCCAATGTGCTCTCAGAAGCTATCGAGGCACGGGATACCGTAAAGCAATCCAGGCAGATCGTGCAGGTGGGCACGCAACATCGCAGCCAGCCCTACCCGCTGGCCATACGCGACATTATCCGTTCCGGGCGAATCGGCAAAGTCGTTCACGTCGAACAGGAATGGAATGTGAATGAAGGGCGCTGGAGGTTCACGCCGAACGATACCGGCCAGACCCGCGAAATGCTGATGGATGTGAACCTCGAGTGGAAGCAATGGCTCTATGGACGAAAATCAAAGCTTCAGGAAGAAGACACGGACTGGAACCGTTGGCTCCTCGGCAAACCCGCTTGCCCTTTCGATCCGCACGTCTATTTGGAGTTCCGGCTCTATAAGGATTTCTCATCGGGAATCTTCGATCAATGGTTAAGCCATGGTTGCGACCTGGTCCACCTTTGGACAGACGAGGCGTACCCAACGAGCGTGATGGCGACGGGCGGAGTCTTCACCTGGCCGGATGGTCGGGAGAATCCCGATACAGCCGTTGCCGCGGTTACGTATCCCAAGGGATTTCTCTATACCTACAAGACGATCTTCGGAAACAGCTATCGCAGCTTTGCGCGCATCCAGGGCCGCGATGGCACGATTGATAACTACGGCGGCGAGGGTGCATCGTTATTTACCGTCACCCGGGAAGGGGGCAGAAAGGAATTTGATCCGTTCGACGTAGGACCGATTTATTCCAAGGTGCCCATTGTTGGCCCGCCCGCCGATGGCGAAGAGCTTGTTCGTGTTCCCAACGCGCCGGCGCCCAATTCGACCGGCCCGGACGATGACGATGTCACCCACCTGGTGAACTGGCTGCAGTCGATGCAGGCGCGTAAACAGCCGAATGCCACCGTGGACCATGGCTTCTCCCACGCCATCGTGTGTATCATGGCAGCGCAGTCTTACTGGAGTGGCAAGAGACTGTACTGGGATCAGGAAAATCAGAAGATCTGCGACCAGCCTGTCTGAAACCAACAAGCCGGAACTGGCCACGATCGCCGCGCGGCTCGACCGGCTTCCAGCCACGCGAACTCTTTGGAAGTTCGTCGTCTTACTTGGCCTCGGCTTTTTCTTCGAGCTGTACGATCTGCTGTATTCCGGCTACGTCGCGCCCGGAATCGTCAAGAGCGGCATTCTGACGACGACCACGGCTGGCCTGTTCGGCATGACGGGAGTAGCGGCTTTCCTGGCGTCTTTGTTCGCCGGACTATTCATCGGCACCATCGGCTGCGGGTTTCTCGCCGACCGTTTCGGACGCCGCGCCATCTTTACCTGGTCGCTCCTTTTCTACTCCGCCGCCAACCTGGTGATGGCTTTTCAGACCACGGCTGCAGGGTTAAACTTCTGGCGCTTCATGGCCGGCCTGGGCATCGGCGTGGAGCTGGTGACGATCGGCACTTACGTATCCGAACTCGTACCCAGGCACATTCGCGGACGAGCTTTTGCCTGCGAGCAGGCGATCGGCTTCTTATCTGTGCCTGTGGCTGCGTTGTTGTCGTACCTGTTGGTGCCGCGCCGGCCCTTCGGCCTGGATGGCTGGCGGTGGGTGGTCTTGATTGGTGCGCACGGCGCGGTGTTTGTGTGGTTCATTCGCCGATCATTGCCGGAAAGCCCGCGGTGGCTTGCTGAGAAGGGCCGGCTGGCGGAAGCAGACCGCGTGCTGGCAAAACTCGAGGCAAAGGTCGCAGAAGAGTATGGCGAGCCGCTTCCTGCCCCAGCCGTGGCTGAGCTAGTCACCACCAGAGGCCGATTCCGCGACATGTGGGTCGCCCCTTACGGTAAGCGCGCCACCATGATGATCGTCTTCAATATTTTTCAGACTGTCGGTTTCTACGGCTTTGCGAACTGGGTGCCGACTCTGCTCATCAAGCAGGGAATTACGCTCACCAACAGCTTGATGTACTCCTCGTTCATCGCCATAGCCGCGCCGGTCGGGCCAATGATCGGCCTGCTCATTGCGGACAAATTCGAGCGCCGAACTGTGATCGTGGTGGCTGCGGGAGCGATCCTGGTGTGCGGGCTGATCTTCAGTCAAGTATCGGGCGCGATGCTTCTGATCACGATGGGCGTCGGCCTGACCCTCGCGAACAACATCATGTCCTACAGCTTTCACGCCTATCAGGCCGAGCTCTTTCCGACCCGGATTCGCGCACGGGCCGTGGGCTTCGTGTACTCCTGGAGTCGCTTGTCGGCGATTTTCACCTCGTTTATCATCGCCGCCTTACTCAAGCAATTTGGCACCACCGGGGTGTTCGTGTTTGTCGCAGTTGCGATGCTCATTGTGATGACGGCAATCGGTTTTATGGGGCCAAGAACGCGAGATCTGGCTTTGGAACAGATTTCGCATTAACACGGAGAATAACGTAACCGGAAAAATAGTCCAGAGCCGCTCGTCGTCGCCAGCAACGGCTCCGTCGCTGTGAGGTAGCCTCAGCCCTTGCTGGGCCTATGCTTCACACTATCGATTGCATCCCTGCCGGCGTCCTTGACATCACCAGCCACTTTATGCGCAACGCCTTTTGCCTGATCTATTTTGCCTTCTTGCTCCAACTTCTTGTCCCCGAAGACGTGACCCACGGCTTCCTTCGTTTTGCCCTTGACATCATCCGCGACACCTTTTACGTGTTCCTTGTCCATACTCCACCTCTTCGTGTGTTGGATGCACGCTAGGTGCACCGCGGGCATTCCTTCGCGGAATAATTAACGTAACAGGCGACGGTGACGCATCTGAACCAAGATGCGATGTTGCGTGACTTCGTATGGCGGACATTCCAGCGGATTCAAAGCAACAGATGCAGGAGCATTCGGAAAGGACCAAAATGAAACCCGCAACAATAATAGGAATAGTTCTCATCCTTGTCGGTATCGTCGGCTTTGCCCTGGGAGGGTTCTCCTTCACACATGAAAAGAAAGATATAGACGCGGGCCCGATTCAAATCGGCCACCAGCAAACGAAAACTGTGCCGATTCCTCCGGCATTGAGTGTGATCGCATTGGTCGGCGGTATCGGCCTGGTTGCGGTTGGAGTTCGCAGTAAATAACGATTTGCGGCTGGGAGGGAGCTCTTCGTACGCCGTCGTGTCGGGACCGGTTAACATGACGTTATATTGTCATCATGCCAACGTCGACGCTGTACGCCAGGATCGAAGAAGCCCTCGCGACAGAAATCGCCCAGGGCGAGTATCGCCCCGGAGATCAACTACCCACCGAAGATGCATTGCTTGAGCGATTCCAGGTAAGCCGGATCACTGTTCGCCGCGCGATCCAGAATTTGGTTAGTCGCGGCTTGCTCGAGATTCGTCGTGGACTCGGAACCTTCGTTCTGTCGCCGCGGATCGAAGCGGAGCTCACAAAGCTGACGGGCTTCGTCGAGGATATGAATGCGGCCGGACGAAAAGCCACGGCCCGCGTGGTAAGTCAGGGTGTCGTTGCCGCCTCGGCGCGGGTTGCAGAACGCCTGCAATTGGCGAAAGGGACAAAGGTGATGCAGATCAAGCGGGTGCGGATCGCTGATGGTGTGCCGATCTCTTTTGATGAGACATATCTACCCCTCCCCCTTGGAAAGCAAATCGTGCGCAATGATCTGCGGCAGCATCCAATCTTCACTCTTCTCGAAGAAGAGTATGGAGTCCCTCTGGTCGAAGCAGACTATGAGTTGGAAGCAGTGATCGCAACCAAACCCGTTGCTGACGCCCTTCGGGTCAGGGTTGGTTCTCCTATCTTTCAGATCGAGCGCACCTCGATGACCACCGGCAATCAACCGGTCGACTATGAAGTGCTGTTTTATCGAGGCGATCTCGTCCGCTTCGTCACTAAGCTTTTTCGTCATCCGGGAAACTCGACGAGAACTCATGCGTCGCGCTTCCGCAAGCGATAGCTATCGAGGGACCACGGGCTTGGACCGAGCAACAAGAGAGCCAGGATGCATGCGATATAGAGAAGGTCGCATTCGTACCCGGGAGGTCCGAATTGCGCACGACCATCCACAATCGCTTTGATCTTGATGGAACTGAAGCCATAGGGGAGATGGACCGTAAACATGGCGGTCAGCAGGACCACCACCGCCGGGACGCTTGCCCACGCGATAAACGCGCCTAAGAGAAGCGCTGCTCCCGCCAGCAACTCTACCGAAATCGTGAGGTACGCCGACAGATGCGGGAAGGGAACGTGCAGGGCCTGCAGAATCGCTGCGAAGGCATCCGGGCCCTTGACGATCTTCGCCCAACCGTGTTGCACAAAGCCCCCGCCGGCGATGGCGCGAAGCGGTAGGGCGGCGTAACGCTGTAGGGCTTGAGGAATGCGAGTTTCTAGGGCGTGTTGGGATGGCGGCGGCATGAATTCCTCCTCTAAATCGATCGTCATTATGACGTTATAATGTCATATGGGTTACAAAATTTCCATGCCTGAGAATCGATCGGGGGACACGGTCCATCCTTCCTTGCGCGAGGCGGCCGGATTGTGGTGGAAACTGGGCTGGATCAGTTTCGGAGGCACGGCCGCGCATCTCGCGATCATGCACTCCGAGCTGGTTGAGAAGCGACGCTGGATTGATTCCGACCATTTCTTCCACGCACTGAGTCACTGCATGCTTTTGCCGGGACCTGAGGCGCAGCAGCTCGCCATCTACATTGGTTGGAGGTTGCACGGAAAAGCAGGCGGGTTCCTGGCTGGCACCTTGTTTGTTCTTCCCTCCACCGCCATCCTTCTGGGACTCAGTTTGCTTTACGCCGAATACGGAACTGTCTGGTGGGTAAGCATGCTGTTCCGCATGTTGAAGCCGATTGTCATCGCTTTGGTTTTGCGCGCACTCTTTCAAATCGGCCGTCGCGCTCTGAGCTCAGGTCCGCAATGGTTTGCTGCCATCGCATCGTTCCTGGCACTGAGTCTGTTGCATATTCCGCTGCCCTGGATTATGGGAATGATGGTTGTCATGGGTGTCATTCTGGGGCTGCTCCAGCGACGGAGAGGAGCCGATCGCTCCTCATCTAAAGCCAGGACGGCGGGTTACGCAGCGGGCGCCGAGCTTAGGCGGACCATGCGCATCGTGGGTGGATGCGCCGCCGTCGGAAGCCTTCCGTTGCTTCTGTTGAGGATCTTTGGGCACGGTTTCCCGTTCTGGATGAGGCTATCTACCTTTTTCACTCAAACAGCCTTTGTAACGATCGGCGGCTCATACACCGTAATTCCGTATGTCGCGCAAGTAGCCGTATTGAAATTCTCCTGGTTAAGCCATGCCCAAATGTTGGACGGATTTGCGTTGGCGGAGACAACGCCGGGCCCCCTTATTATTGTTGTCGGATTCGTCGGGTTTATGGCTGGATTTCATCATTTTCACGGGTCTATTCTCATGGGAGCGATCGCCTTGCTGGTCACGATCTTCTACACTTTTCTGCCGTGTTTTTTGTTTGTTTTCATTGGGGCGCCATGGATTGCGAAATCCGGTGAAAGCCAGTTTGTCCGATCGGTGCTAAAGTTCATCACGGCTGCGGTTGTTGCAGCCATCCTGCAGCTTACCGTCTTCCTGGTTCGCGGCGTGCTCTTTCCGCCCGGTTCGAAGAGCCCGGACCTCTGGGCCATGGTCTGGATTATCGGTGCGTTCCTCTTGATCCAACTGAACTCTCGAATGTGCTATTCATGCCGCAAAGCCCGCATAGGGTCCACGCCTGCCGCACGCCGCGCGGGAATCCAGCTTGCCGCAATGGCCACGCCGATCAGCAGCGCGGCCGAAGATATCAGAGTTAGGGGATCCCACGATTTGAGTCCATAGAGCATGCTGGCAATCACGCGGCCCATTCCCAAGGCTGCGCAGACGCCGATCACGATGCCAACCGCAACCAACCGCGAGGCTTCACGCAGTACCATGCCGAGGACGAGGCTGGGCTGCGCCCCCAGCGCCATGCGGATGCCGATCTCGTTGGTGCGCCGCGAAACCGAGTAGGCCATGATTCCGTACATGCCGATGGACGCCAGCACCAGCGCCAGAATGCCGAAGCCGGTGGAGAGTTTGGCGAAGATCCGCTCTGGCCGCATGGTGGAGTAGATCTGCTGTTGCTGCGTCCGCACGTCGAGCAGAGGCAGGTTACCGTCAACCCTGGCCACCGCAGCGTGCAAGGACGGCACAATCGCCGCCGGATTCATGCGCGTGGAGATCTCGTAGGTCATCCCCATGCCGCCGTCGGGATCGCCATGCTGGCGATAAGGCACATAGTAAGTTGCTAAAACATCCTTGGTTACGCGGTCGTATTTGGCATCGCCGCAGACACCGATGATGGTGATCGGCGTTGTGTCTTTCAGGTCGGTAGTGAACGTGCGGCCAACGGGATCGGTGTTGGGATAAAACTCTTTGGCCAGCTTCCGGTTGATGATCGCGACTTTCCGCGAGGTTTCTGTATCCCCGGAGTTGAAGCTGCGGCCCGCTACCAGGGGAATGCCCATGATCGATAAGAACCGCTCGCCGACCAGGTTGAATTGTGCCCGCCGCTGCTTGAAATTTGTCTGACCCGAGGGCATGAACTGCGATTGCGTAATGCTGTCGGCGATCAGCGGCTGCCGCGAAAGACTCACGGCATCGACGCCGGGCACGGCGGCCAACCTCTGCTCAAGTTCCCGGTGCAGCGCGACGTCTTTGCCCGCCTGATAGCGCGCGGAAGGAGGTTCGAGGTCGAACAGCAGCAGATGATCCGGGCTGAAACCCAGGTGCGCGTAGCCCAGATTGACCAGCGTGCGCACAAACAGCCCGGCGCCTACCAGCAGTAGCATGGCCAACGAAATCTGCACCACGACGATGGCCTTTCCGGCGAATCCTTTGCGGCGCCGTGTGGCTGTCTGCGCGCTGTCCTTGAGGCCGGAACTGATGTGTACACGCGTGGCCTGCCACGCCGGCGCAAGCCCGAACAGCAACCCGGTTGCTATGGAAATGGCCGCGGCGAATGCGAAGATGCCCCAGTCGATGCGGCCCTCGAAGGGCGGTTGGCCCCAAGGATCGGTCATCATGCGGGGGATCACGTTGCGGCCCACGTAAGCCAGCACCAGTCCGGCGGTTCCGCCTAACATAGAGAGCAGCAGACTCTCGGTAAACATCTGCCGCAGGATGCGTCCGCGCCGCGCGCCCAGGGCCAGACGCACACTCATCTCGCGCTGGCGCGAACCGGTTCGCGCCAGCAGAAGGTTGGCGAGGTTGGCGCACGCCAGCAAGAGCACAAAGCCGGCAAGCCCCTGCAGCACGTAGACCGGCTTGGACATTTGCGATTCCTGGTCTTGCCCGCGTTTTCCGTCACGCACCATCAGGCGGGGCATTTTTGCGTCTTTCTTCAGCGCCACGGTGGCCCGTATCGCCGTGTCGAAAGCCACATTGAGGGCGGCCTCAGCTGCGGCCTGAGAAACGCCGGGCCTGGCGCGGCCCATCATCATCACCCACCATTCGTCCGGATCCGTCAACAGCGATTGCGATCCGTTGGGCGCTACGATGGGCTGCATGCTGAAGGGCATAAAGATGTCGGGCGAGCTCATGGTGTCGTAGGCACCCGTGAATCCGGGAGTATTCACGCCGACGATGGTCATGGGTGTGAGGTTGATGGTGATGGTTTTGCCGATCACCCCTGGCGAGCGGGAAAAGCGGTTGGTCCAGTAGCGATCGCTGATCACGATGACCGGCCCGCTACCCGGCTCGCCGTCGTCCGACTCGCCGATGGCGCGTCCCAGAGCCGGCTGCACGCCAAGCGCGGAGTAGTAGTTGCCGGAGATCATTTCCGCGCTCACGGGTTCGGCGTGGCCGTCGATGGTGGCCGTCATGCGCCAGAACCGTTTGACGGCGAAGATGTCCGCGAGCGAATGGTTTTGCTTTCGCAACTGCTGATAGACGGGATACGAAAACGATGTGGTAATGCTCGGGCCGCCCGGCGGTCCTTCATAGTAGCCCCAGATGCCTTTGACTGCGACATCGTCCGGGTCGGTGCACCACAGCAGACGGAGCTGTTCGGGATGAGGCACGCCGAGACGGTCGAGCAGCATATGCTTGGCCATCGTGAAAATAACGGTGTTCGCGCCGATGCCCAGTGCGAGTGACGCTATGGCAATCGCCGCCAGCCCCGGGCTCCTGGCCAGCATGCGCACGGCGACGCGCAGGTCGCCGTGCAGCTCGTCGAAGATGCGCGTGCCCCAGGCCGAGCGGCAGTTCTCCTTCCGCGCCGAAATGCTGCCCAGCTCAGCCCGCGCCCGGCGCATGGCTTCGTCGCGTGGAAGACCGCTGCGGACCAGGTCCTCGGCGTAGCTCTCAATGTGGAACTGCAGTTCCTGGCTAATCTGCCGATCCAGCTCCCGTCGGCGGCCGACAGCCCTCCACCATGTCGAAATGCGGCTCAGCAGCCTCATAGCTCCTCCGGCTTCAGCTTGAGAATCGATCCCATCAGGTCGGCAAACTGATTCCATTTTTTGGCTTCGGCATCGAGCCGTCGCCGGCCAGCCGCAGTCAGCTTGTAGTAGCGGGCGCGGCGCTTGTTCTCGCTCTCGCCCCACTCGCCGGCGATCCAGCCTTCGTGTTCTATCCGGTATAGGGCCGGATACAACGATGCCTGCCGGATTTCCAGGCGGTCGCCTGAAATCTGCTGGATGCGCAACAGCACTCCGTACCCGTGCAGCGGTCCCAGCGATACCGCCTTCAGTACGAGCAGGTCCAGCGTTCCCTGCAGCAGATCTACATCGTTATCGTTCTTGCGCGTCAAGGGGATCTCTCTCCCAGTGTGTCTGGGAGAGTAGCAAGTGTTCTCCCAGACTGTCAAGGAGAGACGCAGTAATGCTTCTTTAGAAAGACTTTGGTTGTGCTTCGCCTGTGGATCTGTGAGGCCCGCAAGAGGCTTGAGGGTGAGGTCTGCGGTATCCCACATCTCGCCAAATACAAGCGACATGTGGGGCACCCGGTGATTGTGGCGGGGATGGAGGTTAAAAGCGTGTTCTTCCTCTGTATTAATTTTCGCTTGAAGGGTCTGCCGTAGCAGAAAAATCTAAGTTGCCGGGTGAGGCTGTCAGGCTTCCAGTCATGAAGAATGCGTAGATAACGCCGAGTGCGAGCCATACCGCGCCGACTGACTTCGCCAACAAAGGAAGACTGATCCATATCCAGAAGCAAAAGAGAGCGCCGGCAGTTGGGAGCGCGAAATCGCTCACAAGGTGGCGATGGCTATCTTCCCGCTGCGCAAAGTAAAAATGCCGAACGGCGGCCACGTTCACTCCAACGAACGCGAGCAGGGCGCCAAAGTTCAATAGCTCGGCGGCAGTCTCGAAGTTGAAGTAGAGAGAACCCAGCGCGGTCACGACTCCGATCGCCAACACGTTCAAAACCGGCACTTGCCGCGAAGTCTGCAGTCGCCCAAAGAAACCTTTGGGCAAGGCCCCCGTTCGACCCATACCGAAGAGCAGCCGCGAGGCGCCGGCCTGACCACTCACCCCGCTGCCGAAAGAGGCCAGAATGAGCGTGAGGGCCATACCTTGAAAAAGCAGGTTGCCGCCTACTACTCGAGAGACATCTACGAAAGCCGTCTCCAGGTTTGTGAAGGTGTGAAAGTCGGGCCAGACTCTCTGCGCAAGATACACCTGCAAACCGCTGAACAATCCGGTGAAGAGGCAGACGTACACGGTTGCCAACAGGATATTTCGCCGTGGATTCTCAACCTCTTCCGACAGCGTGGTCACGCCGTCAAACCCGATATAGGTGAGCGCCGCGAGAGATGTGGCGGTGGCGATAGCAGGGAAGGGAGTATCCCCGGGGGTGTAGAAGGGTGCAAAACTGAAGATGCCCGGCAGGCCGTGCCGGCGAAACAGGAAAAATAACGCGAGGACGATAAACGCAGAAATCACGATGACCATCAACCCGAGGAGGATGGTGTTGGCGCGAGCAGTCGCTTTAATGCCGCGAAGATTCAACACCGTGATCAGTACGGTCATGGCCAGCTTGAAGACAGTCTCAGGAATCGCGGGAAACATGCGCGAGAGCGTCAGGGAGCCATATATGACGTTGATGACGGGAATGATCAGGTAATCCAGCAGCATGGCCCAACCGACCAGAAATCCAAGGTATGGATTCAGTTCGTGGGTGACATAACTGTAGGCTGAGCCCGCGGAAGGATGAACCGCAGCGAGCCGGCCATAGCTGATTGCGGTCAGCATCATGGCAACCATAGCAATTAAGATCACGGTGACGACATGTCCGTGGGAAATGCTGTCAGCAAGGCCGAAGAGCGGCACGGCCGCAATGGGCTGCACCAGCACGATTCCATAAAAGACCAAGTCGCGCAGCTTCAGGACGCGGCGAAGTTCTGCGGGTGGCGTGACGGAGGGTAAGGTCAAGTGGTCTGGTATGGTTCGATAAGATGATAACCCGGTGCGGGGCTACCCGGAAACGCAATATTTCGATGGTTGGCACCAAATGCTAATAAATAAAGAGGATTTGCACCCCTTAGCACGCGGCTGCAGCAATCAAATCCGTTGACCGGACCTCTTATGGTCCTGTATGGTCTAACCAAAAGAGGAAGCGTTGAGTCCTGTCGAGCGAACTTTCCTGAAGTCGGCGGAGTTGCTGGAACGCAGCCGCCGTTCTCTGGCCGGCGGCGTGAGTAGCCCGTTCCGCGCCAAGGCCCCCATTCCCCTATTCATCAGCGATGCACGAGGAAGCCGTCTCACCGACGTGGATGGCAACGAGTTTATCGATTACTCGTTAGCATGGGGTCCACTTATTCTGGGCCATCGCCATCCCAAGCTGGTGGCCACGTTGCGCGAGCAGGCGGAACGGCCACACGTGTACGGAGCGCAGCATGAGCTTGAGTTCGAGCTTGCCGAACTGGTGCAGGCCGTTGTTCCCTGCGCAGAGCGGTTAGCGTTCACGTCGAGTGGCAGCGAAGCCGTCCAGATCGCGTTACGCCTGGCAAGAGCAGCTACTGGGCGCAGCCTGATCCTCAAATTCGAAGGCCACTACCACGGTTGGATGGACTCGGTGCTGCTGAGTTACAAACCGCGGCGCGAGGAACTGGAAACTTCTGCGTTTTCGGCGCCAATTCTGGGAACCAGGGGCCAGGTGCAAAACTCGGCAGACAATCTGCTGGTCATTCCATGGAATGACGTCGCATCGCTGCGCGAGGTTTTCGCGGAGCACGGCTCTCAGATTGCAGCGGTCATCTCAGAGCCGGTGTTATGTAACAGCGGGTGTATCGAGCCAGCCCAGGACTTTCTAGCGCAGATGGCTTCTATCGCCCGGGAACACGGAGCGCTGGTGATCTTCGACGAGGTGATTACCGGGTTTCGAATTGCGCCCGGCGGTGCACAGAGCTACTACGGTGTCACTCCAGACATCGCGACGTTAGGCAAGGCGATGGGCGGCGGGCTGGCCCTTAGCGCCATCGCAGGGCGGCAGGAGATTCTCGAGCTTATGTTTACCGGCGGGGTTTCTTTTGGAGGCACCTTCAACGGGAATCCTCTCTCGCTGGCAGCGGGGGTCACAACCATCCAGGAGTTGGTGCGGGACGGCGGTGAGCCGTTGCGCAGTGCCAATCGAACCGGCGAAAAGCTCATGGAAGGCATTCGTCAGGCAGGACACCGTTACAAGCTTCCGCTGCTGGTGAACGGTTTTGGCGCGGCCTTCGCCGTCCATTTCAGCCCCTTGCCGATGCTCAAGAACTATCGCGACACGCTGAACGACAACGGACCTCTGTTAGCAAAATTTCTCATGGAGAGTTGCAAAGAGGGAATCAACATCCTCCCGGATGGCCGCTTCTACGTTTCGACTGTCCACTCGGAAGAAGATGTCGAGGAGACGCTTGCGGCCATCGACCGCGTCTGTTCGAGGCTTGCCGCCGATCATAGCTAAGGTTTGTTGGGCGGGGCAGGGCCGGACGAGCCGCGCTCGATGAACTGCACCGGCAACACCACGGGTGCGTCGTCCAAGTGGCCCTGAATGCGGCGATGAAGCGCAGAGACTGCCATCCGCCCGACGTGCTCAAGATCCGCGCGGATGGTAGACAGGGGCGGTGATGTCGGTACTTTGAGGTCGTCGTAGCCGATGACGCTGATGTCGCTGGGTACCTGCAGGCCGGCGATGGTCAGGGCTTCCAACGCGCCCAGCGCGACGAAATCATTGGTTGCGAGAATGGCGGTGGGGCGCCGCCCGCGGGCCAGAATCGTTTGCATCCGGCGTAAACCAGAAAGCACTCCAGGTTCCAGGTCGAGGGGATGAAGAAACTCGACACAGCCTGGATCATAGCTCAGGCCCAGACGCTCGAGACTCTGCCAGTACAGTTCGTACTTGTGGGAGCCGCTGAACCCGATGAATCCAATGCGTGTATGTCCCAATTCGTGCAGGCGCTCCATGGCGACTTCTGTGCCGCTCGCGTAGTCGATGCGCACCGCCTCCACCTCGGAAGTTTCCTGGCGCTCGAGCAGGTCGACCATGGCGATGGGCACATGCAGATCGCGGTATCTTTGGGCTACGTCCTTGCGTACTCCACCGATGATGATCACACCGTCTGGCTGCGCATCCTTTTCGGCATTGATCTCAAAGGACTCGTTGCCGATGACGCGCAGGATGAGCGTATCCCCCGACTTGCTGCAGGCGCTTTCCGCACCGCGCAGCACCAGTCCATAACCCGTAGTGAAGTGCAGGATCTCGGCGCTGATCAGAATCACGATTTGCTGCGGTTTCCACTTTACTGCCGGATCGGCAACGAAGGTGCCACGCCCGGCCGTGCGCTGCAGTACACCGGAATCGATCAGACTGCTGATCGTTTCCCGGACCGAAGCCCGCGAAACGCCGAACCGTTCGGCGAGGCCGCGTTCGGAGTCGAAACGCTCGCCCGGTTTGTAGACCTGCGCCGCGATATCTTCCATGATCAGTTCGCGTAACTGCGCCGGGATGGAGACGGGGCTTTTGGGGTTAATCGTGTTTTTGACTTTTTCCATAGGAGCCGAGCCGCTCCCTATGCTAACTCAGTCTGGCGTGGTATGACCGGCGGAGAGCGGAGAAGGTCTTCCGCCGCATCTGAAGGGTGATGAGGGAATGCAAGCAGCGCCCGCGTTTTGAGCGGTCTTCGGCTGGTTCTCGGCGAACATAAGCGCAGCGTTTTGTAGCTTTTGGCCAGTCCAGTGCCGGACCATTGCCGCAGGTGGCAGGAGCTGATCGCAGTTCTCCAGGCCGTATTTCCCTATTCATCCGTGACGCTGCACACTGATCTTCTCCAGCAGACATCGGTACTCCTGCGAACATGCGTCGGCTCTACGGCAAATTAATCCTTGACAAAAGGACGAAATAGATTTCAATAGAATGGTCAGTCCAGACCATACCTGTTCTTCGCATTCCCTTCAGGAGAGACCTTATGAGGCAAGAGAAGCGCTTCCCCGCCTGCACCCTTTTTGCATTCATCTTCATGGTCTTCATGGCCGCTTCCGCTCTCGCGGACGTGACCGCGTCCGTGCGAGGTACGGTGGCAGACAGCACGGGCGCGGTGGTGGCCGGAGCCAACGTCACCCTGCTGAATGCGGGTACTGGATTCACCCGGCAGGCGACGACCAGCTCCACCGGCACTTATGAGTTTCTCGAGGTGCCGGTCGGCGATGGATATGTTATCCAGGGCGAGGCTTCTGGATTCGGTAAGGTCGAGCAGACCGGCATTCGGCTCACCGTCAATCAGAGCTTGCGAGTTGACTTTCAACTCAAGCCGGGACAGACGACGGAAGAAGTGACGGTCAAGGCGGGAACGGTTCAAGTGGAAACGACGGTCACGCAATTGGGCGATGTGATCGAAGATAAAAAAATTCAGGCTTTGCCGCTGAACGGTCGCAGCTATCTTGATTTGCTTGGCCTGCAGGCGGGCGTTTCACCGATAAGCGCCACTACCAGCCCGTCGAATCCTAGCACCGGCAACGTTTCGGTTAATGGCGGCCGGGAAAATGCCAACGGTTTTCTGGTGAATGGCGGAAGTGTCGAGAACACTTCGGGAAATAGCGCCAATATTATTCCGGTGCTGGACTCGCTGCAGGAGTTCCGTGTATTGACCAATGGTTTCGATGCCGAATACGGGCACTTTTCCGGCGCATTAGTGAATGTGATCACGAAGTCTGGAACAAATTCCTTTCACGGCACCGCCTTCGAGTTCCTGCGCAACAATGCGCTCGATGCGCGCAACTACTATGATCCGGCGGGTCCGGTCGGCGCATTTCACCGCAACCAGTTCGGCGGGGTCATCGGCGGCCCCATTCTCAAGGACCGCCTTTTCTTCTTCGGCGACTATCAAGGCACGCGAGAGAGCCGCGCATACACGACCCCTTCCGCTATGGTGCCAACTGTGCCGGAGCGGGCCGGCGATTTTTCCGATCGTGCGAGCGAACTGACTGGGACGGTTCCGGGAACCGGAGTTCCCGGTGACTTTGCATCTGAGCTCTCGGCGCGCCTGGGATATCCAGTAACCGCGGGCGAGCCTTTCTACACCCCTGGCTGTACGTCCATCGCCGTTTGCGCCTTCCCCAACGCCGTCATTCCCACCAATGCATGGTCGCCCGCGGCGCTGGGGACGCTGAAGTTCGTTCCCCTGCCAAGCGCCGGACTCGGCGGCTCTACGTTCATCACCAATGCGTTTGCCACCACCGCGAACGAAGACCAGTTTGGGACCCGCGTGGACCTCACAACCAAGATGACGGGCGACTGGTCTTTCTACTACAACTATGCCAACACGCAAACGGTGAATCCAGGCAACAACCCGTTTTTCAGTTATTCCACGCCGAATAAGACACAGCAGGCGTTGTTCAGCAACACGCTGGTCTGGGGCGCCAATCGGGTGAACGAATTCCGTGCCAACGGGACACGGTCCAGGGCTCCGGGCAATGCTCCCATTGGCGGCCTGGGTAAGCTCAGCTCCTTCGGTTTCGTTGAGGGAGGGCAGGGAATCATTGCGTCACGCCCCGCCATCGAAGGGGTTCCCCCGATGACGTTCAATAACGGTTTGGTGCTTGGTTCGGCGAACGAAGATGGAAACTATCAGACGGCGATTCAGATCTCAGATGCGTTTTCGTTGATATGGCGCTCGCATACCTTCAAGTTCGGAGGGGGCGCGGGGTACTACGAATGGAACCGCAGAGGCGGCCCGAACCCGAATGGGGGCTTCAGTTTTGATGGAGCTGCGACCGGGATCGATTTTGCCGATTATGAGCTCGGTCTTCCTGCTTCCTTTACGCAAAGCAGTGCCCAGCAACTTGACGGACGCAGCAAAATGTTTGACCTCTTCTTTCAAGACAGCTACCGGATGAGTCCACAACTCACTTTGAACTATGGAATCCGGTGGGAAGCCAGCGAGCCCTGGTACGACACCACGGGAAAGATCCAGGCGTTCGTTCCCGGTCAGCAGTCGACGAGGTTCACCAATTCGCCGGAGGGTTGGGTCTTTCCAGGGGATAAGGGAATTCCTAAAACCCTGGCCTATACACGCTGGAATAACTTCGCCCCGCGCCTAGGCTTTGCCTACGCCCCTTCGGCATCGGGCGGACCGCTCCAGCGCATGATTGGAACTGCCGGGCAGACCAGTGTGCGCGCAGCATTCGGCCTGTTCTATACAGATTTTGATACTTCCGGACAGAGTTTCGCTACCGGTGATGCGCCGTTTGGCCTTTATGTGAATGGCTCGCCTCACCCGTATTTTGAGCAGCCCTATACCGACTACACCACAGGGGCAAACAAGCTGCAGCCCTTTCCTTACGTGTTTCCGAGTGGCGGGGGAACGAATTTCGCGTCCTATCTTCCCATTGCCTTCTCGCCCGCATTCGACACTCGCAATAAACTCCCTTACTCGATCAACTTCAATTTCACCTGGCAGCGGGAATTGGGAAAATCGACCATCCTGACGGCTGGCTATGTCGGAACATTGGGGAGGCATCTCTTCCAGCAAGTGGCAAACAACCTTGGCGACCCGCAGCTTTGCCTGCAGATCGCAGCACTGGGTGGCGGTTGCGGCCCGGCCGGGGAAGATACGATTTATAACGTGAATGGCCAGACTTTCAACGGAACCCGGCAATACTCCGTCACGTCGGGCAAATACCTGAGCCAGGGCCTGCTCGACTTCGGAGATAACTCGTACGAATCGACGATTGGCGTATCCAACTACAACTCACTTCAGGTCTCGCTCAACAAGTCGATTGGAGCTGTCCGCTTTCTGGGCGCCTATACCTATAGCAAGGCATTGGATATGGGTTCGGGATTCTATGATCTGACCAACCCTTACAACGCGAGTTTGAGCTACGGCTTGTCTCAGTTCGACCTCACCCATAACTTCGTCGTCAGCTATGCATACGACCTGCCGTTCGCGCGTTTGCTTCCCAGTTCGAATGGCGTCACCAGGCGCCTTGCGGGCGGCTGGTCGCTGGCCGGCATCACCCGTCTGACCACCGGCATCCCGATCACCTTCACCGATTCCAGCGACGGCAATGATCGTTCTCTGTGCGGGTGCGATCTGTACGGCATTCTCGGAGCTAACGCAGTCGACTTACCGAACTATGACGGCACTCCCATCAAAAAGCTGAACCCACGCAATAGTCAGCATCCTTTCGAATACTTTGCCAACGCGTATGATGACTCCGGTCCGACGGGACCTTTCTCGTTCGCGGCGGTGGGCACGGGAGGTAACGCCCGGCGGCGTTTTCTGCATGGCCCTGGGCTGAACCAGACGGATATGGCTCTGATCAAAACCACTCAGATAACGGAGCGTGTTGGTTTCGACTTCCGAGTGGAGTTCTTCAACCTGTTCAATCACACCCAGTTTGAAAATCCCAACGGCGACATCAATGCCGGGGCCCCCAGCGGTTCGAACGGCTTTGGCGTGATTAGCAGTGCGCGCGATCCGCGTATTGGACAGGGTGCGGTCAAGATCAGGTTCTAGGCAAGCTGCAAGGCACAAAGGAGCGCAATGAAACACTTCGTCGATCCCAGGTCTGTACCACTTCTAACTGTTA
>CAVXRU010000032.1:0-246811 GCA_963763905.1 uncultured Acidobacteriaceae bacterium | reverse complement strand
GCAGGCTGCGCAAGGCCAGGCATCTGGACCGCGGTTCCGCTTTTCAGACCTAGCAGGTTGCGGGTATCCGCGACAACAAGGGCCGTATCGCCAACGGCAAAGATCTCCGGATGCCCGGGCACCGAAAGATCGGCATTCACTTTGACCCTTCCTGCCTTGTCTGCTTCCGCGCCTAACCACTGCGCTGCCGGCGAAGCCGCCACACCCGCCGTCCAGATCACGTTCCGGCTCCGCACGCCGGTCCCTTTGGCCACAATGCCTTCCGCATCCACTTTCTCAACGTTGGTGCCGGTAAAAATCTTTACTCCTAACGCTTCCAGGTGACGATGTGCTTTGGCCGAGAGCTCTTCGGCGAAACTCGGAAGTATTCGGGAAGTGCCTTCGAAGAGGAGGATCTGCGCGGAACCCGGGCGAAGATGACGGAAGTCGCGTTCCAGCGCCATACGCGTCATCTCCGCAATCGTGCCGGCAAGCTCGACACCCACCGTGCCGCCACCCACAAGAACGAAAGTGAGCATCTCCTCAATCTGGGCTTGATCCGCATTCCCGCAAGCGGCGAGACGTTCTGCCTCTTCAAACGCCGTCAACAGCCTGCTGCGAATTTCGTCTGCCTCTTGAAGCGAATCGAGCCCGGGAGCGATCTGCTTCCAATCCTCGTGGCCAAAGTAATTCACGTGAATCCCAGTAGCCAGGACAAGGTAGTCGTACGGCAGCTCGCAGTGAGGCAACAGTACCTTCCTGTTTGCAACATCCACGCCCGTCACTTCAGACAGCAACACATCTGCATTCTTTTGTTCGCTGAACAGGACACGCAAAGGCGGAGCCACCTCATCGCCGGCGAGAAGCCCGGTGGCAACCTGGTACAACATGGGCCGAAACAGATGGTAGTTGTGCTTATCGACCAGGGTAATTTGCACAGCAGCTTTTGCTAAGGCGCGCGCAGCATAGAAGCCGCCGAACCCGCCCCCCACAATTACCACTCGCGGAACTGACCCTGCTGGCAAGCGGAAACCTCCATCATCGTTCTAGTTGGATGTGATGTGGTGTCAAAGGTGCCGCAAATTCCGCTACCAGGGTTTTGACCGGGCTACAGCGATTCCACGTATCTCGTTGGGATATTGGCCGCTCACCGCACAATAAAAATGGTAGAGAATGCCTTCGTGGCTGATGACGGAAGGCTTGTGGGCGAAGGTTTCATCGATCGTCCCGGGCGCGCCCGTGTCTATGAGAATTTCGGGCACTTTGGCGAAGGAATATGGATCATCACCGATGGCCAGCATCTCGCAGGCGCGGCCTGGCCGCTGGTAACGAAAGCCGTAATAGAACATGGCAAACTCGCGGCCGTTCTGCACCACGAAGGGGTTCGAAGCAAAGCGGCTATCGCGGGCGTCAGGGAGGGGCGGCCGGGTTGCGGAAATGGAGTTCGTTGCAGGGTAGGTCGCACTGCCGCGCGGACCGTTGCGGAGAATCGGATTGCCTTTGTAGCGGGTCCAGGTTTTCAGATCTTTCGAAGTTGCCACGCCAGTTTGCTCGTGCCACCCTCCGCCTTCGCTTTCTGGCAGTACGTCGGTTTTCGCGTTGTAGTAGAGGTAATAGGTTCCACGGTCCAGCATCAGGTCGGGACGATAAAGACCACCGTGTTCCCATTGAGTCCCATCCTGCGGGAGCAGGATAGGATTTGTGAGTTGCCAATGGAGAAGGTCGTCGGACATAGCCAGGCCGATCACCGCCGCGCCTTCCTCGTAACCAGCGCTGGGATAAGCGTTCCAGGCGCCCAGGTATTTTCCGTCTACCTTGATGGCGTCGCCACGGCTCCGGAGCTGCTTGTCACGAAGAATGGAACTCAAGGCCAGGTTGTATTTCGTATACGCGGATGCCGGATCACGAGGCGCCACCAGAGCAGTGCGCGTCCAGTGGAGCAGATCGGGAGAGGTTGCGAGCCCGGTCTGGTACCCAACACCGTCCCATCCGATGTAGAGCATCTGGAAGGCTCCGTTGGCATGGAAGACGATGGGGTCATCAATACTGCGTTGGTCAAAGTCGCCTTTGCGGCCGGTAGGGGAGAGAACCAGCTTTGGGTATTTGTACGGAGTTCGGAAAGGTGCTGCCTGGTCCGCATTCGCTATCGCGAGATGCGGCGCAATACCGAAGGCACCACATGCCATGGCGGAATTGAACAGAAAGCGACGACGATTAATATGCACCCTTTCTGATTCAGACATTCTACACAGGCTGCGGAAAAACGCCGTTTGTACGTCGGGCTAAGTGCCCGGGAAAGAACCGCAGGTCCCTCCACTGCGCTCCTGTCTTTGCCGTCTCAACAGGTTTGTTTGTCTCCTCCACACGGCGTCAGGTAAGCTCGATTCAGTGAAACGGCAGATTATGCAACTAAGCCTGTATCTCTTTGTATGGATGGTCCTGATCCCGGGTTTTCGAGCGGCAGCCATCGATTTTCTCGACACCTACAAGGGAGAGCCTTATCACGATGGCCGCTACGTCGCGGGAGCCCAGGCAATTCCCGGCAAGGTGCAATGCGCCTTTTATGACCTGGGCGGAGAAGGGATTGCGTACCACGACGCGGATGCGAAAAATAATGGCAGCGGAGCCCTAAACCCCGCAGACGGAACCTACCTGAACGAGTTCCGCATGCACGAGGGTGTTGATATCTCCTACACCAAATTTCACGATCAGATCGACAACACGCAATACGACGTGGTTCAGCCCCCCGAGAACCAACTCTATGTGGGCTGGACCCAGCCTGGAGAGTGGTTCAACCTAACAGTTCAGGTCGCCCGGGCAGGAGTCTACACGGCAGATCTGCTTTACACATCGAATCGGGGCGGAAGCATCAGCCTCGACGTGAACGGGAAGCCGAGCGGCGCACCTGTGCCTATATCATCGACTTTCAATGCGGCCGACCCCGTCGCCTGGAGGCAATGGCACCACTGGAATGTCGCACCGAACCTGTTAAGGGTGGAGCTGCCAAAAGGAAAGAGTGTGCTGACCGTTCACATCGTTACCGAAGGGCAAATGAACCTCGCTTATTTTGACTTTCACGAGGCTCATTAATGCTTTGCCGCCGCTGCGTTGGGAGGTTTCCCTACCGTTCTCACGCGGACTCCTGCAATCCATGAGGGACCGCGGTTAGCTTGCGATTGCGCACCCTATAGAAAATGTATCCGACCAAGTTACTGATCAGCGTGGTGCCGAGAATCTTGGCGGCGTAAGCGCGGGGATTGACTACCTCGACGAAAGGATACGAGGAAGTCAGCAGGCTGAACAAGGTTGCTACGAACCCTGCGATCGAGGTCCAGCGAATCCATTGGGGCAGGCGCCGGCGCAGGGCAGCGGTTCCTGCCAGAGGAATGGCAAACATAGCGAGGTACGCAAGTTCGTAGTGGGTGATGGCGGCGTTGGAGAGGACCTGGAAAGCCTCCTGCGCGTGTACGCCTATGTTAGCCAGCAGCAGGATGAGCAAGACCAGCGAGCATGCGCAAGCGATGGAGTTCGTCGGCGTACGGAAGCGGGGATGAAGGCGACTAAACCAGCGGGGAATGAGCTGGTCCCAACCGGCGGCGAGAGGCAAACGCGTGGCCCCGGTGAAGAGGAGGCTGGTAGCGGCGATGAGGCGGAGTTGGACCAGCAGAATGGCCATCACGGCGAAGTAATTACCCACGCCGGAGTTACCCAGTGCATAGCGGAACGTCTGCGGAATGGGCGCAATGTAGTCGATGCGATCGTGGGAAAAAGCCAGCACCGAGCTAGTGCCGAGAATGAACATGGCGCAGATGATGGGTGACGCGAAGATCACCGATTTGCCGATAGAGCGAGCAGCGTCCTCACTTTCCCCAGCCATGATAGCGACATACTCCAGGCCCACCAGGGCACCAAAAATCATCTGGCCAAACAGGGCGGCGGAGACCATGTTGCGGCGAGGAAGATGGAAGGCAAGCGGCTCCCAGTGGACGTTCGTGTGGTGAAGGAGGGCCCAGGCGGGAAGCAGAATCAGCGCAGCGTAGACCGTGAGAATGGCTATCCCGCCAACATTATGGATCCACTTGCCTAACTCAAGACCGCGAACAGCCGCAGCAGCGATGGCCAGAGTGATGACGGCGACAATGGCAAAAGCAGCGGTGTGGTTTTCAGGTAGCCACGCGGCCGCCGGGCCGATGAGATAGGAGAGCTCCGTCGGTATGGCATAAAGGATGGCGGCGGATATTGCGATACCGTAAACCCACATATTCCAGGCCGTCATAAAGCCGCCCAGATCGCCAAAGGCGGTGCGTGCCCAGACATAGAGCCCGCCTTCGAGCGGCATCTCGCGGTTGAGATAGATGACGGATACTGCCATGGGAAAGTAGAAGAGCAGCATCGCGGCAATCCAGGTAACGGTCTGGGCGGGGCCCAGACCCGCAGCGATGCCAACCCAGGAACTACCAACCACGCTGACCACCTGGGTAAGGATGAGGTCGCGCAAGCGGAGCTGGCGATGGAGACTCGTGTCTGGCTTGGGCGAAAGGGAAGCCATGTGTTCGGTATCCTCGCACAGAAGAGTAGCCACCGCACTGCCGCGACCTCAGATCTGTTGCTAATTCTCGTCCGCCCTCAAGCGACGATTGCAGGTTTACAAGACTTTACGTTGCTTTACTAATCTTAACGGCGTGCGTGTCCCTCCAATGCTCAAATAAGTTGATCCGGTCGCTGCTGGGAACAGCAGGCGCGTCACGCTAGGAGCTCTGGAAGCCGATCGAGCCCGCTTTGCCGGAGGCTGCAAGGATTTGTAAAGACCATGAGCCGAGTCATGGAGGTAGAACAATGCCTGACTGGAAACAGGAGATCAGCACGCCCGAGCGCCGATACAACCAGAGCGTCCAGGCGCTGGCAACATCGGGCTGGGGCAATCTGCTCGCCGACCTTCTGCGCGACCTGAAATATGGATTGCGCGGCATGACAAGAGCGCCGGCCTTTTCCTTCTTTGTCATTCTGGCGCTGGCCTTGGGGATCGGCGCAAGCACCACCGTATTCACGGTCGTGAACTCTCTGCTGCTTCATCCGCTTCCGGCACAGGATCCCTCCCGTCTAGTCTCTCTCTATATGACGGATCTGAAGAATCAGAAGCAGTCCGCCAGCCTCCTGCCGATCTCCTATCTGAATCTCAAGGACTACCAGGCCAGGAACGCCGTGTTCAGCAGTCTCGGCGGCTTCGCGCCGCCCATGCCGATGACGCTGGTCGAAGGCACAGCGCAGGAGCGTTTCTTCGGCCAGCTTGTCACCCAGGGTTACTTTGAAGCGCTCGGCCTTATACCTGCAAAGGGTCGATTCTTTCTTCCCGGCGAGGTAAGCACGCCAGGATCCGCTCCCGTAGCTGTGCTGAGTTACGGCGCCTGGAAAAACCGCTTCAACAGCGTTGGAAACGTGATCGGAAAGACCCTTGAGATCAACGGCGCTCCATTCACGGTGGTTGGAGTCGCACCCCAGGGATTCCTCGGGGTCAGCGCCGTCTTCGGACCGGATGTATGGCTTCCGGCAACCATGGCTCAGCAAGTCCTGCCTCCCGAACTCCAGGATGTGCTGCAGCAGCGCGGAAAGCCCTTCTTCCAGGGGATCGCGCGCCTCAAGTCCGGAGTCAGCCGCAGCCAGGCGGATGCCAGTTTCGAAACGCTGGCCGCTGCATTGAGCCGCGAATATCCGGATGCGAATGCAGGGCACACGACTTCTGTGCAGCCCGTGACCACCGCACTGTTCTCGAGCACCGGCGGCGAGGGCGGTCTGGCGCTGGCAAGCACCGTGCTGCTGCTCATCGTGGGCCTGGTGCTGCTCATCGCCTGCTCAAACGTTGCCAACCTGCTGATGGCGCGTGCGGTGAGCCGGCGGCAGGAGATCGCCGTTCGTCTCGCCATCGGCGCCGGCCGCGGACGCCTCGTCCGCCAGCTTCTCACCGAAAGCGTGCTCCTCGGCCTCTTTGGCGGCATTGCCGGGCTCGGCGTCGGCTACGAGGGCTGCCGTTTTCTCTGGTCTTTCCGCCCGCCGGAGGTTGCCCGCAATCTTGCCGACCCCAAACTTGACGGCACCGTCTTTCTGTTTGCCTTCCTCCTGTCGCTTGCCACGGGTTTCATCTTCGGCGTTGTGCCCGCCCTGCGAGCCTCCAAGACAGGCCTGGTCGAGAGCCTCAAGGAGGAGACCCATGTCGCAGGACCATCCGGCCGCAGCGCACGTTTTCAGAAGGCGCTGCTCGCCGGGCAGGTCGCGTTTTCGCTGGTATCGCTGATCGCCGCCTCGCTCTTTCTTCGCGCAGTCCGGCGCGCCTACGACATCGATCCCGGCTTCGATCACCAGCACCTCGCCGTTTTCATGATGAATCCGGAGCAGCAGGATCACGACGTGGTGCGGCTCAAGGCGTTTCATCGCCAGGTCGAGGATCGCGTCTCGAGAATCCCCGGCGTTCAGGCCGTCACCTGGGCATCCAATATGCCGTTCTGGTCGAGCGCTTCGCGCGGCATCTTCATTGAGGGACAGGAGCAGCAGCGTAAGTCCGAAACCATCAGCACCGTGACCAACACGATTGATGTGGACTACTTCAAGACCATGCAGATCCCTCTTCTTCAGGGACGAGCATTCACCGCAGCGGACCAGGAGGGAGCGCTGCCCGTCGTTATCATCAACGAAGATCTGGCGCGTCGATACTGGCCGCATGGCGATGCCATCGGGAATCATCTCCGTCTTTCCGGCGACACCGTCAGGCTGCAGATCGTCGGCGTGGTGAAAACCAGCAACTACACGACGTTGGGCGAAGCGCCCCAACCGTGCCTCTACCTCCCGCTCCGTCAAAGTCCCGGAGGTAGCGCAATCCTCTACGTACGAAGCGCGGGTGATCCTTCGCTCTTGCTCACAGAGGTGCAGCGCGGCATTAAGGAAGTGGGCCCCAGCGTACAGGTCACCGATGTCCGCACCGGCGCAAAGCTCGTGAATCAGGTGCTGTGGAATGCCCGCATCGTGCTCGGCATGCTGGGGATCTTCGGCTTGTTAGCCCTTGCCCTGGCCAGCGTGGGCCTCTATGGCATCCTTGCATACTCGGTAAGCAGCCGTCAGCGTGAAATTGGAGTGCGCATGGCTCTCGGCGCCTCTCGCTTCGATGTTCTGCGGCTCGTGCTGCGCCAGGGCATGGCGCTGGTCGCCATCGGTGTCAGCCTCGGCCTGGCGATCTCCCTTCTTATCGGCCGCGCGTTCTCTAGCATGCTCTTCGGCCTCAGCCCTGCTGATCCGCTGAGTTTGCTCGGCGCTTCCGCGGTCCTGCTTTTCGTGGCGGCATTGGCATGCTATCTGCCCGCACTCGCCGCAAGCCGGATGGATCCCATGCAGGCCTTGCGAGAAGGTTAGCCTTCTCTGATTACGGAGAACGGAGTTAGCAACCTTTCGATGAGCGAACTCTAGTGACCGACATACTTGACTCGCCAGATGGAGTTCGAGGCATCGTCGGTGACAAAAAGGGACCCATCTGCTCCGACCGCAACCCCGGCTGGCCGTCCCCAAGCACGCTTATTGTCGATGGCGAATCCGGTCAAAAAATCCTCGTATTCTCCTGTTGCTGTCCCTCTTTGATGTAAGCCTATGCGGATTACTTCGTAACCAGCGCGAACGCTCCTATTCCATGAGCCGTGCTCCGCAGCGAAAATATCGCCTGAGAACTCCGGTGGGAACTGACCGCCATCGTAGAAAGCAAGTCCAACGGAAGCATTGTGGGGCTGCAAAAGCACATCTGGTGTAATGACCTTATCTTTGAGCTCGGGATGCTTGCCCGCGAGGCGCGGATCCTGATGACCACCCATGTACCACCACGGCCAGCCGTAAAAACCACCTCTTTGCACATGAGTAATGTAGTCAGGAACAAGATTGTCACCCAGCCCATCGCGTTCGTTCACCGTTATCCAAAGGTTATTCGTCTTGGGGTCGATCGACATAAAGGATGGGTTTCGAATGCCGTAGGCGAAGATCTTTACATCGGAACCATCAGGATTACATTCGAATATCTTTGCGCGGTTCTTTTCCAACGGGCCATCCGCATCATCCGCGTTCGAGAACGACGGCACAGTGACCAGCATTTTTTTACCGCCGGGTTCAAATAGAACGTCTCGGTTATTGTGACCGTTGTCCGGGAGGTCCATGATGTGTTCGGACGGCCCGCGTGCCTGCAGATCCCCGTTGCGATAAGGGAAGCGAACGACTGCTGTTGTGGTTGCCACATAGACCCAATGTGGATCGGGCCCTGGTGGATAGAAGTTCATGCCAAAAGGCCGATCCAGACTGGCAAAAACTGCTGTGCGCTGCGGGTGCCCTCCGCTATCGATACCACGAAAAATCTCAACCTTGCCGGTGCTTACTTCCGCGACAAAGAGGTCACCATTAGGAGCTCGACGAATTCGACGAGGATTGTCAAGACCTGTTGTGTAAAGCGTGACCTCAAATCCGGCTGGTGCTTTGGGCCAGGCGTTTTGAGGTCGCGGAACAATCGTTGGACCGTTGGAAGCGGAAGGCGTGTCGAACGGGGCTGGTAAATCCTTCAACGTGATCTTGTGGATCTGTCCCGGTTTTTCAAATCGGTAGTCGGTAAACGGTGGCTTCGGCGGAGGCGCACCGTTGGTCTGGGCCATGAGCATCAAACCCGATGCCAAACAGCAGAGAGCAAGGATAAGGAGGCGCACATCGTTGGTCCTGCTCATGCGAGATCTCCAATCCCGGCAATGAATGCCGCACCCAGCTAAGAGTGCTGTTTATACCAAAAGCGGGCAATCGGCTTGCAGTAGAGAATCTTTGCCGTGCAGGGAACCCACCTAAATACGCAGGGAGTGGGCACCTGCAACGCGACTCGCTACCAGTTATTCCACGCGGAGTGCCGTTACCGGGTTGATGGATGCAGCCCGTTGCGCAGGGATGATGCTGGCAGCAAGGGCGCAGAGTCCAAGGGCGAAGATGGACACGGAAAGGACAAGAGGGTCCCATCCCTTCACCTGATAGAGCTGGTTGGCGATCAGGCGAGAGCAGCCAATGGAGATCGGAATGCCAATGGCGAGCCCGATCAGGATCTGCAGGAAGGCATCGTGCAAAACAAGGTTGATGACATTGCCGCGATTTGCACCCAGAGCCATGCGCACACCAATTTCGCTGGTGCGGCGTTCGACTGCATAAGCGGTGACTCCATAAAGCCCGACGGCAGCCAGAATGAGTGCAAGAAGACCGAAGAGGCCGGTCAGCTGTGCGATGGCTCGCTGCTGATCGAGGTTGGAGTCGACTTGCTCCTGCAACGTCTGAACCTTGAGCAGAGTGATATTGGGATCGATGTCGCTGAGGACGCTGCGAATCTGTGACTCCAGGCCTTCGATGTTGGCGCTGTGTAATTCGAGAACCGCGCCCTCGATGAAGTGGGTGGCGTCATCGATGCTCTGCATCATCGGTTCATCATAATGCGCGCGCTGAGCCAGCGGCACAAAGAAGAGAGGGTTCGGAGGCTCGCGGTTTGCGAAATCCCAACTGTATCTTGCATTGCCGACAACGCCGACGATCTCAAAGGTCGAGCCGTAGCGGGGCAGGTCAAGGCCGAAGTGCGCGCCAATAGGGTCTTCACCGGGCTTGAAAAATTGATGAACGAAGGCTTCATTGACGACAGCGACGTTGCGTGTCGATGCGGTATCTTGTTCAGTGATGGAACGGCCGCGGATAATTTTCTCTCCCATCGTTTCCAAATAACCCGCGCTCACATGATCCCAGGACGAGCCAGCGTGCTGATCGTTCATGTTGGGCATTGCATGTCCCTCGCGAATGACGAATTCGCCCCAATTGTCCTGAAGTGGCGTGTATTGCGCCAGTGCCGCCCGCTCCACACCGGGAACGTGGGCAAGCCGGTCGCGCAGTTCGCGGTACATCGCATCGAGCCTGGGCTGCGAATAAGAGTTATAGGGCGCGGTCAGGCTGATGGTCACGCGGCGAACGGTTTCATAGCCGAAATCCTGTTTCTGCATGTTCATCAGGCTGCGGGTGAGCAGACCGGCGCCCGCGAGCAGAACGACGGATAGGGTCGCCTGGAAGACGACCAGGACCTTTTGCGGCAAAGTGGAGCGGTCCTGGGTGCTGCGATTGGCGCCACGCAGAGCTTCGACCGGCTCGGCGTGCGAGGCTAACCACGCGGGCGCGGTTCCGAACAGCGCGCCGGTGAGTAGGGACAACAAAAAGGCAAAAGCCAGCACGGGCAGGGACGGCGTGGCGTCAATGGGAACGAACTTCGCACCGTGGAAGGTGAGCGCGACCATTAACTTAACGCCGAGGTAGGCCACAACCAGACCCGCGACGCCGCCAAGGACCGAAAGAACGATGCTTTCGGTCAGCGATTGGCGGATGAGGCGGTTGCGCGATGCTCCGAGGGCGAGACGGATGGAGGTCTGCGCCCGGCGCGACGCTCCTCGCGCCAGCAGCAGATTGGCGATATTTGCGCACGCGATGAGCAGCACGAGTGAGCAGACTCCGAGCAGGATTCGTAGATTGTCTCCGTAATCGGCTTTCATGACACCGACGCCGTTGCCTGCGGGAACGACCTTGACCACCTGCTTGGGCAGTCCGGCCTTGATTCCAGCCATCCAGTCCGGCGGCATGCCGCTGTCATTGACCAGCCATTGGCGGATGAGGGCGGTCATGCGGTCGGGCACAGCGTTGACGGTGGCGCCGGGACGAAGCCTTCCGATCACGCGCAGCCATGCCTGGAAGTGATGCAGGAAGGAGTTTGCTCCAGAGAACAGGGGCTCCTGATTGATCGGAATCCAGAGATCGGGAGGGTCGCTGCGCAGGGTCTCTCCGAAGAAGCCGGGAGGCGTGACGCCGATGATCGTGAACGGATGTCCATTGAGTATGAAGCTCGAGCCGGCGATTCTCGCATCAGAGCCGTATTCCTGCTGCCAGGCGCGATAGCTGAGCATGGCAACAGGAGGCGCAGATGCCTGGTCGTCGGTGGGCTGGATGGTGCGTCCAGCGAAGGCGCCAAGGCCAAAGGTGTGGAAGTAGTTGCCGCTGACGAATTCGCCCCGCAGCGGCTTGGCGACGCGATCGCGCTCGCTGCGGCGGGTGCTGATTTGTCCGCCTCCAGCCTGAAAGGCGGCGAGCTCTTCGAACTCAGGCGTGTTCTTCTTCATGAGCTCGTAGAAAGGATAAGAGAACATACCCCAGTCATCCTGTGGGCTGCCCTGGACGCAGCAGTCATCTCCCTCGCCGATGCGGTAGAGGCTGGACGGATCCACCACGGGCAGAGACTTGAGCATCACGGTATGGATAAGAGAAAAGATGGCGGTCGTGGCTCCGATGCCGAGCGCCAGCGTGAGCATGGCGGTCAGGGTAAAGACGGAGGACTGACGCATTTGTCGGAATGCGTAGGCGATGTCCTGGCGCAGAGTCTGCATGTCGGCCTCTGGCAGAGAAATACGCACGATCGACAATCGATGTTCCGCAGAATCTCGACTTCCACGCTAGCTGTAACAGCTGATTCGGGAGTGGGTGGAAGCCCCCGCATTTATGCGGGGGAAGGAGCGCTTCAGCGCTCCGGGAGGTCTTTCCGTTCCGATCTGCGCTTTAGCGCTGGTGGCAGCGAAGAAGCGCGGTCTGTTTATGGCTCGCGGCTCTCATGTCTCGTATCGGGGCCGACTTTAGACGGGCCGAAACGGACACAACAGGAATTTGGGCTTTACAGCGTGCGGAAAAACTCTGCTTGTATCAGGGCACGACTTCAGTCGGGCCGTAAGCATGACTAAGAATACGTCGGGCTTTAGAGCCTGCGTGAGAACCCGATCTTGTCTCAGGGGACAACTTTGCGGGCTGCGGAAAAGCTCTGTTTTGTATCAGGGCACGACTTTAGTCGGGCCGTAAACGATCGAGAAAAGGTTCGGGCTTTAGCCCCTGGGGTACGCTTTTGTAGCTCAACAACGACTTTTTCCGCAGTCTCTTTAGCCCCTGAGCTTCTAACAAATCAGCTGTTACAGTCCTCTAGTGAACTGAGGCTGAAATCTGTTTTGCGTTAACCGGCTGTATGTGCCCGGCCTGGAGCTTACGCAAGACACAGTAGTCTCTTCTAAAACCACGATCTTCCGATATAAGCTGGGGTGTTGCCGCAGATTTGCTGCAATCCCGCCAATTTCCAGCATGGAAGGAGAATCGCAGCCTATGCCGGCCACTCCAATGGACTACATCTGGCCTGGAATCATTGCCGCCCAGGCGATCTACGCTGCGACCAGGTTGCGTATTCCTGACCTCCTTGCTTCTGGCCCCAGGTCCGTCGCAGAGCTAGCCTCCGATTGCGATGCGCACCCGCCGACGCTCGAGCGTCTATTGCGTGCTCTTGCCAGCATCGAAATGTTCGCCCTTGACCCTGATGGTCGCTTTCGTAACACGCCGCTTACAGAGGTTCTTCGCGCCGACCATCCTGAGTCTCAGCGTGAGAGTGTCCTCTTCTTGCCGGCGCCATTTCTCTGGCGCCCGCTTGGCGAACTGTACGATTCTGTTCGCACCGGCGAGCCGGCATTTCCCCGGATCTTCGGACAGCACTTCTTTCCATATCTCTCCGCACATCCCGACGATGCGGAAATTTTCAATACAGTCATGACGCAGGGCGTCCAATGGACTACGCCGGCTTTGCTGGCTGCGTACGATTTCTCGCGGATTCAATGCATCGTGGATGTGGGAGGCGGCGAAGGTGGGCTGCTGCGGGATATTCTTGCGGCAACCCCAGAACTCAGAGGTATTCTCTTCGATCTACCGCAGGTAGTGGCCGGCGCTCCGGCAGTCCTGTCAGGCGATGTTGCTGCACGCTGTCAGATCGTGGGCGGTAGCTTTTTTGACTCTGTACCCGGAGGGGGCGATGCCTATTTGATGAAGGGTGTGATTCACGACTGGCCGGATGACGACGCCGTCAAGATCCTTCAAAATATCCGACGCGTCATCCCTCCGGGCGGTACTCTCCTCCTTGTCGAGTCTCTTGTGGATTCCAAGGCGCGCCCTGCTGGTCTGGCGGACATGCTGATGCTGGCGATCGGGGGCCGCGAACGTACCGAAGCGGATTTCCGGTCCCTTCTCGCATCCACCCGATTCTCGCTCACCCGCATCATCGCAACGGAGGCATCCTCAGTGGTTGAATGCCACCCAGTGTAGTCTTTCGGCAACCTAAGCCGCCTCTAAGGATCCGCTGCACCCTTGACAATCGATAGTCGAGTGCCTACCATCATCGCCAGATTGAGGGTAGAGTGTCTTCTATGGCAAGACAGACACAGCAACGGGTCGGACTTCCCCAGGGGACCCTGGACATGCTCATATTGCGGACCCTCCTCTATGGCCCTGCTCACGGTCATCAGATCGGCAAGCTTATTCAGCGAACCACGAACGAGTTCCTGCAGATGCACCGTGGCTCATCCTACCCCGCGTTGCATCGCCTGGAGGAAAAAGGATGGGCGAGCGCCAAATCGAAGACGGCTCCGGATCGAAACCGCGAATTCAAATACTACCGATTGATAGATAAGGGTAAGAAGCAACTTGCGGTCGAAGAATCCCCGTGGAAGCAGATGGCCAAGGCAGTGGCGCAAGTGATGTGGCCCGCCGCCGAGGAGAGCTGATGTGAAATGGTGGCGGATGAAGAAACGAGATGCGCACCTGGAGCGTGAACTGCGGTCCGATCTCGAATTGGAAGAAGAAGAGCAACGCGATAACGGGAAGTCGCCAGAAGAGGCACGCTACGCAGCCCAGCGCGCGTTCGGAAACCTCACGCTGATCCGGGAGCAAACCCGCGAAGCCTGGGGCTGGGCCCCGTTCGAGCGCTTCTGGCAGGACGTTCGCTACGCGCTGCGGCAGATGCGGAGATCGCCAGGGTTTGCGACGGTGGCGGTCCTGGTATTGGCGCTGGCGATTGGCGCGAACGCGTCGGTATTCGGTGTGCTGAATGCGGTGGTGCTGCGGCCGTTGCAATTTCCGAATGCGAAACGTCTGGTCGAGATTACCTCGCTGAAGGATGGGAAGCCAGTGGGAACATCGCCGCCGGATGTGAAGGATTTTGCCGCACAGAGCCGCACCTTCGAAAAAATGGCAGTCTATGATGAGTGGCCCAAAAATGTGAGCACCTCTCAGGGGGGCGACCCTCAGGAACTGCTGGTTGGCCTGGCGCGGCGGGAACTCTTCGAGGCTCTCGGTGTGCAGCCGCTGTTGGGCCGGCTCTTTACCGCAGAAGAGGGGCTCCCAGGGCGGAATCACGTTGCCCTGATCACCGAAAGTTTCTGGCGCACGCGCTTTCAGCGCGGCCCGAGGATCCTGGGGCGGATGCTGACTGTCAACGATCAGCCGTACACGATCATCGGTGTAGTCCCCGATGTGATTCCAGGATGGATAAACGCGAGTTACAACCAGCTGCGCGGGGCGTCCCTGTGGGAGCCATTTCTACCGGCGCCCGACGTGTGGAGCGAACAGTCGCGAAGCGGACGAGGTGAAGGGACGATCGGGCTGCTGAAGTCTGGTGTAACGACGGAAAAGGCTCAGGCGGATCTGACCAGGATCGCTCACAATCTCGCGGCAACCTATCCCGCCGATCAGGATATTGGTGTCGAGGTGATACCGCTCCAAAACATGCGTAGCGGCGATCTGAAACAGCTGTTGTTGCTGCTGATGGGGGCGGTGGGGCTGATCCTGCTGATCGCATGCTCGAATCTGGCGGCGCTGCTGCTGGCCAGGAACACGGCGCGGCAGCGCGAGTTTGCATTGCGCAAGGCCCTGGGCGCAGGCCGAGCGGCGCTGCTGCGGCAAGTGTTGGCTGAGATGCTGGTGCTCTCGGCGATAGGAAGTGGACTGGGCCTCGCGATAGCATGGGGAATCACGCGAGCGCTGCGGCTGAGCGATCCGGGACATTTGCCGCAATTGCTGGAACTGACGCTCGACTGGCGCGTCATGGTCTTTACGCTGGGGTCGGGGCTGGCGACGTGCTTGTTCTTCGGCATTGCGCCGTCGCTCATAAGCACGCGAGTGGAAGCAGCCGGCGTGCTGAAGGATGGTGGCCGGTCGAGCAGCGGGGCTTCCCGGCAGGGATTCAGGAAGACGCTCGTGACGGCGCAGATCGCGCTATCGCTGATGCTGCTAGTGGGCGCGGGCCTGGTGATTCAGACGCTGGAGCGGCTTGAGAGCCAGGATCTCGGATTTCGCATCGATCACCTGCTGCATGGTCGGTTGTATCTGCCGCCGGCACACTATGCGACGCCGGAGTCGATCGATGCATTTTGCGATCGGCTCACGGAGCGGCTGCGCGCGCTTCCTGGGGTGCGGGCTGTGTCGATCACAGAAATTTATCCACCGTCTGACCGGTGGCGGGAGATGTTCTCCATCGAAGGGCGGCCGGTTTCGCGGCTCCAGGACATCCCAAGCACGGTGTTTGGCGTGGTCGATGCGAACTATCTGCGCACGGCAGGGATCGCGTTGGTGCGGGGACGGGACTTTGCGGTATCGGATGAAGAGAAAACGCTGCCGGTAGCTATTGTGAACCAGGCTTTTGTGAAAGAGTTTTTCCCGGATGAGGATCCGATTGGGCGGCGCATCGAGGTGGGCGCGCCGCCGAGATTGCTTCCGGACGACGAGTGGATGGGTTCGCAGCGCGTCACGGTGACGATTGCCGGCGAGATGCGCGACAACTCAGATCAGGGACTGGCGCTGCCCGTGGCTCCGCAACTGATCGCGCTGTTCCGGCAAATGCCGCCGCCGGTGAATTCTGGATTCAAGGATCTGCTGGTGCGGTCGGACCTTGCGCCGGAGGCTCTTGAGCCCTCCATCGAACGCCAGTTACATGCGCTCGATCCGCGGATTCCGCTTTCCGACGCAGAATCGATGAGCGCGTACCTTGCCGAGTTGACCACTGTTCAGAGATCCACCAGCGCGATCCTTTCCTGCTTTGCCGGCCTCGGCCTGATGCTGGCGGTGATGGGAATTTACGGCGTCATCGCGTATCTGGTTGCGCAGCGCACGCAGGAAATCGGGATCCGGCTGGCGCTGGGCGCGTCCCGGAGTGCCATCGTATGGCTGGTGTCTTCACAGGGACTGCGGACGGCGCTCGCCGGTGTTGCGGTTGGACTTTTGGGGACGGCGCTAGCGGCGCGGAGTCTGAGGAGCCTGCTCTACGGCATCTCGGCGCTCGACCCGTTGACGCTGGCATCGGCTTCGCTGGGGCTCATAGCAGTTGCACTTGCGGCGTGTGCGCTCCCGGCACGAAAGGCGGCGAAGATCGATCCGATGCGAGCGCTGCGGACGGAATAGAGCGATTGCTTACACATTATGCGAAGAGAGCTTCAGTTGACGCATAATCTTATTCCGTTCGCAACGCCCCTATCGGGTCGGTGCGCATCGCGCGAAATGCCGGAAGATACAGAGCGATCAGTGAGACTGCCGCGAGAAGGACCGCGGAGATTCCGAACACAGTCAGATCAAACTTGTGGAGTGGAAGTGGAGACGTGGCCAGTAATCGGTTAACTAGCAACATCGCCGGCTCCGCCAGGGCGACCCCGCACGTCAATCCAATCGCGATGTTCTTAATTGCCCGCAATAGGACCGAACGGAAAACGGCGGCGCGAGTCGCGCCAAGCACCATTTTGATCCCAAACTCGCGCTTCCGTTGGTTCACCGCGAACGACAGGACAGAGTAGACACCAGTGACGGCCATCAACAATGCGATCGAAGCCATGAACAAAATGATCTGTCCGAGCGAAGCCATAACCTCGGCCGTAGCCTCGAGCGACTCCCAGATCGTTTGCGGCGTGATCGTCAGCGTTGGATCCAGGCGCTTGACTGTCTCTCTAACGGCATTCTCTAGAGGCTTTGCGCTTCCCAGGAAGCGCACGTAGAGGTTGCCGCCGAGTTCGGAGGGGCCGCGAAGTGTGTAGAGACGCGGACCATCGAGGATGCCGAACCGCTCTGAACGGGAATCGGCAACGACACCCACAACGATCAGGGAGCGATCATCCGGCATAACCACCGTTTTGCCTAGCGGATCGGTCCCTGGCCAGAACTGTTTAGCGAACGCCTGCGAAACCACTGCCACTGGGCTTGCACCCGTGGTGTTTACATCGGTGGAGAGAAGGAGGCGTCCTCTCAGCACGGGGATGCCGAATGTGGAAAAGAAACTGCTGGACACTTGGTCGACGGAGACAGGTTGCCCAGTTCCCTTGGTCTGATGCGGCAGACGAATCTCGTCAGGAGGAGACTGGTTGAAGGGTCGAAGGCTCGCATACGCAAGAGACTGCACACCGGGAATCGCAAGGATCTTCGTTTCGAGAGCCTGATAGAACACCTGAGCTTTGGCCCGATTGTTCCCGGACGTATTCACATTGAGGGGTACGGAAAGCGTTTGATGAATCTCGAATCCAGGATTCATGCCCTTAATTAGACCGGGCATCCGGCCGAAGATGACAGCCGCGCATACCAGGACAAAACCTAGAGCAATTTGTGTAACGATAAGGCCGCTGGTTGTACGGGAGCGGACGGTGGAGGTCCCTTCATGTCCCTTGAGCGCCGTCAGGAGATCAAGTTTCCAAGCAGCGCGAATCGGCATCAGCGACGACAATGCGGTTGCAACCGCCATGAGAATCGCCAGATAGCCGAAGACGCGCCAATCGGGACGAAGGAGAAAAACAAAGTTGGCCTGATCCCGCGCCATGATGTTAAAAATCAGCAAGGGCACGCGATAGGCGAGCACCATGCCGAGAGCGGCACCAAGGCAAACTGTAAGCAGGCTCTCCATCAAGAGAATGACGGCAAGCCTGGATCGGCTCACACCAAGCGCTAGACAA
Organism: uncultured Acidobacteriaceae bacterium; assembly: GCA_963763905.1. GTDB lineage: Bacteria > Acidobacteriota > Terriglobia > Terriglobales > Acidobacteriaceae > PALSA-350. The sequence continues at coordinate 228,974 of CAVXRU010000032.1, read as the reverse complement.
ATCGCGATTTCACCCCTGCGTGCAAGCGTGCGCGAAAGAAAAAGAGTGGCCACATTGGAGCAGGCCAGCACGAGAATGAGCGCCAGCGGCCCCAGGATCAGAATCAGCAACCCCAGCGCGAGGTCATGAAGAGCTGGGTTTTCAATTTCCGATCCGTTGAAGACGACCAGAGAGGTTCTGCGATTGAAAGCCGGGATCTTCCGCTGTACGTAGGACCGGTCCTGCTGGCTCATGATAGTCGTCAATTCGGCCTGTGCATCGGCTCGGGTCGATCCGGCGCGCAACCGGCCCGACATGGAAAGCCATGGTGTGTCAGGGCTGTCCAGCCAATTTCTGGCGCGGTCAAGTTGAGGCTCCAGCGTGTACGGAAGAAAGACTCCGCCAGGTAGCATATTCGCAGCATCGGAAGGGACAACGCCGATTACAGTCACAGGTACGCCATTGAGGTGAATGGTCTTCCCCACGATCCGCGGATCGGCACCAAATTGGTTCTTCCACAATGGCTCGCTCAGCACGGCCACCTGCGCCCGAGTTCCGCTGGCGCACTCATCAGAGGCAAAGAATCGCCCCATCAGTGGGCGATCGATTCCGAGAACGTGAAAGTAGTTGCAGCTCGCCAGCAGTGTAGTGATGTACTTGTTTCCCTGTTCAAGAATTGCGGGATACTGCCGCCATGCCGACGCCTCAGTGAGGGTGTGAGAGCGGCTGCGAATGGCGTCAAAGTCTTCCGTCGTGAAGGACCATTGCCGGTCCGCTCCCGCAAACCACCCGGAGTATCTGGGAGAAATCTGAACAAAGCTTGCTGGATCAATGCGCGCTGGAGCTTTGAGAAACATCGCGTTCAACAGGGTGAACACACCGGCATTCAACCCGATGCCCAAGCCAAGGGCAAGGGTCGCCACAGTCGAAAGCAACGGCGCGCGCCGAACCGAGCGGAGGGCATAGCGGAAGTCCTGCCATATCTGCTCCAGCCGTGTCCAGGCCCAGCTTTCATGCGTCTGCTCGCGAACCATGACAAAGTTTCCAAAGGTCCTCCGCGCGGCGAGCCGCGCCTCTACTTCGCTCATCCCGCGGGACAGATTATCCTCGGTCTGGCGTTGGATGTGATCCCGCAGCTCTTCGTCGAGCTCCGCATCTTGCCGCTTGCGCATAAGCAGCGAGCGCAGCCGCACGGGAATTGTGTACAACCAGTTCACCCAGTGCATGCTCAGACCTCCTTCAACCGCATCACGCCTGAAATGGCCGTGGAGATACGTTCCCAGTTGGCTGCTTCCCGCTCGAGATGCCGCCTCCCAAGTCGCGTGAGTGAGTAAAACTTCGCTCTGCGGTTGTTTTCGGTGGACTTCCACTCTGCTTGTATCCAGCCTTGCTGTTCCAGCTTGTGGAGCGCCGGATAGAGCGAGCCGTCGCTCACCTGCAACACATCGCCGGAAACTTGTTTGAGCCTCTGGCTGAGTGCCCAGCCGTGGAGCGGTTGCAGGGCGAGAATCTTGAGAACTAGCAGGTCCAGCGTGCCTTGGACCAGGTCGGAAGGTTTGCTCAAGCCGTCTCCTCTCGCTTACCGAGGGATCATACCCCATCTTCCCTCGGTAAGCAAGAGGAGCTAGCCGCTATCCGCACTTCGAGTTGACGCTATCAGGCCAACGCGCTCGTCGAGCCTTGGTGACGGACTAATACGGTGACAGCTTGTGTGCTGCTGCAGAAGCACGGAAGGAGTTGAAGGTGAAATGAAATCCGTGTTGTAAAACTGCGTAGAAGATGAGGGAAGCCGCTCGGGATCAACTTTCAGGAGCAGGTCTCAAACCAGCCCGAGTCTGCTGCGGTCAAGAGCTGTGGTGGATTGCGCCGATTCAATTCAGCTTCAGCGATGTGACCTCTGACGAATATTCCTCTTCAAACAGAAGGTCTTCCGTCGAGGAAGCGCGAGATTCACTCAGCCACCGCATGGTGCCGGCGGCAATCGCCGCAATCAGAATCAGACCGGTGCAGCTGAGGACGTGACGCAGCATGCGGCTCTCGATTTCTGCTCCCTCGTTCAACAAGCGAAAGATCAGCATCAGGCAGGCCCAGAAAACAAAATCAATTTGTGCCTTGCCCGGGAGATAAGAACAAGTGAACGGGATCTTCGGAAATGTGTATAGACAGAGCTCTACCAACAGGATTCCGAGGCACAGCATCACAAGGAAATGCCCTAATGCGGGCGCCCAGGGATACGCAGCTACGAGGATCGCGGCCATCAGCAGCAACGGCGGCGCGAGACCTAATGCCAGCCATGATATCCGAACAGCTTTCTGGTAATCGAGAGCCGGCCGGATTTGCGTGATGCGGATGACCCAGTTCGCCGAAAGGAAAATTGGAAGGGAAGCGACCACGCGTAGTGAGAAGACGGTCAGGATCGTGGTCACAATCGTGACCAGCAGAAACGATACGCTAATGGTTGTGCCTGCAGACCGGAATCCTCCGAGGTATGCATTCGCATAACCGGCAGCGCAGCTAACTCCGAGGCCTAGATAGAAGCCGAGCATCATGCGGTGCTGGCGGCTTCGCAGCAAGGTTCGAAGGCTGAAGAAGGTAATGGCTTGCGTGAGGGGGTTTCCCCATTGTGGCGACCATGAGATCGAGCGCGCGCGGGGAAGGATGTCTGGTTGCTCGACCAGCCCTCGCATGATGCGGAAGTAGGACAACAGCAGTGCCGCGCAGGCTCCGAATGCAGCCACAGCGATGCCGATCCAACCTCTATTTGCCAGGGGTTCGAAGCGCGGGATGCGCCGATCCATTGAGTTGGTTAAAGATAGCCAGGAACCAGTAGGAGGGAAGAAACTCCAGCAGCCGCTGATTTTGTGGCGAAGTGAGCGCCGCGGGCGATTCGAGCGATGGCTCGAGAAAATATACGCTCACCAAAAGGCTCATGACGGCGGCCTGCAAAAATGCCGATAGACGGAGGAAAAACTGCCGCGGCAACAGATTGGCCGCCAGCCCTTGAAGGGCAAGGATGGTGAAGACAGAAAATGCGCTGGCCAGAAGGATCGTGATCCAATACGCAGGCCATGCTCGCAATCTCACCGAGAAAACCGGCGCCGCTCGATCGAAAAAATAACGGCCAAAGAACGCCCACGAAGATGTTCAATGCGATCGCCGCCAGACCGGGTGCGACCAGCAGTGCGGCAACCTTGGCCAAAAACAATGTGCTTGTTCGTACCGGCAACGGTCCAAGTATCAAGATATCTCGCTTGTCCGGAAAGGCAGCATCCCAGTTGAGTAGGGCAACGAGCCCGGCCACAGTCATCGTGGTTTCGATCAGGAAATGTTCGTACATCCATTTAGCTGTCATTGGCATACCGCCACCGAAGACCAGGAAGACAAGTGCTGGAAGTATAAGGAAGAAGCTGACGGTGGTGAAGATGGTGACAAACTGTCGAATCAACCGGGCCGGGTCGCCGCCGGCCGAAAGGAGTTCAAGATCAACTACGCGAAGAAGGAAGACGCGATAGAGAGTGCGGAATTGTGCTTTTGCCTGGGACCATTCACTATGCACGAATCAAGTCCGCAATCTCTCGTGAAACAGCCTCCGAGTCTTGTTCAACGGCGAGTTGAGAGAATATTTCTTCGAGCGTAGGCACGGCCATCAGGACTCTTAGACGTTCAATCGAGTCATCGGCGACCACTTTGCCGCGATGCAGAATCACGACGTGAGAACAAACACGTTCCACTGTTTCAAGCTCATGCGAGCTAAAGAGCACGATCTTACCCCGTGCCGCCAATTCTTTAATCAGACTGCGGAGGATGAGAGCGGAACCGACATCCAGACCAGAGAATGGTTCGTCCAGCAGAATCACGTCGGGGTTGTGCATTAAGGCGGCGGACAATAGAATCTTCTGCCGCATACCTTTGGAGTAGGACGACAAGGCTACGTCGCGGTCCCCGTGTATTCCGAAAAGACGCAGCAAACCGTGGATGCGCATGTTTGCAGAAGTGCGGTCCATATTCCGCAGCTGCGCGACCATCACCAGGTATTCCAGGCCGCTCAGATGGGTATAGAGGTGAGGCTCTTCGGGAACATAGCCCATCCGCTGCCGATAGGCCATCAGGTTTTCCTTGATCCGTCTTCCTTCGAAGAGGATTTCCCCTTCATTGGGCTCGATCAATCCCGTGGCCATCTTCATGGTGGTTGATTTGCCGGATCCGTTTGCGCCCAGATAGCCGGTCACTTCGCCGGCGCGCGCGATAAAGCTCACCGAGTCCACAGCAGGAATCCCGGAGTAACGTTTATGCAGATTGCGAACCTCAAGCATGACCATATTCGCGATTTCTCGTGTCCTCATCACTCCATGCGTAGTGACCGCATCGGATCCAATCGCGCTCCGCGCCTCGCGGGCACCCAAACGGAGAAGAGCGCGACACTGATAAGCACGCTCGGAACGATGACAAATACGGCGGGATCCCAGCTCTTAACTCCGAATAACAGGCTATTGAGAAAGCGGCTGAGTGGTAATGAGACTGCCCAACCAATCAGAATTCCTATAAGCGCCAGACGCATTCCTTGCCAGATCACCATGTTTCGAATACGAGCCTGATCCGCCCCCAGAGCTATTCTGACGCCGATTTCCTGAGAACGTTGCTGGACCGAATATGCCATGAGGCCGTAGAGGCCAATCGCCGCTAAAACGAGCGCGAATGCCGCAAAGGCAGACAGCAGCTGTGCGTTAAAGTCCTGTCGAGCGGTTGTCGTCGATACAATCTCGCGCATGGTCAGGGTCTCTGAGGTCGGTAATCCCCCTGTGGCCTGCCGCAGCTGGTCTGTAATCGCAGGTATCAGTTGGTGTGGCTCCACATCCGTGCGGAACACCCAGTGGATGGAATCCATGCGACTCGTCAATGCTGTGATCGCATCCGGAGTCTGTGCCTGGGGAATGATTACCATTGGTCGCGCCGGGCTTTCGAGGCCGTCCACGAGAACATCCCCTACGATGCCCACGATCTCGCGCGGCTTGTCTGCAAACATAGGCGGCATGCCTTTTCCCAGGACAATCTGCTGCCCGATCGGGTTTTGCTTAGGCCAGAATTTCTTGGCCATGGCCTGATTAATGAGGACAATGGGAGGTGCTGCTGCGTTATCGTCTGGGCGGAAGTCCCGGCCACGAAGTATAGGAATTTGAAAAACACCCAGAAACCCGGGGGAGGCAGCTTCATAGGCAACCCATCCGGCATTTGGATCGTCTCCTGTGGTTCGCCCAATAATGTTGAAGGGGGTTCCATGCGCTCCTTCTAAAGGCAACGATAAGGTCACCGCAGAGGCCAGAACTCCGGGGACCGCATCGATCCGCTCGCGTGCATTGTTTATCAGTTGCGTTACTGGACCAGTTGTCTGAAAGCGGGGCCCGGTCAACGCCATTTGCATCGTCAGGATGTTGTGAGGACTGAACCCCGGATCGACAGAATACAGGGCCACAAGAGTTCGAACAAACAAAGCCGCTCCGATCGAAAGCATGACCGCGAGTGCGGCTTCGATGACAACCAGCACAGACCTTGCTCTTCTCTGCCTGATTCCAGGGCCGGCTGCACGGCCGCTCTCCTTCAGGGCCGTGCTCAAATCGAGTCTTGATGCGCTGAGAGCGGGAGCCAGACCAAATATGACACCTGTAAGTAACGACAAGCATAAGCCGAAAACAAAAACGCGCCAGTCAAGGCGGACGGCTGAACCGCCAACTCCAATGCGCGGAATATCTCCCGAGCTGACCTTTAATAGAAGATGCACTCCCAACTCACCCAACGCAATACCCAGAACGCCTGCCGTCAGTGACAGCAGCAGACTCTCTGTGAGCAACTGACGAGCGATGCGCGAGCCTGATGCTCCCAGAGAGGTGCGAATCGCGAATTCTCGCTCGCGCCCTGAGGCACGAATCAATTGCAGGTTCGCTACATTTGCGCACGCAATCAGGAGAACGAGACCAACTGCCCCCAGAAAGAGCAACAGAGGGAACCGCGCGTTGCCAATGATGGAGTCGCCAAGGGGGCGAACGAGGAAATATCTGTCCGGGGGAATCGCGCCCGGGTATTTCTCGCGAAAGCGATCCGCTGCTGCTTTTAGCTGGGCATTCGCCTGGTCTAGCGTGACATCTGACTTCAGCCTTCCCACAACGCGGTAGAAAGGCGTCGGATCGGAGCTTGCGGGGTCAACCCGCAACGGAAGCCACAGGTCAATCAAGGAATCAGTGTGAAACTCCTCGGCAACTACGCCAATTACCGTGTAAGGCTCGCCCCCTAAAGTAATGCTCCTCCCAATAATGTGTGGATCTCCGGCAAAACTATTCTTCCACAGGTAGTAGCCCAGGACGACGGTCTTACCGCTTCCTGGATTTTCTTCCTGGGCAGTAAAGGCATGTCCCAGCAGGATGCGGGCGCCATACAAACGAAAATAGTCTGATGTGACGTTGATTCCGTGCACCAGCTTCGGCTGTTCACCCGTTAAGTTCATTCCAATCCCGTCCGTGTTGGTTGCGGACACATCTTGAAACAAGTTGCTCTGCTGCCGCCAAAAATGAAATTCTGGGAATGAGGCGACCGGGAAAGTTCCTCCACGGGGTGATGACTCAAAGAAAAGTACGAGGCGGTCGGGCTTAGGGTAAGTCAGCGGCTTGAGAATGACCGTGTTAACGACAGAAAAAACGGCGGTCGTTGTGCCAATGCCCAGAGCGAGCGCAGCCAGTGCTGTTAGCGTGAAAGCAGGCGCCCTTCGAGCTGGTAAAAACTCAGTTTGAGATCAGCCCAAAAACTCTCCAGCTTCGGCCACTGCCATACTTCGCGACTGCGTTCTTCGATCAGAGTCACGTTGCCGAATTCGCGACGCGCACTCCTTTCCGCGTCTTCGCGCGACATACCGCCTTCCATCAGAGCATCGATCTTTTCCGCTAGATGCTCGCGGATGCAGGCGGAAAGTTCGTCGTAACGCGGCTGACGCGAAAATAACTGTTTGAACCACCGCATAATGGCCCCCTATGAACTCGCGATCGCTAGCACACGGTTGATTCCGGCAAACATTCGCTCAAAGCTGGCAAGTTCCTGGGCAAGATGTTTGGCGCCGGCCTTTGTCAATTTGAAAATTCGCACCGGACGATTCCGAGCCGAAATGCCCATCTCGCCTTCCAGCCACCCCACGTTCAACATGCGCTGCAACGCCGGGTAGAGGGAACCTTCCTCGATCTGCAACAGCTCAGCCGAAACACTTTTTATATGCTGAGCGAGAGCGTAACCATGCATTGGTTTCCTGCTTAGCGTTTGCAAAATCATGAGTTCCAAAGCGCCTGGAAACAGGCCGCGGGGCTCCGGCTGCCGCTTCATTTTCGGAATAGTACACCTAAAAGACTATATTGAACATAGTAAGCGAAAGAAATCCGTCGTCGCTGTCCAGGGGTTACCCAACGTTAGGTCGTTGAATCGGGCTCCCCTAAACTCAATTGGCGCCGTACTCTCTAGTGCACTTCGCGGATTTGTGGTCAGACGAGCCTGACCGCTAGATTACGAATATTATTCGGCCGCCCGATCGCGTTTCTAATTCTTCTGATCGTCTGCCGTGGCTCCCGATTGTTTGCGGTTCGTCGCCTTGGGCGCAAAATACCCCCGGCGGGCCTGCACATCCAGGCCGTGTTGGTCGACCTTCACTTGCAAGCGGTGATACGTCCCTGTGGGCTTCACGTCCTTGAGCGAGACTTGGAGAAAATACAGGTACTGCGGCGCGGCCGCCAGGCTCTTCAGCCCGTTCGCAAGATCATTATTGTTGTGGAAGAAAGTTCCGCCGGTTCCGTATGCCAGTTCTGCCATCGCATTCTCGCTCGCCTCCATTGCCGCCAGGCGATCCAGCGAGGTTTGTCCAATCGTGTCACTGATGGTGGTATTGCCACCCTGGCTCGCGTCTGCATTTCCCTCGTAGAGCCCACGCGCGTCCAACGCGCTGATGACGACATTCGAGCCGGCAGCCCGGTCGAGTAGCTGTGATTTGAAAGTCATCGCTTCGGGGGAAAGGGAGAGGAAACCGGGAGACACCAGGATCAGCGTTCGCTGTCCAGGTAGTTTCGACATGGCGCTCACCACGGCTCCTATCAAGAGCAGCGATTGGCGAGCATCTTCTTCGCCTATGGCAAGCGCCTGCGTGGCGGCGGTACGCGCCAATCGTTGGGCCAAACTGGTCGGATCGTCAATCCCACTGGAACTTTCCGGCCTATTAAAACCCGTCGCACCACAGGCTTTCGCCTTTGCGACCGCCACCGCGAATTCCATGCTGTCGTGCTGGTTGAGAATCTTGTCGGCGGCGTAATAGTCGACATCGGGACAATCCCGTGTGTCGTGCTGAAAAGTCCGGTGAACCTTCAGCTTCTTGATCGCCGCCTGCAGCGCGGCCCGATCGCGCGTTATCCCGGAGTTGACGCCCGAAAACGACACCACAGCCTCGTAATCTGTTGCAGCGAGGGGCTCGTCGAGCATTTTGATTGCGGCCGTTTGGGTAATCGCAAGGTCGGAAGAGTTGAGGTGCCGATCGTCAAAAAGGAAAAGGATGAATCTGTTTTGCGGAGACGCCGGGGTGGCCGAAGCCCCCGAAACGGCAACACCCGGACCGGCGGCCGCGCCCGTCTCAGCCCCGGCCGGCGCCACTCCCGTGGCGGCCGACTTGACCACGGTGAACCCCGTAATGGCTCTTATCTTGCCTTGGTCGAAGACCGTGAAGTCGCTCTGGGCCAGTTTGCCTACCGCGCGTCCCTGCTTGTCACGAACCACCGCTGGAATCAGCAGTTCCGGGACCTCGACATGCAGCGTGACTCCGCCGGCGGGGACACTCCCCGGAGGCGCAACCGCAAAGGCCCCGTTTGCAGCAACGGTCGAAGTGGCCTGTTCCGCCGCCGGCTCGGCTGGCGCGGCACTAGCGGGAGACGGTGGCTCGCCGCTCCTCCCACTCCCCGGCTGGGAAGTGCCGGCCTGGGGAGCCTGCATTTTCGCAGCAGGCAGGGAAGTGGACTCTGCAGCTGGCGGCAGCGGTTGGCCTTCCACCGGGCTCCGGTGCCGGCATTTCCGGCGCCCCTGATGTCACAACCTGCGGCGCGCTTTCCTTCGCGCTTTTGTTGACGACGTCCGTCCTCGCCGCTTCTGCCTTCGCGCTGGGAGCAGCAGAGCCCCCAGCAAGAATCCGCGTTGTCGACGCGAAGCGGTGGTAATGGATGAAGTGAGTCTCGTTGAGCCATTCTTTCGGCGCATCTCCATTGATGGTGTCGGGATCTTCGAGTGCCATCGAAAGAGCGATGCTGCGCACCGGGCAGGTGAATGTGGTTCCGGCGATATCGACGGGACCATACTCCACCAGAATGGCGGCGCGGCGGAACGGTGCTCCTCTGGTCAAATCCGCGTCCATGGTTATACGCAGAATTGTTCCATTGGCCGGGCTGACTCCGATCGACCCGTGATAGCCGGGTTTGGTATGAACAATTCCGCGGTTTGAAGGGACGGCGTTCAGGACCTCGTAGTGAGAAGCCGATGCAGGCACCTCATAACGGAAGACTGCGACTCTGCCCTTCGCAGACTCTTCCCAGTGGCTCCAGCGGATGTTGCCATTGGCCGTATCGGCAAGGATCATGCCCAGTGTGTTGCCGAACTCACCGCCCGAAATCAGGCCCACGTTCGCCTGCCATATGGCCGAACCCTGGGTCGCAGGCTGATTCTCCCGTTCGTTACGCACCGATATTTCTCCGCTCGAAGTGTCAATCAAGTGCAACCCCGAACGTGTCGGCCAGTTATCCTTTTTGAGCGCCTGGGGCCTGTCGTCGTAAAGGCTTATCACCCGGGTGGCAAAAAAGTCTGGTAAGCGAGGCAGCGTTTGCGAAACATATCTTCGCGCAGCCTGCAGGATTCGCGTTTGCTCTGTGCTGTCCGGAGCTGGCGTCGCCGGCAACTCGTTTGCCGGCGGGTCGAAGAAAGCCGATCGGTCAGCAAGCAGTTCGAGAGCTCGCGCCCCTTGCGTGCCCGGAACAAGAAGTGCCTCGAGCCGGCCCAGCGTAGCTTCCGTAAGCCGTTCCGTGAGCTCGAAGCCGCCAATTTCCCGTGCCATCTCGGTGTCCGGCTTGTGTGCGTTGATTGCTGTGTTGAGTGCCTGTTCTAACTCCGCAACAGTCGTGTGTTTGGAGGCACTGAGCGGGATTGCTGTGGCAACAAGGAAAACAACAATCCACGACCGCCGCATCAGACTACTCGCGTCTTGAATGGACGCTGGCACCTTAGAACCCCACTAGAAACTAAACACAAAGGATACGCTCTTCGAGACGCAGAAGGGCAATCCGAGTGACAGGAATCCAAAGCGTTTCGTCTTGTATCTTTCTACGTCCTGGAGGATCGGGGGACATGATACGTACGCCCCGAGATTACTCTGGGGGTTTGTGGTCAGGGATTTGTGGTCAGACTGCGCGGCTGGCGGTACGGTCTCCATTGCCCTCCCCAGGCGACTGCTTTTGCGCTAGGGAACGGTGACACTCTTTTGCACATCGGTTGCACAGCAACTTGGTGTGTAGTAGTGCTTGCCGTCTGGCAGGTCTGCTTTTGATTTGACTTTCGTTTTGCTTCCGCTTACCGGAACCCGGAACGGCGGAGGATCCGTGAAGGGCCAATATGTTCCTACTTGTGTTAGCTCACAGTCTTCTACCGGTAGCATTTGTGAAATTTACCTCTTCGTCATGCTTCGCATGAAAGCTGGTACATACGTCGGTAGTCGCCATATCCTCTCCTTTTTCTGACACCCTACAAGGCCCATATCCTCCGCGGATCTCTTCACCTTCTCGCTAGCGGAAGCTTCTCGATCCGGCGCAAGTTATTGGGAGAACCCAGGCCTACCAAGTATTGCCTCAAAACCTGGATTCCCGGCGAGGTTTCGAAACTCAGGAGCCCCCCGAATCATGGCTGGAGGATATCCTTCGTGCACAGCTTTTCCTATCCATTGAACAGCCAGCGCTGTGTCGCCGAGGTGATTGTACACGGATGCCGCATCCACAAGTATTTCCTTGTCATTCTGTCCATATTGCAAGGCCTGTTTCAGGTATTGCATCGCCTGGTCCCGATCTCCCAACATACTATGATAGTTAGCTAAATTGCTGAGCACATCCGGGTCGTGGGGGTTGACTTTGAGCTGTTCCGTTGCGAGCTCCACTGCCTTCCGATAGGCTTGCAACGCCTCGCTCTTGCGCCCTTCATAATACTGCGCCTCAGCGAGGTTGCCCCAGGTTATGAATTGTTCGGGATCCAATTCGATAGCCTTCTCATAAGCAATTGCTCCATCAGCAAACCGTTTCAATCCGTTATAAGCAACGCCCAAATTCACATAGGCAGCGTATGAGGGTCTAATCAAGATAGACTTCTTCAAAGGCTCGATGGACTTGTCGTACTGTCCCATGTTGTTATAAGTCGCTCCCAGATTGACATATGGTGCATATCCCTCCGGCGCGAGCGCAATCACTCTCTGAAACATCTGCGCCGCTTCGTCGAACTGATGTTGGCGCAGGTAGAACGTCCCCAAAGAGTTATAACAATAAGGGCTGCTCGGATAGACGCCGATGGCACGTTGGTATGTTTGCTTAGCTTCGCTCATCGCTCCGGCATGCTCATAGGCGAGCGCCAGTCCGATGTACGCGTTCTGACTACTAGGCTCCAATTCAAGGGCCCGCTGGTACTCTTTGACCGCCTCGCGATATTGCCCCGTGCCGTCGGCGAGCAGACCCAGGCAGCTATGGCCGGCAGCCCCTGAATTGCCCAGGATCACAGCGGCGTCGCACTCTTCTTTTGCCAGGGTAGTCCAATCCTTGTCCTTCGTGAGCCAATACTTTCGCCAGTAAGCCTCACCCAAGGCTGCTTTGGCGGCTCCAAAGTTAGGATCCACTTGTAGCGCCTCCTTCAGCATCAGGATGGCGTTCTCGACGTTTTCCGCACTGGAGAAGTTCAATAGATAGCCGCGGGCCCGCAGATAGTAGTTATACGCAGCAGGATTGCTGGTGCCGTGGACTTTGAGCGCCGCCTGTTCCTCGGGAGGAAGTTTTAGCTGGAGCTCTTTGACCACACCTTCGGTAACGGCATCTTCCACCGCAAACGAATCGGCCGCGGGGATTGTGACCAGGTCGCCCCCCATGGAGCTTCCGGTCTGGGCATTGATCAGGAAGTAGGTTGCCCGGATCAACTCTCCCGATTGCTCCAGGTGGATGGTGAGGCCCACAGCAGCGCCCAATTGCTTATGCGCCTCGGCCAGCGTAGTGATTCCTCTCTCGCGGAGGTTCGCTGTCGGGATGACTTCCAACCGCTGAGTTTCACTCAGATGTCCCAACTTGGATGTCACGCTTTCCACCACACCTTCACCCAAAGCGGTCAGCTTCTCGTTGCCGGGTATCGCCTGAAACGGCAATACGGCCAGAATCGCGTTCGTCGGCAGCAGCGATGCGGTCGCGGCAGGACTCTTGCCATGCCGAGCTTGGATATACCTCGCCGTGGGAAGCAATCTCAAGGTTGCGAACGCCACAGCGATCAGCAGCACAGCCGCGGAAGCAATGAAAATCCATCGCTTCTTTTCCTGAAAGAGCGGCTTCTCCCTCGCCTTTTTCGCTGCGCTCACAGTCACTGTGGCGCTCGAACTCGCCGCCGTAGGGTATCCGCTCTCGCTGTCACGTTTCAGCCTCTGCAAGTCCGTTCGCATCTCTGAGGCGTACTGATAGCGAAGGTTGCGGTCCTTCTCGAGTGCCTTGCCGATGACCGCTTCAAGTCCTGGCGAAACCTGCGGATTGACCTGGGATGGCAGCGGGGGCTGATCGCGAAGGATGGCGCTGAAAATCTCGCCCTGGCTCGACCCGGCGAACGGCATCTGGCCGGTCGCCATCTCATACAGCACCGCACCGAAAGAAAACAGGTCGGTGCGCGTATCCAGTTCCTTTGCCTTTACCTGCTCCGGCGACATGTAAGCTACGGTGCCCATCATGACGCCCGGACTGGTCAGGTTCGGTGAGTCTGAATCCACGACGGTTTCGGCTTCGGAGCCGGCGGCCGGCATCGCCTTGAACTCCACCTTGGCGAGACCGAAGTCCAGAATCTTGGCGTGTCCGCGGCGGCTAACGAAGATATTTGCGGGCTTCATGTCGCGATGGATGATGCCTTTGCTGTGTGCTGCATCGAGACCATCCGCGATGTCGATGGCAACCGGAAGCAGCACATCCTCTTCCAGCGGACGACCAGCAATGCGGTGCTTCAAGGTCAAGCCGTCGAGGAACTCCATCACGATGAAGGCGCGGCCATCTGCTTCGCCGATGTCATGAATCGTACAGATGTTGGGATGGTTCAGAGCAGAAGCGGCCTGTGCCTCCCGCTCGAAGCGGGCGAGCGCAAGGGGATCGTGGACCACGGCATCCGGCAGGAACTTCAGCGCTACAAAACGGTGCAGCCGGGTGTCTTCAGCCTTGTAGACCACACCCATCCCGCCGCCGCCAATTTTTTCCACAATGCGGTAATGCGAGATGGTAGCGCCGATCATGTTGGCGGCCAAAGGCATGGCTGATAGTAGGGCGGGGCTTGAACGTGAGTCAATTGCTTCAGGGGGAATCCGGTGACAGCATGTGTGCTGCAGAAGCACGGAAGGAGTAGCAGGTGAAATGAAATCCGTGTTGTAAAGCTGCGTAGAAGATGAGGGCGGGCCCCTCGGGATCGGCTTTCAGGAGCAGGTCTCAAACCAGCCCGAGCTGCTGCGGTAAAGATCTGTGGTGGGAGCGTCGGGTGAAAAGTTCAGTGGATGCGCGACAGACGAAATAACCCCCGAATAGCTCGCGGAATTACTTGTGTCCTGCAACCCCAATTTGCCAGGAACTGTGAAGCTTTTTGGAGCCGCTCAAGAGGCTGGGCGAGGAAAAGCGGCGCACGGACAGCATACGTATTGCATCACTCCAGGGATAAGTATGCTGTCCGTGCGCCAAGCAAGCTGGCGTGTTCCAGCCGGTGCAAGTCCGGCCCAGGTAAGGCGTAGCAGCCGCCTGGTAGTGAGTGTTGCGTGGTGGAAGGTGACGACCACTGCGAAGCGTACACAACGATTGTGTGGGGTAGGCTATTGAGCCGCGAAAGATACTATGCCGCTGAGGCCGAGGCCGTGGACATCGTCGAAGGCAACATGTGTGGACCCGTTATGCGAGGGTCTATCGCTCAGCCGTGGTCGAAGACCCTATCACGCACAAAAGGAAGACGTCGGAACTTGGGAGATCTCGCGGTTGGCCGGGCAGCTAGCATCGCACCGGTCCGCATGGGGAAGGTGATGAGCCGAAGCCGATGATGAACGAACGCGAGAAGTCAGACCCCGCAACAGTAGCTGCGAAGTCCACGAACGAAGCTGGGCAACCAGGAGAGGAGTGGATGGAGCCAAGGGCGGGGGCCAAGGGAAATGTGGACCGGCAAAGCACGCTCCGAGCACAGGGTCGGGCAGGCGTGTCACAAGCGCTGGGCCGCATACGGAAAGCCGCAAGGCAAGGCAAGACGGAGAAGTTTACTTCGCTGCTTCATCACGTGGATGTGCGGCTGCTGCGGGAATCGTATCTCTCGCTGAGACGAGATGCGTCGCCCGGGGTGGATGGCATGACATGGGAGGACTACGGAGTCGATCTTGATTCCAGGCTCATCGAGTTGCATGAGCGGGTCCATCGAGGCGCGTACCGGGCGCAACCGTCCCGGCGGGTGATGATACCCAAGGGTGACGGTAAGCAGCGCCCGCTGGCGATCGCCGCACTGGAGGATAAGATCGTCCAGAAGGCGACACTGGCGGTGCTGAACTGTATTTATGAGGAAGACTTCCTCGGGTTCAGCTACGGTTTCCGGCCGGGGCGTAGCCAACACGATGCGCTGGATGCGCTGGTGGTGGGGATCTCAGGCCGTAAAGTGAACTTCATCCTGGACGCCGACATCCGGAGTTTCTTCGACTCTGTTGACCAGAGATGGCTGATCAGTTTCCTGGAACATCGGATCGGTGACAAGCGCATCCTTCGCCTGATCCAGAAATGGTTGAAGGTGGGGATACTGGAAGACGGGACCGTGACGGTCAGTGAGATGGGGACGGGACAGGGAGCGGTGATCTCACCGCTGCTGGCCAACATCTATCTTCACTACGTCTTCGATCTCTGGGCCGAGCAATGGCGCGTACGAGAGGCACAGGGCGACATGATCATGGTGCGATATGCCGATGATGTCGTTCTGGGTTTCGAACACGAAGCCGACGCAAGGCGCTTCCTGGGGGCTATGAAAGCACGGCTGGAAAAGTTTTCGCTGGCGCTGCATCCGGACAAGACTCGCTTGATCGCGTTTGGCCGCTTTGCTGCGGACCAACGCGCCCGAAAGGGTCTCGGTAAGCCGGAGACCTTTGATTTTCTAGGCTTCACCTTCATCAGTGGTAAGACACGGCAGGGCAAATTCCTCGTCAAGCGGAAATCCCGTCGTGATCGCGCGAAGGCTAAGCTGCGAGAGATCAAGGACACGCTGCGAAGAAAGATGCACCTACCCATTCCTGAGCAAGGCCAATGGCTTGGGCAGGTCGTCACCGGCTACTTCGCCTACCACGCCGTGCCGAGTAACCTGGGCTCGCTCGTGGCGTTTCACAACCACGTCACCAACCTATGGCGGCGCACGCTTCGGCGGCGCAGTCAGACGGACCGTATGAAGTGGTCGGACATGACGAAGTTAGTCTCACAGTGGCTCCCCAAACCGCGCATCCAGCATCCGTGGCCCAATCAACGCTTCGCCGTCAAATACCCGAGGTGGAAGCCGTATGCGGGAAAGCCGCACGTACGGCTTTGTGCGGGGGGCGCATAGCGATATGCGTCCCTACCGCGATCCGCATCTCTTCCGCAGAAGGCAGCCTGCTACGGAATCGGAATTCCAACCGAACCCGAGCTGACCTTCGTCAACAACCACTTCCCGTTGATCTTTTTCGCTGTACCGTCAAGGTCTACGTGGCTCTTCGCCGTCCAGTTGGGGAGGCCGGTAGCCGAATTCACGGACACATCGAAGTAGTGGCACTCAAAATACACCGATGATTTCCACTGCCCGTCTTCATACACAGGGACAAACTTCGTTTTATATTCGGGGGAAAGCGAGACAAACTTGTTCGCCGCCTGTAACCCTCCGGCGAGATACTTAAAGAATGTGCAAATCGTGCCCTGTTTCCCCCCGGCAGAGGTATCGCCCGAGGGTTCAGGGCACGTCGCGGGATCGTCGGGATCACCGTTGCCGACATAATTCCCCGCCGAAGCCGTGGTGCTCACTACCGTGAGCACCGCATCTTCCGCAAAGATGGAAAGTGCGTCCCGAATTCGCTGTGTGATCACGGCCGGCGAATCGCCATTGACAGGATCGTGCACGCTGACGGCCGCGTGAAAGGTTGCGTGGAGATTTTGCAGCTCGGCCATTTGGGCCAGTTGTTGGTCGTGCTCCCAATCGCCTGCATAGGTAGTTCCCGTACAGGCGGCGGCTACTGCGGTGAGCAATGCCGCGAAGCGTGTGTAAGTAGCAAGAGTCGTGGTACGCATGAGTATCCTCCTGGATCGCAGTGAAATTTCTTTGAATGGCGAAGATCTACTTACGGGCCACAGGCCCATACGGCACATCGTTCGCATCCACCTACCAGCCGTGATCTGCCTGAAGATCCGGCTACACTTACTAACGCGACATCTGCAGGAAAAAGGGATCATTAGGAAATGAGGAAGTGCAAAGATCGTGAATCGCAGGTAGAATCCTGACGAGCAGGGTTGCAATAACTGCTGTATTTTGAACCGGGTACGGTTGGAGGGTGGCCGCTTGGTCCCGGAACCAGACGTGACGGCCCTGCTGGTCGAAATAGCGAATGGGAACCAAGCCGCCCAGGAAAAGCTTGTTCCTTTGGTCTATGACCAGCTCAAAAGGCTGGCCCGCCGGTATATGCGGCGCGAGCGGGCGGACCATACCCTTCAGACCACTGCTCTGGTTCATGAAGCTTATCTCAAGCTGGTTGGCCAGCATTCTCCCCATTGGCAGGGCCGCGCTCAGTTCTATGGGACTGCTGCCCAACTGATGAGGCGCATTCTGATCGACCATGCCCGCCGCCACCTACGGGAGAAACGTGGCGGAACACAGGTGATCCTGCCCTTGGAAGAAGGATTGGCTTTTACCCCGGAACACTCTGAAGATCTGTTGAAATTGGACGAAGCTCTCGACCGTCTATCGAAGCTCGATCCGCGCCAAAGCCGCATCGTCGAATTGCGCTTCTTTGGAGGCCTGAGCGTGGAGGAAACCTCCCGGTTTCTGAACGTCTCCCCGATCACGGTCAAGCGGGATTGGGCTGTGGCGAAAGTCTGGCTGTACGGCGAATTGAGGCCCGACAATGGAGATGACGGCAAAACAGTGGGAACTCGTTAAAGAGCTGTACCAGACCGCGCTGGAATGCAGCCCGGCACAGCGGGCCTCTTTTCTCGAACAAAACGAGCGCGACGAAATGGTCCGCGCCGAAGTGCACCGGCTGCTTGGCGTGCACAATCGTTTGGGCAGCTTCTTATCCAGCCCGCCATTTGTTGACCCTCGGTGGACCGGCGCAAATCCCCTGGAACGACTAACACCCGGTGAGGTGTTAGCTGGGCGGTTCCGCATAGTCAATTTCGTCGCTGCCGGAGGTATGGGTGAGGTCTACAAAGCCGAAGATTTGCTGCTCGACCGAATGGTTGCGCTGAAACTCCTGCCAAAGGAACTAGCGGAAGATAGGGAATCGCTGGAGCAATTTCTGCGCGAAGCGAAAACTGCTTCAGCTTTAAATCATGCAAGCATCTGCAGGGTGTATGACTTTGGGGAAGATGCCGCGAGAGCCTTCATCGCGATGGAGTACCTGGAGGGCGAGACACTTTCGGCGCGCATCCAGAGGGGGCGGCTCTCGACGGTCGAGGCTCTGAAGATCGCGATCGCGGTTGCGGATGCACTCGCCACGGCACACCGTAAAGGCATCGTTCATCGCGACCTCAAACCAGGCAACATCATGCTCACCGAAAGCGGGGCAATGCTGCTCGATTTTGGGCTGGCAAAGTACGAACGGCCTGTCGTGTCTGCGGAAGAGACCCTGACAGGCCTTACTGGTGACGTCCAGGTAGTTGGCACGCTGCCGTACATGTCTCCTGAGCAGTTGCATGGTCAACGGGTTGACGCCCGTAGCGATATATTTGCGTTTGGCGCGGTTCTTTACGAGATGTTCACGGGAGAGAAAGCATTCCAGCGCAAGTCCACGAGTGAAACATTGATAGCAGTCGAGCGGGAGGAGCCCAGCCCGCTGGACCAATTCATAAAAGATGTCCCGAATGCACTGGACCGAATCATTCGTTGCTGTTTACGCAAGCGCCCCGAAGAACGCTATGCAAGCATGATAGAGGTTGAGCAGGAGCTCAAGGATTGCTCCGAACTGATTTCGGAACCTGCCAGTGGTGTTAACCCAAGAGTGCTGTTCCGGCAAAGCAGGCAGCCCCGTGTCGCAGTCCCCGCAGCTGATTATCCTCTTAGCCTTAATGAGCTTTATTGGCTGGGGGATTCACCACAGTTCCAAAGTCAGATGGGCCAGGGAGCAGGCGTTACCGCAGATCGGCAAGCTCATCGAACGGGGCAAACCTGGCGAAGCCTATGCACTTGCTGTTCAGGCCGAGCGATACATTCCGGCTGACCCAACCCTGGCCAGATTCTGGCCCGATATTTCCTGGTCCGATTCCATCATCACCAGCCCTCCGGGGGCGTCGGTCTACCGCAGGAACTACAACTCTCCGAACGCCCAATGGGAATTTGCCGGACTCTCGCCCATCCTGAAAGGGAGGTTTCCCGCTGTGGATTCGAGTTGGAAATTCGAATTGCAAGGATATACGACGCTCGAACGCGCTACCTTCCCGTCCGGCCCGATCATGGTGGCACTGCACAAAGACGGGCAGGCTCCCAGCGGAATGGTTCCTGTTGAGTTCGACCAGGGATATGTTGAGGGCGACCCTTTCACCCTGTGGGGGATTGCAGGCATTGCAGGCTTTCAGGCCTTGCCTGCAGTCCGGGTTGGGAAATACTGGATCGATAAGTTCGAGGTCACCAATCGCGAGTTCAAACGCTTTGTGGACCAGGGCGGTTACAAGAAGCAGGAGTATTGGAAACACGAATTCCGAAAGGATGGACGCGTGCTTCCGTGGGCCGACGCGATGAAACTCTTTGTCGATAAAACGAACAGGCCAGGACCTTCCACCTGGATACAAGGTGAATATCCGCAGGGTGAGGGCGAATATCCTGTCACCGGTGTGAGCTGGTTCGAGGCTGAAGCTTATGCTGACTTTGTAGGCAAGTCGCTTCCGACCATTTATCACTGGGCGGCTGCTGCATCCCCGACGGACAGCTCCAGCCTGATACCCGCCAGCAACTTCAGTGGCAAGGGACCTTCGCCGGTCGGGGCTTACCACGGTATGAGCTGGTGTGGCGCTTACGATATGGCAGGCAACGTGAAGGAGTGGTGCGCAAACGAAGCGACCTCCGGCAGGCGCTATATCATGGGCGGCGCATGGGACGATCCGACTTATATGTTCAACATTCCCGACGCTCGTTCACCCTTCGAGCGGTCCCCTGGATTTGGTTTTCGTTGCGCTGAATATGTGTCGACCGGTAAGGAAGCCGAAGCAGCAGGCGCTCCGATCACGGTTCAATTACGCAATTACGGCTCCGAAAAACCTGTTTCTGATCAACTTTTCCGGGCATACAAGAACCAATACTCTTATGACAAGACGCCGTTGAATGCGAAGGTGGAATCCGTCCAACAGACCGAGGATTGGAGGCAAGAAAAGGTCTCCTTCGACGCGGCTTACGGCGGCGAGCGAGTCACCGCGTATTTGTTCCTGCCCAAAGGAGCGTCGCCGCCTTTTCAAGTCGTCGTGTACTTTCCCGGCGCTGATGCCGCTCACATGCGATCGAGCGCAGAAGGGTTCCCGATCTGTCTTCCAGACTTCGATTTCATTATAAAAAGTGGACGAGCGGTCTTATTCCCTATCTACAAGGGAACCTTTGAACGTGGCGGCGGACCGAAGCCGATCTACTGGCCAAACACCAGCAGTACTTATCGAGACAATGTCATCTTTTGGTCTAAGGACCTCAGCCGGTCGATCGACTACCTTGAGACACGCCAGGATATCAATCCCAACGAGTTGGCCTACGAGGGTTACAGTTGGGGGGCAGCGATGGGGGGACTTCTCCCGGCTGTTGAAACTCGCTTCAAAGCATTAATTCTCCTATCACCAGGATTCTTTTTACAAGAGCGATTGCCGGAGGTGGATCAACTCAACTTCGCTCCACATGTGAAGGCTCCTGTTTTGATGCTCAATGGCCGTTACGATTTCCTTTGGCCGCCCAGAATCTCTCAAGAGCCCATGTTCCGTCTGCTAGGAACACCCACAGAGCACAAGCGCCGCGTGGTTTACGACACGGGACACGACGTACCCCGAACGGAGATGATAAAGGAATCGCTCAACTGGCTCGACAAATATTTGGGACCCGTGAAATAGGACAGGGACCGGTCGGTGCGGCGATCATCCGGCTTGGGGAAAGACAGGCTGGCCGTTTACCTTTAGTGTAGTGCGTCACTAATAGAGGCGAGTATTTCTTGCCCCGCCACAAATGATCGGGTGCCCCATCCTTCGCGCTTTTTGCGAAGGGTGGGAATAAAGAACCTTCACTTGGCTTGGGGAGGGACAGACAGGCCGTTTATCTCTAGGCAGAGATCGTAGGCATAGAACGAGTTTCCCGCCCTCTTCGTTGTCGCCTTGCAGCGTGGTCTGGCCCACCTCTGGTTTCTGTACAATCCGGCATGTTCACTCGGGCCAAAATCCGCTACCTGGAAGACTCATGCCTGCAACCACCCAATCTGTGCCCCCTAGCCCTAACGCCCTCTGGGGGCCGTACCTCAGCGAACGCCAATGGGGAACAGTGCGCGAAGATTATTCCGCCAACGGCGATGCCTGGAACTACTTTCCCCACGACCACGCGCGCAGCCGGGCGTATCGCTGGGGAGAAGACGGCCTGGCGGGAATTTGCGATCAGAGCAGAGGCTGTGCTTTGCGCTCGCCCTGTGGAACGGCCAAGACCCAATTTTAAAAGAGCGGTTGTTCGGCCTTACCAACAGCGAGGGCAACCACGGTGAAGACGTCAAGGAATACTATTAGTACCTCGACGCCGCGCCAGACCATTCCTATCTCAAAATGCTTTATAAGTACCCCCAAGCTGCATACCCATACGCTCAGCTGGTGAATGAGAATCGCAGCCGCGGTCTTCAGGACAATGAGTTCGAACTGATCGATACCGGAGTTTTCGATGAAAATCGCTACTGGGACGTTTTCGTCGACTATTTCAACGCAGCCCCGGACGACATCCTGGTCCAGATAACCGTTAACAATCGCGGCCCTGAGCCTGCTGAGCTGCACCTGCTTCCTCAACTATGGTTTCGCAATTGGCTTCCAAACTGCTAGGTGTTCAGGTCCATATACTCAAGTGCTTTGTCTTTCTTGGGAAACGGATAAACAACGAGCATTTGGTCGATAATTGCTAAAGCTTCGGCGTCATCGAGTCCGGCTCCCACTCTCAACGTTCCTTGGTTGTCTTCGTAGCAGATGCAACCGAGGCGGTATCTGCGAGAACCGCTGGAATGGGCAGGCATATACCGCAAGTTTCTGACCTCCCTGGTCGGAGTGAGTCTTCGTTTGAAGACAACTCCAAACACGCTGCGCGTTAATTCAATCTCAGATGGAGTCAGCCGCAGAAACTCGATGCCGCCAAGGCTCCATACAAGGCTGGAGACAGCAAACCAAATACCAAATATCCAACCCACGCCCCATAGCAAGCTAAACCAGTCTGTGGACTTCGGCAGTGCCAGACTGTGAAAGGCCCGCAGCATAAGGGAGAAGGGAGCAGCCAGCCAGAAAGCTAACCACGCGGCTACGAATAGGATTTGCCAATCCTTCTTAGAGGGAATGCCTAACAGTGTTCCGTTCAATCCCTGCTCTAGGGAAACGCGTCCGATGAGCCTTGTTTGCAAGGGAGCATAGCCTCTTTCTGGATTGCGCAACGTATATTGTACTGTGCTCGCCGCTCATCGAGCATGCATAAGATATCGCATGAAACGAAGGTCGTCGTCGAGCCATTGGATACGACGACGATGAGGACCAAGTACTTGTCCGAGTCGGCTTTCCGGACAAGTGGCCATTCAGCGCTGACGAGGAGGCCCGTGAAACGATAGGACCCTACCAGGACTGCCCCGCTCGATGAGGCAAGGATGCGCAGGGATTTTTTCTCGGGGCAGTTTTGATAGGGCCGTTTGAAGGAAGCCGCCGGCGCGGTGGATGCGGTAGGGCTACGGGATTTGCGTGAGGTCGGGGGGAAAAGAGGGACAGCCTGACCTGCGCGATCTACTTGTGTTGAGATTAGAGGAAAATCGCGCAGATCAGGCCGTCCCCCATTCTTCCATGTGAGAGTATTTCCGCTGTGCTTGAATCTCACAGCAGCCAGTGCGCAGGAGAAGCTAATGGAAATGAATACTCGACGCGGGTTCTTTGCCAAGATCGCCGCCATGGCGGCGGCGACCGCCGGGATCCCGAAACTCTTCGCTCTCCAGACTTCGCTTCCCGCTACCCCCGAGCCTCCACCTGGAGCTCCGGCGCCTCGTCGTGCCGGCGGCAATCACACCCACAACGGCATCTACTACTTCTCCGGCACCGGCTCCAACGACGGTTATCCCAAGGATGATCACGTGCTCGTGACCGATCCGTTTGAGAAGCACGTTACCCGCACCATGGACGCGCTGAAGAAGTCGGTGGAGCGTGCGGGCTGCAGCATGGATAGCATCATCCACCTCGAGGTCTTTCTCTGTCTCCCGCTGGCTGACAGCATTCCCATGCCGACGGGCAAGGCAAGGTTCGACGCCCATAAAGCGCAGTACGACGCGTTGAACAAAATCTACGGGACGTATTTTTCTCCCGGCAAAGCTCCGTCCCGCGCCTGCATGGCGCTCGAATGGATCCCCGGCGATTCGCTGATTGAGATTGTGGGTAGCGCAGCCGTCCTCAATCCACCCACCGCTGGCTGAGACATGATTGCGCGAGAGTGTTGAGAGGAAAGTGTGATGAACTCAAAGTTTGACTGGAGCCGCCGTTCCTTTGTCGCTGCGCTGGGCGCCACGCTCGGTGGTCTGTTCGCTCCGGTGGAGTCGAATGCGGCGGGCATCTTTGGCAAGAAGTCCAAACCGTCTATGCTCTCTGTGGACGGCGACCCCATCGTTCCCATTACCAGCGGGCTTGGCTGTACCGGCGACGTCTACGCCGAGCTTGGCGTCACGCCTCTCGTCAACATCAACGGCACGGTGACCGTCATTGGTGGGTCGCTGATGAAGCCGGAGGTCATGGAATTGATGCGGCGAGGCAACGAACACTTTGTTTTAATCGACGACCTTGAAATCGCTGCGGGTAAGTTCATTGCCAAACTGTGTAAGTCTCCCGCGGGCTACACCGGCCTGGTGACGGGCGGCGCAGCCGCGGCCATGGTCGTCGGCTACGCCGGCATGATGACTGAGGACCTTGAGCCCCGCATGCACACCATCCCCGACGTAGCTGATTTCCCGCGCAACGAGGTCATCATCCAGAAGAGCCATCGCTATGCCTTCGACCACCAGATTCGCCAGACGGGCGCGAAGCTGGTCGAAGTGGAGACCCGCGAACAGATGGTTGCCGCCATCAATCCCAAGACCGTGGCCATCCACTTCACCAATATCCTTTCCGACAAAGGGCAGGTCAGCGGTCCTGAGACCGTGGAAATCGCCCGGGCGCACAACATCTACACCTTTAATGACGCCTCCGCCGATGTGCCGCCGAAAGAGCGGCTGTGGGAGTATCCGGCGATCGGCTTCGACATGGTAACTTTCAGCGGCGGCAAGGATATTTGCGGGCCGCAGGCCTCCGGCATCCTGATCGGCAGGGAAGAGCTGATCCGCTATGCGCTGCTGAACATGAGCCCGCAGGAAGATCGCATCGGTCGTTGCTGCAAGGTCGGCAAGGAGACTATTTTCGGTCTGCTCAAGGCACTTGAGATCTTCGTCAATCAGGACTATGACGCCACGCTGAGGATGTACGACCAACGAGCACAGGTGATCACCGAGACAGTGAAGAAGTTTGGCGTCACCGCGCTTCCCCGGGAGTTCAACCCGCAAGCTCTGGGTAACGTGACGCCGCGTTATAGCTGGCAGATCGATCGCTCTAGACTCAACATCACCGGGCCGGAAGTCATGCAGAAGCTGGCCGACACGCGGCCAATCGGCATTGGCAGCATGGGCGCCGGCGCCAGTGGCATGCGTGGACGCGATCCGGACGCGTCGGCGGCGGAGAATCAAAACGTCCACCATGGCCATCCCCACGATCCGAACAGCTTCGGCTTTGCTGTCTGGCAGCTCAAGGACGGCGAGGACGGGATGATCGCCGACCGCTTGGCCGAAATCTTCAGCGCAGCCCCGAAGGCCTAGCAGGCTGCAGAGAAACTCTCCTCTGCGGCGTTTTTTTGTTCTTGTGCAGCCCTTCAGGGGACGGACGGAATTTCCCCTAATGATAGCGAGGCCCTGACCGTCGTTGAGATTGCAAAGCGCTTGCCAAGCATTCAGAGATAGAACCCCCTTTCTCGGGTCAGCGCACGTGTGCGCGCACACTCATTAGGAAAAATTCCGTCCGTCCCCGAAAAGGGTCTGTAGGGCCAGACGCTTGTCCACGGGGGAACTCGGGAAGGGTCCCCAAGTTCTCACGAAACAACATGCTACGGAGGAGTTTGCAGCAGCAGTCTGGCCTTCGCACAGTAATGCTTCCGCCGCAAGCCCATTGCGGGGACCTATTCCTCCATCTTCAGGCCTACCGCCCGCATCAGTGTAAGCGCGTTGCTGGTGCGCACGATTCCAGGATGCAGCCGGTAGTCAAACCTAAGCTCGCCTTCTTCGATGCTGTCCTCAAAGTGGTAGTTTTGCGCCAGTTCGCCCATCGTCTGCGGGATTTCAGTGAGGGCCAAATCGTGCGTAGTCACCATTCCGATGGCTCCCCGGCGCACCAATGCACGAACCACGAACCGCGTTCCGTCGAACCGGTCTCGCGAATTGGTTCCCGAAAGTAGCTCATCAAGCAGGAAGAGAAGCGCAGCCGGCTCTTCTGCCAAGTCTGAGAGAAGCTTCAGGCGTTTGATTTCCGCGTAAAAACGCGAGACGCCCCCTTGCAGTGAATCCAGCACGCAGATTGAGGCTCCCACGGCAAGCGGTGAAAGGCGCAGCTGCGTGGCGCGCACCGGCGCGCCGCACTGTGCTAACACCGCGTTGATTCCCACGCCCCGTAGAAACGTGCTCTTACCCGCCATGTTCGGACCACTGACCACGATCAACTGCAGTTTGCTGCCTAACGTCAGGTCGTTGCCCACTGCCGTGCCGGCGGGCAACAGCGGATGCGAGAGCCCCGTTGCCTCAAAGCAACCACGCTGCTCGACAAACTCTGGCAGCACGTCTGCGGGATGCTCCCACGCATAACAGGCGAGCGCGGATAGTGCTTCGAACTCGCCCACGGTAGAGAGCCAGCCGCGAATTGCAGAGCCGAACCTCTGCTGCCAACGTTCCGCCGCCATGGTCAGTTCTGCGCTGTAGAAAATGAATGGGGAAAACATCTGAACCAGCAGATTTCGGCGTCCCTCTAACCAATAGGCGATCCACTTCAACCTCTTCACCGCGGCAGAGGGCGCCATGTCTCCGGAATCGAGCGAGGCTCGCAGGCTCCGCAGTCGAGCGGAGGCAAATGTCTCTTGTTCGAACACTTGCAGAACTTCTGCTAGCACGCTGAGGTCCTCGGCGGCCTCCTCGACTGCTTGGGCAGATTCTGAGACACGCCGCCGCAGGGCGAGGCTGACTCCGAGGTTCACGATCGATATCAGCGACGCGGAGCGCAACGAGTCCGCCGGGATAGCGCCTCCAGCGATCAGCCACTGCAGTAGATAAAACTGCGAATATGCTGTGGCACCTACCCACAGCATAGCGAGAGGCGCCAATGCCGGCGCAAGCCATCGCGGGAACATCCGCTCACGTTCTGCCCATGATGCCAGCGCATCAGGCCGAAGTCCCAGGCGCACACTCTCTCCCGCCACAAACAGGCTCTCGCGAAAGCGGAGCCCGTCCTTCATCTCCGTGATTGCCGCCTGCCGCGAGCGTATCTCCTCTGGTAGAGCCGCATGGAGGAGCCACCGAGCGAGCGTCTGTTCACCAGCCCGAGTTCTGACAGTGCAGAGAAACTCGAATAGCGACCCCTTGCCGAAAATGTCGAGATCCCGCGCGTACGGATGGGCGAGATCCAGAAAGCGATCTCCGGTATCTCCGGTTCCCGCCCACCTGTCTTGGAGGCGCGCGATTCCACGCTCGTAAAATTCAATCACTCTCTTTCTCTCACGGATGGCGCGCAGTACACGATCATGCCAAACTGCCAGCGGCGCGAAAATCACAACGGGGATTAGGATCAGACCCTGAAGACCTGGAGAGTGCAGCAGCGGGATTGCTGCGATGGCTCCTGCGAGGATCACGACCATCGTGGCACAACCAAGCCCGGTGTGCAGTTTTTGCAGGAGAGCCAATCGAGCTTGGTTCTCCTGCAAAACGCGATAATAGAGGGCTTCAGGCGATTCCATGCATCAATAATCGAACCTTTCTAAGCGCCTTTAAACCTTCGAGGTCGCTCCGCGACCATTATCAGTGCTTGGCTCCAACCGAGTGGTGTGGATTTGAGGTGTACCCTTTCGGACCATCGCTGGGTCCTGTACATTATCATGCTCCTACTGAGAGGTGACCTGTTCGTAAATTCGCGCAAGATAATGTCCATTCTCGCGCTTATTCGCGTTGTTGGGGGCAGAACGGGTGGGTCTCCAAGAGACAATACCTCAGCGTCTATGCCAAGGACCCCAACACGCAGCCTTTTTCCCAACACGGAGATTTGTGGTCAGACGGGACTGGAACTTTGCTGCAACTGGTAAAACGTTCGTAGCAGAGCTTGTCCAATGCAGATGTTTCAGGAGGGAACTATGTTGCGGAGGGTCAAGTTGGGGACAGGTAGCTCAACCTCCATCCGAACGGCTCTTCGTTGCAGGGTTTCCCTATTTTTCCCTGTCTCAACCCAGGCGTCCAGACCATATGTATCCTATCACCGCATTTCTCCCGGGCATCCCCGTGTACCAGCAGGCGAAGGCGGAGTGCGCGAAGATGCACTGAGGAATTTACTCGTCAAATTATTCGTGAGACGGGACCGGTACTTTGAGAAATGGTCTTCCAAAAGTGCCAGTCCCGTCTCACGATCAAGACCTCGCAAATGCTACTTACTCCGTTCAGGTTTACATTGCAGCCAGAACCTCCTGAAAGAGATGCTTTGCGCCCTCCACCCCATCCCAGGGGCCGGCTTCGTACTCCAATGCAAAGACGCCGGTGTAATTGTTGTTGAGCATGATGCGCACATTCCGCTGAACGTCGGGCTCGCCAAAGCGATCCCAGAACTTGGCGTGAACTGTAGTGTGCGCGTAGGGAGCTAAATCGTTCAAAGCGTGATAGAGAAGGTATTTGTGTTCCCAATTGCAGAAATCCGGGCTGGCTTCGCAGAAGGGATTGTTAACCTCCTCAATGATGATGCGAATGTTGATTGGGCTAGTGGTGAGCCCCCAGTGGTTTTCTAGCGTCACCTTGACGCCGACCTGGGAGCCGTAGTCCGCCATCTCCTTGAACGATTCGATGCACTTCGCCAGGTAGTCCTCAATATGAGCGTTCGTTGGGTAACCGCTGGGACTGGGATCCGGACCAGGCGCGATGCGCGGGCCACCGCTATTCACCCGCATGGACTTGGCGCCGAGTAGCGCGGCGCCATCCAGCCACTTCTTCGCTATCTCAACGCCCGCCTGGCGTTTCGCAGTGTCGAGGTCGCAGATGTTGCGCGGCGCATTGTTCGAGATGTGATGACATTTCGTTCCTGTCTTCTCCTGCACGTTGGCCATCTTCTCCAGCCACTTTTTCCCGGTCGGGCTGGAAGGGTCAAACTCCCGCGTCATGTGTGTTTGTCCGTCGGAACCCAGATAGGTCGCGTCGACGTATTGACTAGCATCATCGGTATCTCCAAACAGCGAAGACCAGAGATCCATCTGGTAAACACCTGGAAAGGTTTTCTTCGTGAACTCCGGGAAGTCAAGCATGGTAATCTCCCCGTACTTCTTCTTCATCTCAACGTCCGTGTCTTCCGTTGACAGGATCGGTTCCTTGGACTTGAAGATGTAGCGGATGGGATAGCTGTTGGATGCGATGCGCACCAACTTCTCCTTCTCTGACATTGGAGGGGAAACGCTCGCGTGAGTAACCGATTCGGGGCTGACCGCCTGGGCTATGGCTGAGGTTGCAGAGGATCCTGCCAACAGACCGGCCCCCAGACTGACGCCTGCCCCTTGAAGAAACCTACGCCTATCCAGTTTGCCCTGGGCCACGTACGGTATGGTCATCGCAAGTACCTCCCTTTGTGCTCTAAGTTGGGTGTCACATTCATTTCGATCCCGGTGTTCGTACCTTCTCTATCCGGAAACGCTTCTCCTTTGACTTTAACCGTAGATAGGCAGCTTCATGGGTTACTTTTCGCGTGTCCCTGGGGCGTTCAGGGGACAAATCACTTTGTCTGTCCCGCAGCCCCCCAGTCAGTCTCTACCACCCCAGCTTCGTCCGGCTGCCACGCAATTTGCCGGGGTTCACGTACTCGAAGGGTCTCCTTCTGCGACGGATGAACAATAGCGGCGACATCAGCTTGCACAAGAACAGAATCTTCATCAGCGGGGTATTCCGCCTCGAGGAATTAGGATTCGAGTTGATCACACCAGGGTTTTACAGAGTCTTCTTTCGAGACATGGAGATCGGAGAACTCAATGTGAAAGAGCATCGCTTTCGAGCTGCACGAAGAGTGGTCTGAGCTTGCCGATGAGTGCATTGGCCCGATATCGCCATTCGATAATCCATATCCCATTTGGCAACTATGCAGCCAAGTGGAATTGGATTATCGAACGCTTCGAACGCTCCGTGGGGCATTTGTGCCAGCGCGCAGACTTTGAGCCGTCACTTGCGTACAGATCGTCCTACGGGAAGGATCCTAAGGTGCGGGTGGGGGGACATTGGCGGAGGATTGGTCTAGACTCTCGAGTTGAGCCAGTTCTTCACGCAGGCGCGCCGCTTGCTCGCGACGGTTTGCGGCGTCGAGACGGGGGTTGAGGCTGAGGGCCGTTCCAACCCCATCCATAACCTTAGTGATGCTTTTAGTGATGCCGTTCTTATTGCTTTTACCGTTCTTGCCCATATTGGCGAGCTCGTCGGCGCTAAGGTCGTCCTGCAGAGCGTCGGTCTCCAGTCCGGTAATTTGAGCGCGGAGATCCCGAATTTGCGCGCGGCGCTGGATCATCTCGATAGCAGGGTCGCTCACAGTGGTGCTGTCCGAGTGGCACAGCTTACTACCGCTTTGGTACAGGTCGACGCAGAGGTCCCGGAGATTGTCGTCACCGCTTGTGTTGCCTTGATCGGCAGAAAGGCGGTACAACGCCACAGCGTTAGCATTGTCGGCCTCCACACCTTGCCCGTACTGATACATCCAACCGAGCTGATTCTCCGCGGTGGCGCTTCCCGACGCCGCGGCTTTATAAAGCCATGACCAGGCTTTGGCATAATCGATCGCCACACCAACGCCATTCTGAAAGTTATAGCCGATGTTTTCCATAGCCTCGGCGTTGCCATCTTCTGCAGCTTTGTAATACCAGGAGAAAGCCTGGTCGTAACTTTGAGGTTGACCCCATCCTTTCTCCGCCATGAAGCCGAGATTGGTTTCGGCGTTGGAGCTGCCGTGGCTGGCGGCGCGGCGGTACCAATCCAAAGCCTGAGCATAGTCGCGCTTGACCCCCCACCCGGATCGGTAAAAATAGCCGACTTCATTCTCGGCGTCCGCGAGATTCTGGTCCGCCGCCTTGCGGTACCACTCGAAGGCCTGCTTATAGTCACGCCGGACCTGGAGCCCACTCTGGTACATGGCCCCCAGATTGTACTCCGCGCGCGCATTGCCCTTGTTCGCGGCCAAACGGTAGTAATACAGGGCCCGCTTGTAATCTCGCGGCAAGCCAAACTTATTTTGATGCATGTAGCCCAGTTGATTCAGCGCGGGAGCATAACCTTGGGCGGCGGACTTGCGATACCAGATCACTGCCTGACCGTAGTCCTGGGCAACTCCGCGGCCATCGATATAGTCGTTCCCGAGTGCGAATTGCGCCTGCGCGTCTCCTGCGGCAGCAGGCCCGCGAAGAGTGTTGAAATCATCGTCCGCCGGTAGTGCTTGCACCTGAGGCGACACTTGTACTGGGGCTTGCGCGTGCCCCTGCGTCGTGGAAACCAGAGCGAACACGAAGAAAGCCGCTGCTGTGACCCGGGTCGGAAAGGGCATGAATATCTCGCCTCATCTCGGAGAAATAACTGGTAAGGATGCGAAAGCGACCCTTTCAGGGGACGGACGGGACCCTATCGGGGACGAAACCTTTCGCGGGAGGAAAAGAGGGGGAGCCTGACCTGCGTGATTTACTTGTGTTGAGATTAGGAAAATCGCGCAGACCAGGCTGTCCCCCTTCCGTCCCCCTTCCCGCCCTGCGCTGCTCCCGCGACGACCGCAAAGAATAGCGGTGCAATCCACTTCATCGGTGTTTTCCTGCCTTTTTTAAGCTGCGACCGCATGCTATAGTGTCCGCGCGTGGTGGTCTATTCCCCTGTCGGGTGATCATGGAAATCAAATGGACTGACGCTCACGGACAACCGATCAAATGCATCCATCGCTTTCACCGAATCCTGGTCGGTCTTACCCATAAGAACAAGCGAGGGAATGATCGGATCGCTCTTGCGGATGATGCGTGACATCCATGATAGGTAACTGTCAAGGGAAAACGGAGATTTCCATTGACTTGGTGGAATGGCTTTCCCCAAGCGATTTGCGGGATGCGGTTCAGAACTGTCCTCGATCGTACGCATTGCCAACGCAGTAGCAGCGTGGCCAGACATCCATTTGCGGGAACGGTGAAGCTTCGTCCACGAAGATTGAGTGAGAGTAAACCAGCCGACCTCAAAACAGACGATAGGGTGTATTGGGAGAGTGAGCTCCCGTGCACAGTCCCGACAAACGTGAGGACCGGCTGGTGGATCGCTGACAGAACAAACCCAAAATAAGCAACTACCGGCAACTAAGCCGCCGAGGCAAGATGTCTTCTGGCTTTTCTCCTTGTTGGGATGGTTTTCGGCGGCGGTGTACGCACTTGAAAAGGCTGGCCGCTCTTGTCGACGGCTAGCAGATAAGCGACCAGTTTGCGCGCCACCTGCAAGGTGGCGCGATTGGCATGTCCGCGCGTTAATTGCTGGGCATGCAGCTGAGCTAGCTGCGGATTCCAGCGTGGCGCCAGCTTGGCCGTTTCGATCAGCGCGGTCTGTAGCCAAGCGTTGCGCTGTTTGGATATCGGCCCACGCTGCTGCTTGCCCGCAGAGGAGTGAAGCGCTGCCGTCAAACCGCAATAGCTCACCGCATCGGCAATGGAGGCAAAACGATGCGGGTCGCCGACCTCCAGCGCCCATGTCAGAGCGGTGATCTCGCCCACACCGTCGATGCTGCTCAAACGCTCCACGCGCTGTTTTAAGGCAGCGTCGGTCAGCAGTCTTCCCAGCAACTGCTTTTGCACACCTTCGAACATGTCCTTTGTCCCGCGACTCATGCGCAGCAGATCCTTCACCGACTCCGGCACTTCCTCTAAGCTCTTGATCAAATTGCTGAAGTACTTCTTGCCGTGCAACTTGGTCTTGTGAAACGAAACCCCGCTCTCCATCAGCAGGCCGGCTGTCTTGTTGTGCATCCTGACTGACTGCTGAACCATCATCTGGCGATAGCGCATCAGTCGGCGCAGGTCCCGCAGATCCGGCGGAAACACATAGCAGCCTGGCAGTAAGTCGCAGCGCACCAGATCGGCTATGGTGCGAGCATCGATGGCATCGCTTTTCTTCTTCCCCGCAGTAATGGCTTTCATCTTCGCTGGATGGCCCATCTCCAGCCGTTCCGCATATGGCTTGAGTGTGTCGTAGATCCAGGCACTGAAGATCGTTGCCTCCATCGCGCCATGCCACGGTTGCTGTAGACTCCCCGCCCAACTGCGCAACACAGAACGCTCGGCGGCCAACGTGCCCTCCTTCACAATCTGGCCAGCTGCCGTCTTGATGCAATAACTGATGGTTTTCTTGTGTACATCCAATCCGATATAGTGAATAGCATTCATGGGGTTCTCCTAATCGAGATTTCTGGGTCGGCTGCTTCGAACAGTCGATCCCAGCAGTGTAGTCTCGGGGAGAACCCTTTTCCCTTTCCATACCTATGCATTCAAACAGACGAAATAACCCCGAATAGCTCGCGGAATTACTTCGTCTGCAACCCCGGGTCCGGACGGAGTAACCCCCCGTCTAGCGTTAGGGGTCACTCCGTCTTCAATGTGCCCCGGACAAAGGGCAGTGGAGCTACTTAGGCGGCGTCCTGGATTTTACGCAATGCTCAAGAGGGACTAGGGTAGGGATTACTTCAGTCTGTTCCGGAAAAGCTCCGTCACCTTTCGCATCTACTTGTCGCTCAAAATATCAACGCGGACCGCACCTTCAGGGAATACCGCCTGAATTTCAAGGCTCCCTCCCATTGCCTCGACGTAGCTCCGCAGCGTGCTCAGATACATGTCGGTGCGCTTTTCGATCTTCGAAATAGCGCTCTGGTTGACGCCTAGTATCTGCGCCATGTTGGTCTGGGTGAGGCTGCGTGCAGAACGGAGCTGCTCCAGCGGCAGCTCAGCGAGCAGTTTCTTGCTCCGGGTTTTGATCTCTGCCCGGTCCTTCGCGCTCATCTTTTTGGTCAGGTCACTGAATTTACGAGTCATCATCGCATTCTCCTCTATCCCGCCTGGCCGCTCTCTTTAAGGTAAGCCGTGAAAAGCTTTTCCGCCTTCGGGATATGCGTGTCATACCAGCGGTTACTCCCGGTTTTATTGCCACCCAACAGCAGGACCGCATTGCGTTTGGGGTCAAAGGCATAGAGTACCCGGTACGGTTTGCCGCCGTGCTGCACGCGAAGTTCGCGTAGTTTTATCGAACCAGCGATGCCGGAGCTGTAGGGAAAAGGTAGCGTCGCGCCCCTCTCTTCGAGCATGGCAACCACGACCGCCACACTCTTTTGTTCCTCGATACCAAGGCCATCCCACCAGGTCTCAAAATCCGCCGTGACGATGACCTCGGTGGTCATGCAACAAGTATTCCATATCAAGACTATTCCGTCAAAGGACTATATCTAAGTTTAGCGACCCGGTAGACTGCGAACTGGAGGTGCGTGAGCAGTTCGAGCGACATGCTGTGGACATTCTTTCCATCGCGAACTGGGCATGTACGGTCTCGCATGCTTTCTGCGCGTTTACCGGGCCGGCACTGGCGACTATGGACGAGGTTTCGTGGACAGGACGGAACTGGCACTTTGGAAAATAGTCTTTTTCAGGATCGAAGGCGAGGAGAACTCATCTTTAACCCCGTAGAAAGGTCGTTTGCCAAAGCACCCGTCCGTCTGACAAGTAAGTTTTGTGGCAAGTAAATTTCGTTCCATCACTTGCTCCCGAGGACAAATCCACCGTTCTCCGCGATGGAAACAATATCGCGGGAACCGTGCAAGACGCGAACAACGATGATTTCTTCGGGACGTGGAAGGTAATAGATCGCATACTTCTCGTAAAACATTACTCGTAATTCAGGTGCGAGAACAGGACGGGGCGCGCCAGAGAATGGGGCCTGGGATTCAGAGGCTTCTTCGGCGAAGTAGCTCCAAATCTCAGCAAGGGCTATTTCTGCCGTCTCGGTAAGGCGAAGGCTGAGCGGTCTGCTAATAGCTTCCTCCCGCGCGCGATAATGCGCTCAGCGTCAAACTTAGCGAGCCGGCCCTCGGCCACATCCGCCAAACCACGGTCAATATCGGCCTTGAGCTCGGCGAGTTGACCCAAGCGGAGCTGACGCTTCATCTTCCAATCCCGCAAAGCCTCGCGAATGACTTCGCTGGAAGAAGCATAATCTCCGCCTTCAACGGCACCCTTTACTAATCCTGCCATATCGGCAGGGAGCGTAATCGTCAGACGCTCAAGATCAGCCATACGGTGGTCCCCCTGATTCACTCTACGTGCATACTTTATCATACTTTATGGGGCCGAGGGGACAACTGTAGACATGGAAGTTTCGTGGACAGGGAGCGCGTGAAAATGCGTCACTCGGTCCGCAGCGCCTGCACTGGATTCACCGAAGCTGCGCGCCGTGCGGGAACAATGCTTGCCACAAGGGCGCACACTGCGAGCATGACGATCGATCCACCAAGAACGACGGGATCCCAGCCCTTCACCTGATAGAGCTGGGCCGCGATCAGATGAGCGCAACCGATCGAGGCCGGGATGCCAATCAGCAGCCCGATCACGATCTGCAGGAACGCGCCGCGCAGCACCAGCCGGGTGATGCTTGACCGGTTCGCGCCCAGCGCCATGCGCACGCCGATTTCGCTGGTCCGCCGCTCCACGCCGTAGGCCGTTACGCCGTAAAGACCCACCGCCGCCAGGATCAACGCCAGTACCCCGAATAATCCCGCCATCTGCGCCACGACTCGCTGTTGATCGAAGCGGGCGTCCACCTGATCGGCCAGGGGCTGGATGCTGAGCAGCGTGATGTTGGGATCCACATCGCTCAGCGTCTTACGGATCTGCGGCTCCAGTTGCTCCAGGCTGCCATGGATCTCGAGCACCGCGTCGCCAGCCATGTGGGTGAGATCATCGACCCACTGCATCATGGCATCCGGGTAATGGACCCGCTGCGCCAGCGGCACAAAGAAGAGCGGGCGCGGCCCGTCTGTGTCTGTGTTTGCAGGATCTGTATACTTCGCCTTCGCCACCACTCCGACAATTTTGTACGTGCTGCCGTACTGCGGCAGGTCCAACCCGAAGAACTGCCCTACAGGATCTTCGCCGGGCTTGAAGAATCGCCTCACAAACGTTTCGTCCACGACCGCTACTTTCTGCGCCGAGGCCGTGTCATCATCGCTCAAGGATCGTCCACGAAGAATGCGCTGTCCCAGCGTTTCGAGGTAGCCCGCGCTGACATGATCCCATGACGACCCTACAGGCTCGTTCATGTTCGGCATCCCGTGGCCCTGCCGGATCACCATTTCGCCCCAGTTGCCATTCAGCGGCGTGAAAAGCGCCAGCGCCGCGCGTTGAACGCCTGGAATCGCCTCCAGCCGGTACTGGAGTTCGCGATATTCCGCATCCAGTTTCGGTTGCGGATACGAGGCAAACGGCGCGTTGATGCTCAGCGTCACGCGATGATCCAACACGTAGCCGAAGTCTTGATGCTGCAAATTGATCAAGCTTCGCGTCAGCAGGCCGGCGCCCACCAGCAGCACTACCGACAACGTGGCCTGCACGATGACCAGCGACTTCTGCGACCAGGATGCATGATCCTTTGTGCTGCGATTGGCTCCGCGGAGCGCCTCGGCCGGATCGGCGCGAGTCGCCAGCCATGCCGGGGCCATGCCAAACAGTGCACCGGTCAGCAGAGACAGAAGAAAGGCAAACCCGAGCACCGGCAACGACGGCCTGGCGGAGATGGGCACATAGTGCGCGTGGCGGAAAGCGATGGCCACGACCATCTTTACACCCGCAAAGGCTACGGCAAGCCCGGCCAAGCCGCCCAGCACCGCCAGCAACAGGCTCTCGGTGAGCGCCTGCCGCATCAGCCGCTTGCGCGATGCTCCCAGCGCGAGGCGCACCGAGGTTTGTGACCGCCGCGCCGCGCCCCGAGCCAGCAGCAGGTTGGCTATGTTGGCGCACGCAATGAGTAGGACCAGCAGGCACACGGTCAGCAGGATGTGAAGACTGTCGGCGTAATCGCTCTTCATCTCGCCCACGCCAATGGCCGCGGACACGATGCCGATCTCTTGCTTGCTCAGCGTCGCTTTCAGGTCGCCTAACCACTCCGAAGGCATGCCGCTGTCAGTGACCAGCCAATGGCGGAGAAGCGCCGTCAACCGCGGCGCAACTGGCGCCAGCGCGGCGCCAGGCTTCGCCCGGCCGATCACGCGCAGCCACGCGGAAGAGCTCCGGCGGAGCAGGGAATTGCCGGCAACCAGCACGGGCTCCTGATGCAGCGGTACCCACAAATCGGGCGGATCGCTGCGCAGCGTCTCGCCAAAAAATCCGCGGGGTCCGATACCTACGATCGTGATCGGACGTCCATCCATAATCAACACCGAGCCCACCACGCCGGGGTCCGATCCGTACTGCTGCTGCCAGGTGCGATAGCTCATCACCGCCGCCGGCGCTGCGCCGTCTTGGTCGTCGGAGGGCACAAGCGTTCGCCCTGCCGACGCGCCGGCGCCGAGGGTAGAGAAGTAATTCCCGCTTACATATTCGCCGCGCAGCGGTTTGGCGAGGCGATCCGCCTCAGCGCGGCGCACGCTCAGCACCATACCGCCCGCCTGAAATGCGGTCAGCTGTTCGAACTCCGGGGTGTGGGTTTCGATTTGCTGATAGAAGGCATAAGAGAACATGCCCCAATGGTCCTGCGGGCCGCCCTCGATGCAGCAGTCGTCGCCCGTACCGATGCGATAGAGGCTGCCCGGATCGTTCACAGGCAAGGTCTGCAGCATGACCGTATTGATGAGCGAAAAAATCGCTGTGGTTGCGCCAATGCCAATGGCCAGCGTCAGCAAAGCAGTCAGCGTAAATACAGGCGACAGCCGCAACTGGCGCAGAGCGTAAACAAGGTCCTGACGAACGGTTTGGATGTTGAGCCTCTCTTCCCAGAGCTCGAAGACTTGCTCCCCTCTTTTAGTTACGCTCCGTCGACGGCGATAGTTCCCGCTAGCCGGTGAGATGCGGGACAGAGAATGCCGTTGGAGGCGGAGGGACAAACGGAATGTTAAGTATGCTTCGCTCACCCTGTCGGATCAGTACACGTCCCGTCACCCCAGCCTTGTACAGCGTGACCCCGTTTTCCCAAAGTGTCAGGTCCATCTGTCCACGAATCTCCCGATTTGCCGCACACTTCTTCGGATTTTTCTAGACCACTTCGGACCAATCCCCGAATCACTTACGAGAAGTGCGACGTGTTTTGACCTCTGCCGTTGCTGAGGTCCTCTTTTGCTTTTCGTGGAACTTCTTAGTGACGCCAAGGCAGCGGTTTAGGCCGCCATCGCCGGAGAGAACTTCCCAACCTCGCCGCACGGCGACGGCACAGATCAGAATATCGACCGTGCCGGCCTCAACGCCCTGGTTTCTGCATTCGTTGTAGACGTCCGCCGCGTACTCGTGATCGGCGGTGGTGATCGGCTCGTCGAGATATGGGGTGAGCGCGGCTTTCACTTTGTCGAATTGGGCCTTTTCCTTGATGCCTGACAGAAGCTCCTGACGGAGAAGCCCAAGCATCGCGACTCGACCATCCTGAATGGCCTGAACCAGTTCCGCCTTCAGCTTTTTTTCATCGGGACTGAGGCTAGCGGTGTTCTTGCGGCGAAGCGCGAGCGACCAGACAGAGGTATCGACGAGCAGTTTCACCGTTCGTTCTCGGTCTGATCGCGGCGGCGGTTGGCCTTGTAGTCGTAATCTTCGCGGTAGTCGATGGTATCGAACAGTTCGAGGATCTGCATCTGCTTGCGACGACGGATGTACTCGTCTAAAGCCGCAGTCACGGCCTCTTTCTTCGTTCCGTGATGGCCTATCTGGCGAGCTTCCTCGATCAAGCGATCGTCAATAGCTAGATTGGTCGGCATGGGGGCGCCTCGTTTACGTGTAGCCTACCACACGTTGCAATGTGTAGCACGCTACACGTGGACCGACCTTTTCCTCCCTAGTCTTTCCATTTGCATGAGCGAGAGTCCAATTTCCAATCTCGAAATTGGAAATTGGCGGCCACAAAGTTTGACGGTTAAACCGGGTTAAACCGGACAGACGAAGTAATCACCGCGTTGGGGGCCGGGGTTCGCAACAATGAACAACAGTCATCTGATGATCGCGTTGGTGACCAGGAAGCTGTGAAGAAATTGGCACATGTATACCATCAATAACTGTTACTAATAATCTTATGGCAATACACTGTATGCGTGAGCACCCCACCACCTGTACCTCGCCTGGCTTCGATTGACCGCTCCCAGCTTATATTCCGTACCGTGGACGTGGAGAGATTAATCGATGATGACCACAGTGCACGCTCGATCTGGCATCTGATAGGGCGAGCGGATCTGAGCTTGTTTTATGCCAAGATTGCCGCGGTGGAAGGGCGGGCGGGCCGCGACCATACCGCACCGCGGTTATTAATCAGCTTATGGTTGTATGCCTACAGCCAGGGAATTAGCTCTGCACGTGAGGTTGCACGCCGCTG
Organism: uncultured Acidobacteriaceae bacterium; assembly: GCA_963763905.1. Classification (GTDB taxonomy): domain Bacteria; phylum Acidobacteriota; class Terriglobia; order Terriglobales; family Acidobacteriaceae; genus PALSA-350. Next base: position 190,399 of record CAVXRU010000032.1, on the reverse strand, counting down.
CGAGTTTGAACCCTGCTTCGAGTGGCTTTGCGGATTGCGGCCGGTCAGTCATCGCACTCTGTCAGGGTTTCGCACGGACCACAAAGAGGCTCTGGACAATCTGTTTGTGCAGGTGGTGGGTATGCTGAGCGCCGAGGGTTTGATCAGCATGCAACGGGTCACGTTGGATGGTACGAAGATCAAAGCCAACGCCAGCGGAAACACCTTTCGGCGCAAGGAGAAGCTCGAAGCTCATCTCGTTCTGGCGCAGAAGCAAGTCGAGGAGATGAACGCACAGGCCGCAAACGAAGAGAAAGTGGCTAAGCGCCAAGCTGCTGCGCAACGCCGCGCTGCGCAGCAACGGAAGAGTCGCCTGGAAGCGGCCGTGCGTGAGGTCGAGCGTCTGCAAAAGATCAAGCACCGTGACAGCGATCAATATGTAGCCAGAGCCTCCGGCACCGACCCGGAAGCGCATGTGATGAGAAACGGTGAAGGTGGCACCGTGCCTAGCTACAACGTGCAGTTGGTCACCGATACCACCCACGGATTGGTAGTGAATGTAGAGGCAACGACCGACGCCGTCGACTATAGGCAGCTGGAACCAGCTCTTCAGCGTTGCAAAGAGACTCTGGGACGGATGCCAAAGCAGATCGTTGCCGATGGTGACTATACCAACCATGCCTCAGTGCAGGCTGCAGCAGCCTCGGGCGTCGACTTCTATGGGTCATGGCAAGAGAGCTGGAAGCCGACGGAACAGGATGCCCAAGGCCGTAGCGGGGCCTTCATGAGCAGTGCGTTTCCCTACGACGTTGAGCACGATCTCTACCTCTGTCCCGCTGGACAACAGTTAACTCACAAAACTGTCATCAATCGGGGGCACGGTGTGCTCACGCGTTTGTACAAAGCGCCCGCGGCGGCTTGTTGCTCCTGCGAATACCGAGATAAGTGTGCCTCCAAGAAACCGCGGCCGAAGTGGAGGCGGATCATCACGCGCATCGAACAACCCACCGCGACGGTCGCCTTCAAGGCTAAAATGGAGACCGAAGAGGCAAAACAAATTTATCGTCAACGGTCGCAGATCGCTGAGTTCCCGCATGCCTGGATCAAAGAGCGATGTGGACTCCGACAGTTTCGATGCCGGGGACAAAAGAAGACATCGATGGAAGCTACCTGGGCTTGCCTCAGTTACAACATCATCCGGTGGTTCAGCATACGGCGCAGGCTCAATGCCACAGCCGCCGCCTAGAGAGGTTTCCAATGTGCCAGAAGGTCGAATTCGCCGGTCGGGCGCATCTCAAGTCGAAAGTAACCCCGTATTGGCTCCGCAACGTCGATACGCCGCACCACCCGCCCCTTCGTGCTACGTCCAGAGATAAAGCTGAGCTAGCCGAGCCCTGGTTCGTTCCGGGCTGAATCGAATTTTTCACAGCTTCCAGACGGAACGTTCACCATCGTTCCAGTCTGTGAAGCATTACGCCCCAAAAGAAGGTACAAAAAAGGAAGCCCAGGTTGGAGCGCACCTCTAGGCTTTTGCCATTTCGTTCGTTGTCTGCAATCGGTCTGAGGTCAGGATTGTGGTTCTTTCACCTTCCCTGACCGGTCTGCTCGCGCAGACGCTCTGGAGGTCGCCCGGTTCTCGTGCACATTGCTTCCCGGCGTGCCTGAAGTCTTCGACTACGCCGAGCCCGCCAGCTGCTCGCGAATAACGCGGCTAACAGTGTTGCCTTCCCGCCGTCAGAAAGGGGTCGGCACTCGGTTGCATATTTTCGGAGCTCAATCCTCCCGCCCGCCAGTTCCTCTGTCTACGCTTCGCTATGGCTCCTCGCAGAGTCACAGGTAAGACTCGAGGCCGGAATGAAGTCGCTTCTCCTTTTCCATAGGGCTCTCTCATCCCCTACAATGTGCAGGTTTATCCCGGCGCTCTCTGACGCATAAACTTCCTACACTCTCGTAGCCCACTTCGTGCGCTCCGTGCTATTGCCTTTTGAATACCAGCTTCTCAGCGATGCGCTGGCCGTTTTCCAACGTGCCTGTGGTGGTCCGCGTCATCTGCTGCCCATCGGTGGAGACCACCCACCGATCCTTTTCGGCCAGTTGATTGTCGCGCCGGTAGATCGAATCCACCGTGTGAGGTTCGACGAGCTGAAGCGTCACGGTATCGTTGCGGGAGTTCTTGAGATCGTACGGTTTGCCGTCAAATCGGGCAACATAACTGAAGTCGCCCGAAAAGCGGACCCCATCGATTCCGTTGGCCTCGATCCTGAGCATCAACCCCTGCCGCATGCGAGTCTTGCTGAGATCCTGCGTCCACTCGCCGGCAAATCGGTCACCGTGGGCCTTATTGCCCCCGCTCCGCGTCCAGACGGTGATTCGGTCGGCATGACCGATGCTCGCAATCGTGGTCGTCAGCTCGTTCCCGTCACTGGAAAGCTTTTGCCGAACCGTCGCCACGAGAGCTCCCTCCTTCATTTCCTTGATCTCGGCCTGGCTCTTGTCGATCTTGCGCAGCTCCACCTGATTGAACGCTGGATTGGCCGGAACGGCCATAGGGTGACCGTCCGATTTCACCGTGAATTCGAAGTGTGTTTCACCCGACATGACGACATGCACTCGATTGAGCTGAGATGTGATGGTGAGTTTATTCGGAGGATCCAGAGTAGAATGCGCAGATATAAGCGTCCAGGAGCCCACCCGAGGATCTTGCGTTCCAGGATTCGCGGCAGCTCCAAGTGGAACTACGAAAACGAGTGCGAGCAACGCGAATGTGTGGATGGGTCCTCCTATAAGCGCCTATGCGGACGGATTCTAGTGTAGTCCGTCACACAGAGAATCGCCGGAGGAGAGTATCAATCTCTCTCAACCGACGGCGATTTGCTATGAAATCATGAGTCTCATGCATGTGCGCCGTTTTTGGTTGGCCGGTGTAGTCCTTGCTGCCGTTGTTGCGCTTCTTCCATTCTCCTTCAACGCCGAGCGCCATCTGGAGACGGCAACCCGCGTCGAAGGGAGCCAGGCGGAGACCGTCCAGCAGGAGCTGGGCAGTCGTTTTCATTCGCCTTTCGTTGACCGCGTGGTCCTGGTGGTTGAGGGTCTCCCCTCTGTGGATTCGGATGAGGGTTCGCAATTGTTAGCAACCATTGTGGCGAATCTGAAAGAGGAACCGGGCGTAACCGCTGTCGTATCCTACCTGGATTTACGCGATCCGATTTTCCTGGGCAAGGGCGGTCGAACATTTGTTCTCGTGGGGCTCGCGCCAACCATGGGTCCGCCGGAGTCGCTGGTTCCTATCCTTCGCGGTCGGGCTCACTCCCTTGAAAATCAACTTCGGAGTCGTTATCCGGCCGTGAAGCTGGAACTGACCGGCGAGCTTCCGCTGAATTTTGACGTTCGGAAAGCGAGTGCAGACGACGTGCAACACGGTGAGAGTTTGGTGATTCCAGCTACGCTCGCACTTTTGCTGGTGGCTTTTGGTAGCATCGTCGCCGCGCTGATTCCATTGGCTGTTGGCCAACTGGCGATCGCGACTACTCTCGCGATTACCGGACTACTGGCCTCGCGCTGGCACCTATCCATTCTTGTTCAGAATCTTGCCACTATGCTCGGATTGGGTTTGGGAATCGACTACGCACTTCTCATGGTCAGCCGCTTCCGTGAAGCGCTTTCCGCGGGGCATGACGGGCCTACAGCCTCAGTCATCGCGGCACGTCAGGCGGGTCGCACGCTCCTGATTTCCGCCTCTACGGTAGCTATCGGATTTCTGGCTCTCTTGACGGTTCCCATCAGTGAGATTCGTTCCATCGGCGTTGCTGGAGTGCTGGTGGCGGGAATGAGCGTGTTACTTGCCAATACGCTTGTCCCGGCAGTGTTGGCCCTGCTCGGGCCACGGATCGATATGGGCCGGATGCCCTTTACTCCGAGGTTGGACGCGGATCGCGCGGCACGAACGGGAAATCGCTGGAGGCGATGGGGTAACGTGATTGTCGCCCATCCATGGCTTGCTCTCTTTCTTGCTGGCGTCCCCTTGCTTCTGCTCTCCTGGCAGGCTGCGCGGCTGGATACCAATCTCCCCAGAGGGGACTGGCTTCCGAGGGCGGCGGAATCGGTTCATGCGTTCCACACCCTTGAACAAATGGATCGGGTCGGCGTTGTTCAATCGTTGCGTGTGATTGTCGAACTGCCGACGAATTCGATTGCACAAACCGACGCGGGGTGGAACACACTCGATCGTCTCTCCCAGCGCCTCGCGAGCGACCCTCGTTGCGCCCGGGTCATTTCCATCACAACGATTGCGGACGGCAACCGTTCCTTCCTCAACGATCTTCCGCGGGAGACGCGGCGAACGTTTCTGAGCAGTGACGGACGGGCGGCGCTGCTAGAGGTGATACCAGCGACTTCTGTGTCCCTGCGCGGTCAAATCGACTGGGTGCGGGATCTCCGGAAGACCGGCGCGACAGCTCTCACAGGACTGCCTGGTGCCACGCTAATCGTTGGGGGCGGCCCAGCACTCAATGCTGACTATCAGACGATTGTGAGCGATCACTTTGTGACGGTCATGGCACTCGTGGTGGGAGGGACGCTCGCGGCTCTTCTGGCCGGGTTCCGATCCCTCTTTGCTGCCGTGAAAGCTATCGTACTGAACATGCTCTCGGTAGCGGCCTCCTTTGGAGCATTGGTTTTGGTCTTCCAGGACGGACATGGAAGCCGCTTCTTTGGGATTCCTGGAGGTACGGGCAGTATCTTCCCCCTTGTCCCTATCGTCGCGTTTGCCATTGTCTTCGGGCTAAGCATGGACTACGAAGTGTTTCTGGTCGCGAGGGTCCTCGAAGCAAGAAGAAGCGGACTGGGTGAAGCGGAGGCAATTCCTGAGGGGTTGGCCAGAACCGCCGGTCTGATTACGAGTGCCGCTTCGATCATGATCGTGGTATTCGCTGCATTCACCTTCGGAAGTTTCCTGGTGGTCAAGATGATCGGGTTCACGCTGGCGGTGGCAGTGTTTATTGATGCGACGCTGGTTCGAATTGTGATCGGACCCGCACTTCTCCGCATTGCAGGCGATTGGAACTGGTGGCCTGGGGGGCTCGCCACGGCACGCAAGGAGCGCCTGTGGAGCCGCAAATAATACGCACGTTACACGCCGTACAACGAATTCCGCCATCGCCGCGTTCATCTTCAGCAAGAATTTTCAATTCACGCATATTGCGGAGTTGCCGATCACGGCACGATCCGAGCCTATCTGCAAGCAGTTCAACAGTTCGCCGTACAGTTTGGGATAATCCCTGTAAAACCGAGCGATGGATACTAAGGTTCAACTCACTTGACTTTGCGGGTATCTGAATGGAAACCAACTGCGTAGTAAAACTGGGCCAGCTGCGACGAACCGACCTTCGACCAGCAGCTCTGATCCTTGGCCGCGCCATGCGCGACAATCCCGTGCACGTTCGGGCCTTCGCAATATCAAACGCGGAGCGCCGCGGTCAGGCGCTGGAACGGTTCTTCCGGCCGGTACTGCTCGGTCTCCACCAGCGGGGGTTGATTTACGCGGCTTATCGCGATAACGCGCTTGTAGGAATTTGCGCCATTGCACGGCCCGGCTTTTGTCAGCCCACTCCTCTTGAAAAGCTCCGCCTGTTACCCGCAGTCGTGTTCGGCAATCCACTCGGCACGGCGCTTCGCGTTCTGAACTGGACCGATGCATGGGCGCATCGCGATCCTGCGGAGCCTCACTGGCATCTGGGACCAGTGGCCATCGAACCCTGCGTCCAGCACCGTGGAATTGGAAGCGCCTTGCTTACCGCGTTCTGTGTGCATATGGACTCCTATGGAGCAGTTGCGTATCTCGAGACCGACCGACGCGCAAACGTCCATTTCTATCAGAAATTCGGGTTCACGGTGGTAGCGGAGGCCGACGTTATGGGAGTACCCAACTGGTTTATGTCCCGTCCCGGTCGACATCCACGTAAGGGTTGATATGCACAAACTCCACAATCTCATTGACCGCCGGATTCAGAACCTCCGCCCATTGTGCATGGGGCCGCTTATCGAGCCTCGCTTGACGGTACCCGGCCAATGCGCTCATCGAGCGCGTTCGAGAGAAATGATTAGTCCTCAGAAGCGCCGCAGGATGCCGGTATCCCGGTGTGAGGCCCGATCGGAATTCCTTGCCGGCATCTCGGTGCCTAACCGCTTCCTCGATGAGTGACTCGGCGATTTGGCACTCGTCCAGACGCATCCCCGCCGAAAAGTGCGTTAGACTTGCTTGCCAAGAATCATGGGCACATAGCTTCGGGCGTCTTCCAGCAATTGCTCGCGAGCGATACCAACCTTGGCCCGAAGCTGCAAACCCTGCAGCAAGTCAACGAGCAAACGGCCTCGCACCTTGGCAGAGGGTGTGCGAGTCAGGCGCCCCGCCTTCATCTCTTGCTCGAAACGTTTCGCGAAAATATCAGCGGATGCAGTGAGACCCTTCGCAAGCCAGGAACGGATCTCCGTTACTCGCTCCGACTGTCCCAGCGCAGCGGCGGCCATCATGCAGCCGCCGCGACGGTCGCCAGCAGCGGTGTTGACGGTAGCCTCGCAAAAGGCGGTCACGGCTTTGTGGATGTCCGGCTCCGCTTGAAATGCTGCCATTTTGGGAGCTCCATACGTCAGCGCATAGCGCTCGACCGCCCTGAGCAGCAGGGTGGACTTGTCTCCGAAGGCTCGATATAGCGCGGGTTTGGTGACGTTCACGGCGCGCGCGATCCGATCCACGTCGACTCCTTCATACCCATGCTCCCAAAACATCTCAACGGCACGGTCGAGTGCTTCGTCGGGGATAAAGCCTTTTGGACGTCCTCGGGGGCGCTTCGAAATATTAGTTACCATCACGTACGAAACTCCTTGCATTCCTGTCGTGATTATCGTACTCTCGCGTCTGTAATACTTCAAGACGGATAAACACAGGACGCAACATCGACAGGTTCAAAGGAAAAACAGCACGACCTTCACCCTTCACCACGGAGACGCCCATGGAACATTCGATCGCACTCGTCACCGGCACCACCTCTGGGCTCGGTTATGCGGCAGCCAGCATGCTCGCCACCAAGGGCTACCGCCAGGTCATCGTCACCGGGCGCAGCCTGGCCCGGGTCCAGCAAACGGCCGCTCAACTCGCGGCTGAGACCAAGAAACAGGTCTTCACGCCGCTGGAGCTGGATCTGGACTCGCCGTCCAGCGTTCAGTCCGCCCTCGCCGAGCTGGTCAAGCGAGATAAGCCGATCGATTTCCTGCTGCTCAATGCAGGGATGGTCCCAGGTAAGAAACGCGTGCTTACTGCGTCGGGCATCGAGGCGGCTGAGGCTCCGCTGATCGGCCATCATCAACTGGTTGTCGGGTTGCTCCGCGCCAACCTGCTGAGCCCCAACGCGCGGATCGTTATCTCCGGCGCAGAACCTGCCCGAGGGGGCGTACCCCTGTTCAGCTACACCGACGTGCCAGCCTTCGCGGCCAAATACCACCAGGGTGACCGAACCGCCGCTGTGGAAGCCCTGCTGCGCAACGGGCCGAACGTGAGGTACGTGCCCAACAATGCGTATGCCGACGCGAAGCTCATTATCGCTTGGTGGGTCGCGGCGCTGGCGCGCCGGCTACCCTCCGGTATGGCCGTGTACGCTGTCTCGCCCGGTGCCGCGACCGACACCAAGGTGGTGCGAAACGCTGGCCCGGCGTTGAAGTATCTGTTTATCCCAATCGTGAACCTCATTCCCGGCATGAATCAGACGCCGGAGACCGCGGCCCGTCGGTACCTCCAGGCGTCGGAGTTCGGAACCGACGTCTCAGGGCAATTCTTCGCCTCGGCTCAAGGGAAGTTCACAGGCCCAATTGAGGCGCAGCGCCACCCGCACTTACACGATCGCGCCAACCAGGAAGCCGCTTGGCAGGCCGTCGTCAAGGTCTCTGGCTTCGACTTGTCTCACCCAGCCTCCTTGACCGCGGTGTCCTGAAGGAGCGGTGATCGGCGCGTCACTGGATGCAAAACAACATCGCCACTTTCCTAACTTGGAATCACGGCGACAGAACGAAGAACAACCATTCACAAGGAGAGTACACATGAAACGGTACGAAGGTAAAAAGGTGGTAATCATCGGCGGCACGAGCGGCATGGGGCTCGCTACGGCGAAGATGCTCCTTGATGGAGGCGCGCGCGTTCTGGTGACGGGTCGCTCGAAGGACGGCCTGGAATCGGCGCAGAAAGAGCTTGGGAATGACGCCATCGTGGTTTCGAGCGACGCGCGGTCGTTGACGGAAATCGACGCACTCGCCTCTCGGGTGAAGGCCGAGTTCGACACCCTCGACCTGCTCTTCGTCAACGCCGGGTTCAGCATCCGAGCGCCTCTCGAGAGCATCACCGAGGCCGTCTACGACGAGATGTTCAACTTGAACGCCAAGGGACCGCTTTTCGCGGTGCAGAAGCTCGCGCCGCTAATAAACCGGGGAGGCTCTGTCGTCCTCACGACCTCGATCGCCAACGTCAAGGGAATGGCCGGCAACGCCACATACGGAGCCGCCAAGGCCGCGCTACGATCATTCGCTCGGACGCTCGCTGCTGAGTTGGTTCCTCGCGAGATTCGCGTCAACGCGGTGACGCCCGGTCCCATCGACACGCCGATCATCGGCAAAGCATTTACCGGAGACGCGGCCGCCCAGATTAGGGAGAAGATGATCGGCATGGTTCCGATGAAGCGCTGGAGGATGTCGGAGGAAATCGCAAAGGCCGTCCTCTTCCTCGCGTTCGATGCGACCTTCACGACCGGCGCCGAACTTCCGGTCGACGGAGGATGGTCTCAACTCTAAGGTGTGGACCTCGCTTGATGAGCTGGCCGATGAGTATCGGCGCGGAGATGCAGGCCGGTAAAAGGAGGACTAGGGAGATGCACAACTTAGTAGTGAGCTGTTTGGTGGTTGCTTATCTCGCAGCGAATGTATACGCCATCGTGAAGGTACGAGTGTTTGAGTTGGCCCGTTCGCGCAAGCATCTCATACTCTACGGCGTTCCCTTCATATTGTGGGGCTCTGGCATTCTGTTGGGATGTTGGCTCATGGAGATCATGCGCCGATTCGATGAATGGGCCGCCTAATGGCCATTGAGATGACTTATTTTGCGGACAAAGCTCCGAACAAGTTAGCTGAGAACCGCAGTGCATTGTCAACTCCGGATACGAGCAGTGTGGCCAAGTGTTCTCAACTGACGACTTCAGGCCTATAGCACTTATCGAGCTGATCGGATGGACCGCTCGCGCGAGTTGTCGTTAACCGGCTATACGGAAATCTGGCATCCCGTTGGTTCACGACGCTGAGCGTCGAACCTGGAAACACACTCGGCATGTTGCTTCTTTATCCCTCCGCCAAGCAGTCACTCCACCCTGGCCTGGCAGCAGAGAGCGTCGATGGGGCAAACAGATGGGGCAATTTCGTGGCACAGAAGGTCAGCGATGCGGCATCTAGCGGATCGATCCGAGGCATGGAAACAAGTCTTGCGCCTACAGAATTTCGCCTGCTTTGGTATTTCGCCGCGCATGGGGCGAATTCATAGATAGCAGAATGCTGCGGGAATGTTCTGGCAAAATCCTGACTGCTAAAGTCGCTTCGCGTTCTCCTCACTCGACAACCATCCCGTGCGCTAACCTTCACGGCTTTCCAGGCTTCTTCGCTTCAGTGGTGTTACGGGGGCCGTTTAGGTTGCGGGACAGCATCAGCTTGAGTGTGTATTTGTCAGACCCCGCGGTCAAACCGTACCCAACTCCGGTTTCCACAGTCAGGCCTAGGAACTTGCTGCCAGTGTAATCGGCAGTCACCCAGACTTCGTGAAATTGTTTGGAAAGCGGCTCGACCCGTGCAGCGGGCCGAACCCGTCATACTCTTCGCCGGCAAGGGCCCATCTGTCGTTGAAGTTATAAGCTACTCTCCCCGCCGGATTGTACTGAAGATTGTCAAATCCGCCGGTGTAATCCGTATCGAGGATAGGGTTGTAAATGATGTCCCACGGATGCAAATGAAGTCCTATGATCGGCCTGATCTCAGAGCTGACCGTTCGAGCTTCACAATGGCTCTTGTTAACACTAAGCTCGAAATTCGCTGCGTAGAAGAACGTGTGGTCGTGAGCGTTTGGGCGCGTAAAGAGCTCGCGAATCTTGAAGCCGTTGATCGTCGATCCGTGGTTTGTCGAATAGGGTGAAGACGCCGGGAGATAAAGCCCCGCTCGAACCACGGCTTCATGCCGTACGCCCATTCGGCGGTCACTTGATAGGAATGGTTGGCGACGATCGCGCCAGGGTACGTGGGCACGGTCCGCCCCTTGGGAGTGAAGTTATTGTGGATCATCAGATTGAGTATCCCAGACGGAGCGATCTCTCCGTCGTAGACCTGAATTTCGTCGGTCTGCGAGACAGCCAGCACTGGAAACATGGTGAGAGAGAGAAGGAGGAATGCAAACGGACGAAATCTCATTAATTTCCTTGACTCTCCTTAGCCGATTCCAACTTTCGTCATAGCTTCAAGCCTCCGAAGAAACAGTGTGCTGATACATCGCACTCATGCGTCTGCGACTCGGCCGAACGACCAGCACTGCGCAAAGGAGTGGAACTTAAATACGATGGGACTGCCGAGTGCGAATTCACTCACCGGCTATGATGCGCGGCTATTGTTAGGCGTACGAGGGAGGGGAGAGACCTTTATTCCATGGTTCATGAGCGTCCTCATTGTTCACGGCGCAGATCATGGTTGTACTTGACATCTAGTCTTAACTCATTAAGACTAGATGTGGCAAGCGCGCTCTGCGATGTTCCGTGCGGGTTAACGGGCCTGCAATCCTGTGTACCTTGCCCAAGTGAGGTCAGAGGGAGCCAAAGATGGAGGCAGACGACGATGATATTCCGGCTGCATACTTGCTCTTCACCGTTGCAGCCATCATTGTCATTGGAGTCGCGGCAGCGGGGGCGTTCATCATTTTGATTCGTAGCTGATACAGAATTTGGAAAGTCGCGCGAAATAAGTTGCCCAGGAGCATAGGACAGATCCGTTGAAAATCAACTGTGCCCTAATTCATCTACTCGTCATATCGGTTTCAGTCATTGCTCCGGCCCGATCGCGCGCTCAGCAGCCTCTGCTACAGATTCCGCCCTCCACTCCTCTGCCCATACAGCTTGGGAAACATGTCCCGATGAAAAAGGGCGAGCCTTTAAAAGGCTATCTGCTGTACCCGGTGTACGCCGACAATCGACTTGTCATTCCTGCAGGCACCACGCTTCTCGGCAATGTCGTCAAACTAAATCCAGATCGAAGCCGTCGGATACATTCTCGTCTTCGAGGAGACTTCACTCCGTTTCACGTTCCTGTTGTGCAATTTGATCAACTCGTGCTGCCGGACGGATCCCTGCAACCCATCGTGAGTCAGAATGCAACCGACGGCGCAACAGTTTTGCACCTTTCCGCTGCACCTTCCGCGACTCGGCGTTCGGTTTTCACCCAGTTGCTAAACCGCGCGAAGCAGCAAGTCAGAGATACAGCCGCCTTGGTGACTGCGCCTGGCCGTGCTGATCGGTTGGTGCAGGCCTTTTACAGACAGTTGCCGTACCATCCGGAAAGAATCGAGTCTGAAACCGCATGGACAGTGTCGCTGGAGCAATCCCTGTCTCTACGACCGGACAGTTTTGCTGCGGAATTGGGCGCAAAACCAGCCAAAGGTTTCTTGTCTCAGCGAGCCGATGCCCCTGTCTTGCGCGAGCGATCCTGGCAACTACACGCTTATCTCGAAGAGACAATAAGTTCGGCACAAAAAAAGCCCGGAGACACTTTCACGGCTGTCGTTGCCGAACCCGTCTTTGACGCAAGCCAAACTTTGGAGATCCCCCAGGGGTCTCGACTGATTGGAACAGTCACGCAGGCCAAACCGGCGCGATGGTTTGGCCGCTCGGGCAAGTTGCGATTCAATTTTCGAGAGCTAAGGCTCCCCGACGGTCTTTCTCAGCACGTGGATGGCACCCTAACAGGTGCGGATGCGTCTAAGTCTTCAGACTTGCAACTTGATGCCGAAGGTGGTGTACAGCCGAAATCGAAAAACAGTGCCGCTATCCCTCTGGCACTGACTTTTCTGGCGGGTCGCGCTTTAGATGAGGATGGGAGCTTGGCCGGTAACAGCGCTGTAGCCTCGAATGGGTTTGGCATCGTAGGCCGCGTTGTCGGCATCGTTGCGAGTTCTCGTAATCTCGCCGCCGGTATTGGCTTTTATGCAGCAGCTCTATCTTTCTACGATCGATGGGTCGCCCGTGGACACGATGTGGTTTTCCGCAAAGATACCCGCATTGAAGTGACAACATCGCCTGGCCGGAACCTTTTCCACGCAGCAGAAGTGCAGCAACCTCCGCCCATCGATCGATAAAGCCTGCGAACTCAGCAGGCTAACACGAGTTCCTAAGAGAATATGACAATTCGGCGATTGCTTATTGTATCGATCACAGTGCTGGTTCTTCATCTTGGCTTGTGTCCTGGAACAATGGCTCTCGGACAAGGTTCTCGCGAGATCAGAGAACCGGGGGCGGCAGGGCAGGTCGGTGCTGCAGCCGGGCCGCCCGCTGCGGAGGCGAATGCCAGCACTTTGCCCGACGCCCCGAGCGCTGCTTGGCAACAGAATAGTCAGAACACTCCCGCTCGCCCTGGAGCCATGAACGGCGCGCCTGCTGGCCAGGTCCCTAATGGCGGAAAACAGACGAAACGAATTCTCTACATCATTCCAAATTTTAGAGCAGTAAGCGTGGACGAGAAGCTTCCGCCGCAAACCATTAAAGATAAGTTTGTTACAGGTACACTCGATAGCCTTGACTATTCTGCGTTCATTTTTGTGGCCATCCAGGCTGGCGTCGCAGAGGCACGCAACGCAACGCCAGAGTTTCACCACGGCGCAGCCGGCTACGGGCGATACTACTGGCATACCTATGCGGATTACGTGGACGAAAACCTTTGGGTTGAGTTCCTTCTTCCCACAGTTCTGCACCAGGATTCCCGCTACTACACGCTCGGCCGTGGGGGCTTCGCTAAGCGGCTTGGATACTCGTTGTCACGTGCTGCCATCACGCGAAAAGATAATGGCCATGAGACCTTCAATGCTTCCGAGATCTTCGGCGCGGGTGCGGCCGCCGGCATCTCCAGTCTCTATTACCCCAGCCAGGAGCGCACCTTTACCAAAACCTATCAACTTTGGTTGACGAATATAGCGATCGACGCTGGATCAAACCTCTTTAAGGAGTTTTGGCCGGACATTAACAACAGGATCTTCCATCAGAAGGAATGAGAGACTCTATCGATTGGTCCATTGTGAGTCAAATACAAGGAGCGGTCATCTCATCTCGGAATGTTGGCACCGCTTGCCGAGGTCGACTGGCAGCGCAATCATCGAACTTCCGGCCAGCCAGGGATCGTCGTGCAGCGGCTCACCTGCCGCAGTGCCCTAGGTGGCGGGATGTCTGTGCGGGGCTGAGAGCTCAATTCGCTTCATGCTGACGCATGACATCGTTGCGTGAAAAAAAGACGGTCCTCTATTGGCGGCTGTGGTGCAGACGACCCAGGCCGCCGCCTGCATCGAAGTTCCGGGGAAGCCCGGTCGGCCGCTGACGAGGGCGACCCCGGTTGCAGCGCCGATGAAGACAGAGATGACGTAGATGCGGCCGAGATAGGAATTAGACGTCGCGTGTAGCGTCTTGGGCATGCTGGACGACGAAAAGATGATCATCCGTCGACAGGCTTGGTTTTGCCGGAAGGGCGCGCGAAGGAGCCGACGCGGCTCAAAGCGTTTGAGCAAGCGATAGCTGCCGCCTGTGCCACGGACAGGTTGTTGGCGACCTTTTTGAAACCGTAATGGGATGAGTCTTCATCGCGGGAGAAGCTCTTCAACAGAAGCATGCTTCCATTCACATGGATGCGAAGTTTTGCTGTCTTCCATTGCCCGGGAAAGACTTCCTCCCGAGTGATCGAAAAACTGCTACCGTTGCTCACCTCGCCGAGCAGGCCAAAGCCGAACTCCACTTTGTGGTCGAGATGTGCATCGATGCCGCACAGCCGCATGTCGGTCCTGTGAATGAACAATACCCCCGACATGGCATGAATTACCCGATCCTCATAGCTCTGCTCCTCAAACGACGGATTCGGCTGAAATGTAATACGGGTGCAGTCGCCCTGGGAACCATCGATCCTGAACAGAAAAGCTCTGGGGAGATCTCGCAGTAAACTCGCCAGCCGGCCCTCATCTTCTCTCCGCCCCTGGCTTTCGCGGCGAAAGTCTTCCGGGTGATTTACGAGATTTGCTATGCGGTCATCTTCGGCCTTGGCTTGCTCGGCGGATAACGGCTTGCCATCCTCAGAGAGAAGACGGTGCATGCGACCCTCTGGGGTTTCTATCACCAACTCGTTCCAAAGATGACCCTTTGTGCGAGTCGACCGCGACTCCCTCGTGTATTGGAAGCGCTGGCGATCTTTCATTGCAGCCGTTTCGGCCTGCACCATCCGGTCAACGTCCTCTGTCGCCTGCGGTTGAATTTGAACTGCTACACTTGCGCACCAAACCTCGCTCGAAACAGAGGCCACGCAGAACAACAACACAAGCGGCAAGCGAGGTAATCGGTAAATGGTCATTACTCTAATTGACAAGCCTTCTCGTGGCGCATTACCAGCAGTGAAAAAGGACCCGGGCTTTTTGTGATCTTCGAGACCTCTCTTCAACATCTTAAACCATTAAGACTCATTGACAGGTTAAATCTTAATACGTTAAGAGTTGTATAGCGGGAAAGTTGCACTACCAATTTGGCAAGATGCTTCGTCAACAGGTAAGCGGGGAAGTTGCCGCCAAACATCCGGCATACGATGACAGTGTCGGGATTATGAGACATAATCGAGCGCAGGGAACAGAGATGTGCAGATGGCGGAAGACGGAAGCACTGCGATCCCTACTTGCTGCCCAGCACCCCTACGATGGCCTATTAGTCGATCTTGGGATTCCAGATCAGGACGGCATCGACCTCATACTCCGGTTACGCAGATCAGGACTCTTCAGGCCCGTCGTCATTCTTTCGGCGAGACGGTCCGTGGACGACTGCGTAAAGAAAGCTTTTTGGCCGGCACTCTTTCAGATGCCAACGGAATGCCCCCTGCATGCCGAATTTTCCAAGCAGTTCGCTCCATCGACATGAAACTCAGGCTGTCATCGTAGCGCTCGACTCGCTGTTTGCCATTATTGCGACATACCGAGCCTAGTGCTCCCCTGCAAATCAAACGTCGATTGTTTGTCCGGCGTCCAGCCTGGGGGGCTCGCCACGGCACGCAAGGAGCCCCTGTGGAGCCGCAAATAGTAGGGGGTCTCAGCATTCTATGGGTGTCGCGCTGCACTTAAATCTGAAAACTTTGTAAATGCAGTTGGTTTACTGCACTTAAGTACAACTGTCCGCGATTAAAAGGCAATAATATTGGTCTTAAATCGAGACAAATGCTTGAAAACACGAAAACACGGAAGGCGTCCGTCCGCGATTTCAGTACAGCGCGACATCGACTCGGAGGAAAGCATGATCGGAATGAAATCAGGGCTTACTGTCCAGAATTTTACCGATTTCGTTTCTGAGAGCGTTCGCCGCCTGCTGATCCGGGACTTTTCCGTGGGTGCGCCATCGGATCCTGCCCGCTGAATCGACCAGGAGTATGTAGGCGTCATTCGGGTCGGAAAAGTCCGCTAACTTCTTCCAGACATCTTCGTCTTGATAGAGAACAACAAATGTGTCCTGTTCATTTTGTGGAATGTTTCCGCGCATACTGTGCCGGATCATACCGCGAACCATTTTGGGAGCATCCTGCAACTCCGCTACGCTATAAATTTGCACGTTGCTGTCTGTAGTGAACTCTTGTCTCAACTGTTTGCCCCATCGACCGGAGGAGTCTCCGCCTGCGCGACTGAATCCGACTATGAAGACTGCGGGATGCCCAGTGGCTGCGTCCGGCAACACGATCTTCTTGCCGGAGAGGGTCTCAGCTTCGGTGTGCGGAATGACTTGGGCAGAGAGACTCGCGGCCACCAACAGCATAACCGGGAACGCGAGATAGCTCTTCAAAACAATTCCCCTTTCTCCGTGAAAACCGGGCTAAGACCACGAAACAAAGGCTAGGACCAACACATCGGACAGAAAGTATTTTATCCCCGTGTCCTCGTGGTTTGACGTTTTGGATGCACAAGGCCAGCAAGGAATCACGGTCACTGGAACGATCACGCAATACTGGAGGCAGTTTATGCGTCAGAGAGCGCCGGGATAAACCGGCACATTGTAGGGGATGAGAGAACCCTAGGGAAAAGGAGAAGCGACTTCATTCCGGCCCCGAGTCTTGCCTGTGTCTCCGCGAGGAGCCATAGCGAAGCGTAGACAGGGGAACTGGCGGGCGGGAGGATTGAGCTCCGAAAATATGCAACCGAGTGCCGACCCCTTTCTGACGGCGGGAAGGCAACACTGTTAGCCGCGTTATTCGCGAGCAGCTGACGGGCTCGGCGTAGTCGAAGACTTCAGGCACGCCAGGAAGCAATGTGCACGAGAACCGTCAGACCTCCAGGGCGTCTGCGCGAGCAGACCGGTCAGGGAAGGTGAAAGAACCACAATCCTGACATGTACGTTTTGGAGGGGTCGGACTGCGCCATAGTACCTATGAAGCTGACGAACAAAGAAGGTAAGACTTCCGCGGAGCCAGCGGAGGGAAGGGTGCAGACCAAGGAGAACGACGCCCATCTCAACACGGAACCTGGGAAGGGACAGACAGGACGTTTACTAATTTTCTGCCCGAACCCCGGGTCGACAGACTGCCTTTGACTTATACGCACGGGCGGATGAGAAATGTGGTACACGTTCGTAGCAGGCCTGTCCATGCAGATGTTTCAGGAGGAACTATGTTGCCGAAGTTCGTGAGGATTGCAGTGTTGCTTTGCCTGCTCCCCGCCACCTTGAGCGTGGCGCAGCAGCTGTCTCCAAAATGGGAGGAGTTAACCGCCGAAGACTTTGTAAAAGCGCTGCAGTCGTCTTCCGGGGTTTGCGTTTTGCCGTTCGGCATTATTGAGAAGCACGGACCTTCGGGCCCGTTAGGGACCGATCTGATCAATGTGCGAGCAGCTACGATGCAGGCCGTCAAGACGCAGTATGCCGTGGTTTTTCCGGAATATTATTTCGGCCAGATTGCCGAAGCACGGCATCAACCCGGCACCATTGCCTACCATGCGGATCTGCAGCTGGAGCTGTTGCAGGCAACGACGGATGAGATGGCTCGCAATGGTTGCCGCAAAGTGATGATCGTGAATGGGCATGGCGGCAACACGGCCTTGTTGCAATATTTTGCCCAGGTGCAGTTGGATACGAACCGGGGCTACATCGTTTACGTCTACGGCGGGCTTGGGCCGGCGGCTAATCAGAAGATGCCGGCGGCTGCGGCGCCATCGAGGCCGGGCGTTGATAACCATGCAGGGGAATCGGAGATTGCCGGCATCATGGCGGCCGCGCCTGCACTGGCTCATCCGGAGAGAGCAGGAGAGGAATCCGGAGCGGATCAAAAGCGTCTGGCGTTTCCTCCGGGGTTGAGCACAGGTATCTGGTGGTATGCCAGCTATCCCAATCACTATGGCGGCGACGCTTCTGGGGCAACCGCCGCCCGGGGCGCAGCCTTGCAGGATGTCCGGGCCGAAGGCATTGCGCAAGCGA
This sequence comes from uncultured Acidobacteriaceae bacterium, assembly GCA_963763905.1. Lineage (GTDB taxonomy): Bacteria > Acidobacteriota > Terriglobia > Terriglobales > Acidobacteriaceae > PALSA-350. Next base: position 172,673 of record CAVXRU010000032.1, on the reverse strand, counting down.
TTGCCTGGGTAAAAGCAGATACGGTAGCGCCGCAACTGCAGCAGGAGTTCTTCGAGAAATCTGGAAAGCCTTTAGAAACGAAACAGTAAAGGGGATCGGCGTGGGCGAACAAAAGGCAAAACTGGTTTTCAACGCCATCCTTTAAAGCCACCCAGGCGAGAGAAATTGATCCGGACGGCAACTGAACGCCCGCTGTTTGCGTATCAACATCAATGGAGGTGGCTTCCGATGCACTCGATTGCGTGTTTCTTGGGTCTCTTGTTCCTGGTGATTTTTGCTCTGATCGCTATCCCAATCCTGATTCTCCTGGCGAAGCTAATCGGACTTGCGTTCATTGGAGGAGCGATCGCTTTGATCGTGCTAGGTATTTGGAAGCTCTTCGATCTTGCGGAGCCGCAGTACCGGCCCTATTGATCTCACGTGCGGTCGCTGCGCTCGGCGCCGGACGAGGTGCCGACACCTTGCTCTTCGGCCTTTACTGGCTGGGGAAACAGCCAGATTTTGAAGGGTACGGGCTTCAGCCCGTACGTAACAACTGTTGAATCAACGCGACTTTAGCCGCTGAGGGCTGCGATTTCCCTGTGACACGACTTTTCCGCAGCAGCTGAAGCCGTGCGACCCGGTGACTCCAACTCCGTCACGCTTCAATGAATCCGGCAAGCTTCAGTGCCTCGCGATCGAATGTCGCGGTGACGCGGCATCCTAATCGGCGGTGGCGCGCGTTGATCAGACAGTCGGCAAACTCGGCGGGCGAGTCTTTCCACACGTAAATGGCGTGCTCCACCGAGGCCTCATCCTCGAAAACGACTTCCGCAGTCTGCAATAAAGAAGAAAATGCGGCGGCGATGTCGGGCTTTGCCAACCCGTACCGGCTGCGCAAGACCCGCTCCATCTCCAACAACACCAATAAACTCGCCAGCACCGGTTCGCCGATGTCTTCTTCGCGGTGGATCAATCGCCGGGCCCGTTCATACTGGGACCGGTCATCGCCGACTAGGTAGCGAACGAGGATGTTCGTATCGACGCCGAGCATCAGCGCGACAGCAACGCAGTGGGCACGGCCTTCCTGCCCTTCTTATGCAGAAGTCCTGCCAGGTCGGACACGTGCTTGTTCTTCACTCGCATGACCACAACCCCGTCCGGCATCAACGTGAACGTCATTCTGTCTCCGGCCTTGATCCCAAGACCGTCGCGGATCGGCTTGGGAATGGTCGTCTGCCCTTTGCTGGTGAGTGTTGCCTCTGTGCTCATGGCGATCTCCGGAATCCTTACCTGAATCATTCTAGTAAGGAACAAGTACCTAAGCAAATCGAAAGAAAAATTAGCGGGTCCGCTCCCAAAAAAGGTCTTTGCTGTTCTCGTGGTTCATCTCCCCGAGTAAGCTGGTAAACGATGTCAGATTTCCTCAGCCACGACGACGATCAGGAGCTACCGGCTATTCCAGGCGCGCCGCTGTGGGCCCGGAAGCATGACTACATGCCCGATGGATCCGCATTCTTTGCCGTATGCGAGGGGAAAAGTGGAGGCTATGACGGCACTCTTAATATGACTGGCCAGGCGCCTTTCCCCGTAACTTCAGCAGACCTCAAGCAATGCTGCGAAATGCTTGAGAACCGATTCCGGGAGGTCATGCCGGATCATCAGTGCGGCTCCCGGTGCATCGATTGGGTAACGGCCAGCACGATGTTCGGCAAACCGAACGGTAAGGTTCAGTAGCCGCTGTCGTTCGCACGTCTTGCGCGGCCAACGGTCAGTTACCAGATGTACGTTACCTGCCGCGCTCGGCCAACAGACGAAACAAGTCCAACCCACCGGCGCTCCGCCGGAGAAAAATATTTTTCTAACCCGTGTAAGGAAATCCCGCCCTGGCGCATCTATAACACACACCAAAAAACCGGCAGGAGCAGCTTTCCCCCAGCAGCGATCGAGCCAGGCAATTGCCACAAGGGAAAACACCCATGCCAAGGAAAAAAGTAACCGACCCAATCACAGACCAGGAAACAACCTTCGCCCGCCTGGTCATGTCCGGAACCATGACTGACCGTCAAGCAGCCGAAGCCGCCGGTCTCAACCCTGAGTCCGCCGCCTACACAAAGTCCAAACCTCGCGTCCGTGCCTACCTGCATGAGCATCGTGCTGCCGTCGAGCAACAGCTTATCGGCGAGGACGTCGACGGACAGCGCCGGCTAAAACACACCCGCGACCGAATCCTGGCACGCCTTTGGGAAATCGCCGACCGGGACTTCGACCAGACCCGAGGCAGCGCCTCTGCCCAGCTCAAGGCCCTTGCCTTGATCGCTGCCATCGAAGGTCTGATCCCGAATCGCCGGGCCGAGAGCAAACCCGAACAAAAGCCCGTCGCCCCGAACTTCTATCAGGCCGCCTGGCTAAGAGCCCAGCAAAACCAGGACGCGAACCCCGCGCCGGCCGCGGAAAAGCAGGGAGCCGCTCCAGAGCACCAACCCGCTGCGCAACCCCCCTACGCCCCGCCTCCCGTATCCGAACCGGCGCCCACGAACCCTCCGCCAACGGCCCCATCGATGCCTCGTGTCCCCGGCGCCGAATTCGTCACCCCCGATACCAGGGTCCCCTTCTCGATAGAGAAGAACCCGTTTGCCCCTCTCGGGCTGAATCGAAAAAGGTAAAAACGCGCGAAAGCGTCGAATTTTATCGAATTTTACAAATGCAAAGCGACCGCAGGAAAGGAAGAGCACAAGCGAGGAGACAAATGGAAGATCAATCCAGGCCTTCCGTCCCGGACTTAGTTCGCTTAGTTCGCTTTCTTCGCACATTTCTACAGGCAACTGCAACCGTCCGTGCCGCAAATCTGAGGTCTCGAAAGCCGTCGATGCCACCCCTAATGCGCATAAGGCGCACACATCCCCAGCCGTTCGCGAACGGTCCGATCGCATCGTTTATTGTAGGACGCATGCGCTCGTTCTTGTCCGTCCCTCGCTATCTACTCGCTGCTGCGGTTGCGCTTGCAGCTTCTGGCTTACCATCCCGGGCGTTCGCCGGCTCCGCACCCACCCTGCAACAGTTGCTGGCGTATCCCTATGTAAGCGGCCTGGCGACCTCTGAAAGCGGCGACCGCTATGCCTGGGTGGAGAACGTGCGTGGGATCCGCAATATATGGTGGGCTTCTGTAGCAGACACGACCCCGCGCCAGCTTACGCACTACGCCGAAGATGATGGTCAGGAACTGGGCCAGCTAACCTTTTCTGCCGATGGAGCCGAGCTTATCTACGTGCGCGGCGGAGATCACGACGAGAACTGGCCGGCCAAGGGCAATCTTGCTCCGAATCCCGACAGTTTCCCCTCTGAACCAAAAATTACTATCTGGTCAGTTGCCACAAAAACTTCTAGCGCCGGCCCTATGCAGGTAGCGGAGGGAGATAGCCCGGTCTTGTCCTCGAAGGGACAACTGGCCTTCGTGAAAGACGGACAAATCTGGACCGCGCCTCTCCATGCCGAAACCAACGCAGCAGGCAAAGCCCAGCGCCTCTTCTTTGATCGTGGAAAGGACGACAGCCCAGTCTGGTCCCCGGACGGCACACGTCTTGCCTTTGTGTCGGGACGCGACGATCACAGCTTTGTCGGGATTTACACTTCGACTGGAAAGCCGCTTCTTTACCTCGCACCTTCGACCAGCTTCGATCAACAGCCGGTGTGGTCGCCGGATGGTCACTCCATCGTTTTTATGCGGCAACCCAGCCAGGGAGATGCGCCTGAGAATTTTCTGACACAGCATCCCCACCCATTTTCATTCTGGATCGCCGATGCCTCGAGTGGCCAGGCGCGCAAGGTTTGGGGCTCACCCGGCACGCTTGCCGGCTCCCTCCCGGACCTGGCAGGGAATGAACCGCTCTATTGGATGGCAGACGGCAAGATTGTCTTCCTGGCAGAACTCGACAACTGGCCGCACTTATACGCTGTGGATGCAAGCGGTGGAGATGCCCGGCTATTGACGCCTGGACACTTCATGGTGGAGAACACGGCACTGAGCCCGGACCATCGCACCCTGGTCTACAGCGCCAACACAGGCAACACTGCTGACGATGAAGATCGCCGCCATCTCTTTCGCGTGGGGACCAGCGGGCAGGCCCCCGAGCCGCTGACGAGCGGAGACGGTCTGGAGTGGTCTCCAGCCGCGCTGGCGGATGGCAAGGTTGCTTACGTAAGTGCAGGCGCGCAGCGTCCCGCTGCCGTGGCTGTTTCAGAGCGGGTGGGACAGGTCCATGGAATGGATACAGGGAGCGCGAAGGACTATCCATCGAGCGCGCTGATCGTTCCTAAGCTGGTCAGTTTCAAGTCTGCGGACGGTCTTACCATTCAGGGTCAACTCTTTCGCAGCGCCAACGCAGCTAGTCAGCAACCAGGGTTGATCTTTGTGCATGGCGGACCGCCGCGACAAATGCTGCTTGGCTGGCACTATATGGATTACTACAGCAACGCCTACGCGGTGAATCAATATCTCGCGGCGCATGGCTTCACTGTCCTCTCAGTAAACTACCGGCTCGGTATCGGCTACGGCCGGTCGTTTCAACACCCGGAGCATAGCGGCCCCGCCGGAGCGTCTGAATACCAGGATGTGGTCGCCGGAGCGCAATATCTACAGCACCTGGAAGGCGTGGATCGAGACCGCATCGGCATCTACGGCGGCTCTTACGGAGGATATCTCACCGGGCTTGCGCTGGCTCGAAACTCCGATGTCTTCAAGGCAGGCGTCGATTTTCACGGCATAGCGAACTGGATTCCGGAGCTCGCCAAGGGAGGTGCGTTTCCCGAACATTGGTACGAGACGAATGAGGATTGGAAACGCGCTGTGGCCACCGCTTTCGCGGCTTCACCGGATGCCGATGTTGCGAAGTGGAAATCGCCTGTGTTGTTAATCCATGGAGACGACGACCGCAACGTGCCCTTTGAACAGACTGTCGATTTAGCCCATCGCCTTGAGCAACAGCACACTCCAATGGAAGAGCTCGTGATTCCCAACGAGATTCATGGTTTTCTGCGCCGGGCTAGCTGGTTACAAGCAGACGAAGCCACTGTCGAGTTCTTTTCCAGGCAGTTTGGCGTAAAGGTAACGCAGTGACGGACGCGTCTTTGACTCTATCCCCGCACCAATCGCCGGGTGCCCCACACCCCCGATTTCCTGTGTAGTTTCGTGGGTTCCCTGAACTCCATGCGCCTTTCCTTAAAGAAAGGCGCACACGCGGTCCTGTCCAGAGCTGCGTACAGGAAATTCGGGGCATCTCGCTCGTTTTTCGCGAGATGTGGGATACCGCAGACCTCCCCCTCAAGCCTGTCGCGGGTCCCACAACTCCGTCGGGGTGCCCCACGTTCGCCCCAGCGTACGTGGGACGAAAACGATGGGCGAAGCCCTACAACAGTCTTTCCTCTGGACCTTACGCGGAGTCACCCAGAGCGAACGACTTAATTAGCTAATCCAAACCGCCCTAATGATCGGCGATTGGTGCGGGGATAACGTAAAAAACAGAAGTTTCGCTGTTATTTCTTACCGCCTCTGATGAGCACACCACCCTTGACCACCACATCAGGATGTTCGAGCACCTCAATACTGGCCAGTGGATCCGCGGTCAGTGCAATCAGATCTGCGAAGTGCCCGGGAGTAAGTGAGCCTACATCGGAAGACCGCCCAAGCAAATCAGCCGCCGAAGTCGTAGCCGCCTTGATGGCTTCTGCAGGGGTCATACCGTACATCACCATGTAATGGAACTGCCGCGCGTTGTCGCCATGCGGATAGACGCCGGCATCCGTACCAAAAGCCATTTTCACGCCCGCTGCATGCGCCTTGCGGAAGTTATCCCGCTGGGTCTGCCCCAAAGCCCGCTCCTTGATAAGGTTTTCCTGTGGCATCCCGATTTTGGGGCCTTCCTGAAGAATGTAATCGTCGTCGTAGATATCCATCACGAAGTAGGTCCCGTGGGCTTTCGCCATGGCAATACCTTCGTCGTCAACCAGCGAAGCGTGCTCGATCGAGTCAATACCTGCTTCAATCGCCCACTTGATGGATTGCGCACCGTGCGCGTGCGCGGCAATTTTCCGGCCTGCCTGGTGAGCCGTGTCCGCCGCCACCTTGAGTTCTTCGAGCGAGTACTGGGGTGCACCGGGCTGGTCTCCCTTGGATAACACGCCACCTGATGCAAGAATCTTAATGACGTCCACACCATACTTCACCTGCTCCCGGACCACCCTGCGGACCTCTTCCGGGCCATCTGCGATCTTGAAGTCGTTCTTGCTGGGGAACAGAGTCTTCGTAACTTCGGGAGCGTAGTTGTTAAGGTCTCCGTGGCCTCCGGTGATGGAAATACCCGGCCCGGAAGCAACGATGCGCGGACCTGGGATGAAACCGGAATCAATATTCTTACGCAGATCCACGGCCAGAAAGGGAAGAGATCCAACATCGCGAACAGTGGTAAACCCGGCCTCCAGAGTTTTTCTCGCGTTGACGACACCCGGCGATGGCGGAGTCGAAGGGACTGTCCTTGAACTTATCAATCTCCTCGTAACGATCGGCGCGAGAGCCTAGATGGGTATGGCAATCAATAAGGCCGGGCAGAACATATTCCCCCGAGAGATCGAGAACCTGCGCCCCGGCAGGCGGGTTGAACCCGCCGGTTTCAACGGATTGGATCCGTTGGTTTGCAACCATCAACGTGGCATTGTCGACATAGCGGCCCGAGGCGGGGTCAAAGAGATGGCCTACGCGAATGTAGCTAAGGGAGGCAGGGGACGAGGTTTGTGCGATCGCGTTGGAAGCGAAGGCCGAACACACGACGAACAATGCGGCAAAGATAGTTCGCAAAGGAACCCCTTCGTGGGCGATATAAGAAATGAGCCTTCATTGTATGGCATAAATCGGGTTGATTCATTCACTGCGAAGAGACCGCATAGGATCGACACTCGCTGCTCTCCAGGCCGGATTCAAACTTGCCAGCAGCGCGGTGACCATCAATATGCCGGCGGCAAGAGCAAACATAGACGCGTTTTCTGCGCGCACCTGATAGAGCAGCCTGGTCAAAACGCGAACGCCAACCGCCGAACCGGCAACACCCAGCACAATTCCGGCGGCTGCCAAAGTGAGTGCCTCCCGGATGACACTGACAAGCACAACCCGGCGACTAGCACCCAATGCCATGCGGACAGCAATTTCGCGCGTGCGCCGGGCGACCAATTGCGCCAGTACTCCATATAAGCCGACGACGGCCAGAACCAAAGCCAGCACCGCAAAACTTCCAAAGAGCACGGTGCGGAAGCGAGGCTGTGACAACGCCGCGGATTGCTGCTCTTTCATCGTGGTCACACTTGCCAGCGGAAGATCACGATCCAGCGAGGCAAGCTGCTGCTCAATTCCACCGGCCAGCCCTAGCGGGCCTTCGGGGGTCAGAACCATGAGACAAAGCGATGCCGGCGGATCCTGCGTCAGTGGACGATAGACCGTGGGTTGTTCAACGTAGCCCATCTCTTGAAACACGGTGGTTGTTTTGATATCGGCGACTACGCCAATGATCCTGAGCCACGGCTGCGAAGCGTCGTCGGCACGGCTTAACTTGACGGCGCGTCCGATTGGATCGGTATGGGGGAAGTATTTATTTGCCAGAGCCTCATTCACGATCGCAACCTGTTGTGTTTCTTTTCGGTCCTGGGTATCAAAGACTCTCCCGCGGAACACTGGAATCTGCATCGCGGCAAAAAAACCCGAGCTCACACTCTGCGTTGCAATGCCACCCGGGGAAAATCCTTCATCCCCTTCCACCGATAATGCATTTTCTCCCGTGGGAGTGAAGCTTGACGCTTCTGCCACCGCCTCTACGCCATTCAGGCGTGAAAGTTTTTCCCCTAGCCCCGCGGCAAACCTTGATCTGGCATCAGCGTCTTCGTAATGCTCTTTGGGTAGATTGATTTTGGCAGTCAGCACGCCGTCTGTCCGATAACCTAACCGGGTCGATGCCATGTTCCACAGGCTTGCGGCCAGCAATCCCGCTCCCACAAAGAGCATCAGGGAGAGGGCCATTTGCATGACCACCAGGGCGCGCGAAGTCCGCTGCGCGGAAACATCGCGGCCCATGCTGCGGTCGCCGTTGTTGAGCACAAAATTCGGATCTACCCCGGATGCCCTCCACGCTGGGATCAATCCAATCGCGATTGCCGAACCAACGCCTAACAGTGCTGCGAACAGAAGAACGCGCCAGTCGAGCGCAACCACGTTGCCCGGCGGCAACTCCACCGGGTTGGCATTGCGGAACCAGTGGATCATTGAGACGGCCAGCACAACTCCAGCGCCAGTCCCGCATAGGGCCAGCAACATGGATTCCGTAAGCATCTGCTGGATGAGGCGCGCGCGGCCAGAGCCCAATGCAGTGCGAACCGCCATCTCCCGCGAGCGCACGCTACTGCGGCTAAGCAATAGGTTAGTCACGTTAAGGCAGGTCATCAGCAGGATGAAGCCAACGGCACCGGAAAGCACCCAGAGCCCGGTCCGCAACTCTCTCCCCGCAAGCCAGGTGAGGTTATCCTGCAAATCGAGCACTGTAGGTGTGGCAGAAGCGAGCAGAGAAAGGTTTGCAGGAGCTTCCGGCAAAGTTCGCTTTTCAATCGCATCGAGTTCCGCTTCGGCCTGCGTATGTGTCACCCCAGGCTTCAACAACCCAAAGACGCCTGTCATGGATTCCCAGGGCTTGTTTGCGAATACTCCCGTGGGAGTCATCAAAGACCACGCATTCGCCTCTTTTGGGTAGAACGTAAAGTCCTTCGGCATCACCCCAACGACAACACAACTGGATCGATCTATCGCCAGGCTCTGGCCGGCGATGTCCCTGGGCGCGCCTAACTGATCCCGCCAAAACGGATAGGCGAGGACCAGGGTGCAGGCATTTTGTAAGTCGCTCTGGTTGAACGTTCTGCCGATCTGGGCTTCGGTGCCCAGCATGGCGAAGAAATCAATACTGGCCGGAATCGCCAAAAGCCCGATTGGCTTACCGCGCCATTTAAGCGTGTTTCCGCTGGTTGCCCAGCTTAACGCGGCCAGTTTCTCGAAGCTATGGCTGTCGCGCTGCCACTCTTCAAACTCACGGTAGGTATCAAACCACGCGCCGGTTCCGCGGTGTGCGGCATCGGTCTGCCATACCACGACCAGCCGGCTTGCGCTTTTATAGGGTAAGGGTCGCAACAGCACAGCGCTGACTATGCTGAAAATGGCTGTATTCGCTCCGATGCCGAGGGCCAGAGTTGCCATCACGGCGACAGCAAATCCGGGCGATTTGCGTAGCCGCCGGAATGAGTAACCTACGTCTCGCCATAAGTTCATGTCGACAAACACCTGGACAACTCTGGCACCAGAGAGCCTACAAAGAGATGATCAGCGGTGTCAAGAATCTGCATGCTCTACTTATCGATGAAGAGCAGCAGCGATCGCCCACCCACAATGATTTTGCTGGCCGGCTCTTTCGCTCGAAAGGGGTCTTCGATATCCTCTGTGCTCATCATCTGACACCATTGCCCACTGGTGTGGCACGGTGGGAGGGTAAACTCCACTCCTTCCTGGGCTGCGTTGATGATCAACAGGAAGCTGTTATCAATGACGGGTTTGCCATCCTCGTCGGTGACTTCCAGCGTTTGGCCATTCAAGAGAACGCAAACAGCACGGTTCCACTCTGTGCGCCAGATTTCGTCGGAGACCCGTTTTCCATCCGTATTGAACCAGGCGATGTCCATCTCCACGATATCCACCCCTTCTTTGCGGATCGGGCGGTCCTGAAAAAATTTCCGGCGGTGAAAATTGGGGTGAGAGGAACGAAGATGAATGAGCCGCACAGTAAATTCGAGAAGCCGTTTACGTGGCTCATCCAAAGTCCAGTCGTACCACGCCAGCTCATTGTCCTGGCAATAAGCGTTGTTGTTTCCTCGCTGCGAACGAGCTACTTCATCGCCTCCCGCAAGCATCGGCACACCTTGCGATAGCATCAGCGTCGCTAGAAAATTACGCATCTGGCGTTCGCGGAGCGCATTGATCGCCTGATCATCGGTCGGCCCTTCGACGCCCATATTCCATGAATCGTTGTTGTCTGCGCCGTCCCTGTTATCGTCTTGGTTGGCCTCATTGTGCTTCTGGTTGTAGCTGACCAGATCGCATAGCGTAAAGCCGTCATGCGCGGTCACGAAGTTGATGCTTGCATACGGTTTGCGGCCGTCGTCCTGATAAAGATCGCTCGATCCGGTCAGACGGTAAGCAAAATCGGATAATTGGCTCGGATCACCGCGCCAAAACCGCCGCACTGTATCGCGGTATTTCCCATTCCATTCCGCCCAGAGAACAGGGAACTGACCAACCTGGTAGCCCCCTTCGCCAACATCCCACGGCTCGGCGATCAGCTTCACATCCGCCAGGGTTGGGTCTTGATGGATGGTTTCGAAGAACGGCGACAGTTTGCTGACATCGTGGAGCTCACGAGCGAGCGTGGACGCAAGATCGAAACGAAAGCCATCGACATGCATCTCGGTCACCCAGTAGCGCAGCGAATCCATAATCATCTTGAGCACTTGAGGATCGCGGACATTGAGCGTGTTCCCGGTGCCCGTGTAGTCCATGTAATAGCGCGGATTGTCCATCAACCGGTAGTAGGTCGAATTGCAAAGCCCTCGCCAACTGAGTGTCGGTCCCAGCTGATTGCCTTCACAGGTGTGGTTGTAGACCACATCAAGGATCACTTCGATCCTCGCCGCATGAAAGGCTTTGACCATCTCCCTAAACTCGTTTACCTGTCCACCCGTGTCGCCGGTGGAGCTATACCGGGACATGGGGGCGAAGTAACCCAACGTGTTGTAACCCCAATAGTCGGTGAGTCCTTTGTTGACCAGGTGGCCTTCGTCGATAAAGTGGTGGATGGGGAGAAGTTCCACAGCCGTAATGCCGAGCTTCTTGAAGTAATTAATGCTCACTTCGTGGCCAAGCCCGGCATAGGTTCCTCGCAGGTTTTCAGGGATTTCCGGATTGCGAATACTGAAGCCCCGAACATGAACTTCGTAGACCACGGAATCTGCCAACGGTATGTCGAGCTGGCAATCGCCTTCCCAGTCAAACTTGCTTTCGGTCACGACGCACTTTGGAACACCGGCCGCCGAATCCTGAGTGTCTATCTCGAGATCGTTCCCGGAAGCCGCATCATGAGCGAAGATGGGCGCCTTCCAGTCGACCTTGCCCGAGATCGCTTTCGCGTAAGGATCGATCAGGAGTTTAGCGGGATTGAACCGACGCCCCTTTTCCGGCTCCCACGGGCCATAGACGCGATATCCATAGAGTTGGCCTGGCTTAATGGAGCAGAGCAGGCCGTGCCACACATGGGCTGTTCGCTCGCGAAGCGTCACGCTGCCGGTCTGTTTGCCATCCGCGTCAAACAGGCAAAGATCAACCCGGGTGGCGCCTTCTGAAAAGACCGCAAAGTTGGTGCCCTTGCTGGAACTGGTGGCGCCGAGAGGGTAGGGGCGGCCAGGCAAAAGAGTATGGTCCATGCTCCTCAGATGCATCAGTTGTGGGATTTGCTTTTCTCGAGCCCCGGTAGAGTATTACCCGTCGCAGATTATTGACACAAAGTTCTTGACGAGAGACAAAACGTCAAAGTACATTGTTGCACGATAAGAGGGCCAAAGCGCGCAAAACGGTATCGCTTGCGACGCTTTGGATGTTACGATTCGCACGCTCGTTGCATTGTTTCAGCAGAAGCTCGACTAACGCTTTCGTAACCTGATTTGTGGGCTCTGGAGTGGCAATATGCGTTGGTTCTCCCTTGTTGTGTGCTCGTTTTTGACCTTTCTTTTCGCCTCCGGAACGTCATTCGGACAATCCTTTTCTAGCAACGGCCTGTACTGCACGGCCGGTTTGATTCCCGACGGCTATATCGATTTCACTCAACTACCGGCAGCGCCCACGGGCGCGCCGGGTCAGCCTACGGCTCCAGTTACTGCGACGTTGCCGGTACAGGGGGTGCCCGGTTTGACGGTCACGGTAACCATCCCTACCTTGACCCCGCAATATGCCGGGCCTGTCTATTCGGTCAACGGCGGAACCCTGCAATTGAACGCCCTGCCCGCTCAAGGTTCGTCGGAACCTCCCACTGTTCTCACCATGGAATTCAACCAATCGATCTATGGTATCGGTCTCAATACGGAGACGAGCGGAAGGCTTGAGTACAGCTATACCTTGCAGGTGGGCACGCCGACTCCCGCGCCGAGCCCTTTTTCTACGACTGCTGCCGGCTACACGCTGGATTACGAGAGCCCGCAGGCGCAGAGTCTGCAGATGGTTGGTTTGCAGACTCCGTTTCAGACCGCGTCTGTGCAATTCACCGGGTCAGAGTTCTATAGGATAGCCCTCTCCAATATCCGCGTACGCTCGGCATCCGCGGCCGATCCGTCTAAGGCGGTTCCCACCAAAGGATTGGAGCAATGGCTGCGTGCGGATACAGGGAGTATCTTCGGCGGTGTTTGGCAGGACCAGTCCGGCAAAGGCCACGATGCCTACGCAGGCACAACGGCTCCTACTTTCACTGCGGATGGGCGCAACTGCCAGGCCGCCTGGTTGTTCAACAACAACGCGTATTTTAGCTTCAATCTTCCCATTGCCGGCTGGAGTGAGATGACGGTATTTCTGGTAGCGAAGGCCACCACCGACGGACCCGCCGCCAACCTTTACTCGCAGAACAGCGCCATCCTTTGGACGGAGAACGAATACTGGGGCAATACCTTCGTCAGCCCATACCAGACGCATGTATCGGCGCGGTTCGGTACCACTCGACCGGGGAACAATCTCTTTTACGCCCGCCCGGCCGGCGGCGTGGGACAGGATTTCACTTCCACCCGTGCGGTGCACGACCGTGAGGCCGACACGTTATACGTCAACGGATTGCGTGTGTTCCGGCAGGGTGGTAAGTGGCCGGTACTCGGCGGCGTAACAGGCGCCGGCACGATTGGCGAAGGAATTAATCAAACATTCTTCAATGGTGAGATCAGCGAAATTCTGGTTTACAACCGGGTTCTTTGCGAAGAAGAAGCAACCGCAGTCGAGAACTACCTGGCGCAGAAATACGGCTTGCACTAAATTGCGGACCCCCAGAGCCGATCGACCAGGCGGCCGGCGCGCTGTTCGATCGCAGCCATGGCGTCCAGGACCGTGTCCTCCCGAAACCGCCGCCCGACAATCTGAACGCCGGCAGGCAGATTCTCTACCAGGCCGACGGGCACGAACCCGGCCGGCAGCCCAAGATAGTTGATGCCGTAACTGTAGACCGCAGAGTCCCATAGGTCTTTGGTCTGCGCGAACCCCAACGCGTCGTAATTCCACGAATAGCCCGGGCGCATCAGGAACGGCGTCAGCACCAACGGATAGGAATCCAGAAAGATGTTCCAACTACGCGCCATCTTCGTCTTGTCCGCAAGACCGTTACGAACACCCTCGTAATCGAGAATTGTTCCCATCTCGTAATACCAGGCGAAGATCCGGCGTAAGTCGTCGCTTCCGTACTGATCGGCCGTTGGACCTAAGGTTGCTTTGATCTCTGTGAGCAGCACACTCAACCAGCCACGTGCCGGATCGATAATGGACGGCGGCTCGACGTCGACAACCTCATAGCCGGCCTCGCGCAGATAATCTGCAGAGCGGTCGATCAATGCAAGAATGCCCGGATGGATCGGGTATCCGTGGCTGTTGCGTGTGACTGCGACGCGAACAGGCTGGGCCAGAGGCTCGCCATCGAACGGCGCGGGTACCCACCAGGGATCGCGGACATCACCGCCGGCCATCACGCGTGTGGCAAGCCGCACATCTGCGACGGAGCGGGCAATCGCACCTTGTACGGATGTCAACTGCCAGTGCAGACTGCGCTCGACGGTTGCCGACGGATTGAATGCCGGGATCCGGCCTTGTGTCGGCTTGAGAGTCACCACGCCATTGGCGAAGGCAGGGAACCGCAGCGAGCCGGCGATGTCGTTGCCGTGATGGATCGCGCCGAACCCGGCCGCAGCAGCAACCCCAGCGCCGCCGGAAGATCCTCCTGGAGACGCATCCGGATGCCACGGGTTCCAGGTTCGCCCGTGCAGTGGATTAACCGTCGTAAGCCGCATGGAAAGTTCAGGCGTATTGGTCCGGCCGACGAAGATCGCACCGGCTTGGCGAAGGTTACGGACCAGGGGTGCGTCCTGCGGTGCTATGACATTCGCCAGAGCCGGAAGGCCGTTCGTCGTCGCCTCGCCTTCCTGGTCGACATTCACCTTGATGGTGACGGGCACCCCAAAAAGTGGTCCAGGCTCGGGGAGTGCCTGCAGCTTGCGATCAGCAGCGGCGGCTTGGGCTAGCGCCGCGCCGGTGAGGTCCACAACAATCGCGTTCAGCTTCGGGTTGAGCCGCTGAATGCGCTCGACGACAGAAGTCATGACCTCGAAACACGTGAACTGCCGGTCGCGGATACCCGCAGCCACCTCGACGGCACCCAATTGCCACAATTCACTCGTCAAAACACCTCTTCTGCGACCTTGGCCACCCACTGGGCTTTCGTCCGCCGCCCCGCGAAAAGAAGTCCCCGGCCCGCGAGTTGGCATCCAATTGGATGCAGGCATAATATAGGTCTTAGCAAGACCTGTGTTACCTGTAACAATTCTGCCTTCCTAAAAATTTCGTCAAAGAAGTGCAGATGGGCCCCTGTGTTTGCTCCGTGCGAGGCGCTCATGAACACTCATTCTCTGGTCCAATTCCCAGAAGAGCAATCCTACCCTTCTGGCATCAGCACCCGTCTTGCAGGAACTGACGAAGATGGCGCGCACCTCCTGGAACTGCGCACCGAGTCGGGGACCCTCTATATTTGCCCGTCAAAGTGGCAACGGCTTCGCCTTCTCTGGACCTTCCGTCATTTTCATGTACTTCCGCAACAGGTTTTGAGCCGCCGTGACCAACATTTGATCGAGAAGCTTTCCCGGTCCGCGGTGATCACACCGTCGCAGCCGGTACCGAGAAGCGCAGTTCTGGGAGTGGTGGAAAAGCCGCGACTCAAACCGCCGGCAGCCGCACCTCATGTGGTCACCATGCGGCCGGAACGAAAGGCGCTGCAAACCTTGCCGGTGAACCCCCTTCCGGGTTTGCCCACTCCCGGCCACCACCAACGGCTCTTCTTCGACCGGCCTGCCCCAAAACAAATGGCGCCGGCGGACACCAACCGGGCGGTGCGCGAGCGGGGGGCTCCTTTCCGGCAATGGGGAGCTGTGGCGTGGCTCACTGCCGCTTGTCTTTTGGTGATCGTGGCAAAGTTTTTGATTGTTTCTCTGCCTGTAAAAACCGCTCACATCGAGAAACCCGTCGCTCCATCGGCGCCGGTGACGCAAGGTGCGGTGCGGGCTTTACCGCTGGCCGCGCCGTTACCGCCTGTCGAAAGGCCAAAGCAACGGCCGCTGCCTTCGCTCCCCACCGCCACAAACGTTGCCCGGCAGGCCGAACCGCTGACCAGGCCCACAGAGCCATCGACCACTCCGAAATCGCTCTCCACGGCTCCGTTTGTGGCTGGCCAAAGGCCGTTCGTCTCGGAACTTCCGCAGGGTCACTTTGCTTCTCCCGTCGTGGCTGATCCGAACGAGGTAGGGGAGTTGCACTTGAAAGCATTGATTGCTGCCGATGGATCGGTCAAAGACGTAAGCGTGGTGAGCGGCGACCCAAAATTGGCAGAAGCAGGAATGCGCGCCGTCCGCCGTTGGCACTACAACCCCTATGAAGCCTCGGCGACTCAGTCGGAGCGAGAGACCCTGATCAACATGAAGTTTTTTGGCCAGGACGCGGTATCGGTCACTTCGGTAGCCAGATAGGCCTCGCTTCAGTCAAAAAACTGACGATCCTCGTCCGCCAGATGCGCTTTGGCTGCCGGCACACGGAAGGTTACCCCAATCCCCGGCCGGTCCCAAACCTTAATGAACCCGGCTTCGACGATCGGATTCGGGAGCCCATCGACAATCTCATACCACCAGTCAGGCTGTCCCAGCGGATACTCAAAGGCGATGTAATTCTGCGGCAGTGCCGCCGCCACCTGAACGTGGGCCGCCAGTCCAATGAGCCCATCGAAGATTCCGTGGGGAGCAATCTGTATCCCGTGAAGGTCGGCGTATTCCGCGATCCACTTCATTTCCGCGATCCCTCCCACGTCCTCCGGGTCAGGGCCCACAATATTTACCGCCTGCTTTTCGATCAGGTCTTTGAAATTTTCTCTAAGGTAGATTTCTTCACCGGTATGAATCGGGACCGAGGTACTCACGGTCACTTCGCGAAAAAGTTCGGCATTCGGATAGGGCGTGTAGTCGCCAGTGATCAGGTCTTCAAGCCATGCGATGTGCAGCGGTTCCATGGCCCGGGCAAAGGTGATCGCATCCTTTACCGTCCAGCCGGGACCACAATCCAAGGCTAGCCCGATCTCAGGGCCAAGCACCTTCTTCATCGCTTCTACACAAGCGATCACATGGTCCATACCACGCTCGGTCATCATGCCGCGATCGGGATGCGAGGCTCCTTTTCGCGCTGGTTCGTCGTACCACGCGTTGGGTACGGCGGGCAGCATCGCCGGATCGTGGAAGCCGACCGCCTGCTTGATCAGCGTAAACCCCTCTTTGGCGTCCTTCATCTTCGCCATGTTCTCGGCGTAATCCTGCGGCATGTGGCCGGTCATGGGGAAGCGGACCCCTCCGTTATAGATACGGACCCGGTCTCGGATCTTGCCCCCGAGAAGTTTGTAAACCGGAACCCCGGCTACCTGGCCGGCTATATCCCACAGTGCTATCTCGATCGCGCTGACGGCGGCACCCCAGGGCTTGAACGCACCCAGGCGGCGGATTTTCAGCATCACACGGGCGACGTCGGTCGGGTCTTCGCCGAGCAGATAGTCGCGATAGAAGAGGACCATCGGCTTGAGATACGGCTTATAGGATTCGGCTTGCCCATACCCTGAGACGCCCTGATCCGTGACAATGCGCACTGTCGGGTTTCGCCCAATGATGGCGCAGCGCAGGTCGGTGATCTTGATGGATACTTGTCCAGCGCGCGCGGCAAATGCGGTGCCAGCCGCTGCTGCCGAGAGCGAGTTAAGAAATCCTCTACGCGTCCAATGACCCATGAGTTTTCCCCTTAGCCAAGAAGCTCGCGGTGGATTTCAGCCACCCCAAAAGCCTCGGCAATTGTATTCATTCTTTAATTGAGTGAGCAGAGAATGGCAGTTCCGGCTCTGGATGAGAGGAAATTCTATGCGGGGGAAAGCTCCCAAGATCATGGTGATCCGCCACGCGGAAAAGCCAGGCGGCCGTTTTACCGGCGTCAAGGAAACAGGCGACTCCAGTCCGCACGACTTGATTGTGCGGGGCTGGCAGCGTGCCGGTGCGTTGGCCTGCTTATTCGCGCCTGCCCGCGGCGCGTTGCAGGACCCCCTTCTGGCGAAGCCTGAATTCATTTTTGCCTCCGCCGCAATCGACGACCCTGATCCTGGCAACGCGAGGAGCCGGCGATCCCAGGAGACGGTTACGCCGCTGGCTCAGCTTTTGAGCGTGGATGTCAATCTGAACTTCAGCAAAGGAGAAGAGGTGGAACTCGTGGCCGCTGCGCGCCAGTGCAGGGGGCCGGTTCTGATTGCCTGGCAGCATGAAAACATCAAGGCGATCGCCAATGCGATCCTTGGGGACAACAGCGCCCCCCAGACCTGGCCTGGCGGCCGCTTTGACGTAGTCCTCGTGTTTACGCTTAATCCCGCGGAGGGCATCTACAGCTTCGCGCAAGTTACGGAGCGCCTCTTAGCAGGCGACTCAGCTGAACTGATTTAACGGGTCCGGGCCAGTTGTGAAGAGCGATCTCGCGTTCCCTCGAGCTTGCGCGCGGGCTTTGACCTGGCGAGGGAAGCACGCTCGGCACCGGCCTCATCCGGCTGGCATGTTGGACACCAGTACAGGGTCCTACCAGCCATTTCTATTCGGCGAATCGTGGATCCACAAACAAAACAGGGCTTGCCGTGACGACGGTAAACGTAGTGGGTTTCTTCGTCCTTTGCGGTTCCGGTTGGGTGGGGGCGGTCTTTGGCTCGGGTCGTCACGATTCGCCGGTCCACAATGCCGTCCAGCATAAGCTTTACTGCATCCTTCCAGATCGCATTCAGAGTCTTGCCTGAAATGTCCTTGCCTGCTGTGAACGGACTCTGCTTTGCGCGGTAGAGCAGCTCCGCCCGATAGATGTTTCCGATGCCTGCAAAGACGGTTTGGTCCATCAGGAGGGCGCCGATCGCCAGCTTTGCCTTATGCACATAAGCAAAGGCTGGTGAGGGGTCGGCATTGAGCGCTAGCGGGTCGGCGCCTAACCGATTCTCCAGTGTCTGCCATTGCTGGTCGGTGTAAACGGAACAGTCGATTGCGCCACGCAGCTCCAGCCAGTCTGTTCTGGTCGACCAACGCATTCGCAGCGCGCCCTTTGCTTCAGGGAAAGGCATTTTGCCCTCGGTGAAGTCGCCGAAGCGTCCGAGGTGCACATGCAGCTTGCGGTCGCGGCCAAAGTCGTAGCCCAGATGCTTGCCATGCGCCAGCACCGATTTCAGCTTGCACCCGCTCAGGAGTGCCGCATCCGGGAAGCGGCCGTTCGGTGTCTCCACGCATATAGTCTTGCCGACGAACATCTCCCTATGGCGCTGGGCATAGCGGTAGATCTCATTGCCTTCCGGCATTCGGTTTGTTTCCTCCACGGATCACAGCGGGGTCACCGCAGTGTAGGTCCACACCCATCCTAGATCAGGGCATTGGGCGTTCGTGGATCAACGTCCAAAGAGCGCCGAACTGATCGCGCAGCTGACTGAAGCGGGATGCGAAAAACGTCTCTTGCAATGACATGTAAGCTTCTCCGCCCTTAATGAGCAGACCGTAAATTCGCTCAGCTTCCTGCGCAGAATCCACACTCAGGTAGAGATAAACACTGCGCACCGGCTGAAACCGGTCCGGGGGTACATCGTTGCCGATGAGAATGGCTTCGCCAATTTGAATGCGCGCGTGCAGAACCGGATCTTCCCCTCCGGTGTTCGGAGCGGCGCCCGGTGCCTGGCTCTGCTTCATCAGCATAAGTATTTTGCCCGTGCGCCAAGCAAGCTGGCGTGTTCCAGCCGGTGCAAGTCCGGCCCAGGTAAGGCGTAGCAGCCGCCTGGTAGTGAGTGTTGCGTGGTGGAAGGTGACGACCACTGCGAAGCGTACACAACGATTGTGTGGGGTAGGCTATTGAGCCGCGAAAGATACTATGCCGCTGAGGCCGAGGCCGTGGACATCGTCGAAGGCAACATGTGTGGACCCGTTATGCGAGGGTCTATCGCTCAGCCGTGGTCGAAGACCCTATCACGCACAAAAGGAAGACGTCGGAACTTGGGAGATCTCGCGGTTGGCCGGGCAGCTAGCATCGCACCGGTCCGCATGGGGAAGGTGATGAGCCGAAGCCGATGATGAACGAACGCGAGAAGTCAGACCCCGCAACAGTAGCTGCGAAGTCCACGAACGAAGCTGGGCAACCAGGAGAGGAGTGGATGGAGCCGAGGGCGGGGGCCAAGGGAAATGTGGACCGGCAAAGCACGCTCCGAGCACAGGGTCGGGCAGGCGTGTCACAAGCGCTGGGCCGCATACGGAAAGCCGCAAGGCAAGGCAAGACGGAGAAGTTTACTTCGCTGCTTCATCACGTGGATGTGCGGCTGCTGCGGGAATCGTATCTCTCGCTGAGACGAGATGCGTCGCCCGGGGTGGATGGCATGACATGGGAGGACTACGGAGTCGATCTTGATTCCAGGCTCATCGAGTTGCATGAGCGGGTCCATCGAGGCGCGTACCGGGCGCAACCGTCCCGGCGGGTGATGATACCCAAGGGTGACGGTAAGCAGCGCCCGCTGGCGATCGCCGCACTGGAGGATAAGATCGTCCAGAAGGCGACACTGGCGGTGCTGAACTGTATTTATGAGGAAGACTTCCTCGGGTTCAGCTACGGTTTCCGGCCGGGGCGTAGCCAACACGATGCGCTGGATGCGCTGGTGGTGGGGATCTCAGGCCGTAAAGTGAACTTCATCCTGGACGCCGACATCCGGAGTTTCTTCGACTCTGTTGACCAGAGATGGCTGATCAGTTTCCTGGAACATCGGATCGGTGACAAGCGCATCCTTCGCCTGATCCAGAAATGGTTGAAGGTGGGGATACTGGAAGACGGGACCGTGACGGTCAGTGAGATGGGGACGGGACAGGGAGCGGTGATCTCACCGCTGCTGGCCAACATCTATCTTCACTACGTCTTCGATCTCTGGGCCGAGCAATGGCGCGTACGAGAGGCACAGGGCGACATGATCATGGTGCGATATGCCGATGATGTCGTTCTGGGTTTCGAACACGAAGCCGACGCAAGGCGCTTCCTGGGGGCTATGAAAGCACGGCTGGAAAAGTTTTCGCTGGCGCTGCATCCGGACAAGACTCGCTTGATCGCGTTTGGCCGCTTTGCTGCGGACCAACGCGCCCGAAAGGGTCTCGGTAAGCCGGAGACCTTTGATTTTCTAGGCTTCACCTTCATCAGTGGTAAGACACGGCAGGGCAAATTCCTCGTCAAGCGGAAATCCCGTCGTGATCGCGCGAAGGCTAAGCTGCGAGAGATCAAGGACACGCTGCGAAGAAAGATGCACCTACCCATTCCTGAGCAAGGCCAATGGCTTGGGCAGGTCGTCACCGGCTACTTCGCCTACCACGCCGTGCCGAGTAACCTGGGCTCGCTCGTGGCGTTTCACAACCACGTCACCAACCTATGGCGGCGCACGCTTCGGCGGCGCAGTCAGACGGACCGTATGAAGTGGTCGGACATGACGAAGTTAGTCTCACAGTGGCTCCCCAAACCGCGCATCCAGCATCCGTGGCCCAATCAACGCTTCGCCGTCAAATACCCGAGGTGGAAGCCGTATGCGGGAAAGCCGCACGTACGGCTTTGTGCGGGGGGCGCATAGCGATATGCGTCCCTACCGCGATCCCAGGTTCTGCTCGTAATAGTGAAAGGCTTGCGCACAGTTCCCGGGAAAGTTCAGATGCGTGAAGAGTTTCATGTCAGCTCCGTTCAAAGTGATTTCGGTTATGCCGGTTGCATCGCTGCGGTGTGTTCATTCAAACGATTGAGAGTGTGAATCGTGCCTTGCTGCATTCCTGCCTGGAGATGACCATCGCGAACTTCCCGCGACTTGTGCCGGATGTTGTGGGTCACCAGCGTCTCCGCGTGAAGCTCCTCAAACGTAACTGTGGTGAGCCACTCAGGGCTTCCGTACTGAGGCATGTCGTAACACTCGGTGTACATAAGCCGGTGCGGCCGCAGAATCTCGCGATAGATGCCATGAAAGGGGTGGTCTACTCCATCTCCCATACGCATGACGAGGCTCCAGGCCCCACCGATACGGAGGTCGATGCCGCAATGCGTAATGGTTGAACCTTCGCATCCCCACCATTGCTTGAGGTGCTCCGGCCTGGTCCAGGCCTCAAATAAGAGCCGGGCACTTCGTTGGAAACGGCAGGCGAACGCGATCTCCCGGTCCGTGGGTAGACTGACAGTGACTTCAACGTTTTTTCCTACGAGCATGCTTCTGTTCTCCTTTCGCTTCTAACTCTCCCAGATAGTCGTCGAGCCGGTTCATGCTGTGCTCCCACGAGCGGCGATATCGCTCAAGCCACTTGTCCACCTCTCGCAAACGAGCATTCTCAAGACGACAGGGTCTCTTCTGAGCATCGCGGCTTCGAGTGATCAGACCTGCGCGTTCCAGGACCTTGAGGTGTTTGGTGATCGAAGGCGCGGTGATTAAAAACGGCTCAGAGAGTTCCTTAACCGAAAGTTGCCCTTGCGAGAGGCGTGCCAGGATGGCCCGACGGGTAGGGTCAGAGAGAGCCGCAAATGTTGCACTAAGATGGTCCGGCACGTAATTCACCAAATGGCTAATTAGCCAATGGGGAAACTATTCCAGTTCATGCTGCGCTTGTCAAGAGGGAATTGCGGGCAGATCTTTTGTCAGTCCTCTTTGGGTGGTGAATCGAGAGCACCGATCGAAAAGTGGTCGAAGGCGACTTCTAAAGGCTCTTTACCTGGCGCAGCGGCGAACATGCCAATTTTGACCGGCACCGCCGGCGGGAAGAACGCAAGACGGATCATCGACCATTCCTGGCTGTTTGTTGAATAGGAAAGCTGGACCGTGTCTTGATAACGCTGCAGGCGCAGCCAGATGAACGGGGGGCTGTCGGAACGAGCGAGTACAGACCAATCTGAAAACTCCCGCGTGACCACGACGCTCACGTTTTGCTTGCCGTTCACGAACTCGATTCCTGCCTTGATCCAGTGGGTCTCATCGATGCGTATCATTAAGCCGGCCTGGTGATAGAGCTCGTGATATTTTCCCGAGATCCGAACCCTGGCTTCGAAGTTCCCAGTATGTTCCTGGTATCGAAACGGACCGTTGTCGCGAATGAAGCCGTAATGCGTGACCTGCCAGTAGTCTGTGCCGGACGGCACCGTTGCCGTCAGCGTGTCCCCGGTCTCGTGCCACTGCGAAGGCTGGTGCAGCCACGCGCGGGTGATGGTCTGATCTGTCATGTTAGCCGTAAGCATAGCAAAGAGAGCAGAAACGCCGGACGTGGTTGCGTTTATAGTGATCCACAAGCCGAGATGCTTAGAAGGAAGCTATGGGCATGTTGTCACTAGAACATCCAAATCGGATTGATTTTTACTTCGTGGCCGGACTGGTCGCGGTCGTTGCGGTGAGTGTCTTCTGGCTGATGCGACGCAAGTGACTCGGGCGGTGGGCGTAGGATTGCGAGCGTCCGGGTCTTATCAACAGAACTGCGCGATAGCGCCGGGCACCTATTTCGCCACCGCCGCAGTCTCCAATCGGCCGCCACGAATCCACTCCAGAATCGTGCGGTATTGCCAGCTCTGTTCATTGCCCTTCCAACGTTGTCCGCCATTGTGTGTGGCCAGGTAGTCGCCCACATTCCCGGCGCTGTCCGTAGGCCGCGTTGGCTTGATCAGCATCAGGCTCTTGATCGGATCATTGATATCGACTACGTGCATCGCATACTTATAGTTGTCTTCGCTGTCCTGATCGGAGAAGACTCCCTGGTCATTCGGCGGCCGCAACTTGAAGATCACATGGCTGGCATGGCAAAACACGCAAGCCTTCCCATCAGCACCCTGCGTAGCCAAAATAGGCTCAATCTTAGCCACGAAGTAACTGAAGTCCAGCACTGACCCTGGTTGAACATCCTTGAGCGCTTCGCTCAGCTTCTTTCCTCCCAACACGCTGGCCGCGATCAGCTTCAGCCGGGGATTGCTGTCGTTCTGTAATTGCTCCATTGCGGTGCGGAACTCCGGCCGCTGCTCCACTCCTTTTACCTTGCGCAGCACATCCAGCCCCGCCGCGCGCACGTTGTTGTCGGGGCTGCGCAGGCTGGCCAGCACCGTATCCAGTACCAGGGGATTGTCCAGCAAATCTGTCGGCTTTTTCACCGCGACCAGGCTCTTATTCAGGAAGTAGGCCTGATCCTGCGACACAGCCCCACCCGCAATGCCCAAATGCCGGCTGAGAAATTTGGGGTCCCCCACTTCTTCCACGAACACACCCATCCCTTGCGGGTTCAGGTTGGCGAACGCCGTCTTCACCAGCGGCGCGGTTTGCGCGTTGCCTAAAAAGTGCTCCAGGCAAACCCGCACGGCCGCTCGCTGCACCTCTGGGTTCGCGTCGTTCAAACCAGCCAACACCTGATCGCGCATCGCCGGCTCCTGCATGAGCCGCTGAAACGACGAAGCCGCATTCAGCACCTGGGCGTAGTTGGCGGGGCGAGGTTGTTGTTCCAGCAGGCCGCGGAGCGAAGCCAGGACCTCCGGCTGCCGTCCCCAGGGAGAATCGCTGGGCAGTGCCGCCAGCAAGGGCAGCACCACCGCCTGGCTGTCAGGATTGCCCTGCTTGAGAATCTCGACTACCTTGCTGACCAAACGGGGA
Organism: uncultured Acidobacteriaceae bacterium; assembly: GCA_963763905.1. GTDB lineage: Bacteria > Acidobacteriota > Terriglobia > Terriglobales > Acidobacteriaceae > PALSA-350. The sequence goes on along the minus strand of CAVXRU010000032.1, from coordinate 148,617 downwards.
TCTGGCGCCGAGGGGGCATCCAGATTGAGGATACCGCGTTGCCCATCCTCGTAGACATAGCGCACCGTCTGCCGCACCTCGAGGTTCGGATCCTCGGATAAGTTCAGTGCCGCCAGGGTGAAGCGCTCATCGCCGGCTCCGCTAAGCGTGCTGCCCGCCTTCAACACTTCGATCTTCATCGTGTCGTTGGCGTTTTCGAGGCAGGCCAGGAGGGCATTTTCCAACTCGGGACCAGAGCTCTTGAAGAAATGAATCAGGTCGCTGTCGTTGCCGATCCGGGTCTGGAAAAATCCGTTGTGGACGTCGTACTTGAAATCGACCGCTTCCCGATATGGCGGATATTCATAACCCGGACGATGCAGATCGGGCACGCCGCTGACGTACTTAGTGAGGACCGCCGGCAGGCCGATGGAGACCGTATTCTCTTTCAGAGCGGGGAGAGCATAGTGGCGCACATGAAAATCCCACAGCGCGTTGAGGATTCCTTCGCGCCCCAAAGGCGTGCCTTCGCGCAGGACTTTCGCCAGCACTTGTGCCTGGTCGCGCACCACCGCTTCGTAGCCGGCGCCGATGCGGGCTTTATCGTCATCCAGGGCGCTGGCTCGTACCCAGGCAGTCAGGTAGCCGGTGTTCTCGTCGAGGAGGTCGTAGACGCTCTCCTCGAGGCCGCGGCGGACCATTCCGTCGGTTTCAGTGTTCAGGCGCGTGGCTAGGGTTTCGAGGGTGCTACGGCGCATCTCAGGTTGGTCTACTTGCCAGTAGTACCAGCGCCATAAACCTGAGGCGGCCTGGAAGCGGACGAAGGGGACGGGGTCATTTATGTCGCGTTCGAGGGCTGTCAGGAGATCTTTGTCTCCGGTCAAATCTCTAAAGTGTTGGTTGAAGACACGGGCTGCGCCCCAGCGGGTGCGGGCATTCTGCGAGGCGAGTGCCGCGATCAGGAGTTTGTGGCCCTCGGGAGCGGCGTCCTGCCTGCGGGATAAGATCATCCTCACCGCATAAGCCGCGCTGGATTGGACCATTTTGGTTTGGTCGCCCAGGGCCTGCATCAGGTCGGGTAAGGAGCCGGGGTCCGCCATGTGGCCAATGGCGCGAGCAGCGGCTTCACGTGCCAGCGGCTGATCGTTTTTGATGAGGACTTCCCGAATTTGTTTGAGGACTGGCTCGGGGGCCAGGTCCCAGTATTGGTCCAGCTGGGATAAGAGCAGCGGCAGGTCGTTTTTGGCGAGCTTGGCCGGCGGAGCAGGGAAGCCTGCGTCCCAGTTTTTTGCTTCCGTGGTTCCCGGGTAGAGAGTGGAGAGAGCCATGACGGCGAATTGGGTGGCGCGGAAGGGCGTGTTGAAGCCCTGGTAGACAGGATCTCCTTCCCAACTGCCCTCCTGCCGTTGAGCGGATAACATGGCTTGCACGGCGCGGGCTAAGTGCTCGTCACTCTCGGGGCGGCGGCCGGCCTGGGCCAACGCCAGGACTGCGTTGTAGGAGACGAAGTCCGCGGTTTTGGCTTTTTTGTCGAAGGGATAGGGCCAGCCTCCTTGCAGGGTTTCGTATTCGTACAACTGATTAATAAGTTCGTCGATTTGGGTTTTGTACCTGGCGCGGTCGATGGCTACCAGCAGCATGATCTTCCAGTTCAGGTCGATTACATTCTTAGGAGTGTCGGGGACGGCAAGGGCTTCTACGTGGTCTCGCTCGGCTATCCATTTCTCATCTTTGGTTTGCTTGTAGACCATGTCAAAGGTCTGCCAGCTTTGGGTGGCGATTTCAAATGGACTTACGTCGGGTTCGCAGCCGTCGGCTTCGTCTCCCGGCATTTCTTTCAGGCCCTTGTAGTGGATCCTGAGATATTCGGCGTAGGGGAGGTTGAAGTTTTTGCGCGGCGGATCGTGGGTGACGTTCTGCTCGAATTGGTTGGTGATCAGCGGCAGGCGGCTGGAGACTGTGCGGGCGGTGTATATGACGCGCACCCAGTTGGTGTTGGCTTCTCCATATAAGGGTCTGGCGTTGTTATAGATGCGGTCGGTCAGAAACTCCAGGCTGGCTCGCTGCCGGGGAGCGTAGCCATTTTGGACTGCGGTCAGATAACCGCGAGTGGTGAATTGCGCGGGATGGCAGGCGATGCAGAGCTGGGTTTCGGAGTGCTGCATGGTCGTGCGCAGGGCGATTGCTCCCCGGCGCGGGGTGTTCGAAAGCCAGGAGTCGCCCATGTTGATCATGAAATCCATGCCGGCGCGGACGGCCAGGTGCGGGTCGGTGTACGGCGGAACAGGGAAGTCGGACGTGTGGAGCTGATAGGCCGGATGGTTGCCGGCTACGCGGACGTAATACTCCTGGCCCGGCTGCAGGATCCTGGTACGGAATTTATAGAGGCCAGGGTAGTTTTGCGTGGCTTCTACCTGGTAGACAAATTCTCCGGTGTTGAAAGGCACTACGTCTGAACTGTCTTTGGCCTTCTGGAAGATATCGACGTCGAGCGGCACGTCGCGATCCGTCACGTTCAGCGTGAAGTAGACCAGCCGAGGCTTTTCACCCTTAAAGGTGAACTTGAACCATTGGAACCCCTTGACCATCGCCGCGTAGCCGTCCTCGTTGCGAGACGGAGCGTAGGGGCGTTCATCGTCGCTGCCGTAGATGGTTTGGCCAAACTCAAAGGGCTGCGCGCTTTGCCAGGTACCGTTGGGAGCCGCGGCAATGACTGCAGGCGCGCCAGCCTCTGCAACGATTTTTCGGGCGCTGGCGGCGATCTCGGGGATGGATCCTTGAGAGGACAGACTCACGGTGATTGGGCCGCCAGCGCGGGGTTGCACGGTCATGTATAGGTCGAGGTCCGCCGTATGCAGCCACTTTGAATCGATGACGCCCTGGGAGTCTTTGACGGTGGCCAAGACTGCGTCGCTGCCTTGTACGCGCGCCGGATCCTTCACTGCGACCGTCAGGGCATACATCGTTCCCGGCTTGGCCGTACCGAGCTTTATTTCCTTCACCGCAGCGGGAGGAGCCTGGTTGGCTTCAACGAATTGCTTCACCTCGAGCAGGGAGACGAGTATCACTGCGGCCCCAACCACTACCCAACGCACCTTAGCCCTGCTCCCTAGCATCCTGGAAAACCTCCGGCCGTATCGCTGCAGCGGTTTTGGAAGGGTTTCTACCCCCGTTTTGAACCGCCCAGAAACTATATACCTATCGAAGTATTGGAAAACAGTGGACAAGTGACCCGGCATCCAGCGGGTAGGCCAAGCCGTGTCCACTTCAGTCACCGGCAGGTCCGTTCGCTACTCCGCAACGACTGCAGATCCTTCCGCTCCGCTCCTGCGGAGCGCCCCCGGATTTCCTGTGGAGACCCGTGGCTTTGATGAACTGCATGCGGTTTTCTTTAAGGGAAAACCGCACACGTGGTACTTGCCAGCAGCGCGCTCCCTCCACTACCGGTCGGGACGATGACAAGGGGAGTGGGGTTATTTTTTGGAGTGTTGGCGACACGGATGGACAGAGTTAAGTGCAGGACTTCTACCAACCCTTCGCGCAACCATTACGGCAGTACTTCGTCCTGCTTCCGGCCCAACAGTGTGGAGTTTTGTAAAATTCGATAAAATTCAATGTTTTTGGCCTTTTCGATCATGAACAGCCGGTGCGCAAGCCGTCCCGGCCTGTAGAAATGTGCGAATTAAGCGAACTAAGCGAACTAAGTCCCGCGATCGACTCCGGTCCCCAGGGTTGCAAGATCGACCCTCTCCGTCCGGAAAATGTGCGCGTTAAGCGTTATGGGTGGGTGACGCTCTCTTGCCGGGTCAGGCAAGCCGCTCATTGGTACCGGGATTGTTGGTTCTCACAGCTAAGTCCTTTGTTTCATCGAAGGTGCTCAAGCTTTGCAGCTAAGTCCTTTGTTTCATCAAGATGCTCAAATTTCTGAATTAATTATTTGAGCATCTTGCCTCCTCCTGGCTTATGCGCCGGCAGTACCAACCTTTTCACCGGCGTGCTTGGTCCTTCGGCCTCGGCAGGCCGGGTTTTTCGCCGGTGGGGCTCTTTCTTAAGTTGTCAAAGACCGCATCATCAAGAGGGCGCACTGAGCGCCCCCTACTCAGGTGATGTTTCAGCTCGCCGCCTTCGCGCCCTGGGGCGCGGGACCGCTGCGGAGGAGCCGGTTTCGTAGCTTCATTTCACTTTGTAGTTGAGGTTACCCACGCCATCACGCTTCTAGCGATGAGGGGTCCTCGTTATTGCGGCAGATGCACGCGCAGAGCGCAAGGGTGCAAAGCCAAACAGAGCCGTCATGGCAAGAGGGCTCCGACATCCAATTCCTAAGCAGAGAATAGTACGGTTTTCGAGGACTGAACAAGAGGCTAAGGAGAATTCTTTGGTAACCATGACTGGTAGCTGATAGTTCTCCAGAGCCTTGTCCTATGCGGCCTTTCCCGTATCAAGCCTCTGAAATCACTATTCACAGCCTTTCCGGTTTTGGGTCTATTTTCGTCTTTCCGCCATCGCGTGCATTCGGAGTTCAAGGCGAGGAGTCACAACCTTGGCAGAGCGCCCGTATAATAGGGGCAGATTGCCAAGGAGGAGCCATGGCTCAATCTACTAAAGTCGTCGCCAGGCGGGAACCAGCGATGTTCTATCGCCGCATTGAAGTAAAGCTCGGCGTCACACCATTGCGCTCTGACCGTGATCTTGCCCGATTGGTGCATGAACGACTTCCTCTGACCTCAGTCGAGTCTCTTTCCCACCATGGAATGACGGATGAAGAGATTTACAGCTTCATTCTTCCACGCCGAACTCTGGCTCATCGCAGGGCTCGGCACGAGTCTCTCACGCACGATGAATCGGACCGCGCGGTTCGGATCGCCCGTATCACATCTCTGGCCGAAGAAGTCTTTGGCGATGAAGCCAAGGCAGGCCGCTGGCTTCGCAAAGTGAAGTCTCGCTTCGAGGGACGGAGCCCGTTGGAGATGCTGCGTACCGAAGCTGGAGCGCGACTCGTAGAAGAGCTGCTTCTGCAACTTGATTACGGATTTGTTGCTTGAGTGCGGTTCTGTGATTTTGTGGCGAGTCAGCAACTATCAAAGTCTGGACGGAGTAGGCGGCCTGTACGTGGCGGGGCGTTGGCACACAAAAGGTCATCCAATTGTCTATTGCACCATGAACCCCGCCACTGCCCTGCTCGAAACACTCATCCATATCGAGATTGACTCCGAGGATCAGCCTGGTCATTTTCAGGTGTTGAGAATCGAAGGACCGGATTCGCTATCCATGGAAAAAATCGGGGTAGATTCATTGCCTCAGGATTGGGCAGGGGATCTGAATATCACGCAGATGATTGGCAATCACTGGCTTGCTGAAAGACGGTCTCTCCTTTTGCAGGTTCCCAGCATTCTTGTGCCGGAGACCTGGAACGTACTAGTCAACCCGCAGCATAGCGAAATCAATTTTCTGCAGATCACCGCCACATATCGACACCCCCTCGATGCTCGCCTGCTTTAGCTCGCTTATCGCAGGTCCATGCCCACGGTCATTGGCAACAGAGAATTTCATAACTTCCTGGGCAAAATCCCTTTTAAGCTAGAAGAGGTGATCGCTATGAACCTTGAGCTCCAAATCCCGGAAGAGATCGCGCACCTTCTCACCAGCAAGTACGCAGACTTGCCGCGCGCTGTGGTCGAAGCGTTGGCTCTGGAAGGCTACCGCTCAAAGCGGCTTTCCGAGGGGCAGTTGCGGCAGATGCTTGGGTTTTCATCGCGGATGCAGGTACATGCATTCCTGAAGGACCACGGCGTCTATTTGCATTACTCCTTGGATGATCTGGACCAGGACCGGAAGGTGTCACGCAACCTCGAAGAGAGGGTCCCCGGCAGTCCTGGCCTGGCATGATCGTAGTTGCGGAAGCTTCGCCGCTTAACTACCTCGTGCTGATAGGGCACAGCGAGATTCTTCCATACTTCTATCAGCGGGTTCTGGTTCCACCCTCGGTTTGGCGGAGCTGCATGACGCGAACACACCACTGATAGTTAAGGCTTGGATTGCTCTGGCTCCGGCATGGCTCGAACGGCATCCGCTCAACTGCCCGGGTTGTTGTCGTCACCGGGTTGTTGTCAAGGGTCATTTCCGACTGTAATGCGGCCTTTCCCGTATCAAGCGTCTCCTCGGGTTTGAGGACCTGTTCTGGAATTCTCGTCCTGGAATTCTCTGGCGCCTTTCCTCCCAAATGATTTCTTCCTGTCCGCTGATTTCTTCGCTGTTCTTAGCTCTAAGAACCCAGTGACAGCGGGTATTGGCGGCACTCGATTTGCTCGTCGCTGTATGCGACTTCAATCACGGTGTTGACCAGATCTCGTTCACTGATCAAACCAAGTGCCGTCTCGAAGAGTTGCCGTTGAAGAGCGGTTTGACGTTCGGAACGATGATTACGAGGCCGGCGTGCAACGGTGTCCGACGATAAAGGGCCAGAAAATCCGACCGGTTGTTCGTAACAAATGTGTAATCCCGCTCCACACTGAACTTCACAAGCTCCCGGTCTTTAGAACTGCCGAGACCCAGATACGTAACATGATCGGCGATGTGTCCTGACGCATATGCCAGTGCGAGCAGGGAGGTGTGCAGGCATTCGTCGATCAACAGTTTCGCCACTACGCCTTTTTTGCCAGCTTATACGATGCCACATGCAATGGTTTTTGTTTCGCCCAGGGACGGCGGGCGGGCCGGCCACGGCGCGGAAACGCGGCGACATAAAGCGGCGCCAGTTCCACTTGCTCTTGGTTCAGGGATGGATAACCCTCCAGTATCTCTTGGGTCGACGCGCCCTGTGCAAGCATCGCAGCCACCATATCGACTGGAACCCGCGTACCGCGATACACCGGCGTGCCGCCCATGATATCGGGGTCGGAAATCGCCATGCGTTGCGCGTTGCGGAGGCGCTTCAACTCCCGCTGCACGTCCTTGCGCGCATTCTTCACTTGAATAACGAGAGCCGAACTGCCGGACACGGCTATGAAGTCTACATTGGGCGCCGCCTCAATCTCTCGCGCGACTTCACGTCGCGTCGCCACGGGGAGAAGCCCGACCCCTTCTGCTTCGAGGCGCAGGTAGACCAGCTGCTCCGTGGACAATAGTCGCTGGATATGATTCCCCTGGCGCGATCGCTGAGGCCGAATGAGACGAGAATCGAGCACCTTGTGCACCGCCTTCAGGGGGAGCCTAAGAACAGCCGATGCTTCTGCAGGGGTGTAAGCCTTGTCTGTCATGTAATAATTCTACCCATCTCAGAGTAGAATTACTAGATCGCGCTTCATTCGGCTTTCCGCAGGCGATTGCCGTTTTCCCCATAACAGACACTCAATGCGGAGAATTAGTCGCCAGAAAAGTGGTCACAAGAGTGGACCTTCGCCTGCGCGGAGAGAGGCTATCAAGGGTTACGTCCCGTCTGGAAGCTGTGAAGAAATTGGCACATGTATACCATCAATAACTGTTACTAATAATCTTATGGCAATACACTGTATGCGTGAGCACCCCACCACCTGTACCTCGCCTGGCTTCGATTGACCGCTCCCAGCTTATATTCCGTACCGTGGACGTGGAGAGATTAATCGATGATGACCACAGTGCACGCTCGATCTGGCATCTGATAGGGCGAGCGGATCTGAGCTTGTTTTATGCCAAGATTGCCGCGGTGGAAGGGCGGGCGGGCCGCGACCATACCGCACCGCGGTTATTAATCAGCTTATGGTTGTATGCCTACAGCCAGGGAATTAGCTCTGCACGTGAGGTTGCACGCCGCTGCGAGTTTGAACCCTGCTTCGAGTGGCTTTGCGGATTGCGGCCGGTCAGTCATCGCACTCTGTCAGGGTTTCGCACGGACCACAAAGAGGCTCTGGACAATCTGTTTGTGCAGGTGGTGGGTATGCTGAGCGCCGAGGGTTTGATCAGCATGCAACGGGTCACGTTGGATGGTACGAAGATCAAAGCCAACGCCAGCGGAAACACCTTTCGGCGCAAGGAGAAGCTCGAAGCTCATCTCGTTCTGGCGCAGAAGCAAGTCGAGGAGATGAACGCACAGGCCGCAAACGAAGAGAAAGTGGCTAAGCGCCAAGCTGCTGCGCAACGCCGCGCTGCGCAGCAACGGAAGAGTCGCCTGGAAGCGGCCGTGCGTGAGGTCGAGCGTCTGCAAAAGATCAAGCACCGTGACAGCGATCAATATGTAGCCAGAGCCTCCGGCACCGACCCGGAAGCGCATGTGATGAGAAACGGTGAAGGTGGCACCGTGCCTAGCTACAACGTGCAGTTGGTCACCGATACCACCCACGGATTGGTAGTGAATGTAGAGGCAACGACCGACGCCGTCGACTATAGGCAGCTGGAACCAGCTCTTCAGCGTTGCAAAGAGACTCTGGGACGGATGCCAAAGCAGATCGTTGCCGATGGTGACTATACCAACCATGCCTCAGTGCAGGCTGCAGCAGCCTCGGGCGTCGACTTCTATGGGTCATGGCAAGAGAGCTGGAAGCCGACGGAACAGGATGCCCAAGGCCGTAGCGGGGCCTTCATGAGCAGTGCGTTTCCCTACGACGTTGAGCACGATCTCTACCTCTGTCCCGCTGGACAACAGTTAACTCACAAAACTGTCATCAATCGGGGGCACGGTGTGCTCACGCGTTTGTACAAAGCGCCCGCGGCGGCTTGTTGCTCCTGCGAATACCGAGATAAGTGTGCCTCCAAGAAACCGCGGCCGAAGTGGAGGCGGATCATCACGCGCATCGAACAACCCACCGCGACGGTCGCCTTCAAGGCTAAAATGGAGACCGAAGAGGCAAAACAAATTTATCGTCAACGGTCGCAGATCGCTGAGTTCCCGCATGCCTGGATCAAAGAGCGATGTGGACTCCGACAGTTTCGATGCCGGGGACAAAAGAAGACATCGATGGAAGCTACCTGGGCTTGCCTCAGTTACAACATCATCCGGTGGTTCAGCATACGGCGCAGGCTCAATGCCACAGCCGCCGCCTAGAGAGGTTTCCAATGTGCCAGAAGGTCGAATTCGCCGGTCGGGCGCATCTCAAGTCGAAAGTAACCCCGTATTGGCTCCGCAACGTCGATACGCCGCACCACCCGCCCCTTCGTGCTACGTCCAGAGATAAAGCTGAGCTAGCCGAGCCCTGGTTCGTTCCGGGCTGAATCGAATTTTTCACAGCTTCCTGGTCGCTATTTCAAGTTCGTATTTCGAAGTGCCTGAAAAACGTTAGGACTCTATCGTGACTGCCCCGAGACGGGGTGTCGGTGGGAATGGCTATCGTTGGGGCAGTTACGAGGATTATAGGTATGTAACTTCGCGGCGCACCTGCTATCCGAACCGCTATTGCCGATCCGTGTCCATCTGTTACTTCCTCTTTTTGAGCCCTTTCAGGGACGGAGCCCTTGTAGGGACGGACGGAATTTCCCCTAATGCGAGCGAGGCCGCTGCGAGTTAGATGCCTTGGCTTGGGTCGGCTCTAGTCTGGACGCGACGCTCATTAGGGGAAATTCCGTCCGTCCCTAAAAAAGGTCCAACACACTCCAGAGCTGCTACTTTGCAGATCGTCAAAGTATCAATCCCGTCTGGACAGGACTGGTACTTTCGGGAAACAGGTTTATTGCGCGGGCAGCGCGTTGATCGTAGCGTAGATCTGACGGTAACAATCGGAAACGTCTGCCGGCGTCCAGCCGACCAACCCGAAATGATCTACCGGCAAGGTTCCCATGTGATTTTTCAGCGTAGCCGATGGCAGGGGCACTACACCGTCATTCTGCTGTCCGGTGGAACTGAGCAGAATGGCAGGCACGGTCAAGAGTGCCGTCACCTGAGCAGCCGCAATCGAGCCGGCATAGCTGTACGCGGGCACGCCGCGCAGGTCGCGCTGATCATCGGGAAAATTCTGCAGGCATTTCTCCGTCGTCAATTCGCTGAGGGCTCCGTCATCCAGCGAAAATAAGCCGCTGAAATACGTAGCCAATCCCGAGTAATCCCCGTTACCAAGGTTGCCCACCGCAGCATTCAATTGGCCGACGGCGAAGTGGGTCGTAGCCTCTACGTCAAACGGCCATGCAGCGGCCACTCCTATCTGGTAACGTCCGATCGCCGCCAGCAGCTGTGCAGGATTTACCTGAAGCAGCCTGGCAGGATCGACCGCCACGTCCGCCGCCAGCGTACCGCGAAAGGGAGTGCCGAGTGTCGTTAAGCTGGCGATGTTTGTGGCGCCGCCGGCGATGAGAGAGCGGGCATCGAGTCCGCCCATGCTGTGGGCGATCACGTGAACCTTTTGATCGTTGAACTGGGCATTGATCTGCTGGGACAATTGTGCCGAGCGGGTCTGCAGGGTGCCTTTCGGAGCCACATCCGGAGCAAACACCTGGGTAGCTCCCGCGGCCCGCAGTATCGAAGCAACATTGTTGAAGTAGTTCAGCGGCCCGAGGGCGCCAAAACCCAAGTAGCCGTGGGCTAAGACGATGGGTAAGGAAGGCATTGCGAACAACCTTTCTGCCGGTTCCGTGCCGGAGCAGTGCAGATCACCATATCTAATAGTCGTTCCGGCTTTGCCAATGGCGTTGGATGCCCCCAGCGGATGAAACGAAAGGAACATGAGCTGAAAAGATAGTGCCGGTTGGCGGGCAATCGTTTCATGTTGCGCCGATACTGCGAATCGAGGCTGGCGCACGGTATCAGAGCCAGGTGACCGCCCGGCTACGAATTTAAATTTGGACAGAAATGCGGCTGGCTGCCCCCGATACTTCCATCTACTGTTTACGTATACCCCCGAGGACCCTGTGGCCTTTGCGGATTTACGTGTTTACGGCTACGGGGAATCTGCGTAGACTCGTGGCGGCCCCAATCCACAAAGCACGAGGTTTTCAAAATGAGACAAACTCTTCGCCTTGCCGTAACAACACTCTTTATTTCCCTCGCGGCGGCCTCTGCCGCGCATGCCCAGGTTCCCTACAACCAGGGCCAGGTGGAAAGAGTGACGTTGATACACATCTTACCGGGCCACTCCGACGCGTTCTTCGCTGACATTAAGAAGAATGTTATGCCCATCTGGGAAGCCGAAAAGAGTGCCGGGCTCATTGTCGACTACCGGATGTTCCTGAACCAGACCGCGAACGGCACCGAAGACTGGGACTTTGGTTTCTCGATCACCTATAAGAATATGGCGGCCCTGGATGGTCTCTCCGATAAGGTATATGACCTTCGCATGAAGCAATATGGCGACCACACCGCTGAGCAGAAAGTGATCGAGAAGCGGGTGGAGAATGGTCGCCTAGTCACTAGCGCGCTGACCCGGGATATTACGCTGCGGTAGCAGAAGTCTCCGAGGCTTTGAAGGGACACGAAGCTTTTCGAGGGATGAAGTACTCCTAACGTCAGGCTGCATTAGAGCGGATACGGGTCAGACGAAACAATCCCGGAATTTCGCGCCGGCACATCGGGAGTTGTTTCGTCTGTCGCGCATCTTCTGTCGCGCATCTTCGTCCGTGTCCTGCATCCTTACCCGGACGCGCGTTTCGACGCTACCCATCCAAGGTAGGAGCCGTGTGCGGTAGTTCCGCTCGCACGGATCTGTGCGGGGGGCGGTCAGCGATGACCGTCCCTACCGCGACTCGAAGTACCCCCGGTCCTCAACGCGGTGATTACTTCGTCTGTTCTGAATCCTCTGGATCTCTTGGATCTCTTGTCCTGGATCTCTTGGATCCTTCACAAGGTGATGTATGCGTGAACAACCGCAAGAAGTCGCGCCATTTGCTATCCTTCCGACATGCCTAAGCCACCAAAGACCCTAGAAGAACGTCTCGTCGCAATTGAAGACTTACTGCGCAACGTTTGCCAAGATTGCGGGACACTCATACTGGACGCCACCAAGCACCGGACCTTTCACGACAGGCTGAGAGCCAATCAACAGCCAAAGGAACCTTTCCAGGGCGGTTTTCGACGCTGAGCCGCCGATGCCGACCACGAGGACAGAAGAAGAACTGCTCCGTCTCCTGCATTCGGAGGAGACCACATTCGTTGAACGAAAAACCGTTGGGGATACGAGGGACTTCGCCAAGACCATTGTTGCGTTCGCTAATTCGTTGCCGCATGACCAAGAGGGAGTCTTGTTCATCGGTGCAACAAACGCTCGCGAGATCGAAGCCCATCATTCGAGCCTTGATGACATGCAGAGGAAGCTTTCCGAAAAAGCGAAGAGTATTTATCCCACGGTGTATTTCACAACGACCACGGTCCGCGAAGACGGGAAGGAATGTCTCGCCGTCATCGTTCCCGGGAGTCCCTCGCGACCGCATTTTGCCGGTGAACCTTTCGTGCGCGATCTGTCAAAGACCGTTGTTGCGAGCGCGGACAAATACGAATCAATGCTCGCCGCCAGAACCGCAAAAGTCTATGAACTCCAAAAATGGATAGACAAATTCGTATCAGTCCGGACTGTGACCCGCCAAAGCGGAATGGCGTACTCGGTCACCCAAAAAACGTTTCAAGCAACTCTTGTCAGTGCAAATCAGTTCTATGTCACGGTCGACTTCGGCAACCGCCGCACTTCGCATCCGCTGAAACGCGTTGAACTCTCCTACGATCATCATGCAAAACGATTGGAGTTGCAGGTCGAGGGTCTACCTCAAGAATAACTTCCGCTTACCTCAAGACCAGATCGGTGACAGACGGACAGTGTGTCGGAGAAATGGTTTTTTGCGTGCACGAACCGCAACATGTGGACGGAGATTCATCTTTCATCTACAACATATAGCGTGCAAAATTCTATCTCCGACACACTGCGGACGACGAGCGGTGACACGGACGACGCGGACGACGAGCGGTGACGGACGACGAGCGGTGACACACGGACGAGCGGTGACGGACGAGCGGTGACGGACGAGCGGTGACAGACGAGCGGTGACAGACGAGCGGTGACAGACGAGCGGTGACAGACGGACGACGAGCGGTAAGACGAGCGAGACGAGCGGTGACAAGACGAGCGGTGACAGACGGACATGACCCTCTATGCGGACAACGATAGTGCGGTCATCAGGGGATCGGTCTGGGCCGCCTGCTGGTTGAGCTTATACTGGCGGTGCATCTAACGAGAGACTTGCTTGACGTGGATCTTGTGCGCTTTCTTTTCGTCGACCCTTACTCTGCGGCCTCAATCGCCGGCCTGTAGTTTGTTCAAGCTCCGAGATGAACGCAGCGTCCCCTAGCGGGCGACCGGTGTGAGTGCACCGGCGGATCGCGGCCAAGTCCGATTCCGCTTCTGATGCAGCTAGATAATCGCGCCAGGCCGCAACCGTCCAGCGATCTCGCCACAGGCTGTCAGCCAGCCACGGGACGGCTTGTGTTTTCCCGCAATGCACCACTGCGCTGGACCAGGGCCAGCACTCCGGTTCGGAGACAAGCCCAGCCCTGACAGGATTCAGTTCCGTGTAGCGCAACGCCGCCCACAGATGTCCTTCGTCCAGAGGACAGGAATAGAACCGCCCTTGCCAGGCGTGCCCACTTGCACCGTGGATCGCGTTCCAATAAGCAGCGTACCTGCCATGAGCATTCCTGCATGCCAGCGCAAGTCCATCTGGCAACGTCGGAACGGCGATCAGGTGGACGTGATTTGACATCAGGCAATAGCCCAGCAGAGACACGTTGTGGGCTTCGATGTTCTCTCGTAACAGCTTGAGATAGACAGCACGATCCTCGTCACGGTTCAAAATATATTGTCGCGCATTGCCGCGCTGGGTGAGGTGGTGGGGCACATTGACAGCAACGACTCGACGCAGCCTTGTCATGCACGCGACGATAACAGAATCCGGCCCATTCGACCGCGATCAGGCCGCAGACTCTATTTAGCCGCGTTGGCGGCATTAAGCTCGCTTAAGGTTTCACCGCTCGCGAGCGCCCTAGAGAACGCGGGTGGGGTCATGTCCGTCTGTCACCGATCGCCGTGTCCGCATCGCCGTCTGTCACCGATCGCCGTCGTCACCGATCGCCGTCTGGCTTGTTCAGGAAGTGTTGCGGCGAGCGTTGATCGAACGAGACGCTGCGAAAGACCGGCTGGAGTTGCACCAGCAACGCTGCGAGAAATGCGCCCGCCGTAGACCGCGCTCACGGTCTGATGTGGCTTAGACTTTCAGATCCTTCCGAACTTCTTCAGCAAGACGGTTGAGGAATGACTCGTCGGTGTCCAGCTCCTTTGCGAGACCTTTGACTAGAGCCTTAGACGGCGGGACCTTACCGTTGCACCTGGCGCATCAGGTCAGTGACATCCATCTTCAGCTTCTCAGCGAGGTCAGGGAACGTTCGCATCTTCGTAGCGCAAGCGGCGCCGATGTGCGTGGAGAACGTGTATGGCGGTTTGTATTTGTCCGGCATCTTCTAGGGCAGAGGGACGCCCTTGACGTACCGCCAGCCGACGATCGATGAAGTAGCGAGCAACTCCGCCCGCGGGAAGAACATTAGACCGTCTCCCTCCTCGAGCACGCCATCGTCAAACCGGACCTGAACCGAAGCGTCCACTTTAGGATAGGTCCTCCTATCGGTCGAGTCGAACACATGCCAGTCGCTCAGATGAAACATGGTGGTTTGAGTGTACGGCTGCATTCGGCCCAAAACACCTCGCTCCAGCCGCGGCGCGATATGGCGTGAGCGCTTCTACAATTTAGAACTGGTAGGCCGGTTGCTGGAGAGGCTTGCGGCGGATGTTAGGAAGGACTTCGCGGCCCGCCAGGCTCTAAGCCCTTGAGAGTTGCTGCGTTTGGGCTATGCCGTTGCTCCGTTTGACGAATGGAAGCACGATTGGGGTGATCAGATGATGTCCATATATTTGCCGTATGCGGACCAATTCATCACCGCAGAAGGGAAGGGTATGCAAGAGAAATGCCTCCGCGAAGTGGCCGCATCGGCTAAGATTCCTGTCCTGGTTCGATCATACGACGACCTCTGCCAGAGCTTCTTGAATGGACCAATCGAACCACAGCGGCAATGAGATTTTGCGCTATCTAGTTTGAACGTTCAGCGCGCTTTCGCCTCTCGGCTTCTATCTCCTCGAGAAATTCTTTCCAGATGAAGATTTCTTTGGACGCGGGGGCGCCCTGCGACCTCGGTGCATGAATTAGCGAATGCATCCTGCCCTGCACGTCATTAAAGAGCGCTTCCAGTTGTTCATCGCTTGAACCGGCGATCACCTGCTTACGCCATTCCGGGTTGCTCGGATCGTACTCAATGGTGGGAGTAGCCATGTTGCAATGCTACCCCCTAAAGCCCCCGCGGCCCTACTCAGTTATGGTTACGATAATCACCCTTTGCGGAACCATGTCTTTCCGTTAGGGGGCTGGAATCGTGCAAGATCCGCCCAGCTGACATTGAACGCCGTTGATGGTGATCGTCTGGGGAAACGGATTTCAAGGACTTAGCTACGGCGCACCCGGCGAGGTTTTTGGAACGTGAGATTCGACTCCAGGCCGGAATTCACGGCGAAGTTACCGAAAAATGAGGGATTTTCGGTAAGTTCATCCGGGCGGACTCGTTTGAATATCAGCGACAAATGCTTGAACGGGTGAGGTGCCCTACACAATCAAGCCTTCCGGCCACGAATTTCCCTGGCGATGTACGCCAGCGCTAAGGCTTGCTCGATAGCGATCTCATGGGCGTTCACGATCTGCTTATTCCCTAAGAGGTAATCTTCCAGGCGTTTAATCTGTGAATCGATAGCGTCATCTTTTTCCATCTGAATCTCCTGTGGCCACCATTGTAGCGACCCTGGCGGTATCATCGATCCAGATCTAGGAAGGCACGACAGCGCCCACGAGCCCGACGTTGTTTGTTTTCATCGCTTGGCCTGCTTCTGTACTCTATTGTCCGAATTCTGACCCTGCCCCAAAAAGCCCGAGAACTCCCGCTCAACTAAATCTTCCATTCGAGTCTGTTAGAAACTTCGATGTTCGGCGACTACCTTGATTGTGGGGGGAAAGGAATCGATTCTGACCGTACAAACAAATCAGGATGGCCTCTACGGGGAGGCGTTAGACCAATTTGGTCCCGCACTCGAACGCCTGGCGAGAGCTTACGAAGCAGATCCGGACAAGCGCCGCGACCTCAGCCAAGACATTCATTTTCAGTTATGGCGGAGCTTTCAGAATTACAATTCCCGCTGTTCCCTTCGCACCTGGGTGTATCGTGTGGCTCACCACGTCGCCGTCTCGCACATCATCCGTGAACGCCGGACTTTTTTGAAGCTTGTGAGCCTGGAGGAACTCGACGTCCTGCCGGACAAAGCGGATGCGCAGTCCGCGGCGAATCGGCGGATGGATCTGAACCGGCTATCAGAGTTGATTCAGCGGCTCAAGCCGCTCGATCGCCAGGTCATTGTTTCTTATCTCGAAGAGATGGATGCGGCATCGACTGGGGAGATCACGGGCTTGTCGCCCGCGAACGTGGCCATGAGAATTCATCGCATCAAGAACATCCTCGCAAAGCAATTTCACCAACCGCTGCACCAGGGAGGAAGCCATGCAGAATGATTCGCCCGAGAACAGCGTGAAAACGATATGGCTGAACCAGCCAACGGAGAAACCCACAATGATATCGAAATTGATTGAACAGAGGTCGCGTGAACTTCGCACCAGGACTCGCAGGGGGTTGATGGGGACTGTGACCGCCCCGCTCGCGGCGGGCATCTTCTACGCGTTAAGCATGAAAGCGTCCCCTGCGCTGAGACAGGTGCTGCAACCGCTGATCTTGTTCGCCGTCGCCTGGGGTCTTGCCGGAGTGTACTTCCTGAACCGTGGAATGTGGTCCGCGGCGATGCCTGGGGACCTAGGTCTTAAGACAGGCCTGGAGGCTTGCCGGCTGGAGATCGAGCGCCAACGCGACCTCGCGCGCCGGGTTCTGGTGTGGTCATTTGCTCCACTCATGCTGACCGTTGCCACGTTCATTTTGGCGCTGGCGCTGATCCCGCCCAGGGGACGGGGGATATTCCCGAATGGACTTCCCTTTCTGATTGTGCTGGTTGTGTGGATAGTCTCGTTCTTCGTGCTCCGGTCGCGCGAACAGCGAAAGCTCCAGCGCGAGATCGACGAACTGAAGGAGATCGAGATGGAGAACCGTAACTAATACCAAAGATCGGCGTAAGGAGAGACCACAAACATGCAGCTTCATTACGGAAAAATTGCCTGGATGATCGTCCCCGTCCTGGTCGTACTGATTTTGTCGTACTACAGGAGACGTCGGTCCTGAACCTCCGGGTGAACGATGACCCGCTAGCCAGTTTCGTCAACTTTCCCGGAACGCTTTCGGCGTGGAGGAGACCGCTTCACTTCCTGCAAAACGGTGCCGGGATTCTCGGTAACTTCGCGGCGCGCACCTATCAGCCGTTGCCCGAACAGAGCTCGTAGCCGGGGATGATATGTCGACGGTCGTCGTGATAGTTCCTTGCATCTCCTGCCTCCTCTTTATGGTTGCGAGAATGTCCATTTGAGATAGCAAAGACTCAACGGAAAAACGAGGGGCAGCTGGTTTGGCTGCCCCACGCTCGCGCAAACGGGAGAGCGGAGCCTATGAACTCCACCGATCCGCCGGGAGAGGAAGCCCGGCCCGTTGCGCAAACTTTGTCAACCGAAGAGCGTATCGGCGGTGGGCAGCGGCGGTTGCTCAGCGCTTGGATCGGTCAAGAGCGAATCAGCGAACGTTGCCCAATAGGCCCTAGACCTTGCAATGGAAGGGCCCGGATCTGGCTGTGCGAAGTTGTGGAATAAGGCCGCGCCAACCCGGTCCTGGATGCGCCTCCAGTCTTGATAATCGCCGAACGGTAGCGCCGCCTGGGAAACTGCGCTCTGGATTATCTGGACCTGTTGCTGCTGTGGCATGGCATCCAGAGCGACATTCGCCATGATCAAAGAATTCAGGATCACCCGCAGCCGCTCCCTCTCCATGTTGATCTTATCCCATTATGTAATCACGTCAGTTGCAGACTCCGAAAAAGTATCCGTCAGACGGGACTGGTACTTTTAGAAACCGTTTCCCAAAAGTGCCACTCCCGTCTGACGGATAATTTTCGTGCGGGACCCGCCCAACTGACAGGCAACGCCGTTGAATGGTGATCGTCTGGGGAAACGGATTTCAAGTACTTAGCTACGGCGCGCCTGTCAAGGTTTTCGGAACGTGCGGTTCGACTACAGGCCGGCACGACTTTGCAGGCAGTTCGCGGGATTACAATTCCGGTCGGCCGCATAATGCGGCTTAATCGCTCAAATCGATTAGTCCCACATCGGCTCTCTTACAATCTGGGCACCATCGGCGGTGGAGATACAGCAGATCCGCGGCTTTCGTCAGTTTGGTCAGCAGCTCAAGCTTGAGTTGAGGTGAGTTTTGCCGCGTGACGGTCTCAGGATCGGTCAGCAATTCTGTCCACAGGCGGACAGCAGCCTCATACTGTTGCTCCAGCCGCTCATAGTCAGAGCACGCCATCACAATGTGAGATGCAGTGAAATAGGGGGGCAACGGAAGGAACGTCTCTTGTGGGCAGAACAAAAGAGGTAGGCGAAACGTAGGTGTATTCAACACGCGATCCAACCCTCCTAAGCGGGCTGCGAAGGGAAGGGACAATCTGCTTGCGGCCTACTTTTACGCTTCAGTATGCGCTTCATACCCGCCATTCTAGGCAAGTTGCGTATCACTTCTTAACAACCGTCTTGGTTCCTGGCGCAAAATGTCGCATGTCATTTCGCGCGGGGTTATAGCTTGCCGATCACCCCTCCCTGGAAAGCAATTTACCGAACACGAGACTTTTCGGGAGCTTCGATCATGCGTTGCTCGTTTGCACACATTGGCGCCGGTCAACACTGTGACCATGCTCCGCAGCGTCGCTGGAGCATGAGCGAGTCTTCCGATTGCCACCCGTGCGTGTGTCGAGCCACGGTCCTAAAGGGACTTGCACTTAACGTTGGTAGCTCTTTCTCCAGCTTGATGAATTACGCCGTCACAACGTTCCATGCTTGAATCAGAGTTTGCGCATTCGGCGCGGCGGTTTCCCAACTTGCCAAAGCATTCGTGCGTGCTCACCTTTGTTACTAACACACATTTAATTTGCGCCGCCTCGACCGCGCGGTGTATACTTTGGCGACTTAACGGGGAGATCACAAAGATAGTGGTTCCCTGAACGAATGTTAAGGCACGCTCTACTAGATCTACTGTTTTCGGCTGCTGCTTTCATTGTGACTTGGCACTTACAAGCCATCGATAGTCTCCCCCCAGAACTGCTGGTCAGAATCGACATCGGTCACTCGGCTTTTATGTTGACCGCACGCGAGAGCATCCTGTTTTTGTTGGGATTGCACCGCGATGTTGATGCGGGATGCGGTTCGGTAGAAATCACGTACGTTAAACCGGGAGGGAAGAGGATGTCTTCTTCAAAGATCTGGAATTGCTTGCTGGCCATCGTTTGCCTCGTTTGCCCCGTGGTGTGCGCTACACCGGGGTTCGCCCAGGATAAAGTCGGGGAAGAACAGGCTTTCTTCATAACCTTCCAGGTGCCAGGGAGTACCAACACCTCTCCCTCTGCCGTTAACAATGCCGGGAGCGTTGCAGGCTCCTTTGCCAACCCAAGTGATCCGTACCAGGCATTTCACGGGTTTCTACGAGACGCGCGGGGAGCGATCACGACCTTCGACATCCCAGGAAGCTTTTCCACGCAGTCTCTGGGCATCAACGGGGAGGGGACCATCCTCGGTCAATACAGCGAAGCGAACAACCGGTACCACGGCTTTGTTCGCTCCGCGCGGGGAGCGATCACTTCCTTCGATGTCCCGGGGAGCGATGTTTATTACACACTCCCGGCGAGCATCAACGACGCGGGAACCATCACCGGAACGTACGCACCAGAGTATGGGCAGCAGTTTCACGGCTTTGTGCGCGACGCATCCGGAACGATCACTACGTTCGACGTCTCGGGAAGCCTCCAGACGTTCCCACGCGGCATTAATGCGGCGGGGGTCATCGTGGGAAATTACCTCGATGCCAACGACGTGGATCACGGGTTTTTACGCGACCCGTCGGGAACCATCACTTCGATTGACGCTCCGGGGAGGAGCGGTCCCTACCCATGGTCGATCAACGGTAAGGGAACCATGGTGGGCACGTTCTCCAACTCGCCCTACGGCGGGTTTATACGCTCCAGCGACGGAGCGTTTACGTTGTTCGGCGTCCCTGGAAACGGTGCCATCAATACCAACACGGAGATCAACGCCGTAGGCATCGTGTCGGGTGAATACCAGGACGCCAGCTCCGTATTCCACGGCTTTGTGCGCACGCCGAACGGAACGGTGACAACATTCGCCCCCCCCGGCAGCGACAACACAATCGCGACGGGCATCAACGACTTCGGCGTCATTACCGGGGGCAGCTCGCAGGGGAACATCACGTTTGGCTATCTGCGCGTGCCCGTTAACGACGAAAGATTCCGGCCGGGAACCCACGATGTGTCGGACGAGGACGGTCTTCATATTGACGGCGGATTCTACATATACGGTGACCCTACCGTGCGGTTGTGGCCCTTTGTTGCCGGCAATCCCAGCCAGCATTGGCATTTTGGCGAAGCGCGCGGTGGATTTACGATGTTGAACCTGGGTACCGGTCAATATGCCAGCGACAGTTTCGACAAACTCTTTGAGTCGGATCGCAAAGATGTCTGGACAGTGACCCCTGTCCCCGGGGGATACAGTATCAAGAACAATCGCACCGGGCGGTTCCTGACGGACCCCGCCGTTCAAAGCGGCGCGGTCACTTTAACTCGAGGTGGGTCGGTTTGGCAGATATCCCCACCAAAGTAACGGGGATCCCACAGGATCCGGGACAGACGTAGCCCTCTGGTTGTTCGCGAACATAGTGGACGGGGTTACTTCGTCCCGGGTCTCCAAAGCGTGAGCGCGCCCGATCACCGCGACCGGGCACATTCTTCCTTGGCATAACGACATTCCCGGGAACGGGATTCTCGGTAACTTGCCCGGCGCACCTGCTATCCGAACCGCTATTGCCGATCCGTGTCCATCTCTACTTCCTCTTTTTGGTTGCGATAATAGGGATTTGAGATAGCAATACGGCTGAGGAAGTGCTTATAGAAAGTGGCGGAAGCAGTCGGGAACGGCCGCTGTCAACCGTTCGATTGGACAGCCGTGGCGACCGGGGACAAAATGTCGGCGGCAAGGCAGGTAAGCTCTGCTTGCATTACCTACCCTCCCCAATGGTTGCGAATGAGTATGACCGCAACCCCTGCACCCCTGCGGTGGACTTGTAATGATTACAACGTGCCGAATGGCAACGACCGTACACGGTACAGTCTGCCACGTACCGACTTGGGTCGGCTCTAGTCTGGACGCGACGCTCATTAGGGGAAATTCCGTCCGCCCCTAAAAAGGATCCTTTCCCGTTCCTTTGGCAAGCGGTAGCGTTGTAGGGCGGATTCTAATTAAGCCCTTGAACTTGCTTTCGCCCTTTGACGCAAATGCATGAAATGATTATGCTTATATAGCTTGACAGCTAACAGCACGCGGGCAGGAGCCAGAACAGAGGCGGGCTATGTCGATCGTTATTAATATCAAGCCGGAAGCGCAGGCGGCGTTGACGCGCCTCGCAGCGGCGCGTGGGGTCCCGCCGGAGGCTTATGCGGCAACGCTGCTTGAAGAGGCGGTGCATACCGGCACGTCCAAGAAGCTCACCACCGACCAGCTCGATCACACACTGCGGGAGCTTGCCCAGTTCTCGGCCAAGATCCCTATCCTGCCGGATGAGGCATTCACCCGCGAAGGTCTTTATCAGGATCATGATTGATGGCCGAGGGCGCGGCATGTCTGCTCGACAGCAATATCCTGCTCCGCATCAGCAAGAACGATGATCCGCAACAGCCTATCATCGGCAACGCGCTGAAAGCGTTGGTCGGGCAGGGGGTGCGTCTCTGCTACACGTCCCAGACGCTCGCCGAATTCTGGAATGCCTCGACGCGCCCCGCCGACAAGAACGGCTTCGGCCTAACCGTCGACGAAACTGACCGCCTTGCGCGCGTGATCGAGCGGGATTTCGAGCTTCTGCCGGACAGCCGCGAAACCCATGAGCGCTGGCGCGCGCTGCTCGTCCAGCACAGCATTCACGGCGTGCAGGTGCATGACGCAAGGTTGGCGGCCAGCATGTATGTTCACGCCGTCAACTAGCTGCTAACGATTAACGTACGGGACTTCCAGCGATTTATTGGTCTTAGAGTTACGCACCCCAGCCAGGTGACGAAGGCTACGTGAGGCATGGATTCATTGCAGACCTGGCGTGGTGATTACTTCGTCCCGCATCAACCCCAAAACACCCATGTGGAGGCGCGAAAGATACGCGTCAGACGAAACAACCCCCGAAATCTCGCGTCGGCACATCCGGGTTGTTTCGTCCGTCACGCATCTTATGTGTCCGTCCTGATTTTTCCCCCGTGCTGTCACTAAGCTCGTGTACTTCAACACCATACCCAATGCTGGTATAGAGTATGGTGCAGGAGAGTTCAGAATGGAAATGACCAGAAAAATCACAGTTGAGGTACGGGCGGACCTTCTCCGAAAGGCACAGGAGGCCAGCGGTTCCGGGATCACAGAGACCGTCCGCGCCGGTCTTGAACTTATGGCTGCTTCCCGCGCCTATGCGCATTTGCTGCGGCTCAGGGGAAAGGTTCACTTTTCGCGTTCGCTGGCGGATCTCAAGGCCGATAGATGATCGCATCCGACACCAGCACGTGGATCGCGTTCCTTGAGGGCAAAAGCGGTGATGACGTCGAGATGCTCACCAAGGCACTCGGGGACCGCCAGGTCGTGATGGCGCCTGCAGTCCTGACCGAATTGCTCAGTGACCCAGAGCTCCCCTCGTCTGCCGCGCACACTCTATCAGACTTGCCGCTGATTGACATACGCCCAGGCTATTGGCATCGCGCGGGCAGCCTGAGAGCTCAAGTGCTGGCAAAGAAGCGCAAGGCACGTCTTGGTGACGCGCTCATCGCTCAGAGCTGTATCGATGGCGGAGTACCGCTTATCACCAGAGACCGCGACTTCCAGGCCTTCGCTAATACGGCGGGGCTTAACCTGATCCTCTAATGATTGGACTTTTTGTGGGCAGACCGGATCTGACACTTTCGCGAGATTTGTACAATTTAAAGCAACACTTCCTGCACGCCGGTAGTCATAAGCGCGGCAGCCGGCCTTTGGCTTGACAGCAGAAGCCGTAGCATCACCCCAGGGTGCGCATTTGCCGGCAGCAGGAGCGGTTAGTCCATCCGGTCATGATCGTAGCTAAAAGTCGCAGGCAGCGGCAGCACCCACGATTGATAATCGGGAATAGTCATGGGTGGAGATCGTCACCGGAATAAAGGTCAGACTCTTTTCTTGAGCACGACGCTCGTCTGCTTCGGTTGCGCCCGACACTTCCGCGCCGGGCTACAGATTGTGCCGTCGCTTTCGGGACTCGCCTGAGTTGCGTGATCCTACCCGGCACTTCCGTGCCGGGCTACAGATTGTGCCGTCCCTTTCGGGACTCGCCTGAGTTGCGTGATCCCACCCGGCACTTCCGTGCCGGGCTACAGATTGTGCCGTCCCTTCGGGACTCGCATGAGTTGCGTGATCCTACCCGGCACTTCCGTGCCGGGCTACAGCTTGTGGCGCGCCTTTCGGGACTCGCTTGAGTTGTGTGATCCTACCCGGCACTTCCATCGTCTTAGAAGTCTTCGTCGGGGGACGGACCATAGGTCGCCGGCACCTTCTCTCCCAACAAACGCAGGTAGACGGTGAACTGACCGCGATGCTGAGCGGGGTGCGTCATGGCGCCGTCCGAGATCATGGCATAGCGCGGTCCTTCACTCACGACTCAGTCATACACGCGGCCGCGCCACATTTTCGTCAGATGATCCTCGGTTGTTTCTTCCAGCGCCCTCCGGGATTTGGCCAGGCCCTCGGCCAGCATCTGACACAGCTCCGCTCGCGTGTTCACAGCCTTCGTTTTCATGGCTTCACCGTCAGGTCGGACAGGTTCCGCTCCCGGCGGTTGATCATCACTTCGACCCAGCCCCTTAATCGTCGTCCGGCTGCCCTGAAGGACCTTCCTTCAAGAAGTGCTCCGCCGAGAAGCTGACCGGGATTGCCAAATAGCTGGCCGGGCTTTGCGAGTAGTCGAAGCAGTCGGCAAAGTCATCCGCGTTTACGTCACGCGTGCCTAGGTTCGGGAGCCCGAAAACCTCCTCGGTGTAGCGCAAAAAGCCACTGAACTCATGCACCTGGTGCGAAATGTATCCCTTCTTCGCATAAGGAGAAACCACAATCAAAGGCACCCGAAAGCCAAGCCCCATGTTGTCTACCTGGGGTGGGATCACATGGTCGTACCACCCACCCCAATCGTCCCAGCTGATGAAGATCACTGTCGAATCCCAGAATGGACTGGCGCCGATCGCGTTCGTGATGTTCGCCACCCAGCTAGGCCCCTCCGCCGTCGAACCCGACCCCGCATGATCGGAATAGGCCATCTGGGGAACGATCCACGTTACCTGAGCTAGCTTGCCATTTTTGATGTCGGTCAAGACCTGGTTATCGGGTGAAACCACGCGGTTGTTCCAATCCTCCCCAAAGCGGATGTGGTGAATGGCCTGGAAGGCTGACCAGATATACCCCGCCTTGTTGCTTTCCCCGGGAGCGTAGTAGTTCCAGCTGATACCCCTGGCATTCAGCAAATCAGCCATGGTCGGATAGTCGAAGCAGGGATAGACGCCGGGCAAATCCGTACCGTTCGGCCCCACCATTGCCACCCTCGCCGTTTGCGGAGCATCGCAACCCCAATCCGTCGCCCCCGGATTCTCGTCTGCCCCTGACGACTGACCCGCGATCATATATTGATGCGCGGGAAAGCTAGGGCCGCTGTTGGACTGAAACATCCGGTCGCCCAGCGTGTATTGCCCTGCCAGGGTCCAGTAAGGCTTCGCTTCTTCCTGCGGGACGTACGCATAGGGCAGGTAAGGAATGGGATATTTGGCGTGGGCAAACCCGTCCATCATTCCGTTTTCCCAGGCTTTCCACCAGGCCAGATGGCTGTGGTCGACGTCGGTGCCTTGTCCCAATCGAACCGGCTGCAGAGCAACCGGCTTGCCGTAACTCATCCCGCTCTCGGCCGTGTCCGCACCAGGAAAACCATGGAACAGGTTATCGAAGGTGCGGTTCTCCTGCATGATCACAACGATATGTTTGATTTTCTGCGATTGCAGGGGATGGGCAGCCGGAATCGCATTTCCGCTATAACCACAACCAAGCAACGACAGTGGCAGACAAGCAAGTATGGCAAGCAAGAAACGAAGCATACCCCAACCTCAGTCCATTGGATGAAGGATGCGGCTCAGGGAAACTCATCTTCTGCGCCAACTCGGGCTACTTTATAAGCCTTAGATAAACCTTAGGTCAATATCGCAGTAAGGTTGGACCGGTCCTTGAAAAATAGAACCGACCACCCAGCCAGGCAGCCCAGATAGACGATGGCACGAAAGAAAGAAAGGCCAGTAAAGAGTGCAGGCTGAGGATGCAGGGCGAAATGTTTGTGTACGATTTCGGTGGCGATATTTGCCGCAGAATAGGCAGCAAAGCCGAGAGCGATCGCAAGCGGACCTCTCCGCGTGTACAGATCCACTTTACGTAGCGGGAGAAAGAGAAAAGGAGTTAGCAGCAGCCACATAGCAGAGACAAACACACTCAGTTTGATTGCAAGGTTCTGCACAGAAGAGTGAGAAGACGACCCGACATACCCCGCTACCATAAACGAAGTGATTATCAGTATTGGAATAGCCACTGCGATGCGGGCACCGCCAAAGCGCCAGGCGAGGAAACCAAGCCTTAAGATGAGGAGTAACTGCAATCCAGGATCGAGATAGATGAGCACCCAATACAGCCGGAGCCATCCGGCCGGAAAATGACCGGTCAGCAACAGGGCTGAGCGTAATAAATAAAACGCAATCAAAATTGCAAATATCGGCAGACGAGCGAGCAGGCGGCGGCGGACAAGAATCGTCAGCAGGGTCAAATGACCCACCATGCCGGCCGCAGCTAAAACATAATCAACCGTTCGTATCCACACAGGTCTAGTTGGAGGCGGGGTTTTCGCCCCCGCCGCAAAACCCATCCATCTTAGAACCCTTCGTCCGACGACGGACCATAAATGCCGGCACCTTCGCCTCCAGCAGACGCAGGTAGACGGTGAGTTGGCCTCGATGGTGGGCGAGGTGCGTCATGGCGCCGTCCGAGATCATGGCATAGCGCGGCCCTTCACTCACCACTCGATCGTTCATGCGGAAACGCCACATCTTGGTCAGATGCTCCTCGTTCGTATCCTCCAGCGCCTTGCGGGACTTGGCCAGACCCTCGGCCAGCATCTGACACAGCTCCGCCCGGGTGTTCACTGCTTTGGTCTTCATGACCTCGTTTTCCGGGTCGGACAGATTCAACTCCCGGCGGTTGATCATCACCTCGACCCATCCGGGAATCGACGCTACCAACGCCGCCAGATAACCCAACTCCATCGAACGCCTATGCGGTTTCCAACTGTTCCGCCCTTCCGGGACACGCTCGATCACTTTGCGCGAGGTAGCAGCCTCGTGCTCTAACTGCCATAGGAAAAACTCTCTCAGTCCCATAAGCCCTCCTCACACTTTCAACTTAAAGCGGCATATATGACACGGGCTGTCATATATTTAAAAGAAACTAGGATTATGAAATCCGGCCGCCTACTTTCGACCCTCATGTTGCTGCAGGCGCATGGACGTCTCTCCACCCGCGAGCTGGCGGAACGGCTGGAAGTGTCGCAACGTACCGCCCATCGCGATATGGAAGCGCTGAGTGCGGCAGGGGTTCCGATCCTCGCGCTGCGTGGATCCCAGGGGGGCTGGGAACTGGCCCGCGGCTGGCGCACCAAGGTACCGGGGCTGGATGAGGCGGAGCTGAGTGCGCTGCTGATGTCGCAGCCCAGCGCACTCGGACATCCTTCACTGGCCGCCGCTTCGGAGCGCGCTTTCGGTAAGCTGCTGGCCGCGATGCCACAGAAAATGCAGACGCAGGCTGCTTCCATCCGCGCTCGCCTGCACATCGATCCTGAGGGCTGGCATCCGTCTTCTGTTGACCTTAGCTTGCTTCCGGTTGTTCAGGACGCCATTGCCCGCGATTGCAAGCTGACGTTCGTTTACTCCCGCGCCGATGGCGAAACAGGAGTCCGCACCGTCGACCCTTACGGCATCGTCAACAAACAGGCGGTCTGGTACCTGGTGGCGCGAGCGCCGGCGGGAATGCGCACCTACCGCCTTTCGCGGATGCAGAACGCGGTTGTGCTCGCGGTGACGTTTGAGCGGCCGGCGAACTTTGACCTCGCTACCCATTGGAAGACTGCGACCGCACAGCTGCAACAAAAACGAACCCAGTTTCAGGCGACCCTTGCCCTGACTGCGGATGCGGCCCTCTCGATCAGCCGGTGGTGCCGGGCATCGCCTGCTCCTGATGTGCAGGCGACGCCGGTGCTCCCGGACGGGTGGACCATTCTTCACGTTTCGTTCGAGAGCATGGAGGAGGCCCGGTTCCTCGCTTTAGGCCTCGGTGCACGGGTTCATGTTCTTGCCCCAACAAATCTGCGCGATCTGGTGTTGGAAGAACTGCAGAAGGCGGTTGGGCGGCCTGTGGTCCATGCGACGGGGACCGCTTCGTCGGGTGGAACCGTTTGTTAATCGAAGGGCACGGCTTCAGCCGTGCCGTAAATTAGTTGATAGCCCCGGGCTTTTAGCCTCTGAGGGCATCTTTTCTCAACGCATAAGTGAATTTAAAGGATGGAACAAACGTACCTCAGGGGCTGAAGAGGCTGCGGAAAAATTCGGGACTGGGCGGGCAGGGGCTAAAGCCCCACATTTTTCGATCATTTACGGCCCGACTAAAGTTGTGCCCTGATACAAAGCCCAGTTCTCATCCGGCTCTAAATCTCATTGCTCTTTAGAACGGTGTGGCCACCAGGGCTAAAGCCCGGAATTTTATTTTTCCGAGCGTTAAGCGGGTTTGAAAACCCGCTTCCCCGGACTAAAAGTCCGGGGCTACACCCGGACCAGCGTTTTTCCGCAGCCTGTGAAGCCCTCATCAGTGCCGTTCCAGTTGCGGCACGGCTGAAGCCGTGCCCTTCCAGGACCGAGTTTTTCCGAACGCTCTTTAGCACTGGTGGCGAGACAAAGATCCCAAGCCCTTCTCAGGCGAATTGGTCCAGGTTCATGTCCAGCTTGTAGGTTTCGCCGTGTGCCAACAGGTCTTCCCAGGTCACTTCACGTTTTTCGTAGCCGGCCATGCGACCGAGCATGCAGCTCAAGGCTGTCTCCACCCCAGCGGCTATCTGGTTGTGACACTGGCCAGAGGTGATGCTGTCGATGAAGGTCCGCTCCTTGTCGCGATCGGCAAAAGCCAGGTTGTCAGAAAAGCTGCCGTTGGCGGCAAACTTGACAGGGCCGGTGGCGTTCATGGAATCCGCCCAGGCCCAGGCTTGCGTACCCACAATCTGTACCGGGCCCGAGTAGGGAACGGTCGCCGACCCGTCCGCACCGAAGAGCTTGAGGCCGGCGTCGAATCCGTTGTTTCCGAATTGGGTCGAAGCGAAGGCGAGGTGAACGCCTTCCGGATAAGTGAAGTCCACCTGGTAGTTGTCCCAGCAATCGCCGGCATGGGTCAGGATGTTCCGGCCTCCCGTGGCTGTTGCCTTCAGCGGGTGCGCGCCCAGCATCCAATTGCAAAGATCGATAATGTGGATGTTCTGCTCCACCAGGATGTCTCCTGATAAGGCGCGATACCAGAGCCAGTTTCGCAGGCGGTACTCGTCGGGCGAGGCCCCTGGACGAACCTTTTCTTCCGATGCTGTCGCGTAGTAGTTGCCGGCAGCGGCGGCGATCTTGCCCAGGGCGCCGGCTTTGATCTTTTCTGCGATGGCGGCAATCGGCGGCGCGTTGCGGCATTGGAACCCCACATCGACACTCTGCGTAGACTTCACCTTCTTGGCGATCTCGAGCGCCTGCTTTGCCTGGACGACGTCGACGCCGACTGGCTTTTCGCAGTAAACATGCTTGCCCGACGCAACCGCGGTCTCCAGGTGCTGCACATGAAAGAAAGGAGGGGTGGAGATCTGAATGAGATCGACATCCTTGGCGGCCGCCAGTTGCTCGAAGGCATGTGGTCCGTGGAAAAGCAGTTTTTCGTCGATACGCGCGCAAGAAAGGCTGGTATTCAAGTCGTCGAAATGGCTGCGGCCCAGGGCCAATTTATCGGCAAAGATATCGGCCAACGCCACGACCCGCGCGGTGGTGCTGTGGGCGAAAGACGTGGCGACGGTCGTACCGCGATTACCGCACCCCAGCAAACCAAGTCGCACGGCAGAGTTGGCCTGGTAGCTGAAGGCAGTCCTGGGCTTCAGTAACAACAGTCCACACGCGGTTCCAGTCTGTAGAAATTCTCGCCGGTTCATCCATTCACCTCACGAATCACTCGTTCCAGATAGGCCTTTTCTGTTTTCATGTCTTCGATCTGCTGCGGACCTGAGATCTCGCGCTCAATGCTGATGGCGCCTTTGTAGCCCAGGCGATGAAGCTTTGTAAACACCGCGCGGAAGTCCACCAGGCCTTTGCCGATCAGAACCTCTTCCCCAAACTCGTTGGGATTGGTAGGCCAGCGGCCATCCTTGGCGTGCACGCTCTTGACGTGAGGGCCGAGAATATCGACCGCGTCGACCGGGTTGGCTTTGCCGTAAAGCAACAAGTTGGCGGTGTCGAGGCCGACGCCCAGGTTTGGCATGTCTACATCGTGGATGGCCCGGGACATGGTGGTCGGAGTTTCCTGGCCGGTTTCCATGAGGAAATCCTGACCGTTCCCCTGGCAATGCTTGGCCACTGTACGGATGGCTTCCACCGCTTGCGCGTAGAGCGCGTCGCCAGGATTTTCAGGGATAAACCCGCAATGCGTTTGTACCTGCGGAATGCCCGCCAGCTTGGCGAAATCGGAGGCCTGGCGCAGGGCATCGATGCGCGCTGCGCGGGTCTTGGGTGGAACCACGCCGATTGTGTCCGGCCCCTGCATAAAATTCCATTTCAGGGGCGGCGGCCCCACCACCTCCACGGTCGTTGCCGTGAGCTGGTATTTAGTCAGCAGGTCGCGGTATTGGCGCGCCAGATCAGGAGTGAAGCTGCCGATATAGTCGTCCATGGAGAGAAAAACAGTAGGGAATCCCAACTCATGCACCATGCGCAAACGCTCTTCAGGGGCGCCGTATGGCTTGATCACCACGCCCAGCGCAAACGGTTTGATGGGGGCAGCGGCGAACGCCCGGGGTAATCCCTGGGCAACCATGGCGGACGCGGCAAGACCGACAAAATGTCTTCGATTCATTCAGATCACTATAGCCAGCGTGAGACTTTCCTGCAAAATTCGCTGGGTTCCCTGCAAAAGCATGGATCCGCGGTGGGGGCGAACCCATGCTCAAAGTAACCTTATTGAGCGGATGTACCATAAATATCAGCAGGTTCAGGTAAGCAGATGAAAAGACACATCAACGCCTACGTAGTCATATTCTCACTGGTGACTGTTCTAGCACTGGCGACCGCCAGCGAGTGCCATTCCATCACTTACCTTCCCTCTCTGCGTTATGGTGCGTTGCTTTGGGGCTGGTGGGGAGTGATTGCCAGCGCTTTGTGGAGATGGGGAAAACCAACATGGTTCTTGTCGCGCCCATCCATTTCGGCAATCGCAGTGCAATTGCTGGCCGGGATCACGCTGGGAATTGCGCACCTACTGCTGATGGGCACTCTGGGTGGATCCTTGCTCAACATCAATCGCCTTGGCATTGAGGTGCTGATCTATGGATTCGTGTTTGGAATCACGGGAGTGATCCAATTTCAGTTACGCGCCCAATTCGACGCCATGAAGTCCCTGTCCTTGCAAAGGCAACTCTCGAGTGCGCACCTGCGGGCTCTGCAGATGCAACTGGAGCCCCACTTCCTCTTCAATACCTTGAACGCGATTACCACCCTGGTCGAATTAGGCAGGCAGCAAGAGGCAGCCGAGATGCTGCGACATCTCAACTCGATTTTGAAGAGTACGTTGACCAGGGACACTCCGCAAAAAGTCCCCTTATCGCAGGAGTTGGAGTTAGTCGAGAACTACCTGGCTATCGAGCAGGTTCGTTTCGCGGATAGGCTGCGCGTCCAAATCAATATAGACCCGCGCGCGGTTGACGGCCTGGTTCCTTGCTTTTTGCTGCAACCGATTGTGGAGAATGCCATCCGTCACGGTATTGCGAATTGTGAGAGCGAGGGTATGGTTGAGGCATCGGCCACGCGCGATGGCGATCTTCTGCGCGTCCTGGTGCGGGACACGGGACCGGGCCGAATTTCTGCGCAACAGAACGGGAACGGGCATGGGATCGGCCTGAAGAATACTCGTGAGCGCTTGGCACACTTCTATCCCGAGGGCTATCAGATGGAGGCGCAGCCTCTCCATTCAGGTGGGTTTGAAGTGGCCATCACGATTCCCTATGAAAGCGTCGCGGTATGAAATACCGGGTTCTTCTTGCCGACGACGAGCCTCTGGCCCGGGAACGGCTAAGATTTCTGCTGGCCGGACAGCAGGACATGGAAGTGGCGGGCGAATGCCGTAACGGAAGGGAAGTGGTTGCGGCCCTCAAAGAGAGCCGGTTCGATGTACTGTTTCTTGATATACAAATGCCCGGAATAGACGGGTTCGAAGTTTTTGAACGGATCGGCTCCGTGCACATGCCGGTTACGGTGTTTGTCACGGCACACAATCAGTATGCAGTGCAGGCATTTGAAGTGCATGCGCTGGACTATCTCACCAAGCCGGTGGAAGCGGAGAGACTGCAGGCAACGCTGTCACGGGTCAGGGAGCGGATTGCCTCGCAGGCAGCGCTGGTCACACAAGAGCAGCTGAAATCAGTGTTAATCAGCCTGGAACAAGGCGGGGTTGGGCGGCACGAGTTTCCCCGCCGCCTTCTTGTTCACAACGGGACCAAAGATTCTTTCGTCAACATTCATGATATTGAATGGATTGAAGCGGCCGATTACTATGCCTGCCTGCACGTTGGCAGCAAGAGTTTCATGCTGCGCGAGTCTATCAAGCAACTCTCAAAGACGCTGGATCCGCAGCAATTCGTACGCATTCATCGTTCCGTGATCGTCAATGTGGATCAGGTCACGGAGATTTTCCGCGAAGGCCAAAGCGAGGGTTCGGTGGTCCTAAAATCGGGCCAACGATTAAGGATGAGCAAAGCCGGCCAGCAAGGGCTGCTGAGCGTTGGCCGCCACTAACGTTCCAAATGGCAAGCCATTACGCCTGACCGAAGTCGTGTGTGTAGCCCCGGACTTTCAGTCCGGGCGAGCGGGTTTTCAAACCTGCGGGGACCGCGCGGTATATAAAATTGGCGCTTTAGAGTCTGCGTGAGAACGCGGTCATTGTGGAAGGGCACGGCTTCAGCCGTGCCGTAGTTGGTAGAGAGTTCCGCGGGCTTTAGCCCCTGAGGGCATCTTTTGTCAGCGCGTAAGAGAATTTAGAGGATAGAAAAAACGTACCTCAGCGGCTAAAGCCGGGCACAGCCATGCTATTTACGGCACGGCTGAAGCCGTGCCCTTCCACAATGACCGCGGTCTCATGCAGGATCTAAACCCACGTTTTGCTTTAATGATTGCGTACACCAGGGCTAAAAGCCCTGGTGTACGCTACTCAGGCGGTTTGGACTTCTTTCGCGGCTCTGTCAAGCTACTCTTATCTGCTACTTGCGATCGTTGTGGCAAAGGTGGCTGCTCCGGCTTGAGCCATGGACAGAATCCTGCCGGGAAAAATGCCGAGGATGAAGGTGGCGGCAACAGTGAGCAGTAAGGCTAAGGTCAGCGAGGCCTTCAAGCGCGGCACTAACTGTACCGGCGCGTCGTCCGCTGGCTTGCCGTACACCGACATCAGCAGCCGCAGATAGTAATAGGCAGCGACTCCGCTGTTCACCAGGCCAATGATCGCCAGCCATACTTCCCCGGAGTGCAGGGCTGCGGTGAATACATAGAACTTGCCGAAGAACCCGCCGGTGAAGGGAATCCCAATGAGCGAAAGCAGGAAGAAAGCCAGTGCACCCCCGAGCAATGGGGAACGGTAAGCGAGGCCGCGGTAGTCAGACACCGACACCAGCCGCTCCTCGTAGCCGCCGGCGTGGGAGATGACGGCAAAGGCGCCCACGTTCATCGCGGCGTAGGTTGCGGTGTAGAACATTGCAGCCGCGACGCCTTCGCTGGAGAGGGCAGTGAAGGCGACCAGCGTATAGCCTGCGTGAGCAATGGAAGAATAGGCCATCATGCGCTTCACGCTGTGCTGCCGCAGCGCACCCAGGTTGCCCACGGTCATCGAAAGGGCTGCCATGATCCATAGCAGCAGCACCCAATGGTCGTGTAATTGGGGGTACGCGGAGTAGAGGATACGCAGGAGCACGGCAAAGGCAGCAACCTTGGGTCCAGTCGACATCAAGGCCACCACCGGGGAAGGGGCTCCCTCATAAACGTCGGGTGTCCAAACCTGGAAGGGTGCGGCAGAGACTTTGAAGCCCAGGCCAATCAGCACCATGGCCACCGCCAGCCAGGCAAAACCCGGAGTCGCACTGTTGGTGAGAGCTGCGGCTACTTCGCTGATATTGGTGGTTCCGGTCGCTCCAAAGGTGAGGGCAATCCCGTAGAGAAAGAAAGCGGTGGCAAAGGAACCCAGCAAAAAATATTTGAGGCCTGCTTCGGGGCTCTTACCAGTGCGCTTGCGAATGGCGGCCAGGATATAGGTCGAGATGGAAGAAATTTCCAGGGCGATGAAGACCAGCAACAGATCTATCGCGCTCGACATGAGGCACATGCCCACGGTCCCGAAAATGACCAGGGGGTAATATTCCGCCGGCTTTTCCTTGCCGGCATCGAACACGTCGAGGGCAATCAGCAAGGTGACCAACGCGATACTGCAGATGAGCACGTGGAAGAAGACGCTGAAAGCATCAGTCTGCACCGTGCCGTAATAGGCGGTGCCCGGAGGCAGGCCCAGCTGCCACACGCTGGCGATCAGCGCGGCCACGACGCCGAGCAGGGCGAGAAAGCCCATCGGCTTCCGGTTCACGCCGGGCGGCATCACGGGCTCGATCAGCATGAGGAGAACGCCGGTGATGGTGAGCAAAACTTCGGGCAGAATGCGGTAGACCTGAGGCACTTGCATCATGGCTTCGCCGCCATTCCGATTCCAACCTCGGGCGCCGGGGCAGACAGTTTGACGACCGCGTCGTCGATGGCCCGCATCCAGTAAGGGGAAGCTACGCCCATGAGCAACATGAGGACTGCCATCGGCCAAACGGCAATTTGTTCGCGGAAGTCCATATCCGCCACCTTAAGATCTGCAACCATGCCTGATTCGCTACCGTAGAAGACGCGCTGCACCATCCACAGCATGTACGCCGCGCTCAGAATGACCCCGGCGGTCGCTGCCGAAACCCAGCGAACGTGGCCGGGGAAACTGCCACTGAGGATGAGGAACTCAGCTACAAATCCATTGAGCAGTGGAAGGCCGATGAGCGCGAGCATAGTAAACACGAACAGCGTCGCCAGGCGCGGCATCGGTTTGGCCAAGCCGCCGTAAGTGGCAATGTCGTAGGTTCCGTAGCGTTCGTACATGAAGCCCAGCAAGAGAAGCAATGCGCCCAGAGAGACGCCTTCATTGAGGATCTGGTAAACCGCTCCGTCGAGTCCTGAAACCGCGAAGCAGAAAATGCCAAGAGTACAAAAGCTTAGCGAGCTGACGGTAGCGAACGCCATCAACCGCTTCATGTCCTTTTGCACCAGGGCTACCAGCGCACCATACAGAACCCCGATCGCCGCCAGTGCGATCATCCACGGCGCCACCTGACGTGACTGGGTAGGGAAGAGGCCAAGGTTGAAACGCAGGATAGAGTAGAGGCCGAGCTTGCCCGCCAAGACCATGGCCATGGCGGTGGGCGCCTCGCTCAAGGCATCTCCCAGCCAACCATGCAGAGGAAATATCGGAACCTTGACTGCGAAGGCGACCAGGAAGGCCAACGAGGCCCACAAGAGTGCCTGAGCGGGAAGCGGATTTTGCGTCAGGATCTCTTGTAAGCGGACAAAATCGAAGGTACCGGTTTTGCTGTAAAGCCAGACGATCGCTACCAGCAACAGAGCTGAAGGCAGAAAGGCGTAAACAAAAAACTTGATGGCTGCCTCGGTTCCGCGATCGCGGCCGAACATGGCGATCAGCAGGGCCATTGGTACCAGAGTCATCTCCCAAAATGCGTAGTACAGAAATAGATCGAGGGAAACAAAGACGCCGAGCATGGCTGTTTGTTGCAGCAGGAAGAGGAAGTAAAACTCCTTGGTGCGATGGCTGATGGTCTTCCATGACGCCAGCACGCCAAGAGGTGCGAGGAAGCCGGTCAGCACGACCAGCCACATAGAAATGCCGTCGACTCCCAGGTGGTAGCGAATCGCCGGACTCGAGATCCATGGCTGGTCTACTTCAAACTGAAACCCCGGTTGACGGTAGAGAAAGTGCGCCGGCAACTGAAGCGTCAGGCCGAACGTAACCAGGGTGACCACAAGGGTGAACCACTGGATGACGCGGCCCTGCCGCGGAAGCAATGCCACGATCACGGCACCGGCACTGGGCACGAAGGTCGCATACGTCAATATCGAATCGTTCAACAAGATCGTCGCTCTCTTCTAGAGGTGCATGGAAAAGCCGAAATACGTAATCAACAGCAGTGCGGCTGCGCCAATTGCAAGCCACCCTGCGTAGGAGCGGATGTTTCCCGATTGCACTCGCTGAACCAGCGCTCCCAGGCCGCGTACACTCCCCGCTGCCATGGTGCCGCCGCCATTGACCAGTCCGCGATCAAAGGCTCCCCATAACAGGTAGCGGGAGGCAAAGAGCAGAGGAGCGACAATGACTGCGTTGTAGACCTGGTCAATCCAGTACTTATTCACCAGCAAGCCGTAAAGGCCACTGAGCCGCTCGACCAGGCGGTCTGCCATCCCGGGTTTGCGGCGGTAAAGCAGGTCGGCCACAAACCATCCGATCAAGGCCATGACTACAGACAGCACGGTGAACAAGCGTTCCTGATTGAGGCTGCCCTCGGGGCTCACCAGCGCTGCGTCCTTCACCACCGGCTCAAGAAACCTCGCGAACTGATCGCCGCCGCCGAGCGACTTGGGGATCCCTATCCAGCCTCCCGACAGAGCCAATACGGCCAGAATGACGACAGGCGCCAGCATCCACCAAGGGCTTTCGTGAGGGTGTACATCGTGCGACCGGCTCTCCCCAAAGAAGGTGAGATACCACAGCCGGAACATATAAAAAGCGGTAAGGAGCACCGTCACCAGGCCCACGAACCACAGGAGCGGACCAGCCGTTGGGGATAGAAACGCCTGGTAGAGGATGGCGTCCTTGCTGAAAAAGCCAGAGAACGGCGGCAAGCCTGCAATGGCAAAGACCCCGGCACTCATCGTCCAGAAGGTGATGGGGATCGTCTTGCGAAGGCCACCCATGGCGCGCATGTCCTGCTGCCCGCCCAGGCCATGGATGACCGAGCCGGCGGCGAGAAAGAGCAGAGCCTTGAAAAAGGCGTGGGTGACCAGGTGGAAGATGGCGGCGGAGTAGGCTGCAGCGCCACAGGCCAGGAACATATAACCCAGCTGCGAGATCGTGGAATAGGCGAGCACCCGCTTGATATCCGTCTGCACCATGCCGACCGTGGCGGCAAACAACGCGGTCGCGGCGCCGATGATGGCCACCACCCCAAGGGCAAATGGCGAGCGGTCAAACAACACATGCGAGCGCACCACCATGTAGACGCCCGCCGTCACCATGGTTGCCGCATGGATGAGGGCCGAAACCGGTGTGGGGCCTTCCATTGCGTCCGGCAGCCAGACGTACAGTGGGATCTGCGCCGACTTGCCAGTGGCTCCAAGCACCAGCAGCAACGCGATGGCAGTGAGAAAGCCGCCCTGCATCTGGGGATGATCCGCGATCGCACTGAAGACCCGGGCGTAGCTGAGCGAACCGAAGTGGGCGATCATCAGAAACATCGCCAGCAGAAATCCGAAATCGCCAACCCGGTTGAGAACGAAGGCCTTCTTGCCTGCTTCCGCAGCGGACTCGCGCTGGAAGTAAAAGCCGATCAATAAATAGGAGGCCAGGCCCACCCCTTCCCAGCCGACGAACATGAGCAGGAAGTTCTCTGCCAGCACCAGCGTCAGCATGAAGAACATGAACAGGTTCAGGTAGGCGAAGTAGCGCCAGTAACCTTCTTCATGAGCCATGTAGCCGATGGAGTAGATATGAATCAGAAAGCCAACGCCGGTGACGATCAGCAGCATGACTAGCGACAAGGGGTCGAGCAGGAAATCAAAATCGGCGCGGAAGGTTGCGGTGGCAATCCACGGGGTGGTGAACCACTCTATGTGAGGCAGAGTGAGGCTGCTGAACTGCAGGGCAATGTTCAGCACCATCGCCAGGGGCGCTGCGGTGAGGAGCAGTGCAATGGCCGAAACCACTGCATTGGGCAGGCGACGGCCAAGCAGGCCATTCAGCAGAAAGCCCAGGAACGGCAGCACCGGGATCAACCAAAGATGGAGGGGGGAATGTCCGTTCATAATTTCATCAAGTTGACTTGATCCACGTTGAGCGTACTCCTCGAGCGGAAGATAGCGATGATGATGGCCAGGCCCACGGCGGCCTCGGCGGCGGCGACGACCATCACGAAGAAGACGAAAATCTGTCCATGTACGCGATGCCACTGGTAGGCGAAGGCGACGAAGGTCAGGTTCACTGCGTTGAGCATTAACTCAATTGACATGAAGATGGTGATGATGTTGCGCTTGATCAGGAAGGCGCCTACCCCGATGGAGAACAGGATCGCGCTGAGGACCAGGTAGTAAGCGATGGGAACAACCATGTCAGTGCTCCTTGCTGGCCAGCGCAACCGCGCCCAGGATGGCTATGAGGATCAGGACCGAGGTCACCTCGAAGGGCAGTAGTAGATCGCGGAAGAGGACCTTGCTTAGATCGCTGGTAGAAACCACGTAGTCGCCCAAGCGGGCCTGCGCCAAGTGGGTGCGCGCGGACAGAAAGATGAAGGTCAGCAGGCAAACCAGCACGGCGACTCCGGGAATGCCTACGATATAAGCCGCGCGGCTGCCGTGGGTACGCTCTTCGCCTCCGGCATTGAGCAACATGATGACGAAAGTAAACAGCACCATGATGGCGCCGGAATAAACAATTACCTGAGCGGCAGCAAGAAATTCGGCCCCAAGCAGGAGGTAGAGCACGGCCAGCGAACTCATGACCACAATCAGCGAGAGGGCGCTATTGATGGGGTGGCGCTGTAGCAGGAGGTTCAATGCTCCCGCCACACAAAGGCCACCGAACACGATGAAGAGAACCAGATACATGCTAGAGCATTCTCCCGTTGCTGATTGTAGAACACCTTAGCTTACGACGTGGGTACAGAGCCCTCAGGGGTAAAGCCCGGGAAATAGTCTTGCTACAAAACCTAGTTCTTACTCAGACTCCGTAAAAGGCCATCGAGGTTCGGCGGACGGAAAAGAAACCGCAGGTCCCTCCACTACGCTTCGCTCCGGTCGGGATGACAATTCTATTGCAGGGGTCCAGTATGTCTCCTCGAGGCATTACTCAATAAAGGAGCTGTGCTATGCGAGCCACAGGCTGGTGGCAATGATGTTGAGAATGGCTACGGGCATCAGAAACTTCCAGCCGAAGCCCATCAGCTGGTCGTAACGGAACCTGGGAAGCGTTCCACGCACCCAGATGTACAGAAAAAGGAAACAGAAAACTTTAAAGACAAACCAGAATACCGGCGCAATGATCTGGAGCAACAAAGGGCCCGGGGGGAACAACGATCCGAAGGGACTGGTCCATCCACCGAAGAAGAGCAAACTAGCCACGCAGCCGACGGTGATCATGTTGGCGTATTCCGCCATGAAGAACATGGCGAACTTCATGGAACTGTATTCGGTGTGGTAGCCAGCGGTGAGCTCGGTTTCCGCCTCAGGAAGGTCGAACGGGGAGCGGTTGGTTTCCGCATAGGCCGCCATGAGGTAGATGAAAAATGCTACGAACTGGAAGCCTCCAAAGACGTTCCAGGAAATCATGCCGTGGGCCGATTGGCTCTCCACAATGGTGCGCAGGTTGAGCGACCCGGCCCGCAGCACCACGCCTACGACCGAAAGTCCCAGGGCCAACTCGTAGCTGACGACCTGGGCGCTGGCACGCAGGGCTCCCAGCAGAGAATACTTGTTATTGGAGGACCAGCCGGCAAGCGCTATCCCGTACACACCGACGGAAGTGACGCCGAGGATCACCAGCAGGCCAATGTTGACGTTGGCGATCTCAAACATGTCAACGCCATGCCAGGTGATGGGCGCACCGAAAGGTACGACGGAAATGGAAATCAGGGCGCAGGAAAGCGCGATCATGGGGGCCAGGATGAAGAGCGGCCGGTAGACGTTGGTGGGAATCAGGTCTTCTTTAAGAAAGAGCTTCAGCCCGTCGGCCATGGGCTGCATAAGGCCGAAAGGACCCACGCGGGTGGGTCCCCACCGATTTTGTATGCGCCCGACCAGCTTGCGCTCCAGCAGCACGGTGTAGGCTACGGCCCCAAGGAAAATGGCCAGTACTACGGCAATTTTCAAACAGCTGAGTAAGAAAAAGATCAGGAAGCTCACGCGTGCCCTTTGCTTTCTTAGTCCTTTAGTCTGCGGCCGTTTCCGTTGGTTTGGTGGTGTGCGACTCCATGACCGAATGCAGAACCGAGCTGTACCGCCCTAAAGTGCCCGAAGTGAAGAGTGTATCCTGCGCCGGCAGAATCAGTGCGTGGCGTTCGGGGCCGGCGTCGATTTGCACCAGCGATGATTGCACATGGACGTCGTTGCCGGCTAAGAGTTCCAGGCGCGATCCCTGATAGCCGGGGACCAGCCGCTGGATCTCGTCGAGGATAGCGAAGGGATCAAACGGGCTAAGCTTCGGTTCCAGATTCTGTGCTGCCAGCCAAACCGCATGACGGTCCGCTTCACCCGACTGCGCACCCCTGGTCTGTCCCATGTCCGCATGGACGCCGCGGCCGAAGGGGACTAATTTCTTCGCATCTGCCCCCATGGAATCGGCGAGCCGCACCATCAATTCGAAGTCGGTGCGCACGCCTGCCCGGTCGGCTGCCTTCTTCACTAATTGCTGGTCGCCGTAGGTGTTGGTAACGGTTCCCGCCTTTTCGTACAGGTTTGCGGTGGGAAAAACTACGTCTGCCAGCTGCGCCGTTTCGGTCAGGAACATATCCTGCACGATGGTGAAGGTGTTTTTGAGGGCCAACGGATCGATGCCATAGCGGGCAATTGGGTTCGATCCGACCACGTACAGGGCGGCGAGCTCGCCGCGCTCCGCGGCGTCGAACATCTCTACCAGATCCATTCCCGGAGCCGCGGGCAGGGCATCGCCGTATTCCTCGGCGAAGGCGCCTCCCTGGGTTACGGGAATATAGCCAGGAAGCAGGCCAGGGAGCAGACCCATATCAGCGGCGCCCCGGGAATTAACGTAATCGCCCAGGCAGGCGAAGCGGGCCTGGGGTAGCCTCATGCCAAAGTTCACCAACGTCTCGACGTCACGGCCGCGGTATTCCGATCCAAAGATGATCAGCAGGGTGGGCTCAGCGCGGAGCGCATCGCGGAACTTCTTCGCCTCGTCTCCAAGTTGAACGCCAGGAAACGCCGCGTCCTCGCCAGCCAGGAAGCGCACCACGCTGGCATAGCCGTCCTGGGGAATGATCAGCGACTCGTGAGCCTGCCGCTCCAGCTTGATGCCAGTGTGATTCACGAGATAGATGCGGGCCTTGTTGTGGCGGACGTTGGTGCGCAGGTTCCAGGCCAGCAGGGGATGTTGCTCGGTGGGATCGTTGCCTAGCACCAGAATCGCCGGTGCGGTCATCGTTTCGCGCAGCGAGGCAGCGCGGTCCTTTTGTCCCGAGATAGCGCGGGCGAAGGCGGTGTAGTCGGCGGTGCGGTGATGATCGATGTTGTTGGTTCCCAGCACCGTGCGGGCGAATTTTTGCAGTAGATAACCCTCTTCGTTGGTGGTGCGGTTCGAGCCAATGACTCCGATCGAGCTGCCACCCCGGCTTTCACGAATTTCACGCAGCTTTGCGCCCGCGTGCTGCAGCGCTTGCTCCCAGCTAACTTCTGCGAACTTGCCGTCGGTCTGGCGCAGCAGCGGCTTGGTCAGCCGGTCGGTGTGGTTGGCAAAGTCAAAGGCGTAGCGTCCCTTGATGCATAAAAATTCGCCGTTGATGCCGCTCTTGTCGCGGTTGTCACCGCGTAGAATCTCGGAACCGTTATCGACACTGCGCACGCCCAGGGTGGTCTTGCAGCCGTCCGCGCAGTGGGTGCAAACGGTGGAGACGTGATTCATTTCCCAGGGCCGGGTTTTGTAGCGATAAGCGCCGGAGGTGAGCGCTCCCACCGGGCAGACGTCGATGCACATACCACACTCTTCGCAGTCCAGGTGGTCCCCTTCATTGGGGGCAATGATGCTGGTCACGCCGCGATTTTGCACCCCCAGGGCCCACACGTCCATGCCCTCGCCGCAGGTGCGCACGCAGCGATAGCAGAGGATGCAGCGCGGCCGGTCGAAAAAGACCACCGGCGACCACTGCTGTTCTTCGCGGTGCTGCTTGACCTCGACGTAGCGCGATTCATGGGCGCCGTACTTGAAGGTCATGTCCTGCAGTTCGCATTCGCCGCCGGCATCGCATACCGGGCAATCGAGCGGATGATTGCCCAAAAGCAGTTCGACCGTGGCTTTGCGCGCCTGGTGGATTTCGTCGCTATCGGTGGTGACCACCATGCCTTCCGCTACTGGCGTGGTGCAGGCGGTTTGCAGCTTGGGCACCTTTTCCAGGCGCACCAGGCACATGCGGCAAGCCCCGCACAGCGAAAGGCCGGGGTAGTAACAGAACGCGGGAACCGCGATACTCGCGGCACGGCAGGCCTCAATCAACAGCGTGCCTGCAGGTGCGGTGACCTTCTTGCCGTCGACGGTAAGGGTTACGTCAGCCATGGGCTCCTATCTTTGTTGTGAGCGGGCGTCATACGCCGGCCAAGGCCGTTTCCGTTTGCGGGGCGTACGGGCACGGTTTGCCATCCAGGTGGTCTTCAAACTCTTTGCGGAATTTGTCCACGAAGGCGATGGTGGGCATGGCAGCAGCGTCGCCCAAGGGACAGAAGGTGCGCCCCAACATGTTCTGCGCCAGGTAGCGGATATTGTCGATATCCTTGGCCACTCCGCCACCAGCGTGAAGGCGAGTCAGCGTCTTCTCCAGCCAGTCGGTGCCTTCGCGGCAGGGAATACACCATCCACAGCTCTCGTGCCGGTAAAACTTCATGGTTCGCAGAGCGAACTCCACCATGCAGACGGTGTCGTCCAGAACCACCACGCCGCCGGAACCGAGCATGCTGCCCGCCTTGGCTACCTGGTCGAAGTCCATGCCGATATCGATCTCGGTGGGCAGAAGCGCCGGACAGGAGGAGCCTCCGGGTACTACAGCTTTCAACGAGCGGCCATCGGGGATACCGCCGCCCACCTCGTAGATCATCTTTTTGAGGTTGTAGCCCATGGGCAACTCGTAGACCCCTGGCTTGGCCACATGGCCACTGAGCGCGAAGAGGCGGGTGCCGCCGTTGCGCTCGGTGCCGATCTTGGCGTACTCCGCCCCACCGATGCGGAAAATGTGGGGCACGGTCGCCAGTGTTTCGGCATTGTTAATGACGGTCGGGCCGCCATACAGGCCAACGACCGCGGGAAAAGGAGGCCGGATACGAGGAATGCCGCGCTTGCCTTCAAGCGATTCCATCAGTGCCGATTCTTCGCCTACCTCGTAGGCGCCCGCGCCAGTATGAGAAACAACGTCGAAGTCTATGTTGCTGCCGAAGATGTTCTTGCCCAGAAACCCCTTGGCATAGGCATCCTCGATGGCCTTTTCCATGATCTTGAGCAGGTATCGATACTCGCCTCGAAGGTAGATGAAACCCATCCTCGAGCCGATAGCCAGTCCAGCGATGATCACACCCTCGATGACTGAGTGGGGATCATGTTCAAAAATCAAGCGGTCTTTGCAGGTGCCGGGCTCGCTCTCATCTCCGTTCACCAGGACGTATTTCGGCTTGGCGGATTGCTTGGGGACAAAGGACCATTTCATCCCGGTAGGGAAGCCTGCGCCACCGCGGCCGCGCAGGTTGGAGGCCTTCATCTCGGCGATGATCCCTTCAGGGCCCAGTTCAATGGCCTTGCGGACCGCAGTGTAACCATCCAACTCGACGTACTTGTCGATATCGGTCGCGCCCTTGCCAAAGCGGGAGGAGAGCAGCTTCACTTCATCGGGATGGGAGACCAGGTAGGCCATGCTCTTCGCTTTCTCCGCGTACTTGGTTAGCTTTTCGACCGGTAGTCCTGGAGCACTTGATCCATCAATTCAGGAGTGAGATTTTCGTGGAAGTCGTAGTTCACCTGAACCGCGGGCGCCCAGCTACAGGCGCCGATGCACTCTACTTCTTCGAGAGAAAAAAGCTTGTCGGGCGTGGTTTCTTTGTTGCCGATGCCTAGCCGTTGCTTGCAGTGGGTCAACAGCTCGTTGCCACCACGCAGCATGCAACTGATGTTGGTGCATACCTGTACATGATACTTGCC
The DNA here is from genome assembly GCA_963763905.1 of uncultured Acidobacteriaceae bacterium. Classification (GTDB taxonomy): domain Bacteria; phylum Acidobacteriota; class Terriglobia; order Terriglobales; family Acidobacteriaceae; genus PALSA-350. The sequence continues at coordinate 104,778 of CAVXRU010000032.1, read as the reverse complement.
GTGGGGTTTGGTGTGCATCAGGGAGTAGTAGCTGATGACATCGCGCACATCGAGTTCAGTGATCCCGATGCGGGCAGCTACTTCGCTGATCACCGCGTCGGACAAACAGCCAACCTCATCCTGGGCGTACAGCAGCATGGGAATGAGTGCCGATCGCCGCATCGGGTAGATCGTCACCAGGCGGTCGAAGCGCGCAGCCAGGGCGGGACTGAAGAGGGTTTTGATTTCAGTGCTCATGATCTGACGTTCTCGTTGAATACGGGCCCAGTGGCGTGGTCGAGGAGCGCAATCCAATCCATCGCCGCAGTGTCGAGCGCCCTGGGGCCAGCTGGGAAGACTAGCGTGCCATGCTCATCAATATGGAACTCGCCTACCTCTTCGCACGTCGGACGAGTGACACTCCAGCTTGCATCCCCAGTGCTGGGATCAAAAGAGACGGTCAATACTCTGTCTTGATGTTTCACCGAGACCTTTCCGGGGGTGCTCGTCACCACGTACTCTTTGCCATTCAGGCTGGCCGCGTGAGCGTAGACCTGCAACATGCTGACCAGCGACTCCCAAACGTGCCGCCGCACCTCGGCCGGATAAACTTCCATCTCGCTCACCGGTCAATCTCTCCCAGCACAATATCAATCGACCCGATCACGGCGACTACGTCTGCCAATAGCCGGCCGACACACATGGTTTCGAGCGCCTGCAGGGAAGCGAACGTTGGATTGCGCATGTGCACGCGGTATGGTTTGGCGGTGCCGTCCGAGACCACGAAGTAACCCATTTCCCCGCGTGGGGACTCGATCGCCTGGTAGACCTGTCCTGCTGGAACGGCAAACCCCTCGGTCACAATCTTAAAGTGATAGATGAGGGATTCCATCTGGGTCTTCATCTTTTCCCGGTCCGGCAACACTACCTTGGGTGCGTCGGCTTTGATAGGGCCGGTGGGCATTCCGTCCAACGCCTGCTGACAGATTTTGACCGACTCGCGCATTTCCTGAACCCGCAGGGTGTATCGCGTCCAAACATCGCCCACATCGGAGACCGGGACCTTGAATTCAAATTTCTCGTAGCCGGAGTAAGGCATGTCGCGGCGAAGATCCCAATCCACACCGCTGGCGCGTAAGGGTGGCCCAGTTACTCCCAGAGCGACGGCATCCGCGGCGCTGAGATAACCCACCCCTTTGATGCGGTTGACCCAGATCGGATTCCCATTGAGCAGATTCTCGTATTCATCGATCTTCTCCGGCATCATTTTGATCAGGGTCTGTGCCCGCTCGTAGAAGTCCACCGGTGGCTCGAGGGAAATGCCGCCCACGCGAAAATAGGAGCCCATCATGCGCTGGCCGCTGACATCCTCGAAGAGCTTGAGGATCTCCTCCCGCTCGCGGAAGGTGTAGAGGAAGAGGGTCAACGCGCCGATATCCATGGCGTGGGTGCCCAACCAGACCAGGTGAGACTGAATGCGGGTCAGCTCGTTCAAGAGCACACGGAGAAACTGGCCCCGCGGTGGAATTTCCAGCTGCAGCAACCTTTCGACCGCCAGGCAGTAGCAGAGATTGTTCGACATCGGGCTGAGATAGTCGATGCGATCGGTGAGGGGAACCACCTGCTGGTAGAACTTGGCTTCGCAGGTCTTCTCAATCCCGGTATGCAGAAAGCCGATATCGGGCACCAGCCGCAGCACGGTTTCGCCGTCGATTTCGAGCACCAGGCGGAGAACGCCGTGAGTCGAGGGATGCTGCGGGCCCATATTCAGGACCATGGTGCGGTCCTTGTTGCCCTCTTCCTTGCGCGGCTCGATCAGGGGAGCAATTGCGTAATCTGCGGCGTCCACTAGCGGTAACCCTCCACGGGGTAATCCTTGCGTAAGGGATGGCCTTCCCACTGGTCAGGCATCATGATGCGGCGCAGGTTCGGGTGGCCGCCAAAGCGCACGCCGAACAGATCCCAGACCTCGCGTTCGTAGAAATTTGCCGAAGGCCATTCCGGGGTGATGCTGGCCACTTCTGTGTCCAAGCTATCCACCATGACACACAGCCGCAGGCGCTCTTTGAGGCTGTGAGAAAGAATGTGATAGGTCACTTGAAAGCGCGGTTCGCTGGGGTACCAGTCGACGCAGGTCACGTCGACCAGGAAGTTATAGCCGGCGGTCTTTAAGGTGCGGCATACGGGGCGAATGTCATCGCGCTCGATCCAGAGAGTCAACTCACCGCGATCGAAGCGGGCATTGGTGATGCAGGTGGGTTTGGCGGCGAGCAGAGCGCTAATGGCGCTATTTTGCGCATGTGCCTGAAGCACAGCGTCTTTTTCGTTGGCGGTGTCCATCACAGGTCCGCCTTATCGGAGGACCAGTCCAGAATTCCTTTTTTCGAAACGTAGAAGAGCCCTACCACCACGAACCCGAGGTAAACGGCCATTTCCCAGAAGCCAAAGAAGCGCGAACCAGCCAGCTTGGGGAGGTCCCGGTAAACCACCGCCCACGGGAGCATGAAGACAGCTTCCACGTCGAAGAGGATGAAGAGCATGGCAACCATATAGAAGCGGACGGAGAAGCGTCCGCGGGCATCGCCTTCGGCCACAATGCCGCATTCATACGTAGCGTTTTTGGTAGCTGTGTTGCGGTGCCGCCCGATGAACCAGGACGCCGTGACGATGCCGACTCCAAAGGCAACGGCGACCAGGATCTGCATGAGCAGCGGCAAATAGTTCCAAAAGTAATCCGGCGTTTGCATGATGAAGCACTCTGGTTCGACTGTAAGTTTTCGCCTGCATGGAGTCAAGCCGGGCTTGCGGCGATGTGATAACGGATTCGTTCGCTCTTGCGCAGGGATTCATGGAATTGCGCACTTTGCCGATACCCCCCATGCGAGGTGGAATCATGCCCAGGTTTCCGAATCCCGCAGTACTCGAGAGCGTGCATGCGATGGGACCGGTCCGGCTGGTTCCGCCTCCATCCCCGTTTGTTCGCCGCCGGCTTTCCCGGGAAAACGCTCGCGGCTTAGAAATTCTGGGCCACGCGATTGAATATCTGGCCGATGAATATGCGGTCGATCCCGCGGACAAAGGACCTCTGGGAAACGCAGATCCACGGGTCGCAGCCATTCAGACGCTCAAGTCGTTGAACCGTGCCATTTATTTTTCCGCCGCCCAGGTGCAGCCGGTTTGGCGTCGCATCCGGCATTGGTTCTTGCGGTCGACTATGAGCAATCTTGGGTCGGGGAATGGCCGGTGATCAATGCGCGCCGTACGTAAAGGAAACCGCAGGTCCCTCCACTACGCTACGCTCCGGTCGGGATGACAAATCTTTCGTTAGGGGTCAAATATTTCCCGCTGAACCTGTTGCGGACACAACAGAATTGTCATCCCGACCGGAGCGTAGCGTAGTGGAGGGACCTGCGGTTTCCTTTCGGTACTCACACCTGTACCTGTTCAGCCGCTTTCGAGGTTTTCGCAGTCTGTTAGTCTGCGTTTATGCACTTCGTCCTCAATGGCCAGTCGCGTGAATTTCCGCAACTGGCACCCGGGGCCAATCTCCAGGATCTGATCGCCGACCTCAACCTGAAAGGCGACCGGGTAGCAGTCGAGCATAACGGTACAATCGTCCCTCGCGCGGAATGGGCCCATACGGGTCTTAGCGAAGGCGACCGGTTGGAGGTGGTGCACTTTGTGGGCGGCGGCTATTGCTGATACGTCGCTGGCACAATGCTCTCTGGTGCTTGCTGGCCATCTGCTCTTGCGCCGCCACGGCGCAGGTAGCCGACCAGGGCGCACCCACGTTTGTTGTTTCTGATTTGCCGGCGGGACGGCCGCTGCGCATCGTGGTCTATGGGGACATGCGCTTTACTGACCCCAGCAATACTTCCGATACCAATCCAGGGGTGCGCAAATGGCTGGCGCAAAAGGTGGGTGAGGAAAAGCCCGACATCCTGCTCCTCACTGGGGATATGCCTTTTCACGGCAGCAGCTTGGAGGATTGGAAGGTCTATGACCAGGAGACCGCGCTCTGGACCCAGGAGAAGCTGCGAATTTATCCCACCATCGGCAACCACGAGGGTTTGCCGGATCCAGTCAAAGGGCTGGCGAATTATCACGCGGCCTACCCCCAGATTGAGCGGCATGACTACTATTCCGTACAACTGGGGAATATCTATCTCATCACGCTCGATAGCAGTACGTTTCTCAGCCGTGGTTGGGAACAGCGACAGTGGCTTGATTCACAGCTGGCCAATCTTCCCGCGTCGGCGGATTTTGTTTTCCTGCTGTTCCATGTTCCCCTGGTTTCCGATCTGCAAACGGCTTTTATGCTCGGTATCCCCGATCCGGTCGCGCTTGACTTGCGTCATGATCTGGAGGGATGGGCATCCAGGTCTCATGCCAAGTTTGTTATCTTCAATGGCCATATTCATAATTACGAGCGTTTTGAAATGAATGGCATCACGCATGTGATCACCGGAGGCGGCGGGGCTCGCCCTTACCCAATTTTTATTCGCGGTGATGAGGACCTGTATCGGGCACGCACTTATCCTAATTTCAATTATTTGGTCATTACGCTTGCGGGTAAGCATGCCGACGCGAAGATGTATCGCGTGGCCGATCCGGACGCGGCGCAGAAGAGCGTTGAGTTGAAGGATAGCTTTACGCTGGATGCTAAGTAGAGGGAGAAACTAAAGTCGTTCGCGCCATTTTCAGCCACTTCAGACTACTGGCGGGTTTAATGCTGGAAATTGCCTTTGGTGCCAGTAGGGGTAAGGGGCACGGGTCTTGCTTGCCTTGTCCAGTTTGGCTACTTGCTCATGCGTCAGTTTCCAACTAGCGGCGGCCAGGTTCTGTCGTAGCTGGCTCTCATTGCGGGCACCGATAACCACCGTGTCCACCGTGGGCCTTTGCAACAACCAGTTGAGCGCTACCTGGGGAAGCGGTTTGTGAGTCTCCGCAGCTACCTCATCCAGTGCATCGATCACCTTGTATAGATATTCGTCGTCCATCTTCGGACCCTGTTCGGCGGTCTTGTGCAGGCGGCTCTCTGCCGGCAACGGATGACCACGGCGGATCTTGCCCGTGAGCCGCCCCCAGCCGAGAGGACTCCAAACGATGGCGCCTACGCCCTGATCGATCCCCAGCGGCATTAGCTCGTCCTCGTAGTCACGGCCGATCACCGAGTAATACACCTGGTGGGCAACGTAACGCGCCCAGCCATATCTATCCGACACGGCCAGCGACTTCATCAGATGCCATCCGGAAAAGTTGGAACAGGCGATGTAACGCACCTTGCCGTCGCGCACCAGCGTATCGAGAGTGTCCAGCGTTTCTTCAACAGGAGTGTGCACATCCTGGCCATGCAAGTGGTAGATGTCGATGTAGTCCGTGCCTAGCCGCCGCAGACTTGCCTCGCAGGCGCGCACCAGATGAAGCCGCCCGGAGCCGAGGTCGTTCGGACCTTCTCCCATGGGGAAAGTGGATTTGGTGGAGACCATCACCTTGTCACGACGGCCGGCGATTGCCTGACCGAGTATTTCCTCCGACATGCCTTGCGAGTAGACATCCGCGGTGTCGAAGAGATTTACCCCCGCTTCCAAACAGATGTCCACCAAGCGAGTGGCTTCGGCGACATCCGTCGATCCCCACGCTTTGAAGAACTCACCACCACCGCCAAAAGTCGCGGTGCCGAAGCAAAGCACCGGGACCTTCAGCCCCGATCGTCCGAGTCGTCTAAATTCCATGATGTAAGAATAAACGATGCAATTTTTCCCGCGAACATTCGCTGGATTTGGTTTGTGGTCCTTGTGCTTCCAGTTCTTCGTGGGCGAACAAATCGCGCGGCTCGGTTGGCCCGGGCCCTACAGCATGACGCAGGATTACATCAGCGACCTGGGAGCAGCGCGATCACCGCTCCATTGGGTGATGAACGGCTCGTTTCAACTGCAAGGATTACTGATCTTTTTCGGAACTGTACTGGTGCGACGGTTCTTTCCCGCAAAGCCGATTTATTGGATCGCCCTCTGTTTGCTGGCTCTCGCCGGCGTGGGTGTCTTAGTCGTTGGCTTGGTGCCGGAAGATGAAAATGTCCGCCTGCACCTGATGGGAGCAGCCACCAATTTTGGGGGCGGCAACCTGGCCATGATCCTGCTGGGCCTGGTGAGCACCAGGCATTGGTATGGTCGCATCACCCTGTTGTTGGGATCAGCCGGACTGCTGGCAACACTCGCCTTGATGTTTCGCAGCGGATTGGGCTCGGACGTAGGAATGATCGAACGGCTCGCCGGTTACCCACTTCCGCTGTGGCTTACCTGGACGGGCTTGCGGAGGAATGCCGCTCCAGCAACTTACGATCCCATTGGCCGAGCGTAGCCCCCGCTTCATAGGAACTTTGCAGGAAGGCAAGCAGCGCTTCTTCGGGCGACGGCTCGCGGCGGACATCATCGTAGAGATAAATGAATTCGCCCAAGGCAGTATTGTAGCCGGCCTTGGCAGGCTGGATGGCTGCGGCTTCAAGACCCTTGGGCGCAGGAGCGGCGTAGCAGTAGAAAGCGGCCTCGCCGAAACCCCCATTGCCCGGCCAGAAGCCTGCGCTGATCACCTCGTGCGAGTAGGCCTCCCGCGTCACAGCATCGGCGCCTTCGCGCGGAGGAGCGGGCCTACCGGAAAATCGCGTGACCGCGAGATCGAAACTTCCCCAGAAGAAGTGGACCGGGCTGACCTTGCCCACGAAGCGAGTAGAGAATTCCTGAAAGACTTTGTCCGCGTGCATCAACACTCGCCAGAATTGATGCGCGGCGTGGGGGTCGTAGGACGCGTGAACCTCATCGTCTAAAAAGGGAATCGGGTGCTGAAGTTCTACCGGCACCGGGTGAATGTTTACGCTGACACCGAGTGCGGCAAGGCTGCGTTGATATTCGGAGTAGAAACTGGCCACCGACTGCGCGCGCAGAGGAGTCGACAGGCTGGCGCCCGTGCTCATCAGGAATCTCAGCTCATGGCTCACGAAATCAAAGGTGATTTCGAGAAACTCCGAGCCGTAGGGCATGGCCGAGGTGTTCAGTCCGCGAGCACTTACATACAGGGGAACGTTCCACCAGTGAGCCTGCAGCGGGCTCAGAGCAAGCCGGGTCTTGCCGACGATCTGCGTCCACATGTGAAGGGTGTCCGCAGTTTTCTGCCAGTGTGGCCAGTTCAGTTCAGGCCAGGAGTGAAGGCTCATGAATTATTGGCAGAAGACGAGCATGCCGAAAAGGAAGATCCAAAAAACTCCCATGGTGTGCCAGTACCAGGCGGTGCAATCGACCACGACTTGACGCAGTTCGATACGGCGTAAAAACATAAGCGCCGGCACGGCTCCCGCCAAAGCCGCAACGCCGATCAGCAAGTGCAGGCCGTGGGTGCCAGTAATGAGGTAAAAGAAGTGGCTGCTGGGGTTGGAGGCGAAGAAGACCCCTTGATCGACCAGTTGCTTCCAGGCCACCCACTGGCCGGCAAGAAACAGGCCACCCAGCAGGACGGTCGCGGTTAGCCAGGGGGCGGCGCGACGGATGGTCGGACGGCCTAGCCCCAGCCATTCTTCCATCACGTCGATTTCCCGGAAGAAGTGCCTGCGGCCGATTTCCATGGTGAGACTGCTCAGCAAAATCAGGGCGGTGTTGATCCAGAGGATGGGCGGTACCGCGACCGGCCGCCAGTCAATGACCCATTGATTGTTGGGAGTGAAGTGTCCGCTGCTCTGGCGGGCAAAGAAAGCACTCACCAGGGCAATAAAGAACATCAGGTCGCTGGCCAGGGCGAAGAACAAAACCATGCGGTAGCGGCCCAGCAGGTCACGCGGCCCCCGCCGGCCGGATGGTCGGTTGTCCCAATTTTCGCCATCTCCACCGCCGCCTGTCGGCCTGCGGGCAACCGGCGGTTTGCCGCCAAATCCGGGATCCTTGCGCTCGGTCTCAACAGGGGTGCGGGTGAAGGTAGCAGGCATGGATGAACTCCGACATTCTGAAGATTACTCCTGTTTGACGTTGGACTCACACTGCTTTGTTGAAATCTAATTCTCTGGCATGAACTGTCGTCACTTCCACAGAAGGCGCAGAGCAAAAGCGAGCCGCGTGGCGGCAGCTATCCAGGCTGCAGAAAAAGTCGCAAACCGCTTCAGAAGTAGCCACCAGGGCTAAAGCCCCGAATTTTAGTGCCCAACGTTTAAGCGGGTTTGAAAACCCGCTTAAACGGACTTCAAGTCCGGGGCTACACCCGGACCAGCGTTTTTCCGCAGCCTCTTCAGTCCGGGGGAGAAGCCGCTTCAAACCCGCGGGAACGCCCTGTATAAAATTCGGGGCTTTAGCCCTGGTGGCCGCAGCCTCTATTGGCCTCGGACCATGTCGACGAAGAGTTGGTGGACGCGGCGATCGCTCGAGAGCTCGGGATGGAAGGTGGCGGCCAGAAGTCTCGCTTGCCGAACCAGGACGGGAAAACCGTCTCTTTCCGCCAGGACCTCGACGCCGGGGCCAACACTGGCAATGCGCGGCGCGCGGATGTAGACCATCTCCAGCGGCCCTCCGGGTAGCTTGGTTTCGCCCGTCTGGATGGCGCTGTCGATCTGCCGGCCGTAGGCATTGCGTTCGACGCTGATATCCATCACGGCCAGACTTTGCTGCGGAGGATGGGAGACGTTGCGCGCCAGGAGGATACAGCCGGCGCAAGTGCCGAAGACCGGCTTTTGCTCAACGAAACGCTGCAAGGATTCAAGCAGGCCGTCCCGTTCAAGGAATTTGAGGAAAGTCGTGGACTCGCCGCCGGGCAAGACTAAGCCGTCGAGACCCTCCAGCTCCGCTGGAGTGCGTACCTCGACGGCATCGGCCCCCGCCTCGCGAAGAGCCTGGGCATGGGCAGCAAAGTCTCCCTGGATGGCGAGCACCCCAATGCGCGGACGGTGCAAGAGGTTACCAGCCGCGGGTTTGCAGCAGTTCACCCTCTTGCAGGCCGGCGATTGCCAGACCCTGCATCGCCCCGGTCATCTGCTCACTGACCTCGGCCAACACCTTGGGATCGTTGTAATGGGCAGTGGCGATCACGATCGCCTTTGCTCTGGACTCCGCTTCCTCGCGTTCCGCGGGGTTGCGGACCGCGCCGGTTTTCGCGTCTAGTTCTACGTCCAGAGGGGTGGCGCCTTCCTTCATGAAGATTCCCGACCCAACAAAGACGGCCTCGGCCCCCAGTTGCATCATGAGGGCGGCGTCGGCGGGAGTGGCAATGCCACCAGCGGAGAAATTCGGTACCGGGAGCTTGCCCGTTTTGGCCACCATGCGCACCAATTCATAGGGGGCGCGATGTTCCTTGGCAGCGGCGTAGAGTTCCTCGTCGCGCAGCACGGTGAGCGCTCTCATTTCGCTCACGATTTGCCGCATGTGCTTGACCGCGTGCACCACGTCCCCGGTGCCCGCTTCGCCCTTGGTGCGAATCATCGCGGCACCTTCGGCGATGCGTCGTAGGGCCTCACCCAGGTTGCGCGCGCCGCAGACAAAGGGAGTGGTGAAGGCATGCTTGTCGATGTGATGCAGCTCATCCGCCGGGGTCAGCACTTCGCTCTCGTCGATGAAGTCGACTCCGAGATATTGAAGGATCTGTGCTTCGGCGAAATGGCCGATCCTCGCCTTGGCCATCACCGGGATCGAGACCGCGCCGATAATCTGCTTGATCAGGCTGGGCTTAGCCATGCGCGCGACACCGCCCTGGGCGCGGATCATGGCCGGCACCCGCTCCAGCGCCATGACGGCAGTGGCTCCGGCCCGCTCGGCAATGACGGCCTGCTCGGTGCTCATGACGTCCATGATGACGCCGCCCTTGAGCATCTCCGCCAAGCCCAGCTTCAGCCGCAATCCGGTCGGGTAATTGCCGTTCATCTCAGCCATCGTCTCGCCTCCACGGGCCTGTCTTGCGGGCCGCGTTCCCCTCAAGTTTAACAGTTATTCATCGCGCTCACCGTGCCTGGTGAACCATCAGGAGCAGCGCCTACTGCGGTATACTCGGACTCACCATGGCAGCCAATAAGACGTTTTATCTCGAGACTTTCGGTTGCCAAATGAACGTGCATGACTCAGAGAAAGTCATCGGCACTCTGCGTCATGAGGGGTATGCGCAGGTGGATACCGAGGCTGCTGCTGACCTGATCCTGTACAACACCTGCTCCATCCGCGACAAGGCGGAACAAAAAGTCTTCAATCGGCTGAACGATTACAAGAAGCTGCACGCTTCGGGTAAACGGTTCGTTGTCCTGGGCTGCGTGGCGCAGCAGGAAGGAGAGCGGATCTTCGAGCGCGCACCTTATGTCTCCATGGTTTCCGGATCGGCGTCGTACCGGAAACTACCGGAAATGCTGGTTCGCCTGCAGGCAGGGGAGTCGCGGATTACCGGACTGGACGACCGCCAGACCGAAGAGACTTTTGAAACCGAGTTCACCGCCCGGACCAATCCTCATCGGGCTTACATCACCATTATCGAGGGCTGCGATAAGTTTTGCGCCTATTGCGTAGTGCCTTATACGAGGGGCAAGGAGCGCAGCCGTACTTCGACTTCGGTACTGGCCGAAGCGCGCAGGGTAGCAGAGGCGGGATACACGGAGGTCCAACTGCTGGGGCAAAACGTTAATTCCTACAAGGACCGTGAAGGGAAGTGCACGTTCGCCGAACTGCTGGCCTCGGTGGGGGAAATTCCCGGGATTCGCCGGGTGCGCTTTACCACCTCACACCCGCGTGACTTTACCAAGGACATCGTGGCCGCGATTGATGCTGTGCCAACCTTGTGCGACCACGTTCATTTGCCGGTGCAGAGCGGATCGACAAGGGTGCTGGCAGGGATGCAGCGGGAGTATAGCCGGGAAGAATATCTACAGCGGATTGAGTGGATCAAAGCCGCGCAACGTCCAATCAGTATCACGACCGACATGATCGCTGGATTTCCGGGAGAGACCGAGGAGGATTTTGAGCACACGCTGAGCTTGCTGGACGAAGTTGGCTATGACGCGGTGTTTGCATTTAAGTTCTCACCCCGGCCCAATACTCCAGCCTTGTCGTTGTCCGACAGCATCCCAGAAGAGGAAAAGAGCCGCCGGCTCCAAGTACTGATGGATCACCAGCGCGAAATCCAAAGGTCACGTTACGCCAGTCACATCGGGCAGGTTTTAGAAGCGGCTGTTGAAGGTTATAACAGCCAAAGAGGGCAAGTGATCGGCCGCAGTTCGCAAAATAAGACGGTTAATTTCACGACTCCGCACCCTATCAGCCCCGCTCCCGGTAGCTATGTTCCGGTGCGGATCACCCATAGCCATCCCAACAGCCTGGTCGGCGAGGCCATTTCCTAACAACGCCGAACGGAGTTGATTATGGATGTCGACACGAAGACCCGCGGTCTCGTCAAAGATCCGGCCGGCACGGATGTAGAAATGAAGATCCGCGGCCTGGTGATGGATCCGGCGACCAATATGCCGATCGTGATCCTGAAAGACGTCAAGAGCGATACCGTTCTACCCATCTGGGTTGGCATGTATGAGGCAAATGCCATTGCGCTGGAGATTGAAAAATCGTCCACCCCGCGCCCGATGACGCACGACCTGCTGAAAAACCTCGTGCGGGGGTTGAATGCAACGGTGGAAAGGGTTGTCGTGACTGAGCTTAAGAACGACACCTTCTATGCCGTGATCTGGATGGAGCAGGGAGGAGAAGTGGTTTCGCTCGACGCTCGTCCATCCGACGCCCTGGCCCTGGCCCTGCGCTCCGATTGCCCGATTTATGTCAGCGAAGAGGTCATCCGGATCGCTAAGCTCGCTCCCAGCATGGCAGAGACCACGCCGGAGGAATTGCGGCGGTGGTTGGAAGGCCTCAACGATGAGGACCTGGGCCGCTATAAAATGTAAGCCTGCCAAAGTTCATCTTGTTAGTGCAGAAGTTGGATTTAAGTACAATACGGATAGGGTTTATCGCTCTGCACATTAACCTGAAGTCGGCAAAATTCTGGGCCAACCCCTTTGTTCAGCGGCTCTTAAGCAAGTAAAGTAATTCTGAAGCTCTTCCAGTCCCTCAAAGATCGTGTGGAAGATCGGCTTGCAGGTCCCTTAGCCGGGGCCGATGGCACAGATGAGGAACTACGAGGAATCGTTTGGGCGATTTAGACACTCCAGAGCTTGCTAGTCCCAGCCGCTTAGCGCTGGTCAAGAGCTATCTCAGTCTGCAGAAAATCAAGGACGTATTTACCAAGTCCCACGCTAACCGCGGACTGGAAAGATACCGCCGGGCGGGTATCACGGCTTCTTCCTCCTTTATTGCCAGAGCACTCAACATCCTGATCAGTTTTCTTTCGGTTCCGCTCACCGTGCATTACCTGGGCGCGGAACGTTACGGGGTGTGGCTTACGATCAGTAGTTTGATCACCTGGATGTCGATGACCGACTTCGGGCTGGCCGGCAATGCGCTGGTGAATGTGTTGGCGGAAACCAACGGCAGGGAAGATCGCCAGGGAGCACAACAATATTCCGCGTCTGCGTTCTGGGCGTTAAGCGGAATCAGCGTCGTTGCCGGCATCCTCTGCCTTTCGACGTTCCGGTTGATACCCTGGCGGGCCGTTTTTCGGACTTCTGCGGCAACGTCGACTCACGAACTGCAGGTGGCTGTCGCGCTGACCCTGTTCTTCTTCGTGCTGAACTTTCCGCTCAGCATGCAGAATTCGATATACAGCGCGTACCAGGACGGGTTTCTGGCGAATATCTGGGGAATTGGGACCAACTCGGCATCTCTGTTGGCTCTTATCTTTGTGTCGCGCACCCACGGGGGGCTACCGCAGCTGGTGCTGGCTTTGTCAGGAACAAGGGCCGTCATCGCGGTGATCAACTATGTCTACATGTTCCGCCGCTATGACTGGCTGCTTCCGGTTCCGTCGGCCGTCCGCTGGCAATGCGTCAAACGACTCTTTAGCCTGGGCGGCAAGTACCTGGTGACGCAACTCGCCTCGTTGGGTATTTATCAGAGCCAGCCGATCATCATCACCCAGATGCTGGGTCCGGCGAAGGTTGTGATCTTTGTCGTGGCTTACAAGATCATCGCTTTGCCGATGGACCTGTGTTTCATGGCGACACAGCCGTTTATTTCCGCCTTTGGCGAGGCCAAGGCCCGGCACGACTGGAAATGGATCCGTGGCGCCTACCGGAATGCGACCAGGGCCTCGTTGGCTTTTGGCCTTCCCACGCTGCTGCTGGTCGCGCTCACCGCAAAGCCGGTCATACGGATCTGGGCGGGCGCCATTGCGGTTCCCAGCGTTTCGCTGATTTGCTGGTTGAGCATTTACAGCTTGATCGGCATTTGGCTTATGGCGGCTGGGCAGATGATGATCGGCCTGGAGCGGGTAGACCCGCTGGCGATTTCTCTCGTTCTCTGTTCGCTGGGCGTGATTGGGTCTGGGATTGTGCTGTCTCCGCACTGGGGTCTGACCGGCATTGCCTTCGGCATGGCGATCAGCAAGGTAGTGACCTTCTGGCCCATTCAGATCCGGGAAGTGCGAAGGCTTCTTCGCCCTACGGGCGATGAAGTTACGACCAGAGCCTGAGAAGTGCCTAAGTCACCATTCCAATAGTTACCAATAGTTACCAACTTTCACCAATCAGTCCGGAATGCCTTTGACATAACACGAACAGTGCGGCCATACTGCGTTCAGGTGCACTTGACGGATTACCGGAAGCATCGACAAATGATGAAAATTGCTTTCGTCAATCAGCCGATCGACACCATAATCCCCCCGAACCAAAACTCTGTAGGTGCGTGCACTTACTGGGTTGCTCGCCCGCTTGCGCAGTCCGCGGAGGTCCTGGTCTATGGCCTTACGGATAACCATGGAGACTCGGCGTCCGAAGGCAGGGAATCGGGAATTGATTTTCGCTTTTTCTCCGCGACGCGGGAAGACAAGTGGCGGTTCAGCCTGCTAAAGAAGCTGGCTAAGTTGCTTCCTCGATCGACACCGATTTCCACTTCACGATGGCTGTTTCCTGACTATGGCCGTCAAGTAGCTGCCGATCTCAAGCGACAACGCTGCGACGTGATTCATCTCCAGCATTGCTCTCAATATGCGCCTGCCATCCGCGCCTTGAATCCAAACTCAAAGATTGTTTTGCATCTTCATAGCGAATGGTTTTCTCAGAGCAATCCCAGGGCATTAGCCCGTCGTTTGCGTGCCGTCGACCTGGTAACTACGGTCGGAGATTATGTAACGGACAAGACAAGGCAGTCTTTCCCAGTGGTTGCAGACCGATGCGAAACGACTTACAACGGAATCGACGTGCGGGAGTTTGTCGAAGAGTACGACTACTCTGCAAGCAGGCGGCGCAAGGTAAAGCGCATTCTCTATAGCGGAGCAGTCTCACCGCACAAGGGCTTGCACGTGCTGCTGGATGCATTTGTGATGGTAGCGCAACAGTATCCAGATGTGGTGTTGGACATTGTTGGCCCGATTGGGAACTATCCCATCCAGGAAAGTTTCGATGTGCGCGATCTGGAAGCCATCCGCAGGGTGGCCCCGTTCTATGGGAACAGCCTCTGGGGCCTGGTCAAGTCCAAGATTCTGGGCAAAGAATCGGACAAGAACGCGTATCTAAACTACCTGCAGGCCCGCCTCCGCGGTGGTGTGGCAGCTAAGGTGTCGTTCCTGGGAATGTTTCAGCGGCCGGAATTAGTAGACCGGTATTATGAATCCGACATTTTTGCCTTCGCGCCTATTTGGGATGAAGGTTTTGGCCTGCCGGCGGTTGAGGCGATGGCGGCCGGTGTGCCTGTGGTGACCAGCCGCTCCGGAACCCTGGTAGAAACCGTGGTGGACGGCGAGACAGGAATTCTGGTGGACAAGAACAATCCTGCGGAGTTGGCGGCAGCGCTGCTGAGGCTGCTGAACGACGATGATCTGCGTGAGGCCATGGGGCGCGCCGGACGGCAGCGAGTGATGGGGCATTTCACCTGGGACCGAATCGCAAAAGGGATGCATACCCGGTACACGAGTTTGTGTGCCTCCTAGCTGCGAGCAGCCTTTGGCGTAGATGAGCAGGGGGAATTCAGAACCAGGGCTTGGGCTTAGCCATCTTTGTAGTTAACAGAATATATGTTATCGGACACGAGGGAAAAAAGGTGTTGTTTTTTTTTTGTTTTTTTTTTTTTTTTTTTTTGGTGGTGTGGTTTTTTTTTTTTTTTTTGTTGTGTTTTTTTTTTTGTTTTGGGGTGGTGCCCCCCGCGGGTTCCCCCGTAGGGTGGGTGCGCGTTCGTCGCGCGATGTTTGCTGTTGCGGGGGGGGGGGGGGGGGTGGGGTGAGAAATAGTGTTTTTTTTTTTTGGGGGGGGGGGGGGGGGGGGGGTGGGGGGGGGTGTTTTTTTTTTTGGGGGGTTTTTTTGTGGGGGTGGGGTGTGGTTGTGGTTGGGTGCGGGGGTGTGGGGGGGGGGGGTTTTTTTTTTGTGGTTTTTTTTTGGGGGGGGGTGGGGGAGAGGGGGGGGGGGGGGGGGGGGATGGGGGGGGGGTTTGGGGGAGGTGTTTGTTTTTTTCCCCCTGGCGCGGGGGGTTTTTTTTTGGGGGGGTGTTTTGGGGGGTGGGGTTTAAAAATGCCGCCGCGGTTGTTGGTTTTTTTACCGTTTACCCTTTGGGGGGGAGGGGGGTTTTTTAGACGGCCCTTTGGACGCGGGGGAGGAACACTTTTACCTCCTTGGGCGCGCTTGATGGTGAAACGGCGTGAGGGGGGAGAGTCGCGTTCCGCTGGGGGTGTTTTTTTTCTGCTGGAGGGTAGTGGAAGGACATTTTCAACTTTTGGCCGGCTTACTGCCGCAAGCAAACCTTTTCACAGGAAGACACCAGGGCGGACGGTTTTTTTGGGGGGGCCGGCGGCAATCTATTTCCCCAGAATCCAGCGCGTGGTTGGGCGCATCGGATTTTCGCAGTTGTGGCTGGTGCCTCTGACATTGCTGGTGATTACGCAGGTGGCCCATGTTCCGGGCTTGACCTTGTGGCGCGCGATTCTGCTACCCGTGTTGCTGGTAAGCACGGTCACCCAACCGGCGAGTTGGTTAGGGCGGATTTTGGAATGGCAGCCAATGCGATGGATTGGAACGTTGGCTTACAGTCTTTACATCTGGCAGGAGCTTTTTCTGCCCGAAATGGCGTCGGTGATGGCGCGAGGAGGATTCCGTGCGCTGCAGCGGCCGCCGTGGAATTTGTTGGCGCTCTTGGTGGCAGCATGTCTGAGCCGTTACCTGGTCGAGATCCCGATGAACCGGATTGGGCACCGGTTGAGCGAATCGCCACTCAGGCTGACTAAATCGGCTGCGTCCCCGGTACCTTCCTGAAGATCAAACCACTCTCGAATCTTTGAGCCACATCACGAGGACCATGGCGGCCGCGAAGATGAGCGCCAGAGTGAGGCCACTCCACAGCCCGTAAATCCCAAAGCGGGTTTTGAAGCAAAGCAAATATCCGATAGGTAAACCGATGACTCCGTACGCCACCAGGTTAATCAACATGGGGCCGCGGGTTTTGCCCAGGCCGCGCAAGGCGCCGGTCCCGATGCCCTGGATACCGTCGAAGATTTGAAAGATGGCAGCCACTGCCAGCAGGCGCACACCGACAAGGACCGTTTGCGGATCGTAGGTATACACGTGGATGAGGGCCTGGGGAATGGTTACGAACGCCGTGGCCGCCAGGGCCATGAACACGACACCGAGTCCGATGGCCATGGACCCATTGCGGCGGGCGAGGGGCCGATTCCCTGCTCCGACCGCATGGCCTACCGAGATGGCCGCTGCGGCCGAAACTCCTAGCGGCACCATGTAGGTGAGGCTGGCTGAATTCAGGACGATCTGATGGGCGGCCAGGATATCGGGCGAAAGCCGTCCGGCCATCAGGGTGGCCAGCGAGAATGCTCCCACCTCAAACAGCAATTGCGAAGCAGCCGGCCAGCCTAGCTGCAGCAGGCGGCGAAAGAGTGCGGGGCGAAGACCGGGCCAGTGGGCAAACAAGGGGTGTCCGCGCTCCCGCTCGTGCCTCCATGCCCACCAGATCAGCACGCAGGCCATGTAAATCCGAGCCACGACGGTGGAGAGCGCGGAACCCCGCACGCCCATGGCCGGAAGGCCGAACTTGCCGTAGATGAGCGCCCAATTGCCGAACCAGTTGACCAGATTGGCCGAGATGAGCGCAAACGTCACCGGCCTGACTTTGCCGACACCCTGCAGGTAGCGCCGGAAAGCGACGTAGATGAGCAGTGGAAGGGCGCTGAAATTGAGCAATTGAATATATTCCCGGGCCGGCGCGCGCACCGCATCGGTGATGCCGATGACGGGAAACAGATGGGGGGCTAAACCGACCACCAGCATGGCCAAGGGTGTGTAGGCGATGGCCAGGTAGACGCCCTGGGCCAGGGCTCGATGACAATCATCGAAGTCTCCTCGGCCGAAGGCCTGGGCTACCAGGGTGTCGAGCCCCAGCAGCAGCCCAATGCCGAAGAGAGCGGGCATGTAGAAGATGGCGCTGCTGATGCCTACGGCGCCGATGGCTGCCGGGCTCAGTCGTCCTACCATAATGGTGTCCACGATGGACATGGCCATCCACCCCAGTTCGGAGAGCACGACGGGGATGGCTAATCGCAATAATGCCCCCAACTCGGTACGAAAACGCGAGGGGGTGAGCGATTGCGTCACTGGAGCGCGGGGCGACATGGGTCCTTTCACCTTAACCGATTCTGGGGGCGGGATCATGGCGCGGTGTGGATCAGGAGGGGATCTTTGCTGGGGTAATTTCAAGATGGTAAAGTCAATGAGGCGCGCAATGTTTGCCGGTTTCACCGGGAGAGATGGCCGAGTGGCTTAAGGCGCACGCTTGGAAAGCGTGTGTACCGCAAGGTACCGTGGGTTCGAATCCCACTCTCTCCGCCATAAAAGGCCCCGCATGAGCATGGACCCCGACTCCATCGTGTTGCTTTTCAAGCTTGTCGTCGTACTAGCATTATTGCTATGGTTCGGGCGTCGTTTCCGGGGTGGTCGTCCTCCCACTCCGATGCACCCTTCCCCAGCAGATGATGCCGTGCTACTTCGGAAGAGGCGAAGCAGGAAGCCAGACTCAGAGGTTTCTAGGCTTCGCGCGTATACGCGGTTGTATGGAGAGCGGGATAAGAGCCGGAAATCTGCCTAAAAAAACGCTTCGGCAGGGCGCAATTCTACTCAGTCTTGTAGCCATGGCTGCTACGTGTGCACACGCCTCAATCGCGCTGCTGATGGAAGAGCCTTACGGCACATTTGGCGCCATGAACCCTACCGGGCACGCCGCCGTCTATTTCAATCGCATCTGCGCCGATACGCCGACGGTGCTGCGCACTTGTCACGATGGCGAGTATGGCGTCGTTATCAGCCGCTACCACAAGATCGACGGCTATGACTGGCTCGCGATCCCCTTGGTTGCCTATCTCTACGCGGTCGATTCGGTGAACGACATCCCCGCAACGGTCGACAAGGAACAGGTCGCCGCTTTGCGCGACGCCTACCGCAAAAAGCACCTGCTCGAGCTCGCGCCGGACAACGAGCGTGGCGGTTCCCCAAAAGGCGAGTGGTACGAACTGGTAGGTTCGTCCTACGACCGGACCATCCACGGCTTTCAGGTCAACAGCACTCCGGCCCAGGACCAGCGATTCATCGCTACTTTCAACGACCGCCGCAATGTCGGCCACTTCAATCTCCTCTTCCACAACTGCGCCGACTTTTCCCGCGTCGTTCTCGACATCTATCTGCCCCACGCAATCCATCGCAACTTCATTGCCGACGTTGGCCTGATGACCCCGAAGCAGGTCGCTCGCTCGCTGGTCAGTTACGGCAAGAAGCACCCCGAGATCGAAATGACTGCCTTCGTCATTCCGCAGGTGCCCGGCAGTATGCCTCGCAGCCACGCCGTCGACGGCGTGGCTCAGTCGCTGATTGAGAGCAAGAAGTATCTCCTCCCGATGACCTTCTTAGCGCCCGAAGTCACGGGCGGAGTGGTCGTCGCCTATCTGGTGGACGGCCGCATGAAGCTGCCCAAGGGGACGCCCACCTTCGACATTGGCGACGAGGAAACGAAACCGTCGCAATCATCCCGCCCCGTGCTTCCAGTCCCGCCGCCACAAACAGCACCCGCGCCCTCTCCTGCAAATCCGGCCTCTCCGCAGCCTTGATATTTTGCCGTCCTCAGATCAACAGTCAATGGCGAGCATAAAAAAAGCCCCAGCCGAAGCTAGGGCTCGAAACATCATCCTTTGACCGGAACTATACAGTGAGTGCTGATTTGCACCAACGATTTCATGCGCTCAGACTTCGAAGTGACGAGGTCGATAAGTACCGCAAAATAGCCGACAGTAGGAGTAAACGGAATTGAGTGCTATCGGCGCTGTTTTCTTAAGCGGTTACCATTTTACTTACCTCGGAGTTACGACTGTCTTAACCAATTAGGATTGCCACTTCCATTCCTTTCGAAACGATCTATTATCGGTACACCTTTTAGTGCTACAGACGCCCTTCCCCGGGGCGATCGCCACCTAAAAGGCAGCGGAGCGTCTCGGATCGAAACATCTTCGCTGCGATTGACTGTTTTGGATTGGATTGGAAAATGCTGGCGTGGCTGTTGTTGATTGGAAACACACAACGTTACATAATCTGACGTAAATGTGACATCCATGGCTAATGACCATGGGGTACTGTTCGTTTCAGAGGCGGCACGAAGGTCGACTGTAAAACCACACGCCCGACGGGCCACTGTATTTCTTCCCCCTTTGCTTGGTTGCTGTATAGGCGCTCTTCCCCCGGGCATAACCGATTAAAAGCGAAGTGTCTCTATCGAAACACTTCGTTGTGATCGACCTTTGTTGAATGGCAAGGCTGACGCACCTCCTGCCCGTCACCTAGCGTTCACACAACCGGAGGATAACTATGACTACTTCACTCGTCGTCCCTGAAATTCAGCACCTATCGTCCATTAAGCCCCGGATTGATAGTGAGATTGACAGTCTGGTTGCTGCGCTTCCAGACCCCAAAGACCTTACTCCGGAGCAACGGCGCGGGATCATAGCACGATATAGCGCTGTCCTCGAAGGCAACTTCATTTACTGGATGACGGCCGCTTATCTCTCTGTACAGTCGGAGGAAGCACGCCCGACCCTGATCGACAACCTGAGGGAAGAGATCGGCGATTGTCACCCCGAGATGCTGCGGAGATTCGCGATTGCAGCCCATGCTTTCCCAACGGACGCAGATGCTATGGCTGTACGCGACGGGTTGACCAAGGTTCGTTTATTCCTAGGCCGGCTGCAGGGAGTGCAGAACGTGCTTACCATGGGCTTCTTTGAAAGTTACATTCAACGATTCATGTCTTACCTGGCGGATCTTGCGGTGGCCCAAGGTTCTACCGACCTTGAATACACCGACGTCCACGGTGTTTGCGACATTGCTCACTCCGAAGGCCTTTTGATGGCTCTCTCGGCGGAGGCAGCGATCAATCCACCGGATCCGTCAGCTGATCTGTTTGAGGGTGTCAACGAGCTTCGCGCTTTGATCCAGACCATCAACGGCGCCGAGCACGCGAGCGTACCTGCGTAGTCGTTTCACCTTTCGATGTACCGAAGCGTTTCTGGTCTGCAGCCCCGATTGGCGCTGCATCCGGCAACGCTTCGAGAAAACTGTTTAGTAGGAGCGCAAGCGAGCTATGCATTCCAGACCGATTAGGAGCAGCTTGCAAATTCAAGAAAGCCGTTTAGCCGCGTAGAGAGGGTCTTTAAAAGGAAACACCGACCATGAATATTAGATCGGAAATCGTAACGCAATTCAAGCAGGTCGCCCAGGAGCAAAACAAAAGGCTGGCTCCTCTGACAGACGGGCTGGATTTGTTGAACTCGGGGCTGGATTCTCTTTCCTTCGCAATTATTGTAACCCGGCTTGAAGATTCTCTCGGCTTCGAGCCGTTCACTGAATCGGAAGAGTTCCCTATAACTTTTGGGGATTTCGTCAACCTTTATGAACATGTTGCAAAATAGCTCCGCCTCGCTTTGGGAAGCAGTCAGCACCAACCTCAACGTTTGCGACCCGTTCCTCGCCAGTGCAGAGATGAGCCTCGCGTTGCGCGACCTGTTCTCGGGTTCGGTGCTCGGCGGCCGGTGCCAGGAGCTCAGCGGAAGTTGTGTCCTCATCGCGACGACGGAGCAGCTTATCGCTGCGGCGGCTCTCATCGAACTCGACGGAGTGGCCCGACGGATGGTTTTATGTCCCCCAGGCTTACCGGCGGAATACCTGCCCTCGATCCTTCAGTCCGCGGAAGCGGAGGCAATTGTTTCCGACCGGATCATTCAAGGCCCCGGAAGTGCCAGGCTCAAATCATTTATCCATTGCGACGGAAAACTAACCCCCAAGAGTTATGGCTCGACCAATCACTATGAGACGGAGTGGGTGCTTTTGACGTCTGGCACCACGGGAGTACCAAAGCTAGTCGTCCATACCCTGGCGAGTCTGACCGGAGCGATCGACACCGGCAAACCGGGGAATGGTCATGTAATTTGGAGCACGTTCTACGACATCCGTCGTTATGGGGGGTTGCAGATATTTCTACGCGCTATGATGACCGGTAGTTCCCAGCTCTTATCGAGCGCGCAAGAATCGACGGCAGATTTCCTGGCCCGCGTGGGCGCACATGGAGTGACCCACATCTCGGGCACGCCGTCGCATTGGCGGCAGGCACTGATGAGTTCCTCAGCTCACCTGATTTCACCCGAATACATCCGTCTGTCGGGAGAGATTGCCGATCAGGCAATCCTTAATCATCTGGCGCAGGTCTATCCGCAGGCGCGCATCGGTCACGCGTTTGCCACCACGGAAGCCGGGGTGGCGTTTGACGTGAATGATGGCCTTACCGGTTTTCCATCGAGCACGCTCAGGCGTACACCGGGCGTGGAGATGAAAGTTGAAAATGATTCACTTCGGATCCGGTCCGCCAGGACAGCAAGCCGCTACTTGGATGCCGAGCATGGCCCCCTGAAGGATGCGGACGGTTTTGTCGACACCACGGACATGCTCGATCTGCGAAACGATCGCTACCACTTTGTTGGCCGGCGCGATGGGGTCATTAACGTTGGCGGCCTGAAGGTGCATCCCGAAGAAGTGGAAGAGGTGATCAATCGTCACCCTGAAGTTCGGATGTCGTTGGTGAGGACCAAGAAGAATCCCATCACCGGCGCGCTGGTGGTTGCGGATGTTGTTTTACGGTCGGCAAGCGGGCCGGATAGCGACGGCGACCGTCAGATTCAGCAAGACATCCTGCTGTTGTGCCGCGAGGAGCTTGCCTCGCATAAGGTTCCGGCCACGATCAATTTTGTTTCGGCGTTGGCGGTTGCTGATTCTGGGAAGCTTATCCGCCGCCATACGTAATGTGATTGTTACTGTGGCAGCAAGGCTAACAAGTGTAAGCACCGTAGTTACGGTGGATGCGGGTAAACACAGCTTGAGCGTAGTGCAGACAATGACGCCAACGCCAACGAACGGTTCGCCGGGAAAGGCATGGCTGCGCGCCCTGGAACTGACTGCACCGATCGCGCGCAATCGGCATCGCCTTCTCTCCACGGTTATCGAGGAGCGCGCTGCAGAACTAGGCGATACGCCGGCGGTGCTATCGGATCGAGAGTGCCTGACGTACGAGCAACTCTCCTGGCGGGTCAATCAGTACGCCCGATGGGCACTGGAACAGCGGATTGCCAAAGGCGAAGTTGTCGGCCTGTTGATGACCAATCGACCTGAATACCTTGCCATTTGGCTGGGTATTACCAGCGTCGGTGGGGTGGTCTCCCTACTGAATACCAATTTGACCGGCCCTTCTCTCGCCCACTGTATTAATGTTGTCACCCCTAAGCATCTCATCGTTGCCGCGGAATTCGCCGGCCAACTGGCCGCAGCTTTCCCGCTACTCTCGGTGCTTCCGACGGTCTGGCTGCACGGCAACGAACCCAGCCCATGGCGACGCATTGATCTCGAAATCGAAGCCCAAACGGGCGAAGCGCTCAGCGAGGACGAGAAGCGGCCGCCGGCCATAGAAGATAGAGCGCTCTACATCTATACTTCCGGCACTACCGGCTTACCCAAGGCCGCCAACATCAGCCATGCGCGGGTCATGCAGTGGGGTCACTGGTTTGCCGGCATGATGGGCGCGCAATCCACGGACCGGATGTATAACTGCCTGCCCATGTACCACAGTGTGGGCGGGGTGCAGGTGCCGGGGGCGATTCTCGTCGCAGGCGGCACACTCATTGTGCGCGAGAAATTCTCCGCCAGCCAGTTCTGGAATGACATTGTCCGGTGGGATTGTACGGTGTTCCAATACATCGGCGAACTATGCCGCTACCTGTTGCACGCCCCACCTTCAGCGGGCGAGACTACCCATCGCATCAGGATGGCATGCGGCAATGGGCTGGCGCCGGAAGTTTGGGACGGTTTCAAGAATCGCTTTTCGATTCCCCAGATTTTCGAATTTTACGCTTCCACCGAGGGCGGGGTTTCGCTCTTCAACGTTCAGGGCAAGCGTGGGGCAATCGGCCATTTCCCGGGTTACCTGACGCATCGGTTCTCGCCCGGGCTGGTGGTATTCGATGTGGAAAAGGGTGAGCCGGTGCGGGACGCCCAGGGATTCTGCATTCGCTGCGGTCCGAATGAGGCGGGCGAAGCGATCGGCAAGTTGGCGGAGGATCCATCCAATATTGGTAGCCGATTCGAAGGCTACACCAACACGGAAGCTTCGGAGCGCAAGATCCTGCGCAATGTGTTTGAGCCGGGAGACGCCTGGATTCGCACCGGCGACCTGATGCGCAAGGATGAACAGGGTTATTTTTATTTCGTCGACCGCATCGGCGATACCTTCCGTTGGAAGGGCGAGAATGTTGCCACGTGTGAGGTGTCAGAAGCGATCTGCGCCTTCGCCGGGGTGAAGCACGCCAATGTCTATGGCGTAACCGTCCCGGCGACAGAAGGCCGCGCCGGCATGGCCACCGTCGTCACCGAAGACCCACTGGACCTGGCAGAATTCCGCCAGCACCTGATGAACCGCCTACCCCCCTATGCGCGGCCTTTGTTTCTGCGGATCCGAAAGAACATGGATCTGACAGGGACCTTCAAATACTCGAAGACCGACCTGGCTCGCCAGGGGTTCAATCCGGCCGCGAGCGAGGATGCCGTTTATTTCAACAACCTGGAATCGGGCGCATTCACGCGGCTGGACCAGCAGTTGTATGAGCGCATTCAAATGGGCGCCATTCGCTTCTAGGCATGCAGTTGGTGGGGGAAGATAGTTCATGTTGATCGACGAAATCCGGTCCGATTTCACGCAAGTACAAGCTGATATTGCGGACGGCCCCATCCTGCCCGTGGTGACGGCGGAAGAGATTCGAACTTACCTTGCATCTCGTTACGACTTCCATCAAACGCTGCCGCTCGAAGAAGTGGTTATCGATGTTGAAAAGATGTTGCGTACCTGGCAGGTGCAGGTCACACACCCGCGCTACTTCGGCCTGTTTAACCCCAGCGTGACGCTGGCTTCGGTGGTCGCCGACACACTGGTCGCCATGTATAACTCTCAGTTGGCAAATTGGCGTACCTCGCCCGCGGCCAATGAGATTGAACGGTACACACTTGGCTGGCTTGCGGAGAAGTTCGGCCTCCCGCGCAATTCGATCGCGACGTTCACCAGTGGCGGAACCGAGGCGAACGTCTCCGCGGTGGTGGTGGCTCTCACGCGCGCGTTCCCCGATTACGGCGAACACGGTCTTCGCCACTTGAATGCCACTCCGTCGATTTATCTGACTGCTGAAGCCCATAACGGCTACAACAAGATCGCGCACATGACTGGCCTGGGACGCAGAGCGTTGCGAGTGATTGCGACCGGCAGCGATCTGAAGATGGATCTCAATGATCTGCAACGGCACGTGGCGGAAGATCGAAACAATGGTTTTCTTCCTTTCATGGTCATCGGTACAGCCGGGACCACGGCGGCCGGAATCATCGATCCATTACCGGAGATTGCACAATTCTGCCGCGAGGAGGGGCTGTGGTTTCATGTCGATGCTGCGTGGGGCGGCAGCGCCATCCTCGCTCCCAGCCTCAAGCATTACCTGGATGGGATTGGCGAGGCTGACTCCATCACCTGCGATGCACATAAATGGCTCTCGGTCACGATGGGCTGCGGGATGTTCTTCTGCCGCTACCCTGATACTGTCGCCGAGGCTTTCCGGGCTGATGTTTCCTACATGCCGGGCAAGAAAGTAGGGCCGGTGTTTGACCCCTATACCAACTCCGCACAGTGGTCGCGGCGGTTCATTGGCCTGAAGCTTTTTATGACGCTGGCGCAACAAGGCGAAGCCGGCTACGCGGAAATGATTGAGCACCAAACCCGCATGGGCGATGTTCTGCGCGACGCGCTGAAAGCTTCGGGTTGGTCCATCCTCAACTCGACTCCACTGCCACTGGTTTGCTTCACCCGGGAAGGACTCGTACCCTCCGAATTCCTGGCATCCCTGCACAAGAAGCAAATTGCGTGGATGTCAGAGGCACGCGTAGGAAACATTCCCGTGGTGCGGGCGTGCATTACCAGTTTTAGAACGGCCGAAAAAGACATTCACTGGGTGGTGAGCGAGATGAATCGCCTGGTGGGAATCACAAATGAGGAACAATTCGCCGGAACAGGCCAAGGACGGGTGAGCGCATGAAACAGGAAACGATTGCTATCCACAGCGGTTACGAGATCGACCCCACAACCAAGGCAGTCGCGGTGCCGATTTACCAGACGGTCTCATTTGCCTTCGACAGCACCGAACATGCGGCTGCGCTCTTCAACCTGGAGGCCGACGGGTACCGGTATACCCGAATCAGCAATCCGACCACCGCCGTGCTCGAACGCAGGGTTGCCGCGCTGGAAGGCGGACGGGACGCTATGTGCGTGGCCAGCGGTCAGGCCGCGGTGACGTACGCGGTGCAAAATGTGACTGAGCTCGGGTGCAATATCGTTACCACCCCGCAGCTCTACGGCACCACGCATACGCTGTTCGCTCACCTTCTACCCAGCCAGGGTGTCAGTGTTCGATTCGCGGAGACGGATCGACCAGAGTCAGTGGAAAGGCTGATCGACCACAACACCCGCGCTGTGTTTTGCGAGAGCGTGGGTAACCCGGCTGGAAACGTGTGCGACATTGAGGGTTTGGCCCAAGTGGCGCATCGCCATGGAGTACCGCTGATCGTGGATAACACCGTGGCCACGCCGATCCTGCTGCGGCCGATCGAATTTGGCGCCGACATCGTCGTCCATTCGCTCACCAAGTTTATGGGCGGGCACGGCACGACTCTCGGCGGCGCCATCGTAGATAGCGGCAATTTCCCGTGGCAAGAGCACGTCGACCGCTTTCCTATCTTCAATCAACCGGACCCCTCTTATCATGGCATGGTCTATAGCGAATTCTTCGGTAAAGGCGCGTTCCTCGGCCGTGCCCGCGCGGTCTACCAGCGGACGACCGGGGCGGTGCTGTCTCCGCTGAGCGCGTTCCTACTTCTGCAGGGCATCGAGACGGTTGCGCTACGGGTACAGCGCCACGTCGAGAATGGAAGAAAGGTTGCGGAGTTCTTGCGTGGTGACGACAGAGTGGCATGGATCACGTATGCAGGATTTCCCGAGAGCCCTTACTACGACTTAGCACAGAAATACCTGGGGAATAACACGTGCTCTCTGATGGCGGTGGGACTCAAGGGTGGTTATGAGGCTGCGGTCAAATTCTATGATGCGCTGAAGTTGATCAAGCGGCTGGTAAATCTTGGCGATGCCAAATCGCTCTCGTGCCACCCGGCCTCGACCACTCACCGGCAGATGTCGCCCGAAGAGCAACGCCACGCCGGCGTTACCCCGGAGCTGATTCGCCTGAGCGTCGGTATCGAGCACATCGACGACATCATTGCGGATCTGAAGCAGGCCCTCGACGCCACCACCCTGGTCACGATGAAGGGAGACGCGGATGCCCGTCTTGTTTGACTCCGAACCCGGCGGCTGTATCAGGATCGGCCTGATCAACAACATGTCAGACGAGGCGCTCAAGGCAACGGAACGCCAGTTTGTTTCGCTGCTTAATTCGGCGTCGGACAACATGCCGATCCATTTGTCGCTGTACACATTGCCGGGAGTTCCCCGCAATGGTTTTACCGCCAGCCACATCAGCAGCTGCTACTCGAACATCGAAGACTTCTGGGACAGTCATCTCGATGGACTGATCGTGACCGGCAGGGAGCCGATGGCGGCGAACCTGTCGGATGAGCCCTACTGGGATAGTTTCACCAAGGTGCTTGGCTGGGCCCAGGAGAACTGCCATGCGACTGTTTTATCGTGCCTGGCGGCTCATGCTGCGATCCTGCACATGGACGGCATTCGCCGCGTGAAAAGGAATGACAAGGTTTTCGGGATCTTCGAGTGCGCCCGCGTTTCCGATCATCCCTTGACGGCGGGAACAGCGTCGCAATTCAAACTTCCGCATTCGCGCTGGAATGGTGTCCCCGAAGAGCAACTGACAGATTGTGGGTACAAAGTGCTAACGCGGTCGGCAGACGCCGGCGTGGATACATTTATCAAGCAGCAGAAAAAGCTCTTCGTCTTCTTCCAGGGACATCCGGAGTATGAATCCGATACTCTGCTGCGCGAATATCGGCGGGATGTTGGCCGCTACGTCAAAGGCGAGGCACCCAGATACCCGTTGATGCCCGAAAGCTATTTCGGTGCGACGACGGCCGCGGAATTGACGGCCTTCCAGGAGAAAGCACTTTCTCGCAGGAGTGAGGAGCTGTTACCGGAGCTCACCGCCATCCTGGGAAATAAAAACATCGAGAACACATGGCAGACCAGTGCTGCTGGCGTTTACAGAAATTGGCTGGGCCATATCTGTGCCCAGAAAGAAACCGTGCTGGTGTCACAAAGGCTAAGAGCAATCGCAGACAGTGAAGAGACGTTGGGCCCTCCCTTTCATCCAACGCTTCTTTTGGGAGATGTGGGATAAAAGTTGGAGGAGTAATGATTTCAACACTGCCTATACAGGCGCAACTGATAGAAGAGATTAGCAACAACCTGGAGTCACTTACCGGGCTATGGGAGGACGTGTTCGGCTTCTCGCCCATCGGGCTGCAGGATGACTTCTTTCAGCTTGGCGGCAATTCGCTTCACGCGGCCAGGCTGGCTGCGAAGATTCACGCTTTAACGGGCCGAGATCTGCCGCTTGAGAGCTTTCTCTATGCGCCCACCATCGAGCGGTTGGCGCTACTGATGCGAGCCGGCGATACCCTCTCCTCTTCCACTCTGGTGCTTCTCCGAGAGGGCACACGCGAGCGTCCGCTGTTTATCGCTCATAGTATGAGCGGCACACTGCTGGAATTGTGGGCAATGGCTCGGGAAATGGATTGCCATTGCGCCGTCTATGGAATACAGGGCCGCGGACTTCGTGAAGGCGAAGTGCCGAATTCTCGCGTGGAGGATATGGCCGCGGATTACGTCGAACAAATCCGCTCGGTTCAGCCCCATGGACCATACGCTCTGGCAGGGTTTTCTATGGGCGGACTGATCGCGTTTGAAATAGCACAACAGTTGTTGCAATGTGGTGAGACGGTTGAGCTGGTCGCGCTCTTGGATACCCAGTTGGACGAGCAGTGCCTGACGTTCCAGGACTGGCTCTTGCACCAGCGGTGCCGGGTCAAGTTAGAGCTCAGCGAGATCCGCGCTCGTTCCTGGCGCCAGCGCGCCGGCTACATTCTTGTGAAAGCCGGCCATTTCGCCGACAGGATTCGCGTGGTCGCTGGAAAAGCGCCAAAGCGCTCCAGCGTCGACGAGCAAAAGTTCCGAGGTGTACTCAGTCTATCGCCGCGCCAACGGAGGATCATTCTGACTTTGCGGGTGGCCATGGCCGCATATCGCCCAAAGGCGTACTCTGGCAAAGTAACCTTTTTTCATGCAGCCATCCCCAATCCGCGCTGGCCGGATCCGCTTCGGGTATGGAAGAGCGTCTGTCGTGAATTGGAGGTTGTTGAAGTTCCAGCGGGTCACAGCGATCTGATTCTGCCGCCAAGCGTCAGGTACGTGGCGAACACTCTTGACCGCTTGCTCGCGGGAGTGGCAGTTAACAACTTCTACATCAGCAACGAGAACCCGCATTCCCATTTAGGCGAAGTGTTTCAGAACAACACACCGTCGATTAGGACAAACTGCTCCAAGTAATTCGTTAATTGCAGGCAGACGGTCTAGGAGTGGGAGTGGGAGTGGGAGTGGGAAACATTCTGCTGTTTTCTCACTCCCACTCCGTACTTCTAGTGAGCGAATGGATCTGAAATTGTAACGGTTTCAAAAGGACCTCCCCTCCAAAGGTTGCACACCTGTCCAATCGGATTTACAGGAGCCCATACACAGCGCCCTAACGCAAGTTACTTAAGTTTGGAAGGTGCTGCCGCCCACCACGTCCAGGCTTCAGCACTTAAGTCATGTAGGCTGTGAGCTTTCCGGGTACCTGTTGAAATCTTGGGTTTGCATATGGCCTGTCCATCTCTCCTAAGTAGTCCGAAAGTGATACTCCCATAACGGGATACCTCCAGTACGATTAGGCCATTCGATGCCCTTTCGCTCCGGACAACTTCCGGGCGTTGCTCGATGAAGTTCAACCTAATGAATGAGGTGTAATAATGCGTGTTCTTCCGACATGTGCCCTGCTGTTGTCTCTCTCTGCCCTCCCTGGCCTCGCCCAGAGCAACAGCACACTGCCAGCCAACGCAAATGATGCGTCGGTAGACTATTCCGCTCTGCGCCAGCGCCTGGCCGAGCAGAACAAGACCCTTACCGAACAGGTCACCAACCAGCGCTCGGTCGTAAAGAAGAACCAGGAGCTGCTGAAAGAAGCGCAGAAGCTTGACGCCTCCAACAAGAAGCTGTTGGAAGAAAAGAAGAAGCTGGAAGCGGAAAACACAGATCTGGAAAAGCAACGGCAGGCTCTGAAGTCCTCGCAGTCGCAGGTCCAAACCGCTCAGGCCGACTCCAAGCAGTAGGAGACCGTCTTCGGTCTTGCTAATCGGGCACGCATGTCACCGGGCTTCCCGTACGGCGGGAAGCTCGGGCGCCTTAAGGCCCCGGGTAGGCAAAGGCATGATGGCGGCGGCCACTCCCGAAGAGTCCTGGCCGGGCATGAGCGAAAAATTGAGTTGAACAAGTGCTCTGCTTCGTCCGTCAGCCAATGGCATTCGCAACGAGATGGTGAAAAACTCCCCCACCCCTCGTCCATCAGGTAGTTCCCTTCCGGTTTCAATCCTAGCGACATTCCTTTATTCTCGACAAAAGCGCTTCTATGCGTCCGCATGCTGCTAAGCGTCTGATCCGACGGCACTTGCGATAGCCGGGCGGGAACGCCGGAGGAGAAATATGGGCCGCTGGCTATGGGGCAAAATTTAAAGTCAAAAGAGAGCATCTGATATGCGTGAAATTAAGAGCACCGACCTTCTGCAGCAGTTCGCCAGTGACAACTATTCCGGCATTTGCCCTGAGGCATGGGCCTCCATGGAAATGGCCAACCGCGGCCACGCGCCGGCATACGGAAATGACCCTTGGACAGAGGCTGCCGCCGACGCTTTCAGGGATTTATTTGAGACCGATTGCGAGGTCTTCTTTGCCTTCAATGGCACGGCGGCAAATTCTTTGGCCCTCGCTTCCCTCTGCCAGTCCTATCACGCCGTGATTTGCTGTCAGTCCGCCCACGTTGAGACCGATGAATGCGGGGCGCCCGAGTTTTTTTCCAATGGGTCCAAGCTCCTGGTGGCAGAAAGCGGCGATGGCAAGCTTACTCCCAAAGCCATCCAGGAATTGGCTACCAACCGCCGCGACATACACTACCCCAAGCCTCGCGCGGTCACGATCAGTCAATCGACTGAGACGGGGCGCGTCTATACGGTTGAAGAATTGCGCGCCCTCTCTTCGGCTTGCGCGAAACACGGGCTGCGGCTCCACATGGATGGAGCTCGCTTTGCCAACGCTTGTGCCAGCCTTGGCTGCTCGCCCGCAGAGCTCACGTGGAGAAGCGGCGTCGACGTTCTTTGCTTTGGGGGCACCAAGAACGGAATGGCCATAGGCGAAGCGATTCTGTTTTTCAATCGCGAACTTGCGGAAGATTTTGATTACCGGTGTAAGCAGGCAGGACAACTGGCTTCGAAAATGCGTTTCCTTGCGGCTCCCTGGGTGGGCATGCTCGACAGCGGGGCATGGCTGCGAAACGCCGAGCACGCAAATGCCGGCGCCCGTTATTTGGCCCGTCAACTCTCTGAGATTGAGGGCATCCGCGTTATCTCAGAGCCTGAGGCGAACGCGGTGTTCGTCAACGCCTCCGACGAAATCCTCGAGGCGTTGCGCCAGCTGGGATGGATGTTCTACACCTTTATCGGCGGAGCGGCCCGCTTTATGTGCTCATGGGACACCGATCAGAAGCGGATGGACGAATTCTGCAAAGACGTTCGCTTGTGCGCGCAGTCTGCACTGGCTACCAGATCTCGAGGCTAAGCCCGCGGGCAGCTTTGTAGGACGCAATCAGTTCAAAATCGGCACCGTCAGATCAGCTATCCACCAAACGATAGCTTCCCCGAGTGTTTGTTCATAAGGTTCTTGAAGCGCTCCAATGCGACGATTTCGCTGAGGGCAACGTGGATCGCTTCCGTTCGCGACTTCACTCCCAGGATTTTCGCCGCCTCATCGGCCAGATTTGTGTCCAGCCGGATCGAAGTCATGGTGAGAGCCATACAGGTTTTCTCCCTGGTATGAACATACGGGACATCCATAGCGAAGGCTATACTGGATGCCGCACATGATGACACCGCGGCTCTCAATAATCTTCTCCTTAGTCTTAGGCGCGCTTTGCTTTCTACCCTTATCCGCTCAACAGCCCGCTTCCGCGCCCAAGCCGTCGAATCAGAACCCGAATGGTATGCGGGTCTACCTGCAGGCAGGCCTCAAAACACACCAGCTTGGCCAACATGATTATCCCCAGTTTCTTGCTGACTGGAGCAAGATTCTCACCGAGCACGGCGCCATCGTGGACGGCTCGCTGCACCAGCCAAGCGCCCAGGAACTTGAGAATACCGATGTCCTGGTGATCTATAAGGGCGACGACGGGTACATGACGGATAGCACGAAAGCCGCGCTTGAAGCCTTTGTGAAGCGCGGAGGCGGGATTGTTAGTCTCCATGATTCCCTGTGCGGCCCGGATCCCGCCTATTTCGCGACCCTGGTGGGCGGTGCGAAGAAACATGGCGAGGTAAATTACACCCTGGGTGCAGACATTCCCTACACCATCGTCGACAAAGCAAACCCCATTATGACGGGCATGACGGATATTACGGTCTTCGATGAAGCGTTCTTCAACATGACGTGGGCTAAGGATCCGGCAATCCACGTACTGGCCACGGCCATCATCCCGGGGACTCCCAGCGCGGGCACACACAAAGGCGAAGTCGTGCCCCAGATCTGGACCTATGAACATACGCTTGCCGGCGGACAACCGGCACGGGCATTTGTCTGGATGCAAGGTCATACGTATGCCAATTTTGCCAACCCGCAAATTCAGACCATGCTGCTGCGTGGTATTGCCTGGGCCGGTAAGAAGCCAGTAAATGAACTGGTGGACTACAAGCCTCCCGTTCGCAAGGCGCCGAGCCCTTATGGGAAGGGTCAATAACTGAAGGAGAAGCATGCACCGGTTTCTATTTCTTGCGCTGCTCGGGTGTGTGACCTCTTACGCTCAGGCCGCCCAATGGCCGGCCCAGGACGGCAACTACGACATCCAGAATTTTCACTTCGGTAGCGGTGAATCCATCCCGGAGTTGAAACTCCACTACCTCACGCTGGGTAAGCCTCATCGCGATGCGGCCGGTCACACCGACAACGTGGTCCTGCTACTGCACGGCACCGGAGGCGACGCTCATTCGCTTCTAAACCCGGTCTTTTCCGACGTGCTTTTCGGGCCGGGTCAACCCCTCGACATCACGAAGTTTTACATCATCCTTCCCGACGACATCGGCCACGGTGAATCGAGCAAGCCTTCCGATGGCTTGCGCATGCACTTCCCCCAATACGATTACGACGATATGGTCGCCGGGCAGCACACGATGTTGGTGGACGGTCTCCACGTCGATCATCTTCGACTTATTCTCGGTACCTCGATGGGATGTATGCAGTCTTTTGTATGGGGCGAGACCTATCCCAATTTCTCTGACGCACTCGCTCCCTTTGCTTGCCTGCCGGTGGAGCTCGCGGGACGCAATCGCATGTGGCGATACATGGCTATGCAGATGATCCGCGACGACCCTGCATGGAAGAACGGTGATTACACCACGGAACCCGTCGAGGGCCTTCGGGGGGCGAATGATCTGATCCTCATCGCTGGATCCGCAGCTCTGCCGATGCAGAAACGCTTTCCCACCCGCGTCCTTGCGGAGGGCTATGCCGATCGCACGCTGGACTCCCTAATCGCGCATACCGATGCCAACGATTTTCTTTATTACGTCAATGCCTCGCGCAATTACAATCCGGAGCCGAAGCTCAACACCATCACTGCTCCGGTGCTATGGATCAACTCCGCTGATGACTTCATCAATCCACCGGAGCTCGGTATCGCGCAGAAGATGGTTACCAGGATGCCGCACGCGAAGTTCATCCTTATTCCGGCTTCGGAGGAGACCCACGGACACGGCACCCACACGCAGGCGGCGATCTGGAAAGACTACCTGGTTGCGTTTCTCGCGGAGACGGAGAAGAAGTGACGGCGTTAATTCAGGGTGAATGCGTAAAGCGTGTCACCGCCTCCGGCGATTAGGTATTGATGTCCATCCAGCAGGTAGGTTTCCGGCCCGTTTCCTAAAGAATGCAGCATAGGAAAATGCCATAGGATTTCGCCGTTGGCAGCGTTGAAGGCGATCAGATTCCGATTGTAGTCACCGCTAAAGAGCAGACCGCCGGCAGTGGTCAGAATTCCCCCACCAACGTACCCTGATCCCGATGCGTCGGCGGTTGTATAGGGATGGCTCCACTTCACCTCTCCGGTCTTATAATCCAGCGCTTCCAGAACGTGTTGCGACCACAGATTGCGAGTCGATCCACCATAACCTTCGGGATTGGCGCTGGTATCCGTGAGGTAGGTCACGCTGTAGCCACGGGTCGCGTTGACGTAAAACAGCCCGGTCTGCGGGCTGTAGCTGGGGGGCATCCAGTTGGTGCCACCACCTCCGTTGATGGTCAGCAAATTGCCATCCACGGTCGGCTCTCTCTGAGGGTCGGGGATGGGCTGGCCTTTGGCATCAATCCCTTTGGACCAGTTCAGAGCAACGAATGGTTTGGAGACGATGTGAGCCCCGTTGGTCCGATCCAGGACGAAGAAATAACCGTTGCGCGCTGCCTGGGCCAGCAGCTTTCGCGGCTTGCCGTCGACCTCGGCATCAAAGAGAACAGGTGTTTCGACATTGTCCCAGTCGTGGGTATCGTGGGGCGATCCCTGAAAATACCAAACTAGTTTGCCAGTGTCCGCATTGAGCGCGACAATCGAACAGGTCCAAAGATTAGCGCCCGGTCTGCCTTGCCCTGCCATCACCGGATTCGCGTTGCCTGTTCCCCAATACAGCAGGTTGAGCTGGGGGTCATACGTTCCAGGCAGCCACGTCATACCGCCGCCATGGCTCATCGCGCTTTCGTTCGGCCAGGTCTCTGATCCGGGCTCTCCCTTGGCGGGTTCGCTATTCCAACGCCACTGCAGCTCCCCATTTTCTGGATCGCGCGATTCAAGAAAGCCAGGAAGGTCGATTGCATCGCCGCCGACGCCCATGATTACGTGGTTCCCCACCACCATCGGCGCGCCGGTGGTGAAGTATTGCATCTTCTCATCGGCTACTTTCTTTCTCCAACGCTCTTTACCTGTCGCAGCATCGAGAGAGATGAGCCAGCCATCCGGGGCATAAAAGTATAGCCAGTTGTGATACATGCCGACTCCGCGATTCCCTATCAGGTGGCCGCCTTTGTCTGCCCAGTCGTAATGCCAAAGCTCTGCACCCGTGCGCGCGTCGAGAGCATACACGTGATCGGGAATGGTGAAATAGAGAACACCGTCCACCATCAAGGGTGTGGACTTGATATCGGGCTCTCCGACTCCGCGCATGGCGCCCCCGGCGATCTTCACGCGATACATCCAGGCCAGCGACAGACGGCGGACGTTCGAAATCTGGACCTGGGTCAATGGGCTGAATCGACGGCCGGAGTAGTCTCCGTTATAAGTGGGCCAGGTGTCGGTGGGTTCCTTTTGCAGCAGCTTGTGGGGATCAAGACCCTGGGCAGTTGATAGGTTGGGCAGCAATGCCAGCAAGCAACAAAATAATAGTTTCACTTCAGAGTCACCAGATAGGCCGTTAGGTCGTGCATCTGCTGATTGGTGTACTTATCCAACATCTGGCGATGGAAGACCAGCTTATCTTCCACGTTAACGGTGACACCCTTTTCCAGAGCGACCGAGTGGTAGTTGCCGGCCGCGTCTTCGAGCGACACATAAAAGTCGTCGAGATGCTTGAGGGTTCCATTGATCTGCTTACCGTCTTTTAACATCACCGTGACCCTGGTGGCGGATGGCTGCTGGCTGGAACCCGGGTACAAGAACCTTTGTTGCAGATCGGGCGGCTGCATCTTTGACCCCATGTGCGCCAGGTCACCAGTGACGGAGTGGCAGGTATTGCATTTTCCTGCGCCGTTGAAATAGGCCTCGCCTGCGTTGGCATTTCCGGTTACCACATTCAGCGTTTTGTAGGTTCCCCGGTTCGCTGCCAGCTCCACCTGCAGATGGAGATATTCCGCGAGGTCGCGCAGTTGATCGCTGGTGAATGAGGGGAAGGCGGGCATTCCTTTCGCCGGTCTTCCCTCGTGCACGGTTTGGCCGATGAGTTCTCCCTGGTTGTCGTCGAGTACCACGGGAGAGCGCAATAGATCAGGAGCACTAGCGCCGCGAGCATTCTCTCCGTGACAAAAGCCGCACGTTGACGCGAAGATCTTTGCGCCCTCGGCGGCCATTTTTGCGTCCGGCATCCGGCCCAGTCCAAGGAACTCCCGAGTGCGAATTCCCCTGGGGTCTTCCTGTTGCTGGGTTTCGTCGCTTGTGGCCGGCGCGCTCTGCTGCGCCCGAGACGGGGAAAGCGGGGCGAAGACGAGGAGCAGTGCCACGGCCCATTCTCCTCGGCTGATCCCCATACCGTCCTAAGATATATTGCGCCTCGCCCGGCAACAAGCCCGACTCGGATTCCATACGGGCGCCGGACCAGCCTCTCCATCAAATCTTCAACAAAGCAGTGGGACGTACTTTCTGGACCCTGGGTGGCCAGTTGGCACAGCCTCTCTACACCGGAGGACGGATCACCAACCAATACCGCCTGGCGCTCGCGCAACGAGACGAGGCCAACCTTATTTATAGGCAAACTGTGCTGTAGGCATTCGCTGATGTTTCCAACAGCCTGGTTGGCTATCGTCAAGCGCGGCTGTACCGGGTGAAGTTGCAGGAGCAGGCAACCACCTACAAAGAGACTTCGCGTCTGGCAAATGTCCGTTTCACCGGCGGAGCCACCAGCTTTCTCGAAGTGTTAACCACCCAGCAGCAATACTTCACCGCCGAGCTCCAGACCACACAGGCATGGTTTACCGAGCTACAGAACTATGTGCAGCTCTACCAGGCATTGGGCGGCGGCTGGTGATATGAGATTATGTTCACAGAGTAAGAGAGAGGATGGTCATGATCAAGACATTAGCCCTGGTGAGTGCGTTCGCGTTGACGACGTCGTTAAGTCTCGCGGCGCAAGACGTGGTTCATGCTGTGGACGGCACGGTGAAAAAGGTCGACTCTGGTACCAAGACCATGGTAGTCGAGACGAAAGACGGCACCGAGCACACCTTTCACTACGCCAGCAACGTCACCGTCGACGGAGCCAAAGATACTGCGCACGGAACGGTCGACGCAGCCCACGGGGTGGCGGAAGGCAGCAAAGTGGCCGTCCACTACACCTCCGAAGGGGGCAAGGATACAGCGCACGAGATCGACAAAATCGGCGATGGCGGATTGAAAGCCACAGATGGAACCGTTTCGCACATAGACAGAGGAGCAAAGACCATCGCCGTTAAGAGCGCCGACGGCACCGAACAAACCTTTCGCCTAACCGATCGCGCTGCGAAAGACACGGGCAAGGACGTTGCCGAGGGCGCGGACAAATCAGCCAAGGTAACGGTCTACTACACCGAAAAAGCCGGAACCAAAACCGCGCACTTCATCAAGTCAGCTTTCTAGCACGGACAACAACCGCAGGTCCCTCCACTACGCTTCGCTCCGGTCGGGATGACAATTTTATGGCGGGGGCAAGTATTTCCTGCTGAAACTCTTGCGGGCATAACAGAATTGTCATCCCGACCGGAGCGAAGCGTAGTGGAGGGACCCGCGGTTTCTTTCTTACGGCGGAGCCACTGCCCTGGTGAGCATGAATGGACGCTTCATCGTCACCATCAGAGTGATGAATATTGACATCTGGCTGGGCACCTTATAGAACGGTTGCGCATGCGGGGTCTGCGGTGAACGGCACTGAACTCAATGGCAAAGTCGCCGTTGTCACCGGCGGCGCGAGCGGAATTGGAAAGGCCATATGTGCCGCTTTAGCCGCCCACCAGGCTCAGGTCTGGGTCCTGGATATCAATCCCTCCTCGGCCCAGCAAAGCGCTGCTGAGATAAAAGCCTCCGGCGGACGAGCTTCGTCCTTGCCGTGCGATGTAGCCAACCCTGAGAGCGTGAGCCAGGCATTCAACGCGATCGCCGATCAGGGGTCCATCGACATCCTCATTAATAGTGCCGGCATCGCCCACATAGGAACCATCGCATCCACCACCATAGAGGACTTCGAGCGCCTCTTCCGGGTGAACGTGCAAGGCACCTTTCTTTGTATGCAGGCTGCGATTGCGGTCATGCTCAAGCAATCCGGCGGAGTCATCATCAATCTGGCATCCATGGCCGCTGTCGCCGGCATTCCAGAACGATTCGCTTACTCCATGAGCAAGGGCGCGGTTCGCGCGATGACTCTGTCCGTGGCGAAGGACTTCCTTAACAAAAACATTCGCTGCAACTGCATCTCACCGGCGCGCGTTCATACTCCCTTCGTAGACGGCTACCTGAAGCAGAACTATCCCGGCCGCGAGGCCGAGATGCTGGCGGAGTTGGCAAAAACACAGCCGGTGGGCAGAATGGCAAGGCCAGAGGAAGTAGCGGGGCTAGCGGTATATTTGTGCTCGGATCTTGCCAGCTTTCTTACCGGAGCGGACCTGCCCTTTGATGGCGGCGTTCTCAACTTACGAGGTTGACGATGACGGTTCTTAAAAAATGGAAGAGGTTAGCGATGCTTGGAATCACATTAGCCGGGGCCGGTGTCCCACTCCATGCAGCCAGCTCCTACCTGGCTTATGTTGGCACCTACACAGCTTCTTCCAGCAAAGGCATTTATAGCTTCCGCTTCGACCCTGCGACCGGCCAACTCAAGGCGATCGGCGTTGCGGCAGAGCTCCCAAATCCTTCCTTTCTGGCCACCGATCCCCAGCATCGTTTTCTGTATGCTGTGACCGAGATGGGGCCGGAGCCCGGAGCGGACGACTACAAGAAGAACGGCTTTGTCAGCAGCTACTCCATCAACCGCAAGACCGGCGCCTTGACGCTTCTCAATAAAGTCGATGCAGGCGGAGGCGGCTCTTGCCACCTGGTCGTCGATAAAACCGGCAAAACGCTGTTCGTGGCCAATTACGGAAGTGGCAATGTGGCCTCGTTCGCGATCAAGGCAGACGGCAGCATCGGCGAGAGAACGGGGTTCTATCAGCATAGCGGCTCCAGCGTCGACCCTGCCCGGCAGAAGGGACCCCACGCGCATGCGGTGGTGCTTTCGCCTGACAATCGCTTCCTCTTTGTCCCTGACCTGGGTACTGACCAGGTCAAGATTTATCGCATCGACGCACAAAAAGGTACCTTCGCTCCCAACGATCCAGCGTCTGCGGAGGTAAAAGCGGGTTACGGACCACGGCATTTTGCCTTTGGACATGGCGCAAAGTATGCCTACGCGTTGTGCGAAATGGGCTCCAGCGTGGCTGTCTTCTCCTACAATCCTGCGAAGGGATCGCTGACGCCGGTGCAAACCATTTCGAATCTGCCTGACGATTTCAAAGGAGAGGACAATTCGGCAGAGATCGAGGTCGATCGAAGCGGCCGGTTTCTTTACGCCTCCAACCGCGGGAACGACAGCATCACGGTGTTCGCAATTGATCCAGCCAAGGGTACTCTGACCAAGATTCAGGTGGTGCCGACCCAAGGAAAAACTCCCAGGAATTTTGCCCTTGACCCAACAGGCAAGTATCTAATCGCGGCAAATCAGGATTCGAGCACTATGGTGGTTTTTAGTGTTGATCCGAAGGACGGCCAGTTGCAGCCGGCTGGCCAGGTCGATACTCCATCCCCGGTCGATATTTTGTTTGTCCCTGCAGAGTAGCCTTGGAGGCGCGATGAAGTTGCCGCGAGCGAAACTGTCGCGACGGGCCCTGGTTCAGAATGCCGGGATCGTGGCCGGTGCCGGATTGCTCGGCCTCGGTTCTTCGCCTACGCGTGGGGATGGAAAGCCGCGCGCCCTGGCACTGGTTGGCGACCGCTACCACAACCCGGATTACATTTGCGTGAGCCTGAACAAGGTGTTCCAGGAACTCAATATTCCGATCGACTACACCATTCAATACGATCGGCTCTCGGCCGGTTTATTGAAGGATTATCAGTTGCTGCTGGTCCTGCGCGACGGCATGATTTGGCCCGGCGGTTACCTGGGGCCGGACGCCTACGCGGCCTATGAGGCAGATCTCGAAACGCCCAAGAGCTTTCCTGAGGCAAAGCCCGTTAACTGGATCACGGAGGAGCAAGGGACAGCGATCAAAGACTTTGTGACTTCAGGGAATGGCTTCTATGCTCTCCACAACAGTAGCCACGTCTCGCTCAGCTCGAAAAATTACCATGAGGTGATGGGTGGAGCGTATATCGGCCACCCGCCGCTGCGGCCATTTCAGGTTCATGCCTCGCAGAACAAGCATCCCATCACCGCCGGCATGAGTTCGTTCATGGTGAACGATGAGCAGCATTACGTGACGTATGACAAGGATCCAAAGCACATCATCCTGGAGGCGGAGAATATCGATGGCCTGAGGTTCGAAGATCTAGGGACCAAGTCGATATCGGGCTGGGCTTATGACTTCGGCAAGGGCCGGGTCGTATTCACCGCCGTCGGCCATACGATCCATGCTATGTGGAATCCTCAATACGTAGAAATTCAGAAGAGATCCGTCCGCTGGCTGCTCAAGGATCTGTGAACCGGCCGTAAGCAAAATTCCATTCCTTCCTATGCTTAACCGCGTTAAAGTTAAACCTCCCCTTTCAACCTGGGCCACAAATCATCTGGAGCAGGGCTATGCAAGGACCAAGCACTACGTTTATCTACCTCGCCGTGGTCTTTGGCCTGCTTGTTGTGCCGCGCGCACTGCAGCGGTTTCGTCTTCCCGCCCCGCTCACCTGCTTCGCCTTCGGCATCATTGTTGCCGGCTTTTTCAAGCCCCTCATCCGCGACAGCGTTATTTCGTATTTATCCACCCTGGGGATTGCTTCGCTTTTTCTTTTCGCAGGCCTGGAAGTCGACCTGGCTGAGCTGCGGCGGCAGCTTCCCTCGCTGGCGGCAAATTTCGCGGTACGCGGCCTGGTGTTGGTGGCTTGCGCACGCCTTGCCGCCGTATATCTCCACCTGGGCTGGCAGGTGGATTGGCTACTTGCTCTCGCCCTTCTCACCCCGTCGACGGGTTTCATCCTGGATATGCTGCCCCACTCCGGCCTCGACCATACCGAACAGGCCGAAGTGGCTCTCCACGCAGTGGCGGGCGAAGTTACGGCTGTCTGCCTGTTCCTGGTGATCTCGCAAGCGGGATCGTTCAAGACTCTGCTCATCTCCGGGGGCGCCATCGTCCTGTTGATCGCGCTAATGCCCCTGCTCTTTCTTGCCCTGGGACGGTGGGTGGTGCCCTACGCCCCTGGCTCGGAATTCTCGCTGCTGTTGATGGTTGGACTGATCTGCGCCGTCCTTACGAAGACACTCGGCGTTTACTACCTGGTGGGCGCGTTTGTGACCGGCCTGGTTGCCCGGTCGCTGAACAAGCGCATGGCGACTCTTGCCTCAGCACAGAATCTGGATGCGATCGGGTTGTTTGCTTCCTTCTTTATCCCGTTCTATTTCTTCCACAACGGCCTCGAAGTACCCACTGCCGCGCTGGTTTCAGCGTCCCTGCTCTACGGTTTTGTGATCGCCGCCTGCGTCATACCGGTTCGCCTGGGGGTGGTTTGGCTGCAATCGCGTTTTATGCAACATAGGGGGCATCGTGGCAGCTTCCGCGTGGCCATCGCGCTCACTCCAACCCTGATTTTTACCCTGGTCATCGCTGAATTGTTGCGGGATAACTTTTCCATCAGCCCACAGCTTTACGGCGGACTCTTAGTCTATGCAGCAATTGCCAGTATTCTGCCCTCGTTAACTTTGCCCGCTTTTGCTGAGACCTCGGTGGATCCTATTCCCATCGAAGTAGAGAGACTCGGATGCCCCGCCGCCATTGACGCACCGCGACCGGCGAGCTATCTTTGAGCAATCTGGTGTTCGGGAAGGCGGTGCGAATCCGCCACTACCCCGTAACTGTAAGCGCTGAGAGTTGAACCAATTTGCTCTAGCCACTGGGATGTAGATCCTGGGAAGGCTGTTCAAGCTCGCGGAAGCGTAAGTCAGGAGACCGGCCAGATGCCCACCAGGGCCGTTTTCAGCTTCGATGGGAGAGCTGGAAAGCAACTTCGCTGACGTCGTTTGCTCCTCAGCGAGGACGCTGCCTTCTTATTAGATCCCGCTTCCCGCCAGGGCTTTGCTCTGCGCAAGAGGCGATGCATGCAGTCAACCCGCAGCAACACGGTGACCCTCTTGCTGGGAGGTGCACGCAGCGGAAAGAGCCACTACGCACAGCAGCTTGGCGAGCGAGCCGAACGGGTGGTGTTTGTGGCCACGGCTCGGGCCGGCGATGACGAGATGCGGCGTAAGATTGATCTCCACCGCCACAGCCGTCCGCAACATTGGCAGACAGTCGAGGAGCCCCTGGCGCTGGCGGAGACCATCGCCCATCACGGTCCTGCCTGCGACCTGTTAATCATCGACTGCCTCACGTTTTTTGCCGCCAACCTGCTCGAGGCCGGCAGCGATGAACCGTCCTCGATCGATGCCCTTTGCCGTGCCCTGCAGTCGCCCCCCTGCTCAGTGATTCTGGTCTCGAATGAAGTTGGAATGGGCGTTGTGCCGGAATATGCGTCTGGCCGGCGTTTCCGCGACCTGTTGGGGGAGATGAACCAGCGCGTTGCCCGGGTGGCGTCCGACGTGCTTTTGCTGGTCGCCGGCTTGCCGTTGGTGCTCAAGCGGGCGGTGGCGTCATGACCCGGGCTCTGCTGTTGTTTGTCCTGCTGGTGGCCGCCGTCGCCGCGCAGGCCAGCCGCGTGGTCACCGATGAAACCGGCCGGACAGTCACGGTGCCCGACCACCCGCATCGAGTCGTCTGCCTGGTACCCAGCATTACTGATACGGTGTTCGCACTTGGATCGGGGGACGATGTGGTCGCGGTAAGCGATTACACCACCTATCCTCCCGCAGCCCTGAAGAAGCCGAGTATCGGTACCCTGATAAAGCCCTCAATCGAGACCATCCTTTCCTTTCATCCAGACCTGGTGCTGGGCACGAGCATACCGG
This sequence comes from uncultured Acidobacteriaceae bacterium, assembly GCA_963763905.1. Taxonomy (GTDB): domain Bacteria; phylum Acidobacteriota; class Terriglobia; order Terriglobales; family Acidobacteriaceae; genus PALSA-350. Next base: position 61,856 of record CAVXRU010000032.1, on the reverse strand, counting down.
GAGCCACGGAAACCGCGGCCCAGTTGCAGAACGTAGGTGTGCCTGTGTACCTGGTTGATCCCCACGGCCTCTCAGGAATACTGCGCTCAGTCGGCAGCGTGGGCGAAGCGCTAAACCGCGTGCCCGAGGCAGCGGCTCTCAACGCCAGCCTTAGCAAGCGTATCGAAGCCGTCAGAGCGCGTTCGGCAGGTAAACCAGCGCCAAGAGTGCTGGTACCGGTGTGGTATGACCCCATCATTACGATCGGCAAGAAGGCATTTATCAGCGAGATTGTCGAAACCGCGGGCGCCAAGTCAGTGACCGATGACCTGCTGCCTGATTGGCCGGAGGTCAGCATGGAAACCGTGGTCACCCGGGCGCCGGAAGCATTGGTGCTCATCCGAGGGGGAAAGCTTTCGGTGGAGATGTTGCGGAAGCAGCCCGGTTGGAGCAGTCTGCCGGCGATCCAGGCAGGTAAGGTTTATTACGTCGATAGCGGCATACAGGAACCGAGTCCGGTCGCCATCGATGCATTGGAGGAAATAGCTCGGGAATTTCATCCGTAGCAAGACGGGGTACTTTCCCACATCTCGCAAACGCGCGACATGTGGAGCACCCAAAATAGAGACAGATGCATAAGCACGGCAAGGTGACGAGAAGGCGGTGCAAATCCGCCACTACCCCGTAACTGTAAGCGCAGAGAACCGGGCACGGATGATCAACGCCACTGGGATGAGTTCCTGGGAAGGCAGCCAGGGTTTGTGGACGCGCAAGTCAGGAGAACGGCCTTGCTTCAACAACCCGAGGGGGGTAAGACATGTTCGACTTTTTGATTTTCCGCTGGTGGTTCGCGATGTTGGCTCTGCTGCTCGCGCCGTTAACCGCGCTGGGCGCAGAGGGCGGCAGTGTGCACGGAGCCGTAACCGACCCGTTGGGCGCAGTGGTTGTTTCGGCGACAGTGGAGTTACTCGACGGCACGACCGTGGTTCAAAGCACTGTCACGGATGCCAACGGCAACTACGCCTTTCATCTTGCGAAGACCGCTCATTACCAGGTTCGAGGAGCTGCGCCAACTTTTCAGTCCACTACCAGCAATTCTGTCTTTGTCACGGCCACGGCCCAGGCCGAGGTGGATATTATCCTCTCGACGCAGACCTTAACCCAACAAGTGACCGTAACCGCCACCGGAACGCCTACTCCCGAAGCTCAGGTGGGCGCGGCGGTGAGCGTGTTGACCGCGGATCAATACCGCTACGCTCCCGAAATACAGGATCCGCTGCGCCTGATTCCCGGCGCTCAACTCACGCAGACGGGGCAGGTCGGAGGCACCACCGGCTTGTCGATTCGCGGTGGCAACGCCAACGCCAATAAGGTGCTGATCGATGGAGTTCCCGCCGACGATATCGGCGGAGCGGTTGAGTTTGCCAATATCGATGCGGTCGGCATCGATAAGATCGAAGTTTTGCGGGAGCCGAATAGTGCGCTCTACGGCTCCGATGCATTGGCAGGGGTTGTGAGCCTTACAACCGCTCGCGGCAGCACCCTGCTTCCCTTGCTGACCTATTCCGGCGATGGGGGCAATTTCAACTCCTTTCGCCAGGTGGGCACGCTGGGCGGCACCTTTCGTCATTTCGACTACTACTCCGCCCTGGCGCGCACGGACACGCGCAACAGTCTGCCCTTCGATGCCTTTCACAATGGGACCTACGCGGGCAATTTTGGCTGGACGCCGAATACCGCCAACGATCTGCGTTTTACCCTACGGAAAATCAACGTGGTCTCCGATCAGCCCAATGCCATCCTGCTTTACGGCATCCCAGAGGCGGCAAATGTTAGAGAACAGGACAGTTATTACAGCGGCGCCTGGAACAACCAGAGCACGGAAAAATGGCACAACCAGATTCGCTATGGCGGGTTGCGCCTGCACTATAACTACACTGACTTCGCTGCGACCGGAATCTACAACCCCGAAGAGGACGTCTATCTGGGTGCCCCGGTCAACATTCAAGGAGCGAATGGATATAGCGTAACCGGTCAGGCGATCTTTCAATATGGTGCGAGTTACGGATCGACCTATCCGAACTACTACTTTGCCCCCAGCAAGCGAGACTTTGTGTACGCCCAGACCGATTACCGCATCAACGCGCATATCGTAGCCCTGGGCGCGTTTAAATATGAAGATGAGCGCGGATCAACGCTCACATCCGGCGGGACGCCGACCGCCATCGAACGCGGCAACTACAGCTACACTGTTCAACTTGCGGGCGACCTGTGGAACCGTCTCTATTACACCGTGGGCAGCGGGCTCGAGGATAATGGTCTCTTTGGTTTTGCCGCTACGCCTCGCGCTTCCCTTGCCTATTATCTGTTCCGCCCCAGCAATGCCAGCTGGCTGAGCGGAACCAAACTAAATTTCAGCTTCGGCAAGGGCATCAAAGAGCCCAGTATCTACTATCAGAGCATTTCTCTGTTCGGCATCCTCGATGCATTGCCTAACGGCAGCGAACTGATCCAGCAGTATCACGTGTCTCCGATCGGTCCGGAAACTTCCCGCACCTTTGATGGGGGCATCGATCAACAGCTCTGGAACGGCCGCGCCCGCATCACCTTGACTTACTTTCACAACGAGTTCACCAACGGTGTGGAATTCGTGCCGCAGTCAGCCCTGATTGAACTCGGTCTGCCCGCCGCCAGCGATCCTGCGGTCGAATTTGGAGCAGCGGTCAACTCCCAGGCCTTCCGCGCCCAGGGAGCCGAGGTGGCCACGGAGTTCAAGATCGGAAGTCATCTCTTTGCCTGCGGCGGTTACACCTACCTTGATGCGCTGGTACAACAGTCCTTTTCCAGTGAGTCTCTGCCCACTTACAACCCCAATTTCCCCAACATAGCGATCGGCGCCTTTTCTCCTTTGGTCGGGGCACGACCGTTCAATCGCGCTCCCCACTCCGGCTATTTCGGCCTTACTTATAATCAATCGAAGTGGTATGGAGCATTTACAGGTACCCTGGTTGGCCGGCGGGATGACAGCGACTTTCTCACCGATGCGCAGTTCGGCAATAGCCTGCTGCTGCCCAACCGCAACCTTGATGGCGCGTATCAACGCCTTGAACTCGGCGGTGGATATCAGGTCACGCGATCATTCACGGCCTACGCCGATATGCAGAATCTGTTGAGCGAACATTACAGCGAAGAGTTCGGCTATCCCGCGCTTCCCTTCACGGTTCGCGCCGGCGTGAAGATCAGCTTTGGAGGAGAATCTTGGCGATTGAAATAGCCGCGGTAGCCACCACCCATGCTCCCGCGGTCGGAGGGCCTCGAAGACGCACGCTCGCGCCCCTGGTTCTCAACCTTTTGCTCATTACAGGGCTAGGGCTTATGACCCTGATCTCGCTCGGGACCGGCGCGGTCCACATTTCGCCGCGCGCCATTTTTTCCGCCATGTTCTGGCATAGACCGCTCAGCGAAACAGAGCGGCTCATCCTGTTTCACCTACGTCTGCCGCGGGTATTGGCATCAGGCGTGGTGGGCTCGGCGTTGGCTCTCTCCGGCCTGCTCTTTCAGGGGCTCTTCCGCAATCCTATTGCCGACCCGTACGTCATCGGATCTTCGGGAGGGGCGACCCTGGGCGCGTCCGTGGGTATCACCTTCTTTTCCCAGTGGTCGGCCTTTGGTTTCAGCGCAACGGCGCTGCTGGCCTTCGTTGGCTCGGCGGCGACCATGGCGTTGGTGTATTCCCTGGCCCGATCGGCAGGCAAGACCAACGTGGTTACCCTTCTGCTCGCCGGCTTTGCCATCAGCACTATTTTTACGAATTCAAGCTACTTTTTCGAGCTGTTCGACAGGACGGGCACAGGCAGCCGTGTTCTTGCCTCCTGGCTGCATGGCGTAATCGGCATACCCGCCTGGCCAGAGTTAGCGGCCAGCGCCGCCCTGCTTGGTTTGGCAACGGTGGCTGCGATTCCTCTGATGCGAACGCTGAACACACTGGTTCTGGGAGATGAGTACGCCCAACAGCTCGGAATAAGGGTCGAATTGGCAAGGGTAGCAATCATTTTAATTGGCTCTCTGCTGACCGCCGTGGCCGTCTCGCTGGGCGGCGTGATCTTCTTCGCCGGCTTGATCGTGCCTCACGTCGCCCGGCTCATTGTCGGACCCGATCACGTACGGCTGCTGCCGGTCACAGCGCTGACCGGAGCCATTTTTCTCATGCTTGCCGATACTCTGGCGCGTACCATCTTTGCTCCATCCGAGCTTCCGGTGGGCGTTCTGATGGCTTTTGTTGGCGGCCCCTTCTTCCTTTACCTGCTGCGCACGATGAAACGGAGTTATAGCGTATGAGCAGCCTGCTACGCCTCGACGACGTTCATTTTGACTACCAGGGCAACAGGGTGCTGCGCCAGGCTACGTTCGACCTGGAAGAGGGCAGCTGCAGCGCTCTGATTGGTACCAATGGAGTCGGCAAAACGACACTGTTGCGTATTGCTGCCGGCGTTCTGCGCCCCGCAACCGGGCATGTTCGCTTGCGCGATCGTCCCATGGAGACGATTCCAATCAAAGAGGTGGCGCGCACCGTCGCACTGGTGCCCCAACAACTGGAGCTGCCGTTTGCTTTCACGGTGCAGCAGGTGGTGGAGCAGGGCCGAACTCCGTACATCGGGATGCTGCGCGGGCCGGGACGCGATGACCGGATTGCCGTCGATCGCGCTCTCGACCTGGCGGATGTGTCCGCGCTGCGCCATCGTATCTTCAACGAGCTGAGTGGAGGCGAGCGTCAGAGAGTCAAAATTGCGCTCGGTCTGGCCCAGCAGCCCCGCTTGCTGCTGCTCGATGAGCCAACCCAAAACCTGGACATCGGCAGGCAGGTGGAGTTGATCGATCTATTGCATTTCCTTCGCGACGAGGGGATCACCATCCTTGCCTCCATGCACGATTTGCACCTGGTGGATAAGAACTTCTCTACCGTACTTCTGCTCAGCCCAAAGGAGACGAATCAGCCGCTGGTCAGTGGCAGCCCTGAGCAGATCCTCAAGCCATCCATACTGGAGCGCGCCTTTCAGTGTCCTCCAGACCGTCATCCGCTGTTGATTGAGCGCGCCGAACTTTATCGCAAAGAGGCTCGATGAATATCGCGACGATTGCATATCTGACTGAGGCCAGGGCCCACCTCGACTCGCTCACCAAACCATTGGGCAGTCTAGGGCGGCTGGAAGATCTGGCCGCGCAATGGTTCGCGATCTGTGAAGGACACTTCCCGGCTAGCTTGAGCAAATCGGTCTACGTCTTCGCTGCCGATCATGGCATCACGGCAGAGGGAGTAAGTGCCTATCCTGCGCAGGTGACGCAGCAAATGGTGCTTAATTTTCTATCCGGGGGCGCGGCCATCAATGTGCTGGCGCGGCTGAACCAGGTAGAAGTGAACGTTGTGGACGTTGGCGTGGATGGCGATCTTAGCTGCCATGCCGGGCTGATCCAACGTAAAGTTCGCCGGGGCAGCCGGAACATGCTGCGAGAAGCGGCCATGAGCGAAGAAGAAGTAGAGGCGGCGCTCGCGGCTGGTCACGCGCTGGCCGAAGATGCCTACGCTCAATCCAGGAACCTGATCGCGGTGGGTGAGATGGGCATTGGCAACACCACCGCGGCCAGCGTCATGACTGCCGCGCTAACCGGCTTGCCGTCCAGCCTGGTCACCGGAAAAGGAACCGGGGTGGAGAGCGAAGCGTACGCGCACAAATGCCGCGTCGTGGAAGAAGTAGTGAGCCGGCATTTTTCAGAGGCAACGAGCCCGCGGGAAATTCTTCGCCGTGGGGGCGGGCTTGAGATTGCGGCCATGACCGGCCTGATGCTGGGCGCCGCGCGGCGTAGGATCGCTATCGTCGTCGACGGATTTATCTCCACTGCAGCTGCCGCCATTGCCTGTGGCCTGGAATCCGGCGTGCGGCCTTACTTGTTTGCTGGACACCGCTCGCAGGAGCCCGGCCATCGCGTGCTGTTGGCCAGTCTGGAAATGGAACCCATTCTAGATCTGGATATGCGTCTGGGTGAAGGGACTGGTGCAGTTCTGGCTATGCCCATTCTGGAAGCCGCTATGCGCCTCTACCAGGAGATGGCTACCTTCGCGTCTGCAGGCATCAGCGGGGCGACGGAATGAGCTTGCGCGCCCCCCGTGTGGCGATGGACCTTGCGGTAGCCTTCCAGTTCCTCACCCGGCTGCCCGTACCCGAGATGGGTTTTGCCCCTGATGGCTTGGCGCGCGCCGTCAAGTATTTTCCGCTCGTCGGCCTGGCCATTGGGCTAGGCGCCGGGCTGATCGAGAAGCTGCTTGCGCCTCATCTGGGCCGCCCCGTCTCCGCTCTCGCCGTGTTGTTATACCTGGTGCTGATCACCGGATGTCTGCATGAGGACGGTCTCGCCGATGTCGCCGATAGTATGGGCGGATGGGGCCGGGAACAGCGGCTGGCTATTCTTCATGACCACCGGATCGGTAGCTATGGCGCCTCCGCGCTGGTGCTCTCGCTGCTCAGCCGCGCCGTACTGCTCGCCGAACTCCCGCTCGAGCGCTTCATCGCAACCATGGTCTCGGCTCATGTGCTGTGCCGCTGGTCCATGCTGCCCCTCAGCTACTACCTTCCACCCGCGCGTGAAAGCGAGGGGCAGGGGGCGCGGATCGCGCGCTTGACCTCGATTGCTTCATTGATCGCCGGGTCCATTTTCACCATTGCCACCGTGGCGGTGACTCTTCGCAAAGCCGCAATTGCGCCTGTGCTGGCGGCGATCGTTGTGCCCCTGCTCTCGAGCTGGTTCTATATGCGAAAGTTTGGCGGCGTCACCGGAGACTGTTTCGGCGCCACCAATCAACTGACGGAGATCGCCGTGTATCTCTGCGGAGTGTGGAAAGCATGAGCCGGGTGCTCTTCATTCGTCATGCGGAGACGGAAATGGCGGGCCGCTATTGTGGCCACTCCGACCCCGATGTGAACGCACAGGGGCGGGCGCAGCTTACCAGATTAGCCCAAGTGCTTCGAGAGGAGATGCTGGATACGGTTTATAGCAGCGATCTGCGCCGTGCAACCAGCACCGCGCAGGCGATTGCGGCAGGTAGAAATATTCCCCGGGTCCTGCGCCCGGCTCTGCGTGAGATTGATTTCGGAGATTGGGAGGGCTTGAGTTGGAAACAGATTGAGCAGTTGGATCCTGAGTATGCGCAGAAATGGGTGAACTCGTATCCTCACCTTCCCGCGCCTTCGGGGGAAAGCTTTCAGGACTTCGAGCGCCGCGTACTCACGGAAGTGAATCATATTATGGATCGCAGTTCCGGCCCGATCGCTGTGGTTACGCATGCAGGCGTGTTGCGTGTTGTCCTACGCCGTTTGTGTGGCTACTCCGAGTCAAGGGCCTGGCAAGAAACCCAACAGTATTGCTGCGTAGTGCGCTATGAAGGAGAAAGCAAATGAGTATTGCAACCAAGCATGGAGATGCAGGGCAAACCGGGCTGGCAGGCGGCATTCGCATTTCAAAAGCTGACTTGCGGGTGGAAGCTTATGGTTCGGTGGATGAATTGAATACTGTTTTGGGCTTTGCCCGAAGCATTTGCAAGAATACAGAGATCGCCGGTTGGACGGAGCAGATCCAGAAGACGCTGTTCCGGCTTGGTTCGGCGTTGGCAACACCTCCGGAAAGCAAAAAACCACAGGTTTACATCACTCCGGAAGACGTCGAGTTTCTGACGCAGTTGGTTTATCAGATCGAAGCCACGGAAGGGATTCTTTCGGATTGGTCGCTGCCCGGTGCGTATACAGAGTCCGCCGCGTACGAAGTTGCTCGCACCGTTTGCCGGCGCGCAGAGCGCAACGCCGTGCGCCTGGCTGAGAGCGGGCAGGAGGTAAAGCCGGAGGTGCTGGCTTATCTCAATCGCCTTTCTGATCTTATTTGGCTCTTCGGGCGATTGATTGAGCTGAATGCCGGCATTGATGCTCGTCTTCGTGATGAAACTAAGGCCGGTCCGAAATGGTCTCGAGCCTGGTAGATCTAAAACACTTCCATGAGGGGTCCGCTGAACCGCAGATCTCTCCACTACGCTACGCTCCGGTCGAGATGACAAAGGGTAGGGTCGTTGTGGCCCGTAGCAGCAGTCAAGGAACCAAGCTTCCATTCAGCAACTGCTCTCAACGGAAAACGCTGCTCTCCCCTTGACGAGAAGCGGATCTTGTTCAGCAACTACTGTCCCTGGAGGCACCGCCCTCTCCTTTGTCATCTCGACCGGAGCGTAGCGCAGTGGAGAGATCTGCGGTTCAGCGGACCTCACGTGGAAATGTTTTTCTGTAGAAGTAGGAGTCGAGGAGCGTCATGAGCCAGGCCCGCGCCATCATGGTTCTTGGAACCGGCTCTCATGTTGGTAAGTCTCTGCTGACAGCAGCGCTGTGCCGCATCATTGCTCAGCGCGGGTACAGCGTCGCTCCCTTCAAATCGCAGAACATGTCGCTGAACTCAGCAGCAACCATCGAGGACCTCGAGATCGGCCGCGCCCAGGCACTGCAGGCTGAAGCGGCCGGCATCGCTGCGTCGGTTCACATGAATCCCATCCTCATCAAACCGTCCAGCGATTGCACCTCCCAGGTAGTAGTCCGGGGCAAAATCTGGGGGCAGATTTCTGCGGCCAACTATCATCAGCGACGAGTGGAAGAACTAATGCCCACGGTGCGCGAAAGCTATCAAACGCTCGCCTCGAAGTACCAGGTGATTGTTCTGGAAGGAGCCGGTTCTCCTGCTGAGATCAATCTCAAACAGCACGACATCGTAAACATGCGCATGGCCGCTATGGCAGATGCCGCTTGCTTGCTGGTAGGAGACATCGATCGCGGGGGAGTCTTTGCTTCCCTGCTCGGCACTGTCGAACTCCTGGATCCAGCAGAGCGCGATCGCATACGCGGCTTCTGCATTAACAAGTTCCGCGGCGACCTCGGCCTCCTTCAACCAGGTGTCTGCATGATGGAAGAGCGTCTGAAGAAACCATGCCTTGGTGTAGTTCCGTACCTGCCGGGCCTGGCGCTCGAAGAAGAGGATAGTGTCGGTCTGCCACCCCTCGCGCGGACAGGCTGGGAGGCAATCGACAAACCTCGCGACCGCCGCCTCCGTATCGCAGTGGTGGCGTTGCCGTCGTTCTCCAACTTCACTGACTTTGACTCACTGCGCGCGGAACCCTCGGTCGATTTGCTGTTCTGCCGATCCGCCCAGCTTCTAGCGAATGCGGACGTAGTGGTTTTGCCCGGGAGCAAAGAAACCATGAGCGACCTGAAGTGGATGCTAGCAGGCGGCTTCGACCAAGCGCTGCGCCTATTCCCGGGTCTGATCGTGGGCATCTGCGGGGGAATGCAGATGCTGGGGCGAGAGATTGCCGATCCAGCGGGCATTGAGCGCCAAGGCTGCGTCCCAGGTCTCGGCCTTTTGCCCCTCAACACTACGATGCAGACCGAAAAAGTGACTCGGCTCTCTTCCGGCACCATCCAGCACGCTTCCCTCTTTCAACAGCAACTGCGACAGCGGCAAGTTGCGGGATACGAGATTCATGTCGGAAAGACTTTGTATCTGGATCAGGCAGAACCCTTCGCTACTCTGGAGAATGGCGATTTGGACGGATGCATCAGCGCGGATCGGCGTGTCCTCGGCACCTACCTGCACGGCATCTTTGATGACGACACTTTCCGCCATGAGTTTCTGCACGCAGCCAGGAGTTTTCATCGCCTCGCCTCTCCGTCGGTGCTCAATCCATGGCGGGCCCAGAGAGAGGAGTCTCTCAACCGTCTCGCCGGCCAGGTGAGCACGTCGCTCGACATGCGCCAGATTTTTTCCTGGGCAGGGCTGGAGTACAAATGAATACCATTGCCGCTGCCTGTCTGCTCGATTGGATCGCCGGCGACCCGGAGTGGTTTCCGCATCCCGTACGGCTGATAGGGCGTTCCACCCAAGCCGCGGAAAAATTGCTCCGCCGCCCGGGTCTAAGTGCACGGGATGAGTTGATCGCGGGCACCGCACTGACCGTTGCCGTCGTGGGCCTGTCGTACTTCGGCACTGCGAAAGCGATCAGATGGGGCGCCGGGATCCTGCTGGCGTGGGCCTGCCTCGCGGCGCGCAACCTGATCGATGAGTGTCTTGCCGTCATTCGCGCACTCGAGAAACCGGACCTGCCGCACGCTCGGGAGCGGTTAGCGAGAATCGTTGGCCGTGATACCCAGGACCTCGGTGAGACGGAGGTTCATCGCGCTCTCATCGAGACTCTGGCCGAGAGCGCCTGCGATGGGATTGTCGCGCCGTTGTTCTACATGGCCGCGGGCGGTGTCCCGCTAGCGATGGCTTACAAGGCCGTGAACACGCTGGATTCCATGATCGGCCACGCCGACCGACGATATTTCTATTTTGGCAAGGCGGCCGCCCGGTTAGATGACGTGGCTAACTACATTCCTGCGCGTCTGACTGCGTTAGCGATCGTGGCTGTGGCCGGAAGGGAGCGCAAGTCTGCCCTTCAAATTTGGCGCCGCGATGGAAACAAACACAAGAGTCCCAATGCAGGCCAGCCTGAAAGCGCAATGGCCGGCGCACTCCGGGTCCGCCTGGGCGGTGTGAACACCTATGCCGGTGAGACCATGGAAGCGCCGCTGCTGGGAGCGGAGTTCGAGCAACCTAAACTTCACCACGCAAAGCGAGCTCTACGGCTGGTCACTGCCGTCTCGCTGCTGAGTGCTGTCGCGGCTGTTCTGGTTCAGAGCTTGAGAAGACGCTAGGACTACTCTCCCACCTGAAGTCCACACATCCCAATAGCAGCTTCCCAGGTGAGCCACCACCCTCCCCTTGTCATCCCGACCGGAGCTCCGAAGGAGCGTAGTGGAGGGATCTGCGGTCCTCCCCCAGCAACCGGTCTTAAGGAAGGACTGTTCATTTTCGAACAAAAGGTTTCGCGGGTGGACAACCCCCAGGACTCCTCCCCGCATTAGTCATTTGTTTTGGGTAATTTGCGAGTGGCCGACGACATGCACTCACTTAAGCGCATGATCAACGACCTCAAATTCGCGTTTCGGCAGCTCCGAAAGTCACCCGGCTTTACCTTAACCGCGGTATTGACGCTGGCGCTCGGGATCGGGGCAAACACCGCGATCTTCTCGCTCGTCGACTCGATCATGTTGCGTCCTCTGCCCTTTCCGCACCAGGACCGCCTCGTGGGAATCGATTCGGGCGACGTCAGCCCATTCCCCAAAGGCTGGATCCGGGCGCTAGGAGAGCATTCTGGTTCGTTCGCCACGATCAGTGGTTTCGGTGCGGACGCGGAGTCGAATGTTGCCGGGACCGACTCCTCAGACCGGGTATTTGGCGCCACGGTCATGACCAACGTTTTTGACACCCTGGGAATTCATCCTCTCCTGGGCAGCTTCTTCACCCGGGACGAAGAACAACCCGGCCAGGACCTTGTCGTCGTGCTCAGCTACGGCTACTGGCAGCAGCGATTTGGACAAGATCCGAATGTGATCGGGCAGACCGTTCGCATCGATGGTGTATCGCGGCGCATTGTCGGTGTTATGCCTGCCGGTGTCCGCTTCCCCTACGCCGATACTCAGTTTGTCATTCCAGTGGCGTTCAAAGGCGGAGACCCGATCGATCCCTGGCGAACGTTTGATTTGCGTGCCTTTGGACGCCTCAAGGATGGAGTGACCCCGGCGAAGGCGAGCGCCGAACTGCATGGGCTCCGGGCGTCTTTGGTGCCGCTATTTCCCTGGCGAATGCCGGATAGCTGGGCGTCCGATCTAACGGTAGTCCCGCTGCTTGAATCCGAAGTCGGCGCCACTCGCCCTCGCCTTCTTCTGTTGTTCAGCGCGGTGGGATTCATTCTGCTGATTGCCTGCGCCAATGTAGCCAACCTTATGCTGGCACGAGCTGCGGCCCGCGAACGCGAGATGGCGCTTCGTCGGGTACTTGGTGCTAGTTCAGGAAGACTCATCCGCCAACTGCTGTCAGAAAGTATTATGGTCGGTGCACTGGCAGGCGTTGCCGGTTTGCTGGCGGCAGCGGCAAGTCTGCGGGGATTGGTGCTGCTGCTGCCGCCCGACACTCCGCGACTGAACGAAATATCGCTGCACGCGCCGGTCTTTCTGTTTGCCGCGGCCGCATCGTTGGTGGCCGGATTTCTCTTCGGGCTGATCCCGGCAATCAAGATGTCCACACCTAATCTGCAAAAGGGGCTGCACACAACCAGCCGCGGCGCAACCGGCAAGGCATCGCAGTTTCGTGTATCCACGGCATTGGTGGTGAGCCAGATAGGTTTGTCCGTGGTGGTGATCACCGCCGCCGGCCTGCTGCTGCGCAGCCTCTATATCTTGTCGAAGGTAGACCCAGGGTTTCAGACCCAACGGGTGATCACAGCAGAGGTCTCAATGGATGCGACAGCATGCCGGCAGCAAGGCCGCTGCGATGCATTCTTTCAGACCCTGCTTAGCAACGCCCAAGGCATCCCGGGAATCGATTCGATTGCACTGACCGATTCCTTACCTCTGAGCGGACGGGATAACAACTACGTCTACGACGCCGAGGGACATCCCAGGGATGCGCGCCAGAACGCTCAGTTGGCTACCGAGCGCATTGTCTCGACGGACTACTTCCGCACCCTTGGGATGCGGTTGACGCGTGGACGCATGCTGACTGCCCAGGATGCGTCGGGTGCAAGCCATGCGGCCATCATCAACCAAAGAATGGCCGAGCGCCTCTGGCCACAGCAAAACCCTCTGGGCAGACACATCCTGAGTGTGGTCGACGAATCGGCGCCGGCGGTTTGGAATAACGACGCCGCGGCTGTCATCGTAGGGGTGGTCAGCAACACTCATGGTAGCGGCCTCGTGGACGGATTCGCAGATGAGGTCTATCTGCCCATGACGAACACGCGTGAGCAGCCTGTCATGGATGTCCTGCTGCGCACGCGCACCAGCCCTATCGAAGCGGCAGACCAGTTGCGCCGGGTGGCGAAACAAACCGATCCCCTGGTGCCGGTGACCCGCGTCCGTAGTCTGAACGAGGTGGTGTCAGCATCGCTATCGGCTTCGCGGTCGCTGGCCATCCTCTTGCTTTCGTTTGGGGCACTCGCCCTCTTGATTGGCGGAGTGGGAGTCTACAGCCTGATTGCTTACATCGTAAGCTGGCGGACACGGGAGATTGGTATCCGACTGGCGTTGGGTGCGATGCGATGGCAGATCGTGGGGGCGATCGTAAGGCAGAGTCTGCTGCTGGCCATAGGAGGCTCCGCCGCTGGATTGATTGTGGCCGCTCTGCTAATGCGGTTTTTGCGTAGCTTCCTTTTCGGGGTCAAGGTGCTGGATCCGATCACGTTTTGCGCGGTGCCTGCGGTGATGTTCCTGCTGGCTCTGGGCGCAGCATGGATTCCAGCCCGCAGAGCCGCGAGCGTCGACCCTATGGAGACCCTAAGAAACGAATAGAGCTAAACGAATAGCGCTACTCGTTCGCGGTCATTTTGCGGATGGTGTTGGTGGTGCTCACGCCGATCACGGTAGGCACAATTTCAACCCGGCCGCCCCAGGTGGTTACCTCGTCTGCTCCTACGATGGTGGAAGCGGTATAGTCTCCGCCCTTAACCAGCACGTCGGGGCGGACCTGCCGGATCAGCTCCGCAGGAGTGGCTTCATCGAAGATGACGACCGCATCGGTCGCGCCCAGGGCAGCCAGAACACGCGCCCGCTCCCGTTCGCCGACGACCGGCCGAGTGGGACCTTTCAGTCCCTTGACGGAGGCGTCACTGTTCACTCCGATCACGACCTTGTCGCCAAATTCGCGGCATTGTTCGAGCAATGTAATGTGACCCACATGCAGGATGTCAAAGCAACCGTTGGTAAAAACAATGCGCTCGCCGTTGGCACGCCACTCCGCCAAACGAACCAGCAGGTGATCGAGGTCGAGAATTTTGTCCGGGCCTTTCATCTGGGTGGACTTGGTGAACTCCGCCACCAGCTCATTGCGAGCAATGGGCGCAGTTCCCGTCTTGGCGACCACGATACCCGCGGCAATGTTGGCCAGGTTCACACCAGTCTCTGGATCGAGACCCGCCGCCAGCGAGGCAGCAAGGGCGGCAATGACCGTATCGCCGGCGCCGGTGACGTCGAAAACTTCGCGGGCGCGGGTAGGGGAATGAAAAAAGGAATCGGCATAGAGGATGCGAATGCCCTTCTCACTCATGGTGACGGTCAGGTAATCGATGCCAAGCTGCGAGACGAGCTGTTGACCCGCGGGCAGCAGCTGCTCCAATTGATGGGTGGCAATGCCGGCTGCCAGCGCCAACTCCTGCAGGTTAGGGCAGATGGTGGTGGCGCCGGCGTATTTGGTAAAGTCCCGGCCTTTGGGATCGACCAGCACAGGGATGCCGCGCTCGCGGGCAAGGGCGATGACCGCCTGGCAAAGCGGCGCGCTCAACGCACCTTTGGCGTAATCCGAGAGAACGACCGCGTCGACCGTTCGGACCATAGCAATCGAGCGTTCCAGCAGCGCGTGATTTTCCGCCTCGGTATGCGGGACACCGCTCTCCACATCCAGCCGCAGCAATTGCTGATTACGAGAGACGATGCGGGTCTTCGAAATAGTGGGCTGCCCGGCAACGACCATCCCGGAAGCATCGACACCGGCCGCGGTGAGGATCGCACTCAGTTGACGCATCTCGCTGTCGTCGCCCCAGAAACCTGCCTGGGTGACCCTCACGCCCAGGCCGACCAGGTTCATGGCCACGTTGGCTGCTCCGCCGGGCGAATTGGTGGTGCGCACCGAACGCAGTACCGGGACCGGCGCCTCGGGCGAAATGCGGTCCACATCCCCCCAAATGGAACGGTCCAGCATGACGTCCCCAATCACCAGGATGCGAAAGGCAGCGAATCCGCTTTCAATCAGTTCGAGGAGCCTGGACTGTTCTTTCAAAAGCATTTCCTCATCATCGCAAATAAACAGCACTTATTGCGACTGGCCTATACTACGAAGAGCCCGGCATAACACGTATGGCGATCGAGTTACTCAAATCCAGTGCTATCAGGGCCCGGCTGACACGAATCCTGCGTCCCAGCACCAAGTGGGGCCGCTTTACCCTGTGGCTGGGCGCTCTTTGCCTGCTGCTTTGGACCGCCGACATCTCCGGAGCGAAGGTGGATGGGTGGGCCATCTTTGCCACGATCATCTTCGTCTTCGTTGCCTTCGTCATGTTCTGCCGCTGGGGGTACCGTCCCCTCATGTGGCGGCTGCGGAACAGACTGGTCGTCACTTATCTGTTCATCGGCGTCATGCCGATCCTGCTGCTGTTGCTCATGGGGGGCCTGGCTAGCTGGCTGTTCGCTGGTCAATTCGCCACTTACGTGGTCATTTCAGATTTGCATTCAGAGTTGCAGCATCTGCAGGCAGCCAATGATTCCCTGGCGGCGCAGTTATTCCCTCTGGAAAGATTGGGCAAGCTTGACGAAAAAATCGCCGGTGAGTTTACCCGGGCCTCTGACGAGCGGTTCCCTGGACGGACGGTCACCGTATGGCGTAACGGAAAAGGCTTCGTCCTCTCCACCGGAGGAGGACTCCTGCAAACGCCGCCGGAGCCAATCCCGAATTTCATCAACGACGACTTTACTGGATTTGTTGTCGATCACGATGGCCTGCATCTGCGCGCGATCAGACTGTACGGCGATGGTGGCCGGGGAAACGCCTTGGTTTCCGATATCCCAATTACGCCGAATCTTCTCATAACGACCGCTGAACGTCTGGGTACGGTAACGGTAGCTCCACCCCCAAGAGAGAATGTTCGCGACTCCCGCACGCCGGATGCCCGAACCCCCGTCAGGGCCGGTCAAGTACCCCCTGCTTCCCACTGGTTTGATATAACTCTGAACTTTCCCACGCTCTTCTACGTGGTGGACTGGCAGAGCGGAGAAAAGCAACAGCCCGGGCTCATTTTCGTCGGCACGCGGCCCTCGATGCTTTATGCGGCTTTATTTGCCACCCTGGGCGACAGATACCTGCTCGGCCGCGACCTATTGTTCGTGATTGCTGTTTTTTTCGGCATCATTGAGATCGTCGCGCTCTACATCGGCGTACGCCTCACGCGCAGCATGACCGCTTCCGTTGCCGCACTCTATCGCGCCACGGAACATGTAAACACCGGCGATCTGAGCCACCGGATACAGCTCCAGGGCCGCGATCAGATGGCGGCGCTGGGGCATTCGTTCAATTCCATGACCGGATCGCTGGCCAGGTTGATTCAGGAGCAGAAAGAGAAACAAAGGCTGGAGAACGAACTCAGCATCGCTTACGAGGTGCAGGAGTTATTGTTCCCTCGCCAGGTGACCGATCTGCCGTCACTCCAGGTGCACGGAGTTTGCGTTCCGGCACGCACCGTCAGCGGGGACTACTACGATTTCATCCCTCTGGGTAGCGACCGGCTGGTGCTTGCCGTCGGCGACATCAGCGGCAAAGGAATTTCCGCTGCGCTGTTGATGGCGACTGTGCATGCGTTCGTGCGTGCCTATTCGATCGAACCCGAGATGGCGCTTTTGCCTGCATCCCTGCCGTCCTCATTGACCTATGCATCGCAGGCGGATCCCCGCATGTACTACCGCAGCGATGGCAGTGCGGAATCGCAAGTGGCGCCGGCTATGCTGATGACCACCTTGAACTACCAGCTTTATCGCAGCACCCCGGCGGCAAAATACGCCACCCTGTTTTTGGGCTGCTATGACGCCAAGGCTCGGGTGCTTACGTATTGCAATGCGGGTCACTTGCCGCCCATCATCCTGCGCGCGAACGGCGAAGTTTTCAGGCTCACCGTCAACGGTACCGTGGTCGGCCTGTTCGATGGGGTCACGTATGACGAATCGACGCTGGTGATGCAGCCCGGCGATATTTTTGTCGCCTACAGTGACGGGGTCACCGAACCAGAAAACGAATTTGGCGAATTTGGTGAGGAGCGGCTCATTGAACTGATCCAGGAACATCGCAACAAACCTCTGCCTCGCATTACCGAGATTGTTGCCGGCGCCGTCGCTGATTGGATCGGCACAGCGGAACAGCCGGATGACGTCACCATCGTTCTGGCGCGCTGCACCGGCTGATACTATTTGGCGATGAAGGATCGTGCGCTTGGCCGTACCGGTTGGAAAGTTTCAGAGATCAGTTTTGGGGCATGGGCTATTGGCGGTGCATGGGGCCAGGTCAGCGACGAGGAGTCACTTGCCGCGCTGAACCAGGCGATCGACTCCGGCATCAACTTTCTTGATACCGCGGATGTTTACGGTGACGGGCGAAGCCATCGCCTGATCGCTCAACTGAAAAAGTCCCGCAAAGAAGAGATCATCGTCGCCACCAAAGTGGGCCGGCGCTTGCTCAGCCAGACGGTGGACGGTTACAGCCGTGCCAATATTACGTCCTGGGTCGAGGACAACCTGCGCGGACTCGACACTGAGGCTCTCGACCTGGTGCAGCTCCATTGTCCGCCGACCGATGCTTACTATCATCCCGAGATTTTCGGCGTGCTGGATGACCTGGTGCATTCGGGCAAGGTCCGCTTCTACGGGGTCAGCGTGGAGCGGGTAGAAGAGGCGCTCAAGGCGATCGAGTATCCCAACGTGCAGAGCGTACAGATCATCTTCAATTGCTTTCGCCAGCGTCCGGCGGATTTGTTCTTTGCCCAGGCCCAGCGAAAGCAAGTTGGCATATTGGCTCGCGTTCCCCTGGCCAGCGGATTGCTTACGGGCAAGTTCCGCGCAGATACAAAATTTGGTCCCGACGATCACCGCAATTTCAATCGCCAGGGCCAGCGCTTCGATATGGGTGAAACCTTCTCCGGCGTCGATTATGACGTTGCGCTGGGGGCGATCGAAGAGATCCGCGCCCTGGTGCCGGCCGGCGTAAGCATGAGCCAGTTTGCTCTCCGCTGGATCCTGATGTTCGATGCAGTGAGTTGTGCTATCCCCGGAGGTAAACGCCCCAGCCAGGTGGCCGACAACGCGCAGACCTCTGATCTACCGCCGCTCACACCAGAAGTCATGGCGGCTGTTCGCGGAATCTACGATAAGAGGATTCGCCCACTGGTGCATCAGCTCTGGTAATAGCTTAGGTCCTGGGTGACAATTCGCTCCCTCTGCTAGTCTTTAGTTCTAGATGCGCGCTCAAATTGTCAGCCTTACCGTTGCCCTGTTCTTCGCCTCGGCTTCCTTCGCCGCTCCAGTGGACTCCGTCGCTTCGCGCCTCGCCGCGCAGAACGCGCTGTTTGAAGAGCAATACCAGTCGGACCTGAAGTCCTCGCCGGAAACTGCGACCGCTTACGGGGATTATCGCTATAACGATCAACTCGATAATGTATCGATGGCTGAGGCCGCACGCGAGCATGCCGTGGATGGGAAGTTTCTCGCTCGCCTGAAGGCAATTTCGACCGAAGGTTTTGGCGAGCAGGATCTCCTTTCTCACCAGCTAATGGTTCGTATGCTGGAGCAGCGCAACGAAGACTACGCTTTCAAGGATTTTGAGATGCCGCTCTCGCAAATGAGCGGTGCGCACACTAATCTCGCCGATCTCCCCCTCTCCTCGCCTTTCAGCAGCGTCAAGTACTACGAAGATTACATTTCGCGCTTGCATCAAATTCCACGGGTATTCACGCAAACAGAGGAGGTTCTGCGCGCCGGCATGAAAGACAACCTCATGCCAGTTCGCTTTCTGCTGGAGAAGGTTCCCGCTCAGTGCCAGGGGATCATCGCGGACGATCCTTTTTTGCAGCCCACAAAGAAATACCCCAGCAGCATCTCCTCCGCCGACCAGCAGCGCCTTACCCGAGAGATTACGGAGACAGTAAATAAAGAGGTGCTGCCCGCCTATAAGCAATTCGCGAACTTTGTGGCGACGGAGTACGCTCCTCACGGCCGTACGACTCTCTCCACCACTTCGCTGCCGGGTGGCGAAGAGCGGTACCGGCATTACATCCGCAGCCGCACCACGATCACCGATATGACTCCCGACCAGATCCACCAGCTCGGTCTAGAAGAGATGGATCGGATCGGGAAAGAGATGCTGGAGATCGCGCACCAGGAAGGCTTCTCTGATGTGGCTTCGTTCGATGCATCGCTCAAAAAGAATCCGAAGTATATTCCTACGTCGGCCGAACAGATTCTCGACGACTATCGCCGTTATCTCGGGCAGATGCAGGGCAAGCTGCCGCAGCTGTTTACCTACATTCCAGGCTCCCCGGTGACGGTGGAGGCCATTCCTTCGTTCCAGGCGGCGATGGCCACCCACTATCAAACGGGAACTCCGGACGGCAAGCGGCCGGGACGGGTGGTTGTTGCCACCTCTGACTTTGCCCACCGCACCCTCATTGACGACGAAGCCACCGCTTATCACGAAGGTATCCCCGGCCACCACATGCAATTGTCGGTTGCGCAGCAGATGACGAGTCTGCCGAATTTTCGCAGGCACAATTTTAATTCGGGCTATATCGAAGGCTGGGCTCTGTATTCGGAGCAACTGGGCAAGGAGGTTGGTTTTTACCGCGATCCCGTCTCCGAATATGGCCGGCTAAGCAGCGAGCGCTTTCGCGCCGTGCGCCTGGTGGTCGATACCGGCATCCATTCCAAGGGCTGGACCCGCGACCAGGTGGTGGACTTCTTTCGCAAGGCCAATGTTATTGATGAACCTATGATCCAGACTGAGACCGACCGGTACATCGCCTGGCCAGGGCAGGCCCTCAGTTACAAATTAGGGCAACTCAAGTTCGTTGAGCTCCGCGAGCGCGCGCGCAAAGAATTGGGTCCAAAGTTCGACATACGGACCTTTCACGACGAGATGCTGAACGGGGGTGTCCTGCCCCTGGATCTGCTGGAAGCGCGAACCGATGCCTGGGTCAAGGCGCAGAAGGCAGGGGCGCAAGTCGCGGCAGGCAATTAGGCCGGCTCGACTTCTGCAACCATCGCTTTAACGTTTCAAAGGCCAGCTGCGGAAAACTCTGTTTGTACAAAGCACGACTTGAGTCGGGGTTGTGCCTTGCCTCCGGGACTCATCTCATAGGCTTTCCCTACCCGGCACTCACGTGCCGGGCGACAGGCTGTGCCGTCCCTTCGGGACTGCTTCGTTGCAACATCAACCGAAGGCTGTGTGCCGCAAGAGCAAGCGTGCGATTCAATACCGCCTACGACCTATAAAGGCTGTCCTGATTCAAGATTGGTCATGTCGGCCTTGAAGCCAGGGAAGATTGGAAAGGACGCCGCTCAGCGGTTGAGTATGTTAGTGCTATAACGGCCACAATGAACAAGTCCCGAAGGGACGGCACAGCCTGTAGCCCCGGCACGTGAGTGCCGGGTAGGAAAAGCCTATGAGATGAGTCCCGGAGGGACGGCACAACCCCGACGCAAGTCGTGCCTTGCCAAGCAGAGCTTTGCAGCGGCCTGCACCCAGGGCGAAGGGGCCTTGATCTTCTCCTTTTATTCTCCTATAGTGGTGGACATGCGCGCTCTGCCCTTCCCCAAGTCTTGCGTGGTCTGCTGCAAGAAGTGCGGCCATGACGTGTTAACCGGAGCTGATAGTTTCCCTGCCTGCCCTGTCTACGTGGTGTGTTCGCTCTGCGGTGAAAAGCGGAAATACCTGCCCTCAGAGGTTATGCACGGCAGGCCACATTTCCTGCTTCAGAAAAGAGCCAGCAGGCGTCATACGCCATTAATCATTTCGGCAAGGGCTCGAGCTTAATCGTTCTGCCTTCACGAGCAGACTGCCTTGCTGCATCGAGAATCTGCATCACCACCACATTGGTTTCCAGCGAAGTTAAATCACCGTCGGGCTGCAGGCTTCCGTTCAGCACAGCCGCCAGGTAGTGGAGTGAGCCGTCGTTGGGAGCAGTCAGCGGCGGGGCCGTAGTTTCGCTCTCCGATTTTTGACCCTTGGTCCGCAGACGTACCTGGTCCGGTCCGACGGTAATGGCGTATCCGGTCGCACCGTACACTTCCATATCTTTGCGGGCGAACGGCCAGTTCCAGGACGCCATCAGCACTACCTGGGTTTTCGGGTAACGCACAATGACCGTCGCTTCGTCCGCCACCCGGGGATAGATTTCCGGTTTGTCCGTCTGCGTAACGGCGGTTACGCTCAACGGAGACTCGCCGTGCAAAAGCCAGGTAGCCAGATCCGCACCGTAGCAGCCAAAATCGTATAAGGCCCCGTCGCCGTTCTGTTCCGGATCCTCCAGCCACTTGAGAAACTCCGGCTGCACGCCTATCTCCTTCGGGCCTTCGTGGCCGTCGTGCACCACGATCCTCCGCGGATCGCCGAGCGCGCCCTTGGCCAATTCATCGTAGGCGGCCCGGTTGCTTGCGTACCAGGTGGTTTCGTAGTTCACCAGGACCTGGATGTGATGTTGCCGGGCTGCGCGGCGAATCGCCAGCGCATCTTCAAGCGACATGGTCAATGGCTTTTCCACCATAATGCTCAACCCGTGCTGGGCCGCTGCTTCAATCACTTCGCGATGTTTGCCCACCGAGGTATAACCCAGCAAAGCCTGCGGATGGCGGGCGGCGATCATGGCATCCAGGTCGCTATAGAAGAGGCTCGCGTCCAGATGAAATTCTTCTGCGTACCGGTGGCAGAGCGCAGTGTCCGCATCCACGATGCCCACCAGCTGCACCTCATGCTGATTTGGGAATTGTTTGAGGAACCCACCCACGTGCCCGTGCTCGAGCCCAACAATGGCGACCCTTAAGGGCTGTTGGGCGAGGGCGGTACAGGACACAAGCAAAATGAGGACTAATTTGATCAGCCGCAAGGGCACTCTCCAGTAATTCTAGGTTTGTGGGGGAGCCTTGCCGGAGCGTTTTACCCAGGCGCCGTCCTGTTTTTCCAGATAAACCCAGTCGGACTGCGAGCACAGGTTCCCACACCAATCGAGAATATAGACCAGCGCGGCGGTTTGCGCCGTATTGAAATAAACCTCAC
Source organism: uncultured Acidobacteriaceae bacterium (assembly GCA_963763905.1). Taxonomy (GTDB): domain Bacteria; phylum Acidobacteriota; class Terriglobia; order Terriglobales; family Acidobacteriaceae; genus PALSA-350. Next base: position 39,899 of record CAVXRU010000032.1, on the reverse strand, counting down.
TGAAAAAGGTGATGCCCAGGTACTGGCCATAGGCAGACTGCTGGTCCGAAGGGGAGTTCGGCGAGGTGCGCGAGGCTTTGAACTGCGCGACATCGTCAGGCAACATCAACACGTAGGGACGGGAGAGGTTGAAACGGCGCGTCAACGGCATCCGTTCGTTTTTGCGCTGGTTGTAGTCGTTCACCGCCTCCCGGAAGCCGCGCGGATTGTCTGGCGGTGGTTGCAGGACCGCTTCCGGCGCGAGCTTGGGATTCACGTCATCTTCGTTCACAGTGGTGTCGGCGATCGCCCAGGGTCCCCCGGAATCCATATCCGTAAACACCTGCCCGGGCATGACCAACGAATAGATCTGGTAGGAATCCGGGCGTCGATCGGTTGGAGGAGCGGGCTTGGTTTGCGCAGGAATGAAAGCCGTTGAGGTGGTGATTGCAAGTCCCAGCAGGACCAGGCGCTTGATAGATTGGATCGCCATAGGCAATCACTCCTAGTTAGTGCTTCCTTAATAGTAGCCTCTCAGGCGAACCGCCTGCGGCAGGTCAAGCAATTGCAGGTCACGAGCATAGTGCCCCAGGAACCGTGGCATCGAACAGGAAGCTTACCTCTTTAGCCATGGAATCTGCGGTAGTCTCCACCCTGTTTCCGACTCAACCGTCAAGAACACAAGCCGGTTCCCGTCCGGATCCTGAACGGTCAGCATGGAATCGTGCTTCTCGAATGCGATGTTTGCATCATTGAGCTGGGAGGCGGCGTGCCGTACGCTGGGCACGGCGAAGAGAATCTGATCGGCGCCTGGCGTGATCTCTACCACCTGGCCCGAGGTGCCGGGCAGCAGCAACGGAATCAAGCCTGGCTCCAGGGCATTGCGAGATTCGTGAAAACCCAAGTTCTGTTCATAGAAGGTCCGCGCGGCGACCGGGTCTTCCATTCTCAAGCTGACGCCCCAAATCTCCTTTGAGATTCGATCTGCGCCCAGGTGTTGGCCCTGGTCCTTGCTGTGCAGGGATCCAGGCATGTACTGGGTATATTCGATGTTCTGCTCTTCAGTGCCCTCCATGGTGAAGAGCAGGTTGCCGGCGCCGGCGTGCTGCACCGGCGTAGGGGTAAGGCTGCGGGCGAGGTAAGCCTGATGGAGTTCTGCGAGATCGGTGGACTCAAAACATAAGTGCATGAAGCCGATTGACTGCGAAGGATCCTGCTGTGGATAGATCTCAATAAACTGGTGGTCGTTTACTTTAAAAAACGCTTCGCTGGTCTTGCCGTCTTTGCTGAGCGTGAAGGCCTGCTCGAATCCCAGCTTCTGGTAGAAATAGCGGGATCGAGTTAGATCAGCGACACGGATGGCTACGTGTGCGATTCCGGCCAGGGTTGCCGTCGGAATTTGCGCCGTTGCCAGCGTGGGGAATAGGAAGAGGGTCAACAGACAAGCGCGGAAAAGCCTCATAGCGTCTTATTATCAACGCTGGCCAGAGTCTGGTCGCCGTGGTTGCCAAAGCGGGGTAAGTTACGGCGAGTGAAATTGCAATGTGTCAAAAGCGCCTCCCAGGCAGCAAAATTGTAACTTGAATCGTTATTGGGCGGGCGCAGCCATGGCTTCTTTCAGTGCCTGCAAAGTATAAGGCGTCATCACTGCATAACCGGCTGCACTGGGATGGACCCCATCCACGGTGAGCGCCGGAATGTAGTTTTCTCCATTCGCAGCAACCAGCAGGGAGTGGTAATCGACCAGCTGAATCCCTTGTTGCGCCGCAAATTGGGTGATCCACTGATTCAGTTGATCGATGCGTGCAAACCTCTGCGAAGAAGGATCTGCCTTCTCCGGAAGAGCACCTGGTCCCCACGGAGGGATGGTTCCAAGCACCACCCCGATGTGATGCTGTTTCGCTTTTCGCACCATGGTCTCGATGTTATTGGCCGTGTCAGACAGCTGCCATCCGGGATAAACGTCATTGGTGCCAGCCAGAATATGCACTGCCTTGGGTTCGAGGTCGACAACATAGCCATCGAACGGCGCGGCGATCTGGCTCGAAGTCAGGCCGATGACTCCGACATCCAGCCAGTTATTTTGAGCGAAGGTTGCCTGCTGTCCGGCCCAGCTTGCGGACCAGTTATAGGTAATCGAATCTCCGACGAAAACCACCGTCGGCCGAACCCGAAAACTCGCTCCGCACCCTGAGGTGAAGAAAAGAATCAGCAGCACCAGGAACCGGTTGAAGGCCACCCGACATTTTAATTGCCAGAGCGGCCATGGTTCGCCTGTAAACTCCACTTTTGGGAGGGATCCATGCGCGCCCTGTTGCAGTATCTACGGTTCGCATTTCGTCAATTGCGCAAGGCACCTGGCTTCACCTTCACCGTCGTGCTCACGCTGGCTCTCGGTATCGGGGCCACGACCGCCGTTTTCTCACTAGTCGAGGGGATTCTGCTGCGCCCACTGCCCTTCCATCGGCCCGACCGCCTGGTTCTGCTGGGAGATATCCTGCGAGCCCAAGGGGGCACTCCCGGTGTGACCGCCCGCGAAATTGCAACCTACTCGGCAGCCTCCAGTGCTTTTTCTTCTCTGGGTGGCTATGCTACGGCCGGTTATGAGCTTTCCGGCGGAGCAACTCCAGAGCAGGTCAACACCGGTCGCTTCAGCGCGGCAGTCTTCTCCACCCTGGGCGTTCCTCCTCTCCTGGGGCGGGTTTTCACCCAGCAGGAAGAGGATGGGCATCAACCCCTGGCAGTCATCAGCTACGCCTTATGGCTGGATCGCTTTCACCGCGATCCCCATGTCCTCGGCAACTCGATCGTTCTGGACAGAAAGTCCTATTCCATCATTGGGGTGATGCCGCGCAACTTCGAATATCCCCTGGTGGACGGGCACCTCGATCAGGCACAGCTCTGGATTCCCCTGAACCTGTCGCCGGAGGAACTTTCTGAATCGCAGGCCGGCGCATGGAGATACCAAATGGTAGGCCGCCTGAAAGAGGGTGTCAGCCTTTCTCAGGCAGTTCAGGATGTGGATCGCGTTGCCAAACAGGCTATGCGTGATTTTCCACCCTCTATGTCTGCGATCCACATCCATGGCGACATCAAGCCGCTGCGAGAGTACGCGGTTGCAGAGGTACGGCCGTTGCTGCGAACCCTGTTCTTCGCGGTGGCGATTGTCCTCTTGCTGGCGTGCTTGAACGTCGCCGGTCTGCTCCTGGTCAGGGCGATCCGGCGGCGGCGCGAATACGCGGTTCGGCTGGCTCTGGGCGCTCGCTCCACTGTCATTGTGCGTGAATCCGCCGCCGAAGGCTTGCTGTTGAGCGTCGTCTCCAGCGTGATAGGCCTGGCGTTCGCTGCCGCTGCGATCCGCGTCACCTTGCAGCTGCTGCCGGAGTCGATGCCGCGCATCGATTCCATATCCATCGACGGCAACGTGGTTACCTTTGCCCTGCTTCTCGCATTGGCGACTGGAGCTGTCTGCAGCCTGGCGCCTGCCTTCGCCGCCCTGCGCACCAACTTAATTGAGAGTCTCAAAGAGGGCGCCCAGACCGGCAGCAGCGCTCGAAGCCATACCTGGCTTCGTTCCGCCCTGGTCGTCGCCGAGATCGCCATCGCCATGGTGCTACTTATCGTATCAGGAGCTTTGCTGCGCAGCTTTCAGAGGATGCGCGCGGTGGACCCTGGATTCCAACCCGGCCAGGTCCTGGTAGCCAGCTATCAATTGCCGCTCAATCAATATCCGACGTATGCTGCTGCGGACAGGTTCAACCATGCCGTGGTCGAGCGGCTTTCGAACCAGCCGGGGATGGTGGCCGCAGGCATCACCAGTGTTATCCCTTCCTCCGGCATGTCTCCTTTAGCTACCTACACCATCGAGGGCCAGCCCGAAGAGGGTTGGAAGCTGAAATTCGCCATGTTCGCAACCACGTATGGCGACTATTTTCACGCCATGGGGATCCCGCTGCTGGATGGTCGAACCTTTACGGAGGAGGATAACGCCGGCACGCCCCTGGTGGTCATCGTCAACCAGTCTATGGCCAGACACTCGTGGCCGGGTGAGCGAGCCGTGGGCAAGCGTATGCATGTTGGCAATCCGAAGAAGGGCCTGCCGTGGGCAACGGTTGTCGGCGTGGTGGCCGATACCAGGCTCGGTGCCCGCGATGAGCCCGCTATGGACCAGTGGTACAGCCCGCTGCAACAGCCCGCCATCCTCAACGGTGTCGACGCCTCCGAAACGCTGCCCAATCCCTCGAGCGGATACGTCGCACTGCGTTCTGCTCTTCCTCCCGAACAGATCACGCAGACTCTACGGTCTGGCGTTGCCGGCATTGATCCGCTGCTTGCAATCGAGCAAGTGCAGCCGATGAGCGAAGTGATCTCGAATGTCGAGGCGCCGCGACGCTTCAATACCTACCTCATCAGCGCGTTCGCGGCGGGAGCGCTGCTGCTGGCCATCACTGGAGTGTATGCCGTGGTCGCCTTCTCCGTCTCGCTACGCACGCAGGAGATTGCCATCCGCATGGCGCTCGGCGCTCCGCGCGCGGGTATCACCCGGCTGGTGGTTATGTCGGGCGCAAAGCTTGCGTTACTAGGATGCGGACTCGGTGTGCTCGGCTCGTTGGCCGTGGCGCGGCTCGTCAATGGGTTCTTGTTCGATGTGAGCGCGACCGATCCACTTATCTTTGGAGCAGGAGTCCTGCTCATGATGTTGATGGCGCTTCTTGCATCTGCATTTCCTGCAACTCGCGCTGCTTCCGCCGATCCCATCGATGCTCTGCGATCGACTTAGTCCCTCGAGCGATTCATGGAGCAGGTCATGGCATCGACGTAAACTGGAAACAGGGATACCATGGCAAAACAATTCCAGAGCATCGAACCGAACCACCATAAATTTATTCTGCAACAGCGCATTTTCTTCGCTGCTTCCGCTGCTGCCGAAGGACGGGTGAATGTTTCTCCAAAAGATGGGGCAGCCTTGCGCATTCTCAGCGCAAACAGCGTCGCTTACCTTGATCAAACGGGTAGCGGAAATGAGACTGCAGCCCATCTGCGCGCGAATGGCCGTTTGACGCTAATGTTCTGTGCTTTTGTGGGTCCACCCCTGATTCTTCGGCTCTACGGGCAGGGCCACGCTCTGCTTCGTGGCCGTCCTGCATACTGCGAATTGCTTGCCTCTTCGTTTTCGAATGAGGAGCCGCCCGGCGCGCGGCAGATCGTGGTGCTTGATGTTGATCTGGTCCAGACTTCCTGCGGATACGGCGTTCCGTTGTTTGAATACGCTGGTGAGCGACCAACATTGCAGCGATGGGCAGAGGCAAAAGGGGAAGAGGGGCTGGAAGAATACAGGCGATCGAAAAATGCGCTCAGTATTGACGGACTGCCGACTGGACTGCTCGAGCCTTCCTGAGTCGAGGATGAAACGATGAATCACTCATCGGCTCAAAATACAGACGTGCTCATTATCGGCGCGGGACCCACGGGCCTGGTGTTGGCGCTCTGGCTGACGCGGCTGGGTGTACGCGTGAGGATTATCGATAAGACAGCCGAGCCAGGGACCACATCTCGTGCGCTCGCTGTTCAGGCACGGACCCTCGAGTTTTATAGCCAGATTGGCCTTGCAGAAACAGTGGTTCAGCGTGGACGAAAGACCATCGCGGCGAATCTCTGGGTCGCCGGCAAGCGTGCTGCTCGTGCGGTTCTTGGAGAGATGGGTGTTGGCCTCAGTCCGTTCCCGTACGCGCTGATTTTTCCTCAGGACGAACACGAGCGGTTGTTGATCGAACGCCTGGTTGAGGCCGGCGTTCAGGTCGAGCGCCGGACAGAATTAATTGCCTTTGAGGACACAGGAAGTGGCGTCGTTGCCCATCTGCAGTCTCCGGATGGAGCGCAAGAGACTTGTGAGGCTGCCTACATTGCCGGCTGCGATGGCGCACATTCCGTTGTCCGTCAGTCGCTGCAGATTGGCTTTGCGGGCGGAATATACGACCATCTCTTTTACGTGGCCGATGTGCAGGCGAGTGGCGCCACCATAAATGGCGAATTGCATATCGCGCTCGACAGCAGCGATTTTCTCGTCGTCTTCCCATTGAAGGCTCCAGGGCAAGCCCGGCTCATCGGGACAGTCCGTCAGCAAGCTGAGCAGCAGCACGACCTTTCGTGGGACGACGTCAACACGCGCGTGCTCGCGTGGATTAGCATCGACGTCGAGCGTGTGAACTGGTTTTCGACCTACCGCGTCCACCATCGGGTCGCGGCTCATTTTTCCCAAGGTCGCGCGTTTCTGCTCGGTGACGCGGCACATATTCACAGTCCGGTCGGCGGACAAGGGATGAACACCGGCATTGGCGACGCGGTGAACCTGGCCTGGAAGCTTGCGGCAGTCGTGCGCGGGCAGGGCGACACGTCCCTTCTCGACAGCTATGAACCAGAACGAATCGCTTTTGCGCAGCGCCTGGTGGCGACGACCGACCGGGCTTTCACTGCCGTCACCAGCTCGGAGACGCTGGCGCGGCTTATCCGGCTGCATCTAGTGCCGCTGTTGCTTGCGCCCGTTTATTCGCTCAAAGCAGCACGGCGTTTCATGTTCCGCACCGTCTCTCAAACTGCGGTCAACTACCGTGGAAGCAGCCTGAGCGAAGGACGCGCAGGAACGGTTCACGGGGGCGACCGTCTTCCCTGGATAAAGTTAGAAGACAGCGACAACTTCGCCCCGCTCACTTCTCTGGACTGGCAGGTGCACGTCTACGGTGAAGCGAAAGCGGAACTGCGAACCGCGTGCCAGAATCGCCAACTCCCGTTGCACGTCTTTCCCTGGAGTGTGGCGGCACGTCGCAGCGGCCTACGCCGCAATGCCGTCTACCTGGTGCGGCCTGATGGATACGTGGCGCTGGCGGATGCTGAGGGCAGCGCCGCAGCCGTTTTGTCCTATCTCCAAGAACGGACGCTCAGTACGTTGATGTAATGGAAAAATCGCCTTCCATCTCACCGCCCTGGCCGGGCTGTGCTCCGCCTACGGAAACAACGTAGTTGCCCGGCTGCATTGCAGTTTTGCCGTCACGATCCACTTCGCTTAGCTGCGCCGGTTGCAACGCGACCCGCACGTGACTGGTTTCGCCGGGCTGCAGGGTGAGCCGTTGAAATCCACGCAGCGAATGTAGCGGCGCTCCATCCCCCTGCGGCCCGCGAAGATAGAGTTCAACCACCTCATCTCCAGTTCGGTTGCCGCTGTTGGTGACGTCGGCTTCGACCATAAGCGGTTCTCCTGGCTTGAGTTTCGACTGCGACAACTTGAGATGACTGTAAGCGAAGCTGGTGTAGCTGAGGCCATAGCCGAATCCGTACAGCGGCTTGCCGGGAAAATAGCGATAGGTTCTACCCTTCATGGAGTAACTTTCGAAGGGCGGAAGTTGATCGAGCGAGTCATAGAAGGTGACAGGCAGGCGCCCTCCCGGATTGTTGTCCCCAGCGAGAGTCTCGGCGATCGCGGCGCCGCCTTCTTCCCCGGGATACCATGCTTCCAGAATTGCGGCAGCATGCTCTTTCGCCCAAGGGATGGCGAGAGCGCTGCCGTTCATCAGCACCACGATCAAAGGCTTTCCCGTCGCAGCTACCGCTTCGAGCAGTTCTTGCTGCAGCTGCGGCAAGCTGATCCTGGTTCGGTCACCGCCACTGAAGCCTTCCAGGTGGACCGGCATTTCTTCCCCTTCCAGACTCGGCGACAAGCCTACAAAGGCCACGACCACGTCGGCCTGTTTCGCCACCGCGACCGCTTGTTCACGCAGAACGCGAGCCTCGGGCTGCCACTTGAAGTGCACCCCCGCCCCGAACAGTGGAGCGGCATGAGCGTATTCCAAACGGATTGCATGGGGCGCAGAATCGTTGAAATGCATGCTGAAGGAAGCCTGCCCGGTGGGCTTATCATGATCGCGGCCAGCCTCGAAAACCTGCTTGTCGTCCAGCAGGAGGCGGAATGTCTCCACCCCATCGCAGGGGAAACAATTTTCCGGTGATATTTCGAAGATATAATCACCCGGGCCAGGCACAGCGATGGATCCGCTCCAGCGGACACTGAAGGCACTTGCGGATATGCCGGCGGCTGGCGAGGCTGCATCCCAGTCGAAGTCTACTTGCTTGTCGATTCGGGTAAGAACCGGTTCGCCCTTCCACTCGGCGTTGTTGAAGTATTCGCCCTTTAGACCGGCATCATTGCCGGTTCGCAACACGGTACGAGGCACCACCACCGGAAACCCCGCGACATAGGACGAACCCTGGGCATACAGCACTTTATGGAAGCGCTTTTCGATTCCGTCCAGCGGTAACACAGGGTGAGCCGGCTGCCCGTTGTAATTGCCCTCGAGCGATTCAAGCACGGTGGCATTCGGACCAATCACTGCGATGGTTTTGCCGTTTGCCTCGAGCGGTAATATGCCGTTGCCATTTTTCAACAGCACGATCGATTCTCGCGCAACCTTTCGGGCCAACTCCCGGTGAGCCTGCGAATCGACCTCGCTCATAGGAATGTGCGCATAAGAAACATCCTGTGGTGGATCAAACATTCCCAGGCGGAAGCGTGCGGTGAACAAGCGCTTGACGGCGGTATCGATTTCGCTTTCATTGACCAGCTTGTCTTTGAGTGCCTGATTCAACGCAGCAAATTCCGAACCACAACTGGTATCCGTGCCCGCGCGCAGCGCAAGCGCGGCTGCATGTTCTTCATCCGGAGCAAACTTGTGGCCCTTCCATATGTCTGTGACTGCCCCGCAATCGGACGTGACAAAGCCGCCAAAGCTCCATTCGCCGCGCAAAGTCTTCTTCAGCAGCATGTCATTGGCGCACGCGGGTGCTCCATCGATCGCGTTGTAGGCGCACATGGTAGAGGCGGCGTGGCCCTCCTGGATAGTGGTGTGAAAGGCGGGAAGGTAGGTGGCCTCCAGATCCTGGGGCGAGGGGTTTACGTCGAAACCGTGACGCAATTGCTCGGGCCCGCTGTGTACCGCGAAATGCTTGGGCGTGGCGATCACTTTCAAATATTTGGGGTCATCCCCCTGGAGTCCGGTGACGAAGGCCAAGCCCATGCGCGATGTCAAGTAAGGATCCTCACCGTAGGTCTCCTGTCCCCGACCCCATCGCGGGTCACGAAAAATATTGATGTTCGGAGACCAGATAGTTAGACCGAAATAGATGCGGTGATTTCCGTGTGCGATCGCATCGGAGTATTTGGCCCGCGCTTCGGTAGCAACGGTGTCTCCCACCGAATGCAGCAGGTTGGTATCCCAGGTTGCCGCCAGACCAATGGCCTGAGGAAAGACAGTTGCGTGGCCGGAACGTGCAATGCCATGCAAACCCTCGTTCCACCACGTGTATTCGGGAATTCCCAACCGCGGAATAGCCGCCGCGGTCATGCTCATCTGGGAGATTTTTTCCTCCGCCGTCATGCGTCCCACCAAATCGCTGACGCGCTGATCGATTGGGAGGGAGGGATCCTGGAATGGGTAATCCGCCCCGCGGGCGTAAGCTGCGAAAAGTCCTGGAAGCACGGTGGCCAGCAACCATTGCTTTGCGAATCTGCGCATCATGAGCCCCCCGGGAGAACGTCAGAATGTTACCAGCTATGCGACGCGCTCTCCCCGGGCAAACACCATCGAGGGTCGTTGCGTGCCCAGGTAGTAGGGGATTTCTCGATAATCGCTGCCTTCGTGAATCACAAAGTCCGCGGATTTGCCAGGCTCGAGTGAGCCCACTTTCTCTGCCAGGCCCAGGCTCCACGCGGCATTGATCGTTGCGGCAGTGAGGCCTTCGGCCGGAGTCATTTTCATTTGGGTGCAGGCCAGCGACAATACCACGGACATCGAAGCGATAGGCGAAGAGCCGGGATTGAAGTCGCTGGCCAATACCACGGCAAGCCCGGCATCGATCATGGCTCGGGCCGGCGGATAATGCCGTGCACCAATTGAATACACAGAACCGGGTAAGAGGACCGGCTGAACAGCCGCTGCGGCAAGAGCAGCAATCGAAGCCTCATCGGTGTGCTCCAGGTGATCGGCGGTCGCAGCGTGTAGACTCGCCGCCAGCATGGCGCCGCCCGAGCAGCTGAACTGGTCAGCATGGACGCGTAGAGCAAGCCCCAGACGACGCGCCGCTTCGAGAATGCGCCGTGCCGCCTCCTGGTCAAAGATGTGGGGTTCGCAGAACACGTCGCAGAAGCGAGCGAGTTTCTGCCCGGCTACGAGGGGAAGCATCTCCTCGATGACCAGATCAACATAAGCATCTGTACGGCCAACAAACTCTTCTGGAACCTCGTGCGCGCCGAGAAAGGTGGGCACGCAACGCAGCGGAGTCGTCTCTGCTGTCTGCTGCACCACGCGCAGGATCTTCTTCTCTGCGTCCAGGCTTAGCCCGTATCCGGATTTCGCTTCGATCGTTGTCGTGCCGCCACGCAGAAACCATGACGCATGCTTCTGAGCGGTGGCCAGCAGGTCGTCTTCTTTGGCCGCGCGTGTCCGGCGGACAGTGGAGAGGATGCCTCCCCCTTGCCGCGCAATTTCCTGATAGGTAATGCCCGTGCACCGCAACTCAAACTCATCCGCGCGATTGCCGGCGAATACGAGATGAGTGTGTGCATCCACAAAACCGGGCGTGACCACTCGGCCCCCGGCGTCGATGATCTGCGTCTGGCTGTCGAGTTGGCCTTCAATGTGGCTGCGTGAGCCGACGGCTACGATTTTGCCGTCGCGGATGAGCATGGCGCCATCGCGAAAGATCGCCAACTCACGCATCTCCGCCCTCGTGCGGGGGCGCATTGGGCCGGCCAGGGTGAGTAACTGCGAGCAGTTCACAAGCGCCCAGTCATTTTTCGCAGCAGAGTTGCTAATTGCCATGCACCACCGAGAGTACCTCCGAGTCTGACTGTCCCAAAAGACTACACGAGGGGTTCGCCTCGTGCTTTTTCGCACCTCTTCTCCTCCATCGACGGGATGGTCGTCGCCCTGGGAGCGCCCTATTCTCGATGCATGGTGCATTAAAGTCTTCGACCACACGGTTCTTTATTTTCGGCTTACCGGCAAACAAGTTTGTGCCCAGCTTGAGTTTCCGGCTTGCGCCCCAACAAAACTCCCTCCCCCGCTCCAAAAGCCTGCGAGTTGCGATTCACGACTGCATCAGGGGCCCAAAGAGAAACCATGAAAATAGCGATCGTCAGCCAGCCGTTAGACACGATCATGCCGCCATACCAAAATTCTGTGGGCGCTTGTACCTATGGGGTTGCGCTGCCTCTCTCCGAATCGGCCGAAGTTTTGATTTATGGACTCAAAGACCGGCACGGGGATCTGCCATCTCAGCCTGGGGAAGAACGAATCGACTTCCGCCTCTTTGCCGCCACCCGCCTGGATCGATTTCTTTTCAGCCTGCAGAAGAAGGCAGCAAAGTTGTTTCCTCGTTCCTCGCCGATCTCCACTTCAAAGTGGCTGTATCCAAGTTATGGCCGCATGGTCGCGCGTGATCTGAAACAGCAACAGTGCGATGTCATTCATCTGCAGCACTGCTCGCAGTATGCTCCGATCATCCGCGCCGCGAATCCCGAGGCCAGAATTGTTCTCCATCTCCACGCAGAATGGTTCTCACAAACCAATCCTGCCGCACTTAAGAATCGTCTCGCAGCGGTCGACTTGGTGACCACCGTGGGCGACTATATTACGAAGAAAACCAAGCGCGACTTCCCGTTTATCTCCGACCGCTGTGAGACGGTTTATAACGGCATCGATGGACAAGAGTTCTCGAGAGAGATGGATTATGGGGCCGCCAAGCGGCGATTGGTTAAGCGCATTCTCTACTCCGGCGCAATTTCTCCCCACAAGGGACTTCACGTCTTACTTCGCGCGTTCGTGATCGTGGCGCGCAGGTATCCAAATGTGGTGCTGGAAATCGTCGGCCCCAATGGCAACTATCCGATTGAAGAAACCTTCGATCTCAAAGATGAGCCCACGCTCAAGAGCCTCAGGCCCTTCTATTCGACGAGCATCTGGTCCATCGTCAAGTCGAAGTTTTCGTCGGTTAAGCCACGGGATGGGGTTTATTTAACCCATCTGAAGTCCAGCCTTCCCCCGGAGGTTGCCGAAAGGGTCTTGTTCCTGGGCCTGATCCCCCGCCAAGAGCTCATCGATCGCTATTATTCCTCTGACATTTTTGCCTTCGCACCCATCTGGAACGAAGGGTTTGGACTTCCGCCGGTGGAGGCAATGGCCGCGGGGCTCCCGGTGGTGGCCAGCCGTTCCGGCGCAGTGACAGAAACCGTGGTCGAGGGACAAACCGGTCTTCTGGTCGAGAAGAATAATGTCGAGGAGCTAGCGAACGCGCTGCTGGTGCTCCTCAGGGATGATGGGCTGAGAGAAGTAATGGGGCGGGCGGGCAGGCGGCGGGCTTTGGAGCACTTTACCTGGTTCAAGGTAGCCAAGCAAATGCACGCCCGCTACGACGAGATGCTTTCTGCATGACGACTCTCGAGGAGAAAATCGATGATCGGGTGGTTGGGGATAGAGGAAAAGACAAGACTTTTGCTAGGACTCTTGGGCCTAACGAAGCGGGACCCGGTAGATCCGGGACCATTGGCTGGGACGCCATTGCGGCGCCTGCACCGGCCATCTAAGCCGCGTATCGCCGTCCGGAAGGACCGTGGTCAGAACCCAGTCGATGCGGTCGGTCGCGTCTTTAAGCGTCGCCTGCACTGACTGGTCGCGCCGTACAGAGGTCGAGTAGATGATCGCGCAGAGCGCATTTCGGATATGGTGATTCACCTCCGCGGCAATCGCCATCCTCCTCGCAAGGATCATCCGCCTCCGCTTTTCATAGATCATGAGGAGATATGAAAATATCGAAGCGATGACGCAGGTGTACAGATCTGACGCAAAGATCCTGCTTGCATGATGCACCAGCCGGTCAAGGCCAACGCCAAAGACTCCAAAGAGCAGTCCCACAACCAGCGCCGACAACACAATACGTGCATCAAGAAACGCGCTCCACTCAGAGCGGCCAGGGTCGGGTTCGATATGGTTGTTCAATTTGTTTCGTACCCCAAGCTCTTCGCCAGGTTTGCAACTCGTTCCGACGGCGACCGGAAAACATATTCGCTGTAGGAGCCCCGAAAGCCGCGCAATCGAGCGACGGGGGCAAGAATCGGAAACATCAGTCTTTGCACGAGCCGCGGAGGACTTAAGAATCGGATAACATCATCGAATTCGGTTGCGGTCGCCGCCAGCTGCAAAATGTTCGGCATTCCCGTTGCATCCGTCTTGCCGTCCTGAGCCAGACCGATCATGTTTCGTATAAAGGCTTCGAATCGTTTCGCCGGTCTGATGTCGATCGTTAGCTTCGCCTCACAGATTCCGGCGTTCCAGAATCGGTGCGGCACCCCAGGAGCAATCTCAATCACGTTGCCAGGCTCCGCCATCGAGATGGAGTCCTTGATAATCATGCCAACCCGGCCGCTGACCACCTTCCAACGCTCATGAATCGATGGATGCAGATGCAATGCAGAGCCGAATCCTGTTCCCCGCAGCTCCAATTCGACTACCAGCCTCTCGCCCCTGGTTTCTCGCGTACCCAGAAGGATGGTCGCTCGTTCGCCAGTGACCGGGTTGTCAAATATGTCGCCTCGTCTGAACATAACAGTCCCTCGGCCACGCGGAAGCGTGCCCGCATTTCACAGGTGAATCACCGGGCCCTGGGTAGGAAGACAGAGAGAACCAAGGCTAACTGACCAGTCTTTTCCGCACCGCGTAAAGGACGATCTCGGCTGTATTGTGCACATTCAACTTTTGCATCAAGTTTGTGCGGTGGCTCTCTACTGTGTAGGGACTTACGTCCAGCAGCGTGGCCACCTCTTTGTTTGTTCTTCCTTCGGCGAGCAGTTGAAGCACTTCTTTCTCTCGCGAGGTCAGGAGGTCAAATGTATCCGAGAGTCCTTGTTGCTTGAGCACCCGCATGTAATCCTCCAGCAGGACCTCGTTGATGGCCTTGCTGAAAAAGGGTTTTCCGTTGGCCACCGACTTGATCGCCGACAGCAGGTCTTCTTCGGCCGACTCCTTCAGCAGATAACCTTTGACCCCTGCGTGGAGTGCTCTTAGCACGTAGCTCTCGTCGGCGTGCATGGTGAGCAGGATGACGCCCAACTGGCTATTCACCTTCAAAATCTGTTCGGCTGCTTCGATCCCGTTCAGGATCGGCATGGCGACGTCCAGCACCACGACTTGCGGAGACAGGGTTGCGGCCATGGTCACCGCCTCGCGCCCGTTGGCCGCTTCTCCCACCACGACGAGTTCGGGATACTGCTCCAGAAGAAGCCTCAGGCCCTTGCGCACTACTCCGTGGTCATCCGCTATGAGCACCTTGTATCGCATGTTTTCTCGTGCCGTCTGCCGGCTCTCTGTGCCGAAATACTGTGCAGCTAACGTCCTGCTCATCTTAGTCCACCGTTAGAGAATCAAACTTCCCGCTGCAATAACCATAGGGAAAAATGAGGCGCAAACGAATCCCGTGCACACACCATTGAAAATCCGAAATGACAGCAGGCGAGGGCGGAACTGCGGAAAAGTAGCCATCAGGATAGGCCATTATGGAGCGCCGGCAATTCGAGGCTGATGAGTGTTCCCGAACCGGGCTCCGACGACACCGACATACGCCCTTGCAGGGCGCGGACCCGCTCCGTCATGCCCAATAACCCCAGGCCTGGCGTCTTTACAAGCACATCAAAACCCCTCCCGTCATCTTGCACAGATGCGGTGACTCGCGTTTCATCCTGCTTCACCATCACGGTGACGCGGCTGGCTTCGGCATGCTTCACGCAGTTGGTCATCGCTTCTTGAATGGCGCGATACAAGCAAAGCCGAAGTGCTTCCGGCAAATTGTCGAGATTGCCTTCAATGTTCAAAGAAACAGGGATGCCGCATCTACGAGAGAACTCCTTTACCTGCCAGGCCAGCGCCGGTTTCAGTCCCAGGTCATCGAGCATCGAAGGCCGCACCAGCAAAGCCAGATTGCGCACCGAACGAAGCGCTTCTTCCGTCAATCGCTTGACGCTTTCGAGCCGCTGGCGGAATTCCTCATCCGGGTTGTAATGCGACAACGTTCCCAATTCCATCCGCAACCCTGTCAGTATCTGACCCACTTCATCGTGAAGCTCGCGCGAAATGGTCTTTCTCTCCTCTTCCTGCACCCGCACCAGCTGATTGGATAAGTGCCTGAGCTCTTGTTCTGCCTTTTCGGCACGCGTCCTTTCTGCCTCCGAGACGTTGTCCAGACGAAACATGTAGGCAGTGCTGAAGATCGCAATGGCAAACTCCAGCAGGAGCAGTATGAGCGTTGCGACAATCGCAAACTCCCGCAGCTTGGCCTGTTGCTCTTCCGTCTCTTGTTCCTCGCGGGCCAGGCTTGCCTGATTAAGTGCATCGATTCGCCCAGCCAGATCGAGGACCTTTTCCGGCTGGTTCTCCAACTCAGCAAACAGTTTCTGCTGCTCCTGCTGCATTCGCGAGGTCGTGAGACTTTGCTGGATGGAGGTCCAATACTGATCCAGGCCTTGCTGCAGGGCAAGAATCTGTGGCTTCTGGTCGATCCCAATCAGGTTGATCAGGGTCGTAAGGTCGTTTCTGGTGTTTAACTGCAGCTCGGAGATCCGGTTCGCCGTCTCAATACCCTTGGGATCGCTGAACGCACTTTGCTCGAGGAGGGCGCCCTTGTTGATATTGGCTTGTATGTCAGAGATGGCGTCATCCGCCAGCTTGTAGATCTGGTGTGCAGTTTTAGTACGTTTGTTGATCCGGGCAGCCTTGCTTGAGACGAGTAAAGCGAAGAGGAGCGAGAGCAGGATCAGTGCGCCAAATGACACCGCGACCGCCGGCCAGAGTCGTGCGCGCATAAGATCAATCTACTCCTCCCGGTCACTGCTTTTGAAGTGCGGGAGCGAAGCAAGGGGTGTTGTTCCGGGACAGTATGGGGTGAGCGCTTAAACGATCATTCTGCGCGGCCTTTAGGACAATTCCTATCCCATAAAGACACTAGGACCGGGGCCTGCAAATCGCGATTCGGGTTTGGTTGTCCGCTTACGCGACTGTGCGAATGGCTCGCTGATTCGTGGTAGCCATCGCAGTGGCTTAGTGCTCTTCAGCCATGGGTAAACGTAGACCTGACGTCCTGGCGAAGCTCAGGGCTTGGGGGTAACCGGCGTCCGCATGCCGCAGCACGCCCATCCCTGGATCCGTGGTCAGTACCCGCTCCAGGCGCAGTGCCGCCTCGTTGGTTCCATCCGCCACTACCACCATGCCGGCGTGCTGCGAATAGCCGATGCCCACGCCTCCACCATTGTGGATGCTGACCCAGGATGCACCGGCCGCTGTATTCACCAGTGCGTTCAGTAATGGCCAATCGGCCACAGCATCGGAGCCGTCTACCATGCCCTCGGTCTCTCGATAAGGAGAGGCGACCGACCCGGTGTCCAGGTGATCGCGGCCGATCACAATAGGCGCGGAAATTTCGCCCGAGCGCACCAGCTCATTCATGGCCAGTCCCAGCTTCGCCCGCTGCCCGTAGCCGAGCCAGCAAATCCGGGCGGGTAATCCCTGAAAGTGAATGCGCTCCCCCGCCAGTTTGATCCAGCGTTTGAGCGATTCATCTTGAGGAAAGAGTGAAAGTACCAGCCGGTCGGTCTTGCGGATGTCTTCAGGGTCGCCGGAAAGCGCTACCCAGCGGAAAGGGCCTTTCCCTTCGCAAAACAGCGGCCGGATATATTCCGGCACAAACCCGGGAATCTCGAACGCGTCGTCCACTCCGGCCAGTTTGGCATTCGTTCTGAGATTGTTTCCGTAATCAAAAACAACCGCCCCACGGCGCTTCAGCTCCAACATGGCCTCTACGTGCTTGCCCATGGCTGCCATCGAAAGCGCAACATATTGCTCACTATCCTTCGCACGCAGTGCCAAAGCAGCATCAAGACTCATGCCGTTGGGCACATATCCGTTCAAGGGATCATGCGCACTGGTCTGGTCGGTGACGATCTCAGGAATAACATTGCGCCGGATCAGTTCCGGCAGAACGTCGGCGGCATTTCCGACCAATCCTACGGAGAGAGCGGCTCCCTTTTGGCCGGCTTCTGTAAGCAACTGCAACGCCTCGTCAACCGAGGTCGCGATGCGATCGCAATAGCCGCTCTCGACCCGTTTCTGAATGCGTTTTGGATCCACATCAATGCCCAGGAAACGGGCGCCGGTCATGGTTGCGGCCAATGGCTGCGCTCCGCCCATTCCACCCATACCGCCGGAGACGATCAGCTTGCCTTCCAGGCTGCCGCCGAAATGCCTGCGCCCGGCCTCGGCGAAGGTCTCGTAAGTACCTTGCACGATGCCTTGGCTGCCTATGTAGATCCAGGAGCCCGCGGTCATCTGGCCGTACATCATGAGCCCCTTCTTTTCCAGCTCGCGAAATACCTCCCAGTTGGACCATTTGCCCACCAGGTTTGCATTCGCGATCAGCACCCGCGGAGCCATTGCATGCGTGCGTAAGATCCCAACCGGCTTGCCTGACTGGATGAGCAGCGTCTCATCGTTTTCCAGGCTCTCGAGCGAGCGCACGATAGCGTAGAACGATGGCCAGTCGCGAGCAGCTTTCCCGGTGCCACCGTACACCACCAGTTCTTCCGGGGCCTCGGCAACTTCTGGATCGAGGTTATTCATCAGCATGCGCAAGGCAGCTTCCTGCTGCCATCCCTTGCACCGCAATTGGGTTCCACGCGGTGCACGAATCGCGTCTTTATGCGGACCAGCTATCAAAGTCTCCATCGCGAACCCCCTTCGCCAAGCGTTCAATGTCTACAGCAATGACCCGGTCTTCCTCAAGGAACGGAACCATCGTGCGCACGAACTGGCGGGCGCGCTCGATTTCCGTTGCCGCTTTGAGCGGCAGGCGATATTCAAGTCCCTGCGCCGCGGTCATCAGTTCAATCGCCAAAACCTTTTCCGCATTGTCGACAATCTGCTTCAGCTTGAGCGCAGCCGTCATGCCCATGGAAACATGATCTTCTTTGCCGCCTGAGGTGGGCAAACTGTCCACGCTGGCAGGATGGGCCAGCACCTTGGCTTCGTTTAACAGCGCTGCCGCGGTGACATGAGCAATCATAAGGCCGGAGGAAAGGCCGGCCCTTCGCGAGAGAAAGGGTGGCAGGCCTTCATTGACGTCAGGATTGATGAGACGGTCGATCCGCCGCTCGCTGATGCTCATCAGGTCGGTCACTGCGATGGCCGCATAATCCAGCGCCAGCCCCAGGGGTGCGCCGTGGAAATTGCCCCCGGAGATTACCTCATCCCCGAAGATCAGCGGATTATCGGTAGCCGATCCGGTTTCAATCTCGATCACTTCGCGCGCGTGCTGCATCGCGCCTCGGGCCGCACCGTGTACTTGCGGCATGCAGCGCAGGCAATAGGCGTCCTGCACTCGGGGATCATTGGTGCGGTGAGACTCGCGAATCTCGCTGTCACGCAACAACTCACGGAGATGTGCAGCCGCCTGCTGCTGGCCGGGATGCGGCCGCGCGTGGTGAATGCGCTCATCGAACGCCACCGGTGTGCCCATCAACGCCTCCAGGGCCATGGAGCCTGCCAGATCGAAGAGCCGATTCACCCGCACCCCGCGTAACAGAGCCAGGCCGCCGACAGCCGCCATGGCCTGGGTTCCGTTGAGCAGAGCCAGGCCCTCCTTGGCTTCGAGTACCAGAGGAGTTAGGCCCGATTGGGCTAATGCGGCAGCAGCCGGCATCCGCACGCCCTGGAAGAACGCCTCGCCTTCGCCAATCAGCACCAGCGCGAGATGTGCCAAGGGAGCCAAATCCCCGCTCGCTCCCACGGATCCCCTAGCCGGGATGACGGGGTGCACGCCACGATTGAGCAAGCCGATGAGCAAGTCAATCAGTTCGTGGCGGACCCCACTCAACCCTTTGCTGAGTACATTGGCCCGCAACAACAGCATGGCGCGAACCTCAGCTTCTTCCAGCGGCTCGCCTAACCCACAAGCGTGGCTGCGCACCAGGTTCCGTTGCAACTGTTGCAGGTCTTCTGCACCAATGCGCACATCGGATAATTTGCCGAAACCGGTGTTGATACCGTAGGCCGTTTCATGGCTGGTGACGATGCGCTCGACCACCGCTTGCGACGCAGCGATTCTGGGCCGGGCTTCCGCCGCAATGGCCGTGTCCAAGAGGCCCAAGGCTACCCGGTTGATCTGGTCGAGGGAAAGTGGCTGCCCATTGAGTTCCAGGACGCCTGGGCGAAGACCTTTTGTCATGCTGACCATCGTAAGAGGTTGCGTAGATCTAAGCCAATCGACGCGCGCCGAGATGTAAACTATAGGCTAGCAACTTAATCCCCGGCCGGATCTGCGCGCTTCAATTCCTTGAAAGCGCCGGGCTGTGATTCGCCAATCGCTCTAACAATCTCGGCGACGCTTCCGCTTAATTGTGGTCAGGTACCAGCCGGCAGAACGACGATCGCGAGCTTTCGATTCCTCAGATTTTGCTGATAGCCAAGATTGCGATCGCATGTCACCAGGACTTCGAAACCCACCTCTTGCGCTACTTCAGGCAGTTCACCGTTCTTTAGTGTGTCCCACCCTAACTCAATCGATCGCGTAACCTCGTGCGCAGTCAGATAATCTGCGAGATTCCTGGGCACGTTTTGATCGAACAGCACCTTCACCGGCGAAAAGGATGCTGGCGAGCATCGGCAAAGGCCAGTAAATCCCGAACGTCCTCGTGTTTGAGGTCGAAACTGTATGCGATTTCTTCGATGGTCTCACCAAGGGCATGACTCTCGATCACTTGGTCTGCAAGCACACGTGATCCTCTGACTACCGGAGCACCACTCACCTTTCCTGGGACAACCTCGACGACGTTGCAGCCAGACCAGTCCATGCGGCACCTCGTTGCTAGTTTAACGTTTTCTAACATTTGGGATGCGAGAACCATCCCCCTGCAGCCTGGGAGAAGTCGTGGCAGCCCCACTCGAACCTTATTTCTCACTATCCGCGTTTTCCCTGTTGCGTTTCCCGTCTATCCGTCGGAAACTGCGAGGAAGAGCTCAAAGGGGATTTCCTGAACTATGCATCCAACGGCTTTGGAGAAGAGTGGTTTCAAAACAACTCTTAACATGGCCCTAAGCTCCGCTGCTCCCGAGCGGTCAGCCGAAATGATGCACCGCAAACAGCTTGCCCGCTTTGGTAAGTGGTTGTATCGATTGGGTTTCGTGCCCGGAACGGCAGGTAATCTGTCGGTCCGCCTCAGCGATGATCGGATCCTCGCCACCCCTACCGCGATGAGCAAGTGCCTGATTAAGGCTTCCGACATGGTACTGGTTGACATGGAAGGCCGGCGGGTCTGCGAAAGCCGAAACGTGACCAGCGAGATCGGGATGCATCTGGCCATCTATCGCCAGCGGCCCGATGTGCAGGCCGTGGTTCACGCGCACCCGCCCATCGCCACCGGATTTGCTTCCTGCGGCCTGGCGCTCGAAGAACCCCTGTGCTCGGAAATCGTCATGGCGCTTGGGTCCATTCCGCTGGCGCCGTATGCGACCACCGGAACGGACGACGTGGCCTCCAGCATCCAGCCACTGATCGTCGATCATGATGCGGTCCTGCTTGCCAACCACGGGGTGGTCACCGCCGGGGGCACCTTGCAGGACGCCTTCATGCGCATGGAAACGGTCGAGCATTTTGCCCATATCTGCCTGGTTGCACGCCAGCTGGGATGCCCTCAGCCCCTTTCCCGCGACCATCTGAAGCAGCTAGCCGAAGCCCGCTCCCGCTATGAACGGAACGCTTCTCCCAGCTGCTAACGGTTTCACCCTCCGCCGATACCGGGGTTTACTTCGATCTCCAGCCGAGTCCGGTAGCATAGTTGCAGGGAGAGCTCTACGCGGCCGGCATGACCACACAGACAATTGAGGATAGCGAACTCCAGAACCCCCATCCCGTTCAAGACAAGACAATCTTTCGCGTGCTGGTCGCAGTCAGCTTTTGCCACCTGCTGAACGACACCATGCAGTCGCTGCTGCCCTCGATTTATCCCATTCTGAAAAGCTCGTTCCATCTGAACTTTGGTCAGATCGGCTTGCTGACATTGACTTTCCAGATGACGGCGTCCATTCTGCAGCCGTTTATCGGACATTACACTGACCGCAAGCCCTTGCCTTATTCCCTGCCGATGGGCATGGTGTTTACCCTGGCCGGCTTGCTGCTGTTGGCCGTTGCTCCCAGCTTCCCCCTACTGTTGCTGGCGGCTTCGTTGGTGGGCATGGGCTCAGCGGTATTCCATCCAGAATCGTCGCGCGTGGCGCGGCTGGCGTCCGGTGGCCGGCTCGGCTTGGCACAGTCCGTCTTCCAGGTTGGCGGAAACAGCGGATCGGCGATCGGGCCACTTCTGGCAGCGTTTATCGTACTGCCGCACGGCCAACGTGGCGTGGCCTGGTTTTCACTGGTGGCACTCATGGCCATCGTGGTGCTGCTGCGAGTCAGCGGCTGGTACAAGGTTCGCCTGCAGCATCTGCAGAAACAGCCCTCCGCGCACAAGGAATATCGGACCGGCTTATCGAGCCGGCGAGTGGCCTGCGCGATTGCCGTTCTGATTGCGCTGGTTTTTTCCAAGTTTTTCTACCTGGCCAGCTTCACCAGCTACTACACCTTCTACCTCATCACCCGCTTTCATGTTGGCGTACGGAGTTCGCAAATACATTTGTTCGCCTTCCTGGGGGCGGTTGCTGCCGGAACCTTGATTGGAGGGCCGATCGGGGATCGAATCGGCCGTAAGACCGTGATCTGGTGCTCCATTCTCGGTGCGTTGCCGCTCACCTTGCTGCTGCCTTACGCAAACTTGTTTTGGACCGGGGTATTGACGGTGATCGTCGGCCTGGTGCTGGCTTCGGCCTTTCCCGCGATCCTGGTCTATGCGCAGGAGCTTGTGCCCGGACGGGTGGGGATGATCTCTGGCCTCTTTTTTGGATTTGCGTTTGGTATGGGCGGCATCGGCGCCGCGATCCTGGGCAGAATTGCCGACGCCACCAGCATTCTTTTTGTTTACAAAATCTGTGCGTGGCTTCCCGCAATCGGATTGCTGGCAGGGTTTTTACCTAATACGCGGCGCCAAGCTGGCGGATTGGATCTCATTTCTGAGTAGAGAACCTCCCCCCCGGGGAAAGCAACCGCAGGTCCCTCCACTACGCTTCGCTCCGGTCGGGATGACAAGGGTAGAGCGACTACTCTCAGAAAGATTAGCGACTTGGATGGATGGAGTTAGGGGCGGATACTTCCGCAGCAACTGCAGATCCCTCCACTGCGCTTCGCTCCAGTCGGGATGACAAGGGTAGAGCGGCTACTCGCAGAAAGGCTAGCGACTGATGGACGGAATTAGGGGCGGATACTCCGCAGCAACTGCAGATCCCTCCACTGCGCTTCGCTTCGGTCGGGATGACAAGGGTAGAGCGATTACTCTCAGGAAAGTTAGCGACTTGGATGGACGGAACCAGGAGCGGCTACTCAAAATCTGGGTGTCACAGCTTATTTTCGACAGTACGAAGTGCTATTTTCCGAGATCTTCAAACCTTGCATTCTGAATTGAATACCGTTTCCAATCTTTGTAGTCGAAATGCCACCACTCGTCGGGATTTACCGTGAATCCCTGCTTTTCCATCGTGCGGCGCAGGAGCGCGCGACGAGCACGCTCCTCAGAAGTGCCCCCGGGGTAATCCGCAAAGGAGCGCTTGGTCATCTCGTCGTATCCGCTCGGCATCTCAACTTCTTTGCCGGTCTGCAGATCATAGAGTGACAAGTCCACAGCACATCCGCGGTTATGACGAGAGCCTTCCGCTGGATTGGCGACAAAAATCTTCTTATCGTCCGATGTGGCTGTCCAGAAAATCTCCGTGACGTACCACGGCCGGTAACCGTCGTGAATGATCAGCCCATAGCCCTGGGCCTTGAGCTCGCGATGAGCACGGACCAGCGCTTCCGCAGCCGGGCGTTGAAGGAACGCCCGCGCCTGCGTATACAGGGGAGTTCCCAAAAAATTGTTTGTCGTAGCATAACGGATGTCGAGCTTGATGGTGGGATCAAGCTTGACCAGTTCCACCAGATCAGACGCAAGGAATGTTCCCTGCTCCCGAGGCGGCGACTCTTTCAGCGCTTCTGCCCGCAGGTCCGCGACCGGACGCAGTGGCGTAATCCTGAAGCTGACCTGTTGTGCATTGCTGATTTGTAACAGCAGCAGAGCACAACACACTCGACTGATCCGTACCATGTTGCCTCGATTCGGCTAAGGTTTTTGAACTGGTTCGTCGATCTTTACGTATCGGTCTCCCTTAACGTCTTTGAGGATCTGCACAATGCCACTAGGCCAACGAATCTCGACCGACTGCGCAGTGGCGGCCGTGCCCAGGCCGAAGTGGAGACGCTTGTCACTTGAAGAGAGATAACTGCTACAGGTGGTCACGGTAGCCCATCGCGACCCATTCGCGGTTGTGACCTTCACCACAGCTCCGATCGCATCGCGGTTGCTCTTATGACCGGTAAGGCTGAGTCCGAGCCAATGGTTACCGGTTTGGGTGTGGTTCACGAGGATATGCGCGGGGCCACCGTTTTCAGTGACCACAGCGTCCATCAGCCCGTCATTGTTGATATCTCCCGTAGCCATACCGCGGCCCACCCAGCGTTTGCTAAACACGTCACCTGAGATGGAGGAAACATCGACAAACTTCTTGCCCCCGATATTCCGGGCCAGCAACATAGGTTCGCGGTAGTGCAATTGCGGTGAAATCACCTCAATGGTGTCAAGGTCGTGGCCCTGCGCAATCAGCACGTCCTTCCACCCGTCGTTATCGTAGTCAAGAAAGCGAACCCCCCAGCCGGAATGCAGCTGGGTCATGCGGCCCACCCCGGCAGCGTAAGTGGCGTAAGTAAAACTTCCGTCCCCCGCATTCTGATAGAGGGCGTACTTCTGGTTGGCCAGATCATCGATGATGAGGTCGGGCAAGCCGTCGTTGTTATAGTCGGCGGCATCCATACCCATGCCGGCGAAGGTGCGGCCTTCACTATCGACAGCGGTTCCTGCCTGTAGCCCGACCTCTTCAAAGGTTCCATCTCCTTTGTTATGGAAAAGAAACTCGACCATGGAGTCATTGGCGACGAAGATGTCCGTATGGCCGTCGTTATCGAAATCGCCGATTGCAATGCCAAGAGCCTTGGCCGGCTTGTCGAGGCCGAGCTTTTGCGCTTCCTCTGTGAACGTTCCGTTCCCGTTGTTGTGATAAACGAGCATCGGGATGGGCGAAAAGACATCTGGATGACAGAAGCTGCGGTAGCCTTCGCGATGCTCGCCACACCAGCGGTCATCCCAATCCCACTGGATGTAACGCAGCACAACCAGATCCAGAAATCCGTCACCATCGAGATCGACCCAGGCGGCAGAGGTGGACCACCCATTCCCCCCGACGCCCGCTTTCTGGGTAACATCGGTAAACGTTCCGTCTCCGTTGTTGTGGTAGAGCTTATTGCCGCCATACGCAGTTACGTATAGGTCTTCACGGCCATCGTTGTCGTAATCGCCGGCAGCTGCGCCCATGCCATAGCCCACACCCTGTAGGCCGGCCTTTTCTGTGACGTCTTCAAAGGTTCCGTTTGCTTTCTGGTGATAAAGACGGTTCCAGTCTTGCGGACCGGTCTTTTGTGGAACGGTGCCCTTGGGCGTGGGGTCGGTAAAAGGGGCTCCGTTGACCAGGAAAATATCGAGCAAACCATCGTTGTCATAATCGAACAGCGCGACCCCCGACCCCATGGTCTCGATGAGATATTTTCTCGAAGTGTGCGGAGCCTGGTGCAAAAACTGAACGCCGGCAGCAGCGGTGACTTCCACAAAGTTGCCCGCAACAAGTTCAGTTGCCGGAGCTTGGGCGAAGGCAAAGGATGAAAGAAAGAGGACAATGATTAAGGTGAATCCAAACCGTTCAGAGGACGCCATCTACACTTATGTTACCCCTCGTGAGGCGCCACCCTGAGAGCTCGCGTCACTCTTCGCGTAGCAAGATCAAAGGATCAGCTCCGAGTGCACGTTGCGCCGGAATCCACGCTGCCACAAGCCCCACAAGCAGCATCGTCAAAATGACTCCCCCGAGCACGACCGGGTCGCGCGGTGTGGCTTGGTAGACAATGAACGACAGCAGCTTGGTGGCCGCCAATCCCAGAATAAGTCCTGTCGTCGAACCGAACACCAGCAAGCGGAATACGCGCCCCAACGCCGCGAGCAACACCTGCTTTCGCTGCGCGCCCAGCGCAATACGAATCCCCAGCTCCCGCAGGCGTTTGCTTACAGAGTACGCCGCCATCCCAAAGATGCCGGTAATCGCAAGCATCGCGCCCAGCCCGCCGAGCACTCCAAGCGCCATCGAAGCTGCACGCGCTGCAAATAACGCAGCACCCAGTTCTTTCTCCCAGCTGTCAATGGTGAAAGGCAACCCAGGGTCCAGCTCGTGCAGTGTGGTCGCCAGCGCCGGCCCCAGGTCCTGCGGACCGCGGTTCGAGCGCACGATCAGCCAGATATCGACCCTGCCCGCTTGCTGGATGGGAAAGAACATCGCCGGTTGGGGATCTTCGCTCAGCGTCTTGTACTTTCCGTCCGCCACCACGCCTACCACCTGGACGCGCTTTCCTCCCCAGTTCTTGAAAAAACTGCCCATGGCCTTTGCCTCAGAGCCAAAGACCTTGCGCGCAAACTCCTGATTGACCACGGCCACGCGGGGCGCGTTTTCATCGTCATGCCAGGTGAACGTCCGTCCCATCAGCAGGGTCGTTTGTGCTGCCTCGAAATACCCCGGTGAAACGCTGTAATCCATGGGTTCGGCCAAAGCGTTGGCCAGCTTGTAGTCCGTCGTGCTGTCGGAAAAAACGGTTGAGTTGCTCCAGCCCAGATTGAGCGGAACCCGGCTTGCGTATGCCGCCGCCGTCACACCTGGAATCTTCTGCACCGCTTCGAGCATCCGCCTCTGCATGACAGCAACGTGCTCGTCTCTGTAGCCAGCCATGTATAAATCGGCATTCACCTGCATTGCATTTTCCGGGACGAAGCCGAAGCTACTATGCAATGACCGCAGCATACCGCGCACCGCCACCAGGGACGAGGTCACCAGGACAGCGCAGATGGCGATTTGCCCACCAAGCAGCAGATCGCGCAACGCGAGACGCCGGGGTGAACCTGCCCACCCGGTCGCACCGGCTTTCATCCCCTGATAAGGATCGGCCTCGAGCACCCGGCGCATGGGAACAATGGCGAAGAGAAGTGCGCTCACCAATGCCAGCAACATCGCCACAAGGTAAGTGCGCGTGTCCGGATCAACCGCCACATTGATGGGAATATTGGGAATGGGCTGCCAGGTACTTAGCCATCGCAGCAGAGTTACGGATCCTGCCAGCCCCAACGCGCCTCCGGCCATCGAAACCAGCAATGCTTCTATGAACAGTTGGCGCAGAATCCGCCGGCGGCTGGACCCGAGCGCAAGCCGCAGAGCAACCTCTCGCGAGCGGTCGGCGGCGCGAGCGGAAAACAGGCCGCTCAGATTGGCGCACGCCGCCGACAGAATCAGCCCGGTCAGCAGCATGATGCCGGCTATAAATGCACGTACCGGACCGCCAAGCATATCTCCCAGCAGGCCAGGGCGTGCGAGGGCAAAGCTTATGCCCTCGTCTTCTTTGGGATATGCCTTGGCCAGGGATGCGGCAATGGAATTGAGGTCCTCTGTGGCCTGCTTCGGCGTCACGCTGGTGCGGAGATGTCCTACCAGCCACATACCTCGATTCTCGCGAGAGTCCAGATCGCTTCCTCCCTCAATCTGCGGTTCATTTACAAGGGGGGCCCAGAGATCGGGCGCGAAAAATAGCTCCGTACCGCGAAACTGCGGCGGCGCTACGCCAAGGATCGTATAGGAATATTTGTTCAGTCGAACTACGCGTCCGGCCACGCTGGGATCGCCTTCGAAATGACTCTTCCAATACGCGTAGCTCAGCACAATATAAGGCGCGCTATCAGGACCATGCTCATCCGAGCTGTGGAAGAAGCGACCAAGATATGGCTGTATGCCCAATTCATCGAAGTAATTTCCGCTCGCCTCATAGAGCCAAATTGGCGAGGGATTGCCATGGATGTCCAGGCCGGCCGGGGCCATTTCGTAGGCGATCAGCCCATTGAAACTTCGGTTGCGATCGCGGAGATCCAGATAGTCGAGATATGAATTCGATGGAGTGCGATCCTTTCCGCGCTCGATCATGTAGAGGTTCTGTCCCTGCGGCACATTGACGTGTCGTAGGACCAGTGCATTCAGAATGCTGAATACCACCGCATTGGCTCCGATAGCCAGTGCCAGAGTTACCACGGCCACAGCCGAAAAGCCGGGCGATTTGCGAAGTATGCGGAGCCCGAAACGTAAATCCTGGACAAGAGTTTCAACGAGAGTTACACCGCGTGCCTCTCGACAATCCTCTTTGATTTTGTCAACGCCCCCAAAATCGAGGCGAGTGCGTCGCATGGCCTCCTCACGCGTCAGACCTGACTGTATGTACTTCTCCACCTGATTTTCGAGATGGAACTGGAGTTCCTCATTGAGCTCGCCCTCGACGGCAGTGCGACGGAATAGAGAACGGAGACGGATGAGTAGGTCACTGAACATAACGCGCCTCCTAGACCGTACCCAGGACCTGGGCCACAGCCGCCGTCAGTTTCTTCCAGGCATCCTTCTCCGCTTCAAGTTGCCGATGCCCGCTTTTTGTAAGCTCGTAGTATTTTGCGCGCCGGTTATTCTCCGAAGTTCCCCAGCGCGCTTTTATCCAGCCCCGGCGCTCCAGACGATGCAGGGCCGGATAAAGTGACCCCTGCTGTATCTGAAGGACGTCACTGGACATTTGTTGGACCCGCTCCGATACAGCCCAGCCGTGTTGAGGTCCGAGCGCAAGCGTCCGCAGTATAAGGAGGTCGAGAGTGCCTTGTGGAAGGTCAATTCGTGGGGCCGGCATTAACTCCCCTTTCACTTCTACACGTCACCTTATACCGGTTCTTGTAGAAGTGCAAGGGTACTGCGTCAGAGAAGGCAAGCCTGATTTCGCTTCCAGGGCTGGGCGATGGTTAGATAGCGGAGGCGAGACAGGCACCCCATGCTGGGAAACATGGGGCGCACATTTGGTTAGTCGTAGTACTCGAGGCCAAGGTGGGTAATCAGAGATTCGCCCTTTATATGCCGGAGCGTGTTCTTCAGCTTCATCAACTGAATGAAGAGATCGTGTTCCGGATACAGCCCGGGAGCGGTCATGGGTGACTTCCAGTAAAAGCTGAGCCATTCCTGAATACCCAGATCCTTCAGTTCCGGCGTTCGTGCGGCGAGGTCGAGAAAAAGCACCAGGTCCAGAGCAATGGGCGCCGCCAGAATGGAATCCCGGCACAGGAAGTCGACCTTGATCTGCATCGGATAGCCGAGCCAGCCGAAGATGTCGATGTTGTCCCAACCCTCTTTGTTATCACCACGCGGCGGATAATAGTTAATTCTCACCTTGTGATAAATATCCTTGTAAAGATCGGGATAAAGGTCGGGTTGCAGGATAAAGTCGAGCACGCTCAGCTTGGACTCTTCCTTGGTCTTGAAAGATTCCGGATCGTCCAGCACTTCACCATCACGGTTACCTAAAATATTGGTGGAATACCAACCGCTCACGCCCAGCATGCGTGCTTTGAAGGCGGGCGCCAGAACGGTTTTCATGAAAGTCTGCCCGGTCTTGAAGTCCTTCCCGGTGATGGGGGCACTGTTCTTGCGCGCGAGCTCCTGCATGACCGGCAGATCTACGGCCAAATTGGGTGCTCCCATAGCAAAGGGAATCCCTTCCTGCAGCGCCGCATAGGCGTAAATCATGGAAGGCGCGATGTTGATGTCGTTCTCTTCCAAACCCTTTTCAAACGCAGCCAGTGATTGGTGGACCGCCGTCGGGGTGAGAAAGATTTCGGTGGAACCGCACCAGATCATCACCTGGCGCTGGGTCACCCTTTTATACGCCTGGATATCAGCGCGTAGTTGCTCAGCCAGATCGCGCTTGTTCTTGCCTTTCTTAACATTGGTGCCGGTCAGACGCTTCACGTAGTGCTGATCGAACACTGCGGGCATGGGCCGGATCCCTTCCAGGAAGGGTCGAACGGTCTCCAACTGGTCGCGATCGAGAACCCGCGCCGTCTTGGCTGCCTCAAACATGTTGTCGGCGAAGATATCCCAGCCGGTAAAACACAGATTCTCCAGCTTTGCCAGGGGCACGAAATCCTTGATCAGCGGGCTGCGTGCTTCGGTGCGCTTGCCCAGGCGAACGGTTCCCATTTGCGTAAGCGAACCAATCGGCTTGGCAATTCCCTTGCGCACAGCTTCTACGCCGGCCACCAGGGTGGTTGCCACCGACCCCATTCCGGGGATCATGATTCCTAATTTTCCGTTGGCGGGCTGAATCGGTGAACTGTCATCAGACATTGTCTTTTCGGGTCCGTCCTCTCGTGTGTTTAATAGGACCAGTCTCAGCCTTACCCTTCTGCGTTTGCAAATCAGAGTGGCTCAAAGGAGAGAAAGCACGGGTTAATGGTCACCTTCCCCTTTAGGCGGTCTCATTGCGGCGTTTCCAATGTGACCATACAAACCAAAGGATCGCCGCCAGCAAAACCACTTCGACCCCGAGGTGAAAGCGATGGAAGACCGCCTTGAAGCGAGGATCCGTTTCCCAGGACTGGCCCAACTTCATACCCACATAGGCCAGCACAAAACACCACGGCCACGAGCCCAGGAACGTGTAGATGTGAAAGCGCCATAGCGGCATGCGGGCGATGCCGGCCGGCAGCGCGATAAAGGTTCGCACCACCGGTAAGAGGCGCGCGAGAAAAACGGTGATCGATCCGTATTTCTCGAAGAAGCGGGTCGTACGGTCCAGGTCGCGCCGGCTGAGCAATACATAGCTGCCAAAACGTTCCACCAGAGGCCGGCCGCCATGCGCCCCCACCCAATACGCCACCGCGGAACCCAAATTGCAGCCGATCGCACCGGCGGTTGCTACCCAAAATAGCTGGAACCTGCCGGCGTACACCAGGTAGCCGGAAAACGGCATGATGATTTCAGAGGGCAACGGAATGCAGGCCGACTCGATCCCCATCAGCAATGCAATTCCCAGGTAGCCCGTGGCCGAAATGACGGCAATGATGAAGTGGGCGAGAACACCTATTATTTTTTCGGTCATCCGCAGGCAGTATAAGCGGTCCCACCCAAGTCCTCTCGTTGTCGATGAGGTGCCCGGTTAGCAAAAGGGTACGGGCACCGGAAAAGAGACCGCAGGTCCCCCATTCGACTTCGCCCAGGGCAGGCTCTCCGCTACGCTGCGCTCCGGCCGGGATGACAATACTGTTATGCCCGCATGCGCTTCAGCCGGAAGCGGCTGCTGCATGCTTTGTTACCATGGAGACGTTGAGAATGAAGGCCGCCACCAAAACCTCTGCTAAAAAACCAACGAAGAAGCCACGCCGCAATCCGCTGGCCCCAGAGCGTATCGCCGCAATTCTGGACCTTCTAGCCAAAGCCTATCCTGGCGCGGAATGCGCCTTGCATCATCACAATGCGTGGGAACTTCTGGTGGCCACCATCCTTTCCGCGCAATGTACCGATGCGCGCGTCAACATGGTAACCCCTTCCTTGTTCAAGAAATTTCCCACCCCGACAGACTTCGCTCATGCGCCCCTGGTGGAAATTGAAGAGCAGATTCGTTCCACCGGCTTTTATCACAACAAGGCGAAGTCCCTGAATGGAGCGGCGCGGAAACTCACCTCCGACTTTGGCGGCAAGGTTCCGCAAACCATGGACGAACTGCTCACCTTGCCGGGGGTCGCGCGCAAGACAGCCAACGTAGTGTTGGGCGTAGCCTTTGCCAAAGCGGTCGGCATCGTGGTCGATACTCACGTATTGCGCCTCTCGAAGCGTCTCGAACTTACCAAGGCCGTCGAACCAATTCAGGTGGAAAAGGACCTGATGAAGATTATTCCTCAGGATCACTGGATTGCTTTTTCCCACGAAATGATCCATCACGGACGCCAGGTTTGTATTGCCCGCAAGCCTCGATGCGTCGATTGCACCCTCGAGCCGGTGTGCAACTCCAGTGATAAGACGTGGAGCAGCCAGTAAGATGTCCGTTCGATAAGGAAAGCCTGGCCATTGGATAGGGACTTGCTCTGTACCCGCGTCTGTATACTGTGTAATCGATCACCTTGAGTTAGTGATCGACGGTTCGGTTACCAGGATGATTGAACAGACGCTCGGGAATTCTCTGCGTTATCTGAGAGAGCAACAGGGGATTTCGCTGCGGGCTCTTGCCGAGCGCACCGACTTTTCCGCCAGTTTTTTGTCACAAATCGAGAATGGGCAGTGCTCTCCCTCGATCTCCTCCATGGAGAAGATAGCCAACGCACTCGGGGTTACCCTGGGCCAGTTTTTTCTGTCTGCAAACCAGCAGGTGGTCAATATCGTGCGCGCCAGCGACCGTGCCCACATGGCGCTCGACTGGTCGCGCGCTGAAATTGCGTCGCTGGGCTCACTATCCAGCGCCTCGCAATTTCGCGCTTCCATGCTCATCATCAAGCCCGGCGGCCTCACCGGTAAGCATGCGACTCCGTCCATTTCTGACGAGTTCGCCATGGTGTTCGAAGGTAAAGTGGTCTTGAAGTTGCAAGACAGTGAGCAAGTCCTGGAGCGCGGTGACTCAGTCACCATCCTCGCCGGCACTGGCCGCCAATGGCGCAACGAATCGGACTCCTTGGTGGAGATTCTCGTCATCTCCCTGGGACCGTATCACTGAACTCGTTTGCTTTCATTGACCTGAACGGCTACCTCCGCCCCGACCGTCGCTAATAGCGAAACCACGCCGCCCGGATGTAAATTAAGGGTGTCGTTTCCTTACGAACGCCAGCCAGTACTCCGAAAGGGCTCCCTATGGCAGACTCTCCTAAAATCACCTTTTCCCGGCGTGGATTCTTAAAGGGGGCAGGCGTCACCGCGGCGACCTCGGTCATTGAGACCGCCAACGCGTTGGCCCGCGATGCGAAAGACGCATTGCATGCTGACCGGGTCCAGGGTCCTGACGCGCTCCCCGTCAAACTGCACATCAATGGCCGTGAGCATTCGGTGGTTATCGAGCCTCGCGATACCCTGGCTCAGACCTTGCGCGACAATCTCGGGTTGACCGGAACAAAAGTCGTCTGCGACCGCGGCTCTTGCTCGGCTTGCACGGTCTGGATCGACAAAACCCCCGCGCTCGCGTGCATGACACTGGCCATCGATACAACCGGCCGTGAGATTACCACCATCGAGGGGCTCTCCCACGGCGGCACCATGCATCCCGTGCAGGCTGCCTTTGTAAAACACGACGCCATGCAATGCGGCTTCTGCACCCCGGGCATGGTGATGAGCTGTGCTGCCCTCCTCGAACGCAATCCCAAACCAACCCTCAGCGACGTGAAGCATGCGGTGAGTGGGAACCTGTGCCGCTGCGGAGCCTATCCCAAAATCTTTGCCGCAACCCTCGATGTCGCCGGGGAAAAGGAGGCCTAGGATGCCACTCGATATTTTGACCCCCGAGCAAGATGAGCAGGGTGCACCCGAACCCAAATCGCAAACTGCAAAGCGCAGCGACAGTTTTGTTTTTGGCATCCCCCAGAATGGCCTGGAGCACAAAAAGCGTGAAGTCTTACTAGACGAGCCGCCGCCGCTCCCCCCAAACTCTGAGCTGATGTACATTGGCAAGCCGACCGTGCGCTACGACGGTCCGGCGAAAGCGATGGGCACCGGGAAGTACACCGCGGACGTTCATTTGCCCGGCATGCTCTACGCGCGGATGGTGGATGCCACGATTCCCCACGGGCGGATCGTCTCCATCGACACCAGCGAAGCGGAAAAGCTGCCCGGCGTTCGAGCCGTGCATGTCATCGAGCATTTCTACGGAGGCGCAGAGCTGCGCGATCCGAAACAGGAAGTTCCCTCCCGCTATCCGGTGATCCGCTACGCCGGTCAACCCATCGCCGCTGTAGCTGCCACTTCGCAACAGATTGCCGACGACGCCGCAAAATTGGTGAAGGTGCAGTACGATTCCATGCCATTCGTGGTGGATCGCTCGGCGGCCCGCGCTGCGGATGCTCCCCTGGTATTTCCCGGACCAGCCGATGAAGCAGGCAGTGCAGGCGGCGGAGGCGGACCCAAGGGCGTATCACAGACAGGCAATGTCCATGGACCCCAGCGCAAGCAGTCCGGCGACCTTGAAAAAGGATTCGCCGAGGCGGATGTGATTGTCGAGAGCGAGTACTTTACCCAGGTGCAGACGCACTCCGCGCTTGAAACTCATGGGTTCGTCGTCGATTGGAAGCCAGAAGAAGTAACCATCTACGCCTCGACCCAAGGGACGGCAAGTGTACGCGAAGAGTTCGCCGACGTCTTCAAATTGCCTCAGAGCAAGGTACGCGTGATCACCGAGTTCATGGGTGGCGGATTCGGCGCGAAGTTTGGCGCCGGCAACGAAGGCGTAGTGGCGGCCAATCTCTCGCGCAAGGCAAATGCACCGGTCAAGCTGATGCTCGATCGCCGTCAGGAGCATATTGTCTGCAATCGGCCCGACTCGCATCAGCAATTGAAGATCGGCGCCAAAAAAGACGGAACGCTGACCGCGATCAAGCTGATCAGCTACGGAACCGCCGGGACCGGAACAGGAGCCGGCACCGCCGGTCCTGCGACCAACATGTACAAGTGCCCTAACCTGCTGACGGAAGAGAACGACGTCTTCATCAACGCCGGTCCAGGTGCGGCGTTCCGCGCCCCCGGTCACCCCCAGGGCTGCTTCGCTTTTGAGCAGGCCATCGATGAGCTTGCCGTCAAGCTGGAGATGGACCCGCTGGCACTGCGCGACAAAATCGACGAGCATCCCGCCCGCCGCGTGGAGCGGCAAGTCATTCTCCAGCGCACCAACTGGCGCAATCGCAAACCCGCTGGCTCTGATCCCGGGCCGGTAAAGCGGGGCATCGGAATCGCGCAGTCCGTCTGGTACCGCTTCGTCAGTATGGATTCTTCCTGCGAAGTACGAATCTCGCGCGACGGCTCGGTCGAACTGATGTCCGCTGTGCAGGACCTGGGAACCGGCACAAAAACCATGCTTGCCGTCGTCGTGGCCGAAGAGCTTGGCATTCCACCAGCCAATGTCGTGATTCGCATCGGCGATACCCGCTTTCCCATAGGTCCTGACTCTGGAGGCAGCGTGACCACCGGCTCTATTTCGCCGGCTGTGCGCAACGCAGCCTGGCAGGTAAAGCAGCAGCTCTTCGCTGCGGTTGCTCCTAAATTCGGAACGACCGCTGACAATCTCACGATCAAGCGCGGGCGGGTGGTGTTCAAGAACGATGCTTCGAAGTCCTACACCTTAAAGCAAGTCGCCGCGAAGCTACCGACCGGCGAAATATCGGCGCGAGCCACTCGGGTGGCAGAGTATTCCAAAGAGCGCCTCACGTATGGCGGCGTGGACTACGTGGAACTCGCAGTCGATACCGAAACCGGGCGGATACACGTGGAAAAAGTTTTTGGCGCCCACGATTGCGGACGCCCTATCAACCCTACCGGCGTCATCAGCCAGATTAACGGGGGAATCCTGCAAGGGATTTCGTACGCACTGTTCGAACAACGCATCATGGACCAGAACGCGGGCTACATGCTCAACGCTAACCTTGAAAACTACAAGATCCTCGGAGCACGCGAGGTACCCGAGATCGAGATCGAGTTGGTGGAGAACTACATCGCGCTAAGCTCAACCGACGCTGCGGGGATTGGGGAGTCGGCGGGAATTATCACTCTGGCTGCCGCCATAGGCAATGCTTTCTATAACGCGACCGGGGTGCGCTTGCGAAAGTTACCAATGACGCCCGCCAACGTACTGGCCGCACTCGGTAAAACGCAGGAAGAGGTGGAGGCATGAACAAATTCACGTTTGTCGATACCACGACAGTTGATGAAGCCTTAAGCCAACTAAGCGAAGGGGCCGTCGTCAAGGCAGGCGGCATCGATTTGCTCGACCTGATGAAGGAAGACATCGTTTCCCCTCCGAAGCTGGTCAATATTCGCAACATCGACAGTCTGCGAGGCATCACTTCTGCCACCGACGGCCTGCATCTCGGTCCCCTGTCAACCTTGAGCGAGATCGCGGCGCATCCGGAAATCCAGCAAAAATATGCGGCTCTTTCGGACGCCGCCGGTCATGCGGCAACACCGCAAGTACGCAACATGGCGACCCTGGGCGGAAACCTGATGCAGCGGCCGCGCTGCTGGTACTTTCGCTCCAGCGATTTCGATTGCAAGAAAAAAGGGAGCACCAGCAACGCCTGTCATGCGCACAGCGGGGAAAACCAGTATCACGCTGTCATCAACAACAGCACCTGCGCGATGGTGCACCCCTCATCGACGGCCGTGCCCTTACTGGCCATGGGCGCCCAGGTAGAACTCACCTCCAGGCGGGGCAAGCGTACGGTCGCGATGAGCGAGTTCTATATACCCCCGGAACAGAGCCTGTCGAACGAAACGGTCGTGCAAGCAGGTGAGCTGATCACCGGCGTTTTTGTTCCTGCGCCGGAAACCGGAACCCGCTCGGCATATCAGAAGTACGGCGAGAAAGAGAGTTTTGACTGGCCTTTGGCGGACGCGGGCGTCGTGCTGGTAATGGACGGTGCACAATGCCGTAAGGCAGCGATTGTACTTGGTGTCGCAGCACCCACGCCCATGCGCTCCGCGCCGGCGGAAGCTTTGCTCACCGGCAAGACCATAGACGAGGGCACCGCCCGTGCAGCAGCCAAAGCAGCGATGCAATCTGCTACCCCGCTCTCGCAGAATGGCTACAAAACGCAACTGTTTCAGACCGCTATTTATCGCACGATCTTGCTGGCGGCAGGACAGATGCAGCGCGATCCCAGTTCGATCGGATAAGGATATTCGAAATGACGACTCAGCTAGTGCAGATCCGTTGCAACGCACTCCGCAGCAAGTCCAGTTACGGAGCCTTTGGCGACTTTCATGATGAACTGGTCGAACTCATGGGCTCGACGACTACCTATTGGTGCCTGAAAACCATGAGCAAGGCTGGCCCGGATGAGCATTATGTCCATCGCTCCATCTGTGTCGAAGGCCGATCCTGCTGGGAAAGCTGCGAACAGGAAGCCTAATAAACGTCGTCTGCTCTCGAAGCATACGGCTTTATGGGCTAACAAGATTGCTACGAAAACAGCCCTCAGGGGCTAAACACGCTGCAGAAAAAACCAAGGTCTTTGAAGGGTACGGCCTTTAGGCCGTACGTAACCAATCTAAAATCGGTACGGCTTTAGCCGCTGAGGGTCAGGATTTCACTCGAAACCGACTTTTTCCGCAGCCTCTAAAGCCCGAGAACTCTCGACCAATTGCGGCACGGCCGAAGCCGTACCCTTCCAGGCCCGAGTTCTCACACACGCTCTAAAGCCCGGCCCCTTAGTCATCTTTCGCAGTTCGGCCGGGAGCACATCAACTTGACCGGCGATTACGATCCGGGATCTGCCTCAAACGACGACCCTTCAGCGGCTGTGGGCGCTCCGGCAGGGCGCCCTTAGCGTACAAAACTCCGGAATGGTCCCTTCCTGGCCCTCTATACCATCCGCATGCTGGCCGGAGCCCCCGCAGCCTGGACCCCGATTTCACCTTGGCTGGCTGCATTTTCTAGCTTTTTTTCCTAGTCTGGCGATCGTCAAGCCGCTTCAGCGGCGTTCCCGGACTGAAGTTCGGGGCTTCCCCCATGGCGAAAAGTGCGATTTCAAATATTTGGAATTGACACCTGGTAGCTTATTTAAGTATTTTGGTCTGACCACAACAGTCCATCTGCGCGCAGCTCCGACGGGCTCAGCGAGGCTTCTCGAACAGCACTTTAAAGAAGGGGTGGCATGAAGAATATCCCGCAGGATCGTCGTCAATTTCTTACCTCTCTCGGTCGGCTAGCTGCCGGAGGTATAACTCTCGGGGGTATGACGGCGGGGCCGTCTTCACCCTATGTCTTTGCGGCGGATACAACCGCGGCCCCGACCTCAACGGAACAGCCTGCCCATTGGAAAAGTACCTGCGTTGTGGATGTTTCAAAGCCGGGCGCGCTTGTAGCAGATATTTGCAGAGGTCAACAACTTGAAGAATTCAACCACCAGTTTGAGGGAGGATTATACGCACAGCTCATCAACAACCCTTCGTTTGAGGAGCTGGATGATCCCATCACGGCGTGGTACGTGGTAAAGACAGGATCTTCCAATGGTAGTTTGCATGCACAAACTTCTTCCGATACTGAGATGCTCAATGGCCATCAACAACATTGCGCTAAGCTTTCCGTTACTTCGGTGGATTCAGGAAGCGTGGCATTGGCCAATGGAGGCTACTGGGGAATCGGGCTGAGAAACAACACACGATACAAGGTATCTTTCTGGGCCAGGAAAGGTCCGAATTTTGCCGGAACGTTGAAGGCCAGGCTGGAAAGCAATGACGGCGCTCTTTATGCAGAATCGGAAGAATTCAGGCCAGGCTCGAGCTGGCAGCATTTCACTTGCGACCTCACTACCAAAGGTGTATCAGCGGTTACCGCAAACAACCGGTTTGCGTTATACGCCTCGACTACCGGAGATGTTTATTTGGATGTCGCGACCGTCATGCCACCTACGTGGAAGGATCGACCCAACGGCCTACGGCCCGACCTGGCAGAGAAATTGGCTGCTCTCAAGTTGAAATACATACAGTTTCCGGGAGGCTGCACGGCGGAATCTGCCAGCATGGATGTCTGTTGGGACTGGAAGAAATCCATTGGCCCGATCGAGCAGAGGGCCGGTAGCACAAGAAGTCGATGGGATTACAAAAACGACTTGTACTTCGGTTTGGACGAGTACCTTCAACTGTGCGAGGATCTGGGCGCGGAACCGGTTTATGTCACCTCAGCCGGAATTAGTGAAAATCCGCAGGATAAAAAGTGGTGGGGCATTTGTCCCCTGGACAAGATGCAACCTATCATCGATGACATTCTGGATCTATTGCAATACTGCAAGGGGCCCACTTCGACTCCGTGGGGAGCCAAGCGGGCGGCCAACGGTCATCCTGCGCCCTATGATCTCAGATATATCGAAATCGGCAATGAAAATGGGTGGGAAACCGCACGCGAGTATGGCCCACGATATGTCATGATCCGTCAGGCATTATTGGCCCAGTATCCCGATTTAAAGATTCTGTTCAACGGCCTTGAGCAAAGGTGGGCTCTTCCGCCCTCTGCCGGCGATCCTGTTGATTTCGTCGATCAGCATTTCTATAAAAGAGATTGTTCGGGCTTATACGACAAGTTCGACACTATCGATCCGGACTGGAAGAAAGTCGTTGTGGCGGAGTACGCCTCCTCGATTTATGGAAACGGAGGCGATGTAATTGGCAATTTTGGAGACGCACTTGGAGACGCTGTGTTTATGCTCGGTTGCGAAAGGAATTCGGAGAGAATGTGGTGGACGGGCTACGGCAATTATGCCGGCGTCGTCGGTCATTCCAATTTTGGACCCTGTATCGTCTGGAATGACGCTGTCTCTTGCTTTACAACACCCTCCTACAACATGCAAAAAATGCTCTTCTCCGATAACTCGGGGACCCGTGTTTTGCCTTTCACGCAAAACACGCTCTATTGTTTCTGGTCTGCATCTATCGACACGGCATCCGGAAAACATGACGTTCTCCTTAAAGTTGCCAATAACCAGTCTGCGGCCGAAACAGTAAATATAACGCTCAACGGTGCCGCGAAGGTTGATCCTGCGGGTCAATCTACGGTCTTGACAGGGGCCCCTGAGGATGAGAATTCGCTTGAGCATCCAACCAAGATAGTGCCAACGGCAGGAACATTCGCAGCAGGCGCCAGTTTCATGTACAGTTTCCCCGCTCACTCAGTTACGGTTTTAAGAATTGGATGTCAGTTAGATTCCAGCAAAGGTACGTAAAGTCCCACATAGTTTTCGGCAACCTCCATTGCGATGGCAGAGGAGTAGATTTGAACGACTGGAGTCTCACGGACCGCGTCGCCGTGGTTACTGGAGCCGCGTCAGGCATAGGCCTAGCCTGCACGAAACTGCTGGTAGAGCGCGGCGCCTATGTGATCTTGGCCGACACAGATGCGCTCCATGGGCGCGCACACGCCGAGCAGATCGGTTCTCATTCACTCTTCGTCGAGGCCGACGTTTCTTGCGAAAAAAGTACCAGCGGTCTCATGGAAACGGTTGCGGACCGTTTCGGCCGCCTTGATATCCTCGTGAACTGCGCTGCGATCCAAATAATGGGGACTTTGCTCGAGACCTCGTGCGAGCAATGGGATCGTCTCCAGGGAGTGAACCTGCGCGGCATTTTTCTCTGTTCCAAGGCAGCGATGCCTTACTTGCAGGCCTCCGGAGCAGGCTCGATCATTAACATTGCATCGGTTCTAGGATTGGTGGGCGATCCCGAACTCGTAGCCTACGGCGCGATGAAAGGCGGCGTCATCGCACTCACCAAGTCAATGGCATTGGGTTATGGTCCTTCCGGCGTCCGTGTGAACTGCGTCTGCCCTGGGGATGTGAACACGCCTATGGTGGCAGCTTACTTCGCCAACGCGCCGGATCCGGCAGCTCTGCGCGCCGAAGTCTACTCCAAATACGCTCTGCGCCGGATTGCCGAACCGCAGGAAATCGCACAAGTTGTCTGTTTCCTTGCCTCGAGCGCATCATCCTTCATCACCGGAAGCATCCTCATCGTGGACGGCGGCCTTACCTC
>CAVXRU010000031.1:0-290368 GCA_963763905.1 uncultured Acidobacteriaceae bacterium | reverse complement strand
ACTCCTATCAGTGAGTTGGTGATTGACGGTAATGAGGTCCATCACCTCAAGACCGGTTCGAGCGAATCGCTGGTGGTGAACGGGAACGTGACGAAGTTCCGCATCACGCACAATATCGTCCACGACAATAACAACATCGGGATCGACGTCATCGGTTTTGAACGCACGGCGCCGAACCCAGCCGTCGATCAGGCGCGTGACGGGGTCGTCAGCGAAAATTTGGTGTACAACATTACTTCGCGTGGTAACCCGGCATACGGCAATGAGCAGAATTCGGATGGTATCTATGTAGATGGCGGCACCCGGGTTTTGATTGAACGGAACATCATGCATGACGTGGACTTCGGCATCGAGCTGGCAAGCCAAAACAAAGGGCGCGCCACCAGCTACATCACTGCACGCAATAATCTCATTTATCACGCCAATACCGCGGGTGTATCGATAGGGGGTATGTTCCCAACGCGGACGCACCGAGCACTGCACCGTCATCAACAACACACTCTACGAAAACGATACGGCGGGAACGGGATCGGGCGAGTTCCAGATGCAGTACAACATGCAGGACGATGTGTTCAAGAGCAACATCGTGTTTGCAGGACCCCGCTGCCTCATCAGCGTGAACAAGAGCACCCCAGCAGCGAATTCGGCTCCCGTGAGTATTGATTACAACCTCTATTTCTGTGCTTCCGGATCGAAGGCAAGCGAGTGGAAAGAATATCCCGCCACAGTGAAAGGATTCGAACAATACGTTCAGTCGATTGGGAATGATCGACATTCTCATTTTTCAGACCCGCGCTTTGTTGATCCTGCAGGGAGGGATTTTCACCTGCGGTCGGATTCGCCTGCGATTGCGGCGGGCACGTCTGCGGGATTGTCAGTGGGAGAAAAGGATCTTGAGGGTTCTCCGCGCATTAAAGGCGGAGACATCGACATCGGGTGTTATCAGAAGCGGTAGTGTCGACGGGCTTAGGGGTGAGAGCGGTGGTATCCCACATCTCGCGAAAAACGAGCGAGATGTGGGGCACCCGGCAGTGGTTCGGGGACGGTTTTTAGGCCGCATATATTCAGTCGTTCTTTTCGATCACGGCTTCGGGGCGTTGGGCGTATTCTGCCCAGGAGCCGTCATATAGGCTAACGCGATCGGCGCCGGCTATTTCGAGGCCGAGGGCAATAACCGCAGCGGTGACGCCAGAGCCGCAGGTAGTCGTGATTGGTTGTTCCAGGTCCACGCCCCTGGCCCTGAATACCTCGCGAAGCTGTTCCACAGACTTTAGACGTCCATCCTGGACCAAATCAGTGAAGGGGATGCTGGTGGCACCAGGCATATGCCCTGAACTGATTCCGGGCCGTGGCTCCAGCGCGGCGCCGGTGAAGCGACCGGCAGAACGGGCATCAAGAATTTGCCCGCGCTCGGCGATCAGCTGCCGTATCTGCTGAAAAGTTCTGAGCGCCTCATTGTCGAGTGTGGCGCGGAAGTTGGC
Source organism: uncultured Acidobacteriaceae bacterium (assembly GCA_963763905.1). GTDB lineage: Bacteria > Acidobacteriota > Terriglobia > Terriglobales > Acidobacteriaceae > PALSA-350. The sequence goes on along the minus strand of CAVXRU010000031.1, from coordinate 288,887 downwards.
CGGCATGCGGTGTACGGGGCCAGACGACGTGGGAAGACCTGCCTCGGTCCAGGCACTGAGGCCTCCATCGAGGATGTAGACCTCGCGGGCTCCGAAGGTGCGAAGCATCCACCAAGCGCGGGGAGCAGAGAAGACGCCTTCCTGCTCGTAGATACAGATGGCCATGCGGTCATCAATACCCAGCGCCGACATGTCGAGCGAGAAGGCCTCTGCCGTGGGCATCATGTGGGGCAGCGGAGTGGAGGTATCGGAGAGTGCTTCGATATCGAAAAAGATCGCGCCGGAGATATGGCTGGCAACGTATCGCGCAAAAGTATCTACCGGAGGCGTGATTCCCACGGGAGGCAGAGTGGCGTCCAGGATGACGGTACGCGGATCATCCAGGCGACCGGCTAACCAGGAGGTTGGGACGAGAGGATTCATAAAGTAAGCTTAGTTCGTTTTCGGCCCGAAGGAGGCGCCGATCGAAGTGGCGTATTGCGCCGCTTTCGCCAGGATGGCGGGCTCATCGAGGGTGAGCATGTGTCGATCTTCCATGACAGGTTTGCCGCCCACCACCGTGGTTCTTACATCGGAGGATTTGAGCGCATAGACAATCGCCGAATACACGTTGTACATCGGCGTGGCATGGGGCGCGGTGGTGTCGACCACGATGAGATCGGCCTTCTTGCCCACTTCGAGCGAGCCGATCTGTTGTTCCAGATGGAGTGCCCGGGCGCCGGTGATGGTAGCCATCTCGACCACCTGCTGCGCAGACAAAGCCTTGGGATCCATGCGCACCAACTTCTGTTGCTTCGCTGCCAGGTTCATCTCTTCGAACATGTCCTGATTGTTATTGCTGGCAGCGCCGTCGGTTCCGATGCCGACGGCCACTCCGGCCGAGAGCAACTCCACAGCCGGCATCGAACCAGCAGCGGTCTTCATGTTGCTGGAAGGGTTGTAGGAGCAGCCTACGCTGAAGTGAGCCAGGGTCTGGATGTCCGCCTGATCTAACCAGATGCAATGCGCGCCCAGAACGTTCGGTCCCAACAGGCCAATGCGTGCGAGGTACTGCACGGTTGTCAGACCATGATCGTGCCGGCTCTTCTCGATCTCGAAACCCGCTTCGGCCATGTGGATGAGAAGCGGCGCCTGACTGCTCCGGGCTAGCGCGGCAGCCTGCTTGAGAAGCTCCTCAGGGCAGGTGTAAATTGCGTGCGGCGCAACGGCGGGCGTAATGAGCGGGTCACCCTTCCAATGTTTCAGAAAGGATTCAGTATAAGCAATGGCCTCAGCGGAAGTCTTGCTGTCGGGCGAAGGAAAGCCAATCAACGTTTCCCCCAACACGCCTCGCATGCCCGCGGCTTTGGTAGCCTCGGCCACCTCCTCTTCAAAGTAATACATATCGGCAACGGTGGTGGTGCCACCGCGCAGCATCTCCAGCAGGCTGAGCCGCGTCGACCAAGTGACGAAATCGGGGGTGACGTAGCGGCTCTCTGCGGGGAAGATGTAGTTGTGCAACCAATCGTCCAGTGAAAGGTCATCTGCCAAGCCGCGAAACAAGCTCATGCTCATATGTGTATGAGCATTGATAAGTCCGGGCAGAATAAGCGCGCCGCGGGCGTCGATCACCTTACCCGATTCGTACATAGAGTCGATGGTCGCGCTCGAGTCGACGGCGACGACGGTGTCTCCCTGAACCGCCACCGCGCCATCCTGAATAACGCGGCGCTTTCCGTCCATTGTGACCAAAGTGCCGTGGACCACGGTCAGATCCACTCGCTGCTTCGCCAATGCGCGCGGCGAAGGGACGACTGCAAGCAATCCGCAGGTCAATAGCGAAGTGATGAGGGAAATGAGGAGTTTCAGTTTTTACCTCTTTCTTCCACCACGGCTACGCCCCATGCGGGCAGCGAAAGATTGCCGCCTTGCATCACACGACTCCCCGATAGAAGATCGGTCCCATTCGTGAAGGCGTAAGTGAGCCGTGCAGGGGCTGCGGAATAGTTGAGAAAGTAATGCACGGGGTCTCCGTTGGACAGCACTCCACTGCGCACAATGGCCGGGAAATGGAGCGACTGCTGCGTTCCCCAAAGCCCGGCGCGCTTTATGGTGTCTTCGAGAATTTTTTCGATAAGAATGTCGCTGGGCATGAATCCAACGTAAGTGACTTCGCCCTTGCCGAAGGAGTTTCGGGTGATGGCTGCATAGTTACCCCAAACCGGATGGTGATAGTGAGCGACGACGGTTGCCGTGGTGGGTGTCAGTAGCTCCATCCACCAACGTGCCGTGTTGTCTGCGGCGCCGGCCTGGTAGGGGTCGTCCTCAAGGGAAACGCTTTCGGGGAGGGTGAACTGGTTGTACTTCACACCGGCGGCCTCGGTGATGAGGCCCGGCTGAGTGCTGGAGCGTACCCGTACATTCTCGTCGCAGAAGCCGCTCTTGAACGTGTAGAGCAAATGACCTCCAGCTTTGGCAAAGGCATTCAGCCGCTCGATCTCCGCGTTTGATGCGGCGTAGAGTGCAGGTACGATGATCAGCTTGTAGGCGGAAAGGTCGGTGGTCGAAGGATCGACGAAGTCGACTTCGGCATTCATGCGGTAGAGCGCGTCATAGAAGGGGCGCAGCACATCGTTGTAAGTGGTCTTCGAAGTCCAACCGAACTTGAAAGCGTCGAAGGCTGTGAGCGCGCGATTGCTCACGTAGATGGCGATACGATTCCGCTTGCGCATGTTTACCAGCTGCGGACCCAACCGGGCAAAGTCTTTGCCAATGGTTCCCGCTTCATCGTACGTGGGGTTGGGCTTGAAGTCCTGGCTCAGCAGGCCGCGCCAGTAGGTCTCAATCGCATTTGCGGTTGTGCCCCAGTGCCAATACTCCACCATATTGGCGCCTGAGGCGAGGTGACTGAAAGCTTGCAGCCGCAGTTGGCCTGGATAGGGCGTCCACTCGGGAAAGCCCTGCGCCTGGGTTTCGATGACCAGGTAGTTCTGGCCGGAACGCATCGAGCGCGCCAGATCTCCGCCAAAGGCTATCTCAGCCCCGGTGAGGTGGTCCTGGGTGGGATGGTAGATATCGATGCCGGCGACATCTACGGCACGCGCTGCCTCAAAGTGGTTGACGTTGGACTGGACGCCATAGGAATATCCACGCCAGTCCATATCGAAGTTTTGGGTCACGAACTGACCCGGACGAGCATGGTTCCGAACCAGGCCGGCTTGCCACGCGAGATAGTCAGTGACGAGGCCGCGCTGGAACTCGGCAAACGCTGAGGTGAGGCTGGCATTGATGGAACCATTCACGGAGGGAAAGTCTTTCCAGTCGTTGACCCGGTTGCTCCAATAATCAAGTCCGAACTCTTTGTTCATCACCGCAAGGTCGGGAAAGCGCTGGCGCATCCACTCGACGAAGGCCGCCTGTACGTTGGGGCCGCTGGTCCCGTAGGCCTTGGTTTCGTTGTCCAGTTGATAGCCGATCACCGAGGGATGATCCTTCACGTGATCCACCAACGCAACGATAACCTGCTCAGCGGCCTTGCGGAATGTGGGGTTGGTGATGTCCATGTTCTGGCGGCGGCCGTACTGGGCCGGCCCCTCCGGAGTGATGACGAGAATGTCCGGGTGTTCGCGCGCGAGCCAGGTAGGCACGGCGTAGGTCGGTGTGCCTACAATGACTTTGATCCCGGCCTTGTCCATGGCGTTTAGCACGCGATCGACGTGGCTGAAATCGAAGACTCCCGGTTGCGGTTCGAGGGTGCTCCAGGTCGATTCAGCGATACGGACAACAGTGATCCCGGTGGCCTGCATCATCTTCACGTCTTCGTCGAGACGGTCGTAGGGGGCGTACTCCTCGTAGTAGGCAGCACCGTAGAGGATGGTCTGCTGCGCCTTGGCTGATTGGGCAATGGCGGGCAAACTGCCCATGATGGTAAGGGTGGTGAGTAGAGATACTTTCAGCAGCCGGTTTGCAGTCATTGGTCTCACCTTACGTGACTCACGATAGAACTTCACCAGGGATGTTAAATGGCCCGGAGCAAGTGGGTGGCCCAGGTCTCAAAAGCGAGACCTGGGCCACCCACTCAATATTCCTCCGCGGTTGGGATGACAAAGGGTAGGGCGGCGCTTCCAGTGAGAGACGTTGCTGAACAGAAGTTCGGATGGAATGCAGGTTAGAGGGAAAGGAGCCGCTGCGCAAGGCGGTCTTTCTTGTCGTTGAAGGGTGGATAGCGCAGGTCTGGATCGGGCCATAATGAGCGGCGCATCACCGCCTTGGAACGGGAGAAAGCATCGAAGGTGTATCGGCCGTGAAAGCTGCCCATGCCACTATTGCCCACACCGCCAAACGGCAGTCCGGGCACGATCTGATTGACCACCACGTCATTGACCACGACACTGCCTGAGCTTGTGTCGCGCACGATTTGCGATTGCAGCGAACGTTCCCTGGTAAACAAATAAAGCGCGAGAGGCTTCGGCCGCTTCCTGATGAAGGCTACAGCTTCCTCCATGGTTTGATACCCAACCACGGGCAGAAGCGGACCAAAGATCTCTTCCTGCATCACAGCCGCGTCCGCAGGCAAGTCTGTGAGTATCGTCGGTGTGATATATCGATCAGCCGCGTTACGGTTTCCGCCTATCGCGATCCTGCCCTCACCCATGAGCGCAACCAGCCGGGTAAAGTGCTGCTGGTTCACGATGCGTCCGTAGGATGTGCTGGCTTGCGGGTTGGGCCCGTAGAATCGCAGAATCGCGCGGCCCAGAGAATCGATCAAAGGGAGACGCAGCGGCTCCGGTACGAGGACATAATCCGGGGCAACGCAAATCTGCCCGGCATTGATGAAGCGGCCCCAGGCAATACGGCGAGCGGTCACTCCGAGTGGAGCATCGGGAGCAACAAGGACCGGGTTTTTCCCTCCAAGTTCGAGCGTCACCGGTGTGAGGTGCTCTGCCGCGGCCTTCATCACGATGCGGCCCACAAGGCTCGAACCGGTATAAAAAATTTTGTCGAATCGCTGCGCAAGAAGTCTGGATGCCGTTTCCTGACCTCCGGTGAACACAATGACAGCTGCCGGATCTACGTACTGCGGTAGATGGTTAGCCATCAGCGATGCGGAATGAACCGCGAGCTCCGGCAGTTTGACGACGGCTGCGTTTCCGGCCGCCAGGGCTCCGGCGAGCGGAAGAAGTATCTGCTGAAAGGGATAATTCCAGGTCCCCAGAATGAGCGCTAATCCAAACGGCTCCTGTTGCAACCAGCTCTTTCCCGGCTGCGCGGCAAGAGGGGTGCGTACATGGCGCGGCTGCAGCCATCGGCGTAGGTTGCGCCGTATGAGCTTCAGCTCAGAACGCACCAGGAGAATATCGGCCAGCCGTGCCTCAGCTGCGCATCGGCCGAGATCGGCTTTCAGTGCAGCCAGCATCTCCTCTTCGTGATCGGAGACAAATTGAAGTAAGCCGTCGAGCTGTGCCTGGCGCCAGGAAAGAGGGCGGTGTACGCCCTCGTCAACGACCTTGCGCAATTGTTCCAGTCGAGCCTGTGCTGTCACTTGTTTCCGCTCCCTAAGAGAATACCGCCAAACCATTTCATTTCACGGGCAAGGTATGCTTTCGTATGCTTACTTGCCGTAGGATAGGCAGCGCTCTTTTACTGGTGTTTCTAGCCGTGATTAGCACCGGCGCAGTCCACGCAGCGGCTCTGCCCGGCGCGCAGACTCTGGTCATTGACCAGCTTGGGAAGGGCATCGCTCCCGTAGACGGACCCTGGCAGTTCCACATCGGAGACAATCCTGCGTGGGCGGATCCCGCATGGGACGATCACAGTTGGGAACAGGTCACCGCCGGCAAGCCCTGGAGCCTGCAGGGTCACCCGAATTACACCGGCTACGCATGGTATCGCCGCTCACTCTCGATCACGCCCGCCGCGGGAGCATCGCCGGACTTCCGTATTCTTATTCCTCCCCTGGCCGACGTGTATGAGGTCTACTGGAACGGGGTCGAGGTAGGCCACCTGGGCCACATGCCACCCCAATTGCGGGCGATCACCGGAGGACCCGCCCAGATTTATAATCTGGGTCCTGCCCGCACCGGCGTTCTTGCCGTCCGCTTCTGGTGCCTTCCCCAGCCATCGAACTCCATCGGAGTCTTCGGCGGTTTCTTCGCGGTTCCCAACATTGGCAGCCCGGATGCGATTAGCGCGGCAAAAACTATCCTGGATTATCAATTCCTGCGCCGACAGCAGTTCACCTTCGCCCTCACGTTGCTGTACACACTGGTCGCTCTGCTCAGCCTGATTGCGTGGCTCCGTGACCGCGACCAGTGGCTGCTGTTCTGGATGACTGTTTTTGCCTTCACGCCGATCGTCGAGCTTTTCTTCCGCGGTTTGCACATCCCCTACAACGGGGCGTGGCTCAACTTCGCCGTCCAGGTGGAGATCCAGGTGCGAGAAGCATCGCAGTGGTTCCTTCTTCTTTGGATACTGCTGCTCCACGATCACAAGAAGCTGGTACGCTTCGTTCGCTTCGCGGCAATCAGCGCGCTGCTGGGCGGCATCGCCGACGGGTTGGTCTTCTTTCTCTATCCATCGTTGCTCAACGATCTACAGGTAGAGATCGCCGATGCCATCCTGACCGTCCCTTTGCTGGTGTTCGAGATCGTACCTGTTGTCATCGTGGTGTTCGCCGTCCTCCGCCGGCAGCATCTTGATCCGGCTCGCTGGTTCGTAGCCGGCTTCGCGTTTCTCAGCGCCATGATTTATGCCGTCAGCAACATCGCCATTCAGGGTGTTCGCTATACTCATTGGACCCTGGCCACGCAGCTCAATCGGCCACTATTCTTTTTGGGCGCCAGCCCCATCGGTCTGCTTACCCTCAGCAGGACGCTGCTCTTCGTTTCGATCGTTTACGCAGTCATCCGTTACACCATTAGCGAACGCAAGCACCAGATCGGTCTGGAGCAGGAAATTCAGAATGCCCGCGAGCTGCAGCAGGTGCTGGTCCCGGAAACGGTTCCTACGCTGGCAGGCTTTACCCTCACCAGCGCCTACCGCCCGGCACAAGAGGTCGGTGGGGACTTCTTTCAGATCATCCCGCTGAGCTCCGGTGGATCCCTCGTCGTGCTGGGCGACGTCAGCGGCAAAGGCCTTAAAGCGGCGATGACCGTTTGCCTCATCGTCGGTTCCATCCGCTCCACGGCGGAGACCACCGCTAGCCCTGCCGAATTGCTCGAGGCGCTCAACCGGCGCCTGTACGGCCGCCTGCACGGCGGCTTTGCCACATGCCTTGCGTTACGGCTCGACCCCGACGGTGCGTGTACCCTCGCTTCTGCTGGCCATCCCGCGCCTTTCCTCAACGATCGCGAGGTCGCATTGCCAGGAGCCTTGCCTCTTGGCTTGATGGCGGGAACCAACTATAAGGAAGTGGCGATCCATCTCAGCGCTGGGGATCATCTGGCTCTTTACACTGATGGTTTGCTCGAAGCACGCAGTGCCACTGGTGAGCTTTACGGTTTTGATCGAGTCAGGACGCTGTTCGCGGCGGAACCCGACGCCGCCAAAGCCACGGAAGCTGCGGTTGCGTTTGGTCAGGATGACGACATCACTGTCCTCGTCCTCACCCGGCTCGGCATTGGAGAAGCGTCGAGTGCCCGCTTTAGCACGCCGGTTTTCGAGTCCGCCGGGTAAGCAAGACTTTCACTGCAAAACGCGCAAACTGCAGGGCTCACCAAAGAACTGCTTGACTAATTCCTATATAGGAATATATTGGGAGAATGGCAAGAGCGGCAACCACGACGGATGTTTTCAACGCTATCGCAGAGCCCCGACGGCGGGAGCTGATTGGTGTGCTGGCAGATGGCAGAGAGTACGCGGTCGGTGAGGTGGTACTGCGATTGCGGATGTCGCAGCCCGCTGTGTCGAAGCACCTTGGAGTGTTGCGAAAAGTTGGCGTAGTGTCGGTGGTCAAGCGGGGACAACACCGCATGTACAAACTGAATCCGAACGAGTTGAAACCGGTGCATGACTGGGTGAAGACGTTCGAGCGGTACTGGACCCATCAACTTGGGCACATCAAGGAGCGGGCCGAACGAAAGGCCCGGGAGCAACGCGGCAGTGAACGTTGAACGAAAAGGAGTGCTAGCCATGTGTCCGATGTGTATGACAACCGTGGCCTGGATCGCGGCGAGCGCAACCTCGACGGGCGGCATCTCTGCGCTGGTCATAGGCAGGCTCCGCGGCAAGAGCCAACACGCGACAAACGGCAACAACGACAAGGAAGGAGAGAGACATGGACAACAGTAAGAAGGCCCAGAGCAACATGAAGACGCCCCCGGTCGTGTCGTCGCAGGAGTGGGAGGCTGCGCGCCAGCAACTGTTGGTCAAGGAGAAGGAGTTGACCCGCGCCCGTGACGCGATGGCTGCTGCGCGGCGGCGGATGCCCTGGCTGGCTGTCGACAAGAAGTACGCGTTCGACGGGCCCAAGGGCAAGGTAAGCCTGCTGGATTTGTTCGACGGCCGCCCGCAATTAGTCGTCTATCGCGCCTTCTTCGAGCCCGGCGTATTCGGGTGGCCTGAGCATGGGTGCCGCGGCTGCTCCATGTTGGCTGACCAGGTCGCCCACCTCGCTCATCTGAACGCCCGCGACACTACGCTGGTGTTCGCCTCCCGCGCTCCGCAGACGGACATCGCGCGGATGAAGGCGCGGATGGGCTGGGTGATGCCCTGGTATACCATCACCGACAGCTTCGACGCGGACTTCGGCGTGGACGAATGGCACGGGCACAACGTGTTCTTCCGCGATGGCGACAGCGTGTTCCGCACTTACTTCGTCAACAGCCGCGGCGACGAGGCAATGGGGAGCACGTGGAGCTACCTCGACCTGACCCCGCTCGGCCGCCAGGAGGAGTGGGAGGACTCGCCGGCGGGCTACCCCCAGACCCCACCGTATAAGTGGTGGAACTGGCACGACGAATACGCTGCCGGCGCTCCCGTTCACCCGAAGTGGGTTGAGGTGGTGGAGATCGGAACAGCAGCGTTTCAGAAACCTGACAACTAGCGAGCTGTCTATCTGATTTTTGCAGTCGAATAGAGAAATGGCGCTAATGGAATATTTCCATTAGCGCCATTGTTTGTCCTACTTATCTATGCTGACATTTGCACCTCATCAGTTTCACCGGTGGTGGTGCCTGCCATTCAACGTATAGGTGGCGCTGGTTGGTGCGCTGTTGGTGTCTCCTTTGAGCACCCCGATCGCCTGGACGGTCGCACTGCCCGACAAGGTAAAGGGTCCCGTGTACCTGGAACTGGCGCTGGTTGGCGTCGTGCCGTTGGTGGTGTAGTAGATCGTCGCGCCCGCGGTTGCGGTCGAGATGGAAACAGTAATACTTCCATCAAAAGACTGGCTCGGCGGAGTGATGACCGGGGCCGCTACTGTGCTTGGTGACGCCGGTGAAGTAGGGGAAGTTGGCGAAGTAGGCGAGGTTGGGGCGGTCCCTGACGCGCATCCTGGTGTTACCAACCCGGCGGGCAGGGCCACATTGCAGAGCCACTGCGGGTAAAGCGGATCAGGGGTGTTGGTGAGCGAGACAGGCTGGTAGCCGTAAGACTTGGCCGCAGCCACGGTTGGAGTGTAGTCGGCAATCACCTGAGCCATACATGCAGGAACGCTCGCAAAACCGCCGCATGCGGGTGCACCCGGATTGACAGGGTTGGCGAAGGACGGATTGGTGCCGATGGTGTTATGCGAACCCAGCGCGAAACCGGTGCTGGAATAGTTAAAGGTATTGTTTCCGCTGACGCCGGAAGCATAGTTGTAGTCGAAGGTGTCTGTACCGTTGCCTTTGCTGATGGCGAAGGCGTAGAAGGCCTGGTTCGAACAGTTCGTGGCATAACCGGAATCGATCAGGTTGTATTCCGCCGTCACGTTTTGCGCATTGTAGATGTCCAGATCGCCGTTGCCGGTGCAATACCCCTCGTTCATGTCGCGCCGGTCGCCGTAGGAAGTGTTGTGGAGGATATAGATAGGGGCGTGCGTGCTCCCGGCCGAGTTATTCTCCACTTCGATGCCGTAGCCGCCATTCAGGAACTCGATATTGTTTTCGATCACACCCTGTTGGGTATAGGGCTGGCCGCCGCTTTGAGACATATCCCAGGTGTCGAAATTAAAGCCCTCGCCATCAGTAGGCTTGGTGCCCGCACACGGATTTCCGTCGAAGTTATTCCAGGAGAAGTTACCCGCGACGAAGTTATGAGTACCGGGATTGTTGTCAGTGGCAATCGGCTCCCAGATATTGAACCCGCTGCCACAACTGCCATTCACGGTTGTGCCGGCGGCGTTATAGGCGATGTTGCCGATAAACGTGACGTAGTCGGTAGATACTGTAGCCGACCGGGCTGTCGCGCTGAACCCAGCGGTAGCACAGCCATTGGCTATATTATTGGCGAAAATGACGTGGTGCACATTCTCTGATCCCGAAGGACTGACGGTGAAGCACGATCCATACAGCGTACTGGAGGAAGAAGAAGCTTCCCATCCCTGCACGCCCCAGAAACTCTGGTCAATCACGATTGCCTGATTGTTTCCCGCGGTCACATCGACCTTGCAGGTATCGAAGGCGGTGCACTGCAGCCAGGCCACGTTGTTACCTGCCGGGCAGCTTACTGTACCCCAGTCACCGCGACCGAGGTTCTCGTTGTTGTACTCTCCAGAAGCGGCGATGATGGTGTCGCCACAGTTGACGGAGTGATGCGGCGTAAGCCATGGAGCGCTGCTACTGAGGCCGCTGTTGGAGTCGCTGCCGCTGGGCGACATGTAGTAGGTGGAACTCGCCCATCCATGCATCGTCGACAAGACAAACAGGGAGAAAAAGAGGAGGCACGCGCTGGCGCCTTTTCGCCAAGAAAGGGTCTTGACGGAGTTCAGGGTAACCGGATGAATAGTCAACAAATGCGTTCCTTTGTGCTACTGCTTTTGTTTCAAAACCTGCCATCCTGCGGACGCTTGATTGGCTCACGTACTTCGCGGCAGCAGTCACTAGCCCTCTGTTAGTTAGACAGAGCGGGCTGACTTACCAAGGACGTGAATTAGCAATAAAGTCTTGCGCGATGAGCAAGACCCTGGATTCAGTTTCGAAACCTTTTTCGATCCACGGTGCGGCTTCGTTTAAACGAAGCGGTGGATAACAAGGCCGGCGATCAGTGCCGTGCGCGTGAGCACAACCTCGTCCGCGTCGCTGCTGATGGTCATCGTTGAGTCGAGCGATTCAGAGGTTTCGGACTCATTGACTTTATCGGCATGGATCGGCTCATCTTTAATGTCGTTGTGTTCGACCTGCCTAAAGTGGAAAGCCCACCCTTCGATTGCATTCCATTCGCAAACCTCCATATTGAAAGTCTTGATCCAAGACTTGCATTGCCTGTGGCAAGGCGCGACCCTGCCACGTTCTAACGATCAACTATCGCTTCAAGAGATGACTTCAGTAACGCATCGAGATGCACTGCTTAGCCTCATGGCAGAGGCGACAGCCAATCACCGTCGTCTTGCCTCCCACTCAGCTGATTGTTGTGTCAGGTTGAGAATCGAGTTGTTACCGGCTACTCGATAGCACCGCGATGGTTTCATGTATAAACAAACGAAACCATAAAGGCCCTTACCTCTCATATCACACTAAGACTCTCCAAACAACCGATATGCACTTGCCACTGTATCTAATCGGCGGAATGTACGTTTCCCAATAAGCTGGATAATACACAATTTGTTGGTGCGATGAGATGGTTTGCCACGGAATTTGTTGACTAAAGTGCTGATCGCGAGATCAAACGTTCAATGTGTGCATATTCTGCGTGGGTTCGTGAAAATTGTTCTGGGTGGGCTACGCAAATTGTTCTGGGCGATTGGGTAAATTGTGGGAGAAACCGTGGTGAAAGATACATCCTCTCATGCATGCTTCTTGATGGGGCGCGCGCTAACAGCCACGGCTCGTCCCAGGACGAGCCGTAAAGATTTGCTCTCGCGGACCGCTAGCGCGGCGTCGACAGTGCATCCGCTGTGCGCAAAACTCAAGCCGGGTCATCCTTGCGGGGCGCGCCCGGACCGCGAGCCAGCAGGGCGATCGTTCCGATGAGCATGAAACTGATGCCGGCAATGCATACTCCAGCCCAATGGTACTTGCCCCAGGCGGCGGATCCGGCGAGGGAACCGACGGATCCGCCGCTGAAGTAGGAGATCATATATACAGTGTTGACCCGATTGCGAGCATCAGGTTTGAGCGCCAGGATGCGTGATTGGTTAGCGACCTGGGCAGCTTGGACCCCGGCGTCGAGGAGGATAACTCCCAGCAGCAGCGCCCAAAGGTGGAACGCGCGTGCCCAGAACAGAGCAAAGGCGGCGAGCACAAGCACGATGGAAATGCGCACGACGAAGCGAGGGCTGTGGTGGTCGGAGAGGCGGCCGGCCATGGGGGCGACACCGGCTCCTGTAGCTCCGACAAGTCCGAACAGTCCTGCGGCCTGAGCACCGTAGTGGTAGGGGGGCATCTGGAGCAAAAAGACGAGCGTGGTCCAGAAGGCGCTGAATGCGCCCATGAACGTAGCCGCTATGAGGGACACCTGGCGCAACTTTGGAAGCTCGACAGCGAGCCGCCAGATAGAGTGCATCAATTCGCGATAAGAAATCTTCGAGTGCGCGGAGATGTGCGGGAGTGCGAAACGAAGAACCGCGGCAAAGAACAAGGCTAAACCCGCTGCGAGCCAGAACATGGTCCGCCATCCGAAGTGGGCGGCGACAAACCCGCTGAGTGTGCGGGCAAGCAGAATGCCCAGAAGCACTCCGCTCATGATGGTGCCAATGATCCGCCCTTGCTGTTGGGGGGTGGCCAGTTCTGTGGCCAGAGGAATCATGACTTGGGCAATGACCGTCGTGACGCCGACAAGAAAGCTGGCCAGCACCAGGCAAAGCAGATTAGGGGAGAGAGCGGCGCCGGCGAGCGCGAGAGAAGTAGCCAGAAAGAGGGAGACGATAAGGCGCCGGCGTTCCAGGAAATCGCCTAAGGGAATGAAGAGCGGCATGCCGGCGGCGTAACCGATCTGGGTTGCGGTCGCGACATAGCCTATCTTGTGAGCCGGCACGTGGAAGGTTGCGGCCATATCCGCAAGCATCGGCTGGTTGTAATAAATATTGGCCACTGCTACGCCTGAGGCGGCGGCGAGCATCAGGGTCAAGCGGCGGGAAAGAATGGGAGGATTTTGCATTCCTGCTTCGACTATACGGCCCGGAGAGTCCCGGAGACAGTTGCGTTACGCGCTACTATGGTGAGCAAGAATAGGGAAATGCGCATCGCCGTAGTGTCCGATATTCATGGAAACCTGACTGCATTTCATGCGGTGCTCGCCGACATTCGCCGTGCGTCTCCAGACGTGGTGGTTCATGGTGGAGATTTGGCCGATGGCGGGTCAAGTCCGATTGAAATCGTAGATCACATTCGCGACTTGGGTTGGGAGGGCGTCATGGGAAACACCGATGAAATGCTCGTCCGCCCAGCTTCGCTCGAGGACTTCGCGAGCCAATCGCCCGCTCCGGCAAAGATCTGGTCCGCGATTCGCCAGATTGCGTCGGCTACTCGTTCCAGGCTCGGGGAGGAAAGACTGGCATGGCTGCGCGACCTTCCCCTCACGGCGACTATCCCCGGATTAGCATTGGTGCACGCTACCCCTCAGAGTTGTTGGCGAGCACCGGGTGCAGAGGCAACCGAGGGAGATCTGGAATGCTGTTATGGCTCGTTGCCGGCGCCTGTGATTGCCTTCGGGCACACACATATCCCTGCGATTCGCAATCTCAGTGGTCACCCTAAACTTCTGATCAACGCGGGCAGTGTTGGTCTTCCTTACGACGGCGACTCGAAAGCGTCTTATTTGCTCCTGGACGGGCTCACTCCTACCATCCGGCGAGTTGAATACAACATCGACAGGGAACTGAGGGCCCTTTCCGTATGCGGCCTGCCCGGTGCGGATTGGACGGCAAGGATGCTCCGCGCAAGTTTCCCTTTGATGCCCTAGCAGAAATGCGCCTTATTCTGCAGACCTTCTGTCCGTCAACCGTTGCTTCACCCGGGAGCGGCTTTTCACCAGCGGCGGGGTCGTCTTGCCCCACGTGGCGTGGTTCCACGTAATCGCCCGCAGCCCATCGCGCTCTGGTTGGAGCGTCATAGGCGGCTCCGCCGGCTTTCCGTCGACTGCGTCGAAGCTGACCTTGACCTGCTTGTCTGTTTCCACCCAATGGCCAAAGTGGGTGATGGTGCCGTTACCCGCATCTTCGGTAACCGTAGCAGTTCCATCCATACCCAGGCTGACGTCCATCGACGGTCCTGGTTTTTTGCTGTCTCCGGAACGCGATGCGTAGGTTCCGGCAAATCTGGCATGAGTGGTTTCGACTGCGCCGACGGCACCCGTTGCGAACAACAACCAGGCCCCGAGTACAAGGCCCTTGAAAAACCGATCATCAATCCATGACATCGTTACTATCATCAAGTACCGGCGTAATTCCTGCAACACGCCCGCTATGGTTCAGCCCCGCGCGACCAGGCCGCGCAGCACCGTTTCGATTTCCACCGTACCGGTACGGTGTTCGGCGCCCTGTCGCTCGAAATCGATCCAGCCCTGGTTGAAGCCGTCCAGCATGCGCATGCGCGGCATAGGATGCTTCATGCCTTGTGCGCGGAAGAGCGTCTCCCACGTATTTCGCGCAACAATATTTGCCCGGACCGGCCTGCCCAACACCGAGCTAAAGGCCGCCGCTATGTCAGCAGCCGAGTAGCATCCCACGCCGCATTTTCCATTAGCCAGGCGCGGAGCAGCGCCACGGGAGCGGAAGTGGCTCGCAGCATCTCCTCAGTGCTTTCAGAACTCGATACGGGCCTGGAAAGCAATCATCCGCGGCGAGCTGTCTCCGCCCAGGCCAACGCCCAGCAGACCGGTGGGAGGGGAGATTGTGCTTTCGAGCGTGCCAAATTTCGCCGGGACAAAAGATCCAGGCAGGCCGGCTTCGACGGAATTAGGAAGAGCAAAGTTTGGATGATTGAACGCATTGAAGAGCTGCGCATCTATCCGCAGCGAGACGCCTTCCCTGATAGGAAAATGCTTGGTGATATAGATGTCGGAGTCAGTGAAGTGTGGCCCGCGCACGGTGTTGCGTCCTGCATTTCCGAATTGGCAATTGGCAACGGAATCGCCACCGGCACAGGCCCCATTGGTAGGGTCCACCACGGAGCTAAAGGCGTTGGGATTCAGCCATTGCTTCGTGCCCGCTACGGTTACACCAGGATAAGGCGCCTTGCTATAGAGGGGCACGCCGGCGACTCTTCGGGCAAACTGAGGCCCGCTCGCCTGAAAGACACCATGGCCATCCGCAGTATAGGGCTGACTTAAGACGGTGAAGGGAAGACCGCTATGCAGGATTGCTGTTTCTGCGAAGGACCAACCGCCGAGAAGGTGGCGTAACGCGGCATGGGAGGAGTGGAACGGAACCTGGTACAGGCCGAAGGCAGAGACATTGTGGCGCACATCGTAGTCGCAGTCGCCATACTGCCGGCTTAGCTCACCCGGCAGTGGCGACAAAATGCCTTGCGCGGAGAATGAGAGCAAGCCGCCGTTCGATATCTCATCAAGGCAATGGCTGAAGGTGTAGTTGCCGCGCAAAGTCAAACCGGCAAATTGCTCGGTGAGGCTCGTCTGCAAGCCGGCATAGGCACTGTTCGCGCCGGTGCGAAATTCGTTCACGCTGCCAAACCTTTGATCGAGTGGCTGCCGATAAGGGTAGGGTGAGAAACAGCCGGGGCAAACATTCTGATAGCCGTTGAGCTGGACCTGATAAGGCTCGTGCACTCCTCGTGTGCCGACATAGTCCACGCGAAACGCGCCCCGCGGGCCAACTTGCTGCTCGAGGCCCAGGCCGTATTGATAGTAGTAAGGGACCTTCAACCTTCCCGTAGGAAATGTATTCAGGCCGACCGCAAGCGGGCAAGTGGGTGCGCCTGGAGCGATGCCGGTGCATGCCGAAGCACCAGCGAGAAATGCGATCTGAAAGGACTGGTTTGCCGCTGACGCGGCGTCGACCGCGCTTCCGGGAACACCCGGAGCAATGGCTACTCCGCCGGCTTGTCCACCGAGGCCGCCGACAAAGGCCGGCGCGTAAGGTGGATTGCTGGAAGCCAAATCGGCAATCTGCGCGGGAATAATGTCGTTGAATACGCCAAACCCAAGATGCAATGCTGTCCTCCGCGCGACCTGGT
Source organism: uncultured Acidobacteriaceae bacterium (assembly GCA_963763905.1). Classification (GTDB taxonomy): domain Bacteria; phylum Acidobacteriota; class Terriglobia; order Terriglobales; family Acidobacteriaceae; genus PALSA-350. The sequence goes on along the minus strand of CAVXRU010000031.1, from coordinate 272,637 downwards.
AAGCCGCCGAGGCACGAGGCTGGTAGACAAATAACGAAGTTGCCGGAAAGATACTGTGGACGTGGGTGAGAATCACCTGGTTCAAAGGCTGGCCGGCCTGGTGGGACATATCGAGGAAGGAACCGGCCGGGCGAGCAAACAGTCCTCGTTCGTTCACCGGATTGGTGTTCCAGGTGACCCGCAGGCCGGCAGTCAAAGTCAGCCTGGCAACCGGTTTGTAGGTATCCATCGCGTATAGATCAAGATTGCCGGCGGCGACCCGTTCCCTGAGCGAGACGGGAAAGGTCTGGGCGGCGGTGTAAGCCGCGCCATAAGTGAACTGGGCGAGGTCATTGTAGAGGACGTAGGGCACCGTCCCCTGGCCCAGGTCGTAGTTGCTGACGTCGATGCGGCGGGTGTTCACGCCGAACTTGAAGGTATGCCTGGTGCGCGTCCAGACCAAGTTGTCGTTGATCTGCCATTGCGTCACCTTACGGCCCTGGGGATAGGTATTGTTATTGCCGCCGACCGTCGTGAAGGGTGCGCTGTTGGTGCCTCCTGCCAACACGATAGGAAAGGTTTCAAGTGTCCGGGCATAGTTGTTTGGCTCGAACACGCTCGAGTACCAGCTTGCGCCGGGGTTGAACTGGTTGACGAGGCTGGGGCTGAAGACGTGTGTATACCCCAACACCAGGGTCCGCTGTGGTTGCGGTGAATAGGAGTTGAAGATCGGATTGACGGGATCGGTATAGGCAGCCTGTAGCCCCGTGTCCTGTTGGAACCGGTACCATACGCTGTTGCCGGCGTTGATGGTGTGGTCGATTTTGACCACGATAAGATTTTCGCTGTCGCTGTTATTCAACGATTCCTGCTTCTGATTTGCGCACCCGCTGCCATCCAACACGCCTCCGCCGGCAGGTGCGGGTAACAGCGCTCCCCCTGCAGAAAGCGGGCAGGTGCTTATGGGAACCGGGGTTCCACTGGTATTGCGGTACAGGGCAAACATGGAACGATAGAAGGAGACCTCGGCAGGCTGAGGAGGTAAAACGGTGCCGGTAATCGGGTCGGTGCCGCCGGCAGGCAATTGTCCCAGAACGTATTGCTGATAGGCGGGCGAAGGAACGACAGCCTGGGAGACGATAGGCAGCGCGATGCGAATTCCCTCGTAGTGGGCGAAGAAAAAGAGCTTATTGGTTCGAATCGGGCCGCCGGCGCTCACCCCGAATTCATTCACTGTCGAGCGCGGCTTCTTGGCGACATCACCCGCTGTGTCATTCGCATGCAGGAAGTAATTCTCCGCGTTCAGTAAGGATCCGTTCCAGACTTCGTAAAGGTCGCCATGGTAGTTGTTGGTGCCGGCCTTGGTGAAGTAGTTGACCTGCGCGGCGCTGTATCGTCCTTGATCCACGGCAAACGAATTGGTGTTGATGGTGGCCTCCTGTACTGCATCGAGGCCAATGACGAGATTGGTGGAGAGGCCAATATTGAGTCCCAGCCAGGGATCATTGGTATCGAAGCCATCGAGGATGTAGCCGTTTGAAGTGGCCGGCAGCCCATTGAACTCGACGTTTCCATAACCGCCGGCGGCTTTGGCGTCATTGGACGATCCCGCAGTGTTCATGAGAGCACCTTGGGCAAACTGTGCAATATAGGTCAGGTCTTGCCCTGGATTGGGAAGGCTCTTGATGGTTTTCTCTTCGAGGGTGGTTGTGGTATTCGGATTGTCTAGGCTCAGCAGACCCTGTTCTGCACTCACCTCCACGTTCTGTGATGTAGAGATATGCAGGGTGAAGTTCAAGGTGACGGTACGGCCTACGGCCACCGGCGTGGCTTGCGAGGTTTGCACGGCGAAACCACTCGCCTTGACCGTCACCTGATAGTTTCCGGGATCGATTTGGGAGAAGAGGAAGCGACCGGAGTTGTCGCTCTGGCCATTGCGAATCGCTTTGGTGTCGACATTGATGGCGCTGACCATTGCATTGGCGACAAGCGCCCCGCTACTGTCTGTTACGGTTCCTGCTAATGCGCTCGAGGTACCACTTTGGGCTGAGGCATACGCACAGCTTGCCAACGCAAAACCTAGCAGCAATAAAGCGTTGAGCGCGATAGTGTGAACGCATTTCATAAAGATTTCACCGCTCTGGATGAGCCCGTCACCTTAACCGCCGTGAACTCCGCAGCCGAGATAATCCTCGCTGGGTTCAATTAGCATCAGTATGCCACAGAAAGTTAACCATGGTTAATTAAAATACGTGCTTCGGTCCACACCCAAGGGGTCTGTGAGAGCCGTGGCGTTGTTCAATGGCGTGCGGCTCTCTCTGCGGAGAGCCGCACATGTGGTCGTTGTTAGCAGTGCGAAGCAGGAAATCTGGGTCCGCTCCGGCCGGGACGACAATTCTGTCGCAGCGGCTAAGTATTTACCGCTGAGGTTCTTGCGGGCACAACAGAATTGTCATCCCGACCGGAGCGAAGCGTAGTGGAGAGCCCGCCTTGAGCGAAGTCGAATGGGGGCCTGCGGTTCTTCCATTCTCTAAAGCCCATTCTCTTTCGGTTGTGATACAAAACAGAATCCGTTACGGTTTTGGGGCAGATCGTGACAGCCCGAAGAGCGCAGTCTAGCCGCGCACGGCTGCTGCTTTGCGGGCTACGAGAATGAACCCTTTCCCGCGCGCCGCATTCTCCAGAGATGCTAATTGCTCACGCGCAATCGCCATGTGTCCGGATCGTTTTTCCAACTCGGCAGCAGCCAGCATGGCTTCCAGTTCCATACCTCGAAAACTGTGCGCGCGAGCCTGGCGCAGAATTTGTTGCAGCCGCGGCTTAGACAATTCAGGATGTTCGGATGCCAGAAGTACACGGGCAAAGGTTAGCTCGTACTGCAGCCGGTAGAGCAGATTCTGGCTTTTTGCCGCAAGCTGCTGTGATCCTTCTATTTCTTTCTGTGCATCGGCCTGCCTGCCTTCCGCAAGCAATGCCAGGGTAAGACCGACGCTTGCGGCCAACTCATCATCGGCCTGTCTCTCGGAATGGAATTGGTTTTTCCATTGCCGCAAAGCGGTCTCAGCCTCAGCGGCGCGTCCATCTTCGACCGAGAGGCTCGCCAACGCAACCTGGGTCTCACCCTGGGTCTGCTTCTCCCCGATTTGTTGGCGCAGGGCCAGAGATCCTTCATAGTGCTTGCGCGCCTGCGCGATGTCTCCACGATCTTTGTATACATCTCCCAGACCCATCAGAACGTAGGCCAAAGCACTCTTGTTTTCTATCTCCTCTGCAGTCGCTCTTGCTCTGAGGTAATTAGTTTCCGCCAAGGGAAGATTTCCACTTTGGCGGGCCAGATCACCGAGGTTGTTCAGCGAGAGCGCAACCCCTTCTTTGTCTTCGACAGCCGCGTAGTTGGGAACCGAATCCTCTAACAATTTTCTGGCTTGCTTGAGATCCCCTTGCGTCAGCCGGGCGCCGCCCAGGTCGCTCATCGCCGAGGCGATGCCATCCGGATTTCCAACTTCGCGGAACTCCCTGATCGCAGTGGAGAACATACCTTCCGCGAGCTGCAAATCGCCTTGCGCATAATGAATGGCCGCCAGATCCGTCAGCATCATCGCCTCTCCGTTCCGGTCCCCGGCGGCGAGGGCGGTCTGCCGCGCATTTTCGCAATCAACCAGCGCCTGTTGCATGGAGGAGCCGATGCTCGCACTTTGCTGACACAGGAAGGCGTAGGTACGGGACACCAATACCGGGCGTCCCTGGGCGCGGCCCTTGCTGATCGCCCGCTGCGCAGCTGCGCGCGCTTTGGTCAAATCCTGCCCAATCCATGCCGAAGCCTCGGTCATATCAATGCGCGCGTCGTCGCCCAGCGGCGCGGGCAAACGACGAAGCGCAGCAAGTGTCTGCAACGATGCCGTTGGCTGCACATTCATTTGTGCGGTGGCCAGTAGCAAGCCGTAATCCAGGCTGTCCGGGACGAGATGAAAGAGATCGCGATAGGCTGCGACAGCCTTTGGCCAGTCGGGTACTGACCGCCAATATTGCCCCTCGATCAATAAACGGTCCTCTTGAGTCAGATCCAGGGATAACCGGCGTGCCTGCTCGGCCTCTGCGCGAGCCTTATCGGCGTAGCCCAAGTGCCACCAGGCTTCCGACAAGGCAGAATGAGCCAGGGGAAATTGAGGGTCAGCCGCCACCGCCTGGAGGAGAAGATCGCGCGCGCCGAGGAAGTCGAAGGCCCAGAGTTTTTCGCGGCCTTCCACATAAAGCCGGGCGCTGTGCTGGTCCGCAGGAAGCGCGAGCCGCGCTGCGCTCGCGTCCTGAGATGAATTGGGGCTGAGGCCGAGCCTCATGCGCAGTCGAGCGCCCGCCTGGGCGGCCAAAGCGAACAAGTTGTTTCGGTCGCCGGTGATTGCTTCCTCGGCGATCGTTTCTCCATCGGCCGTATCCTGCACCCGCAAATCGAGCCTGATTCGCTGCTCATCTTTACCCGGCAAGGGGGTATAGGAGCCAAGCACGACCACGTCCGCGCCTGGATTGCTGCGCAATTGCTCCAGGGTGGTCCTAGCCAAGGTTCCCCCTTGCACCGGCGGTAGCTGGCGCTTGATCCGGGCCACGTCTTCGGAAGAAACCATGCGCAGGTCGCCGTGGGTGCCCAATTCCGTGTCAAGCATTTCAGAGAAGACAGGGGAGAGCCAATCATCCTCTGGCCGGCCGGGCAAATTGCGAAATCCCAACACCGCTACCGAGCGCCGCAGTTGTACCTGGGCGGCTACTCCGTCTGCGGATTTTGGCGTCACATACGGCGCGGTGGAGTGAAAACGGAAAAACATACCTGTGATGAGAAGCAGTCCCAGTCCCGCCAAGCCCCAGTAAATGCGGCGGGAACGGGTCCACCCGGCGCTATTGACCGCGGCGGGATTCGCCGGAACCGGCGGAGGTGGAGTGGGCGCTGCTGGCTGCTCTACAGCCTGAACCTGAACCGGGGCCACGAAGCGGTATCCGCGGCGGGGCACGGTCGCCACATAGTGGGGAGCTTCTGCGTTGTCGTTAAGCGACTCACGCACCTTACGGATAGCGACTCCAAGACTATTGTCGAACTCCACGAAGGTGTTTTCCGGCCATAAACGCTGCCGGACCTCCTCCCTGGTGACAATTTCGCCCGCGCGCTCTACCAGCATGAGCAACAGCCGATACGGGAGATCCTGAATTCTTACGCGAATTCCATTGCGCGCGAGGGCGCCCTCTTCGGGATCCAATTCGAAGGGACCGAAACGATAGCGAAGGATCTTTGCCGGCGTCTCCACCCATACCCCCGCAGTCGGCTAAGCTCTTTGACCGCTCCACGGTCATTGTAGTGAGTTAATGCCAGGTTGCAAGTGACTCCAGGCAAAAGAGTTTGCGGTTAATGCAAACTTAAGTGCGGATTTCGTTGACGACTAGCCCCGGAGCGCGCACATTGGCCAGGACTCGCGACGCCACGGTTACCTGCTCTGCCGCGATTGCGACAGGAGTAGTGGAATGGATAAGCGCTTTTTGCTTCTCACCGTCGCGCAGGCCGATACGGATCGGCGCCAAGGAGACGAGCAATGACAAAGTTTTGTGGGGCTTGCGGTTCGCCTTTGCCCGAAACCGCGATCTACTGCGGAGTTTGTGGTGCCGCCGCAGTGCCGGCGCAGCCGGCGAGCCGGGCGCAGGAACCCGCCGCACAGCCGCCGATGACATCGGACCCGGCAAACTGGGCGACCGTGGCTCTCCCCAGCAGCGTTCCACCGCCGGCCAACCCTGGTCCGTCTTCCTACGCGCCGGGTCCAGCCGCCTCGCAAACCCCGCCCCCTGCGGCCTATGTATCAGCCCCAGCCGGTTACGCCCCCGCCATGGCCTACCCGGCAAAGAAGTCAAACACGCTGCTCAAGGTGGTCATCGCCGTCGTTGTTCTGCTTTGCGTTGGATCTGCGCTCGCCCTCGCCGGCCTCTACTACGGAGCACAATTGGTCAGGCAAAAAGTACACCAGGTCGCGGCACAGGAATTTGGGGATAGCAACGTTTTCCATGGCAACGATAGCGGAGGCGGTTTCAAGGGGGACCCTTGCCGTTTTCTCAGCAAAGCGGAGGTCAGCCGAGCCGTGGGACTGGTTGTTATCCGCGCCGACGCGAAAGACGACGGTTGTAGCTATATCGCCAAGGGAGATCCGGCAGACGTGACGGCAAAGCATGCGGCTGCCATGTTGGGCGGCTTGGGAGCCGACGCGCAGACGCAAAAAACCATCCAGAAGTTTGCCGGGGCCATTTTTGCGCAGCAGGAAGCGAGCGACAAAACCCTGTCTGCCGAGGCTGCCACCGGCGAGGTCCCGGTGCTGGTGGTTAGCTTCACCTCCGGCAATGCGCCCCTGGAGATGAAGCTGAACCGGGGAGCGCTCGCCGCGGTCACGCCCTCTGAAAACCAGAACGCCGGCCCCCAAAACACCGGCTCGGGCAACTTGACCGGTATCGGCGATGAAGCCTACGTGGCCGGCGGGAGCATGATCCTGGTCCGCAAAGGAAACACCGTCGCTCACTTCACGTACATCAGCTGCCCGTGCAACACCGGCAACATCAAGCCGCTGGCGCAGATGGTCGCAAGCCGATTGTGAATTAGTACCGACATGCGCTGGCGGCAAACAGGCTGGGATTTAGTTTCAGCGGCTATTGCATAAGAGCACACCGAGATGCCGCGCGCGCCAAGACTGGTTTTAGTAGGAGACCATGCAATGAAACTGTTACGGAAATCGATGCTGTTAACGGCTTTGCTTAGCACTACAGGCTTAGTGCTCGCGGCAAATACACCCTTTGCGGGGACGTGGAAAGTAAACCTGGAGAAAAGCATTCTTGTTGGCGACACCGTCAAGTTCAGCTCGACGGGCGATGTCATGCGGATGACCGGTGGTGGCGAGTCCTACGAGTTCAAGACGGATGGTAGTGAGAGCAAGACCAGGTTCGGCGCCGCATCCTGGAAGAAAATTGACGAGAAGACCTGGGAAGAGACGGACATGGTGAACGGCCACCTAGATTCAAAAACGACCTGGACACTTTCCGCCGATGGTAAGACGTTGACCGCACGCACCACTGGTAATAAGCCGGGTGGCGGAAGTTTCGATGACACTTCTACCTATGTGCGAACTGCAGGAACAAAGGGCCTGACAGGGACATGGAAGAATAAGGAGTTCAAGGGAAGCGCGCCCAGTCTTTTGACGCTCAGCGATATCGAGAATGGCATAGCTTTCGATGAGCCTGATTTCAAGATGAAGGCCACGGGCACGTTCGACGGTAAGCCGGGAAACGTCGAAGGCCCGGGCATTCCGGCGGGTGCTTCTTTCTTTATAACCAGGACAGGACCGCACAGCTTCAAGATGACGCGGACACAAAACGGGAAACCGTTTGACATGTCCAGCTGGACGGTATCACCGGATGGAAAGTCGCTTGCGGTGGTGACAAGAACTGCGGGGACCACAGATCCGCCCACGAAGGAAGTGTTTGAGAAGCAGTAAGCAGGGCTATCGGGCAGCGTAGAACCCCCGTCCGGCCCCGCGAATCCGGAAGGAACCAGGCATACTTGGGCGCTCATTGACCTATTCAGATCGATTTGTTACCCCGTTCCTTTCTCCTTGACAGCTTAGGAGAGATTGCGCTAGCCTCCTAATCATCTTAGGAGGGAAGAGTGACAGACCAAAGTCAGCTTCTTCCTGGCGCTCTCAATCTCCTCATCCTGAGGGCGGTTTCATTCGGTCCACTGCATGGCCACAGCGTCCTTCTGCGCATCGGGCAGATTTGCGGCAATGCCCCGTTGATCGGACAGGGAGCGCTCTGCCCCGTTCTGTTTCGCTTCGTTTGTCAGGGATTGCTCAAGGCGAGCTGGGGCACCTCGGAGGACAATCGCCGCGCCAAGTTCTACGAACTCACCGCCGTGGGTCGCAGGCGTCTCTTTCAAGAGACCGAAAGCTGGAATCGGCTCGCGGCAGCCATCGCTTCCGGACTTTCTGTGCAACCGGAGGAAGTATGAGACTTCTGGCCTGGTCTCGTTCATTTGCCGCTAAGTTCCTTCATGGCTCCCAAACCGCGCATGAGATGGAGGAGGAGTTGCGTTCGCACATGCAACTCCGGGCGGACGATCTTGAGCGCTCCGGTCTCGCTCGCTTCGAGGCGGAACGCCGCGCGCGCATCGAGTTCGGCGCCCGTGAGAAGTACAAGGAGGAATGCCACCAGGCGTTAGGCGGTAATTTTATCGAGACGCTGATCCAGGATGTGCGCTTCTGCCTTCGCACGTTGCGCAAATCTCCCGGATTCGCCGTCGCCGCTCTATTGACGCTGGCCGTGGCCATCGGCGCCAACGCGGTGGTGTTCGGTGTGATGAACGCGCTGGTCCTGCGCCCGCTGAATGTGCCTGAATCGCACAGCCTCTACGCCATCGAGCGCGGGCGCGATCAAGCCATAAACCAATCGTATCCCGACTACGTCGACCTGCGCGATCGCAATCGCAGCTTCGATGGCCTGGCAGCATATGATTTGGCCGCGGCAGGGCTGGACACGGGCACGGATCTGTCGGGCGCTTGGATCCAGCAAGTAACCGCGAACTACTTCGACGTGCTCAGGATTCACCCGTATCTCGGCCGCTTCTTCCATGGCACCGACGAGCATGGCCCGAACAGCGCTCCGTATATCGTGCTCCCCTGGGCTTACTGGCACGCGCATTTTCAGGACGATCGCGGTGTGGTGGGCCGGGTGGTCCGGCTAAACAAGCATCCTTTTACCATCCTCGGTGTAGGGCCCCCTGGGTTTCGCGGGAATCTGTCGTTTCTCTCCCCCGATTTCTGGGTGCCGATTGTCAACCAGGAGCAGGTGGAGGGAGCGAATATCCTGAACGCGCGCGGGGAGCGCGGCATCCTGATGGTGTTGGGGCATCTGAAGCAGGGAGTCACCCCGGCCCAGGCAATTGCCGATCTCAATTCGATTGGTGCCCAGCTCGAAAAGACTTACCCCAAAGACGACGGCCAGATGACCTTTTCCTTGACTCGCCCGGGTCTTGGCGGCGATTGGTTTGGCCGTCCGCTGCAGGCATTTCTAGCCGGAATGATGATGCTGGCGGCATTGATTCTGCTGGCCGCCTGCGCCAACCTGGGCAGTCTGTTCGCGGCGCGGGCCGCCGACCGTTCACGGGAAGTGGCTTTGCGACTGGCTCTCGGATCGAGCCGCAAGCGGATCGTGCGCCAATTATTTACCGAAGCGGTGCTGATCTCACTCGCCGGAGGCGCACTGGGACTCGCGGGCAGCGTAGCGTTGTTGCGCGGACTAAGCGTATGGCAGCCGCTCGAAACCGCCCCCCTCCGCGTGCCCGTGGACCCGGACGCAAAGGTGTATGTAGTCGCTGTGCTGCTGGCCTTAGCCAGTGGGTTGCTGTTTGGCGCGGTCCCGGTGAGGCAGGTACTTCGCACCAATCCATATCAAATCGTCAAGTCGGGATCGGTAAGCGGGCCGGGGCGGCGGATGACGATCCGGGACTTGTTGCTGGTGGCGCAAATTGCCATCTGCGCTGTGTTGATGACTTCTTCGTTCGTCGCCCTGCGCGGACTGGTGCGCTCGCTGCACAGCAGCTTCGGTTTTGAGCCACGGAACGCCATGCTCGTCGCCACAGATCTAAGTATGGCCGGCTACAGCGGCGAAAAAGTTCCGGCGATGCAAAAGCGCCTGATCGATGCTCTGGCGGCGATTCCCGGCGTACAGTCTGTGGGATCGGTCGACCGGCCGCCGTTGCATTTCGGCGCCAACACCGCGATCGTCTTTACTGACACCACGATCGATCTGCGGGTAGTGAACGCCGCTGCCGATGTCATGATGTACAACGTATCTCCAGGATACTTCCAGGCGGCCGGAACCTCTTTGCTGGCAGGCAGAACTCTCACCTGGCATGACGACAACAACGCTCCCCGCGCAGCGGTCGTGAACCAGGAATTTGCCAGAAAAGTCTTCGGTTCGGCAGCCAACGCCCTGGGCGGACATTACAAGCGGCGGGATGGAACTCGTATCCAGGTGGTGGGTATCGCCGAAGACGGAAAGTATGCAAGCCTGACCGAAGATCCGCAGCCGGCAATGTTTCTCCCGGTTCTACAATCGCCAACCAGCTTGACAACGCTGGTGGTGCGCTCGAATCGCGATCCGCAGCAGTTGACGGCAGCCATCACCAGAACAGTGCGGAGCGTGGATGCGGGTCTGCCCATTACGATCTTCACCTGGAACCAGGAACTGAATGACGCAGCTCGGTTTGCCTCGCGCATGGCGACGATGACGCTGGGAGTGATGGGCCTTATGGGCGCGTTGCTGTCGATAGTCGGCATCTTTGGCATGGCGGCATTCTCAGTTAGCAAGCGGCTGCGGGAATTGGGACTCCGCATTGCCCTCGGCGCGCAGCGGACCGAAGTGTTGCACGCAGCGTTGGGGCGAGCTTTCAAATTGTTGGCCGTTGGTTCGGCCGCGGGATTGCTCCTCGGTCTGCTGGCGACGCGAGTGTTGGCTTACATCGTGTATCAAGCAACTCCTCGTGATCCGCTGGTGTTGACTGGTGTCGTTCTGGCGATGTTGCTGCTGGGGCTGCTGGCGACGTGGATTCCAGCACAACGCGCCCTGTCGGTGGATCCCCTGATCCTGCTGCGTGAGGAGTGAATCGGGGCTCGCTTCCAAACTTGCCGTATAACCAGCTTGTGGCGGTTTCAAGCACGTGAGTGAGCGTGAGTGTCCAGGGGCTTCTCCCAGACCACTATCCCTGGAGCATCGACTCGTTGAAATGTTCGTTCGAGCACATCGGCCGCCCGATCCAGCCCATGGGTCTGGGCAATCGTTCTCTGGAACTGGCGCGCTGTGTCCCTGTAGCTCGGGTTTGCTAAAACTTCTTGCATCGCTCCAGACAGGTTTTCCGTGTTCATCGAGGCTACCGGGACCGATTCACCCACACCATGGTAGACAATTCTGGCAGCAATGCCCGGCTGATCGAAGCCGACCGGGATCGCCACCATCGGCACACCGAGCGCGAGCGATTCGAGTGTTGTGTTGATGCCCGCATGGGATGTAAGTGCCCGGTGAGCGGCATGCTGAGAAAGCCAATTTTCATTATTTACACCTTCCCCGAGACCGTTTTGACATTTGGTGTTGACCCTCACTGATACATCAACACTTTGTCCCCGGTTTTATTTCAGTGTCGACGAAGGCAGCGGGCCCGGATCAGGCAACGCATAGAAGGAAAGCATCTTGCGATCAGTCGCGGGTGTCCTCACAGGCTTGTGACAGCGCCTTTAGAAGATAGCCTGAGCTGGGAAGGCGGGTGGCACAGTCGCTGCTAGAGAACGGACTTTGCGGAGAAAATTAGAATCTGCACCGGCTGTGGCGTTTTCGTTCCGCCATCGGCGTTTCACTCCGGCGGGAATGACGGCAGAATCACCTGACGCGAGAACGTGCTCCGTTTCATCCGGTTAGTGCTTTGCGGGCTTCATTCCTTCCGCAAATACGCGAAGTGATGTTGTGCCGTGGGCCGGGGATGGAGGGTTTGTCCGCTGGGTATCGTTGGTAATCAGAGAATCGACGTGACTAGGTTACTTTTTCCCGTTCAATTTATCTTAATATTGTTCAGTATTACTTGACACACCTCGTCGCGAACCCCTACCCTGCTTTTGCGGAACCAAAGAAATGAAATCTGCTTCAAAGGAAGTAACTGCCGCGGTGAATGTCTGGAATATGGGATGATGCAATCCTCTCCACGAGAAGAGCTCGGCAATGCTGCGGACAAGGCTTGGGCGACACCCAGGAGTCTGCGGGCCTTTTGAATCCGGATTTTGAAGTTCATGCGTAACTAGTGGGTAACCTGACCTTCACTGACGTTATCGCCCTGTTTAGCCTGTACGCGCTATTCGGGAGTTGTGCGAGGAGGGATGATTACTGTGAAAGTATCCCCTACCATTAGCATCGGTTTGTTTGTCTACAACGGTGAACGCTTTCTTACCGGATCTCTCGATTCACTATTGGGACAGACTTATCGGGATTTTGAGCTGATCATTTCAGACAATGCGTCAACCGACCGCACAGAGGAGATCTGTCGCGAATATGCAACACGCGACCAACGCATACGCTATTACCGCAACCAAAAAAACATGGGAGCAGGTTGGAACACCAGACGGGTTTGTGAGCTGGCGACCGGGAAGTATTTGAAACTAGCCGCACACGACGACATGATCGAGCCGGACTTCCTCCGCCTTTGTCTGGACGCCCTCGAGGCGGACGACTCAGTGGTTCTCGCCCATAGTCTCACCCGGGTAGTCGACGAGAACGGACAATTTATCGAGAACTACGATGACGGGTTACGGACCAACTCACTCGACCCGGTCGTGCGCGCACAAGACCTGGTGCTCCAAGGCCACAGATGCTATCCGATCTTCGGCCTGATGCGCTTGGACGCGCTGCACAAGCTTCCACCCATGGGCAGCTATGCACATAGTGACCGTGTCTTCCTGTTGCGGCTCGGATTGTTAGGGCGTTTCTACGAAGTTCCGCAGTACTTGTTCATCAGTACCAAGCATTCGGGCCAGTCGGTTTGGACTATGCCGGAACGAACCAAAGCAAAGGGATTCCGCCTTACGCGTCGTTGTGGTACGTTGCCCGCGCTCGAGTGGTGGGATCCGACGAAGGCCCGCAAGATTAACTTTCCCGAGTGGAATGTTGCGAAAGAGTTTTTCCTCTCCGTAGCTCATTCTCCGCTTAATCGCTGGCAACAGCTGAGATGTTATGGCTTGGTCGCCCGGTGGATGCTGAAATATCACCGCCGCATGGCTAAGGATCTCTTGATCGCAGCCGACCAGGTGCTGTTCAATTTTCAAAACCGGCCGGCGATTCGGGCGAATATGAGAGATTCAGCCCACCATATATAGTGACTTGGGATGGGAAGACGGCAGTATCCCAGGTTTGCTTTTATCGGTTAGGTTTCAATTCATCTGGAATTTCTGGAGCTCCTGTCTGGGGATCGGGCAGGGCTCTGTTGCAAAAACTGAGGAGGCAAAGGACTATCTGCGAGGTGGAGAGCTCATAGGCGGCTGGGACGATCTTCTTCGTCCGCGTCATTTTCATCTTCTTAGGTGTGCCGCAGGGAAGGACGGTGTGGCCCCTGGAGGCTCTTATTTGCGCATGCCGGAGCTTTCCTTGCGAATGCGATAGAGGAGGTATGCGACTACCGCAATATTGATTAGCAGCACCAGGATCTTGACGATTGTGGGATGGCGGTGTATCTCCCAAATCTCGAGCGGGATAATTGACGCCGTGATCACAACCGTGAACCACTCAGCCCAATGTTTCAACATCCAGAGACCAATGCCCTCGGTCAGGAATAAGGCCGCATAGATAAAACTGCCCAATCCGAGGTCCTTGAGTCTGTTGGGAGGAATGTTTGCTGCCTTGCGAAGTGCATGATCGACGAATCGGTTGCCTGGATCCAGGCCCAGCAATGCGACCCAATGACCCAGGGTCGTCGCCACGTTATTGTGCATCAGCTTGAGGATGCCGACGCCGGCCACAATCAGGAGCAACGCCTTGAGCAGTTTGAATAACGCAATCAGTCGGAGCAGTCCGCTTTCTGAGTTCGTCATCGAATGCCATGGCTCCCGGCAGATGAACGGCGTCATCCACACGGGAGCATAGCATATATCGCGAGACGCCTCAGTTTGACGGAGGCGTCGAAGAGTAGAATCCCGTGAGGCTTGCTGTTCCGAGAATCTGACCCTGCTCTCCGGCACGAATCAATCCGTGGTAGAGGGTTTCAGCATTGGTTGGGAAATTGGTCGATCCCGTTAGGTGAAGCGTTGTGCTCAACGCATACACCGTGAAGACATAGGTGTGGGTGTCGGGCGTGACATTCGCCGGCGGGCATGGTCCGTCGTATTGCTGTCCGAGATCAAAGTCGTTTTCCACCTGCATGCCGAAGGGACTGCCGGCCTTGCCGGCGTTTTGAGGAAGCTGTGTCACATTGCCGCTGATGTTGTATATGCCCCAATGCGTAAACGAGGCGGTAGTGTCGTAAAGGACCACCACGAAGGATTGTGATCCCCTGGGAGCGCCCGTCCAGGAGAGCTCCGGTGACTCGTCACCCCCCGCCGCGCCGTTGATAGAGCAGGTGTTCACTCCATTGACTTGGTTATTCAAGATGGTGGATAGGGGAAGAGTGCTTCCGTTGGAGAAGGTTGTGCTGTGTAATTCGAACTGTTGCTGGGCCGGAGCGCTGGCCGGCAATAGACCCAGCGCAAGTGCAACACTTGCCGCCAGAGCGATTCGCTTGCCGAGATTCGCGATCATTGGATTTCCTTATCTGATTTGATTGGTAACTACTGCGCTCCCTTCTATCAATCTTACTGCTGGAGGGTCAAATGAATATTGAGATAAACACGTGCTTCAGTTACCTACCATGGCGGTGTTTCTTGAGTTATTAGAACTGTGTCCGCCTGACATGTGTTCCTGAAGTACCTCAAGGAATTTGGCGAGCCATGCCGGATGTGCGGTCCACGCCGGGCCAGTAACAAGAACTCCATCGACCACGGCTTCTGTAAACCCCACGGAGACAAATACACCCCCCGCGCTTGCGACTTCCGGGGCACAAGCCGGATAGGCACTCACTCTCTTACCCGCGAGCGCTCCGGCAGTGGCCAATAGTTGTGCGCCGTGGCACAGCGCAGCGATTGGTTTGCCGGCGTTGTGAAAGTGTTTCACTAGATCGACGACCTTCGGGTTGAGGCGCAAGTACTCTGGCGCGCGGCCGCCGGGAACGATCAGGCCGTCGTAATCGGAGGGCTGGATCTCGGCGAAGGTTGCGTTGAGAGTGAAATTGTGGCCGCGTTTTTCCGAATAGGTTTGGTCGCCTTCAAAATCGTGGATTGCGGTGCGCACGAACTCGCCGGCTTTCTTGTCCGGACAAACGGCATGCACCGTGTGCCCCACCATCTGCAATGCCTGGAAGGGAACCATCACTTCATAATCCTCGACATAGTCGCCGACTATCATGATTAGTTTCGCTGTTTTCATAAACATCTCCTGCCGGTAGTCGCAATACCGGACATGATACAGAATCCCTGAGTCTGGGGCATCCAGCCGATATCAATAGGCAAATAGTTTCAACCTTTGACAAACATGCGAACGGATCAATAGACTTTCGCTCCATTGAGCCGTTTCAATCAGATCCGCCGTCACCCCTGAAGGGAGTGCATGCATGTTCAATGCCTTGAAGTCGATCAGGATTCGCCATCGAATCTCCAGACCCGCCGCGCTGTGCCTTTCCCTGGTGGCGACCCTGGCCTCGGCACAGAACGCAACCGATGCCATCCAGAGCGGCTTCGAAAACCCGCCCGAGGGGGCTCGCCCCCGCGTATGGTGGCACTGGATGAATGGCAACATCACCCAGGAGGGCATCAAACTCGATCTGGAGTGGATGCACCGTGCCGGCCTGGGTGGTTTCCAGAACTTCGATGCGGCCCTCTTCACGCCCCAAATTGTCGACAAGCGTCTCGTCTACATGACGCCGGACTGGAAACAGGCATTTAAATACGCGACCACTGTGGCCGACCAACTCGGACTGGAGGAGGCCATCGCGAACTCTCCTGGGTGGAGCGAGACGGGTGGTCCCTGGGTACCGGCAAAAGAGGCGATGAAGAAATACGTTTGGAGCGAGACGCGGCTCGAAGGCGGCAAGCCATGCTCCTGTTCCCTTGCTTCTCCACCGTCCAATGCGGGCGCCTTCCAGAATTTGCCCATCGAAGACCTGGGCGCCATGTTAGGAGATGTTTTCAACGCCCCTCACTATTACGCAGATTCTGTTGTCATCGCCTATAAGGAAGCTGAGACGGATGTACCGCTCCTGGCGTCTCACCCTACGATTACCAGTAGCGGCGGCACGATTGATCCGGCTTTGCTGAGTGACGGTGATTTGGTCAAGACCGTCGCTTTACCCATGGCCAAAGAAATGGGCGGTAAAACGTGGATTCAGTATGAGTTTGCGGAACCGCAGACTATCCGCGCACTCACCATCGTGGCCGGCAAAAAATCGCCGGGGGATGCGTTCTTTCCGCCGGGAGGCGAGAGCGGCCGAGCGCTCGAAGCCAGCGACGACGGTCAGAATTATCACCTGGTCGTGGACGTTCCCAACGGCGGCTCCACGGAGCACACTCTCTCCTTTGCACCTGTCACCGCGAAATACTTCCGCGTTACCTTCAAAACCTTGCCCGTTCCTCGCAGTCCATTCGCAGACATGGGATTCCCAACCCCACCGCCGCCCACCGATCACGTTATCGCCGAATTAGTTCTGCACCCCGGTGCGCGAGTGAACCGGTTCGAGGAGAAGGCCGCATTCAACCCGCTGCCGGATGTCTACCCGCTGGCGACTCCCGATTTCCAAACGCAGGATGCCATCCGCAAAGGCGATGTGGTCGACCTGACCGGCAAGATGCGCTCCGACGGCACCCTCGATTGGACCCCGCCTGAGGGTCACTGGGTTGTTTTGCGTTTTGGCTATTCGCTGCTTGGGATTACGAATCATCCCGCGACCAAGGAAGCCACCGGCCTGGAGGTGGATAAGCTCAACTCTGGTTACGTGAAGAATTACATGAACGGATACCTGGACAGCTACCAGCAGACGGTCGGCGCGGGTCTGTTCGGCAAGCGCGGCATCCGCTATGTGGTCACGGACAGTTGGGAAGCAGGAGCGCAAAACTGGACCGACAACATGATCGAGGAGTTCACGCGGCGGCGCGGCTACGATCCTCGTCCGTGGATGCCTGTCCTCGCCGGCCGCATCGTTGAGAACGCACAGGCCAGCGACCAATTCCTTTGGGATCTGCGCAAGACCATCGCCGACCTCACCGCCGAAAACCACTATGGCCAGGTACAGGCTTCTCTCAAGCAGCGCGGTATTGGCCACTACGGTGAATCGCACGAACAGGGCCGTGCCTTTATCGCCGATGGCATGGAGGTGAAAAAGCTCGACGACATTCCCATGAGTGCCATGTGGGTACAAAAGCCTGGGATCAACAACCCAACCTACGGCTACAACGCCGACGATCGCGAATCCGCCTCGGTGGCTCATATCTACGGGCAAAACATTGCCGCCGCCGAGTCGATGACCTCCTGCGATCCCTCGACTGCCTGGGCGTGGTCACCGGGGACGCTCAAACCCACCGCCGACCAGGAGTTCCTCAACGGCATCAATCGCTTTGTGATCCACGAGTCTGCCCATCAACCACTGATTGGAAAGGCCCCGGGGGTGACTCTCGGGCCCTGCGGACAGTGGTTCAATCGCAACGAAACCTGGGCCGAGCAAGCCAACGCCTGGACCGGATACCTGGCGCGTAATTCGTTCCTGCTGCAACAGGGCAAATTTGCAGCGGACGTGATCTATTTTTACGGTGAGGACTCCAACCTTACCGCCCTGTTTGCCAATTCCGATCCCGACGTTCCGGCAGGGTACAACTTCGATTACATTAACGCCGACGGGCTGATTCATGAACTCAGCGTCGCGGGCGGTAACATCACTACCAAGTCCGGCATGAGCTATCGCGTGCTGGTTCTCGACAAATACAGCAAACATATGTCGCTTCCGGTTCTGCGCGCGATCTCCAAGCTGGTGCAACAGGGGGCGATCGTCGCAGGCGAAAAACCCGTCGGGACTCCGAGCCTGGCGGATGATCAGGCGGAGTTCCAGAAGCTGAACGACGAGTTGTTCGGCGCCGGGAACGAAGTACGGACCGTGGGCAAGGGAAAAGTGTACGCGGGGCGGAGCGCGGAAGCCGCCTTGAAAGAAATGAACATCGCTCAGGATTTCGATTACACCAAACCCGGCAACGGCCAGCAGATCCAGTTTGTCCATCGCAAACTCCCCAGTGGCGACCTCTACTTCCTGGATAACCGCGGGGACAGCGACTCGACTGTGGACGCCACGTTCCGCGTGACCGGAAAGGCTCCCGAGCTATGGTACTCAGAGACAGGCAAGGTGCGTCCTGTGTCGTTCACCATGGCCGACGGGCGCACTACCGTGCCGCTGCACTTCGAGCCCTGGGGCACAGTATTCGTCGTGTTCCGTAAACCCACAAAAGAAACTTCCTACACGCTTCCGAAAGTGGCTGAAAACCAGGTGGCCACGGTTGCGGGTCCCTGGAAGGTGTCTTTCGAGCCTGGCCGCGGCGCGCCCGAGTCGATTACCCTGGACAAGCTGATGGCCTGGAATGACAGCGCTTACAAAGGGGTGAAGTACTTCTCTGGCGCTGGCACCTACACCACAACCGTGCAGACATCGCCCGAATGGTTGAAGAAAGGATCGACGCTGTGGATCGATCTGGGCGACGTGAAGAATCTTGCCGTAGTCACCGTGAATGGAAAACCGCTGGGTACGGTATGGCATGCGCCGTACCGGGTCGATGCAACTTCAGCCTTGAAGGCAGGCGCCAATCAAGTCACCGTGACGGTTATTAATGCGTGGGTCAATCGGCTCATCGGCGACCTGCAGCCCGATGCAACGACTAAATACACCTTTTCGACCTGGAAAGCGTATAAAGCAGACACGCCGCTGCTGCCGTCTGGTCTTCTGGGTCCGGTCGCCATCGTGCAGGAGGCCAGTAATTAGTTCTATTCCCGATTAAACACCAGGATGTTTGGCTTGCTTTGACCTGCGGGGTGCACGGTGGTGGTCAGCGTCTTGAGATCGGGCGAGAGGCTGACCTCCTGGGTATGCGTGACTTTGCCCCTGATTTTGTCGGTGATTTCCAGGCTGTGCCCATTTACCCGGCGTCCTGAAGACGCAGAGCCCGAGAGTAGGTTCCGGCCCACGTCAGGATAGTCCTTGCCATCGAATTTGATGTTTTTGGTCACTCCTTGCGCAATGAAGGATAGACCGTCGCCCTGATAGGGCTCGATCTGAAGCTCGAAAGATGATTCACTGCTCCCACTTTCCCAGGTGCCCGGGAAACCTGAGCTGCCCGCCGTGCGCTGGTACACATAGTGCAGCACGAATTTCGAACCGTCAGGCGGGAAACCTGTAAAGGTGTCAGTGAGCGTCTTACCGTCCTGGGAAAGTTTCCAAATCCCGATAATGGTCGTACGCCCGTTCTTCTTGCGGACGACCTTCCAGCTATCCGGCCCCTCGATCGTGATGTTTAGCGTGCTCCCATCGAGAGCAGGGTGATCGCTCCCGTCGGCAACGACTGTTTCGACGAAGCCTGGGCTAAAGGAGAACGCGTATCGATTTGCGCCCGCGGCGTCCACTTTCATCATGTCGATAAATTTGCTATGCGACTGGTCGAGCTTCCACTTACCTACGAAGGGGTCGTTGGCTGCCCATAGGGTGCCCGTAACCGTACAGGTTGCCAGCAGCAATCGGAGAATGCGGGAAATCGAGGCTCGCATGGCAGGATCGTAGGCGATAGGAGTCCACCTTTCCCTTTGAAATGTTGCAGGTCGGACAGGCGTGTTGCGAAGCGGCTTTTTTATTCATCGGCCGGGCCTCCCGGCATCCCATAAACAAGTGATTGCTGACAGGAGAGCGGATGAAGCCCTGGAAAGTCGTAGCACTGTTGACCTTGCCGATGTTGCTCTTTGCCGCGTGGCGTATCTGGTCCATCTACAAAGAGCGGCATGAACCCGTGGTCGTGAAACAGGAACCGCCCGAACGCAAGATAAGCCAGGATGACCTGGTGATCCCGCGCAAGATGTATATCGAAAGCCTGAAGTCCGCCAAGAAGGAGCTAAAGGGGCAAACCGTGTGGATGCAGGCCGGCTATCAACTCGAGTATTACCCCTATCGAGGTGGCTCGCCGGAGTTCAACCGAAAGCTGGGTCCGCTACCCAGCAACCAGGAGTTGCAAGTCGAAGATGTGGTGGAAGTCGCGACACCCGCTCATTGGTTGAGCAGAATACCGCGTGGCTCAAAGAACATATTCCTGATTGTGCGCAAGCCCGGTGATCCGGCTGAGTACGCTGTACCGATGGGAGAGGTGGATGGGGGCAGCGAGGAGTTTCGAATGGATGATCTTCTGTACTACGACGACCCGCACAAGCTGTATAGCTACTGGCCGGGGAATGTGTGGCAAGCCATTGACCAGCACCAGGTGAGGCCTGGCATGAGCGAACTGCAGACCATGATGTCGGTCGGCCAGGTGGCCCATTCGGACTCGAACGACTATGGCAACCGGACGGTGACTTACACCGCTGGCGACCGCAAAGTTATCGTGACCTTCGCCGCGGACAAAGCCACAGAGGTTCAATAAGGGGAAGGGAATTGGGCGGACTGGAGAGGGGAACGCCAGTCCGCCCATTCTTCGCGCTTCTAGTGTGCCGAAGCCCTGGAAGCATCGATTGCGAGGCCTAACTCGCGCTCAGCAGCGCGGAGGTGGTCCTCGGCTTTGGCGCCGTGGCCCATCATGTCGTAGTGATTGGCTGCACGTGCATGCTCCATCTCATTGATGGATTCAACGACATGCTTGTGAACAGCATCAAGATCATGCCAGTCGTGGACTTGTGCGGACAATACCGCACCGGTTGCAAATGCCGATGCGAGAGCGACTGCGGAAATGATTTTCTTCATCGTGATTTTCTCCACCCAAAGTATGTTTTCCCCTTTCATTCGACGAAATGACACGAAAGGGGCATATTGGGGGTATCTTCCGGGGGAAGCTTGCGAGGAAACTGCGCCCTGTCGAACATAAAGCTGCTACCTCCAGACATTGAGTGGGTAGGGGCGCGGTTGCCGATCTGCAATTATGGTGATTGGAGCTGCTGTTGGTGTGCGGCCTGGTCGAAGTGGAACCGGGTATGCGTTGGCTAGTTTTGCGGTGCCACCGTGGCCGTCCGCAGAAAATCGAAGTTGCCGGAACCGGAGATTTGGCTGTTTCCCAGCCGTTTCGTATGGACGAGCACCGCATCCAGATACCAAAGGTTGATGGACGGTAGTTCGGCAGCCAGAATCTGCTGGACCTTTACATAGTCCGCCCGGCGCTCGGCCTGGTCTCCCAATTTCGCGGCTTCCCGAATCAGACCATCTAATGCGGCGTTGGAATAGCGTCCGCGATTCGCCCCATGCGGTGGAAACATGTTGCTTTCATAGGCGTAGTGGAAGATGTCCGGATCCTCATTTCCGCCTATCCACCGTAAGGTATACATCTGGAAAGCGCCCTTGCTGATGTCGGCGTAAAAGGTGGCAAACTCAAAACTCCTTACCTCCAGAGCGATCCCGATGTCGCGCAGCTGCTGTTGCAGAATCATCGCCAGCAGCCGGCTGGTCTCATCGGTCGAGGTCTTCATCGCCAGGCGAAAGCGGACGCCATCCTTTGCTCGCTTCCATCCCGCCTGGTCCAGCAGGGCATTCGCTTTGCCAGGATCATAGGGATATTTCTCAACGTCTCCTGTCCAGGCCCAATGCTGGGGCGGTAGCAGGCTCTCCGCCAATTGGGCGCGGCCCCTCCACAGGGACTGAATGATCAATGGCCGGTTGATCGCATAGGCGATGGCCTGGCGTACGCGAACATCGCGCAGCACGCTGTCCTGGGTGTTGAAGGAGATGTAATTCATGATGGTGCCGGGAGCATTCTGTACCACAAGATCGGGGCGCTTCGCCAGGGCGTAGACCATATCGGCGGTCAGGCAATTAATGCAGACGTCGGCCGAGCCTTTCTCCAGCTCAAGCGCGCGGGTGATCGCATCGGGAACAACGGCGAAGCGTATGCGCGCAATTTGCGGAAGCGGCTGCCAGGAGTTTTGGCTCCGTTCGAGAATCACTTCATCATCCTGCAACTGGCTAACGAAACGGAATGGCCCGCTCCCAATGGGATGAAAGGCGAAGTCGCGGCCGCTGCCGGCGGGAACGATGCCAAATCCACCATCGGACACATTCCACAATAGGGCCGCGTCGGGTTGTTTTAAATGGATGACGATGGTGGCGGGATCGGGAGCGTCGACATGATCGATGTGCGCCAGCGCTCCTGCCTTGGCAGTGATCACCGTCCCGTTGCGCATGGTGTCGAGGGTGTACTTCACATCTGTCGCAGTCAGAGGCTGCCCGTTATGAAAATAAACGCCGGTGCGCAGATGAAAGCGGTAGGTTAAAAGATCGGGAGTCTCCCAGCTGGTAGCGATCCAGGGCTGCAGGTTAAAGTGAGCATCCTTGCGCACCAGGCTGTCGAAGATCAGGCTGTAGATGTGTTGCGACTGGGCATCGACACCGATGCGAGGATCCAGGCTGGTGGGGCTGTTCTCAATCAGCATGGTCACCGTCTGCGGCGATTGCTGTTTGCTTCCGCATCCGGCGAGAGAAACCAACACGCATAGGGCACAAACGCGAAGGAAATCAGACATAGGTGATGTGGCCCAGGATGGCCGGCCGCGCAGCGCCCGTCGCCGAAGGGATATTTCCCGGGCGCCGATGCCACGTCTCATAGGCTAGCAACGCAAAGGCGGCAGCCTCTTTGGCCTCCGCGGGCAATCCAAGATCGTCGCTGGCTTGTACTGTACATCCCTGTGGCTCGAGCTGTTTGCGCAGCATCTGCATTAGCGTCAGGTTACGTGCTCCACCGCCGGAAACGATGAAGTCTACCGGGGCCTGATGCATATCTTTCAAGACCCAACCGGAATAGGCCAGCCCTACACTCTGCGCGGTGAGGGCAGTGGCCGATGCGATGGTGTCTTCACCGCTGCCGCCTGCCTTGCTGCACTCGTCGAGAAAGTGCGCGGCGAATGCACTGCCGAACTGCTCTCGTCCAGCTGTTTTGGGCGGCCGGGCCCGGAAGAAGGGTTGGCGTAGCATCGCGCTCACCACCGGCTTGATGACTGCGCCACGGCTCCCGATCTTTCCTCCGCGGTCAAAGGGTTTCTCAAACAGCTGTTGCATGAGTTGATCGATCACCATGTTTCCCGGGCCAGTGTCGAAAGCCACCACCTGCGACGGCTTTGCGTTCGGCGGCAACGCGGTCAGGTTACCGATGCCTCCCAGGTTCTGCAGCACCCGGCCTCGGGTGGGGTGGCGAAACAACACATAGTCGAGCAGGGAAACCAGGGGGGCACCCTGTCCCCCAACCACCATATCGGCGGGGCGGAAGTTCGAGACTACGGGAACACCGCTCTGCTCCGCCAGCATTGCCACTTCGCCAATTTGCCAGGTGCAGGTTGCCTCGCGGCCGAGGTAACGCACCGCCGAGGCCTGGTGATAGATGGTTTGACCATGGCAGCCGATCAGATCGAGTTGGCAGGGGTGACGCTCGAGCGCAACCGTCAGCGCCTCGGAATAGGCCTGGCCCAGGCGCCAATTCAAGCGGGCTAACTCTGCCGTCGCGATGGCCTCGGCATTCATCGCTGCCAGCACAGCGCGGCGGAGGGCCGGGGGAAAAGGAAAGGCCTCATGGGCCAGAAGCTTTAAATCGGGAAGTGCGGGATCCTCCGTGTTGGGGACAATTCGGGTGAAGGCAACGTCGATGCCGTCGGCGGAAGTTCCGCTCATGATGCCGGCTACCGTCATCGCAGTCAGTGCAAGGCTCATGCCAGACCCGCTTTCGCGACCTGCCGGGTAAAGACTTCTATTGCCGTCTGCATTCGTTTGACCGCAGTGTTGGCAGGAGAAGGTGGCAGACGTTTTGGACCTCTGTCTGTCACCGCTTCCGTTTTCGCTGCAGCGTTTCGCAACCGGCGAGCGAAGGCTGGTGAGGCTTCTGCTTCTCGCAGCACCGCCTCATATGCGGCGAACACCAATGCCGGGTTGCGGCAGATCTCGACCACGTGCGTGCCCGCTGCAAGCGCTTGTACCGCTGCCTCGGCAATCCCTGTGTGTTTGAGAATGCCGCCCATCTCCATATCGTCGGACACGATTAGACCCTTATAACCAATCTCCCGGATCAGTATTTCGCGGATCCAGTAAGCGGAAACCGATGCCGGTTCAGGCACAGAGGCGGAGTAGGTGGCGTGCGACACCATCACCATGGGGAGCCGTTTCGCCAGCTGTCTATAGGGCAGCAGATCTTCTTTCCAAAGCCTGGCCAACGATTTGGCTATGACTGGAGTGGAATGGTGCGAGTCGACCTGGCCGCTTCCCAAGCCTGGAAAGTGCTTTCCGCAACCCAGCACACCCTGACGCGCCAAGCCGCGGAGAAAGGACCTGGCATAGCGGATGACCTGCTCCGGCTCGCCTGACACGACCCGGCTGGTCATGACAGGCTCAGACGCAGGCGTTCTTAGATCGAGCACGGGGGCGAAGGTGGTGTTCAATCCCAGCAGCCGTACTTCCTGAGCGATGAGGTTGCCATGCTTCTCGAACAACTCCGGCTTGTTGGTGGCTGCAACCGCGAAGGGCGAGGGCATGGGCGCAATCAAATCGCGCAGCCGGTCAACGGTCCCTCCTTCGACATCAATGCAGCGGAGCAACGGATGATCCACCGTCTGCGCGGCTGACTGGACGAGAGCAAATGTCTGCGCAGCCGTCTCGATGTTGCGGCGAAAGAGAATAATTCCCCCGGGCTGCAACAGCTTTAGCCATGCAGACTCGAGTGCGGTCAGCTCCGCGCCTTCAAGGCCCACCACCATGACCTTGCCGGCGGCCTGCCGCAAGGTCATGAGGCTCACGAGTTCCCCCGAATCTCATTCTTCAGCTCTTCGAGAAGGTTGAGCGCTTGCAGAGGGGTGAGGCTGTTAGTGTCAGTCTGCTCCAGACGGTCGAGGATTCTTTGCGAGAGCGGCGTGAACATGGTGAGTTGCAGTGGGGCGTCGGTCTCCTGAGCCACGTTTCGTTTCTCTGATTGTTCGTGCTGCAACAGCACCTGGCGCGCGCGCTCAATGACGGACAGTGGCAGCCCCGCCAGCCGTGCCACCTCGATGCCGTAGCTCTTGCTGGCTGCACCAGGCTCGATGGCGTGCAAAAAGACAATGCCTTTGGGAGTTTCTTTGACCGCGACGCGAAGGTTTTTGAGTCCGGGCAGCTGTTCGGCCAGCAGCGTGAGCTCATGGTAGTGGGTAGCGAACAGCGTCCGGGCGCCCACCTTGGCGTGCAGATGCTCGAGCGTAGCCCAGGCGAGCGAGAGGCCATCGAAGGTAGCCGTTCCCCGGCCCATCTCGTCCAGCAGGATAAGCGACTGTGAAGTTGCCGTATTAAGAATGGTGGCGGTCTCGGTCATTTCGACCATAAAGGTCGAACGGCCGCGGGCTACGTTGTCACTGGCGCCGATGCGGGTGTAGATGCGGTCGACGATACCCAGCCGCATGCGGGTGGCAGGAACAAAACAGCCCATCTGCGCCATGATGACCAACAGAGCAGCCTGGCGAAGATACGTCGATTTGCCTCCCATGTTGGGCCCGGTAATCAGCAGCAGGCTGGGACCCCCGGTTTCGACATACAGGTCATTGGCGACAAATTTGCTCTGGCCGCCGGCCTCGAGCAGGCACTCCACCACCGGGTGGCGAGCACTGACGGTTTCCAGCACCGGGGATGGCACTAGTTGTGGCCGCACGTAATTCCGCAGCGCAGACAGGTGGGCGAAGTTGGCCAGCAGGTCGACCTCTGCGATCACTCCGCTGCTGAGGCGAATGCGGCCTGCGGCCTGCAGGATGGTCTGGCGGAGCTCGGCAAAGATTCGCTTTTCGATCTCGATTGAGCGCTCATGCGCGGTGAGCACGCTGATCTCGTATTGCTTCAGCTCCGGAGTGGTGAAGCGCTCGGCGTTAGCCAGGGTCTGCTTGCGCTCGTAATCCGGGGGGACAGAGCCAAGGTTGGATCTTGTGACCTCAATGGAATATCCGAAGACGTTGTTAAAGCGAACCTTTAAAGAATGAATACCGGTCCGCTTGCGCTCCCGCTCCTCGATGGTGGTGATGGATTGGCGGGCGTTTGCGCCCAGCGAGCGCAACTCGTCAAGCTCAGCATCCACACCGGCCGCGATGGCGCCGCCGTCGGCCAAATTCACCGGAGGTTCGGGCAAGAGGGTGCGCTCCAGTTTTTCCCGCAGGTCCTCAAGCAGATCCAGCCGCACGGCGCACTCATGCCAACGCGGGGCGGCCAGCTTTTTGAGGCCCGCATGCAGGTCAGGAAGGCGAGCGAGCGAAGCGGAAAGGGCGGCCGCATCCCGAGGTCCGGCGCTATCAAGGGAGATGCGAGAAAGCATCCGCTCCATATCCTGGATCGCCGCCAGTGTTTTGCGCAGGTGCTCGCGGTCGATCAGGGCGTTGGTGGCGACGGCAACGGCCTCCAGGCGTGATTCGATTTCCGCCCGGTCCATCAACGGGCGCACCAGCGAGCCGCGGAGCAGCCGTTTGCCCATCGGGGTCATGAGACAGTCGAGGTTGGCGAAGAGCGTCGCTTCGGTGGCGCCTCCGGAAAAAAGCGGTTCAATCAGCTCCAGGTTGCGTACCGTGACTGCATCCAGCTGCAGGTTCTCAGAGCGCTCGTAGTACCGGACGTGGTTGATGTGCTGGAGTTCGATTTGCTGGGTGCTGCGTGCGTAGTGCACCACGGCGCCTGCGGCGACGGCGGCGGTGCGGGCGTTGGCTAGCCCAAATCCTTCCAGGCCGTTCGAACCCATTTGCCTTTCCAGCAGTGGGATGGCGTACTCCGGCGTATAGACCCACGCCTCGAGGCGGGTTTTGGTGCCGATTTTTTCCAGTTCCGCCTCCATGGACGGTTCGAGAGGAGGCAAATCCGAGGAAAGCAGCAGTTCGCTGGGTTGGGCCTTGATCAGTTCGTCGATGCAGAGGCCGATGCTCCCCGGGCCGGTGAATTCGGTGGTCCGGAAATCGCCAGTCGACAGATCGAGCAGGGCCAGGGCGGACACGGGACCGGCAAGGTGCAGGGCGGCCAGGTAGTTATTTCGCTCCGAAGCCAGTGCCGGGTCGACCGCGGTGCCCGGTGTGAGCACCCGCGTGACCTCGCGGCGGACGATCTTTTTGGTGAGCTTGGGGTCTTCCATCTGCTCGCAGATCGCGACCCGGTACCCCTTGCGCAAGAGGCGCGAAAGATAGTTGTCAGCGGCGTGGTAGGGCACCCCGCACATGGGCACCGACCGTTCTTTATCCCGGGCCGTAAGCGTTATTTGCAACTCCCTTGAGGCTACCCGCGCATCTTCAAAGAAGAGCTCGTAGAAATCGCCCATGCGGAAAAACAGCAGGGCGTCAGGGTTCTGCTGCTTGGCGGCCGCGTACTGGCGCATCAGTGGCGTGGTGGTGGCGTCGGCCGCTGGAGCTGGAGGAATCGTAGACATGGAAAACGCCAGCATATCGTGAATGACATGCCGGCGTTCAAAAGGACGAGGAAAACGGGGTCAGGAGGAGGGCTTAGGCGACGAGCCGGGATTGCTCATCCACATTTGAATCGGATCCGTGCTGCTTGACCATCTTGTTGTAGATCCCGAGCAGGAGGAAGGGGGCGGCCCACTGTCCGACGAACAGTGCATGGTGGTCTTTGCCGGTGGTCTTAAGGATGAGAGAGCCCACGATGGAAGCAAGGGCGGCGCCAAGGAAAAAGCTGCTGGGCAGCTTGGCGGAGTAGCTCTCCATCATTGCGGTAGTTTGATCTTCCGGTATTTCTCCGGCGCGTACACGATAATCCATTTTTTATCTCCAATTCAGAAACGTTAACGAGGGGAACTCTGGCCGCCTGTGGAGCGGATCAAAATACCTCTACCGGCTGTGAGGTTGGGGTCTGACAAAAGGATGCACGTGGCTGGTTGTCAATAGAGGGGAATGTCCGAGAGTTGAGCGGGGTCAAAGTTTTGCAATGTTTTTTATCAGAATTCGGTGGAAGCACCTTTGGTTCTAGGGCGGGTAAGCCTTGGGGCGAGGCCTTCTGACGGACGGTTATACTTAAAACTTACGGGAATTGGCATGTTTCTAGTGTGGTTACGGGTTGCGGCGTTTCTTTACGCTGTTGCAAGCATTTCTGCACTGCCGGCGGTGCTGTATGACCGGCCCGGGTGGAAGAAGATCTGCGTTCCCGCGGCCGTCTCTGCCTTTTTCTTCCACTTCGTATCATTGGTCGAGATGCTTTCTTCGTCCCACCATTCACTGCCGGTGGGGATGCACGAGGTGCAGTCCCTGCTCGCCCTTCTGATTTGTGCCGCTTTTCTGTTGGTCGCGCTGTTGTACCGGACTGTTTCCTTCGGCATCTTTGCCCTGCCGCTTTCCCTGTTGCTGGTGCTGGGGCCGGCCATTGGCCCGGATCACTGGACGTTTCATTCTCCTGAGATCCGTAGCGGATGGCTGGGTCTGCACATCGTTGCCCTGCTGGCCGCCTATGCCGCACTCATTTTCAGCCTGTTCGCCAATTTCCTCTACCTGGTGCAGGAGCGACGGCTTAAGAAAAAGAGCAATGTGGATTTCTTGTCCTGGCTGCCGCCGCTGGAAACCATGGAGCGCATCGCCTCTGGCATGCTGCTGATCGGCTTTCCCTTTATGACCTTGGGTCTTCTGGCCGGATCGTTGATCGCCCAGGAAAGCGTCGGCCCAGCCTACTTCAAAGACCCTAAAGTCCTGCTCTCGTTCGCCATGTGGGCGTTGTACCTGGTCATGCTCTTCGTCCGCCGTCAGGCTGGGCTCAGAGGAAGGCGCGCCGTCTACCTTTCCAGCCTTACTTTTCTGGTGGTCATCAGCGTCTGGGCGGCGAATCAGTTCAGCTCCGTGCATAGGTTCACCGCGCCATGAACATCGTCCTGTTGGGGTTGAACCACAAGACGGCGCCGGTCGAGCTGCGCGAGCGGCTGGCGATCGGTCCGCAGCAGTTAGAGCAAGCGACCCGCTCCCTGCTGGAAGCGCCGGGGGTGCTGGAGGGAATGATTCTTTCCACCTGCAACCGGGTGGAACTACTGACCAGCTTGCAACCCGACGCGCCAGACCTGTTGCAGTTCATCGAGAGCTACTTCGACATCGAGCGCGAGCTGCTTGCGCCACACATTTATGAGTACCGGCAGGAGAATGCGGTCCGCCATCTGTTTCGGGTCGCCTGCAGCCTTGATTCCATGGTCATTGGGGAGCCCCAGATCCTGGGCCAGGTAAAGAGCAGTTACCTGGCGGCGCGTTCCGCCGGGGCTATCCGGGGTCACCTGGACAAGGTGCTGCAGCGTGCGTTCGTCGTCGCCAAGCGGGTACGTAGCGAGACCCAGATCGGCAGCTCGTCGGTCTCGATCGCCTCGGTGGCGGTGGAGCTGGCGAGGAAAATCTTTGGCTCGCTCGAAGGCAAGAAAGTTCTTCTGGTGGGTGCGGGAAAAATGAGTGAGCAAGCTGCCCGCCATCTGATGGCCCAGGGCGCAGGCAGCGTGTTGGTGGCGAATCGCACCCACGAGCGCGCCGAGCAGCTGGCGCAGCGCTTCGGAGGGCGCGCGATTGGCTTTGACGACCTCTACTCGACTGCGGACCAGGCCGACATCATCATCACCTCGACCGGCGCTTCCCGGCCGGTCTTTCGCCGCGAACACGCACAGCACTTTCTGCAGCAGCGTCGTGGCCGGCCGATGTTCTTTATCGACATTGCTGTGCCGCGTGATGTGGATCCTGCAGTGAACAAACTGGACGGCATTTTTCTTTACGACATTGATGACCTGCAATCGGTCGCCGGGTCGCACCTGAAAGAACGCAGCCGCGAGGCAGAATTGGCCGAGGCGATGATCCTGGCCGAGGTAGATAAGTATCAGCGCCGGTTGCATGCGCTGAATGTGGCGCCGGAAATTGTTCAGTTGCAGCAGTCCGCGGAACAGATACGCGTAGCGGAATTGCGCCGGCTGGGAAGCCGCCTACAGGGGCTTTCTGCGGAGCAGCAAACGGCGGTTGAGGCGTTGACCCGGGGCCTGGTGAACAAGTTTCTCCATCGGCCAGTGCAGGCCATCAAGGCCGCTGCCAGCGAGGGGAACGCGGCTGCAGTAGAGGCCATCCGTGAAGCCTTCGGAACTAGTGGATCCGGGGAAAACGAGGCCGAGGACGATCCGTTTTGATCCGTATCGGGTCGCGGGGCTCTCAGCTCGCGTTGTGGCAGGCCAATCATATTGCGGACGCATTGCGTGCCCTGGGACATGAAGTTTCGATTGAAGTCATTCGTACCAGCGGCGACCGTATGCAGAACATATCCTTCGCCTCAGTCGGGGCCAAGGGGATGTTTACCCGGGAGATAGAAGAGGCGCTGCTGGCGGGAGCCATCGATCTGGCGGTGCACAGCCTGAAAGATCTGCCTACGGAGTTGGGGGAGCCGTTCATGCTGGGGGCAATTCCTCAGCGAGCCGATGCGCGCGATGTGCTGGTGTCGGAACTGTTCAGCGGACTGGACGCGCTGCCTTCGGGGGCAGTGGTGGGCACTAGCAGCCTGCGTCGCCAGGCGCAGCTGCGGGCACGGCGACCCGATCTTGAATACGTGGAATTTCGCGGCAATGTGGACACGCGCCTGGCCAAGTTGGGGCAGGGGAAAGCAGATGCGATTATCCTGGCGGCCGCCGGGCTCGATCGGCTGCAGAAGACTGCTGCCATCCGTGAACGTTTTTCGCCGCAGGTGTTGTGCCCCGCTCCCGGGCAAGGCGCGCTGGCCATCGAGTGCAGGGCAGACGATGGAGTGATCCAGGCTGCGTTGCATCCACTCGATGATCCTGAGACCCGGCGGGCGATTACCGCGGAACGGAAGTGCCTGGCCGCGCTGGGCGGCGGGTGCCTGGTGCCTATCGGCGCTTATTGCCACCGTGTTGGCGACGAGTTGTCGATGCTTGCCGTGGTCGCGTCTGCTGACGGAAAGCAGATGATCAGCGCTGGGCAGCGGCATAGCGATCCTGAGATCTTAGGGGAGAAGTTGGCGCAGCAGTTGTTGGATCAGGGCGCCGGGATGATCCTTCACCTGGAGGAAAAGCAAACGTGAGCACGGGCCAGCCTCTTGCCGGCAAGCGGATCCTGGTGACGCGTGCCCGCCACCAGGCCGGCCGGCTGGCAGATGCCCTGGAAGCCCACGGGGCTGAGGTTCTGCGGCTGCCCACCATCGAGATTGTTCCTCCGGAAACGTACTCCCATATGGACGCCGCTCTCGAGAGGATCAGCGGGTTTGATTGTCTGATTGTGACCAGTGCGAATGGCGCGGCGTCTTTAGCGGGTCGGATGGAGTTTCTTAGCATTCCAGCGCAGCGGTTCCATCATTTGCATTTGGCTGCCATTGGATCGGCGACAGCGGGAGCGCTGGAACGGATCGGGCTGAAAGTGTCTGCGACGGCGGACGAGTATGTTGCCGAGGCGGTGGTTAGTCTGCTCAGCGAGAGGGTAGTGGGGAAGCACGTCCTGTTGGTCCGCGCGGCGGTGGCTCGGGATGTTATCCCCGAGCAGTTGCGAAAGTGTGGAGCGGATATCCACGTGGTGGAGGCGTACCGGACGATTGTTCCCTTCGATTCGATCGAACATGTTCGTGAATTGTTCGGTGAAGGGAGGCGGCTGCCTGATGCGATTACTTTTACCAGTTCTTCTACGGTGAACAATTTTTTTGCGCTGCTTGCCGCCGCAAAGGTGGAGTTGCCCAAAGATTTGCGTGCCGTTTCGATCGGTCCGGTGACCACGCAGACTCTGCGCCAACATCACTGGGAGCCGTTCCGGCAGGCGGTTCAATATGACATTCCTGGCCTGGTGGATGCTTGTAAGCAGCTGGGGGGCGGCTAAGAATGCTTGCAGTGCTGCTGCGGGACTTCGCCATCGCGAAGGCAGCTAAGAACGCTTGCGCTCCCCGCCAAGAATTGTCATCCCGACCGGAGCGAAGCGTAGTGGAGGGACCTGCGGTTTCTTGGTCCACGCCTCGCTTAAGTCGGCCCAGGTAGGGTTGTTAAGCTCTATAAGCCAGATCTTTTTCGATCGTCTCCAACCCTTCAGTTGTTTTTCCCGCGCAATGGCTTTTTGCACATACTGGTAGGTTTCCAAAAACACGAGACGATTGCAATGGTAGGTTGCAGTGAAGCCCGGTAATACCGCATTCCGATGCTGCTCAACTCTACGTTCAATGTTGTCGGTTATACCGATGTATAAGGTGTGAGTTCGGCTGGCGACGATATAAACGTAATAGTGATGTTCCGGCTTGCTCATGGTTCGACCTTTACACTTAAAGCTACACCGCAGGTCCCTCCACTACGCTTCGCTCCGGTCGGGATGACAAGGGGGGAGGGTGTTTTCAGAGACGGAAGTTGCTCAACAGAAACTGTTTTTCATCACCTTGGGGGGCCCAAAGCGACGTCAATTGTAGGCCAAAGTCTGAGTTTTAGTTTAATCAACGAAGAGTGCGGGTTGCGGCGGCGGATAGAAGAGCCGGCCCTCGCTTACCTGGGCGAAAGATGTCATCGTGTGCGGCTTGCGGGATGACCTGCCGTCCCCCAGTACGAAGATATCTTCTACGGCCCCTCCGCGGGCCAGGACGGCGTCGGCTATCAGGGAACGGTGACAGCGCCAGGGCACAGCTTCTGCACACATGATTACCGTGTTGTTCAACTCCTGCAGACCCATAAGCCAATCAAGATGATCTGCAAATTGCGGTGTTTGCATGTAGTCCGCATAGCCGCGGAAGCTTTCGTTCTGCCAGCCCATATTTATGGAGTCCTTCTGTGCCACACGCCTTCCACCAAGACCCTCGCGCCATACTGCTTCTATGCCCGCCCGCTCCAGGAAAGAGAATAGCTGCTGCTGCGAGTACTGCGGGTGTCTACGTGAACCTGGGTGACGGCGCACATCCACCAGCAGGGTGCAGCCACTCTCTTTTAGGGCGCGCAGAAAAGACTCAATCGGAAGCGTCGAATGTCCGATGGTCATCATGTTGGCTAACCGATGTGGATCAACTCCCAAATTCGCGCCAGGTGGTGATCATCGTGTTCGGCAACAAAATACAAATGATCGACAAGCCGCATCGGCGTCTTTAACCGCGGGTGAGGAATCGCTTGGGCAAAGAGCGATGGGTCTAGCCGGTCCACGCGCTTTAAGAGTGCCGCTCTGGCGCTGCGGAATTCCGCCAGAAGGTGCTCCAGTAACCGGGCGTTGTGGTTTGCCTCGTGGGTGGCTCGATTGGTCAGGTCCGTCGGAGTTAGCTGATCGCTGGCCGTAACGTAATCTTCCACGCGCGCCAGCCACAGCGGTTCGAGATCCAGTAAGTGACCGGCGTGTTCCTGGGCTGACCACTTTTCCTGCGCTTTTCTGATGAGGACGCTGTCAGAGCAACTGCCAAGCACCTCTTCAAGACGGGCAGGAGTGCCGCGCAGCCGCGCACACAAATTCGGACGCAGCTGCACGGGAAATGAAAAGTCAAACTTGCGCTCGAACCAGAAAGTCACCTGACTCATGAGTTTCACGCGTGAGAAATTTGCGTGGCGAGGCTCAAACGCGCCGCGTGCGCAGGGGCAGATTGTGCCAGCCGCGTAACCTTAAAGACCGTAATATCATCCTGCTGCCCGAAGGCGCAAGCTTGCTCGACCATCTGCTCAACCGATGGATCAGACCGAAGCAACGCTGTCAGCCGCTCAAATCCATACAACTCGCCGGCCGCATTTCGCGCCTCCACAATCCCATCGGTGTAGAAGGTGAGGGTCTCCCCCTCATGCAGCGCGAAGATCAATTCGTCGTAGTG
Source organism: uncultured Acidobacteriaceae bacterium (assembly GCA_963763905.1). GTDB lineage: Bacteria > Acidobacteriota > Terriglobia > Terriglobales > Acidobacteriaceae > PALSA-350. The sequence continues at coordinate 239,057 of CAVXRU010000031.1, read as the reverse complement.
CGCATCTGCGGCCAAGCCGAGCGGTAACGATCCGGCGACCGGCAGTTCCTCCCGATCACGGAAGGGCGCGAGGTGACCCGCATTAGCAATCGTCGTCTCTCCGTCCGGATCGATGCGGGCAACCAGGCAGGTGGCGAAGCCGCCATCCGTCCGTCCCAGCAGGCGGCGGTTCAAACCACCAAGAACTTCTGCCGGACTTTGCGTGTAGTCGGCCAGCGTGCGCAGTGTGCCCACGATCAAAGACACCGTCATGGCTGCTTTCAGCCCCTTGCCGCTCACGTCTCCCAGGGCGATCAAAGCTGCACCACCCGGCAGAGCGATGACTTGAAAGAAATCGCCGCCTACCTCTTCCGCTGGGCGATAGACACTGGCAATCGAGAGGCCGGGGATTGCCGGGGCTTCTTCAGGAACCAGGATCTGCTGCACTTCGCGCGCTGATTTTACTTCCACTTCGATCCGGGCCTGCCGCTCCCGCTCCAGAAATTGCTCCCGGGCAATGGTGAAAATCAGGGCCAGGAATAGGAGGGTGCTGAGAATAAACACCATGTTGAAGAGATAACCATCGAAGTGGAAGCCAAGATTCGAAAGAGTGTCCAACAGCGTCCAATGGGTGAATCGAATGCCCTGCCCGGCAATGTTCAGAAGGACGTTAAACAGAGCGGTCACACAGACAGTGATGATCAAAGGCCACAGCGAAAGCCGCTTGCGACGTACCAAGCCGAAGCCGATGATGACAAACACATATAAAGGTATGACGGAGTAAATGCCGGTCGTGATTCCGTCAATCCACGGCAGAACGCCGCCCTTCTCCCAAAACCAGATGGTGATGATGTCGGTGATCTGGGCGGCAAGATAGATGGCGATGATCCAGCCAGTCACTCGCCTCCATTGCCGGTCCAGTGCCATTCCAAAGAGCGACAGCAAGATCAGCCACATGGAGATATCCCGAGCGCATATCTCCAACTGGGTCATCAATTGATAGGTGCGAAATGTCGAAATATCGCGGATCGCGGATAGTGCCTGAAATTGAACGATTCCGGAGGCAACCAGGTAAAGCGCCAGCCAAAAATACAAACCCTGTTTGCGGTCGCGCAGATACAGCAGGAAGCTCAGCACCCCAATGACCAGGGTGATGGCCGACATGAGCAGGTTGGGCAGCCTTCGCTCGTCGCTCGCGTAGGAGGTCAACTGCGTCCTGGCGGCTAGCAGCGACACGTCGCCCAGGAGTGGCTCTTTTGTGAACCCACCAATTTCTGCAGGATCGACCGACGAGAGTGGTGCTTTCCATACCCTTAGTGCTAAGACTCCACTGGAACTCGGCAGCGGATAGACGGTGCCTTTGCCAAATGCCCACCACTTGGCATTCGGCGGCAGTCTGCCATAGGTCCCCAGTTTTTGGCCGTTCCAGTAGATTTCATACGCGTCCTGTATCACTGGAATCAGCACTGCCAGACTCTTTGTTCCCGCAGAATTGGAGTTGTCTATCTGAAGACGCAGCCGGTACCAGGCGAAGCCTGTGTAGCTCGGTTGGCCCTGCTGCCCCCAGGGTTCGTCGACACGGATCGGCTCCCAGTTCGAGTCGTCCAGGGCCGGGTCAGCCCAGGCCTTATCGTCCCCCAGGTGAAACCGCCAGTCCTTGTCCAAAGGAATCGCACCGGTGCCCGGATTCTGCACTTTCAGGGTTTGGCCCACGCCAGAGATGGCCAGGCAAAGAACCGTCAGAAGCAAAGCGAAATACAGCCGCAGTCCACAGCACCCCGGACATAACCGAATCATCGCCAGGCTCCTTGCTCAAGCTATTTGCACTGCAGCGGCGGGGGAGAAGCGTAACCAGCATACGACATCCTTGCCTTTAGCTCTCCTGTTTCAGGATGTGGTCCAGTAGCGACTCGTCTTCCTCCGATAACATGTCCTGCCCGATATTCGACAGGTTCAGCTTGGAGCTCTGCTCCAGATCTTCGAAGAAATCTGCTTCGATGGTCGCAGCCAGCTCACGGTCGAGGACGGCGAGGTTCACTTCATCGTTGAGGGCAAACGAGCGGTGATCAAAGTTGGTCGATCCAACCACATTCCACATGCCGTCGACGGTCATTAACTTGGCGTGGATCATGGATGGTTCGTACTCGAATATCTCTGCGCCCGCCTGTAGCAGGCGGCGCACGCTACGATGACTCAGCCTGCGGATGAGGGGATGATCGATACGCGCACCGGCAGTCAAAATCTGTACCTCCACGCCACGCTCCTGGATAGCGGCGATCAGCGCTTGGCGCGCACTGCGATCGGGCAGGAAGTAAGGGGTCGTAATGCGAATGGTATGGCGAGCGCTGTTGATCAAGGCCTGAAACAGAATCCGTGCCTGGGTGCCTCCGCCATGAGGAGTGCTGGAAACGACAAAGCTTTCTACGCCCTCGGGAATGGAGCGAAAGCCAAATTGTTTCGAGCTGGAGAGAATTTCTCCGGAGGACTCAAGCCAGTTTTCACAAAAGGCTGATATCAAACCAGCGACTGCTTCTCCTTCGACGCAAAACACCGTGTCTCGCCATACCGGTACCGAGGTGTCGTACAACCAGTGGTCGGCGATCCCCGCGCCGCCAATAAAACCTGTCTCTCCGTCGATGATCAGTAACTTGCGATGAGTACGATTATTGGCCTTGGGCCAGGTGTTCCAGCGCAACAACGGATGATACCAGCACATCTGGCCGCCAGCGGCGCGCAGGCCGTCGAAGTAGGCGTTACGGGTGGCAAAGCTGCCCAGAGCGTCGACGATGACGCGTACCTCGACTCCGGCTTGAGCGCGTTCCGTCAAAGCCGCCAGAATTTCGTCGCCGATGCGTCCCTCCAGGTATTCATAGAATTCCAGGTTGATGGCGTATTTCGCCCGGCGGATGGCCTTCAGGTAAGCGGGGAAAAACTCGACTCCGTTTTTGAGCCGGGATATGTGGGAATGCCGCCGGGTGCCATCGGTGACCAGACTGAGGAATTGAATGAATTCCTCCGAGTCCAAAGGAGCAGTGTTCCTGTCGGGCATGGAATAGGGCACTGCAGAGCCGAAGTAGTCTATTAGGAAACGTGCCCCAAAGAAGGCCATCGCGCCCACTCCAACTGCAGCGAGCCCTCGCGTCACCGGGTGCGATTTGTTGTTTCGAGACCTCTTCGTCATGCCCGCTAAGCATACAGGCAAGACGTTAAAAAAGGGGGTGGGTCAGGTGCCAAATCTCTCCGCCGACCGGGCTTTCGCTTTGGCGGCTTCTTCTTCTCGATTTCGGGGGGCAGCATGGGTCTCAAGCGAGCGGAGAAGGCGGGTCGAAACAGCGGCAATCTCGTCGACCGCGGCGTCAAAAGCAGCTTCGTTTGCCTTGGACGGTTTGTTAAAGCCGCTTATTTTCCTGACGTATTGGATGGACGCGGCGCGAACCTCGTCGTCCGTTACCGGAGGATCGAAATTGAATAGCATCTTGATATTGCGGCACATTGTTCAAGACCTCGGTTAGGCTTCCGTACCAAATATGGTTTCAAGACTCGAAGAATAAGGCAACTTCCTTACCGGAATTTGCGTACTGGCCATAAGCGACCGGCCTGATTACCGGAGGTTCTATGCAGCCATTTTTTGACGACCTGCGCTATGCCCTTCGGCAGTTGCGCAAGTCTCCAGGGTTTACCATCACCGCCATCCTAACGCTGGCGCTAGGCATCGGGGCAACGACGGCGATTTTCACGCTGGTCTATGACGTGATGCTGAGGCCGCTACCCTATGGCCACGCGGAGCAGTTGATCGAAATGGAAGAGCAAGTGGCGGAATTCCGGGACCTTTACCCGACGCTGCCGATGAATGCGAATCACTTTTTCTTCTGGCAACAACACAGCCAGAGCTTTCAATCGATGGCGATGATGGAGGAAGATTCCTTGCCCCTCGGCCTGGCTGCGCGTCCGATACAGCTAGGTGTACTCAGAGCGACTCCAGGCATTTTTTCCGTCCTTGATTCGGCACCGCTGCTTGGCCGGGCGTTCTCGCCTCAGGAAGCCGAGTCAGGTCATGAGCGCGTTGTGGTGCTGATGCACAGTTTTTGGCGAACACAATTTCAAGGCGATCCAGCAATCCTGGGAAAGACCGTCACCCTGAACGGATTCCCCTACACCGTGATTGGTGTGATGCCAGCGTCATTCCACCTGCCCCATGTAGGAAGTTTGGGCGGTCTGGCTGCCGCTCATCCGCGACCCGTCGGAGCGTTGATACCGATGGCCATTTCCCAGGACATGTTGCAGCAAGCGATGGGAGATTTTGATTACTTCGGGCTGGCGCGTCTGAAGCCAGGAGTTTCCCTGGCTCAGGCAAGCGCGGAAATCAATGCTCTGCAGCGTTCGATTATGGGTAAGTTGTCCGCAGAGGAAAGAGCTACCCTCTCTGCGACGCTGACCCCGTTTCAGTGGCAACTGGTGGGGAACAATCGAAAGCCGCTACTGATTTTGCTCGCGGCGGTGGCGGGGTTGCTGCTGGTGGGCTGCGTGAACATTGCTAATTTGCTGCTGGCGCGAGCAGTAGGCAAGCGGCAGCAAATGGCGGTGGCTTCGGCCCTGGGCGCGAGCCGTGCCGAGATGCTGCGCATGGCCATGCGGGAGACGGCGGTGCTGGCCACGCTGGGAGGCGCGCTGGGCGTCCTGCTGGCTGCCATCATGATGCCGGTCATGCAGCGCTACCTACCCCCGGCGCTGGATTTTCGCGGTTCTCTCCAACTGGACTGGGCCGGGGCCGGGTGCGCTGTTTTGCTGGCAGGGCTGGCAACCCTGGTGGCGGGAGCGGCGCCGGCGTGGATGGTCGCGCGCACCCCTCCGCAGGCGGTTCTGTACAGCGAGTCGCGGCTGGCCAGTGAGTCTGTGGGGGTCAAGCGAGTACGTAGATTGCTGGTTGCTGTAGAAGTTGCCGTAAGCGTGGCCCTAGTATTGATGACGGGACTTTTGACCACCAGCCTGCTTCGGCTGCTGAAGGTAGATCGTGGCTTTGTCGCCGCGCGCGTTGCGACCGCAATGGTCGATCTGCCGAGCAAGACCTACTCAGACACGGAACATCGGGCTGCTTTCTATAGGCAGGTGGTGGAACGGCTCTCTGAACTTCCTGGCGTGGAGCGTGCGGCGGTAATCAGTGAGCTGCCGCTGTCTCGTGATAGTTGGCTCGATATGATCAATGTTCCTGGCGATCCCAGGCCCATCATGCAACTGCCTTCGGAACACTTTCGCTGGGTGACCCCGGGGTATTTTGAGACCATTCACCTGCCCTTGATTGCCGGGCGCCTGTTGAACTCGAGCGACGAGGGTAAGCATTACGCCGTCATTTCAGAACTGACAGCCAAAACCCTCTGGCCAGGCAAGAACCCGATCGGGCAACCGTTCCATCGAGCCGGACTCATGAAAGAGGACCCATTTACCGTTATCGGCGTAGTAGGGAATGCCCGCACGGTCTCTTTGTCAAACCCCGACCCAATGATGGTGTACATGCCGTACTGGTATCGGAGCGACAGCACGGGCGGGTTGCTGGTACGTACCACGCAATCCCCGGCGATGATGGCGGATGCTATGAGGAAGGCTATCTGGAGCGTCGATCCTGAAGTACCTGTGCCGGCGGTGCGCATGCTTGGAGGGGTGGTCGAAGACTCGGTAGCGAATCGGCGTTTTGAGATGCAGCTGTTGCTTCTCTTTGCTGTCAGTGCGTTGCTGCTGGCGAGTTTAGGGGTGTACGGGGTGGTGACCTATTCGGTGGTTCAACGGGAACGCGAGATCGGTCTGCGGTTGGCGCTCGGGGCGCAGCGGAAAAACATCTACCGCCTGGTGCTGCGTGACGGATTGGTACCCGTAGTGATGGGGGCAGTTGCCGGGGTGGCCGTGGCTTTCGCGTCTGCGCGTGTCGTCAGCAGCTTGCTCTTTCAGGTGAGTCCCTATGACTCTGCCATCGCCGTCAGCGCTGTGTGTCTCCTGCTGGGGACTGGGACCGCGGCATGCCTGCTGCCCGCGCGGCGCGCCGCTTCGGTCGATCCCATGCAGATGCTGAGGAGGGAATAAAGCTACTGCACGTTGACGGTAACCGCCATGGTCGCTCGTCCATATTGATTGGTGGAATTCAAGGTGTAGGTCGTAGTGGCTGCCGGGGTCACGGTTTGCGTGCCTCCACGCACCGGGCCAACCACATCGATGTAGTCGTAGGAGTCGTTGCTCACCGTCCAGCTTAGTGTCACCGGGGTGCCGGCGGTTACCGTGGTCTGCGAAGCAGTAAAGCTACTGATCGTCGGCACTGGGCCGGTGGGCGCGGTGGCGTCATCGTATTGAGTTCCCATCTGCACCACGTCGAAATTGGACGCATCGATCGCTTTCAGGGCGCTCAGGTCGTTATCGTCCCAACGCGCATCCGGGGCTCCCTGGAAATACATATTGCTGCCGTTATCGGCTACGATCATGCCGTAGTTCTTCATGGCGGTGAGGATCACCTGGTTGGCGGCGCTGTAGCTGGAGATGTCGAAGCTTGCCTTGAGCCTCAAGCGCATGCCCATGATGTTGTCGGTCCCGGAATTGTTACCGGCCGCGTGGGTAGCCGGTGCCACGAAATATCCACCATTGGCATCGCTTTTGGTTTGCGCCAGGGTCATGCGGAAGGCGTGGTTGATGGCGCCGGCCGCGACTTCGTCGTAGCGAACCAACCCGGGGAAAATGGGCAGGCCGGCGGCATCGGCGGAGGTCCAGCCATAAGGACGGTGCTCCGTGTTGGTCAGGTCCCAGATCGCTCCGTTGGCCGCACTCCAGGTCCCGCTGCAGAGTTGGGTTTGCCAAGTCTCGTAGAGCCAGCATTTGTTTTTGTCGATGACGAGCAGGTGATTGTCTCCGTTGATGGTGCAGGCCGGAGGAAAGCCTTCGATGGGAGCCGTGAGGGGGATGGGATACAGAGTGATATCGCTCTCGCTCTGATAGGTGGTCATCGTCATCGGTACAGGCGAAGTGACACTAGAGTCCACCACCACATAGGGTATGCCGTAGTTGCCGTCAACAATGTTCGAGAAGTCTGGATGCAGATGGCTTCCGGTAAGCGCAGCGATGATGGCTGCCGAGTTGGGATCGACCGCCGCGGAGGCAATGTTTGTGTTCCAGGCGTTCGAGGACGGGAAGGGCACATAGCCGTTCAGACTGGCGCCATTGCCGGTACTCATGTTGCCACAGGATGGTCCAGCCGTCGAATTGACCGTGATGTTTAGGTTGCCGGTTCCGGAAAGGGGGGCTGGGGTACTCGAATCTGTCACATTCACGGTGAAGGCAGTGCTTCCCGCCGTGGTGGGCGTGCCGCTGATGGTGCCGGTGGAAGAAAGGGCTAATCCCGCCGGCAGGGAAGTACCGTTGGCCAGGGTAAAGGTGTAGGGGGCTACTCCACCCGCCGCCGTCAACGTCGCTGAGTAGGCTGTGTTCAAAGTGGCATCTGCCAGGGTGGTCGTGGTCAAGGTCAGGGTGGAGGTTGGTCCGGTTGGTGCGGCGGAAATGGTGAGCGAGAGCGAGGCTTTCGCGGTCTCCGGCGTGGAGGATGAATCGGTCACCATGAAGGTCAATGGATAGGCGCCAGCGGAAGTGGGCGTTCCGGAAATGGCTCCTGCGGCAGAAAGGCTCAGCCCGGCGGGTAAGCTACCCGATTGCAGCGACCAGCTATAGGGCGGGACACCTCCAGAAGCTTGCAGGCTGGTCGATGGATAAGGGCTAGAGGCGGTGCCGCCGGGGAGAGAAGTCGTGGTCACGGCCAGTGTAGCGGGGCTGATGCTGATGTTCAGACTAGAGCTGGCGGATTGCGAGGACGGTTGCGTCGAATCCGTCACTTTAATTGTTGCTGAGGCGGTTCCCACGGAGCTTTGCGCGGGGGTCCCTGTAATCATTCCCGTGGAAGCGCTGATGGATAGCCCGCTAGGCAGGTTCGTGGCGTTGTAGGTGTAGGGAACGGTGCCACCGGATGCTGCCACGGCCGCGCTGTAGGCTGCGCCCACGCTTCCACTGGGAAGCGAGGTAGTCGATACGGTCAGAGTGCTGCTGGTCTGGTTGGGATTCGAGGTGCCACCGGTGCTGCCCGAACCGCTGCATCCAGCGAGGAGCGCGGTTGCGCCAAGCAGGAGACCTACTCCCCATTTCCGCATGGTGGTAGTTCCTCTTACTAACAGCGCAGATGGGGAAATTAATGCAAGACTGCAGGAACAATCTATCTTTTATGAGTGCGATCCTAAACCAATCAGCGTCGGTCGTGAAGGCTGTATTGATTGGGGTTTGGACGCTAAAGTTGTAGGTCGACACTTAGGTAATGGGAAAAAACTACGCATGTCTCCACTGGGCTCATTCCGGATGTCCTGTCGAAAATAAAGCTACAGCCTCCAGACCCTGAGTGGATCCGCGACGCCCGTAGCAGGCTTGATGAGGAGGTCTGCCGTCATTCCGGCGATTGATAGCCTAAAGCAAGGTCAGCGGCGAGAAGTCTGTTTCCGGGCAGGGCGCATTCGGACCGCCTTCTTACCCTTCTTTTTGGTTGGTGCGGTCGAACCACCCAGAAGCGGGATCAGTTTTGCGCCGATGGGAGAACCTAGACCGGTACAAGCATCCCATCCGGGACCGGCGGAAAACGCGCCGTTGTTTCCCGAGACGATGTCGTTGAACGCAGATGCCGCCTTTGCGGCGTAGATCAGCGGTTGGATAAACCCAGCGCTGGTTCCGTTCTGCTGATTGCTGAGCGCGATAAGCCCAGCCCAGAGCGGGGCAACGGCACTCGTCCCGCCGATGACCAGGCTCTGCCCGTCAACGCGGACCTGGTAGCCGGTAACCGGGTCGGCATCACCAGCTACATCGGGCACACCGCGCCCACCAGCGCTCGACGAAGGCGCAGGGACCTTTGCATTCGCCTGCCAGGATGGCAGAGGAAATACGTTGCTCACGCCGCCGCCCGTCGCGCCCTCCTCTTTGGTTTGCTCGTTCCACACTACTTCCGACGTGATGGTGCTGCCACTCCCCTCCAGAGTGGTTCCCCCACAGGCAAGCACATGCGGGCTGGAGGCAGGGAAGTCGACGTTGTTGCCTGTACCTCCATCGGTCGAACCGTTGTCGCCGGCGGCGACCGTGATGGTAATGCCGAGCGCGGCTGCGGACTGGCAAGCGGCGTCCAGCGCTTTCATGGCCTGCGCCGTCCAGCTGGACTCTGGTCCGCCCCAGCTAATCGAAACCACACTGGGCTTGTTGGTCGTATCGTGCACCGCACTGGCTACGGCATCAATAAATCCTTGATCGGTATTGGGTGCGAAGTAGACGACAATCTTCGCCCCCTGGGCGACGGCAGCGGACACCTCGATATCCAGCATGACCTCGCCATCCGCGCCATTCGCGTTGCCCGGAGTGTTCTTGCCCCCATCCACCGATACTGCGGTGAGCGTAGGAGCGGTCAGGCCTAGTCCTTTGAAGTAGGCGGTGAGGTCCTTGGTCCGGTAGCCACCGCCCAGCTCGATGATGCCGATGGTCTGGCCGGAAGCAGTCGCACCCGGGGGAAATTGGTAAAGCTGGCCCACCTGGACCGGGGTGTAGGAAGTGCCGGCTGCGGCGGCGTGGGCGCGGGCGAAGCCCCCCGTTCCCGCTGCCTGCGCGTTGATGGTTGAACCCAGAACGCGGAAGTGAGGCTGGGCCTGAGGACGATTGTCGAGGCCCAGGACCGCCTCCACTGCACCAGCCAGGTCCGCGGGGATAAGAATGCTGCCTTCGCGGACGCGATAGGTGGCGCCATTAAGAACTTTCTGCGTGAGCTGGACGCCAAACGCTTTCTGCATGGCTGCAACAGTCCCGGTCAGCTTGATGGTGCGGCGCTCCGGTTTGGGAGTGTCTTTGTCGACAGTGAGGCCGAATTCTTTAGCGAAGGCGCGCACCAGTTTGATGGCCGCAGGATCAGCACCGTGCTGCTGGCGATATTGGGCCCGGGTGATGCGGTTCTTTCCCAACCGGCTGGTATTGAGGGGTTTTTTGCGCCGGACGACGACGGATACGGTGATGGCGCTGGCGGGACGCGCCGGCTTTTCTCCAGTGGCTGCGGTCAGGGGTGCTTTTTCACTTCCCGGCAGCACAACGCGTTGCTGGGAAGAAAAACCAGGGGTCGATTTTTTAGGAGGCATGTGGGAGTTCTCCGCTGAGTACGACGCTCATCATATTCCGGTCGAGGCTCGCAGGAAAGTTTCGCCACTCGCGCCCATGTTACTCATGCGCCCCTCATCCCGTCAGAGCCACCCCCCTGTAGAATGCAGACTAGCAATGCCTACAACACCTACAACAATTGACTGGCCGCCCAAGCATGCGCCGCGGAACCGGAGGTTCCGCTTCTTTCTTATCCTCCTGGCCATCTTCGTCGTCATCATCGCCGGTCGAAGCGCGCTCTCCTATTTTGTTGACCTGCTGTGGTTCAGGTCCCTCGGTTATGGGAGTGTTTTCGCAACCACACTTGCCCTTGAGACGACGATTTTTATCCTGTTCGCGGCCACAACCTTCCTGATCCTGTATGGCTCTTTTGTCGCCTTGAAACGGATGCATCTGCCCGATTTGCCCAGCATGCGCACGATTTACTTCGGTGGTCAGCCGTTGCGGCTTCCTGTTGAACCCGTCATGAAGGTCATCGCTCTTGGCGGATCGATCATCATCGCCTTGATGACCGGTGTCGGCATGATGTCGGAATGGCCAACGTATGCTCTTTTCTGGTCAGCACCCCATGCCACGGGGAGCGTCGTTGACCCGATTTTTGGCCTTCCGCTGAACTACTTTTTTTTTGCTCTGCCGGCTTGGCAACTCATCTCGGGCTGGCTGCTTACGCTGGCTATCATTGTTTGCGGACTTGCGGTTTTCTTCATCCTGATCACCGGCGGTGCCGGCGCGTTTAGCGGGCGCCGCAGTTTCCTGACGATCCCGTGGCGAGGACTGTCCATCGCGTTCGGGTTCTTCCTGCTTGTCCTCGCCTGGCGCGTCTTCTTGAGCCGTTACGACCTTCTGTTCAACGCGCATACGGTTTTCGGGGGGGTTACCTATACCGATGCGCACCTCACCCTCGGCGGCCTGCTTCTGATATCTCTAGCCCTGTTTGCCGGAGCGGCGGGGGCGATCGCCAACGCCGCCACGGTGGCCCAGGGACGCTGGCTGGCGGCGGCGGTTCTCCCGGCGATCCTCTGCTTTGCAGGGGTTCACGTCGCCGAGTGGTGGATGAACAGCTTTATCGTCAAACCAAACGAATTGGTGCGCGAGAAACCCTACATCGCCAACAACGTGCGGATGACTCGCCAGGCGTATGGATTGGATCGCTTCGTGCAACGCGAGTTCCCGGCGGAGACGACGGTGGGGGCGGCGGATCCGGCCAATAACCAACCTACCTTGCAAAACATCCGCTTGTGGGATTGGCAGGCTCTGCAGGATGCGCTGCGCCAGATTCAGGAAATTCGTACCTACTATGACTTTCCCGATATCGATATCGATCGCTATCAAATCGAAGGCAACATGCGCCAGGTGATGCTCGCCGCACGCGAACTGAATGTCGAGAAACTTCCTGAGAGCAGCCGGAACTGGATCAATGAGAAGTTGATTTACACCCACGGGTATGGCATCACGATGAACCCGGTCAACGGGTTCACGCCGGAAGGTCTGCCCACTCTCTTCATGAGCAACATGCCGGTGCAGAGCACGATTGAAGGGCTCAATGTGACCCGGCCGGAGATCTACTTTGGCGAGCTGACAGACACCGATGTGTACGTCAAAACCCGGCAACAGGAATTCAATTACCCGCAAGGGCAAAGCAACAACCTTACTTCGTATGAAGGCGACGGCGGGATTGTGTTGGGTGGTTTTCTGCGCCGCCTGGTGCTGGCGCTGGACCGCGGCGATTTGGCAAAGTTGCCCTTCAGCGACGATGTGACCCCGCAAAGCCGGCTGCTGATGCGGCGGAACGTGCGTGACCGGGTCAACGCATTGGCGCCCTTCCTTACTTACGATCAGGACCCTTACATCGTGGTGGGCGAAGATGGCAGGCTGTCGTGGGTGATGGATGCATTCACCGCTTCAGACCAATATCCCTACTCGAGCCATTACCGTTTGGGCGAGGATACGATCAATTACCTGCGCAACAGCGTCAAGGTGGTGATCGACGCCTATGACGGTTCGACCACGTTTTACGTCTTCGACAAGGAAGATCCGATCATCGACGCCTATCGGCGTATTTTTCCCAGCCTGTTTAAGGATGCGTCCGAGATGCCGCCGGGGCTGCGCAAGCACATGCGCTACCCGGAGTTGTTGCTGAAGCTGCAGGGAGAAGTCTACGGCTTGTATCACATGACCAATCCGGCGGTGTTCTATAACCGCGAGGATCTATGGACGGTGGCAACGGAAGTCAGCGGCAGCCAGGGCGGACAAACCGCTCAACCGATGCAGCCTAATTTCGTGTTGATGAAGCTGCCCGATGAAACGGATATGGAGTTCGTCGAGATTTTGCCCTTCACGCCGGCCAATCGGAACAACCTGATCGGATGGATCGGCGGGCGGAGTGATGGCGCGCATTACGGGACGTCGGTGGTCTACAACTTCCCCAAGAACAAGCTGGTAGATGGACCTCTGCAGATCGAGGCGCGGATCGACCAGAACGCGGAGCTTTCGGGACAACTGACTTTGTGGAATCAGCAGGGCTCCCACGTGCGGCGGGGCACGCTGCTGGTGATTCCAACCGGGCGCGCGCTTTTGTATGCCGAGCCGATTTACCTGCAAGCGGAGCGCAGCCCCATGCCTGAACTACGATTGGTAGTGCTTGCGCTGCAGGACCGGCTGGCGTATGGCTCGACATTTGAGGCCGCGTTGTCGTCTCTCTTCGGGGGTGCAAACTCTTCGGCGGCGGCTGCGGAGCAGCGGCCGGCAGCGACTTTGCAGCCCAACGCAGAACTGAGCCCCACCATCGCTGAAGCTGCCAAAGATCTTGCGGACTACCAACGCTTAACTGCGGAGGGAAAACTTGGCGAGGCGGGGCAGAAACTGGAACAGCTGAAGAGCGCCATAGACAAATTGAACAACCATCCGCGGCAATAGTTTGGCCGATATCCCTCGCGAGATATCGGCCAGCTGTTTTACCTTGAAAAGATTAGCGCCGATCCGGTCCTTCGCCCATCATGTGGCGAACGCCGACATCGTAACCACGCTGAAATCCTTCACGATAGTCGGCCCGTAGCCCTTTAGGTACATCAGGGTGGCGATACTCGTCACGGTTATTCACGTTGGGGGTCCGATGGTTCTCGTAATCTTTGCGTGCTCCCTCCATTCCATCGTGAAATCCGCGTCGTTGCGCGTCGTTAAGCTCCGACGGCGGAGCATCCCAGCCACCACGGTCACCATATCCCGGTGGCGGAGGCCCTTGCGGGGCATATTGACCGTAAATTGCAGCCGTGGAGCTTAACAAGACAACTGCCATTCCCGAAGTCGCTAAACGATGAAAAAGCTTCATATTTCACCCCTCCAACTAACTGCTTAGAATAGATGCAGGGGTGCTGCGAGATGTTGGTCGGGCCAGCACTATTCGGATTCTGCCCCTCTGCAACCTATTGAAATACCAGGCTGTCGTTCGATTTGCGCGGATAGCTCGATCTGCAAACGCGCGTTGTCGGAACGAATGCCGACCGGTCCGTCGAAGCGCAGTGCGTCCGGCCCAACCGGGCCCTCCCATACCAAAGAATTATCTGCAAAGACCTGCATCTCTGCTCCGTTCATTTGCGCGCGCAGGGTATGGGTTGCGCCGGGCTCCAGGGTAGGGACGGGTGAACTGCGGTGCGGCTTGATGTTTTGATATCCGCGATTACCGCACTGCGCGCTGCTGTGCTCTCCAGGGTTGCTCTTCACCGAAACGACAAGTTTCGATTCAGGTTCAATACGCCACATTGCATATACCAGATTGCATGCGTCCTGCGCGCGTAGCTTGAGGCCAAACTGACGTCGCATTTCTCCGGACGCCAGTGGCGCTTCATTGGGCGTCGCCCCCAGGTAAGTGAAGCGCGCCTGGGCTTCCGGTGATGTGTAGGCGTTAACGTAGGCCCGCATCTTGGCAACATCCACGGCCAGTCGTTGCCCGGGAAGTGCGTCAATCGAGCCTTCCGTCACGCAGAGATTTGCTTTCGAAATCGGCGAGAGATGGGCCTGCGAGCCAGCGGTCAGGTTGGACCCACTTAACAGGAGGAGAGCGAATGCTTGTAAAGGGCGGGGTGTTTGCATGCTGATCCCCGGTGAACATGATAGACATGTTATCCCGATTAGTCTGAACTGAGCAGAAGAGGATTTCTTTGGTAACCATGGCAGCGCTGTTTCTTCATCTTGGTGGAAGGAAGAGGTGTGAGTGCGCGGTAAGGATGGAATAAACGTGGTTCATCCCGCCATCAAGCCAGATCATGGAACAAATCGAGTCGCAATCAGGCGATCCAGACTGAATTTTCCTGGACCGGAACAGATCAGCCACACAAAAAACAATACGTAAAGAACTTCGGGAAAATAAAGGAAATCGTCCACCCAATTAAGAGGGGAAAGCGCTTTAATGTCGCCAGAAAGCTTAGTGGTCAGGATGGCGACCAGCATATTGACCAGCAACGCAAAACAAGCCAGGCTTGACAGAAGTCCCACAACCAGCAAGCAACCGCCGACGAATTCTACCGCCGACACACAATAGGTCAACGGCCGTGGAAACGGGATCCTGGCCGCGGCCAAGGTTTCATACATGACTTTTGTCCGGCTAGCGACAAACAGTTTATTTCCCCCGGAGATGGCGAAAAACACTCCTAACGCGACCCGCACCAACAAAATCGCCCATGGTTCCAGATTCGCATCGCCCAGCAGCCCAAATCGAATCATGCGTTCCCATTCCATCACGCTTCTCCTCTGCGGGAATCTGCGTCAAGGATACCCTTTTGTTCTTTGCTTCGATTGCGACGCATGTTGTCCTCCACCGTGTTTCTATACGCACTGTTTCATGAGCCTTGTGGCTCTGTGCTTGTTGAGATCCAGTTGGAGAAACGATGCTGCCAGTTATCGGTCGGCCTCTTGACGGCTCAACCCCGTGCGCAGTCATCAGAACGCGGGGTCGTCGTGTGTCCTCGATTTTTGTAAAGTTCGATAAAATTCGATCCTTTTTAGTCTTTTGGGACATTAGCAGCGCGTGCGTTTCCTTTAGAGTCTCAGGCGCCAGGTACAGGGTTTCTTTTCTATAGAGGAAGGGACCCGGTTGTCCGGAACAGAAGTGGGCACGGGGGCATGAGGCGCCGACGGGGTCGTTTCCGCGGGGCTAAGGGAGCGGGCGAAGATGAACTCGCTGGAATCAAAGTCAGAGCCCGGGGCAGCGCCAGGGTCCTCCGTCGCGTCTGCCGCCGCGGCGGGCGGAGGATCGGGAACGCCAAGCCCATCTTCGTCTCGGGCAAGGTCAGGGCTGGGCTGGGGGCCGGTGGTTTTCCCTTGCTGCTCGCGAAGCCAGGCGGCGGTATCGATTTGCGGAACGGCGGCCGGCGAGGCGGACTTCTTCTCTGAAGAGCCGGCGCGGCGGTTAGGGATCAGGCCTTCGATGGCGACGATCATGGAGAGGGCCTTGATCTGGGCGGAAGCGCTGTTGCGGGTCATTTCGGGGTCCAGGTTGGCGATTTCCCAGAGCCGGGCCAGGACCTGCTCGCGGCTCAGGTTCAGCCGGCGCAGTTCCTCCGTCTCTTGCTGCACGAGCCGTTCGTTCACGGCGGCGCGGTGCTCGAGCATGTATGCCCGGACACGGGGTTTGGCTTTGGTGTAGGCAGCGGTGTCGGGGTTGAGACCCACGACTTCGGCGGCACGGCGGTCGGTTATGGTTCCAGAGAGAACCAGGTGGGCAAAGGCTATTTCCTGATCGGTGATGGGGTCGCTAACGATATTTTTAGGCATAAGTGGCTCCGTTCATTGGGAAGTTGGTTCGTTGCGAGGGAGAAGCAACGGGGGAGAGGTTGATGAGCTCCGAGAAGCACAGTGGCATGCATAAAAAGATCCCGCCGAGGCGGGATGCTTGGATTGAGGGATTTTTGACAGGGATCGGGTGTGACACCGGACAGCGGTAAAATTGTCCTTTGCTCGGGCGTAGTCCGTAGGAGCGCGTCCGCCGAGAAGCCGCCTCCTGCCGAAATCGTTTTCTATCAAGATGCCCGCGGTGGGATTTCATACAGGCGCCGTGACGTTTTTTTAACCGGGAGTACCCTTCCGGAGGTTACTTTGTATCTACGACGAATGGGTCTGCGTGAACGCACGAAGGGCCAAGGCTGACCAACTCGAAAAGCTTCGGTCGCTGGTTATTCGGTACGCAAGGCTTGCATGGGTTCCACGGAAGCGGCGCGGCGTGCCGGGGCGAAAGCGGCGCACCCTGAGACCACTGCCAATGCTGCAATTGCCAGCCCGAAGCTTGCCGGATCGAACGGAGAAATTCCGTAGAGCATAGACTTCAAGGGACGCACCGCGAGCAGGGTAAGAGGAATGCCTGCGGCGAGGCCGAGCGCGAGTACCAAAAGGCTCTCACGCATGATCATCGTCAGCACCTGGCTGCGAGTGGCACCGAGAGCCATCCGCAAACCAATTTCGGCGAGGCGCCGACTCACCCGGAAGGAATACGTGCCGTAGAGGCCTGTAGCTACAAGCAGCGCGGCGAGAACACCGAAAAAGCCACCTAAGGCTGCGAACATGCGCTGTTGCTCGTAGGATTTCTCAAACTGGGCCCTCTGGGTCATTGGCCGCTCCAGGGGCACAGAGGGATACAGAGACGCGACAGATTTGCGCAATGCCGGCAGCATCGCCATGGCGTCGCCGTAGGTACGCACTTCCAGATGCATGGTGCCGAGTGGGGAGAACTGCATTGCCGCGTAATAAGCCATGGGCATTGGTTTCTCAGCCACCCCCTCGTACTTGCTGTCACTGACCACGCCCACGATGGTCCTCTTGTCCTCGCCTGACCCCAGCACATGGCCCAGCGGGTTCGTGTTGGCCAAAAATCGTTTGGCGAATGTCTCATTCACCAGGGCGATGGGTTGAGACTTTTCGACGTCCGATTCCGCGACATCCCGGCCGGCAACAACAGGAATTCCCATTGTACGAAAGAAACCGGCACCGACATCGTTGGAGCGCAGCAGAGCCCCCTGCTGCAAGACTCCATCAAGCGTCAGTTCATTGTTGTCACTCCATCCGGTACCGGGGCGGTTCTCTGCCATCGATACGGATTCCACGCCCGGCAGCTGCCCAAGCTGGTCGATCACTCTGCGATAGAAAAGGTGGCTGTCGGAACTGTCTTGCGGGGTGATCCCGAAGACCAGCAAGCCGTTGGCCAGCAGGCCGAGATTCTGGGTTGCGAAGTTGCGCAAAGTGCGCAGCAACAGGCCCGCGGCCATCAGTAGTATCAGGCACACTGCAATTTGAGCAGAGAGCAAGGCACGTCCTGCAGCAACGCGGTTCCGCGTTGCACTGGTGTTGGGCGAAGTGGACCGCAGAACGCCTGCGACCGGCGCGCGCACAGCGCTCCACAGGGGAACCAGTCCAAAAACAAGCGCGGCTAGAACCGAAACAAGGAGCGTGAAAAGCAGGACGGTACGGTCGGGACTGAGACCGGTCTCGATGCCGGACCACGACGCTAACATTCGTGTTGCTGAAACTGCAAAAAGCCATCCCAACGCTGCACCGGCACCGACGAGGAGCAGGCTCTCGCACAGTAATTGGTGGAATATGTTCGCGTGGCTCGCGCCGATCGCCATGCGCAGACTGAACTCATGCTGCCGGACGGAGTTACGTGCCTGCAACATCATTGCTACATTGGTGCAGGCGATCAGCAATACCAATGCCACCAAACCCATCAGAATTTCTACCGGCGTGCGATATTCCTCGTTGTATCCGCCAATGCCCCGTGCCGGCGCGAAGTCGAGCAGCGGTTTCCATTCTTTAGGATCGACGTCGCCGATCGTCTGCTTGACCACCGCGGCAAAGGTCCCGGACAGCTCTCGCTGTGCGCGCATCGGCGCAACCCCCGAACGCAGGCGAGCCATCATCCGCAAGCTCCACCACCTTTGAGTCCCGTAGAGGGAATCGTCCGGTAAGCCCCAAGCGTTCAATTCGGCGCGCTTCTGCAACGGAATCCAGAAGTCAGTCGCAACCGCCGGCTCAATGCCCTTGAAGCCGCGAGCCGTGACACCTACGACAGTGAAAGGAACGCCTTTGATGTGGACCGTTTTGCCGAGTATGTCCGGGTCGCGAGCAAAGCTCCTGGTCCAATAGTCATAACTGAGGACAACGACCGGCGCATGGCTCTTTTCATCGTCCAGGGTGAACCCCCGTCCTGCCTCGATCCGCGCGCTGAGGCCGGAGAAGAAGTTGCCACTGACCTCTTCGCCTGCCGCCTCTTCGGGAAGTTCTGCATGACGCACGGCGACACTGCCATTGAAGCTGAGCGGCACATACGCGATCAGGTCCTCGAAGATCTCGCTCCGCTGCCGGAGCGCCTCAAACGTCACTTCGGAAAACGAGGTATGCGCGTCTCCCGTGTCACTGGCGCCCGGCGGATTCGATTCTCCATTAGCCATGCGGACGTAGTAGAGTCCCTGGGGCCGTCCGACCGGCAGCAACTGGATCAGTACCGCGTTCATTACGCTGAATACCGCTGTATTCGCGCCGATACCGAGGGCCAGCATCAGCACCACCACCGCTGTAAAGCCTGGTGACTTGCGCAGCATCCGCAAACCGTAACGCAGATCGCGAGCGAAAGAATCCATCCACCAACCAGGGCGCTGCTCGTCGCATTGTTCCCGAGTGCGCTCCATGCCTCCAAACTCGACCATTGCCTGCCGGCGCGCTTCCGAGGCAGATAATCCTGCTGCCTCTTTCGCCGCAATCGCCTGGTCCAAGTGAAACCGTATTTCCTCGTCGAGTTCGCGCGGCTTCTTGCGAAGAATCAGAAAGCGAAGGCGGGTCAGCAACTCAGTCATCATGATGACACCTCCGCAGCGCGGCCCAATACAAGCGCAATCGCAGCCGACAACCGATCCCAGGTTTCGAGTTCTGTCTCCAGTTGTTTTCTGCCCGCAGCCGTCAACCGATAGAACTTCGCCCGTCGATTGTTTTCCGAATTTCCCCAGTCTGACCGGATCCATCCTTTGTATTCCAGCCGGTACAACGCTGGGTAGAGTGAACCCTGTCCAATTTGGAGTACATCCCTCGACACTTGCTGAATACGCTGGGCTACTCCCCAGCCATGCATCGGCTCCAGAGCGAGCGTTTGAAGAATGAGCAAATCGAGCGTTCCCTGCAGCAGGTCCGTTGGCGTTGGCATTCCTTCCCCTCGATATACGACAACAGGATTGCGCACCTCCTGTCGAATGTCAAGGAGTGCGGAGTTTCGCGAGAAGATTCGATTCTCAGTCGGCGCATCATCACCAACCTGCTCATCGACGCAGGGGATCCCAGATGGCCGTCTAGTCGGCTTTCGGACACGTGGCTTTCCGACCGTTGAAGCGGAGTTCCCCTGAAACGAGATTTACGGTAAAGTTCCAGTGCTCCTTCGGGCCGCGGGAACTTACCGAAAACCCGACTTTCTTCGGGATTGCCGGTCAACCACCAAGTCACGAGCTTCACGGCTTCGGACCAATCGTTTCACACCGGGCATTGACGGCCCCTGAACCAAGCCTGCCCACATGCTCAGAAATGCCGATAGGAGACTACCGTACCATCCGGCCAAGATAGGATCTTTGTCGTTCGGGAAGCCACTGGACGCGAGGCCAAACTGCAAACCGTCGTCACGCATAATGATCTTGTATCCATCGCTCGAGTACTCCGCCCAACACGCCAGACGTTGAGCGTCTGGTCCTTCAGTCGACCGTACGCGACCTGTCGTGCGATTACGGAGATCCTCTGCGGCGTCACGAGTGTCTGCTCCAGGCTGATGCGGTGGTCGTTTGTGGTTCTAAGATTGTCGGCGCTTTGAACACGGATCAGTTCTCGAACTTGGTCGGCTGTCATCACTTGAGTCTCAATTCTGACACCGGATACCCCAAACAAACTCCTGTAAATTGCGTCCGGCCCTCCGGAGGGGGAACTTACCGAAAACGACTTTTCAGGCAATGCAGGAGATGCCTTGAGGATTGGCCGTAAAGCGGGAAGCTGGCGTTGCCTCGAAGATCCCGCCGAACTCACACGAGAAGTCCCCTTTCTTCCTTATCGGTATATAAACGCCAGATAGAGGCATGAAACACCCATAATGCAAAACAGAAGACGGCCCCACCATAGGGGGATCGATCGACCGCGAGGGACTGAACCAGGTCCGCGGTTCGTAAACTCCCTGCCCGTGATTCCCCAATAGCAAGACGCGATGCCGATCATCGTCAGAAGGGCTGTTCGCAGCGGGATAGCTATCAGTGCTGTCGCAGCTAGTTGTCTCTCCAAAGGCCACTCCAAGAAGACGTGTAAGACATCCATTCTCCGGCGTAGCATCAGACAGCTGCAACAAAATCTTGCTGGAGGCGATGAAGCCGACGGCGATTCCTTGGGGATGCGACAAGTGATGGAGAAATGGCAGCGTTTTACCGTTGCAAGCCTTGTCGCAGTGGTGTTCTTGTGGCTACTGTCGTTGCCTCTGATTCAATTTACTTGGACGGTAATAGAAACCTGGGTGCAATTCCACCTGGACAAGGGAGAGCCCTTCTCAATTGGGCGCTGGCTCGATGCTACGACTCTTGCTTTGGCTCTCGCAGGGCCCATAGTACTCTTGCTGTCGGCTTTTGGTGTACTAGCGGCAATTCGATCGGAATGGCCCAGATGGCCAGTCCTTGCTGTACCCCTTGGCTTCATCGTGGCGTTGTACGCCATGGTATGCATTCCAAACGTACCGCTTTGGCATTCGGAGTTGTTTGGGAATTCAAATCATCTCGGATCTTTAGAGCATCGTCTCGAAGGCTGGGATCGGATTCATGGGAGATTCCCGCTCACGCGCGCAGAGGTGGATAGCGTGCTTGGAGGAGTGGCGACGGAACCCGGACCCTATTGCCAAAGAGGTAAGCGACTGGATTACCAGATAGAGCTGATATTGAACCAAACCGCACCTTACCACACGAGCCCTCAGCAGCCCGGAATCGTGTATTACGCGGTGATTCAGCTGGACGGCAATTCTGGCTGACCGTGAGCGGCTTAAATGCTCCCTTTTCAGATTGAGTGACAATGGCTCGGACTGATGCTTTCACGGCTTCGAAGCAACCGTGGGAAGGCCCACTCGTATTCAGCGACGCCAATGTGCGCTATCAGAAAAATGGACTTCGGTAGATGGCCATCTGGCCATCTACAGCGCGATGGATAGAAGCTAGACGTCAAGTGCCCGAAAAACGGTTATAGGTAACTTGCCCGGCCTGAACCATCTGACCGGGGGATTTGCCGAATCAAGACTTCCGGGGAATTTACGGAAGCTGTAACGTTTAGAGGATCGCCATCACTATCTTGATGTTTGATAGACGGCGTTAACCCAGGCAGCCACGAGAACCTGCGGAGGCTTTGTTAGGTTCAATTCCGTCTCCTTAAACGGCGACTCTTCTTAGAACTTTTCATCGATTCTTTCGGGGGAGGGACTCGATGAAGTGGAACCGGGAGAGTCGCCATTAGTTCTCGGCTTTCGACTCGGAAGTAAATCATATCGTTGAAGCCAGCTTGCATAACGGAGTGCCTGAAAAAGACTTTGCGGGCATTTGTCCGGAAAGCCGGTTCAGCCACCACTTGAATTCTCTTGAACGCAACCCCTCCGTGACGCTGTGTAGATATCGAGGAGGTTAACCGACCATGAGAAGAAAGCTCTGCCCTTGCTCGAGGGAACCCACGGTTCGGGTGGGGCCACACCTAGCCTAACCGCGCTCGCAAACCACTTATCGCCCCGAATCGTTTCATGACCTAGGAGGCCCTCAGGAACGTGCGCAGTGAGTCGTTGTACTTCTGAGGACCTTCCCAGAACATCGCGTGGCCCCCACCTTCGTCAGCCTCAAAAACGACGAAGGAAGAGCCCGGAACGGCCTCGTGGATCCCTTGCGCGATTTTCAGTGGTACTTTCGACACGCGTCCACCAATGACCAGAGTGGGCACCTTGACCAACGCATACACATCCCACCAATCACCGAAGGCGGCCCAGCGAAAGAGTTTGGCCAGGTACGGGCGAGGAAGCTTGAGTCCCTCACGGTAGAAGGCCTCCTTCGCCGACTCCTCCGCGTCGTCGGTGAGGAATTGGTCGCTAAAACCCTTGGAGAAGGCGATGGCATCGGGACCTTGGAAGGCGTCAATCGCGGCCAACGCCTGATCCGCACTGAAGATTCCATCACGCAGGTGGCATGGTGAATCGTCGGAGAAGACAATCGCCCGCAGTCGAGAATCACCGTAAAGCTCGAGGTAGGTCAAAATGATCTTGCAGCCACCGGAGTGGCCGAGGATCGTCACGTCATTGAGGTCGAGTGCGCGGAGAAATCCGTCGAGGTCCTTAGCCAATGTGTGGTAGTTGTAGCCGCCCTCTGGTTTGTCCGACTCGCCATGACCACGGGGATCGAGAGCAATCACCCGGAACTCGTCGCACAGTCCCTCAAGCTGATACTTATACAGCGACGCGGCATGACCTAGTCCGGGCAACATCACCAGCGCCCGGCCCGCACCGGCCTCCCAGTAGCGCAAGGTCACTCCCGGTGCGACCTCGACGCCCTTTAATTCAGCCCGCAATGAGAACGGTATACTCACCGCACTACCTCCCGTTCACCAACGTGCCGTTCTTTTCCTGGCCGGAGTGGATGTCGGACAAATGCAGAAAGCGGTGTAACATTCAGCGTGCTTCGCCCCGGTGCCATTGCAAGATGAACCCTCACTGGGGGGCGCCTTATAGCTCCACACCTGCCCGGAACTATAGGTCGAATCGACAGCCGGTTGAGGTGCAGCACACTTCTGCGTGTCAGCGGCTTCACCTTGGTGGCTCAGAACAAGTCCTCCGAGGAGAACAGCCCTAAACGTGTTCCGCAAAGAGTGGGAAACGGACATAATTGCTCCACACAGAAGATAGCAAACTTGCATCCGTTTGCCCGAATCTTCGAGTTCCTTGGAAACGGGTTTTCGGTATGTTGCTCCCTATCTGGCCGGCAGTACGCAGGATCACTTCCGGTTGTCCGTGATCCGGGAGCTATTCAATTCGCTTCCGACAAGCCGTATCTCGTGACTGACAGGGCGTTACTGCCGGACGTCGGCTAACCCGAAGTTAGGTCGAGTTGTGCGTACTTGCGGGGTTTGCTGAATTCGAATTGGTCAGAAGTGAGCGGCCGTCACGCCGATGGTCGGCGTCCCCACGCCGTCCACATGATGGGGGACGGCGCCATGAAATCGGGATCGTCCAAGTGCACGCTGTCCTGAGCTAACTCTTGCTCGGTAATATAGCGGGCATCCAGCAAAGCTCCGCGAAGCTGCTCGAAATTCGCTCTCATGAGGGAGACGCCTGCTGACCCGCTCCGCGACATGAACAGCCGCCCCTCCGCGCCAACTTCGACAAGGCCATGTGCCCGCAGGCGGCCATAGAGCAGTCGCCCAAACCGCCGTTCAACGCCGCGGTCTTTCAACAGCCGCATTACGGCCATTTGAGTTTTCAGAATGACCTCGCCAGGACTCACCGTTGGATCAGGAAGCAGGGATACGGAATCAAGATCCTCATCCACAAGCCAACCTCCTGGCTTCAAGGCCGACACCAAACGCGCCAGCACTTGTTCTCGTTCCGGAAGGTGTATCAATACCAGCCGGGCATGAATGAGATCAAAAGTTGCGTTTGGCAATGGGTCAGTAACAATATTGTGCTTTCGCACCTCGACGTTTTGCGCCGACAAAGGCTCCAGAAACCTCGGATCGACGTCCGTAACGAGGACGTGTCCCGTGGGTCCCACTCGATTCGCGAGCCACGCAGTGATCGAGCCTCCACCTCCTCCCCGACCTCCAGGCACCGCCAGGACTCGCTTACGCCGCGGTCCTCCAAATGGAGGATTGTGCCGCGATCAAACATGCCCGACAAAGCATCGAATCGCGCGGGTGCTTCCCTACTCGAGTTATCTAGAGAGTAGGTGAAACCAGCAGAGCGATGGGAATCAGAACCTTCGTGAATTGGCATAGCGCCTCCTTGTAATTTCGTCGACGCGTTGGATCATTGGCGACGTTGGTGCGAAACTCAGTCGGGGAGTTGCACTCCGGCGGGCTCTTGCAGCCACAAACTGCCAACCAGTGCGGCAAGTAGCCCGAATAGACTTACGAATCCAGCGGAGTACGCCAGGCTTGCGGCAGGACCACTTCCCGGCATTACGTTGGAAAGGGTTGTCGTGATGAATACGGCAGAAACCCCGATCACCCTGCCCCCGATGTTTGCCGCGAAACTCTCGCCAGTGCCTCGTAAACGCGTCGGATAGACTCTGGGCAAATAGTTCCCCCAAAAACTGTGTAGTCCGTTGAAAAGCATGGTGGCGAGAAAAATCCCAACATGAACAAATGCCAGGCTTCGTGTTGCCGCGAAAAAATAGAGCCACGCATAAACGAACACGGCCGGTCCGAGCAGAAGGCGCAACCGGCGGCGCTGCGAAACGATTCGAACGACGAATAGTGCAAAAAGTATGCGGCCCGTCAAACCGCCTAACTCTTGAAACAATTGCACTCCACTGGCCGCCTGCTCGATCTGGCGTGGCGCCAGCTTCGCCACCTCAGCCAGTCCTGGAATCATGCGAACCGTTTGCTGAAGAGCTCCGACCGACAGGAAGTAACTGCAAGCGAACAATAGTGTCGCAACGAGTGTGGTCTTTCTCAGGGCGGGCCGGAATAGCTCCTTGAGGGAGGGGCGCTCCAGGTCGTTCTTCGATTTCTTTTTCTGCCACAACGGCGATTCGGGTAGAAAAGGCCGGATGAAAAGAAGTGGAATCGCGGGAATTAAGCCGGAAAGCAACGTGTAGCGCCATGCCTCGTGACCTCCCTGAATCGTCGGCAATGTTTCTGCGTAGGTCACTGCCAGGTAGTAGGCTCCGGCTACCATGAGCCCACCCACCGCATGAAACCCTTGCGTGTAGCCCAACACGGATTCTCGGCGCTTAGGGTTTGGAAAGAGCTCTGCGATCCAGGTAATTGCAGCCACGAATTCTACGCAGACGCCAATCATCGTCGTACACCGCAGTACCAGCAATTGCGTCAGGGAGGTGGAAAAGCTCGCGGCACATGCGGAGAAGCTGTAGAGCAGAATGCTCCAAAAGAGAATGCGCTTTCGACCGAAAAGATCGGTGAGGTATCCTCCGAGCAACCCAAACAAGCCGCCTGCCATATTCGGAACATAAAACAGCAACCCTACCCACAAGTTAAACTCGGGCGTCCCGGGCTTCAGATGTCCCAGAGCCGTGAGTGCGGGGCGCACGATCAGTGGCAGCATCAAACTTTCGTACAAATCGAATGCGAATCCAAGGCAAGAGACGCCGCAGATGAGCCACTGAATCGGCGTCAACCTGGATGGAGCGGCCAATCCTTCGGCGCCGTCCATTCCGGAACTCGCTATGAGCCGTGTGCGTCCTGAGGCTTTCAGAAAAACCTCCACTGCGGTGCTATTTAAGGCCGGAACGGTTTATGATACAAGTCAAAATAATTTAACAATTAGTGAGGAATACTCACGAATGGATTTTACCTCCCGACAACTTCGCGCCTTCCTGCTCGTGGCGCAACACCGGAGCTTCTCGCGGGCGGCCGAGGTCCTCTACATTACTCCGTCCGGATTAAGCGTTTTGATAAGAGAACTGGAGATGCAGCTGGGCTTCCGGTTGTTCGACCGCACTACGCGGCATGTCGTGCCCACTGCCCACGGAACCGAACTACTGGCAGTTGCCCAGAAGAGCGTGGCCGAAATGGACGCCGCGGTGTCGCGTATCGGACGCTCCGCGACCCAAGCCAGCCAGTCTTTGACTTTGGGTGCGCCGCCCTTGATCGCAGCCAATATCGTCACCCACGCGATCAAGGAATTCCGCGGTCACCGGCCCGATCTTCGGATTCAGTTGTTCGACGAAAGATCGCCTGCCATCCTACAACTTGTCCTCGCCGGCAAGCTAGACATGGGTCTTGGCATCTTCGCCCGGACGCCAGGTATCAGGCGCACCCCATTCTTTCGTTCTCCTCTGATGGTGATCCGCCCGGACAGGAATCCCGCATTTCGTCGAGCATCCACCACGTGGTCCGCTTTGAAGGGTGAGAAGCTGATCTCGCTGCGATCGTTTAGCCCGATACAGCAGATTGTAGACAAGCATCTGGCCCAAGCAGGTGTCGTATCTCGGCAGAGTGTGTCGATCAACCTTCTGGATACGCAAATTGCCATGGTGGAGGTCGATGAAGGCATAGCCATTATCCCTTCATTCGGATTGCCAGCGTGCCGGAACCGAAAAGTAGCGATGAGTCGTCTGATCAATCCTGTCGTAGAAGTGGAGTTTCATCAGATTAGCAATCGAGGAAAGAAGCTCCCACCCGGAGCCGACGAATTCTCTGCGTTTCTTAAGAGCTTTTTCGCCAGGGAGCTCGGCACTCCGGTCCTGCGTAGTGTAGCCGTTGGAACGCACGACTCTTCCGGTCGTCAAATGCCGGGACCTGTCCAGTCGTAATCCACAATAGGCCCGCAGCACCTCATTCTGGACGATTTGCCGGCCACCCGGAAGTTAGACTCCCGCCCCGATAACTTCCTGTTTGCCCGTAATCCTGGACTTATCTATATCCCGCATACTCCGGTAGGGTAGAATCGCTCAGATCTATATGGCTCTCGCTGCGAGGACTCGTCTGGGCCCGTACGAGATCGTCGCTCCGATCGGCGCTGGAGGCATGGGTGAAGTCTACAAAGCGTGCGATACGAAGCTGGACCGCGAAGTCGCGATAAAGGTTCTCCCCGCCGCCTTCGCGCAAGACCCCGAGCGGCTGGCACGCTTCGAACGCGAAGCAAGGGTTCTTGCGGCACTAAACCATCCGAACATCGCCCAGATTTACGGGTTCGAAGAATCAGATGGTATTCGTGCACTGGCGATGGAGTTGGTCCCCGGTGGGCCTCTCAAAGGACCGCTCCCTCTGGAGACCGCTCTCAACTACGCCAAGCAAATCGCGGACGCGCTGGAAGCCGCGCACGAAAAAGGCGTCACGCATCGCGATCTGAAACCGGCCAACATCATGATTACGCCCGAGGGCGTGGTAAAGGTGCTTGACTTCGGCCTCGCCTCGATTCCGAGTCGCGAAGGTGGAAGCGATCCAACCAACTCACCGACCACGACCATGGCCGCTACTCAGGGGGGCATGATCATGGGAACCGCGGCCTACATGAGCCCCGAGCAAGCCGCGGGCAAAGTGGTCGACAAGCGCAGCGACATTTGGAGCTTCGGCGTGGTGTTGTGGGAGATGATCACCGGCGGCGCAGCTATTCAGCGCCGAGACGATTTCTCACACGCTGGCCGACGTGCTCCGAGCGCCCATCGATTTCGCAAGTCTCCCCGCTGCCACGCACTCGCCGATCGCTGAGTTGTTGAAGCGCTGCTTGGATCGGGACGTCAAAACCCGGCTGCGTGACATCGGTGAAGCTCGGGTGACGATCCAAAATTGTCTGGCAAACCCGAAGGGCGCGATTCAAAGCCCGCCGACTGAATCCCGCACTCCATCGCGATGGGCATGGGCGGTAGCGGGGACGCTGGCGATCACGACAGCCGTCGCGCTATGGATGCCCTGGCGAGCGGCCCCGGAGCTGCCGAAGCCGGTGCGCTTCCAAATCGCGCCGCCTCCGGGCGTCATACCCGCCGGTATTTTCTCGATGTCGCCCGATGGAACCAAGCTTGCCTATGTTGGTTTCGGTTCGGACGGTGTGTCGCGCCTGTGGGTGCGGACGATGGACACTCTCGAATCCCACGCGCTGGCTGGCGTTGAAATGCTGAACGTGCCCCTATTCTGGTCGCCGGACAGCCGGTTCATTGCGTTTGACACGGGAGGGAAACTCAAGAAGGTGGATCTGGCTGGCGGCCCCCTACAGACTCTCTGCGACGTGCCCGCGACGGTCGTAGGCGGCTCCTGGAATCGCGATGGCGTCATCGTATTCGGACTTAACAATGGCGCAGGCATCCAGCGGGTTTCTTCCGCCGGTGGCGCGCCTTCGCCGGTGACCGCTACGAATGCGGCGCGCAACGACAGGCTTCACCTGTTTCCAGTTTTCCTGCCCGACGGGCGGCATTTCCTATACCTGGTCCGATCGGCAGCCTCAGAGAACAGTGGCGTGTACCTCGGGGCTCTCGATTCCAAGCCCGATCAACAAGAGCCCAAGCGGCTAATGGCTGCCGGGTTTAGCCCTGGCTTCGTTCCTTTCCCGGACGGCAAGGGAGGCGCGATCCTTTTCCAGAGCGGCGGAACACTGCTGGCGCAGCCTTTCGATCTTCGCCGCCTGGAGACCACCGGTGAAGCCGTACCGCTGGCCGAGCAGTTGGGCAGCTACATTGGGTTTGGATACTTTGCCGCCTCGGATAATGGAATCCTCGCCTATCGAGATGGCGCGAGCGGCGGAACCACTCAGCTGGGCTGGTTCGATCGGCAGGGCAAAGGTCTAGGCGTGGTGGGCACCGCCCACAACTACAGGGGGCCGGCATCACTGGCGCTTTCGCCGGACGGGACGCGGGTCGCCGCCGCGCGAACTGATGGAAACAACTTTGACATCTGGCTGACGGCATTTTCCCGAGCGAGGGATACGCGCTTCACCTTCGATCCGGCCTCAGACCTGAACCCCGTCTGGTCTCCGGACGGCAATCGCATTGCGTTTTCATCGGATCGTGCCGGCCAGTTCGACCTGTACCAAAATGCGTCGAACGGCGCGGGTCAGGACCAGTTGCTGTTCAAGTCGGATCACGTCAAGTTCGTAGAGGACTGGTCCCGCGACGGACGCTTCCTGTTGTATTACGATGTCGATCCAAAGACCAAAGCCGACTTGTGGGTGCTGCCGATGGACGGGGCGTCATCGGGCGAAAAGCAGGGCGGTCGCAAGCCGGTTCCGTTTCTGCGCACCGATTTCGACGAGCAAAATGCAAAATTCTCTCCCGATGGCAACTGGGTCACGTATCAATCGGACGAGTCCGGAAGAAACGAGATCTACGTGCGGCCGTTCCCGGCGGCCAACGGCGGCGGAAAATGGACGGTCTCGCAAAGCGGCGGAACTCAGCCTCGTTGGCCCGGTGACAGCAAGGAGTTGTTCTACCTCGCTCCGGACGGCAACGTAATGGCGGTGCCAGTGTCCACAAGCGTTGAAGGATTCCAGCCCGGCACGCCCGCGGCATTGTTCAAAGGCCCGCCGAACGCGAACGGCTGGGACGTCTCCGCTGACGGCAAAAGGTTCCTGTTTCCGGTCCCGGCAGGCGAGTCCGCGCAAGCCCCGTTCACAATCGTCCAGAACTGGATATCGCTGTTGAAGAAGTAGCCTAAGCGCGCAAGACACAACGTCCCGGATCAACCGTTCGAAGCGCTTGAACAGTCTGATTTGAAGTGAGTTCCTGGAATTACTCCCATGTCGTCGGCAACCCGGAAGTAATCGAATCGATGAGAAGGGGCCTGTCTAACGAAGTGCCCGTGAAACTGGATTTCCAATGGCCGCCGGACCCGCACGGTGAGGGAAGTTACCGAAAACGCGTGCTTTCGAGGAACTTGGCTCAATCCGTTCCCATTTTGCTGGCCGGTGGTCAGATCGCATCAATAAACTGCACTCGTCCACCGGAGTTAGCGCCAGAGAGATCGGCGATGCGCTCCACAATTTCCGTACGCCGTCCCTGCGCCCATTGAGGAGCTTGTCGCTCCCAATTCCTCTCACTCTGAATGTGAATCTCACAAGGGGCAGGGTAGCCGTCTCGTACGCTTTTGCGAGAAAACAGCATGCATTCGACTGAGCCATCGGCTCTACGTTCCTCATCGACCCATTCGTCCTCCGTGAGCCATCTGATCTGGTAGCCGCGCCTCCTGAATTCGAAATGAGACACAAGAATCCAGAGAAGCTAACAAGCCCACCGAGAGCCACGACGACACCTATGACGATCCAAAAGCCCCATGCCAACACCGGATACAGCCACAGGGCGCCGACGCCGGATCGCACGACTACGCCGCCACATGTCAACCACGCCGCAGCGCAGAAGAGGGATGGCACGAGACCAATGGCATGGCTTTGTCGCCACAATATTCTGATTAGCCAGTCCATACCGGGTTATAGGTAACTGCATCCGAGTAGGCTCGGTCCGGCCATTCATCACGGAGTGTTTTCTCCGGTCCAACCACCTCCGAGAGCCTTGATGAGCACTACGGAGGCCACCAGCCGTTGGCCACTGATTTGCGCCGCGGTGCGCTCGTTGCTGAGCTCGGTCTCCTGCGCATAAACAACATCGAGATACCCGACCAGCCCGGCTTTGTAGCGTTGCATGGCAATCTCTTCTGCCCGCGTTGCATCGTGCACAGCACTCGTTTCCGATTCCGATTCGCCCGCCAAATACCTTAGCGCAGCTAATTGATCCTCAACTTCCTGGTAGGCCACCAGGACCGTCTTTTCGTACTCCGCGAGGGACTGTCGATACACTGCCTGCGCCTGGTCGACACCGGCGCGCAGCCTGCCTCCATTGAAAATTGGCGCCACGGCCGAAGCGCCGAGGGAAGCCAGGGTATTTTGCCAGTTCAATAGACTTGTGACATTCGTGCTCTCGTATCCCACCGCGCCAGTGAGGGAGAGTTGCGGAAAATACGCCGCTTTGGCAACCCCGATCTCTGCGGTTGCGGCCGCAACGTTGCGGTCGGCTTCAGCGATGTCAGGTCGCCTCTCCAACAAATCCGATGGCAGCCCAGTTG
This sequence comes from uncultured Acidobacteriaceae bacterium, assembly GCA_963763905.1. Classification (GTDB taxonomy): domain Bacteria; phylum Acidobacteriota; class Terriglobia; order Terriglobales; family Acidobacteriaceae; genus PALSA-350. Next base: position 208,139 of record CAVXRU010000031.1, on the reverse strand, counting down.
GGATCACCGGAGGCGTTGGGTTGGACGGCTGGTTGGGCAGGGAAAAGCCTTCGACCGGGCGACCCAGTAGTACTGCGAGTGCATGTTCAAGTTGTGCCCGCTGAATCTGAAGGGCTTGCTTCTCCGTCATTGTCTGATCAAGCAGCGTCCGGGCCTGTTCCACCTCCAGTTCGCTGTTCAAGCCCTTCTGATAACGATCTGTGGTTAAGGCGAGGGCTCGGGTGAAATCGATGAGCGTCCCGTCCAGGATCTTTAGTTCCTGATCAGTCTCGCGCAGCTGGTAATAATCGATTGCGACCGAAGCTTCTACTGACAAGCGCACAAATCTAAGATCGGCTACGGTTGCTTCCTGGGTCGCGCGTGCGGATTGGATCGAGCGTCGTATGCGGCCCCAGGCATCGAGCTCATAGGCGGCGAAAAGAGTTAGCTGAATATCGTTGTAAGTTGCTGCTTTGCCCTGGGTATTGCCGTTGTTGGGGCGATTCTGGGCTTCGCGGTTGCGAGACACGCCTGGGTCTGCACCCACGGTGGGCAGAAGATAGGAATGGGCGATGTTGGCTGCGGCCGATGCTTCATCAACATGCGCTACGGCAATTTTGATGTCCCTGTTCACGGTGGCCGCCTGTGTTTCTAAACCGTCGAGCGTTGAATCATGAAAAACCTTCCACCAATCGCTGTAGGCGATTGCATTTGGACCACCCTGCGCCGGTGCCGCCGGCTCCTGAAAAGCCGGAGGCACCGGCGCCGCGGGCTTATGGTAGTTAGGGCCGACCATGCATCCGGAAACAAGCAGACCGAGGGTGCTCATCGCGGCTGGCAGGACGATTCGGTTGCATCTACGCTTGAGCATCGTAGTTCTCCTAGCTCTTCTTTTCGCCGGAGGCTGCCTGCACCGAAACCTTCATTCCGTCCACTAAATAGTCAGGGGGGCTGGCAATGATGGAATCGCTGTCATCGATACCTTTGGTGACCTCGATCGTATCGCCAAAGTCCCTGCCCAGGACTACCTGGCGAAGCTCAACCTGGTTCTTTTGATTCACGATGGCGACCTGCGGACCGGCAGCCTGAAAGAGAACAGCTCCACCTGGTATCACGACCGACCGTACTGGAACAGGAACACGCAGATGCACTTCCGCATAAGCACCCGGCATCAATTGCCCTTTGGGGTTAGGAACATCGATCTCCACCAGGAGCGTATGTGAGCCGGTCGCGATGGAGTGGCTATTTCGGACCACGGCTCCATCGAAGGCCTGGTCAGGAAGTCCGGTAACGTCGAGCTTCGCCTTCTGACCGTCGGCGACCTGCTCGCTGTAGGTCTCCGGGACGGTAACGAAGGTGCGGATAACATCGATTTTCGCCATGCGGAACAGTTCGTAACCTGTACCACCGTTACCAGCGTTGATCAGGTCTCCGATATCGGTACTGCGTTGAGTGATGATGCCATTGAATGGAGCTTCCACTCGTTCAAAGCCCTGCAATTGCTCGAGCCGGCTTACGTTGGCGCTCGCTGCTTGAACATTTGCTTTCTGCGCAGCCAAGTTCTGGTTGTTCTGGTCGACGTCCTGCTGGGATACCGCGTCTGTCTTGATGAGCTCCTGATATCGCGCGGCCGTGGTCCTGGCGAGTGTGTGATTGGCTTGCGCCTGGGCGAGAGCCGCTCGCGCCTGATTCAATTCCTGATCCACTTCAGGGGAATCAATCAGAGCAAGCAGTTGTCCCTGGCGCACATGTGTGCCAATGTCTGCGTACCAGTGGTTGACGTAACCACTGGTGCGCGCATAGATAGGCGAGTCTGAGTAGGCCTGCAATGTAGCCGGCAGCGCAAGATCAGTAGACGGCGCGCTCGGCTGTGCGTGGACTACTGTCACTTGTTCAGCGACGAGCGCCTGCGTGGCCGCACCCAGTGTCTTGCTATCCTGAGCGCGCAAATAGAAGGTGATCGCGCCAGATACGCAGAGGGCCACCGGTATCAAGAGGAACCACTTGATGCGATTGGGGGTCTGACAGCCACTGCATTCCGGGGGCGATTGCGATTCATGTGTCATAAGCACCTCATGCTTCATGCGCCACATCCACAGAAGGGGTGGCGGCCGGTTTTGGGTTTTTTCGAATGACAGCAAAAACTATGGGGACAAAAAAGAGCGTAGCGACGGTGGCGAAAAGGAGCCCGCCGATGACAGCTCGTCCAAGCGGCGCATTCTGCTCTCCGCCATCCCCAAGGCCCAACGCCATGGGGATCATGCCGATGATCATGGCCAGGGCTGTCATCATCACCGGGCGCAGGCGTGTGGAGCCGGCCTCGATTGCGGCTTTGAAGGAGTCCTTGTTTGCTGCAAAGTGTTCGTTGGCAAACGTGATTACGAGCACACTATTGGAAGTAGCTACACCGATGCTCATGATTGTTCCCATAAGAGCGGGGACGCTGAGCGAGGTGTGGGAAAGGAATAACATCCAGCAGATACCTGCCAGCGCTCCGGGGAGCGCCGTGATAATGATGAACGCCTCGGTCCAGGACTGAAAATTGACCACGAGCAGCAGGTAGACCAGAGCCACAGCAAAGCCCAGGCCGCCGAACAGGCCGACGAATGAGGAGTGCATGGTCGCTACCTGGCCGCGGGTGACAACCGTGCTGCCGCGAGGCAAGCGCTTTTGGGCTTCGGCAGTGATCCGCTGCACGCCGCTTGCGACGCCCCCTAAGTCGCGGCCCTGGACACTGGCGAGCACGTCGATCACCGGTCGAACGTTGTAGTGGCTGACATCGGCCGGCTCGTTCATTCGAGTCATGCTGGCCAGGTTCTCAAAAAGCTGAGGCGAGGTGGTGGACTGAGAGTTGACCGGTATGTTGTTCACCGCATCGATGGAGTTGATCTTGTATTGCGGGGTTTGCACCGCAATGTTGTAGGAAACGCCATTCTTCGGATTGAGCCAGAAGTTTGGCGTGGTTTGAAAACTGGAGCTCAGCGAAACAAGGACATTGTTGGCAACGTCACGCTCGGTGAGCCCGACCTGCTGGATTCGTGTTCGGTCGACATCGTATTGCAGACGCGGCTGGTCCAATTGTTGCTGAATATGCACGTCCACTGCGCCTGGAACGGTGCGGATCTTTTCGACAATCTGTGAGGCGACGGTGAAGTTACCAGGTACATCCTGTCCCACGATTTGGATATCGATAGGCGCAGGGACCCCGAAGTTGAGCGTTTGGCCAACGATGTCAGCCGGCTCAAAGAAATATGAAATCCCGGGAACATGCCGTGGAAGCTGGGCTCGCAGCCGAGCTACGTAGTCAGCCGTCGGACGATGTTTGGGCTGAAGGGATACCAGTATGTCAGCGTCGGCGTTGCCGATCGTACCGGTGTTGTTGTACGACAGGTTGATGCCGCTGGTGGGGACCCCAATGTTGTCCAAGACCCCGGCAAGCTCATTGGCGGGTATCTGGCTGCGGATGTAGCGCTCCACCTGGTCCACGTCGCGAGCTGTTTCCTCAATACGCGTCCCCGTCCTGGCGCGAACATGAAGCAGAAACTGCCCCGCATCGACGGTAGGAAAGAAGTCCTGGCCCAGCCACGGAATCAACAGAAGACTCGACAGGCAAAAGAGCAGGAAGCCACTCAAGAACATTCTGCGCTGCTCGAGGCATTGGTTCAGCAGAGCGGTATATTTCGCCCGCAGCGACTCAAAAGCATTCTCAAAGCGTTCGTGAATGCGGGCAAAGCGCCCGATCGGTTTGCCGGTTACCGGATGCCGATGAGTCTCAACCTCCTTAGGCATCAGAAACATGACCAGCGTAGGAATAATGGTCCGGGAAAAAAAGTAGGAGGCAAAGAGGGCGAAGACGACGGCCTCGGCGAGCGGCACAAACAGGTACCGGGCCACGCCAGAGAGAAAGAACATCGGAACAAACACAATGCTGATGCACACAGTGGAAACGAATGCGGGTACGGCAATCTCCTGAGCGCCATCGAGTATGGCTTGCCGCAAGTCCTTGCCCATCGCGACATTGCGTTGCATATTCTCGATTTCCACTGTGGCATCGTCGACCAAAACTCCGACAGCGAGCGCCAGGCCCCCCAGTGTCATGATGTTGATGGTCTCACCCAGGGCACTCAGCAGAAGGAGCGAGGTGAGGATTGACAGGGGGATGGAGATGCAAATGATAAGCGTGCTTCGCCAACTCCCGAGAAATACCAGGATCATGATCGAAGTGAGCGTAGCCGCGATGAGGCCCTCGCGCACGACTCCGTTCAGCGAAGCTTTGACAAAGATGGATTGGTCGGCGAGCGGGCGTATGACCAGCTGCGGAGGCAGAGTAGCTGCGATGGCCGGAAGAGCGGCACGGATGCCGGACACGATGGCCAGCGTGGATGCACTGCCCGCCTTCTCAACCGTCAATAGGGCGCCTCTCTGTCCATCCTGGCGCACAATGTTCTGCTGTACAGCGTAGCCGTCTCGCACATGAGCGACGTCGTGAAGGAAGATGGTGCCGTCGTTGATGGTTTTTACCGGAAGGTTGTTCAATTGCTGGACCGTCACCGGTGTTCCGTTCAATCCGACGTTATATTCGATTTTGCCGATCTTGGCCGTGCCTGAGGGAAGGATGACGTTTTGTGCATTCACTGCGTTCACGACATCCAAAGGCGACAGACCCTCCGATTTCAGCCGCGCCGAATCAATGTCGACCATGATCTGGCGCACCTTGCCTCCATAAGGCAAGGGAACAGCGGCGCCGGGAATCGTCGCGAGCTGCGGGCGGATGAAATTCGTTCCCATGTCATTCAGTTGTTGTTCGGAAAGCCCCTTACCACTCAGTCCCAGTTGCAGGATAGGTACGGTGGAAGCACTGTAGCGGATCACCAGCGGCGGGGTAATCCCTGGCGGAAGCTGCTTCATCGTCGCTTGTGCCTCGGCATCGACTTCGGCGATAGCCCCGTCTACATTCGCTTGCGGTTGCAGGTATAGCTTGATCACGGCCACGCCGTTGAGCGATTGCGATTCGATATGCTCGACGTTACCAACGGTTGTCGTGAGCGCTCTTTCATAGATCGACGTGATGCGGTTTGCCATCTCCTGGGGAACAAGCCCGGTGTACGTCCAGATAATGCTGACAACCGGTATGTTGATGTCAGGAAAGATGTCCACCGGCGTGCGCAGCAACATCACCGGCGCAATCAAGAACAGCAACAGAGCCAGAACGACAAAGGTGTAGGGCCGGTTGAGGGCAAGTTTGACTATCCACATATCAAGCCTTTGAAGTCCCTTCCTGCGAACTGCAGTTCGCGCCGCCTGCTATCTGAGACGCACGCGTTATGCCATCCGAAATCTCTTTAGAATCAGGCGGCAAACCGCTGTGGTTCAACCAGCCGTGTCCTGGGGTCGACACTAAATGACGATCGATAGTCAGCACACCCCACACTGAGCTTTTCAGCCTTTTCAATTCCACCAATTTCAGGGAGTTTCGCGGCAACGCTCCAGGGGAGCGTTGACATGTAAGGTTTGCGGATGTAGATGGGGTACTTGGTGTGACGCGAATCCCGGCGCTGGCTCCGGGACGGCCGCCATATTATCGCGATGATGGGGTCCCAACACGTTGCGACACAGCATTTCCCACACATCAAAGGAACTCGACTGAGCACCCTTAAGGTTATCTTCAGGCAGCGCGTCTACAATTCATTCTGAGAAACCCCCAGAGCATGCGGCTGATTGCGGCGTGGAGGAGCGGCAAACCGGTTCAATAAGACTTCACCGAAGCCTTGTATCAACCGGCACGGATGCCAGGAAAACGACCTTCAGGATAAGGCCAGCAAATCGTTAGTTGATCCTATTCTCAACGTGCAAAGGCCCCGCTCCTGAATGATGTGGCATCGACTTCTCCCCTTCTTTCTCCTCGCCTGGACCCTCTCCGGGCAGTTGTGCGCGCAGAGCACTTCGTCAGAGCCTCAGCCCTCTTCTTCACAACCATCGTCTGAGGCCCACATCCTCCCCATGACCGTTCCGAGCGGCACTCCATTGCAGATCGCCCTCGACAAGGAGGTGCGGGTTAAAAAAGCGGGGCAACCCATCACCGGGCGCGTTATGCAGCCCATCTATGTTTTTGATCATCTTGTTATTCCCGTGGGCACTATAGCCAGCGGACGCATCGTGTCGATTGCGCCGATCGCGGGCCGCACCCGGTTGCTGCATGCACTGAATGAGGACTTCACGCCCGCCCATCCACTCACCGTTGCCTTCGAGGAGCTCATCCTTCCGAACGGCCGCCACGTGAGCCTGCACGCCACCGTGGTTCCCGGGTCTGGACAGGTCATTCGGCTGGTAATCGCGGACCAACACAAGAAGAACGCGGTGAAGGATGCCGCCGCCCAGAAGATGGATCAGGTTCGTGCGCAGTGGGACGACGCCATGAAACAGGTGCGGTCGCCGGGCCGGATGCGCCTTGTGACGCGCTATATCGTCGCCCAGCTCCCTGTGCATCCGCAATATATCAATGCCGGAACGCTTTACTCCGCAGAACTCACAGAGCCGCTGGATTTCGGTAGCGAATCCGTATCCGCTGACACTCTTGCCACGATTGGCACTCCGCCTCCACCCGGAAGCCTGGTCCACGCCCTCCTGCTCACGCCGCTGAACTCGGCGACCACAGCAAAGAGCGCCGACGTAGAAGCCGAGCTCTCGCAACCGCTCATAGATCAGGGGCGCCTGATTCTTCCCGCCGGAACTCACCTCCGCGGCTCCGTGCTCCAGGTGCGTCCCGCCCGCAGTTTCCATCGTAACGGGCAGTTGCGCATCGTCTTCCGCGAAATCATCCTCCCCAACGGAGCGGTTCAACCCGCAGATACGAGACTCCAAGGCATTCAATCCAACGCGGCAGACAATGCCCAGCTTGATTCGGAAGGAGGCGCCAAATCAACGTCCTCCAAAACTCGCTATCTCTCCACCGGCGCGTCGGTGGGTTTGGCCCTGATCGGAAGTGGTGGACGGAAAGACGTCGGAGACGCCAGTCCGATTGCCGGCGGCGCCACAGGGTTCAAACTTATCGGCCTCATCGTAGGCATCGCCTATCGCAATCACACCTATGGCATCCTCATGAGCGCTTACGGTGGAAGCCGCTCCATCTATACCAACTTTCTCGACAAGGGCCGAAACATTGTCTTCCCCAAATACACCGCTATGGAAATTGGCTTCGGCAACAGAACCTCGATGCCAATGCCTGCAGCGGGTCCGGGAGAATCTCGATGAGGCAGCAGGCCAGGCGGCTGCGTCCCCTGGTAGCACTTCTACTCTCCACCGCGCTCTGTTCCATGGCGCAGAGCCCCGCGGCGGCCAGGCAACCCCAGCGGCCGAGGACAGCCTCTTCCGCCCCTTATACCCTGCACATCGACGCCGAAGAAGTCATTCTCAACTGCACCGTGCTTGACAAAAAGCGAGAGCTCGTCAACGGCCTGACCGCAAGCAACTTCAAGGTATTCGAAGACAAAAGTCGTGAGGTTATAGTCTCTCTACAGCATCGGGACACTCCTGTTTCCATCGGTCTGGTCATAGATAACTCAGGTTCGATGAGCAGCAAGCGAGCCGCCGTCGTCTCTGCCGCACTTGATCTGGTCAAGGCTTCCAATCCTCAGGACGAAACCTTCGTCATCAACTTTTCCGACCAGGCCTATCTCGACCAGGATTTCACCTCTGATCTCAGTCAATTGCAGCAAGGACTTTCCAAATTGAGTCTGAGCGGTAGTACCGCTCTCTACGACACGGTTGTGACGGCCGCTGACAAAATGGAGCGGTCGGCAACCCGTCCCCGGAAAATTCTGATTGTGATTAGCGATGGGGATGACAATTCCTCGCGGCTCACTTTAGAGGACGCGGTCCATCGCGTTCAAGACATGCAGGGCCCAATCATCTACTCCATCGGCTTGCTTTTCGGAGGCGACAAGTCGCGGCATGCCAGGCATGATCTGCAGATCCTCTCGAACGAGACGGGAGGAATCGCCTTCTTTCCTGGTTCGCTGAGGGATATCGATTCGGTCGCTGCCGAAGTTGCCCGCGACATTCGCAACCAGTACGCCATCGCGTACCGCTCGACGCGCACTTCAGCAGAGGGCTATCACACAGTCAAAGTGGAGGCGAATAGCCCGGAACAAGGCAAGCTGGCCGTTTATACTCGGTCGGGTTACTACGTGAAGCGCTCCCTTACTCCATAAGCAGTAAGAAGCTTTGTCTCCGCGGCCGATTGGAAGTCCTGACTGCCACCTTCAGGTTTACTTAATGATCGCCGTTTAGGCTCTGGATTTGTCGGGAAGCCGCTGCCCATTCGAGCAGTCTTCAGGAGGATCGATTTGCGATTTACCAGAGTTCGTGATTTTTCTTTTGCGTTGGCGGTTTGCGCCGCCGCGTTTTCTGCGAGCGCTCAGACCTGGCAGGTAAAGCAAACCCTGCACATCGGTGGCGAGGGTGGCTGGGATTACGTGACCGTGGATTCGTCGACGCATCGGTTATTCGTGACCCGCACCACCCACACCATGATCATCGATGCGAAGTCCGGCAAAGTGTTGGGTGACATCCCAGGTCAGAAAAGAGCGCATGGCGTAGCCCTCGTGCCGAGCGTGAATCGCGGCTTCATCACCGATGGCGCCGGCAGCATTGTGATCTTCGACATGAAGTCTTATGCAGTTCTTGGGACGCTTGCGACCTTAGCCGATTCAGACGGAATCATCTACGATGAGCGCCAGGACCGTATCCTCGCCGTGTCTGGTGACGGCGGAGCTCTCATGACATTCAAACCTGACATCGATGCCAAGAGCGGCAAAATCGAAGCGCCGATCATGTTGGGCGGAGCGCCTGAATTTCTGGCAACGGATGGGCAGGGAAAGGTCTACATCAACCTGGAAGATAAGGATGTGGTAGCGGTCGTGGATCTTAAGACGCGCAGGGTAATCGCACGCTGGCCCGTGGCTCCGGGAGGCTCGCCGGTTGGGATGTCAATGGATGCCGGGAAGCATCGCTTATTCATTGGCTGCCGCAAGCCACAGAAGTTGATCGTGATGAGCACGCAGAGCGGGAACGTTGAGGCATCGCTACCCATCGGCGCGGGAGTGGACGCCACTGCCGCGCACCAGGGACAGGCATTTGCCAGCTGTCGAGATGGATCCCTGGTTGTCGCCGGCGAGAACGCAGGCAAGATGGACGTGGTACAGGTGGTCAAGACTCCGTTGGGTGCCAGGACAATGGGGCTGGATGCTCAGACTCATCAGCTCTTCCTACCGACCGCTGAATTTGAGGACCCATCAGTAGCCAGGCCTAAAGCCAAACCCGATTCGTTCATGATTATCGTTGTTGGCCGCCAGTAATATGCACTCATGATTTCCGAGGGTCTGCAGCGGGATCAGTCGGAATGGACGGAAAAGAGGCGCAGTGCGCGCTCACTTGTCGTGTGAATTATTAATGAATACTCTGCTTCTCTTCTGAGCCCCTCAATGTTGCCTTCAGCTTGCCCGGCTACGGTTGGGCGTGCGGTAAACCGCACTTGTATTTTGGAGGCATCATGCGTCGATCAGCCTGTAAGCGCACACTCGCTTTGTCAGGGGTACCGCTTCTATCAGCCAGCACCTTATGCGCCGCAGCCCAACCCACGTCTAGCAGCAGTTATAGCGTGCGCGTCTTCGCGGCCGGAAATGACCAATACAGCCAACCGGATTCGATTGCTTTTTGCCAATGGGCACATTTTTGTGGGTTACGGCGGTAACGGATTACCCGATGGCGGCGATGGCAAGAGCAGCTACATTCTTGAATACACCATGAGCGGTGCCGAGGTGCATGTCTATGCGGTCCTCGGCCACAACGACGGACTTAAGCTGAACCCGTATGACGGCAAGCTCTATGCCCTACAGAACGAAGATGCAAATCCAAGCCTGGTCATCATCGACCCGGTCACCAAACAGCAGAGTAGCCCATACAAATTTGCAGCCACGCCCGCGCATGGCGGTGGGTATGATGACATGGTCTTCCTGAATCATAAGCTGTACATCAACTGCTCCAATCCGGCGAACAATCCCAACGCGGAGCAAGCGATCGTCGAAGCAAAGGTAGGCAGCTTCATCACCGTGAAAGAGGTTCTTGCGGGAAATGCTTCTGCAATCGATGTCCCAACCGGCGCAGCTACAACCCTTAATCTTCAGGACCCCGATTCCATGATTGCCACTCCGGAAGGAGACCTCTTCCTGGACCGCCAAGGCGACTCAGAGGTTATTCTGGTCCGCCATCCCAATACCGATGATCAGACCGTCCTGCAGATTCCCCTGAGCTCGCCTTATGGCACACCGCAGATCGACGACACGATCTTCACACCCTCGAGAAAAGGGTTTTACTTAGTAGCTGACACTCCGGCCAACACGGTGTATGTAATCGAGAAAAACGCGTTTGCTTCAGGAGTGGCTTATTCGGCAGGCGTTGGCGCTCTGAACCCGGCGGGTGTTTCCGAAGGCTTTGTCGGCAGGCTCGATCTTGATTCTGGCTACATAACTCCGGTTGTTACCGGCTTTCAAAGTCCGCACGGTATGGCGTTTATTCCGACCGACGGTCGCGATGATTCTTCGGGAAAATGGTAGCTGAAAGATTTTTTCACTTATGCCGGCGAGGTGGATCAGCGTCGCCTGGCATTTTTGGTTCCCCCGACTGAGCAGTTCCTTAGCAGATTGCGGAAAAAGTCGGCACCCGCTTGAGAAGCAGCCACCAGGGCTTCTAAAGCCCAAAGTTTATTATCCGAGCGTTTAAGCGGGTTTGAACCCGCTTTCCCGGACTAAAAGTCCGGGGCTACACCCGCAGCCTGTTAGAACACTTAGTCATTGCGTTGCCCCACAAGAGCGTGATGCGATATAGATACGAAACCACCCGTGCCAATGCACAGGCCGTTGATGAAGGATTGAAGAGGCTCTACTTCTCTCTGCGGGTTGGCGTCCAGCGGAGGCCGGCGGAGAACGTCGGCTGGTAGTACTCGCGCTGGATCATGTACTTCGAACTGCCCTGGTAGAACCCGAATACCTCGTTATTAAGGTTGAGGCCGGATACCACCAGGCTCAGGTTGTGCCCCATCCCGATGATGCCCTGCGCGTCGATCTGAATATGGGAGTAGAAATACTGGTCGCTGAGCGGTCCGTTGACGCCGCCGGGAAGACCGTCGGTGTACTGGTAGGCGTAGATACTCGCCTGGTTATAGGAGATCCCCATACGCAATGAGTAACGGCCAAGATCATAGGTAGGACTGACGTTGAACACGTTGGGTGAATTGCGCAGCAGCCGCGGATGGTCGGAACGCCCAGGAATGCCGCTGGTGCTGGAGCCGATGTAGCTATAGTTTGCCGACAGCCCGAGCCCGCCCAGGAAGCCTGGCAGCGCGGCGTAGTGCTGTAGGTACGACGCCTCAAAGCCGCTCAACCATGCGCTGCCGGCGTTGACCGGTTGAGTGGCCAGATAGTTCCCACGATCCACTTCCGGCGCCCCTGGGGGCAGATAGTTCGTAAGCTGATAGGTGCTCGTGACAATCGGGTTCTGGAGCGACTTGTAGAAGTAGCCGACGGAGATGATGCCGAACGGTTTCAGGTAATGATCGAAGAGCACATCGACGTCGTCGCCGGTTTCGGCCTTCAAGTTGGCGTTGCCGAAGCTGACCGAGTAACGGTTGGCGCCGTTGCCGGAGACCGTCCAGCTGAGCGGTTGGGCGATGTCCTGCGGATCCGGCCGCGACAGGCCGCGTGCATAGATCAAACGCACGTAACTCTCGGGCCCGGCGTTGAACCGGAGCGAGGCGCTCGGCAGAAGGGTGTAGTAGGAGCCGGAGAAGGAATTGGGCGTGACGGTTCCATTATCGCCAAAGGCAAGGTTGTGAACGCCGTCGAAGGTGTTCTCCACCCGCAGGCCGGCGATGAAACGCACACCGTTGGAGAAGTCAATGGTGTTCATCACATACCCGGCGCTGACCTGTTCAACCAGGTCGAACTGCGAGGGATCCTGTCCTTGCGTGCTGCTGGAGCTACCCGCATTTCTCACATATCTCGAATTTGGTTAGGATTTGAAAAGGGGGTTGGAAAGGCCGCTTATTCATGGCATAACTGCGTTGTCGAGACGTAGTGTTTGCCGAGCGGAGGCGGCCTTTCTGATGACAGAGTGTAATCAAGAGACGTTTGCATTTACAGCTCATTTTTCTCGCCGCGTGGAGGCGGGATTTAGCGCTGGTCAGGTTTCCAGCGACGGCGGTGCGCTGCTGCTGCGTGAGGTGGACCGCAAGATCAACCTGCTGGGTCGTCTGTCGGCCAGCTTTGTCGATGGCCGATCGCCGTTGCTGATCACGCACCAGCTCTCGGAGATGCTGGCGCAGCGCATCTTCGGTCTGGCGCTGGGCTACGAGGATCTCTGCGATCATGAGCAGTTGCGCTGCGATCCGTTGCTGGCATTGCTCAGCGGCAGAGGGAGTTGGACGAGCCGCTGGCCGGCAAGAGCACGCTGAACCGGCTGGAACTGGTTGGCCGCAGCGGTCGCTATCACAAGATCAGCTACTCGGCGGAGTCTCTGGATCGCTTGTTGGGGGACCTGTTTGTGGAGTCTCAACGCAGTGCACCGGAACAGGTGGTGCTGGACCTGGACGCCACCGACATCCCGCTTTACGGCCATCAGCCGGAGCGCTTCTTCCATGGCTATTACGGCAGCTACTGCTATCTGCCGCTGTATATCTTCGCCGGCGACCAGTTGCTCTGCGCGCGCCTGCGGGCGGCCAACCAAGACGCTGCCGCTGGAGCGGTGGAGGAAGTGAGCTGCATCGTTGCCCAACTGCGGCAGCAATGGCCGCAGACACGGATCGTGTTGCGCGCCGACTCCGGCTTTTGCCGTGAAGAGTTGATGGGCTGGTGCGAGGCCAACAAGGTGGATTACCTGTTTGGCTTGGCGCGCAACAAACGATTGCAGAAGATCATCGGTGCCCAGATGCAGCAAGCGCGTGTTCTTCACCAGAAGACTGGCAAGCCGGCGCGCGTCTTTACCGGCTTCACCTACACCACCCACCACAGTTGGTCGCGCTCCCGTCGCGTGGTGGCCAAAGCCGAGTATCTGGACAAGGGCGAGAATCCCCGCTTCGTGGTCACTTCCCTGACTCCGGACCAGTGGCCCGACCAGGCACTTTACGAAAAGTTCTACTGCGCCCGCGGCGAAATGGAAAACCGCATCAAGGAACAGATGTGTCTGTTCGCCGATCGGCTCTCCACCGACGAAATGAAGGGCAATCAGTTGCGCCTCTACTTCTCCTCGCTGGCCTACACCCTGATGGAAGCGCTGCGCCGTCTGGGCCTCGCAGGCACGGAGTGGGCTCAAGCTCAGGTCGATACCATCCGTCTCAAGCTGTTCAAGATCGGCGCTATCGTGCGCATCAGCGTGCGCCGCATCATGCTTGAGTTCAACTCGGCCTATCCCTGGAAAGACCTCTTCGCACAAGCCTTCCACGCCCTACGCTGCTGAAACCCGCAGCCAACGCCCCAACTACACTTCCACCCTGACCCATGGCGCCGGTCTGGCGGAGCCATGGAAAATGTCTATCCGCTAAACCCCAAACAGCTTGGCACCTACCAGAAACGACCCCAACCGGCCAACCACTTCACACAAAGCGCTGGAAAAGACCTCATCACACCGCAAACCTGGCGCAAAACCGGCAAGCGTGAGAAATGCGGCTAAAGGCGGCCGGGTTGGAATTGGCATACGCGAGCACGTCTTCGAGCGAGACGTTGTAGCCGAGCTGGTAAGCGCCGCCGTTGTAGTAGTTGTGGTTGATCAAGCGGTTCGGGAACTGGGACATGCCTACCGTGCCGTTCGGCGTGATGGTTAGAACGTAGGTGTTGGCATATTTGTGCTCGTTGCGGAATTTGCCGCCGTACTCGAACACTGCCGACCGGTTACCAATGTGATATTGTTTGGCGCCCGATCCGCCAACCCCCAGGTTCAGTTGAACGGCTTTGCCGAGATCTCGGGTAATGTTGTTTAGGGTGTAGTTAGCCGGATTCTGAATCTCCGTAAAACAGGGTTTAGTCCACTGTGGAAGGTATTTGTCCGTGGTCGCCGTCGGGTTGAATTCGCAGTTGCTCGAAGGAAGCGTCGAGTTGAAATATGCGTCCGAATACGGCGAATTGCCGTAGGAAGAACGGCCGATGTTTGCCTCCCATGTGTACCACGTCGTGCTTAGAACGTGGTTGCCGCCAAGGATCAGGCTGCCTACTTGAATGTCGGGGTTTCGAAGCTCCCCATCATAAGAAGGAACGCCGCCCTGATTCTGCGGGGCAAGCAGGGAAACACCGGGCGTGTTGTCCTGCAGCTGGTAGGCCCAGCGGTCGCCGTAATTCTTGAAATCCGAATAGAGAAAGCGCGCGTAGACGTTCGATCCATCGCGGATGCGGTAGTCAGTGCTTCCGGCAAAACCGTATCGCGAGCGAAAATACTGGTATTCGCGGAGACTCATGCCATCGAACCAGGTCGAGCCGCTATTATCATCGGGGACCGGCTCGATGTCGTCGATGCCGCGCCCTTCCCAGTCAAAAGAGCCGCCGGCGATGAAACCGAATTTTTTGCTGGGCCCGAAACGGCGGCCGAATGTGGCCGTCTCCGTAGTGTTGCCACGGCCGCCTTGGATCGGCGTGTAACCACCCAAGCCAGTGATCTCGACCATCGGCGTGTCGGTGGCGGTCTTGGTGACAAGATTCACTGAGCCGCCGATGCCGTCCCCTTCCATGTTCGCCAGCAGGGTTTTGCTGATCTGGACGGAGTCAACCAGGCTCGATGGGATGGCATCGAATTTGATCTGCCGGACGCCGGGCTCTTCGGAGGGGAGGTTCACGCCGTCCACCGTGGTATTGGTGAGGCGCGGCTCCGTGCTTCGGACCTGCACGTATTTGCCTTCCCCTTCGTCTCGCTCGAGCGTAACGCTTGGCAGGCGCCCCAGCGCGTCGGCAAGGTTAGCATTGGGCAGGCTGGTGATGACTTCGTTGGGCATTACCTGGAGAAGATTATCGGCTGCGCGCTCCACGTTGATGGCTTCAGCCTCGGCCGAGGCACGCCCAGCCGTTATGGCAACGGTCTCGTTTCGATTGGCGACGCGCAATTGAGCATTGGCGTTTGCGGTCTGCCCGGCGTTGACGCTAACCTTAGTGGTGAACGGGGCCAGGCCAATGTAAGTAATGGTGAGGTTGTAGGTTCCGGGCGCGAGGTCATTGATGTAGAACCGCCCCTCCTCGTTTGTGGAGACTGTAAGGGCCGGCGACTGGGTGGAGATCTGTGCACCTTGCAGAGCCGCTCCAGCCTGATCGGTGACTGTCCCGCCGATAGCTCCGCGTGTTTGGGCTCTGGCGGCGGGAACAAAAACGCAGAGCAAGAAGGCGAAAACGAGAAGCGAAGCCCTGCAATGTGGACCGGATACTTGAGACGTCATTGGCTGCTCCTTGAAACTTATCTGTTAAGTACATCGTCTGTGGCTTATGAAACTGCGCCACTGAGTACAGTCCCGCCGATTCCTGAGGCTCGATACAAGGGTGGTGAGCTAACCGAATACGACGACTCGAGCAGTCGCATCCTGGTGTGGCAATCATTGCCAGCCGGGTTCTCCGCCTTTTCTCCGTTGCGGCGAACCCAGCCTATGGAGCCGAAGCTTAAGAAAGGCTGAAGGCTTGGCCCGATTTACCGAAGATTGAAGGGCGATTCACTGTCTTTTGACAGAGGGGGCTGCGGCACTTGAACATCGCATGAAATTTCGTCGCGGACGACGCAAAATCACCTACAGATCGGGCCGCGACCGTGTTCAAAGGTCGAAGGCGTCGAGATCTAGGAGGCGTACCTTGGTGATTGCCGTGACCAGTGACTCATCGCATCCGTCGCCCACGCAGTCGTCCTGTCCTTGTGGCATGAAGTACAAGCATTCGGTATCTGGTATTTTCCCTGTCATTGTTGGCGCGATGAATTTAAAAGTGTGCGCGCTCCCGGAAGAGCCGGTAACGCCTTCGGACTCGATCTTCGGCATATGGCAGGCTACGCAAAGCCTGGCAGGGCTACCGTCCTTGTTATAGGTATGCTGCTCCATGGTGGCTACGTGTGGACCGTTCGGCGACGTTGTACTGTGGCAGTCGAGGCAGATCCTGTTAGCAGGCTTTCGAAGCTGTGCATAGTTCTCAGTCCCGTGCACGTCGTGGCATGAGGAGCAGGTGATACCCTTCCGGTACATCACGCTCCGCACAAAATCGTTGCCCTGCATCCTGTTTTTGTGAGCGGTCCCGTCCGCGAAATGAGTGAAGGCTGTCTGCCCAAGGTGTGATCTTCGAGTTTCCAGTAGTCCGCCAGACGACGACCAACGCGGTAGGCGACGGGCCAGTCGTACGCCTTGCCTTCGATTTGTTGAGAGAGAGGCTGTCCTTGGGAGTGGCAAGCAATACAAGTGTCGCTCGCGGCGATACTGTCCATCTGCGAGGGATTGAGGATGTTGGCTCGCAAAGGATGTGCGACGCGTTCGCTGCCCGGGCCGTGGCAGCGTTCGCATCCGACGTTCCACTCGGCGACCTGTTTGGTGTGGATGTCGTAACTGACGTAATGGCAGCCGTCGCAAGTAGGGCCTGTCGGACGCTGCATGTTGCAGGATGGATAGTAGGCAGTCCACCAGTCTGCTCCAGTATCTGGCACGTGGTAGGGTCGCCATGCTTTGTTGCCGACATCCCATTGAAGCCGGAAGAGGATAGTAGTCATCTCCTATTTTGGTAAAGTAGCGCTGCTTCCACTTGCTGCCAGAACCAGCCCAGGTGACTTGTAACTTACGGCGGTATTCTGCTGCGATCGGGATGATTGCGTCTGGGTGTTCATGCGGGTCGCGCACGACATTCG
The DNA here is from genome assembly GCA_963763905.1 of uncultured Acidobacteriaceae bacterium. Lineage (GTDB taxonomy): Bacteria > Acidobacteriota > Terriglobia > Terriglobales > Acidobacteriaceae > PALSA-350. The sequence continues at coordinate 191,258 of CAVXRU010000031.1, read as the reverse complement.
CCATCGGTGTCTTCTTCCAACGGTCATAGATGTCCTGGTGGCATTTCTGACAGGACGCCGAGCCGGCATAATGCGCTGAAGCGGACGTACTCGCCTGTGTTGCCCTTTCTCCAGAAGTAACAGGGCGCAAGTCGCGAATGTACGAGACAAGTTTCCAGCTCTCGACACCAATTCGCCGTTGGAACTGACCATCGCGGCATATCGATGGAATTGAAATTTCCCCGTCTCATTTTCGGTGGGCTTTTCTTCTATGTGATCGATGACCAACACTGGCACTGGACGCCTCTGCTTCTCCGATTTCAGCCCGAGCTGTTTGCTGACGGCATCGAAGAGTGAATGAGCTCCAATGGGGTCGGTTGTTTTCGATGCAGCGGTGGCCGATGCGCCCGGTGGCGGACCCATCGTTCCCGATTCCGCCACCTTTAGTCAGATCGACGGAACTAAAGAAATCTAACCGGACAGTTGTGACGCTGCCCGTATTACCGCCGTTTGCGCATCTTGATCTGTTTGAAACGGCAGCTCGCGGGCAAAGAATGCATCACGATGCATGAGCCGCAGGAACTCTCTTCGGCTCCAGTTTAGAAAATCTAGCGCAGCTTGGCCAGGAGCCCACTCAAGCCAAAGAAGGGCGTGAATGGGCCACCCGACGCTTGCTGCCCGCCCTAATCGTCGTGGCGATCTTCGTCACTACGGATGGCTTCGCGAAGCCAAGGGGTAAAACTGATATCGGTTCCGCTGACCGTGGTGCACCCTGCAGCGCCCGGGCCATCCTTGCAGCCCCAGTAGTTCAGGGTTGCATTGATGGTGCCGGTACATACAGTGGCCTTGTCGAAGGTGCACACATCGGCGACACCGATCTTGTCCCCGCCCAGGTCATTGAGATGGATGTCCACTTCGGCGGGAGTGTTTACCGCGATGTCCACGTTCTCTTCGCGGATCACGTTGTACGAGATGACCGTGCCGCGCACGGGAGTGCCGCCATCGCCGCTATTAATGTTAATTCCCACATTGCCCGGCGTGGCAGTATCGGCCTGGTCGGCGAGGTTTTTCGCAATATAGTTGCCGATAATCATGTTGCCGTAAAAGTTATCCGGGGGCAGCTTGAAAGCCGGACCCACGTGGGTGTGTAGCGCAACCCCTCCAAGGCCATTCCCGATCAGCGTATTGCGAATAATCAAATTGCCTGACACCGTCCCAGCGCCATTGCCATCCGAAAACAGGCCTACACCCGAACCTCCAATCTTCACCCCGTTGTCTGAGGAAACGTTCTCGGCCACGGTATTGTTGTTAACGCCGAAGTGAGGAGCAAAAGGGGCTGACGCATGTCCGTTGGGCGGATGAGAGGCAAGAACGATGCCGCACTCTAACGGATTATCCTTAATCGTGTTGTGAATGAGCAGATTGTCGTGGCTTTCTGCAGTTTCGTCGCTGATCAGGACGCCATCCGCATTGCCGGTTATCAAATTGTCAGACACAATCGAATTGCTCGTTCCTACCAGGTGAAGAGCGCCGCCGCAGTCACCCGTTTCATCGTTTTCGTATGTGCCGGAGCCGGGTTGGTCCGGGCACCCCGTGGTTGCCATGGTGAAAAGCAGGCCCGGACTAGTGTCATTGTCGTTGATGTGATTTTTGCGAATCGTCACGTGCGAAGCACTCACTACCAGGATTCCTTCGAAGAGAGCATTCTCGACGGTGAAGCCAGCGATGCTCACCCGGGCGAGGCCGGAATGATCAAATCCGTCTACGAAGAAACCATGCGGCAGGTTAGCGGCATTCACAATCGTTGATTCGGCACCGGCACCGATGATTGAAATGGGAATGCCAATGGTAACGTACTCCCTATAGGTACCAGCGGCAACTTGAATAACGTCATACGCGGAGGCGTGATCGACAGCCGCCTGGATGGTCTTCCAACAGCCGGACTGATGAGGATTGACGCAGAGAGTAGCAGCCGCGAGGGTTTGGGCGAGGGACAGGTACAGAACAACGCAACACGGGATCGTCAACAGACGCAAGCGAGTGACAAGCATAGGAAATTTCCTCCTTGTGAAGATCTAAACCGCCGAGGGGAGAGAGTCAGTACTGATGGACTCTGCAAAGTCCCGTTCTCTGGAGGGGGACAATGTAGGGCCGTATTGCTTCGAGGGGCCCAATTTGCCGGTCGTGCCTGACAAGGACCGACAGCGCCCGAATCATACTCCCTCTGCTTCGCTCTTCACAATGAAACTTCCATGAAGCGTTTGCAGGCGCTGGACCGATTTCGAACGCTTGCCCTTTCGCTTCCTTTGTCCCCAATAGTGGTCACGATCGGAGGAGTGCACTGCACCTCTTCCCAGAATTTCTGCTTCCCGGGAAACTATGCCCATTCCGATGGATATTGACAGTCACCAGTGATTGTCCTTCGGCGAATGTTAGGCCTTTTCCAGGCGCAAGCGATGCGCATGGTGTCCGGCCCGGCAGCAATTTCCGCTCGCTTACCAATTCCGGGTAAAGGCGGCGCTACCAGCCCTGGAAGCGTACAGCTGCATCGATCGCAATGTCCTGCTTCGTCCCGTCGCAGGATCCCGGCTCGTAAATCCAGGTCCTCACCAGCTCTACCGCTTGGGAATCCAAATCATCCCGCACCGGCTTCAGAACCTCGGCTTTGCCCACAGTGCCATCGGGACGCACGTGTACGCGGACCCCAATCGTAATAACCGGCGCATCGACTCCACCTCGCGCTGAAGGCTGAGGAGCAGACCGCAGCACCGGCATTGAAAAGGACTTGCAGTAGAATGCGTGATGCCAATCTGCCGGCACAACGAAAGCATCGTCGGGTCTGGCATCAAGGAGCGTCCATCGTACGCTCGCGTCAATGGCAAGCTTTTCGCCTTCACGATAAATGAAATGAGATGGCAAAAAGGCACCCAGGACGACGCGGTATTCGAGCGCCTCGAAAGAATGACCGCGATCATGCCACTCAATCACAGTCGAATTTTCTTTAGCGAGACATACATCGCCGGGGTTGTGGTCCTCGCCCTGAACAGTGACAAATTGAATGCAAACGGCTGCCTTCCCGTTCATCTTTGTCTCGTTGATGCTGGTGATAATGTCGGCCGAGTCGAACCGAATCGGCAAGTATGGGACAAATTCCGTGAGTTTGCGCAACGGATAGGGAACGTCTACCCACTGCCCACGCGTCGCTACTCTTCCCTGTTCCTGAATACGCGACATCTGATAGTCGCCGAGAACGAAGTCCTCCCGGAGAGCATTATCGACACTTCGGACCCGGACGTAGCTGCCCGCTGTCGCGATGCCATCATCTCCAGTCGCAGAGAATATTACGTCCGTGCGTATATTTATTGGCGTTGTGAGCCTGCTGGCAAGAAGGGCTCGATTCATGAACTGCTCGGCGCGATTGCGCAAGTCCATGTCTTCACCCGTAGCAGCACCGGCCACGAGAAAAGAAAGCGCCAAACCAAGTATCAGCCTCATATCGCAGACATCTTACGCCAAATTAAGGACCCTGCGGCATTCGAGCCGATTTGGTGGATTGTGGTCAGCGTGCGAGTCGGGCCGAGGAAAGTTACAGCGATCCAAGTTACCGAAAACCCGACTTTCGGAGCAACGGAGCATCAGAATCTAAAACGTGGCCGCCATAACCCTCACGGATTTTCATCTCGCGGTGGCGCGGAGAGATCAGCAGTTCGCGAGGGTGTACACTTCCGGCCATAGAGGCAAGCGATGCCCAAACGACAGAAGGACGAACCCTCGGCCGAGTTCCAGCTAACCGAATTCCTCGCGCAATTCACACCGGAGATTGCCGCTCGCGCCGAAGAAATTCTCATTCGGGTGCGGTCCCGGTTTTCTCATGCGCTCGAACTCGTTTACGACAACTACAATGCTCTCGCCATCGGCTTCGGCCCAACCGAACGCGCCTCCGACGCCATCGTCTCCATCGCGGTGTTTCCCAGATGGGTCAGCCTCTTCTTCCTGCAGGCAAAAGGCCTTCCCGATCCCACTGGCATCCTCAAAGGGCAGGGGAACGTAGCGAAACACATTGTCCTGCCTAACGCTTCGAAGCTCGACGAGCCGGTGATTCAAGAGCTTATCGAGGAGGCGTTGAGCCGGGCTAAAGTCCCACTCGATTCGGCCACGACTCACCGCATCATCATCAAATCTATATCCGCCAAGCAGAGACCTCGCCGTCCAGCAGAGAAAGCCCGTGAGTGACTCTCGCGCGCAAACCTCTGGCCTCGAAACACATGACAACCACGAGATTCGCGCTTGGAGGACTACGAGATGCGGAAAGGGTTTACGAGAAAACCACAAGGGGACGAGCTCGCGACGGGAGGCAAGAACTACATAACGCGGAGCGGGCTGCAGCGCCTCAAAGATGAGCACCGGTTTCTGCTTACCAGGGACCGCCCGGCCGTGGCGGAGGTGGTGGCGTGGGCTGCCAGCAACGGCGATCGCAGTGAAAACGCGGACTATCAGTACGGCAAACGGCGGCTGCGGCAGATCGATGGGCGGATTCGCTTTCTCACGAAGCGAATCGAAGCCGCGGAAGTGGTGGACCCGGAAGCTCCGAGAGCGGGGCAGGTGACGAGGGCATTTTTCGGGGCGACCGTGCGCTATGCCAATGCCGCGGGAGCGGAGCGAGTGGTGAGCATCGTAGGCACCGACGAGGTCGATCTCAACCGCAACCACATCAGTTGGGTGTCACCTCTGGGGCGCGCGTTGATGAAGTCGGCAGCGGGTGACAGCGTAGTTCTCGAAGCGCCGGGCGGGACGGAATACCTGACAGTGCTGGAAGTGTGTTACAAGCGCATTTCTGTGGAACCGTTCCGTGAACCACCTGGATCCGAGGCCTCGGTAAAGGGCCTCCCTCGCCGACGCTCACCTGACGAAGAATAGAGCGCTATCGGCTTTTGGCAAGCGACAGGAGATGAGTTGGGTCCTCATACGCGGTTCTAGTCACCTGGGCGATCAATCGGCTAATCCGCAGCGGCATCGACTTCCCGAAAAACGGTGCAGACATTCGGGTCATGGGGCGTTCGCTGGCGGGGAGTCCCGAACTTGGGTCTATCACCGATGTTGCAGCGTCTATCGAGCATGTGGCGGGAGATCAGCCATGAAACAGTTGATGCCGTTCGTCGTTGCGCTCCTTAGTCTAACGGGAGCAACGTTGCGCAGTCAGATATTTCGGCGAGCACGCAGCTGAAGCTCCATGCGGGTCGGCGCGTATTGGTATTGGCTGGCCGGGAGATCAGCGGAGAGCAGTTGGAGCAGATGATAGCTGGGAGTAATCGCGAGCCGGATGCAAAGGTAGCTAAGCAACTATCTGAGCTGGAATTAACAGAACGGCTGAGCGCCGCCAGGCTCGCGCGCTGCGAGGCGAATCTACGTGGACCCGATGCGAGGCGAGCGCTGATTGCGTTAGCCGACAGGTCGTCGTTCCTCGATCCTCCAATATCAGAAATTCCTACCATCGAAGAACCAGATCCGGAGGCCCAGCGCAGGATGATTGCGCTCAGTATGGATTATGTAAAAAAGGCCATTCACCAGCTCCCGAATCTTTACGCGACGAGAGTTACTACCAGTTTTCAGCACAATAAGAAGCCGCTACATTGGGTGAGCACAGAGAGCGCTATCGTCCGTTACCGCGATGGCCAGGAGGAAAGACCGAGGGTCAGGACGGTGCGAGTCGGGGATGGGAGTGGAGGTGGGGGGATGACGACCGCAGGGGAGTTTGGACCCGTCCTGTATGTGGCGGAGGTGGATTCAGCTCAGGGTAATCTGACCTGGAGTCACTGGGAGCAAGGCGCGGCGGTTCCAGAGGCTGTGTATCGCTATGCGGTGACCGCTGGAAAGTCGCATTACAATGTCGATGGTCAATCTCGTGGCTACCACGGAGAGATCACGGTCGACCCGTCGAATGGAACAATTCGTCGGCTGGTTCTGAGAGCTGATCCTGAGCCGAGCCTTCCGCTCCTTAGAGCCGACATTGTGGTGGAATACGGGCCAGTTGAGCTTGGGGGCAAAACTTACATCTGCCCACTGAAGGGTGTAGCTCTTTCGGCGAAATGGAATCGATGGTGGTTAAATGACGTCGCCTTCGAGCAATATCACTTGTATCAAGCGAACGCGCAACTCCTACCAGGGTTCGCCAAAGTTCCTTGAAGCGGGGTTTGCGGTAACTTGCCGACAGAAACCCTCCAGGGCCAGATGAAGTTACCGAAAACGAGTTTGCAGGTACTATGAACGGTCACTTCCAGATTGTGCGTCACCGCCACAATGTGCTCTTCAGGCACAGCGAATCAGTAATAAACGCTTGCGCGACAACGCAGCAATGATCAGTTGTACAGTTGAGGTCTGCCACCCTGATGGGTGAGGGCGGAGGTGAGCATGATTCCTGTTCGCGATCTCTTCGAAAGCCATCTGAACGTTGCCGACCTGCAACGCTCAATGAGTTTCTTCGGTCAGACCTTGGGACTGGAACTTGCGGAGGTGTTTTGGAATCGTCGGGTTGCCTTTTATTGGATTGGTGGGCAAGGCAACTCGATGCTCGGTTTGTGGGAGGTGGGGACAAGTCCGCAGAGACTGAGCCTCCACGTTGCCTTTCGGTCGGATCTTCCTGACCTGTTGGACGCGCCAGCGCGCCTTCGAGCAGCGAATGTTGTTCCGCTCGACTTTGGCGGGCAGCCGACCGACGAACCAGTGGTGATTGGATGGATGCCCGCGGCATCTATCTTTTTCAGAGACCCGGATGGGAATATGCTCGAGTTGCTTTCGATGCTGCCCGATTCCCCCCAACCAGATTTGGGAGTTGTCAGTTGGAGTCGCTGGAACCAAATTCACGAATCCGTTCAAGGACAGCCGATGGCTTGATTTTCAGGCAACGGTCAGTTTGAGAAATACTCTCCTTCAAAATGGTGCGCTGGAAAGTTCATTCGCTTCTGCGAGGCCGCGCGGGGGAGTTACCGAAAATGCGACGGCAAGTTGGGGACGGTTTTCGCGGTCAGCCTCCCTTTGAACCAAGAGAATTTCGTCGCATCACAAGCAATGCGGAGCGATGGAGAGGGTCTGCCATTGGCGGCAATGGCGGGACAATCGGTGACACCGGAAGTGGCTGCGTCCTTGCCGCTGCAGCAGGAGTCATCGGATTGGGTCGGCCGGCATCCGTCTTCTGACTGCGAAGCACCAGGACAAGGCCGGAAGTTGTCCATTGCTTTATGAGGTGTGTCTTCGAGCACTCACCACAAAGCCAAAATAACTTGCTGCGCAGAGGCTTCATCGCAAATGCGCCATCATCTTGCCTGGTCTGATCGTCAGAATCCGATTCCAATTCGAAAACTTGGAGCGATCCCTCGCGGAGATAGAGCAACTCTTTAGGACATTCTGGATTTGCGCACCGCGTGCCCGCTTTGTGCTTGCCCTTTACCACCCCGGATCGGTCGGACGGAGGATTGCAGAAGTCAAATTCCTTTTGGATACTCATAGACGTCACATATCGTGCCACTGCATGCCTAAACAACCTAGGCTGGGCTAAACCATCGCTAAGGCTGGAGGCGAGGAAGGATCCTTTGCGACATCTTCAAGCTTACGCTCTTTTGGTCGGGACGGTTTTGGTCGCAGCGATAGGCAAAGAAAAGTCCCTAGCTGCCACAGCCTAGGGACTTGTTTAGGAGTTGTCCGGCGTTTCGAGGCCGGGACCAAGCGCGTATCGCGGTGGGTTTCGGACTCCTACTGCCGTTACACGGCTGGAAATAACAGTGCGCTTATTTCAGGTCTACTGTCAATCTGTTTGCAACGGGCAAGTCACCGAAAACCCGACTTTTCACGCAGTTCACCGACAAGCGGAAGCTAACAAGGTTGGTCGTCCACTCGCTTCCAGAGGGATCCAGCGAATCAGCTCAATGAGCGGATTGGCCCGAATGCGTCAGACGTACCTCATTGACATCTATACTAAGATATCTATATAAAGACATCTAAATATGGCCAGAACCGACTCACTTCAGGGCTCGCTCGATCTGCTGGTGCTCAAGATCTTATCGCGGCGCCCGCGTCTTCACGGATACGCCATCATGGCGGCCATTGCCAACACCTCTGCCGAAGTATTGCGCGCAGAGGAGGGTTCGCTCTACCCAGCGTTGTATCGGATGGAGGAAGCGGGCTGGATTCGCGCTGAGTGGATCAAGAAAGATACTGGCCGCCGGGCTCGCATCTACGAACTGACCGCTGCAGGCAAAAAGCAACTGGTCGCGGAAGAGTCTCGCTGGCAGTCAGTCAGTCTGGCAATCAACCGGGTACTCCGGGAGGCCTGATATGTCCGTGTGGTCGCGTATTTCGAATGCCGTGCACGGCGAGCGCTTGAATCGCGAGATCGAGGAAGAGTTGCAGTCGCACATTGAAGAAGCCGTTGCCTCGGGACGCGACCCCGACGAAGCACGCCGCACCTTCGGTTCGATACTGCGCCAGCGCGAGGCGAGCCACAGCGTTCGCGCTGCTGAGTGGCTTGAGTCGCTTCTCGCCGATGTAAGATTCGGCTGGCGGCAGCTCTGCCGCAACAAGGTCACGTCCGCGGCCGCTGTGCTTTCGCTCGCCCTCGGCATCGGCTCCTGTGTCGCTGCCTTCCGTCTTATCGACGCTCTGCTCTGGCGCCCGTTGCCCATCTCCGGCGCCAGCAAGCTCTACGTCCTCTCCCGCATGATGACCGGCTTATACGGCAGGCCGGTCGAGGACGGCTACTGGGCCACGCCGGACTTCAACCTCATGCGCGATGCCGTCAAGGACCAGGCCGACCTCATCGCCATCAGCGAAGCCGACCGCACGGACATTACCTGGTCCACCGACGACGACATGGAGAAGGCCCACGTCGTTTATGCCTCCGGCAACATGTTCCCGCTCTTCGGCCTTGAGCCCGCGCTCGGCCGCCTGCTCGCCCCCGCCGATGACCGCGCCCCCGGTGTCGCCCCCTATGCTGTCCTCTCCTGGGACTATTGGAATCATCGCTTCGGCCGCGATCCCCACGTCCTCGGCCGCTCGCTCCACATCGGCGACCAGACCTTCGAAATCATCGGCGTCGGCCCTCGCGATTTCACTGGAACCGAAAAGGGAACTGTCACTGACATCTTTCTGCCCCTCAGCATGAGCAGCTTCGCCACCCAGGACAGAATGGACTGGCACCGCATCTTCCTGATGTTGAAACCCGGCGTTAACCCGGCCACCGCCCTCGAGCCGATCCGGCAGCACCTCTCCGCCGTCAACCGCGCCTTCGGAAAGGCGTGTTCCACGTGCTTCCGCGGCGAGACGAAGGCGTCCATCGACCGCTTTCTCAATCAGACGCTCGTCTTTCATCCCGCCGGCGCCGGCATCTCCGAGCTCCAAAAGGACTATCGCCGATTACTCGGCGTCCTCGGTCTCCTGGTCGCTCTCGTCCTCATCATTGCCTGCGTCAACGTCGCCAACATGATGACCGCCCAGGCCGCCGCCCGCGCCCATGAGATGGCTCTCCGAATCTCGATCGGCGCCGGCCGTCGTCGCCTTGTCCAGCTCATCCTGTCCCAGAGCGCGCTGCTCGCCCTTCTGGCTTCCATCCTTGGTGCATTCTTTGCGGCGTGGTCGGCGCCCTTTGTGCTCAGCCTCGTCAATCCGCCCGACAACCCCGCGCGCCTCGCCCTTCCCGCCGACTGGCGTGTGCTTCTCTTTGGCTTCGCGCTCATTGTCCTCGTCGTTCTATTTCTCGGTTTGCTTCCTGCTCTCCGTGCCTCTGCAGTCAGGCCCGTCGTCGCCCTCAAAGGTGGTGAAGATCCGCACTCGCCTCGCCGTCTCATGCGTGGAGCCGTTGCTCTTCAGGTCGCTTTCTGTTTCCTCGTCCTCTTTCTGTCTTCGCTTTTCGTTACATCGTTCCGGCGCCTCGAGAACCGCCCCCTCGGTTTCTCCACCGACCGTCTGCTCCTGCTCGAAACCGTTGCCGGCAAAGGCCAGCTCCCCGTCATCTGGAATCAAACTGCCGAGGCGCTCCGTGCCGTCCCGGGCGTCGACTCGGTCGCCATCTCGGGCTGGCCGCTTCTTGGACGCATCAAAATCAACAGCGACATCTCCATCAACGGCGCGCCTCCCAGTCCGACTCCCGCCTTTTTCCTGAACGTTTCCCCTGGCTGGCTCTCGACGATGAAGATCCCCCTGGTTTCCGGCGGTGACTTTCGCTCTGAAGACACCTCGCCGGGAGCCGCCATCGTCAACGAAACCTTCGTCAGGACCTTCTTCCTCGGCCAGGACCCCATCGGTCGCACCTTTGAACGCGGTGCCAATCAACCCCTCAACAAGATCGTCGGCGTCACCCCCGACGTCCCTGACCACGACCTGCGCGAGCCCAACCGCGCCGTCTTCTACGTACCTCTCGACGAAATCGACGACAAATCCGCCCCCAAGGCCGTGGAGTTCGCCACTTTCACCATTCACACCGATGCCCAGAACCCGCTCGCCCTCGCCGGCTCTCTACGCCAGCTCATCGCGCAGCGCCACAACGGCCTTCGCGTTTCGAATATCACCACGCAGCTCGATCTGTTTCGCGACCAGACTATTCGCGAGCGCCTGATCGCCACGCTCGCCGCCTTCTTTGCCGCCGTCGCGCTGCTCCTCGCCGGCATCGGACTGTACGCTGTCCTCAACTACTCCGTCCTCCAGCGCCGCCGCGAGATCGGGATCCGCATGGCGATTGGGTCGACTCGTGCCGGCATCGTGCGCATTGTGACTCTCGATGTCTTCCGGATGATCGCGCTCGGAGGCTGCGCGGGCGTCATGCTCGGATTCGGCGCGGCGCGCTATGTCGAGTCGCTTTTCTACCAGGTGAAAGCAACCGACGCGGATATGATCGCGCTGCCGGCGTGTGCCCTTCTGCTCACCGCGATCGTTGCCACACTGCCTGCCGTGCTTCGCGCGCTGCGCACAGACCCCACCGAAACCCTGCGCGCAGAGTGACGGACAGGGGGAGTTTCGGGACATCCATGCTAGGTAGAAGTCAGTGGGAAACGGAGATTCCCTTTGACCCGGCAGAATAGGCTCTCCGGAATTAATTCGGGACCAGAGGAAAGGTATTGGTCGTTTGCTTGATGGATAGGGCGGGGTTAGGGGGAAAATTATTACCGGCGCTGCGTCTTTCTGCGTTTCGCTTGGAAGGCCTCGGCGATCATGGAATTCTTGTCGATTGCGATATCCGCTCCGCCGGAACTGCCGAGATCGAAAATGCGATTAACCGCGATGGCGGTTTCAGGGCGAGCCAGATCACGTGCCACGAGGCGCCGGACGTATTCCGCTAGAGATACGCCGAGTTCGCTCGTCCGCTTGCGCGCGCGCCGCTGCACTTCGTTTTCGAGTGTGATCTGGGTTCGCGACATCATGATGGCTACATCATACCAATGCCCTTTGGACGCGGTTTATTGACCGTGTCGGATTCACCTTCTGCGACGCAAGACCTTTATCGACCGGCGGGGCGAAGCATACGAGCGACGCAAACGGCAGCAATGCGTGGAGGGCAGAGAACGAACCGAGTTGGGAGGAATTGCTGTCGTCAGGGTTAGACGGCAGCGGCAATCCCTGCGCCGGCCATTTCAACAACGTTACGGTGAAGGGAAATGCCTGCCGGCTGTGCGGCCATCCGGTTGCGTGTGCGGCCGCATGAACGGATGAATGCGAGCAAGTCTGCGTCAGTCCGAGAAACGCGGTTCTCGTCAGCAAAGCCGTTCAGCGCTTCCGCAAGATTGCAATCACTTCGGCTATCCTGATTCGACGTGGAGGACCCGCTTCGATGGATGTTGTTGCCGATGGAGATAGGGAAGGAACGAGGCGGCAAAAGGCGGTGCGCAGATTTTGCGGGTTGACTATGGCTGGATTCGGTTTTCTGGCAGTCTTCGCCGTTGCTCCGGGACAACGTTTCATCCAAGCGACTGGGAGGCCTGCATCAAGTGGCGCGACAGAGCAGGAGCTCAGACAGCGAAAGGAGCTTCCAGGTGAAGCGGTCAGCGTCGAAGGGCTCATCCGTCTAGACGCAACCGTAACCGACCAAGCAGGTAAGGCAGTGGCCGGACTTCAGCGTGCTGATTTCAGACTGCTCGACAATGACCAGCCGCAGAGGATCATCGCATTCCAGGCGTCGAACCGCCTTTCTGCCAGCGCCGAGGATCCGCTTAACGTCATTATCCTCCTTGATACCTTGGATTTGCCCTCGGACCTTGCTGCCTTCGAGCGGCAACAGGTGGCACAATTCCTGCGTTACAAATCCGGGAAACTGGCACAGCCAGTGACCATTTACTCGCTGGAAGATTCGGGATTTTACCTTACTGCGAAGTCGTCGACTAACGGAGAAACCCTTGCCACGGATGTCGCTTCCGATAACAAGGTTGAGGCATACTTCGTTGCTCCCAAAGTACATTCGCCGTTGACGAAAGTTATCGAACCTTCGCTTGACAGCTTCCCCGCTTTGTCGGGACTGAGGGCGCTATGGACCATCGCCACTGCAGAGGCTAGCCGCCCTGGCCGAAAGTTGCTTTTCTGGATCGGGCCCGGCCTAGGTAATCGCGGGACTGGAGCATTTGCGTCCGATGGCAAGGACCTATTAAAACATCCCACTCGAGGCGCGCTGTTGAGTTATTCCACTTCCGGTAAGAAGGGTGAAGAAGTAAAGCGCGATCTCTTTGAAAAGATTTGCTGGTTCTCCATACTCCTGCGCCAGGCTCGGGTTACGCTCAACTGTTTTTCCGTAGGTGAAGACCAGCCCGCGGCGGACGCCTGGAGCAGCTTTCTCACGGTTGTTCCTTCAGCTCAGCAAGCAAGCTGGATGAACCTGTTCAAGAACGTTTTGGCAGTGCAGAGCGGCGGTCGAATCCTGCCTGCATCCAGTGGCTTGGTTGAACCGATGAACGACAGCATCGAGAACGCCGGGATCTTTTACTCCTTCACCTTCGACCCGCCTCTCGCGGCGGACGTGGACGAGTATCACTCGCTGAAAGTGGAGTTGAGTCAGCCGACTCTGACTGTTCACACATCCGCCGGTTACTACGATCAACCGTTTTATGACGACCCACCCGATCCCGGGATCCAGCGCGTCACGGTATCACAGCTTGAGCAGATTCTGCAGGCGACCCACGGCGGCGCCTCAACTGCGCGGCAGCTTTCAGGCATCGTGCTGACTGAGCGGCTCAGCCAAATAAGGCTACGGTCGCTCCTGGCAGAGCTGCATGACAAGAAGCTCCGCGAATCACTTGAGCTTATCGCCGACGAATCCACATTTCTTGATCCACCGTCAGCGGAGCTCTCCGCTGATCCACCGCCCGATCAGGCTGAGCAACGGCGAATACTGAACGCTGCCGCCGATTATTTGGACCGCGTTATTCCGAGGCTGCCCGATGTCTTTGCGACCCGTACCGCGGTTTACTACCGCGAGGTCGCTTCTGATCCCGGATTCGCCATAACAAATGTGTCGGAGCCTCTTCACGCTGAGCAGCAATCCAAAGAGACAGTACTCTATCGCAACGGCGAAGAGATCGTAAATAGTGCATCACCGCACACCGGGACCGAGGTGCAACCTTTGCAAACCTATGGCACCTTTGGCCCGATTCTCAGTCTGCTGCAATTTGTATCGAAGTCGCCGGGCGATGTCACCTGGGGATGGTGGGAGAAGAGCACCATCGGGCCCCGGGCTGTATTTCGTTACCGAATGGTTGGTGCTCCAACTTTGAATCTAAGCGGATGCTGCTTTCCGAGTGGTGGTAAGGGCGCTCGGGCCAAGATTTCAGCTGATTCTAGTGGAGAATTTGTTATCGATCCTGGAACGGGCGCGATACTCCGCATTCAGACCGAATTTGATTTGCCCGGCTTCGTTCCGACGAAACGATCGGACATGATGGTCAGCTATGGTCCTAAGGAGATCGGCGGCAAGATATACATTGTGCCGCTACGCAGCGTCAGTATTTGGAGAAGTCGCTCAGTTGCGACGTATCTTCAGTGGAATGCCGGTTTCACCACTTGGCGACCCTACGAAACGCAGATGAACATTTTCACATTTGACGAGTACCACATGTTCCGCGGGAACGCCCGCGTCCTGCCCGGTTTCGAACGGATACCCGATAAAGAACCGAATACTCCGCACTAAACCCTAATTTGGCCGTTCATGCCTAATGGAGCCTGCGGTAACCCGCCACAGACCCTGGATTTGGTTATGAGCAATTGATGAACGCGAGCAAGTCTGCGTTGAGTCGCTGGCGATCGCGCCGGTACAGGTCATCGCGCCAAGGGAGGTCGAAAAAGGTTGCCGCTCATCTTGCCCGCTTTAGCGTTGTTCTGGTGGACGGTAACCGCAGAGCTATCCCAAGCATCCATGGGGTTAGCAGCCACGTTGTTCACCACGGCAGGCTTAGACTGGCCTACAAAGCTGAAAGTGAACGTTCTTTTCCTGACCAATTCTGTTGGGCCAAACGGTCCATCGACCAGGCCCGCGCCGTCCAGCACCGCGAGACGCGCTCCCGTTGCAGAGAGTTCCAACCGTACATGACTGGATGGCTGTAAGTGTAAAGACTGCTGGCCAAACATCAGCTGGAAGTCATCCCATTGGGGCTTGACAATATAGGCGGGGATAATCCCGACATAGACCGTTCCCTTCAACACAGAGACCTTCGATGCCCTCGTTCCCGAGGGAAGCAGTTCCAGACGGTGAAACTCAACTAACGAATATGGGCCGAGACGTACGGCGCTGTTGTCTTCGAACTCAACTTCAGCCCTGCCCCTGATGGTTTGAATGACATTTCCCTCGCTTGCGGGAGTGTGGGCATAGGCCGGCCGAAATTCTGTGCCGGTGGTGTTAGCAAGTTGTACTTCACCCTTTACATCGCTCAACCAGGCAATGGCTATCTTCGCGGTGGCATGAGGCGGATTTAAACCGCAGGGAGATTTATAATCGTCACTCGCTTCCGCCGACGGGGGAGTTGCCATTTGCTGAGCATGCAACGACCGCATGTTCCATGCAGACGCAGACATGAGAATCAACGCGAACTTTGCGATTGCCTTCACTTCCCGATCCCTTCCGGGAATCAATGGTGCGGGTTCGCGTCGAACTTTCCTTCGAATCGGTCTTGTGCCATGTTCATGCTTTCCGCTACGTGCTGCCATCTGCTTATTAAATTGGGCCAGGCCCTGGTCAAATTGGATGGCTGCATTCTCCAGGTGCCGGGCTCCCATGGGAACGTCCCTGGAGTTGTGGACATTCTGATGCACTATCTCGACTGCTTTTGCCTGCAGACCGAAGCCAATCACTCCTCGCAAGGCATCCCAGCGCACGTCGGCAAGTGCGAGCTGTAGCCGTTCCGCCTGGGTCAACGCTGCGAACCTTGCGGGCAATCCTGCCTAAACGCAGCGCGGCTTTGCTCGGTACTCAATGGCAGATTCGCCGTCTGAGCTACCCAGTCATTCGAAACAAACATAGCGTCGAGTTGACGGTTTGTGACCGCGACTCCGCTTGTTGAGGCGATGGGCAAGTTGTGGCGCTTGACGGTAGCAACCCACCAGAGCGGCGAGTGGGCTAGTCTGCGCGGCGCCAAGCCATCCCAGCCAAGCGATGGTTCGCGCCTGCAACTGTTCCGCCGGAGACCCGTGAAGAAGAACACCGGCGAGCTTGTGTTCGATTTCCAGGCTCTTCACGAAGGCCGTGGGATTTTGGCGATATTGCGCCGCAATCGTATCGCGCCCGTCTGCCTGTTCGTTGGCATCCAGCGGCGTATCCAACACGCTGGCATCGATGACCGCAATTTCCTCAAAGTCCTGCAGGGTAAGAGGGCTGCCGGCGGTTCCCGCTCCGACCAATTTCGCGGCGGCCAGAGATGCATTCCGGGTGCTTGCCAGAACGCTCGCAGTCTGCGGATCCGATATCGATGGAACCACCGGCGCTGACGAGTTTAAAAGCCGGGGCGGATTCTGTCAGAACAAACCAGGCCACGACCATACCAAGCCCAACCGTCCTCAATCGATTGCAGCAAAGAAACAAGGGCGTAATCCCCCTGGAACCAGCGGAACTTAATCCGTTCCGAAGTGACGTTATACGTCAACAGGAGCACCGTCGTTGCGGAGCCCTGAAGATCGCTTCGAGCACAGCTTCCGGGTAGAGTTTACTAGTATGTATGGAGAATTTATTTAATGTTCCTTTCACAGAGTCCGGCACCCCTGTATTCTGCGGGATTATGAGTGGCTGAAATCAATCAGTATATGCTTGACTAGAGAGGCCGCGGGAAAAGTAGGGACCGGGGAAAGACGTACCTCAGGGGCTAAACAGGCTTCGGAAAAAGTCGGTTTCGAGCGAGATCCTAACCCTCAGCGACTAAAGCAGTACTGATTTTAGTTTGGTTACGTACGGGCCTAAAGGCCGTACCCTTCAAAAACCTGGGTTTTTCCGCAGCCTGTAAAGCCCAACGTATTCGGAAACCTTACGGCCCGACTAAAGTCGTGCCCTGATACAAAACAGAGTTTTTCCGCAGCCTAGAAAGCCGATGACCACCGCACGCAGAGCCGCCATCAAGACCAGGAGTCGAGTGGCCCGTCCCGCCGCCAAACAACGGAAAGCAGAGTCCAACCCAGGGTGCCCAAGCGACGTTTCTTCTCTCGACGACCCGCGACTCTACGTTAACCGGGAACTCAGCCTCCTGGCGTTCCAAAAGCGGGTTTTCGAGGAGGCTCAGGACGAGCAGAATCCCTTGCTTGAACGGGTGAAGTTTCTCTCCATCCTGGGCTCGAACCTGGATGAGTTCTTTATGGTCCGGGTAGCCGGGCTTAAACGGCAGGTGGAGAGCGGTGTGCTTGAATGTGGCCCCGATGGGATGACGCCCAAACAACAATTGAGTGCCATTCATAAAGAGGTTTTGGAGCTTCTGAAGGCTGCACAGGACTACTTGCGCCAGGAACTCTTCCCAGCCCTCGAGAAGGCGGGCATATGTGTAGTGGATTACTCTCAGCTGACTCGAGTGCAGCGGACCAATGCAGATAAGGTTTTTTCTGATGCAGTCTTTCCTACCTTAACGCCCTTAGCCTTCGATCCTGGCAGACCATTTCCGCATATCTCAAACCTCAGTCTGAACCTGGCCGTGTTGCTCGAGGACGAGAAAGGCACACAGCTTTTCGCGCGACTGAAAGTGCCGGATAGCCTGCCCCAGTTCGTACCGGTAAATCCTGCAGTGAGTGAAGCTATGGCTGGCGAAAAGAAGGCTTCGCCGCCACAGTACATGGTGTGGTTGGAGCAACTCATAGCGGCCAACCTGGAGAGCCTGTTTCCAGGAATGAAGATCATTGCGTCCTATCCATTCCATGTAACCCGAGACGCAGACAACGCTATCCAGGATCTTGAGGCCGGCGATCTTCTGGAATCGATTGAGGAGGGTGTCTGGCAACGGCGTTTTGCGGACGTAATACGTCTGGAGGTGAACGATGCCATGCCGGCGGACGTTTTGGAAATCCTGCAGAAGAACCTCGAACTCGACCCTGAAGATGTCTACACGCTGGGACGCCCCTTGGCCTTATCACGCCTGAAACATCTGGCCGCGGTGGATCGCCCTGAGCTGAAATACAAGCCTTTCGTTCCCGCCATCCCAACGGCGTTGCGGCATGAAGAAGAGGAAGAGGATTTGTTTGCTGCTATCCAACGGCAGGATATTCTTTTGCTCCACCCGTTCGACTCCTTTCAGCCGGTAGTGACGTTTCTGCAGCGAGCGGCCCATGATCCAGCGGTCCTGGCTATCAAAATGACTCTTTACCGCGTGGGGCGCAACTCCCCCGTGGTGGAGGCGCTGCTGGACGCCGTCCGGGAGGGAAAGGAGGTGGCCGTGCTGGTGGAGCTCAAGGCTCGCTTCGACGAGGAAAGCAACATTGAATGGGCTCGGGCTCTGGAGCATGAAGGAGCCCATGTCGTTTATGGGTTGCTCGATCTCAAAGTACACTGTAAAACCGCTTTGGCGGTGCGGCGCGAGGGCGACGCCATCCGCCGCTACATGCATCTTTCCACCGGCAACTACAACGCCGTCACTGCGCAGCTTTATACCGATATCGGGATGTTCACCAGCGATGAAGCCATTGGCGCCGACTGTACTGACTTGTTCAACTACTTGACCGGTTATTCGGCCAAGGTCGATTATCGGAAGTTATTCGTAGCCCCGGTGAACTTGAGAGGGCACTTTGAGCAACTCATACAGCGCGAGATCGAGCATCAGCGCAGTGGGGAACGGGGTCACCTCATATTCAAGGTGAACGCCCTGGTCGATGCGCGCATGATTCAACTGCTGTATCAGGCCTCACAAGCCGGTGTCCAGGTGGATCTTCTGGTGCGTGGCATATGCTGCCTGCGCCCGGGAATAGCCGGCGTCAGCGAAAATATCAGGGTCATCAGCATCATCGGTCGATTCCTCGAGCACAGCCGCATTTTCTACTTCCGCAATGCGGGACAAGAGGAGATCTATCTCGGCAGCGCCGACATGATGCCGCGCAACCTTGATCGCAGGGTGGAAGCGGCCTTCCCGGTGCGGGATCCGGCGTTGATGCGTTTTCTTCGCGATGAAGTGCTTGCCATCTACCTTGCGGACGTTGTCAACGCCAGGCACATGAAATCTGATGGGACGTATGATCGGCCTTCTAATCGCAACCACCCCGACAGCATGAACTGCCAGGAATGGTTCATCAGGAAAATCACCGCGAGCTCCAAGTAGTGGGCAGGGGATGCGCTGGTATTCCACGGCGGTCAACCAAAGCCTGGCCGGCCAGCTGCTGGCCTGCAAACCGTAGGGGAGGTTCGCATGCGTTCATTTTCGGACACACACAGTCCGAAATGGACAAGTGAACTCCCCGTTCTTCGACAGCTTCTCTGCTGATTCGTTTATTTTCAGTCTCTTACGATGCCTGAACCAAGGGAACGACAATTGCGTGAATATCGGCGGGGTGATCAATATGGTCAGCTGGCTTCAGGATCTTCGCTACGCAGCGCGGCAGTTGCGCAAATCGCCCGGGTTCACGTTCACAGCGACTCTGACATTGGCGATGGCGATAGGCGCCAACGCCGTTGTGTTCAGCGTGATGAACGGCCTGATCCTGCGGCCTCTCCAGACCCCACGTGCCGAGAGCCTCTACACCATTGAGCGCGCCAGCGACAAGGACACAAGCGCGTCGTATCCCGACTATGTAGACCTGCGCGCAAGAAATCGTAGCTTCGAGGACCTTGCGGCGTACAGCATCCCGCAGGTGGGGCTCGATAGCGGCGAGGGTCCCGTCGCTACCTGGGGCGTAGAGGCAACCGGGAACTACTTCGATGCCCTGGGCATTCATCCATTTCTGGGCCGTTTCTTCCACGGTTCCGATGAACGCGGGGCGAATAGCGCTCCGTTCATCGTGCTCAGTTACGCTTACTGGCACACTCATTTTCACGATGACAAGGGCGTGTTGGGTCGCGTCGTCCAGGTGAACAAGCATCCGTTCACCATTGTGGGCGTGGCGCCGGCGAACTTCCGCGGCACGTTAGTGTTCTACTCGCCCAACTTCTTTGTGCCGCTGGTCGACAGGGAACTGGTGGAGGGAGCCACGGACTTGAGCGAACGCGGAAGCCGTGGGCTACTTCAGGTGATGGGCCATCTCAAGCCCGGCGTCACTCCCGCGCAGGCGATCGCCGATTTCAACGCGATCGGCTCCTCGCTCGAGAAAACCTATCCGAAAGTTGAACGAGACATGAGTTTCGCCCTGGGCCGGCCTGGCTTTTTCGGCGATCAGTTCGCCCACCCCATCCAGGACTTCGTTGCCGGACTGATGTTGCTGGCTACATTGATACTTCTGGCGGCGTGCGCCAACCTCGGCGGCCTGTTTGCAGCGCGCGCTGCCGATCGATCGCGCGAGGTGGCTCTGCGCCTGGCGCTCGGATCGAGCCGGAATCGCGTTCTGCGTGGCTTGTTTACTGAAGCCGTGCTGATTTCGATCATAGGCGGCGCCGCGGGAGTCTGGGCCAGCGTAGCGTTATTACGCTGGTTGAGCGTCTGGCAGCCGTTCGGTAATTTCCCGGTGCAAACGCCGGTTACTCCCGACGCCAGTGTCTACGGAATCGCGTTGGTGTTGACGCTTCTGAGTGGATGCCTATTTGGATCCGTGCCGGTCGGCCAGGTTCTGCGCGCCAGCCCATACGAGATCGTCAAGGCAGGATCCTCGGCCCAACTCGGAAAGCGTCTTTCTGCCCGAGATGTGTTGCTCGTCCTGCAAATATCCATATGTGCGGTGTTGGTCACCTCGTCTCTGGTGGCCGTGCGCGGTATGGTGCGCTCCTTGCACGGTAACTTCGGCTTCGATCCGCAGGACTCCATCCTGGTGAGCGCCAATCTGCACA
This sequence comes from uncultured Acidobacteriaceae bacterium, assembly GCA_963763905.1. GTDB lineage: Bacteria > Acidobacteriota > Terriglobia > Terriglobales > Acidobacteriaceae > PALSA-350. Next base: position 170,884 of record CAVXRU010000031.1, on the reverse strand, counting down.
TGGCGGGTTACACCAGCGGCGATCGTGTATCCATTGTGCAAAGGAAGATTCTCGCTGCGGTGGAAGCTATTCCCGGTGTAGAGTCGGTGGGATTGGCGGATCCACTGCCACTCAACGACGTCAATCCCTCCAACGTTTTCACCGACGACACGGTCGACCTGAGCGCTTCGCACGCCGTTGCCACGCCTTATATGTTTCACATATCTCCCGCATACCTTCAGGCAGAGGGAATTGTGCTGCTTGCGGGGAGGAGTTTCACCTGGCACGACGACCAGAATTCGCCGCGCGTGGCGGTCGTCAATCGGGAGTTTGCAAAAAAGATCTTCGGCTCAGAGACGGTTGCACTGGGCCGGCACTTCAAGATGCCCGATGGAGCGCGGGTTGAGGTAGTGGGCATTGCGGAAGACGGGAAATACTCTACGCTGACCGAAGATCCGCACCCGGCCATGTTTCTTCCCCTGCTGCAATGGCCCTTCGGCACGAGTTGGATGGTGGTGCGCTCGAGCCGCGATCCGCAACAAATGGGAGCAGCCATCAGGCGTGCGCTGCACCAGGTGGATGGAGGGCTCCCCGTCGAGGTGGAGGGGCGCCGGGACGAAATGGTCGCATCACTGTTTGGTGCCAGGATGGCCACGATTGCTCTGGGCGTTCTGGGTGTGATGGGCGCCATGCTGTCAATCACCGGCATCTTCGGGTTGGCGGCATACACGGTGAGCAAGCGCCTGCGCGAACTGGGGATACGGGTTGCCCTGGGCGCGAAGCGGATTCAGGTCCTCAAGGCAGCGCTGGTCAGGCCCTTCAAACTGCTGGCGTTTGGCTCAGCCGCAGGATTAGTGCTGGGGCTTTTGGCCACACGTTTACTTGCTCTCATTGTGTACCAGGCCACACCGCGCGACCCCCTCGTCCTGCTTGGGGTGGTAGTAGCCATGTTGTTGATGGGGCTTGCGGCGGCATCTATCCCTGCGCGTCGCGCGCTCGCCATCGATCCTGTGAGATTGCTACGCGAAGAGTGAATTGGATGATTCCTCGTGCACGCCGACAAAAATGGGCGCCTTTAGCAATAGCTCCTGTTGTATCGTATACTACATAGCATGCCAAGTTAAAAGCTTTCCCCGATGCGGCAAACAGGCCCAGCGAGTCATAAGAACTGAGCGGTGAGGGGATCGGGAGGTTAACGCAATGATCCGCGATTCTACACCCGCTCAGCTAAGCCGGCTCCAGCTACGCATTCATCGCACCCGGCTCGGGCGCTGCCTAGGGGCTACTGCCACCGTGGTAGTACTCTTCTACGCGGTCGCCGGCTATGTGGGCAGCGCCAATATGTTTGGGGATCACCCCCGGTGGCGCGGGATGAACCGCGGACCGTCGGACGTTGGACTCCGTAGCGAAACGGTTTCGTTCGATTCAACAGACGGCATTCCGTTGAAAGCCTGGTGGCTTCCGGCTTCGGGTACCCCGCGAGGCGCTGTCATCATCGCTCACGGGATCGATCACACGCGACAAGTCATGCTGCCCCGTGCTGCCTTTCTTGTAGGTGGCGGTTACGACGTTCTGGCGATGGATCTCCGGGGTCACGGCGAAAGCGGTGGGAGCATCGTCTCGCCGGGAGTTCTGGAGGCGCGAGATATCCTCGGCGCACTTCGATATATCCGGTCACGTGCAAATAAGGAGCCCGTCGCGTTACTGGGAGTCTCGTACGGCGCTGCGGCTTCGCTGATCGCCGCCGCCGAATCTCCCGCGATTGCAGCAGTCATCAGCGATAGCGCGTTTTCGACCGGAAAGGACGTCTCCGACGATATCGGCCGTCACTATCTTCACGATTCCCACACGAACTTCTGGGTACGAGCGCTCTTCCTGGCCAAGGCTCTCCCAGGCACGGCCCGTGCGACAGCACTGACGTATTATCTCCGCAGCGGAATATACCTCGGCCCGGAATTGTTATCCGTCATTCCGTTTGCCGGCCGCATTCATATTCCTGCCTTGATCATATCCGGCGGACGGGACTGGATCGTGCCAACGGACAAGGCACGACAGATTCTTTCAGCGATTCCGGACAACCGGAAGGAATTCCTGGTAATCCCAGATGCCGTTCACGACACGGCGTACAGCGCGGCGCCGGCGCTCTATGCGAGCGGGGTTCTGAGCTTTCTCGAAAGATTCATAAAGGGTAACGTGTGGGAAGGCGGGACGTTAAGTTTGCTTAGATGATGGGAACAAACGTACGGTCAGCAACGTTTCAGGGAGAGAGCATCACAGAACCGAGGTGGGGGGAAGATGAAACGAGACCTGCGATTTGCCATTCGGATGCTTTTGAAGCAACCCGGCTTTAGCCTGATTGCGGTCCTCACCCTGGCCCTGGGGATTGGGGTGACTTCCGCGGTGTTCAGTTTGATCCAGGGCGCGCTGTTGACGCCGCCACCGTACAAGAAGCCGCAGCAGCTGGTGCTGGTGCAGAGCGCACGGACGGACGGGCAAAAAGAGGAAAACCCGCGCGGCTGGCCCTCCCAACAATGGTTGGACTGGCAGAAAGAAGGGAAGTCCTTTGAGGGATTTGCCGGCTATGATTGGCACTTCAATTTCCTGATCCGCAATGACGGGAGTCAATCGATCCAGGGCATGTTTGTGACCAGGGACTATCTGCGGATGCTGGGATTGCGCCCCGTGGTGGGGCGCGGCTTTGTTGATCAGGACTTCGCTCAGGGACCAGTCAAGGTGATTCTTCTGGGGTACGAGTTCTGGCAGCGGACATTCAACGGCGATCCGCAAATCATAGGCAAAACGGTTCGTATCAGCCGGTGGGACGTGGCGCCGACCATCATTGGCGTGATGCCGCCGGGAGTTCGCTTTCTGCCTTCCCCAGGGAACGCAAAAGAGCCGAATTACGACGTGAACGCGCTGGTGGATTTCTGGAGTCCTGCCGACCCCAACCCGCAATCCATGAAAGATCCTGATTGGAATGTGGTGGCTCGACTGAAGGATCGAGTGACGCCACAGCAAGGGCAAGGCGAGCTGGCGGTGCTGACAGCGAGGGAGGCACAATCGGAGAAACAGTTTGAAGGTTTCCGGCCGCAACTGCAGTCGCTGACTGACGAAATGAACCAGGACGGCCGGGGCATTTTGTTCCCGCTGCTCGGCGCGGCTGCGCTCGTGCTCCTGATTGGTTGCGGCAACGCTGCGGCTTTGCTTTTGGTGCGGGGGCTGCAACGCCAGCAGGAGTATGCCGTGCGCAGCGCAATGGGTATGGGACGGATCGCTCTTTTGCGCCAGGTTTCGATCGAAAGTCTGTTACTGGCGCTTCTGGGCGGGGTCTTCGGCGTGGGGCTGGCGGTTGGCATCGTCAAGCTGTTCAAGGTGATCGCGGGACATGCCATTCCGCGCCTCGATAATGTGACGGCCGGATGGGCGGTACTGGGATGGGGGTTGGGTGCGGCAGTGCTGGCGTCCATGCTGGCGGCTGTTTTTCCGGCGTTGCGGGCGTTTCGGCTGGATCCGATCGAGGTGCTGAAGAATGCCGGCCCGAAAGGAACTGCGGGGCTCGGGGAACGTCGCCTTTTGCGCGGCGTTACCATCGCCCAAACCGCACTGACGCTCGCACTGCTGGTCGGGGCCGGCTTGCTGATACGCACCATGATCAATATTGCGAGAGTTCCCTCGGGTTACAACACAAGCCACATCTTAACCATGAGTGTTACGGAGGTTCGGAGCTTCTCAGAGTGGGCCAATTTTCACAAGCAGGCCTTGCAACGGGTCTCGGCCATTCCCGGCGTGCAATATGCGGCATTCGCGTGGGGAGTGCCCCTTACTGGAAACAATTGGCCGGCGACGATGCAAATCGAAGGGCAGCCTCCTGCGGTCAAGGAGAGCGACAAGACCGCGCTGCCGCTTCGCGCGGTCACCGAGGACTATTTCAAGCTGATGGGCCTGTCCATGCTCGGGGGACGGGAGTTTCGGTCCAATGATGAAGGCAGGCCGCCCAGCGTAGCGATTGTCAACCAGGCGTTTGCGGATCGCTACTTTCCTCATGGCAATGCGATTGGGCGGAAGATCTGGCTGCAGCGCCGCGACCAGCCGGCTATCGAAATCGTCGGCGAGGTCTCCAATGGCCGAACCGATGATTTGACCCAAGCAGCGTCTCCAGAGATTTATTTGTCGTTGTGGCAGGCGACCGCGTTTTCGAAACATCTGGTGATTCGCACGGCGGCCGACCCACGGACGGTTATGGTTGCCGTGCAACGTGAACTGCGCGAAGTGGATCCTACCGCCGCCATCGAAAATCCGAAGACCCTGACACAGATTCGTGACGATTCTCTGGCCTCGCGAACCTTCGCGATGCAGTTGCTGGTCGGCTTTGCGGTCGTTGGGAGCATGCTGACACTGGTGGGAATCTACGGCGTTCTTGCTCTGTCGGTCGCCTCGAGACGCCGTGAGCTGGGGATTCGCGTGGCAGTTGGTGCTCAAAAGCAGGACATTCGAAACCTCATCTTCGGAGAAGGATTTCGTTTGATTGCGGGCGGAGTCTTTGTGGGTTTGGCGCTGGCGATTGTTTTGTCCAGAGTGCTGAGCACTTTTCTGTTTGACGTGAAGCCTAACGATCCGATGACGTTGATCGTGGTGAGCGCATTATTTGCGTGTGTGGCGCTGCTCGCCTGCTGGGTGCCAGTGCGGCGAGCTACAAGGGTCGACCCGCTGGAAGCGCTACGTTACGAGTGAGTCGCATCGCGTAGATATATTCACAGGGGAAGGGAATCGGATATGCAAACTCTGCTTCAGAACCTCCGCTTCAGTTTGCGCCAGCTGGGGAGAAATCCCGGCATGACGATCACGATCTTGCTGACAGTGGCGCTCGGGATCGGCGCGAACACCGCGATCTTCACCGTCGATTACGCGACGCTGCTGGCTCCGCTGCCCTTTCCCCAGCCCAACCAGCTGGTGATGGTCTGGTCGAAAATTCAGGACAACCGCAACGGAGTTGCGGCGGGTGACTTTACGGACTGGAAGCAACAGAACACCGTCTTCTCCGATATCAACGCGTGGAGCGGAACCAGCTTCAACGTTGCAACCAAAGACCAGCCGCAGTTTCTGCAGGCGACCATGGCCACGCCAGGCCTGCTGCAGATGGAGGGCGAGCCGCTGTTCCTAGGACGCTACTTCCTGCCAGAAGAAGGTCAGGCCGGCCATGAACACGTGGCGATCATCACGCATAAGCTTTGGCTGAAGCTGGGGGCAGATCCAAAGATCATCGGGACGACCCTGCGCCTGGATAACGAGCCCTACACCGTGGTGGGCGTGCAGACCCCAGGTGACCAGGATCGAGGGCAGAACCAACTTACAGTGCCTCTGGTCTTTAAGCCGGAACAGCTCAACCATGACTTTCACTGGCTGCTGGTGATGGCACGGATGAAGCCGGGAGTGACACTCCACCAGGCGCAGCAGGATATGGATGCGGTGACGGCACATATCGCGCAGGTCTATCCCAAGAGCGACAAGGGCTGGGGCGCCAAAGTCGAGCAGCTGAAAAATGATTTTCTGCCGCCGGAACGAATCCAGATGCTGTGGCTGCTGCTGGGTGCGGTCGGCTTTGTATTGCTCATTGCCTGCGTCAATGTCGCCAATCTGCTGCTGGCGCGCGGAATGACACGACAAAAAGAACTGGCCGTGCGCAGTGCCCTGGGGGCTGCTCGGGGCACCATCTTCGGACAATTGCTGACGGAAAGCTTGCTGCTGACCCTCGCCGGTGGCGCGCTGGGCGTAGGCGTGGGCTATGCCATGTTGCAAGGACTGATCGCCGCCATGCCGCCCGGCACACTGCCCAACGAGGCGGACTTGCGACTCAATTTGCCGATTCTGCTGTTCACGCTGGTTGCGACCACTCTGGCCGGGCTGCTGGCAGGTTCTGCACCCGCATGGTATGCCTCGCGTGTCGATCCCGGCGAATCGCTCAAGGAGGGCGGCCGCACCGGAACCAGCGTGGGCAAACATCGGTTGCGGCGTCTTCTGGTTATCGGGGAGTTCGCTCTGGCACTGGCTTTGCTGGCCGGCGCGGGACTGGCGATTCATAGCTTCTGGAATCTCACCCGGGTGGACCTCGGCGTCCAGACAGATCACGTGCTGACTTTCTCTTTGCCTGTGCCCGATTCGCGATCGAAAGATCCAGCGCAGATCAGCGCGTACTACCGGGATATTCTGGCGCACATCGGCGCGGTTCCCGGGGTTTCCCACGCAACCGTGATGACCGGGTATCCGCTGTTGGGCGCTGGCTTCGGTATGCCGTTCACACTGGCGGGCGGAACGGCCTACGCCGATCCATCGCAGCGGCCAGGGGCCGGCTTTGGGATGGTGACGCCGGATTATCTCGCCACTTTGGGGATTCATCTCGTGAAGGGGCGGTCGATCAGCGAACAGGACACCGCCAACAGCGTAAAAGTAATCATGGTGAACGAGTCATTCGCAAAGAAATATTTCCAGGGAAAAGATCCGCTGCGGCAACGCGTGGTAGTGGAACAACTCACTCCCGGCGTGCAAAAACTCGGACCTGGGGTCGAGTGGCAGGTTATCGGGGTGTATCACGACGTGCATGCGGCGGACCGGCGCCAGCGTCTGGAGGAGATGCTGGTTCCGTTCTGGCAAATACCGTGGCCGCAGGCGACCGTCAGTGTCCGCACGGCGGAAGATCCGGCTTCCATGCAGTCCAGCATTGCGGCGGCGGTGCATGCAGTCGATCCGCAGATTGCGCTGGCGGAACCAAAGACTTTGGATCAAATACGAGAGGAATCTCTGGCCGACGAGCGGTTCACGCTGATCCTCTTCGGCTGCTTCGCCGTGGTGGCGCTGTTTCTGGCGACGCTCGGCATTTATGGCGTGGTTGCGTTTTCCGTGGCGCAGCGCTCGCATGAGATCGCGATACGCATGGCGCTGGGCGCGACGCGCAATCGCGTGCTGACGTTGGTGGTGCGGGAAGGCACGATGCTGGCTGCCATCGGCCTGGGTTTGGGGCTGATCGGCGCCTACTTTGTGGGCCGCGCGATGCAGAGCATGTTATTCAACGTGCGAGCGCTGGACCTCTCCGCCTTCAGCGTAGTCGCGCTCATCCTGCTGGCGGCTGCGCTGCTGGCCTGCTACCTTCCCGCACGAAGAGCGGCGTCGGTCGAGCCGATGCGCGTGTTGCGGACGGAATAACCCTACTCCTGCCGCAACGCTTTCACAGGGTCGATGAGGCTGGCGCGGAGGGCGGGCACAAAGCTGGCCAGGAGCGCTGCCAGCACGAGCAGCGAAATCATCATCGCGTAAGTTGCCGGATTGAGGGGCCCCATCCCTTCAACCAGGTGCTGCAAGAGCCGCCCTGCTGGCAACGCCGCGATCATGCCCAGACCCACGCCGACAGCGATCATTTTCAAACTCTGGCGAAGCACCAGCCACATCACGTCGTGCGCGCTCGCTCCCAGCGCCATCCGCACGCCGATCTCAGAGGTTCGCTGGCGGGTCAGGTAGGCGAGTACGCCATAAACGCCGATACAGGCAAGCAGCAAAGCGATTCCGGCAAATATGCCAAATAGAAACGAGAGGAAGCGCTGCCGGGCAAGAGAGGCGCCAATGAGCTGTTCCATGTCGCGTATCTCGTAGAGCGCCTGATCACCGGAGGCGCCACGTAGTTCGTGTTGCAAGGGGTCGACGACGTTAAGAGGCGAAGTTCGCGTCCGAATCGTGATCGACATGACCGACGAAAAGAAGTGCAACAGTGGGACGGGCACCTGGGCGAAAGGGTAATACATCTGGTCCTGCACCGACTGATCGTCACCTGCCAGACCCCAGTGCCGCACGTGGCCAACGACACCAATGATGCGAGAGGGGCCACCCAGCGCCTGAATCCAGAGACGTTTCCCAACAACATCCTTGCGGCCGAAAGCATGCTGCGCAAGATTTTCGTCGACCACTACGACCGGCTCACTACCCTCTCGATCCGGCTCCTCGAAGAAGCGGCCCTGATGGAGCGGGATGCCCATGACTTTGAGGTAGTCAGGGGTTACGGTGGAAGCCAGCGCGAACGGCTCTTGCCCGGGAGGGAGGGGAGTGGGCGTGGTCCGGTAATCTAGAACGTTTTGTCCCTCGCGCATCGGGACGATGTCTGCCAGAGCGGCGAATTGCACATCCGGTACTCGCCGCGCTCGATCCAGCACTTCTTGCCACGCAGACCGAATCTGTGACGGGTCTGCCAGCGCATTGGGCGAGATTGCGAACCGGGCCGTCAGCACGTTTCGTGGATCCAGACCAGGATTCAGGGAGGAGAGCGTTAACAGAGTGTGTGCGAGCATTCCCGCCGAGACCAGTAAGACTACCGCAAGCGCGATCTCAGAGATGACGAATGGGCTGTGCAGATGGCGCGAACCAGCGGTCACCGTCCTGCCGCCACCGCGTAGCGCTTGTTCGAGCCTCTGCATGGGAACGCGTAGTGCCGGTGCTAACCCAAAAAGAAGACCACATAAAAGCGACATCCCGATGGCAAAACAGAGCACGCGCCAGTCAATGCGGATCTCGTCTGCGCGCGGCAATGCCCCCGGCCAGAGCGCCACGAACGGATGCAGGCTCACGGCTGCCGCGAAGATACCCAGAAGACCGCCGCAGAGTCCAAGCACAGCGCTCTCGGTCATGCATTGGCGAATCAGGCGGCCGCGGCCAGCTCCAAGCGCCACCCGCATGGCTAATTCCCGCTCACGAGAAACTGCGCGTATCAGAAATAAACTCGCGATATTCACGCACGCGATGAACAGCACCAATCCCACCGCGGACAGGAGCAGCCAGAGAGTGCCGCTAACATCCTTAACCATGTCTTGCATGAAAGGACGGACAAGCATCCGGACCTCGGCGTCCGACTTCGGATATTCTCGTGCCAAACGGCGGTTGATGAGGCTGATTTCTTCCTGAGCCTGATTCAGAGTGACCCCCGAAGCCAGGCGGGCCACGACCTTGATGAAAGCCGCCTTGCGGTTGTGCATTCTGGGATCAGTGCTCTGACCGAGCGGAGTGAATACGTCCGCCTCCCCGGATAATTGAAAACCCGGGGGCGCGATACCGATGACCACATAGTGGGCGCCGTCGAAGGTAAGCTTTCTGCCCAGCACTGTGCGATCCCCGGCGAACCGGCGCTGCCAGAGATCGTAGCTAATCATCGCAACCGGCGCTGCACCCAGCCGATCTTCATCGGAGTGGAAGGCGCGTCCATAGAGAGGGCTGATCCCTAGAGTGGGGAAGAGGTCGGCGGAGATCCGCCGGCCATCCACGTACTCCGGCTCCCCTGGCTCGCTGATCGTGCCCCCGGTGTAGGTCCACCCGGCCAACACCAAGCTGCGGCTTTCCTGACGAATATCGTTGAAATCCGGATAGGAGTAACCCCAGACCTCGCCCAGATGTTCCACGAATCCATGGAGGACGACGAGCCTGTCCGGCTGAGAAAAAGGAAGAGGCTTGAGCAGGACGCTGTGGATGAGTGCGAACATGACGGTTGTCGCGCCAATTCCCAGGGCCGAAATCAGCACCGTGATGACGGCAAACCCTGGCTTGTGGCGGAAGGTGCGGAACGCATATCGGGTGTCCTGGAGCAATTCTTCGGCCCAGCGGGTGCCACGTGCTTCCCGGCAGTTTTGCTTGACCTGCTCAGGGCCGCCAAGTGCCATCCGGGCTTCGCGTTGCGCGTGTGCGGCAGAGTGGCCGCGGGCGATCAGGTCACTTGCATGTTGGTCGAGATGGAATCGCAGCTCCTTTTCAAGCTCCTCTTCCAAACGGTTTCGGCGCCACAAACGAGACCACCAGTTCATTGAGCACCTCGCTCGTCGATAGCGAGAATGAGGCCGACGCCCTCGATCAACCGTTGCCAGCTAGCGGCCTCGGCATCCAGCTGCTTCCGGCCTTTACGCGTGAGCTTATAGAACTTCGCTTCACGCCCGGTCTCAGTTTTTTTCCAATCGGCAGCCAGGAACCCGCGATTTTCCAGCCGGTGCAGCGCCGGGTAGAGCGAACCTTCGGGAACTTGAATGACACCACGGGATACCTGTTCCAGCCGTTGCGCGATGGCGTATCCGTGAACCGGTTCAGCCGCGACGGCCTTCAGGATCAGCAGGTCGAGGGTGCCTTGGGGGAGGTCGGATTTCTGGGCTGCCACTGATACCTCCAGCTTCTATGGGTAAAGTAGCAGAGTATACATAGAAGCGCAAGGTGTAGCGTGTACGGTCGAATGAAATAGTGATCGATGTTTGCAGCCGGCGCGACGTAACCAGCAAAGATAGTCCACCTTAATAAGATCGTTAGGAGTAACCTGATGAACAGGTACTTAACCATGCCGATCTTTTCTAAGATCGTAATCAGGGCCCCACTTCTTATCGCTGTTCTGGCAATATCTGCAATTACGCTGGCACAAAGCCCCAGGGCTTTGACGGAATCCGGTACGGTAACCGGAGTGCGCGAAGGCGGATTGAATGTCTACAAAGGCGTTCCATTCGCTGCCGCTCCGGTCGGCGACTTGCGTTGGCGGCCTCCGATACGTGTTGCATCCTGGACTGGCACGCGTAAGACGGACGCGTTTGCTCCGGCGTGTATGCAAACGGGTGTGTCGATGCCAGGCGAGACGCCGCCAGCAGTGAGTGAGGATTGTCTCTACCTCAACATCTGGACGCCGGCTAAAAGCGTGCGTGAACACTTGCCAGTGATCGTCTGGATATACGGCGGGGGTTATATCAACGGGTCGGCCTCGATGCCCTTGTACTGGGGCGACCGGCTTGCGCACAAAGGCGTGATTGTGGTCACCATCGCGTATCGACTCGGCCCGCTTGGTTTTCTTGCGCATCCGGAGCTGACGCGCGAGTCCCCACACCACTCGTCCGGGAATTACGGTTTGATGGATCAGATTGCCGCACTGGAATGGATACAGAGGAACATCGCAGCCTTTGGCGGCGATCCGAAAAACGTAACCATCGCTGGTCAATCTTCAGGGGCGATCTCGGTCAGCATCCTGATGGCCTCGCCTCTTGCGAAAAACTTGTTTCAGCGTGGGATCGGAGAAAGCGGCGGTCTCTTTGAGCCGCTCCAACTCGCACCCAAGTTCCTGCTGGCCAATGCAGAACACGACGGGGAGAAGTACGCCGCTTCGCTTGGTGCGACCTCTCTCCAGGAGCTACGCCTGTTGCCGGCCAATCGGCTTACCGGCAATGCCGGTGGCATCTCGCACCCGGTGATCGAACCCTATGTGCTTCCTCTCTCACCCTACGCGGCATTCACCTCGGGGCAGCAGAACGATGTCCCGCTGCTGATCGGTTCGAACGCCGAGGAGGCGCGTGCGATGATCGATGTCACCCACGAGACGGCCGCCCTGTTCGACAGCGATATGGAGCACAGCGTGGGTCAACTGCCGCCGCCGCTGCTGGCGGCGTATCCGCACGCGACAGACGAAGAGGCAAAGCAGGCTCGGCTCGGCCTGGAGCGCGACCTCCGGTTTGGTTGGGACATGTGGGCCTGGGCGAGGTTGCAGGCCGCAACCGGGCGAAACAGTGTTTACTACTACTCGTTTCGACAGCGGCCACCTTTCCCTGCCGGCTCAGTCTACGAGGGGTGGGGCGCGAGCCACTATGCCGAGCTCTGGTACGTCTTCGACCATCTGGACCAGGAGCCCTGGCAGTGGACCACGGCGGATCGGAAAGTGGCCGAGGAGATTTCCAGCTATTGGGTCAACTTCGCGAAGTCAGGCAATCCGAACGGCCAGGACCTTCCCAAGTGGCCCGCGTTCACGACCGCGCGGAGTGAGGTCCAATATCTGGGCGATCCGATCACAGTGGGCGGGGTGTCGAATATCAGCGGCTTGACCGTCTTCGATGCCGTCTACTCGACGGTACGAGGCAAACCATTTGCCGCGCGTTAACGAGCGAACGCTTGCATAGCTGGAGGCTCAGGCCGGTTTCGTGACGCAGTATTGCCTGCCAACATAGCCCGACCGCGGTGGTTGCTGAAGATAGACGAGCTTTCCATTGAAGTCTTTCGCTGCGGTGTTGGTATAGCGAATATCCGCGATGATTGCAGTCCCCAGTACCTGGCGTACGATACGCTCGGGCAGACAGTGCATCTGCATGTCGCCGCCCGACCGCGTGAACCACGCTCTTAGGCGCGGACGCAGGTGCAGAATGTGGCGGAAGCGTGTCCATGAGGAAGCAAGGTCGGGAGCGGCAAAAGAGTCCTGTACCCCAAAGACCAAAACTCCCCCGGGGGCGAGCACCCGTGTGAACTCTCGCAGGTAGTTCACGGCAAAGCGCCGGGCCACGTGCTGCAGGACGAGATTACTGTAGATAAAGGAGCAGCTTTCGTCCGCCAAGGGCAGCTGCGGCGTCGCGCTGACCACATAGCGGCAATGCCGGTAGTGATTCAGCGCGTTAGCCTGCGTAATCATCTCCTGCGAGATATCAACCCCGACGCACGACCGGAAGCGGCGGGCTAAGGCCTGGGTTAGCCGGCCCACGCCACACCCGAAATCCAGAGCGGCCCCCCGCGGGTCCGGTCGCAATCCGATGGTTTTCAGATGCTGGAGAACAGTCTCGATCTCCGCGTCTCCGGTCGCCATGAATTCTGTAACATCCCACTTACCGCCGGATTTGCTCTCGTCGGTAAGAATGGCGGCCATTGCATCCCTTTGCGCGAGGGACTCCCAGTCTCTCTTCAGACCGGTCAACTTACTCATAAAGACACTCCCACTTACTCACGGATCTTGACGAAGCGCCGGGCCGCTGGCGAGGGCGGCGCCGACGGGCGGCAACATAGCTAGGCGATTCGAGAGTGATCCCCTCGTACGACCAGTACACCGCTAGACGGGCGGCTGTGTGTCAGGGGAGTGTCAGCGCTTCGTCACATGAATGTCACGCAGCCAGCGCATTGGCTGGCTGACATGCACTGCAAACTGGTATTAAAGATGCATGGATCTCGCGTTTTCCATCGGCAATCATGGCTTTAACGGACCTAAGCTTCAGAAAAAGCTACTAAAGCATTTCGCCGTCTCCGCACGCGACATCGCGACGGCCGGACGCCAGTTTCCCATTACAGCGCGGATCGATGTTCAGTCCGGGTTGGAGAGTTTACTGAAACAAGACCCGCAAACACATTTGGTGGGGCTCGTCTCCGCGAACTCGCATGAGAGCCTCACGTTCGCCCAAATGCTCGGTGGCCCTCACTTTCACGTCGATGTCGGTCCATTGCAATACGACGAAATCGATATCGGTGATCCGGTTCCGATACGTTGTCTTAAGAACGGTTTGTGGACGGGACACAAAGCGGGGCTCCCCTTCGCGATCATGCTCGCGCCGGGTGGCAGATTTGGTTTTCAGGCGGGGGTGGGCGTCGAGGTTGCGGTTCCCGCAGGCGAACGAGGGGCCGAGTTCTCACAGGATTTCTTCCGCCAGCTTGAGCAGGTGATCAGTCAGGGCCGGAGCTATCGCGGTCGCATCATTTCGCTCGAGGCCCACCACCATCCGATGGGCGGCGGCAGTTCGGTGAAGGTACATCGACTAGCCAAAGTGAACCGGGAGGACGTCGTCCTGCCTCAGAAAACGCTGGCCACACTCGATCGCAACGTGACCGGCTTTATGGCTGCACGCGACGCACTCAAATCAATGCGATTTCAGGCGCGCAAAGGGCTGTTGTTTTATGGTCCCCCCGGAACGGGAAAGACGCATACGATCCACTATCTGGCTTCGCAGTTACCTAATCACACGACCCTCCTCGTGACCGCCGAGCAGGTTGGGTTCCTGGGAGAGTATTTCCGCCTGGCAAGATTTCTGCAACCATCCATGATGGTGATTGAAGATGTGGACCTGATCGCCCGCGAAAGAACGCAGATGCGAAATGGAGGTGAGGAGCTCTTGCTGAACAAACTGCTGAACGAAATGGATGGGCTGCGCGAAGATTCCGAAGTGCTGTTTATTCTGACCACCAATCGTCCGGATCAGATCGAACCAGCACTCGTCTCGCGACCGGGCCGCATCGACCAGGCGATAGAGTTTCCGTTGCCGGACACGGAAGGCCGGGCTAAGTTGACAAAACTATACGCCCGGGATTTGCAAATAGCAGATGACCTGCTGGATCTGATCGTTCGGCGTACGCAAGGTGTCAGCGGCGCCTTCATCAAAGAACTGATGCGGCGCTGCGCGCAGTTCCAGATTGAAACCACCGGTGGCCAACTTCTGGCGCAAGCGTCCATAGACGCGGCGCTCGAGGAAATGCTGTTCGCAGGCGGTGCTTTGAACCGGCGATTACTTGGTGGCGAGGGAGCTGATCCATCTCCAGCATAAATAGCCATGGACCGGCGTCAATCATCGTGAGTGATCGCGCGCTCGTCCAGTTAGTTCTGGCGGGCCCCACGCTCTCGTAGCACTGCGAAACTCCAGTCTTGCGACAATTGATTGCGCGTTGTAGAGGAGTGTCACGCTTTTTCCTCCGGGCGAAGCACGACAGTACGTGTTCGGAAGGCCGACTTGGCGGCCAAGTGGATAGGTTTGAATTGTGCATTCTCTGCAGTGGCCTGAGATGGGCTCAGCGAACCCGCAGGAGTGCGCGGCGGTGAAATGGAGCGATGTCGCTACCAAGATACAGCGACACCCAGGGCATGACCGCGTATCCGCTCGTAAGGTAGAGATTCCGCGCGTTGGCGGGTGCCAGGAAAGTCAGGGACGCGTCGTCACCGATTGGCCGGGGTTTCTGCCTTCATTCATTCAAACTGGTTCAGATCGGTTTCGGGAGCAGGGTGACCCAACGCACGACACATGGCAACGATTTGGCCTTTGTGATGAAAGGCATGCGTCAGGACATGATGAAGGACGAGCGCCGGAGTGCGGACGGCGACGTCCCCATCTGGGAAATGAAGCTCCGCATCGGCATTGAGCTGTTGATTGGTCAAGTTCGACAGATAAGCATGGGTCAACTGGCTGACTTCTTTCTGCAGGAATCTTACATCGGCGACGGCCGGACATTCCTCAGGGGTCCGGTCGGCATAGCGTAGTCCCCGGAGCGTGTGAACCCAAAAGCCCTCGCAGTTGAAAATATGAATTGCTTGCTCGCGCAGCGTGGGGAAGCCGAAGGCGGATACCTCCCTCACATAATCGTTGCTGGGAATTGTGGACAGGTGATCCAGGACCAGATTGAGGCTGGAGTGTGTCCAGCCATGGAATTTCCGAACTCCGTCGACGGTGAACACTGATCTCTCCTTACAGGCTCATAATAGAGCAGCCTGCGATGAGGCACCGTACGCCGGCTGCACGAATCGCGAAATCAAGCAGATTGAAAGGAAACTCAGTGCTTATCTTTAACAAATGCCGCCCGCCGGCTTTGCTATTGCGTGGCATTTTTCTTTTGGCTGCGATCGCTGGTCAGTGCCTGCAGTCCGCAGCCGGCGGACCTCCGAAGCATGAACCCTGCTGCGGTCCGATCACACCGGCGGGCGATCGTCTTGCCTCCCTGCTGGACAGCATGAACGTTGAAACGCTTTGGATCGTAGGCCAACATATCAACTGGGAGACGGGTGAGCCGGACCGCGGCGGCGACTACGAAGGACCCGGCAACCACACCCATTGCAGTGCTTTTTCGGCGGCGGCAGCGAAGCGGCTGGGGGTATACCTTCTCAGGCCTCCGGAGCATGGGCAGCTGCTGCTGGCCAATGCCCAGGCAAAGTGGCTCGACAGCGCAGCCGCGGAGAAGGAGGGGTGGCGGCGCGTATCCGGCATGCAGCGCGCGCAGTCGCTGGCGAATCAGGGCAGTCTGGTCCTAGTCGTTTATGCCAACCCTGATCCTCACGTTCCCGGGCACGTCGCCATCGTGCGCCCTTCGGAGAAATCCGCGCATGCGCTCGAAGAAAATGGGCCACAGACCATCCAGGCCGGCACGCACAATCACAACAGCACCAATGTACGAATCGGGTTCAGCAGCCATCCAGGCGCCTAGCCCGATGGTGTTGCCTACTATGCACATTCGCCTCAATAAAGAGAGACCAAGCCGTTATAAGGCCAGCGGAGAACCTCAGGATTGACCAGGATCCGCCAGATAGTCATGAACCGGCGTCAACAATCATGAGTCATAGCGTCGCTCGTCCGGTCAGTGCTGGGCTCCACGCTCTCGAAGCAAGTGCGAAACTCCGTTCTTGCGACAATTGATTGCGCGCTGTAAAGGCGTGTCTCCTTTACGGTCTCGCGGATTCACTGCCGCACCGGAATCGAGCAACGCTCGGGCAATCTCCACGTGTCCCCGGCGGGCCGCCATATGAAGCGCTGTCGCCCGGGTTACGCCGCCAGACGCGTTGACGTCCGCACCGGCTCGCACCAGCGCGCGGACTACCTCGGGACCCGTCTCCGAGGCACATTCGTTGGCCAAGCAATAGAGCGGCGTATGGTGGCCGCGACCCTGGATGTTCGGGTCCGCATCAAGCCGCAGTAGTAATGCCACCACTTCCAGGCAACCTGCGCCGGCCGCGAAATGCAGGAGAGTGGTTCCTGCAAAACGTCGCGTCGCGAGTGAGGGGTCGCTCTCCGCGGCATTGATGACGAAGTGAATCAACCTCGCACGACCGGTTTGAACCATCCGTGCCAGTAATCCCACAAACACCGATGGTCGGGAGGTGAAGCGCGGTGCGAGAGCAAGCGTTTCATCGTCTCGGCCTTCCACGATGGCTGCGATAACCCTGTCCAAGATCCGTTGCTCGTTCCAGCGCGCCGCCAACTCTTCATGATCCAACTCGGCAGCGTTCCCTCCAATGACATAAGCGGAACTGTGCGAGAAAAAGTGACGAAGCGCATTTCTCGTCGCATCATCCAGTGGGGCGTCATCGAGCGTGGCCTCCATATGCCTCAACCAGGCGCGTCGCACGTCGGGACCAATCTGGAAGCGTGCATGTGATTCGCGCAAGCTCAGCCACCATCGGTACTGAGTTTGATTTTCGTCTCCACCCAGGAATTGAATGAGGAAGGCGCCGAACTCTTCGGTAGCACACCTCAGACTCTTGCCGGGGAAGAACGGGCGAAGAATCGGGTCCTTGGCAACGCGCGCGTAAAACGCTGCGGACAGCCTCCCGCAACCCTCTTCACCACCAAGTGCTTCCAGCAATGGACTACGAGGGCACATGGCAGAGATTGTACCCTCCGATGGTTGACCTTGCGCTCGTTGGTGGGTGACCGTCCATGCTAGTCTTCCGCGGGTAAAACTTCCTCGACGAATGCGAGCATTGCCGTATTGAACTGCTGGGGCCGTTGCAACGGAGCGAAGTGGCTGACGCCGGTGAGAAAGATCAATTTTGCCCCCGGAATGGCTCTGGCCAAATATTCCGCGTGCTCGGGTTTGATGAATTCGTCCCACTCGCTTTGTACGACGCTGACTGGCACCCTGATCTTCGCAAGGTCCTGCATGGAGTAATCAGGTTGCGTCCGCTGCATCAGGCCGACATCTTCGACGAAGTGTTTGAATTGCCCTGGTGTAGTGGAAAGCCGCTTGTAATCCTCAGTGTGGCGCGAGAAACAACGGTTCAGTGTTGGAGTAGGGTCAAACGGCCTTACACCCGTCGGATCCATATTGCAGGCAAAGAAGAAGACGCCCGCAACGCGAGAGGGGTGTTTCGCTGCAAGAATCAAGGCGGTGCACGCGCCGTCGCTCCAACCCACCAGGGCGGCGCGGTTGAGATGTAAGGCGTTCATCACGGCCAGAACGTCAGAGGCCATTAGTTCATACGAGTAGGGCCTTCCGTCGCGAGTGCTGCGACCGTGGCCACGGCTGTCGATCACAACGGCACGATAGCCGCTCGCGATCAGCGCGGGAACCTGGTGTCCCCAATTGCCACTATGGCCCAGGCCGCCATGCAGCAGGATCATGGGTGCGCCGGCCCCATAAGCGCTGTACCAGATGCGAGCTCCGTCATTCTCGATATAGCCCCGATCGCCGGTGACCGGTAGCGGCGGGCGCCGCTCGCCTCGAATCTTATTAGCTCGGGATCGGGAGCTTCCATACAGCTGATGTTAACGCCCTTCTTGCCACATCAGGCCAACATCCGAACGCCGTACTCCGCTCACAAATATGTATTCGTCAAAACCCTGATTTCCCGCGGAGCCCCGCTCACGTTGCGCTGCGCATGATCGAGTACATGCAGCAAATAAACCTGGTCGAACCACGAGGTGTGCTTGAAGAGACGCTTGTGTCGCAGGCCGGTAAATAAATGAATTTTTCGCATTTCATTTTCCTCATTGAATTCATGCACAGCGAGGAGCTCTCCGGCCCACGGGTTTGCACTCTCAAATCCAATGTCGTCAAGGTAAACGAGCGTCCACGGCAAG
Organism: uncultured Acidobacteriaceae bacterium; assembly: GCA_963763905.1. Lineage (GTDB taxonomy): Bacteria > Acidobacteriota > Terriglobia > Terriglobales > Acidobacteriaceae > PALSA-350. The sequence continues at coordinate 152,552 of CAVXRU010000031.1, read as the reverse complement.
TAGTGGTCTGCTGCGCCGAGAAGACGTTGAGACACTCTTTTGCCGACGAGTAGTAATCCACATCGATAACGACGAAGCCCACAGGGCTGCTTGCAGAGAGGTGGGCTATGAAAGACGGCAGGGTCTCTTCAATGTCGCCCAGGATGAGCTTGGCATTAGGGGGTAGCGCTCTGATTAACGCACTTCGGTCGATGAGCGGAAACGATCCTTCGCTGAAAACTTCGGGGTGGTCGCGATGATCGCGAGGTGGGGGCATCCCTCTACCAGAGTCGAAGCCGAAGATTTCGAAATCGACTCCCGTCAGCTTGGTGATATTTCGAGAGATCTCGCAAATGTTCACCAGCCCCGCGCCTGCAGCAACGCCGAACTCGATCACCGTCACGGATCGTAAACCTTGAGCGAGGGCGAGTTCTGCAGTTTTGAGGAGGCTGAAAGCATACTGTTGCCGCACCACCAGGTCGCAGGCAATTCTCATTTTGTAGTTGCCGAATAACGCGACAAAGATGGAGAGAATGTTAAGGTGTAGCGGTTCCGGGAATCGTTCGTAAAGAACCCTGTCCAGCCGTCTCGGGACCTTATGCAGCAGGAAGTTTAATTTCAAGTGTGCCTCCACTTAAAACGACGAAAGCCGGTTAGGATGGAGCCCACGAATCGATTTAATGGACCCTCAAAATAGCTATACACCCGGGTGTTTAGTGGAAGCGATTGCGTTTGTCGAGAGATGGTGATGCGGAACAGAGGTTGTGCCAAATCGGAACACCGAGTTCAGGATTCGGAATCTCAACCTCTACCTAGGGATTTGGTTCAGGAGAGTCTCGATCGCATTGCAAGCCGGTGTCTGTCCGTTTTCTTCTTCCATCTCTACTCCAATCGCCGTCGCTCGCTTCGCGAATTGCGGTTCACAGAGTAGACGGTGGAGAGCCTTGGTTGCATTTTCGAGTGAATAATTGGTTCGCGGTAGGTGCAGCCCGGTGCCAAGTCTTTCCATGCGGGCCGCATTGTCAGGTTGATCCCATCCGTAGGGGACAACCAACATAGGTCTTCCGGCCCGCAACGCTTGTCCGGTTGTTCCAGACCCTCCTTGATGCACAATTACTGCGGCGTGGGGAAATATCTGCGAGTAGGGGACGTAAGGCAGCACAAGAACCTGTGAGGAACACCTTTCGGCAACGGTTTTTGCGCCCAGGAGCACGGCTCGCCGCCCCAGGCGCTTCGCAGCCTCTATGCTTACCTGGTAGAAATCGCCTGGATGATGAACCGCAATGGATCCCTGTGTAAATACTATGGGCGCGTCCCCTGCAGCCAAGAAAGCGGTCAACTCCGTTGAAGGAGTGCCTTCCGCTTTCTGGCGATCAAAATATACGAAGCCGGCTTGGAGCGTTTGTCGAGGCCAATCCGGCTGCGGTTGCGCCAGCCAGCGCGAGAAGAGCGCCAGCACCAGATCCGGGGAAAACTTGTCTCGAAAAAGAGGGTCGCAGTCCGTGCGCAGTCCCAGGTCCCGGCGCAAACGGCGTACCGGATTAGACCAATGCCAGGTCGCGAGGCGGCCAAGGTTGATCCCTGCTCGATAAGTCCTCCATCCCACCTTACGCAAGTGGATCAGGCTCGGCACATTCACGAGTATCGAAGGATCGTAGGAAGAAAAAAATGAGAATGGGGAGAGAATCTGGGAGACCCAGCGCAACGAAAGCTTCTCCGCCACCAATGGAGCTGCGTAAACAAGTTCGCCGGCAATCATAAGGTCGGCATCGGCGACAACAGAAATCAGATCGTCATAGGTTGCTCTTAACTCCGGCAGTACCAACTTGCGGTATAGAATTTCCGGGCCCCGCCTTAGGTTCTCGCATTGGCGGATGAGTTCCTGGTCGGTCGGGTCCCAATTGGGTCGGATCGAACGGAACTCGATGCCCAGCTCTTCGACCTTGCCGCGGTAATACTCCGTGGATGCGATCGTCACACGATGGCCGCGCCGGCCGAGTTCCAGTCCCAAAGCAAGGCATGGATGCAGATCACCCAAGGACCCGATGGTTGTGATCACAATCCGTTTTGGAGTAACAACAGTGGTCAATTGTCGGTCGGCTTCTCTTCGATGTGATCGATGACCAGTACCTGTACCGGACGCCGCTGCTTCTCCAGTTTCAGCCCCAGTTGCTTGCTGACGGCATCGAATAAGGTAACTGCGCCATTCGGGTCGGGTGCCGGCGATGTTCCCGAAGAATTGGTTCCGCTGCCATCGCCGCGCCCCTTAGTCAGATCCGCCGAGCTAAAGCTCAGCGTGAAGTCCCAGGAGCCTTTTAACCCGGTGGCATCCAATACTGCACTGTAGATATAACCCGCTGCGATCCTTTGCAGCTCCTCTCCAATCTGCGCCGTGGTCATGTTCTGGCAGGAAACCAGCCTGTTGAGCACCGGGTTTGCGACTCTCGGATCCTTGCCGTCCGGGCCAGGTCCTTCTTTGCAGCGGGTGCGGCTCAGGGGATCTGCTTTTTTGAGCTTTGGGTTCACCGCGATCAACGTGTATGCGGAGATGGGCCGGTCTTCCATGTGGGTCTTCAATTGAAAGCGTTCCGCCAGCAGCGCCTGTAACGTTGGTCGCAGGTCCTCTTCGTCGATGACCGGGGCGGCTTGTCCGGGAGCGTCGTTCACCACTTTCGCCAAAATATCGAAGTGATCCGAATCCAGCCATTTGGGCGCACCCGCCAGCATCTCGCTGTCGTTAGGATTCAGATCCCATGCAAAGGTGATTAGAAATCTAAGCGGCACGTTGTGCACATCGATCTGGCCGCCGTTGATTCTTCCCCGCGAATCTTCATCCGGCTTGCTGGGCTTGATCACGGCAACGTCGAACCGCAGCGGGGGCGGTGTGGGAAGGATCTTGTCGAGCCCCGGCTCATTCGCCGTTGGCATCTGATTCACGCTGTCGACAAGGAGCACGGGCCTGGGGGCAGTTTCGAGGTCCAGCTTCAACCCCAGTTCTTTATCTACTGCGTCGAAGATGGAGATGCCGTCAGCGCCGGCCTTTTGCAGAAGATTTCTCGGGGTCCACTTGATTTCAAAATCAAACGATCCTTTCAGGCCGGTGGAATCCACCACTGGGTAGGTCAAATAACCGCCCGCCCAATCCTGCAGGTTTCGCGCCAATTCCTCCGTGGTTGAGTGGTGACAGTCAATGACAATCTGCCTCACTGTGTCGGGCGCGGGTTTCTCCGGCGGGTCTTGATCCTTACAGTCGGCCTCTCCCGAACCGGCAGCTTCCTTGAGCTTCGGCTTGCCCTTTCCCGCCGACAGAACATAGGCCGGCAGAGGCTTGTCCCCTGGGTGAACCACAAGTTTGAATCGATCTGCCAATAAGGACTTGAGCATCAGCTTCAGTGTCGCCGGCGGCGTTCCGGCCGGCGCTTTGGCGATCACATCGAAGCGGTCTTTTTCCAGCCAGTTGGGACCGCCTTGCACGTAGCTCTGGTCCACGCCGTATGCGGTTGCAATCAGGTCGACCATAGTCGCCTGCCGCAAAACGTAGCGATCGCCCCGAAGAGAGCCTTGATTCATGTCAGGAAACCTGCGATAGGGACTCGCGTGAACATCCGCGGCTTCAAAGGAAGGGACTGCATCAGTACCCGCCGCAATCGCGGGGGCGGAGAGAAAGGCGGACAGGACCACACCCGCGAGCGCTCGCACCATCACGACGACCTCTCTCGCAATCTACACGAACCGCGAGGCAGACTGATCTCTCGAGGAATAACATTGACGGCCTATTAGCGACATGGCCGCGTGAATGGGTTACACTTCACCAATAAACGCTGCGAAGCCCTTTTAGAATAAACAACTTATCTCAACCTATCCGCATCTATCCCAATGACCGATCGAAGCAACGCACTTAAGCAAGGCAGGCAATGAAGATCAAACCGCGTAAGGGAAATTCTGTAGTCGAGCGCCCCTCGTTAGAGGGCAAAGAACCCAACATCGAAACCGTCACCGCCAGCTACGAGGCGTGGATGCGGAGTTGCACGACTGTTCTGCGATCGGACCTGCAATCGAAGCACGAGCAAATGAAGGAGACCCCGTTTGGATTTCTGAGAGGAACGTTTTACAGATGGGCCCAATTGTGGCCATCTGTGTGTGCCGATCTTTGCGGCGCCCCGCGGGTTCTCGCAGTCGGCGATCTGCACGTCAACAGTTTCGGTACATGGCGAGATGCCGAGGGCCGGCTTTGTTGGGGTGTGGACGATTTTGACGAAGCCTGGCCATTGGCCTACACCAATGATCTCGTCCGCCTGGCGACCAGCCTGAAGATCGTTATCGATGGGGCAGGGCTTTCGATCAAGCTTAAAGACGGATGTAATGCCATCCTCGAGGGGTACTCGACCTCCTTACGCGAGGGCGGGTGTCCCATCGTTCTTGAGGAAAAAGAACAGAAGCTGGGTAAGCTCGGTGTGGAGAGTTTCAAGCCACCTGCCAACTTCTGGGAAAAACTGAATCGCCTGCCCGCGATACGCCAGCCACTTGCCAAAGATCTGAAACGCGCTCTGGAGAAGACGTTGCCCGAGGCGCGGATCGAATATAAAGTCGTTCGGCGTCAAGCCGGACTGGGGAGTCTGGGACAGGAACGGTTCGTCGCGATTGCCATGTGGCAGGGTGGTTTTATCGCGCGAGAAGCAAAGTCGACGGTTCCTTCTGCTTGTTCGTGGTTGAGTGACCAGGTCGGACAACGCCAGTCCTGGTATGAAAAAGCGATCAGTTCTGCAGTCCGGTCGTCTGACCCTTTTCAGGTGATCGAGGGATCGTGGTTAATCCGTCGTTTGTCTCCAGACTCAAATCCGATCGATATTCAAACGCTCCCAAAGCATAGTGACGAAGATATGCTTCTCACTGCGATGGGTTCTGAATCGGCAAACGTACATTTGGGAACAAAGAGCCAGACTAAGAAAATCTTGAAAGACCTGAAGATGCGAAAACGGGGCTGGCTGCAGGACGCCGCGGTGAACATGGCGAAAGTACTGGAAAAGGACTGGAAGCGCTATCGAAAGAATTGATGCAGCGCCTGGTTCAAAGCGGCAGGAGAAGTATTAGTTTTCCTCGATGACGGCTCACGACAGCGGTTTGACGATTACGCCGGACTTCATAACCCAGGCGACGTGCTCCATGACGGTGATATCGTCGAGCGGGTTCGACGGCACCGCCACCAGATCGGCGAACTTGCCCGGCTCAATGGTCCCAAGGTCGTGATCCAGGGATAGCAGCTCTGCCCCGTTCATCGTCGCGGCCTGCAACGCCTGGAGTGGGCTCATGCCACCTCTCACCAGGGCACCGAACTCCTTCGAAACGGACTCATCGATGTCGTCATCATCGACGCCATAAGCGATCTTGATGTGATACTTCAAAGCGCGTTGAAATGCGGGACCCTGCTCTTTCACGATGGCGATGCCTTTTGCCATGCTGCTGGGTTCGCGTCCCTTGGAGAGTCCAGTCTGTAGATCATGCTGGAAGCAATAGAGTGTCGGAACCAGCCACGTACCTCGTTCGGCCATCAACCTGGCGCCTTCCTCGTCGAGCATCGTGCCGTGCTCAATGGAGTCCACGCCTGCGCGAACGGCGGCCTTGATGCCGACGGTGCCTTCGGCGTGGGCCATCACTTTGTGTCCTGCGCGATGCGCATCTTCGACCGCGCGCGCCATCTGTGCGTCGCTCAACTCCTGCACGCGATAGTCGCTGATGGGGTCCATGACGCCGCCGGTCGCCATGAGCTTGATCCAGTCGGCGCCGAATTTTATATCGCGGCGGACAATGCGGCTCACGTCATCGACGGTGTCTACCTGGTTGGGTTGATGGAGGGACGGCTTATCCGGGGAGAGGCGATCAGAGTCGCCGTGACCGCCGGTAAGCGATACACAGCTACCGGCGGCGACGATGCGCGGTCCGGTGATGAGGTGTTCCTCAACACCCTTGCGAAGGGCGAACTGCGGATACGAAGGATAGGATTCGCAGGCATCGCGCACCACCGTGAAACCATGCTTGAGCCAGAGTTGCAGGTTAGAGACTCCGCGCACGGTTGCCTCCGGAGCGGAGGTCAGCAGGTAAGACGCAGAGGACTGCGTGGTGGGGTCGGAGAGTATGTGCCCGTGAGCGTCGATCAGACCAGGGACAATGGTGAACCCGCTCAGATCAATGATGGGATGGTCTCCGCTTGTCGAAGGCGTAGAGGTAGAGACGGCTGCGATCCGCTCGCCTGTGACCGTGATGTAGGCATCTGTAGTCACATGCCCGGTACGCACATCAATAAGCTTGCCCGCATGGATGATCTGGGTTTGAGGGGCTGGGGTCTGCTGGGCCTGGGACGGTGTGTTTAAGGACATTGTAAGAAGGGCGGAAAGAAGAGTGGCGCACTGCTGGGAGCGGCGTATCAAGCAGGTATCCTTCACAAAAAGCAGAATATCGATTCATCGTAGCAGGCTGGCGAACTGGGGCTGAGGCGCGATGACCGGGGTAATTACTGGAAATCCGGCCACCCGCCCACTTCGCGAAGCGATTGGACGATACGGCCTCCGCCTTCCCTCACTTCGTGCACGATGCGGTCGTCGACCGCATCGCGACGAGGCCGCGTCGCCCCGGCTCCGGCTAACACCTTGTGAAACGCTCCCAGCGCCGTATCGTTGGTGATGGCCGGAGCAGGGAAGGGCGCCGAGGCGGCGACTCTCTGCCGGTCAAAGTAAAATGCGCTGCCTTTCCAATTGTCTGCGCTGACCGTCCCGTCGCCTTCGAGAACGTTCCCGTTAAGAAACAGGGATCGGGGAGCAACGACGGCCAAACCGTCATGGAACAGCAGCGGCCGCTGCACGGTGGATGGCCCCGGCTTGAAGTAATTGCCCACGAAGTTCAGGCTGTCGAACTCTCCATAGGTGCTCTTTTCGCCCCAGTCGTAGACCACATTATTTCTAAAGTCGGCGTCGACCGCGCCCTGAAAACGAGGATTGCGGCTAAAGTTGTGAGCAAAAAGATTGTGATGCCAGGTTATGCGGTTTCCGCCCGCGAGCGATGCGTAACCATGCCCGTCGATGTTCAGGCTCTCACTCAAGATGCACCACTGGACGGTGATGCGGTCGCTCAGTTTTGTGGTAGAGAGAATTTTGTTGGTCGACCAACTTAGTGAGAGATGATCGGCGAGATCGTCGTGAGCACCGTCAATGAAGTCGAGCGCATATTCACCGTCTCCCGCGTCATAGCGAAGGTTCGGGTCGTTCCTGTGCACGTCCTGATCGCCGATGCGAATGCGGAACTGGCGCAGAATGACATCATGGGTGCGCACGATGATGCCATGATCGCGCAGCATGATTCCGTGTCCCGGTGCGTTTGATCCATCGACCGTTAGATAAGGATTGCGAATGTCCAGCGTTGATTTCAAAGCGATGCTTCCGCCGACGCGAAAGACGACCGTCCTGGGCCCGGAAGCAGTGATCGCCGATCGCAGGCTGCCCGTACCCGAGTCGTTCAGGTTGGTGACATAGATCTTTTGGCCACCACGACCACCTGCAGCGGACGCTCCGTAACCCTGCGCCCCCGGAAAAGCGGCACGCCCTGCCGGGATTGCGAGCGGGTAAACCGGATGGCCCCACCATTGAGGAATAGGCGCGGGGTGCGGCGCCAGAGTGTGGGTTATTGGCGCCCCACGCGGATAGGTACTGCGATTCGCAAGGACCAGGTCGTGGCCGCTCGCTCCCCCTTGGTAGGTGAGCCGCCAGAGATACATATGGCCGTTGTACTCGGCTGAAACCACACTTCCTTCTGGAAGTCCGTCAAATATTCCCTGAGTAGGCGACTGGCTTGAAACAAGGGTTATGTCGTCCCGCGGTGGAACTGCATCCAGACGAATGCTGAGGCGGCAGTGGCTTGCGTTGTCATGGCTTATGCGCAACCCCTGCCAACGGGACTGGATTGCAATGGGTGTGACGCCATGTGCATCCAGCGCAAAGGCGAGCGTCGTTGTTGCCGGCCTTCCGCCGGGATCGGAAAACGCCAGCATCTCTACAAATTCGAGTGCACTGATGGCCGTGGAGCGGGACCCAACGATCTCCACTGTCGATTCGGAACCAAGGCCCTCGCCCGCAGTGAGCGATAAGCCGATCAGGCGTCCCTCTTTGATTACCAGCGAACTGCGGTTCATTCGGCCAGTGCTCGCCGTCGCGCCGCCTACGAAGATGTCCATGGCGCTCTCGACGCTTCCGCCATTCAAAACGAATTGAGCCACCCCGCCATTGAACTCTCCGACGATGAGTGAATCCTGTCTGATCAGCAGGTTTGCTCCGTTCACTTCGACTCTGGCGCGATCGTGCGCCTCGGTGCCCACTCGCAGCGAGGCGGTAGTGAAGTCGCCTGGTGGGATCACAACGTCGGATGCGCCGCCAATGGTCGCTTCGCCGAAGGCGGTGGGCAGGCCGGCGCTCCACTTTGCGCCGTCGTTCCAATTTCCGTTTCCGCCCTTCCACTGCGTAGGGCCGGACGATAGGGCTGCATAACCATACGCAGCGCTCAGAAGAATGAGCAGGAGGGAGGCGCGTAACATCTCGAGACCGATGATACCGCGCCAGTCAGCTTCTTTCAGAGGTGAGGGGCATCGCTGGCTGGTTCGCAAGAAGGAGTTTACGGAGTAGGAGGCCACAGAGAACGATGCCTACGCCGATGAGTGCGGGCAAGGGATTGTGCATGAGGATGAGAAACGCGAGTATCAACGACAGAACGATGAAGGTAATGGGCGCGAACGGAAACCACCAGCCCCGCACCGGCGCCTTCAGTCGGAAAAGAGTTGAAGCGGCCAGGGCTAAAAACAGCACAACGGGAAAAATGATGTAAGACAGCACGCGGTCAAACGCCCCCAGGAAGAGCACAGCCAGCGCAAGAACAGTCTGCAGAAGGACGGCACGTGCGGGTGTGTTAAAGCGGGGATGCAGTTTTCCAAAACCTGCCCAGAAGGCGCCGGTCTGGGCCATGGCATAGCAGACCCGCGGCGCGGCCATGGTGATGGCAGCGATCCCGCCGCAGACGCACACCAGCACGCAGGCGGATAGGACTCGCGCCCCCGCGGCGCCAAAAAGCACCCCACCAAACTGGGCTACAAATGCGGTGTTCGAGGTGACCTGTTCAAGCGGAACAACAGCCAGGAAGGTCGCGCTGATCAACAGGTAAATGACCGTGACGAGGGTGACGCCGCCTAGAAATGCGAGCGGCAGCGTGCGCGTTGGATTGCGGATCTCGCCGGCAACTTTGCTCGCCTCCCACCAGCCGCCAAAGCTGAAGAAGGCGCTCATGACGCCACCAGCGATGGCAGGGAAGAGCGGGTCTGAACCGCCGCGACGAACGGTAAGCGGGACCAGGTTGGCAGTATGGGCGTGACCGGAAACGACTGCCCAAAAAATCAGCGAGAACAGGATAAGAAGTTTGAAGCCATTGACGAACGACATGACCGCAGCACTGAGGCGTGTACCGACCAGGTTAATGGTTCCGAATGTGCATAGCAGGAGTGCCGGAACAGCGGCGATCCACGGCGTGCCCGGTGGAAGCAACTGCGCGACGTAGGGTGCGGCGCCGACCGCGAGCGCAGCAGCCACTCCGGGATACATCACAATGGAGCTGGTCCAGCCGTAGAGAAACGCAACCTGCTCCCCATAGCCGGCACGGAGATATACATATTCGCCTCCCGATTCAGGGAAGCGAATCGCCAATTCAGAATAGGAGAGCGCGCCGCACATAGCCATGAACGCGACGCCGAGCCAGACCAGGCCAAGCAGCAACGGGGATCCCAGCGATTTAGCCATCGCTGCTGGAGTGAGGAAAATCCCCAGTGCTATGGCTTCTCCCGTAACCACGGCGGTGGCAGCCGGCAAGCCTAATTGCCGCCGCTCGTGCTTTCTCGCTTCTTGCATGTGGCGATTATCCTACGTAGCGGTTGCTTCAGGTGCCTCCATCAATAGGTTGGCTTCGACCACGAACTACTGACCACCATTTCCTGCGCAATGAAAAGACCGTGCGCCGTTTTGAACGGTGACGATATATTCTATATTGTATAGAAAATGTCTAGTCCTGATTACCTGGGTGAATTCGAGCACCTCGTCGTCCTTGCCTTGTTGCGGCTGGAAGAACGAGCCTATGGTGTGACGGTGCGACAGGAGATTGAATTCCGCACCCAACGTGAGGTGTCGATCGGCGCCGTCTATGCCACCCTCGATCGTATGGAGGCTAAAGGGTACGTCAAGTCTCGCCTTGGCGATCCTACCCCTGAACGTGGCGGCCGCCCGAAACGGTTCTTTCGTGTGACAGCTAAGGGGATGGCGGCAGTGAACCGCACCCAAAAGGCACTCCAAAGCATGACTGAAGGCCTCGACCTCATTGGGAGATACACATGACGTCCCAACCGTATTTAGTTCAGCCGCCACGCATTGCCGCCGGGCTCGTGAATCTATTCACACCTGCCAAAGACGCCGACTTGATCATCGGGGATCTGCATGAGGAGTTTTCCCAACTGACATCTACATCCGGAGTAGCTGTTGCCCGAGGGTGGTATTGGCGGCAGGCTCTAAAAACTATCGCACATCTTGTCTGCACTGCCTTCCGTACCTCTCCGTGGTCAACCACTGCCGCCGTCGCTGGAGGATTCTTGCTACGGCGGCTCATCGCGGGAGTTCCTGAGCACGCGATCTTTGAGGTTCTTGAGAGATACCAAGTCTACGACCATCACTTCAAGGTCTATGTATTCTTCGCGTCCACCGGAATCGGCGTCGGCCACGTTTTCTCGTTTTTGTTCGTTGGCTGTGTCGTCGCATTGGCGGCCAGGGGAAGGGAGATGGCGGCCACGACGGCTCTCAGTCTCATATATGGCGCAATGATTGGCTTGGCTTTGCTAGTGTGGATGACCGAGCGACCAGGGCACGAGTATTATCTGTGGATGCTGCCATGGAACCTCGCTGATTTGTTTGCGATCGTCGTTGGCGGAGCGATTGTCCGAATGCGGAGATCACACGCAAACACTCTGCCTTCGGGTGCATAGGCTCGAACATGCTCTCGCTGGACAAAGAGTTTGAGGACCGCCGGGATGCTGGCCGGGTATTGGCGCGATTTTTCCTGGCATCCGAGGCCGCCCGTGATGCTCAGGATGGCATTGTGCTCGGGCTACCGCGTGGTGGTGTGCCGGTTGCCTATGAAGTTGCGCGCGCACTCGATCTGCCTTTAGACGTGTTCGTCGTTCGTAAGCTGGGAGTGCCGGGTTTCGCAGAGTTGGCCATGGGAGCAATCACGACCGATGGAACGGTCGCGATGAACCAGGCGGTTATCCAGGAATTTGGGATTACTCAGGATGCGATCGACGCAGTCGCTCAACAGGAGAAGTTGGAGATAGAACGCCGGGAACTGGCCTATCGTAACGGACGTCCAGCCGCGCGGATTGAGGGTCGAACGGCCATTTTGGTGGATGATGGGGTCGCGACCGGAGCGAGTATGCTGGCGGCCGCGCGAGCTTTGCGGCGAAATGCTCGCAAGGTGATTGTCGCCATTCCAGTAGCCGCGCGTGGCACGTGCGAGAAACTCCGCACAGAAGTGGATGAGGTTATCTGCGCCTGCTTACCGTGGCAGTTCTATTCCGTGGGGAGTTTCTATCAGAATTTCGAGCAGACTACGGATGAAGAAGTCTGTACTTTGCTCTCACAGTCGCGCGCAGATCGAGCGGCGTAGCCAAAATCGACGATCAGGGCCGGGAAAGATCCAGCATGACTATGTCGGAACGGTCCTGGACTCGCTCCAGGACAACCTCATGGCCGTCCGGAGAAATGTCGAAGTCGTTGATTTCGAAGCCGGGAGGAAGGTTGGTTAACTGTTGCTCCGTGCCTGTTTGCCGGTCGATAAGCCAGAGATTCTTGTGTTGTATGTCTCCCCGTAGAACCACCAGTGACCGTCCTCCGGGCAGAAAGGCCAAATGCCGCGCCCCGCGTGTGAGTTTCAGGGGCGGCAAAGGGTAGGGTCCGCCCGCGGGGGTGACGGACTTGACGGAAAACGTGGTCCCGATATCGGGGCCGGAGTAAACCAGGAAGCTTCCGTCGGGCGCCGACACAGGGTCGACGGAATACTCGTTGACAAACGAAGTGGGAGAGCCGCCGTTGAGCGGTACGCGAACGAGGTGCGGGACCCCGTTTTCGTCCGCTGCTGTAATGATCGATCGACCGTCGGGTGCCCATGTGGGAGCACCATGGAGCTTGAGGGAGTCGGCGACGATGCGGGTGTTCGTACCGTCGGAGTGCATCGCGTACAAGAGTGTTTGCCCGTGTTGGTTGACCGTGAAGGCAACATTCTTTCCATCGGGGGAACTGGTTGGGCCGCCGGTCACCCGGGCTCCCTGGCCACTCCACAACTGGGTGCTGGTTCCGTTGGCAAGCTTCCAGATGTTCTCGCCCGCGCCGGTCCGGGAAAGATAGAGAAGGTAATTGGGGCCCAGCCGGGGAGAGAAGCCTGTGCTGGTGGTGAGAGGGATCGGGGTCGCTGCGGATGACTCCGCGGGTGAATCAGCGATCTGCAACCGCCAGAGTGTTGTTTTTGGATTGGCGACGGAAAGCAGCAGACGGCGGCCGTCAACGCTGGCCGCAAGCGACGTGTAGCGATCAAGACCAGAGGTCAGCCGGTGGGGAATCCGGCGCTCGACATCCATGCTGTAAAGAAATGGGCCCGAACCGTCAGCATCGCCGGCGAGATACATCAGCGTTCGACGATCTAAAAAGACAGGGTGACTTACGCGGGCATTGTGGTAGGTCATCCGTTCAGGAACTCCACCGGCCGAAGGGATCCGCCAGATGTCGAGTTTGTCCGGGAGCTCGCCCTGAACGAAGTAGAGGAATGCGGCGTCGCGGGACCACAAAGGAAAGTGAGAGTGGAGGCCGGCAGGCGCAGTGAAGATGGGCCGGTCGCTGGGTTGCGGAGTGCCGTCCGAGACAAATAAAGGGTCTCCTGGTCCGGGCGTGTGGTAGGCGAGCCGGGAGCCATCGGGCGACCAGTCGTACTCGGCCACGCCCTCGAGGTATGGCCGCGGCTCTCCACCCAACGTGGGTACTGCCCAGACACTGATGTTGCCGCCACTCGAGCCGCCTTGCTTGCGGACCCAAAACGTGACCGCAGAGCCGTCGGGCGCGAAGCCCAAAGTGCGGACGGAAGGATTCACAATTTCCCGCGCACTGCCACGAGTTAAGTTGTGAAACTGGCCCGAACCGGCCTGGGTGACCCAAATGTCCGTCTGTCCTTCCCGGTCTGACAGAAACGCGATCAAGTGACCGTCGCGTGAAACGGCAGCGGACTGCTCGATTCCACCAAAATCGGTGACCCGTTGAAAGTGGGCGTCCGTGATTGGGTTACGCCAGAAGTAGTCTGTGCTGTGCAACCAGAACCCTGCGCCGGCTATCAGTGCGGCAGCCGTCAAGGCGATCAGCAAGGGAAGCTTCCACCTGGTTGGAGAGGGTGTGATCGCTGCGGGCGGCGGCACGGGTAGAGGAGCTGGGGTGACGCCGTTTCCATTCTCCTGCGTTGGACGAAGATTGCGGCTTTGCGTCCACTCGTCCAGTTCCACACGAGACGCGTAGACAGAGCCCATCCGGTCATGCTGGTGCCGGTGAACGGGCATCCCCTCCCGCTTTTCCCACCGCTGGACGGTGGTCACGTCGCGGTTGAGGTAGGCTGCGATTTCCTTCCACGAGTCAAGCCGATCTTCCGGCGTTCTCTCCGATGGCGGTGTACCGAGGGATCGATCGCCCATCGCACCCTCCTTGTCGCTCCGCGGAGTGGGGAACCCGGATTTCCTACTTCGCGCTGCTAGCGACGACCACGTGTGCGGCTCTCCGTGAAGAGAGCCGCATGTAGATCATCAACGCCACGGGTCTCCACAGGAAATCCGGGGAACCCAAATTGTAGCTTCCGCTGCCTCGGAAGGCACGGCAAAAGGCTGCGTTCCACGGCAAGTCACGGTTTTGCAGCGGTGGTGTGCCTTACCGCTTGCAGGTACCCGGATAGGTGTCCGATGGTGGCCGTGCGTTTCAAAATTTGGAGGAATTTCATGAAGAGCAAGGCTTTGTGGTGGGCGGTACCCATTGGCACGGTTCTGGCGTTGGTGATGATGAGCGCCGCGTTGGCGCAAAAAACGAAGTGTAAAGAATTTCAAGGGGTGATTAATGCTTATACAGCCCAGACCAAGACAACAGCGGATGGGGTGACCACGGCAACTGGTCCGTATGAAGTTCGGGGTCCATGGTCTCTGAGGTTAAAGGATGACGGAACCAAGGCGGATTTTTCCGCAGCTCTAGACATGGGGTTTTCGGATGGCTGGGTTTTGACGCCGACGGGTGGGAATGGGAATTTCGATCCGGCCGCCAGGGGCGCCCACACCCATCACGTTACCGTCGTCGATGGCATGGTCACTTCGATTGCGAACGGATTTCAGGTAACCGGTACGGCCATCCAGGCGAGAAGATTGTTTAGCAAGGGGCTTTCAGCTGACTGGGCAGCCAGAGCCTCCGCGTTCGCGTTATGTTGCTCGAAAGAGACCGGGATGTCATGCTCGAAACATGAAATGTAATCAAGTGATGTGCACCATTCTGGGGTGCGTGCTGTCTTGTTGTTTGACGGCTGCGGCACAGGAAAAAGGATACTGGCGAGCTGCGAGCTCGACCGCCCAATCGATCACTGGCGACGTGACCCTCTCGACGGATAAGATTGCGATTAATTTTGCGAGCTTTACGATCGCCCAGATCCGCGGTCTGGAGCCGGGCGAGCCGAGTGCTGTTTTCGAGGCGGAGAGCGGGGTGGGTGGCGGCAATCTGTACCGGTTGAGCATACCGGCGACAAAAGTGTTTCTGCACAAGAATACGTTGTGCGGATCAGAGCAGACCCAGTGGATGGCTACTTATGTTTCAGGACGTACGCTGCATCTCGCGTTTTTCTCGGGGACTAAAATGCCGGTGCTTACCCCGGATGGGATCGCGAATTCGACCGATTTGTGCGGTACTTTCCTTTACGCGCGGTGAGTCGGGGTGGACTCGGAGATCTATTCTTCTACTGGAAGAGGCCCTGTCGAAAAACATTTCCAAGAAGGAGCATCTACACAGAGATCCCTCCACTTCGCTTCGCTCCGGTCGGGATGACAAGGGGAGAGAGGTGACTGCTTCAGCTTCCGTTGATGGTGGGGAGGACTGCAGATCCCTCCACTTCGCTTCACTCCGGTCGGGATGACAAAGAGGGGAGGGGTGACTCATGGGCATTGCGATGAAAAAGAGGGTGTTTAGGGAGAGGTGGGAGGATACGCGCTCGGTTTGGCGGCGTAGATTCGCACGCCCATTCCGTTGAGCATGCTTCGCGCTTCCTGGGCTTCAGGGGTTTGTGGATAACGCTGCACCAGTGTCCGCAGTTCTCGAACGCCAGCGTCTTTTTGACCCATTTGTATCAACGACTGGCCTTTTCGTAGCTCCGCCGCCGGCGCCTTGGAGTTGCCCGAGTACTGTTCCAGAACGGCATCGTAGCCCTTCACCGCGGCCGGGTACTTGCCCTGCCGGTAGTTGATCTCACCTATATAAAACTGGGCGTTTCCTGCCAGAGGATCTTGCGGGTAGTAGTGAATCACATCGCCGAATTCAGAGAGGGCAATGCTGTACTTGGCGGAGTTGTAATCACGAAGAGCGCTTTGGTAAAGCTGATCGACAGGAGGGGCCTGGGGCGTCACCGGAGGCGGTGCAACAGCCTGTCCTCCAGGACCCTGGTTTGCCGGCATACCTGCCCCGGCGGGGGGAGCACCGCCCGGCTGCGCCGGCAGTCCGTTCACGTTCTGCATCTGGCCCTGCAGGGATTGGACCTGCGTGGCCAGGTTGGCGATGCGAGTCTTCAACTCATCCACCGAGTCGTTCAGCGATTGAATCTGAGTGGAAAGCTGAGTGTTGGTGGAACCACGCTGCTCGCTCTCGGCTTTTAAAGTGGATTGCAGAGCATTGACCGCCGCCATCATCCGGTTCACGTTGTCCGTGTTTTGCTGCACCAGGTTGACGATCACGCCCATGCGTTCGTCATTCGAGGTTTGCAGGTGCTGCACCGCGTCCTGAAGTTGCTGGACCTGGGTTTGCAACTGAACCATTTCCTTGGAGACGGCAAAGGCATGAGGCAAAGCAAAGAGGGCAACGGCGGTGAATTGGAGGATGTGTTTACGCATGGTGCTCCCTATTGAAGGAGCGGCACAGGCCGCTCCCTCCTAGTCTATTCCGCCACTAGCGATCGAGCGAGAAACCCGCGCGGCGGTTTAACTGCCAGCATTGCTCGTTCGCCTGGCTGCAGAACTGCTTCTCCTTGCCATAGCTCACAGTGCGGATGCGGTCTGGGGCAATGCCTCCGTTCACCAAAGCCTGTTTGGCCGCGTTGGCACGGTTCTCGCCCAAGGCCAGGTTGTATTCCGCCGAGCCGCGATCGTCGCAATACCCGCCCACGACGACCTTAAGCGTAGGATGCGCAGCCAGGAAGCTGGCGTCCTGCGCCAATATGGTCTGGGCATCGGGACGGATGTCGTAGCTGTCGTAGTCGAAGAAAGCCGGCTTGACGTTCTGCTCGAACATCTGCTCGTCCATCGTCTCACCGGTGTTCTGGGGAGGCGCCGCCGGAGCGTTGACGGTCAGACGCGCGGTCGCATCGGTGGAACCGCCGGGGCCGCGGGCGACCAGATGATAAGTGGTTGACTCGGTCGGTTGTACGTTCTGCGTGCCGTAGGCATTGACCGTGCCGATGCCGTCAATCGAAATGTCGGTCGCATCGCTGGTCTTCCAGGCGAGCACCGCTCCTCCACCAGGGGTGATGGTGTCGGGTGTCACCGTGATCGAGGCCGTGGGCGCCGGCGATGTAGCCGCTGGCGGGGGCGGCGGTGGGGGTGGCACTGCTTTCTTATGACAGCCAGCCGCCAGGGTTAACGTGGCGACGGCGATGAGCGAAGCAAAATGCCTGTGGTGCAGTGTTCTCACAATGTTCTCCTCAATTTCGTTCAGTTTCCAGGATCCCGGTAGAACTATTTCCAACTCCAGTTGGGCATCGAATTGCCGCTGCTCTGGGTGAGACGATGCTGTTCCGTGCCATCAGAAAGCATGGTCCAGATCTCGGCTCCGCCACCTTTTTCGCGCTGGAATACGATGTGCCGCCCATCCGGAGACCAGGAAGGAAAATCCTGCCGCCCCTCGTCATGGGTAAGCTGGGTCCAACGCTTGCTGGCAATGTCCATGATGTAGATATCCTGCCCGCCGGGCGCGCCGGGGCCGTACTTGCGGTTCCAGGCGAAGGCGAGGAATTGTCCGTTGGGAGACCAGGACGGCGAGGTGGCATAGCCACCGTCTGTCAGACGCTGCACGCTGGCGCCATCCGAATCCATCATGTAGATCTGGGGCAGGCCGGTGCGCCCGCTACACCAGGCAATCTGAGCATTGGTCTTGGGATTCCAGGTGGGGGAAACGTCGGGACCCTTGAAGGTTGTGATTTGCTTCAAGTTGCCGCCGTTGCCATCGGAGGTGAAGATCTCAGGGTCGCCGGAGCGCGCAGCGGAAAACGCCAGCTTGGCTCCGTCGCTCGACCATGCCGGGGAAAGTGTGGTGCCCACTGGGGAATTGAAGCTGACGGGCCGACCCAGGACGAGCGAAAACATGCGAATGGACCAACCCTGTTTTCCCAAAGAAGCAAAGGCGATGCGGTCGTTGTTGGGAGATACGCGCGGCGAGAGCGAGATGGTGCCCAGATGGGTGACTGCATGCGCGCCCTGTCCGTCGTAATCCATTTGCCAGATCTCTTTGTTTCCACCGCGGGCAGCGACGTAGTAGATGTGGGTCTCGGCGATGCCGGGAATTCCGCCTCCCAGGCGGGTGATGATTTCATCGGCAAAGCGATGCGCGATCAGGCGCGCATTGTCCTGGCTGGCGGCTTCGTTGTACTGCTTGCCCAGGATCTGCGGCGATTCGGGATTCTTCGCGTCAAAGAGCCAACCGTAGACAGCGACCTGCCCGCCGTTCACGGCAAACGATCCAAACGCCACCATCGCTGCGTTGGCCGGCGCCGCGGCCCAGGCGGCAAGATTCATCTGCTGCGGAGAAGCGGGCGTGAGCGGGGGAGCCATGCTCTTTGAAACCATGTCGAAAATGCCGGCATTGTTCAGGTCGCTATACAGCGTGCCATCGAACGTGGTTTTGAGCGCGGGAGTTTGCGGATCCGCGGAACTGGGATTGAAGTCTGCTGCAGCCAAACGAATGCGGGCTGCTCCCAGATTGGTTCCGGTGCGGACCCAATCCTGTGCACCTGCCTGCCACTTCAGGGAAAGAAGCAGCAGGATAAAAAGAATTGATCGGGAGTGGGGGAGGGAAAGTCCTTTTAAAGCTCTCATGCCTTGCGCTTTCTTGAGTTTAACCGATAAAAACGCTGTTCAGTTACACCGGTAACCTCATCGTGCACCTTTGCCGCCCGCTTTCATCGCGCACCGGGATAGGTGCAGTGATAAAGCACGTTCAAGTTGCTCTCGTTGTAACCGGAAGGCAAGGGACCGAATGTATCCACTCGCTGCACGGCATGCAGGCAGGATGAGTTCAGTGACGGCGAGCTACTCGGAGTCGCCAGGGAAACGGTTCCCGGCGACCCGTCGCGGCCGACGGTGAACTGGACAAAGACGGTCGTGCCGGCGGGAGTGCTGGGATCCACTTCCTGCAGGTAGTACCAGTTCTGGGCCACCTTGCGTTTGATGACGTCGACGTACCAGCCGAAGCGCGACCCGAAGTCTCCGCCGGTCACTACGTTGGGGCTATTGGCGCTGTTGTTGCTCGCCGTGGAGCGGGGAACATTGGCGGGTGCTGCTTCGCCGTAGTTGGCCTTGTTCTGCGGTTTGGGCGGTGGCTGATGCTGTGGCGGAGTTTTGGGGACCGGTTTGGGTTGTGGTTTGACCGGAGCTTGCTTTTCCGGAATGGGAACTGCATCGGGGAGAGGGAGAGGCTCGGTCTTCTGCTCTTCCAACGCAGGCGCCACGCTTGGAGTTTCAGTCGCCAGCACGTTATCGGTCGGCGGGTGATCCTGGGGCAGAGGCAAAGAGGCGGTCGAAACCATGGTGGCCTGGATGGCTCCCTGCTGGAAAGCATTCGAGCCCCACTCCGACCCGTGAAGCATGTTGTGCACGTAGGCGTAGCCGAACAGCACTCCGACAATGAGCCCGTGCAGCAGGAACGATTGGGCAAAGGGGGACGCCAGCCCTTCGGGCTGGTCAAGCAGGTCTTCTGAAGTGAACCCTGCCATCGCCTGCTACTTCGCCGTCTTGGCGAGCGGCTGAGTCACAATGCTGATGTTGGTGATGCCCGCCTGTTTGACCGCGTCCATGACCGAAGCAAATGCGCCAAAAGGCACACGCTCGTCGGCCCGCAAATAGATGACTTGGGTGGCTGGATCGGTTTTCGGTTGATGGAGGATGGTAGGCAACTGGGCCAGGTTGACCGGCTTGTCTCCCAGAAAAACATTTTGGTCGCGATCGATGGTCAGCACCAGACGTTGCTGCGTGATCTCTTTGACGCTGCGTGTTTTTGGCACTGAGACATCGATACCAGATTGCAGCACCGGGGCCGTCACCATGAAGATGATCAACAAAACCAGCACTACGTCGACCAGCGGAGTGATGTTGATTTCCGCCAGCGACGTGCGGGTATGCCCTGTATTAGCGGTGAAGGCCACTCGCGGCCTCCCTCTCCATCGCTTCCTGTTTGGGGGTGATTTCTTCCAGGCTATTGAGCAATTCGCGGGAGAAGTCGTCCATGCGGGAGCCAAACTCGCGCAGGGAAGCGGTGAACTGGTTGTAGGCAATGACGGCGGGGATGGCAACCAGCAGGCCGGCAGCGGTGGTGATCAGGGCTTCCGAGACTCCAGGTGCAACGGCGCGCAATGTGGCTGCGCCTTCCGTACCCAGACCGTGGAAGGCATCGACTATGCCCATCACGGTGCCGAAGAGGCCGACAAAGGGCGCCACTGCACCGATGGTGGCGAGCCAGGTCAGGCGCCGCTCCAGAACGGTAAGGGACTCACTCGACGCGGCTTGTGCGGCACGCTCCAGGGTGACGATGTTTTTGGGTGGTCCGAATCCGCCGGTTTGGCGTCGGTAGGTGTCGTATACCTCGTCGAAGACAGACACCAGCGGACTGGGCTTGAATTGGTCGCTCACGGCGGCCATTTCCTGCAGCCGGTCGGCCTTGCGGAAAGCGCGCATGAATCGACGGCTTTGCGTTCGCGCCTTGCGGAAGGTAGAAGACTTACCCAGAATGACAGCCCAGGAGTAGAGGCTGGCGATGCCTAGCAATACAAGAACGGCGATGGCCACTGGTCCGCTGTTCCGCACCATGTCGATGACAGCGCTGAACCCGGACAATGGGGAATGGGGGACGGGCACTGCTGTTTCGTCTGCCTGCAGGATAAAAAGAGCCGCGATATGAAAGGGGGACATCATCACTTCCTCTTCCACGGTAGCAGAGTAGGCGAAGCAAAACCAAGTTGCCGTATAAGATGCAGGCGGAGGGTAACCCGTGCCATTACTCTCTTGCTTAGGTGCATGCGGGGAGGAACCAACGTTCGGGTGCCCCATCCTTCGCGCTCTTGGCGAAGGGTGGGATAAGCAGAATTTGCGGTGAAGGGCCCCGGGGGAGAGCAGTTGAATCCACCCTTCGCAAAGAGCGCGAAGGATGGGGTACCCCGAACGTTGTTCTTGGGTAGAAAGAAAAGACAGGTTGTCGTGAGAGAGAGAAGAGACAGGTTGTCGGGAGAAAGAGAAGACCCGTTCAGATTTGATATGAGTGCAAGAGTGGATTATGGAAGCTGAGAAATGCTGCTTGAACTTCGCGCTGAAAATTACGCGGTAATCGATCACGCCATTGCTGTGTTTGGTCCCGGCCTGAATTTGCTGACGGGGGAGACTGGGGCGGGCAAGTCCATCCTGGTGGACGCACTGGCTTTGTTGATGGGAGATAAGGCGTCGTCCGATGTGGTGCGGCACGGAGCAGACCGGGCGGTGGTGGCTTGCGTGTTTGAAAGTACGCCGGGAGCGGAGAGCACCCTCGAAAGTAATGGGATTGACGCCGAGGGTGCAGAGATTATCCTGCGCCGCGAGATACAAGCCGGTGGCAAAGGCCGTGTCTACGTAAACAATCAGCCCGCAACAGTGAATGTATTACGTCAACTCGCTCCGGAGCTGGCGCTGGTGCATTCACAAAGCGAAACCATGGGCAGCTTCGACCTTGCGCAACAGCGGCAGCTCTTGGACCGCAGCGCCAACATCGCTACTGACGGGGTGGCCGCTGCGTTTCATGAGTGGTCGGAAATCCGCGCCCGCCTGCGCCGGCTGGAAGGCGATGAACAGGCGCGGCTGCGTGAAGCCGACCTATGGAGTTTCCAAAAGAACGAGATTGAAAGCGCGGCCATCAAGGATCAGGAAGACGACGAGTTGGAGATCGAGCGGCGGGTTTTGGCCAACGCGGAAAAGCTGCTGGCCGCGGCTACAACCGCGCACGAATTGCTCTACGAGAGCGATCGGTCGGCGGAGGGTGCTCTGCGGGCTGCGCTCAAGAACCTGGAAGAGCTGGCGCGTTACGATCCACAGTTTGGCGAGACGGTGGAGCAACTCAAATCCGCCACTGCCGTGGTGGAAGACGTCAGCGCAACCGTGCGGGATTATGCGTCCCGGATCCAAGCCTCGCCGGGGCGATTGGAAGAAATGGAAGATCGCTTGGAGTTGCTTAATCGATTGAAACGAAAGTACGGGCCGACCTTGGCCCATGTTCTGGCGCACGGCGAGGAGGTAGCAGCCAAGCTGGCCGAAGTCGAGAACCGCGACCAGTTGCTGCTCGAGCTGCGAACGGCCGAGACCAAGGCTGCGGATGCTTATCGCGCTGCGGCCTCGGCTCTAACCGGGGAGCGTTCGGCAGCGGCCACTAAGCTCGAAAAACTTGCGGAACAGCATATTAACGATCTGGCCATGAAGGCCAGGTTTGCGGTCAAGGTTTCGCCGCAAGAGGAAGAGCAGCACTGGACGCGGTTGGGGTGGGATCTTGTCGATTGCAGGATTGCAACCAATGCGGGGGAACCGCTGAAGCCTTTGGCGCAGATTGCTTCCGGCGGTGAGTTGTCGCGGGTGATGCTGGCACTTAAGGTCAGCGTGGAAGAGGGGGTAGCGAAAGAGCAGGGAAGAGCGCGACGTAAGTTACCTGTCCCCAGGACCCTTGTGTTCGACGAGATTGACATCGGTATTGGCGGCCGGGCTGCCGAGGCCGTAGGGCAAAAGCTGAAGGAGCTGTCGCGAACCCAGCAGGTACTTTGCGTCACCCATTTGCCGCAGATTGCGGCGTTTGGCGATCAGCACTTTCTGGTGGAGAAGCGAGAACGGCAGGGAACCACCAAGACATCCGTACGCCTGCTCAACGAAGAGGAGCGGACCGAAGAAGTGGCGCGAATGCTCAGCGGCGCTAAATTGACCGATACCTCGCTTCGCCATGCAGAGCAGATGTTGAAGACCAGTCGCAAGGCGAAATAGTAGACGCGGAGCCCCGAATCCCGGTCGGCGCAATATGGCTGGTGGTAGCCAATTTCGATGAACGGTGAAAACGCCGTATCCCTCAGACAGATAAGGGCCGGCACGGTATACTGATTCTTGTGACTAGTCCCCTATTACCCTCGAGCAAAAGGGTTCTCCTCCTCAAACCGCGTGGTTTTTGTGCCGGCGTGGTGCGCGCCATAGACGTGGTGAATATTGCCCTCGACACTTTTGGCGCCCCTATCTACGTTCGCAAGGAGATTGTGCATAATCGCTTTGTGGTCAATGAGTTGGCCGATAAAGGTGCGATCTTCGTTGATGATATCGATGACGTTCCCGAAGGGATGCGGGTCATTTATAGCGCCCATGGGGTGTCCCCGGCGGTCCGGGCGCGCAGCAAGTCGCGCAAACTAAAGGTGATTGACGCCACTTGTCCGCTGGTCACCAAGGTCCACGTGGAGGCAGTCAAATTCGCCAAGCAGGGTTATTCGCTGGTTCTGATCGGCCATCGGGACCATGACGAGATCGAAGGCACCCTGGGGGAAGCTCCCGAGGTAACCCAGGTGGTTTCGACCGTAGAGGAAGTGGCCGCTCTTCAGGTCGCAGATCCGGAACGGGTTGCGTATCTTACCCAGACGACCTTAAGCCTGGACGAGGCGCGGGACATTATCCACGCTCTCAAGTCGAAGTTTCCCAGCATCGTCGGTCCGCACACCCAGGACATTTGCTACGCCACGGAGAATCGCCAGGTGGCGGTCAAAAACGTAGCCCACCAGGCAGATCTAGTGCTGGTGGTGGGATCGACCAATAGCTCCAACTCCAATCGCCTGGTCGAGGTCTCGCGCAACCTGAGCACCAATGCATTTCTGATTGAAGACTCAGGTGCGATTGATCCTGCGTGGCTGAAGGATGCCACCACGGTTGCGGTCACGGCAGGCGCGTCTGCGCCTGAGGTCCTGGTTGCCGAAGTTGTTGCCTACCTGCGGGGTCGCGGGTTTTCAGACGTGGAAGAAGTAGAAGTCATGCCGGAAAATGTTCGCTTTGGGCTGCCCCCGGAGATCGTACAGGCCATCAAGCCTGTTCCGGTTAGCGGCTAACTAGATACAGCAGTAAGACAGCTGTTATTTGAGAGAGAGCGTCAGGGTCCAGAATGAGTAGATCGTTTGAAGGTGCACAGCCATCCAGTCCGCGGTTTGGCCGTATCGACGCGGGATTAGATCAGGTAGAAAACTCGGTTGCGCGGGCCCGCGATTTCCTCTTTTCTCAGCAACACGCCGATGGTTATTGGTGTGGCGAGCTGGAAGCGGACACGACGCTCGAATCCGACTACATCATGGTGCATACGTTGCTGGGTACCGGCGACGAGCGCAAGATGAAGCGGGCGGTGCGGGAGATTCTGCGCAAGCAGAATGAAGATGGCGGCTGGAGCATTTACGCAGGCGGCCCTTCGAATATCAGCGCTTCCGTCAAAGCGTATTTCGCCTTCAAGTTGATGGGCTGGCTGCCGGGGCATCCGGCCATGGCCCATGCCCGTCAATGGATTCTTGAACATGGCGGCGTGGTTGAATGTAATACCTTCACTAAAATTTACCTCTGTTTCTTCGGGCAGTACGAATATGACGCGGTCCCGGCCATCCCTCCTGAGCTAGTCCTTTTCCCCAACTGGTGCTACTTCAACATTTACGAGATTTCCTCCTGGTCGCGCGCCATCCTGGTGCCGCTTTCCATCGCCTACGCGAAAAAGCCGTTCAAAAAGCTGATGCCGGAAATGGGAATCGATGAGCTCTTTGTCGGCGGCAAGACGAATGCGAAGCTGCATCTGCGTTGGGATCACAAGAATGTTATCGGCTGGCGGAACTTCTTCCTGATTGTGGACCGACTCTTTCACTGGGCCGAGCGAGTACATATCCGGCCTCTGCGCAAGGTCGCGATCCGCAAAGCGGAGAAGTGGATCCTGGAACGGCTGGAGATGAGCGACGGCCTGGGCGCCATTTATCCCGCCATGCTCAACGCCATTCTTGCTCTGCGCTGCCTGGGCTATTCCATGGACGATCCGCAAACCATCCGGGCGATGGATGAGTTCGAGAAGCTGGGCATTGAGGAGGAAGGGGTCCCTGATTATCTGGAGCCAACCTTCCGCATGCAGCCGTGCATGTCTCCGGTGTGGGATACCGCGTATGCGGTCTACGCGCTGGGCCAGGCCGGGGTTCCGCGCACCGATCCGCGGCTGCTGAAAGCGGCGGACTGGATGCTGTCCAAGGAAGTGCGTCAGAAGGGCGATTGGGCGGTGAAGGTAAGGAACGCGCAGCCCGGTGGCTGGTATTTCGAATTCAATAACGAGTTCTATCCTGACACCGACGATTCCGCGCAGGTGCTGCTGGCTTTGAATAAAGTCGACAACCACGCCCGGGAACGCTACCAGTACGATGTTTGCCAGCGGGCGATCTCGTGGATCTTCGCCATGCAGTGCAAGAACGGCGGCTGGGCCAGCTTCGACAAAGACAACACCAAGATGGTGTTTGAGAACATTCCCTTCGCCGATCACAACGCCATGCTTGATCCGCCAACGGTCGACATCACCGGCAGGATTTTGGAGATGTTGGCTACCTATGGCTACACCCAGAAAGATCGGCGGGTCGAGAAGGCCATTCGCTTCATCTATAGCGAACAGGAGCCGGATGGAAGCTGGTTCGGACGCTGGGGTGTGAACTACCTTTACGGCACCTTCCTGGTGCTGCGTGGTCTGGAGGCTATCGGGGTGTGGAACCACGAGCCGCAGATTCAGCAGGCAGCGGAATGGATCCGCATGGTGCAGAATGCAGACGGCGGGTGGGGCGAAAGCTGCGCCAGCTATGACGATCCCGTCACCCGTGGTATTGGTCCCAGCACGCCCTCGCAGACAGCCTGGGCGATCTTAGGTCTGCTGGCGGCGGGGGACACACGCAGCGACTCGGTTGCCAAGGGTGTTCGCTGGCTGCTGGAGCGGCAGCTTCCCGATGGTTCGTGGGATGAAAGTATGGGCGAAGGGGCGTCACGGCAGGCAGTGGTCACCGGCACTGGCTTCCCCCGGGTCTTTTACCTTTCGTATCACCTTTACCGGAACTACTTCCCGTTGCTGGCGCTTACCGATTATCGCCGGGCGATGGAACGAGCTTAAGGTTTGGAGCGCGGGCAGGAAAGGCTTACCTCAGGGGCTAAAGCCCGACGTATTGTGAGGTATCAGGGCACGACTAAAGTCGTGCCCTGATACAAAGCCTGAGTTTTTGGCCGATAGGTGTTGACTTAGGCTGTGGATTGGGTGTGAAGAGTTTGCGGGTAAGAGCGGTGGAATCCCACATCTTGCCAAAAACGAGCGAGATATGGGACACCCCTTGTCGTGGTAGGGCGAAAGTCTTAAGCGCAGAGGAGATTTGAAACGATGGCAGTGCCGATCTCACAAATGTGGACCGTGGCCAGTTATGTGCTCAAGCAGCGCATGACCGGGCGAAAACGCTATCCACTGGTCCTCATGCTGGAGCCACTGTTTCGCTGCAACCTGGCTTGCGCCGGGTGCGGCAAAATTCAGTATCCCGCCCACATTCTCAAGCGGGATCTCTCGCCCGAAGAGTGCTTCCGCGCGGTCGAGGAATGCGGGGCTCCGATGGTGTCCATTCCAGGGGGCGAGCCACTCATGCACCCGCAGATCGCCGAGATCGTGGAAGGATTGGTGGCGCGCAAGAAATACATCTACTTGTGCACCAACGCTTTGCTACTCAAGGAAAAAATCGGTCTTTTCAAGCCCAGCAAGTATCTGACATTTTCCGTGCATCTTGACGGCCAGCGGGAGCACCACGACTTTTCGGTCTGTCGCGAAGGCGGTTATGACAAAGCGGTCGAGGGCATACAGGAAGCGGTCAAGCGTGGGTTCCGAGTCACCACCAACGCGACCCTGTTCGATGGCGCGGATCCCAATAGCGTGCGTGCTTTCTTCGACGAAGTGATGGCCATGGGTGTCGAGGGCATTGTGATCTCTCCAGGCTATTCCTATGAGAAGGCGCCGGATCAGAAACATTTCCTGGGCCGCGCGCGCACGCGCAGGCTTTTTCGGGCCATCCTGTCCAATCGCGAGAAGCATTGGAAGTTCAATATGTCGCCCCTGTTCCTGGAGTTCCTCATGGGCAAGAGGAACTATCAATGCACGCCCTGGGGCAACCCTGCCTACAACATTTTCGGCTGGCAGAAACCCTGCTACCTGCTACAGGATGGCTACGCTTCCACTTTCAAGGAATTGATTGAGGAGACGGAGTGGGAAAACTACGGCACCGAGTCGGGGAATCCGAAATGCGCCAATTGCATGGTTAGCTGCGGTTATGAACCTTCTTCGGTGAACGATATGTTTGGCTCTTTCCGCGGGTTCATGTCCGCAGTGCGCGCGACCCTGTTCGACAGGTACGAAGACCAGGGTGCACGGGACCTGCTGACCTCGCCGCAGTTGAACGGGCATTCGTCGCCGTCGCTGGTGCAGATCTCAAGCGATGCCAAGCGTCAAATGGAAGAGACACGGGTATGACCGGGCAAAAGGGTGCAACCACGCCACAGCTTGATCCCGATTCCCTGGAACTGGCCCCGGGAACCGAGCACCAGAACCTGGAAGGCTGGGCGCCTGTTCTGGGCAGCGACGCAGAGGTGCTCGACGCGCTGGAGAAGGCGTTTGACTACCGCGGGGACGTGACCATCACGTGCAAGGATGGCTCGGTGGTCGAAGGTTACATCTTCGATCGCAAAACAGGGCCGTCACTGGCTCAGTCGTGGGTCCGGCTTTTCGCGAAGGATTCTCCGGAGAAGCGGTCGATTGCTTATAGTGAGGTTGCGGGGCTGAACTTTACCGGGAAGGACCGCGCCGCCGGAGCAAGCTGGGAAGCCTGGGTGAAGAAGTGGAAGGAAAAGAAGGCGTCCGGAGAAAAGGGTTTCGGGCTGCATCCTGAAGCGCTTGAGTAGCTGAAGTGAAGGTTTTTGTTACAGGAGCTACGGGGTTCGTCGGGAGCCACGTAGCGCAAGAGCTGTCCCGTCACGGCGCTGATCTACGCATCCTCATTCGCTCTTCCAGCAGACTTTCCAATCTTGAGGGAATACCCGCCGAAACTGTGGTCGGGGACTTGTTGCAGGTGGACGCGCTGCGTAGCGCTGTGTCCGGCTGCGATGCCGTGATGCACGTGGCGGCCGATTACCGGTTGTGGGTCACCGATCCCGAGAAAATGAATGCGACCAATGTGACCGGAACGCGTGAATTGTTGCGCCTCGCTCGCGAAGAGGGGATCCCTCGCGTGGTTTACACCTCGAGTGTCGCTACGATGGGTTTTCTCTCCAACGGAAGACCGTGTGATGAGGCCACCCCGGTTTCTCTGGCCAACATGATTGGCCACTATAAACGGTCCAAGTATCTGGCGGAGCAGGAGGCAATCGCCGCGGCTCGAGCTGGCCAACAGGTGATCATCCTGAATCCCACCACCCCCATTGGTTCCGGCGACATAAAGCCGACGCCGACGGGGCGCATCATCGTGGATTTTCTCAAGCGCAAATTCCCCGCTTATATGAATACCGGGCTCAACCTGGTGGACGTGGATGAAGTAGCCCGGACACACGTGAAAGCGCTTACAGCGGGACAACCCGGGGAACGCTACATTCTGGGTGGGGAAAACCTCACCTTGAAGCAGCTTCTGGATAAAATGTCTGCCATCACCGGCTTGCCTTCTCCGACGATGCGGGTTCCGCATAGTGTGGCTATGATGTTCGCGGTGTGGGATCAGACCTTTACTGGAAGGCTGTTGGGGCGGGAGCCGCGTGCTACCGTGGAGGCGGTACGAATGGGAAAGAAAATGATGTTTGTCTCCTCTGCCAAAGCGGAGCGCGATCTGGGGTTTCAAGTGGTCCCGGTGTACGGGGCTCTGCGCTCGGCGATTGACTGGTTTCGGGCGAACGGGTACGCACCCCCGGCATGAGACGCATCGGCATTATCGCGGCCATGCCCGGCGAATTGAAGCCGCTGGTGCAGGGATGGGAGCAGGTACGTGCGAGCCATGGGGAGGCGGCGTGGCAGGGCACGATAGATTCGACCACCTGTATTGCGGTGTGCGCGGGGATGGGCAAGCAGGCCGCGGAGCGGGCCTGCGCCCTTGCTGCCCAACAGGGTCCCTTGAATGCATTGGTCTCTATCGGCTGGGCCGGGGCGCTTTCGTGTGGAATGCAGCCGGGCAGCGCCTATGTGGTGAATGAAGTCGTGGATCCCGCGACCGGGGAGGCGTTCCCTACCAGCTTTCCTTCCGGCAAGGAAAACATCGTCCCGCTCAAATTGGTCTCGATCGATCATGTCGCCCAGGCGGCGGAAAAGCGGCGCCTGGCGGAGACCTTCCGTGCCGTTCTGGTGGATATGGAAGCGGTCACGGTTGCCCGGATTGCTCGTCGCCAAGGCATCGGATTTTATTGTCTGAAAGCGGTTTCGGATGTCGCAACGGAGACGTTACCGGATTTCAGCGCGTACACAGATAATCTGGGGCATCTGCGGCTTCCCGCTTTGTTGGCTCATGTTGCCATAAGACCGCGCTTTTGGCCGGGGCTGGCCCGGATTGGCAAGAATGGCCGGCAGGGCGCGATCGCCATCGCCGCCGCCCTGGGTCCTCTCATGGGCGGGGCTTAGCAAAATATTGAGCGAATGATGCAGACTTTCACGGAAATTGTTGTGCCTGCGAGCATGCAGGCCGCGGTTTATCACGGCGTCAATGATGTGCGTGTTGAGAGCGTTCCCGTGCCCCCCATCGGCCCGGGTGAAGTGCTGATCCAAGTTCACAGTTGCGGTATTTGCGGCACTGACCTGAAGAAGATCCATACCGGATCGCACTCCGCGCCGCGGATTTTCGGCCATGAGACGGTGGGGACGATCGCAGCCGTGGGGGCAGGAACGGAATCGTTTTCCGTGGGCGATCGGGTGGTTGTCTTTCACCACATTCCCTGCGGCACTTGCTACTACTGCCGCAAGAAGACGTTTGCCCAGTGTCCGGTCTACAAGCGGGTCGGTTGCACGGCTGGTTTTGAACCTTCCGGCGGAGGGTTTGCCGGCTATGTGCGGGTCATGGATTGGATTGTGAAGCGTGGGCTGATCAAGATTCCTGATGATGTTCCTTTTGCCCAGGCTGTCTTTGTCGAGCCACTCAATACCTGCCTGAAGGGTGTGCGCAGCCTGAATCTCGCGATGGATGAGACGGTGCTGGTAATTGGACAGGGGCCGATTGGAGTCATGCTGGCGTCTCTGGCCAGCCGGTCCGCAGGGAGAGTGTTCACTTCTGATCTTTACTCGGAGCGGCACGCGGTGGCAGCTTCGTTCGGGCTCGATTCACCCATTGATGCTTCCGCGGAGGATGTGGGCGAGGTGGTGCGCGCCGCTACCGATGGCCGGGGCGCCGATGCGGTCATTCTTGCTGCCGCCGGAAACGGGCTGATCCGTACGGCGATGGATGCGGCTCGCCCGGGCGGGCGGGTTCTGCTGTTTGCGCAAACCCAGCGCGGGGAGGCGATCATCGATCCGGCTGCGGTTTGCGTGGATGAGAAGACGTTGTTGGGGTCTTATAGCGCTTCGGTAGACATTCAGGAGGAGGCCCTACGAATTGTTTTTGAAGGATATGGCGAGGGGTACGATCTGAGCAGGCTGGTGTCGCACCGGTTTCCCTTGTCAGAGGCGGTAGAGGCGATTGCGATTGCGTCCAGGCCGACGGCGAGTTCGATGAAGATTGTGATCGAAGCGGCCTAGAACAGCCGGTCCCCATTCGACTTCGCTCAGGGCAGGCTCTCCAGTTCGCTCGTATTGTGAAAAAACATTTCCATGAATGAGCGTCCACACAGAGATCTCTCCACTTCGCTCCCCCGGATTTCCTGTCGAGACCCGTGGCTTTGATGATCTGCATGCGGCTCTCTTTACGGAGAGCCGCATACGTGGTCGTTGCTAGCAGCGCGAAGTAGGAAATCCGGGTACGCTTCGGTCGAGATGACAAAGGGAGGGCGGTACTTCCAGGGAGAGTGGTTGCCGAACAGAAGCCGGTTGCAGGGTGTCCAGGCCAGGGCCATTTTGGAGGAAAAACCCAGGTCTCAAAAGCGAGACCTGGGCCACCCACTCGAAGTCTGGGCCCGAAAGCCCTGAACCCAAAGCACGTAAGCGCGGTTTGGGCGAGAATAGGTAAGGCATGATAAGTGAGATGAACGCTGCCGTGCTCTACGGCAAAGAAGACGTCAGGATTGAACGGGTTCCGATCCCCGCCGCGGGTAAGGGGGAGATCGTGATTCGGGTTCATGCCGCTCTCACTTGCGGTACTGACCTGAAAGTCTTTCGCCGCGGGTACCATGCCAGGATGATCGCGCCGCCGGCGCTGTTCGGGCATGAATTGGCCGGGGTAGTCCATGAAACAGGCGCCGGGGTGCGGGGGTTCAAGCCGGGGATGCGGGTGGTCGCGCTGAATTCAGCGCCTTGCGGCGCCTGCTACTGGTGCGTACGCAAACAGGAAAATCTCTGCGAAGATTTGCTCTTTAATAACGGCGCCTACGCGGAGTACATTCGCATCCCGGCCCGTATCGTGGCCAAGAATACTCTCATCGTCCCACAAAGCTTGCCCCTGGAGCACGCGGCGCTGACCGAGCCGCTGGCCTGCGTGGTGCGTGGCCTGGAAGAAACAGGGGCCAAGCGAGGGGACAGTGTCGTGGTCATTGGCGCCGGACCCATCGGCTTGATGTTCATGCATGTGGCCCAGCTATCTGGCTTGAAGGTGATCGCGGTGGTCAAACGCGATGAGCAGGTTGCTTCGGCAACTACCTTTGGAGCGTCGCATGTGGTGCAGACGGGAGCTGTTATCGATGCTGTGGCTGCGGTACGCGGGTTGACTGCCGATCAGCGAGGCGTGGATGTGGCGATCGAGGCCGTGGCCACGCCACTTACCTGGCAGTGGGCAGTGGACATGGTGCGCCGCGGGGGAACGGTTAATTTTTTTGGCGGGTGTGCGGCCGGGACCAAGGTGGAAATCGATACCGATCGGCTGCACTACAACGACATCACACTCAAGGCGAGCTTCCACCATACTCCGGCGGCCTGCCGCAAAGCATTTGACTTACTGGCCAGCGGTCGATTCAAGTGCAGTGAGTACATCACCGGCAGGGCGCAGCTGTCTGATCTTGAAACCGTGCTGCGGCGGCTGAACGACCGCTCTAACGACATTAAGACGGCGATCATTCCATGAATGTCAAAAGTGCTCAGGATGACCGGGAATTATTAGAGCGGGGATGGGCTGCGCTGCCGGCAGAATACCGCATTCCGGAGCAGCGCCCGACGCTTGAGGAGGCGCGCGCCTACTGCCAGCGCCTGGCTACGACTCACTACGAGAATTTTCATGTGGCGTCGTGGTTTTTGCCGACCCGGTTGCGCCCTCATTTCTACAGCATTTATGCCTACTGCCGCATCTCCGATGATCTGGGCGATGAGGTGGGCAATCGAGAGCAGTCGCTGGCTCTGCTGGATTTCTGGGGCCGGGAACTCGACGCTTGCTACCGGGGCGAGACCCGTCACCCGGTCTTTGTCGCGCTGGCCGAGACCATACGCATCTGTGAGATTCCTCAGCAGCCCTTCGCCGACTTACTGGTGGCTTTTCGTCAGGACCAGACCGTTCTCCGCTACCAGACCATGGATGACGTGCTGGATTACTGCAGGTACTCGGCCAATCCCGTGGGGCGGCTGGTGCTTTACGCGTGCGGGTATCGATTTCCGGAGATGTTTCTTCTTTCCGACTTCACCTGCACTGCTTTGCAATTAGC
Source organism: uncultured Acidobacteriaceae bacterium (assembly GCA_963763905.1). Classification (GTDB taxonomy): domain Bacteria; phylum Acidobacteriota; class Terriglobia; order Terriglobales; family Acidobacteriaceae; genus PALSA-350. Next base: position 120,151 of record CAVXRU010000031.1, on the reverse strand, counting down.
CAACTTCTGGCAAGATGTCAGCTCCGATTTTGCGCGTGGCAGGATCTATCTCCCACTCGACGATCTCAATCGTTATGGAGTGGACGAGGCGACGATCGGCCGCCGCGAGCCGAGCAAAGCTTTTCGCGATCTGCTGCACTACGAAGTTGACTACGCTCGCGACTTGTTTGCCAAGGGGTTGCCGCTGATCTCCATGGTGGATCAGGAGCTGGCGCTGGATCTCGATCTATTCAGCCGCGGCGGTCTGGCCATTCTGGACGCGATTGAGGCCCGGCAGTATGACGTTCTGACGCAACGTCCTGTAGTGTCAAAGGGAAAGAAGCTGGGCCTGATCGCACGCGCGTTCTGGGGAAAAATCAGGGGAAGGCGACGGACGTGACCGCGGAAGTTCAAGCGGCCTACGCGGCATGCCGAGCTATCGCGCGCAAGAAGGCAAAGAATTTTTACTACGCATTTGTCGCCTTGCCGGCGGGCAAGCGAGACGCGATCTGCGCCGTATACGCATTCATGCGCCAGGCCGACGATCTCTCCGATGATGAGGCGGTGAGCATTGATGACCGGCGGATCGCCCTCAATGGCTGGCTCGATGATTGGCATCGGGCGCTGGCCGGGGCAAGCACCAGCGACCCGGTGTTTATCGCGATGCTGGATGCGCAGCGCCGCTTCGCTATTCCAGCGCAACTGCTGGATCAGCTGGTACAAGGCACAGCCACTGATCTCGAACCAAAATTCACCGCCTATGCGACCTTCGCCGACCTTTACCGCTACTGTTACCTGGTGGCTTCCGTGGTTGGGCTGGTCTGCATCCGGATCTTCGGGTATCTCGATCCAAGGGCAGAGAAGCTGGCGGAAGAGACGGGTGTCGCTTTTCAATTAACCAATATCCTGCGTGATGTGCAGGAAGATGCGCAGCGTGGCCGGCTCTATTTGCCGCTCGAAGATCTGGAGCGTTGCGGGGTGACTGCCGGCTCTATCACCGGAATTTCGAGTGGCCGGCAATTGACTCCGCAACAGCGGCAGGTGCTGGCAATTCAGGCCGAGCGAGCGGGACAATTCTACAAATCAGCGGAAGCGTTGTTGCCCTTGATTTCACCCGACAGCAGGGCCGCGATGTGGGTTCTGGTCACCATTTATCACCGTTTATTGCGGCACATCGAACAGCGCAACTTCGATGTCTTCTCGGCGCGGATTGGGGTTCCAGCGTATGAGAAGCTGAGCATATTAGGATGCGGCCTTTTCAAGACGCTGGCACAGGGAGTGTGGGCCTGAACGTAACTGTGGTTGGCGGTGGCTTGGCAGGTCTGTCGGCTGCGTGCGCATTGGCTGAGGCCGGTTACCAGGTGCGATTGCTGGAGAAGCGACGCTATCTGGGTGGACGGGCTTCGTCTTACGAACACCCCGGAACCGGCGAGGTGATCGATAACTGCCAGCATGTGTTGCTGGGCAATTGCGTCAACCTAATTGATCTTTACCGCCGCCTGGGCGTGAGCGATGCCATCCGCTGGTTCGATCGCATGACCTTCCTCGAGCCCGGGGGACGGCGGAGTATCCTCGAGCCTTCATTCCTGCCGGCGCCTTTCCACGACATGCCGGCGTTTCTTCGAGCGGCTGCCTTCTCTTTTTCTGACAAGCTCGCTATCGGCCGCGGAATCACCGCTTTCATCGCCGGCGTGCCGAAGGACTCTGAAGAGAACTTTGCACAGTGGTTAGCCCGCCATAGGCAGACTCGAGGAGCTATCGAACGATTCTGGAAGCCGGTGCTGGTGAGCGCGCTCAATGAGGACCCCGAGCGTATGTCAGTGCACTACGCCGGACAAGTGATACGCAAATCGCTCCTTCTTTCGCCGGGTGCCGGTCGCATGGGGGTTCCCACCATTCCTCTCAGTGATCTGTACAGCCGGACGATCGACTACGTGCGAAGCCGAGGCGGCCACGTAGAGTTGAATTCCGCTCCAGAGTCATTTCACTGGTCTGATGAAACGCGGCAGTGGACGGTGTCCACGAGCGGACAAATTTTCTCGAGCGATGCCATCGTGCTGGCCCTGGCGTTCGAAGGACTAAGCAAGTTGCTGCCGTTACTGCCCGGCAATCCAGGGGCCGATCAATTAGCAAAAGACCTGGAAGGGTTTGAGCATTCGCCGATCACAGGCATTCACCTTTGGTTCGATCGCGAAATCACCGAACTCGATCATGCCATTTTGCTGGATGCAACCATCCAATGGATGTTCAACAAATCACGCTTGCAAGCGGAGAAACGACGCAATGAGCCGGGCAGCTATGTTGAGCTGGTGGTCAGCGCGTCGAAATCCATGGTGGGGATGCAGCGGCAAGAGATCATCGACCTGGCAATACGCGAACTCATAGAATTCTTTCCTCTGGCTGGGCAGGCGAAGCTGCTGAAGGCGGCGGTGGTCAAAGAAGTTCGCGCCACCTATTCGATTCGCCCGCGGCTCGACTCGGTTCGCCCATCATCAGAGAGTCCGTGGCCGGCAGTCATTCTGGCCGGGGATTGGGTAGCCACGGGATGGCCTGCCACCATGGAGGGGGCCGTGCGGAGCGGCTACCTGGCGGCCGAAGCAGTGAGTCGCTTGAAAGACAAACCGAGCAATTTTCTGCAACCCGACCTGGCCTCCACCGGATTGATGCGCCTGCTGCCTTAGTTCCGGTATTTGCCATGATGCGAAGCAATCCCATCATTTTAACGATGGCGCCGGCGCCGTCCCGATTACTACGAGTACCTCGCAGGGAGCCGGTCAGCCAATGGCCATGGGGTGTCTGATTCATAAGAATCAGGGGACGCCCGCCAAGGACACTCATCACGGCATCCGTAGAGCCATCGTTGTTGAGATCGCCAATGGCCCGACCGCGGCCGGCTACGGCAGAGGAGATGCCGCTATCGGATCGCTCAAAGCGCTCACCGCGATTCATCGCGAGCAAGGGTGGCTCGCGATAGTGCTTGGACGGATCGATCTGCTCGACGTTGTCCAGCACGTGGCCTTGTGCGACCAGAAGATCTTTCCGCCCGTCGTTATCGAAGTCTTCAAAGCGTACGCCCCATCCGGAGCTGGGGGCGGTTAAGCTTCCAATGCCGGTCTCCAGGCTCTTGTAAGCGAAGGATCCGTTGCCTTCGTTGTGGTAAATGGCATAGACCTGTTTGGCCAGGTTGGTGACGATGAGATCCGGGCGGCCGTCGTTGTCGTAATCACGAAAGTCTACGCCCATGCCGGCGTAGGGGCTTCCATCGTCGGTGAAGGCAACTCCGGCTTCGAGTGCGCGTTCCGTAAACGTACCGTTGCCATTATTGTGGAAGAGGAATTCCTGCATGCCGTCATTGGCGACAAAGATATCTGTGTATCCATCGCCGTCGTAGTCGTTAAACGCAACACCCAGTGAGCGAGCCTTGACGCGGCCGATGCCCGAACTTGCGCTCACATCGGTGAAGGTGCCATCTCCGTTGTTATGATAAAGAAGATTGGTGGTGGCAGGAAAGGCTTCGGGAGGACAGTAGGTTCGGTAGTCCCCGTTGCAGATCTTGCTTTGCTTGGTGTTCCACTCCATATAGCGGGTGACGAAGAGGTCCAGGCGCCCGTCGTTGTCGTAGTCGAAGAAGCCGGCTGAGGCGGACCATCCTCCTCCGGCTACGCCCGCCTTCTCAGTTACGTCGGTGAAGGTGCCATCCTGGTTGTTGTGGTAGAGCACGTTTTTTCCGTAGCTGGTTAAGAAGATGTCAGGGTAGCCATCGTTGTCATAGTCGGCTACGGCTACTCCCATGCCGTAATTTCCATCTCCCGCGCGGAGAGCCCGGCGGCTTTGGTGACATCGGTAAAGCTTCCATCTCGATTTTGCCGGTAGAGGCGGTTCCAGAATTTGGGTTCAGCGCGGGCAAATTTTTCTGGCGTGTCCATGCGGGTTGCCAGTTGACCGCTATTGACGAAGAAAAGGTCAGCCAGCCCATCGTTGTTGTAGTCGAGGATTGCGACTCCTCCCCCCATAGTCTCAATCAGGTACTTCTGTGAGGTTGGCGAATTCATATGCACAAAATCGATGCCCTGAGGGGAATCCTGTCTGAATACTGCCTTGATCAGGAACATGGACCCGAGGGCTGCGATGCAGGAAGCCAGGGCCATAAAGCGGGGGATGAACACGAGTCCATTGTAAAGCTCGGTCAAGAAGGAGGGGCACCCATGCGTTTTGGCGGGCGAATCGCAGGAAGCAGGACGCGGAAAGTAAAAACCCTACCAGGGTGACCTGATAGGGCAAGCTAACTACATCGTTAGAGTGATTCAGGGTCGTAGCAAGATCGGGAAAAAGCAATCAAGAGAAATCAGGCAGACGCAATTTATTCACTTGTTGCGAACCACAGAGTATGGCTACCACTACAGCGACTCTCCTTGTTCCCCCGTCGAGCCCATCCCCCGAAAGGATCGATGAGTGAGTTTGGAGAATCGCCGCTTGAAAAGAGCATACCGTTTCTATTGGAATCCGCCATGTGCCTTGGGTGGCAAGAGGCAAAATTGTAGTTGTAGCCGTGCATCCTCACCGGTGTACCCCTTACGTCACGTGACGAGCGGGGCCCAATCGGGCGCTATGGTTTTCGGCGTTTAGGGCGGCTCTAACCGGATAGGCAATCTACGAAATTTGTCCAGGCTCCTCTCCTCGCCGAGTTGGTCCGGGAAACAATTGGCTCCACGGCGGTGGCCGTTCGGCTACTGTTGCTTCGCGTGTGGCCAGTGGGTCGACACGGATGTTGTTGCAAATACATGCGCGGCGAGCGCGATGGCTAGACGATTCCTTTTGGCCCGCGGCATGCAACAAGTCACTCCGTCAAAGCAAGCTCGACGCAGAGGGGTTGAGAGTTTGGGAGACAAATTCAGTTTGGGTTCCACTGCAAGGAGCCCCCAGGGAGGATGCTATGAAACGCAACTCGATCGCTACGTCGTCGCTTGTTGTCCTGTCGCTCCTGCTCACCGCCGCCGGAGCCTATGCTCAATCCGGTGAGCGCGCCAAGGTCCCCTTTGCCTTCACGGTGGGGACGGCACACGTGCCGGCTGGAACCTACACTGTCAAGAAGCAATTCGGGACCAACGTCGTCATGATCAGCAACGTCAGGACCGGCGCGGCCGTGCTTGTTTTGGGCAACGCGGAATCGCCTTCGAAAATAGCTGAAAAGCTGATTTTCCACCGGGATGGGAGCCACTACACTCTGACCGAAATCTGGGGAGCTGCGGGCAGCAACGGAATGACAATCCCCGCCGCCAGGCAGAAGCACCAGCTTGAGGTAGCAAGTGGGCCGGTGAACTCCGGCAACACGTTCCAGATCGCTCTCAAATAATCCGCCTTTCGGCGAAATGGAGGGAAGCAGCCATTCGGCTGCTTCCTTTCGTGTGTCTCAACCGGGTTGTTCCCAACCCGGCGTGACCACAATACTATGTGCAAAAGCGATAGGCCTTACGGTGCCAAATCGGGTGGCTTGGGATAAAACTGAATAGCCCCCGTGCGCAATTTCGAGAAAACCCGAACGGGTTTCCAGGTGATCCACCCTTTCACTCACCCAACTGTGAACGGGTGGCCCGTGTTCGCACCAGCGTTGCCCGGATTTCCTACCAGCCAGCATCGGCAACTGCTCCTCCCCACTTGACATCCAAGTGAAAGCCATGTTCACTTGAATGCCATGTGAAGGAAATGCCCGTCCGGTGTAGTTGAAAAACTTCTCGCGGAGGAACACTAACCATGGCGCATTGGAGAAGAATCATCGCCCAGTTCCGCAGTCTCCTCGCCAACAAGTGCGCCGAAGAGGACCTTGCGCGCGAAGTCGCGTCGCACCTCACCCTCCTCGCCGACGACTTCGAACGCAAAGGCATGTCGCGTGAAGAAGCACAGCTAGCCGCGCGACGCGCTTACGGCGGTGTGGAACAGGCAAAACAGTCACATCGCGACGAGCGCTCTCTGTTGTGGATCGAACAATCCATAGAGGATCTGCGCTATGGCTTGCGCACTTTGAGCAAGAGCCCCGGCTTCACACTAACCGCAGTGCTCACGCTCGCCCTCGGCATCGGCGCGTGCACGGCCATCTTCAGCCTCGTGAATGCTGTTCTCATCCGATCATTGCCGTACGGGGATCCGGGTCAGCTCGTTTATCTCTACACGCCCAATCCGCAGTTCAAGCTGCCACTCGAAGTCTTCGGCCCCGCCTACGCGGACTTCTATGACGTGAAAAAGGAAAGCCACTCTTTTCAAGATATGGCCGCTTTCGGCCAGTCCGTCTTCAGCCTGGCTTCGCAGGGTGCGGTGCAACGTGCCAGCGCGGCGCGTGTCGACGGAGATTTCTTTCAGACCTTTCAAGCGGCTCCCGAACTTGGCCGCGCCATCGGCTCCGCCGACGACCGGCCGGGCCGCGAAAGAGTTGCCGTTATCAGCCACGCTCTCTGGCAGTCCATGTTCGGCTCAGCCGCGGACATTCTCCATCGCTCCGTGCTGCTTGACGGCAAGAGCTATCAGATCATCGGTGTCATGCCTCAAGGGTTCGAGTATCCGCATTACTCCGATCTGCCCTATGGCACCGCCCAATACAAGACAACGCAAGTGTGGATTCCGCTGGCCCTCACTCCCCAACAGAGGGCCGATCGCGACAACGCCAGCGGAAACGCCGTTGCCCGGCTGAAGCCCGGCGTGTCCATCGCACAGGCACAGGCGGAGATGGCCGCCATCATGGTGCACCTCGACAAACTTCACGATCCCCAAATGCGCGGTTGGGGGGCTCAGGTCGCAAACTTCGTTGACAGCACCGTTGGCCACGTGCGTTCTCTCTTGTGGCTGCTTCTTTGCGCCGTATCCATCGTGCTATTGATCTCCTGCGGCAATGCAGCCAACCTCCTGCTGGCCCGTGCGGTGAGCCGCATGCGCGAGTTGGGCGTACGCGTTGCGCTCGGAGCGGGACGTAGCCGCATTATCCGCCAGCTCCTCACGGAGGCGACCCTGATTGGTGTTGCTGCGGGAGCGATCGGAGTCGGCCTGGCGTTCCTTTTCCTGCGCATCCTGCCGCTGCTCGATCCAGGCAACATCCCGCGCCTGAATGAGGCATCGCTTGACCTGCGCGTGCTCCTCTTCACCGTCGGCGTGTCTCTGCTTACAAGCGTGCTCAGCGGCATTCTGCCCGCATTGGCCGTGTCACGCATCAACCTGACTGACTTTCTCGCCACCACCGGCAGCCGCAGCGTGGCTGGCGCGCATACCCGCGTCCAAAGCACCCTTATCGTGGTTGAATCGGCGCTGGTCGTGGTGCTGCTGGCCGGTGCCGGCCTGCTCATTCGCAGTTACATCAACGTCGAATCCGTCGATACCGGCTTCTCCCCGGCCACTGTCAGCATGAACATTGGCCTCGATACACGTTATGGTCAGCCGCAACAACGCATCGCCTTCTTCCGCGATCTGTTTGCCAGGTTCCAGGCGCTCCCCGGTGTTCAGGCGGTGGGAGCTATCAATGATCTGCCCCTCAGCAACTCCGAAGACCTGAAATTATTCATGGTCGATGGCTATCCAAATGAGAAAAATCAATTGGCGGAATCGCGCTGGATTACTCCGCAATATTTTTCCGCCATGAACATTCCGCTCGTGGCCGGACGGTCCTTCAGCGATGAGGAATATTCTAGCGATGCCCATACGGTAATCATCAACCGGAGCTTTGCCAGAAAGTATTTCGCCATTCGCAACCCCATCGGCGGACGCGTCAACTCTGACGATCATCATATTCAGTGGAGTACAGTCGTTGGGATCATCGGCGATGTCCACCATTCCAGTCTGGAAGAGGATCCTGTGCCGCAAATCTACTTTCCAGACACCGGGTTTCAAGGCGGATACATCGCCGTGCGCTCCACGCTTCCACCAAAATCCCTGGCTGCCGCAATCCGCTCCACTCTGCATGCCATCGATTCCAACCTGGCCGCCGGCGACATTCGGACGATGGGCGAATTGGAGTCTGTGGCCAGCGCGCAGCGGCGCTTTCAAACCTCGTTGCTTACAGTCTTCGCCGCCATCGCTTTATTCCTCGCGCTGGTCGGCCTTTATGGCCTCATGGCCTATTCCGTTAGCCGCCGCACGCGCGAAGTCGGTATCCGCATGGCTCTCGGTGCGCAGCGGATGGACGTGATGCTGCTCGTGCTCAATAAGGCCGCGCTCCTGCTTGCGCTGGGTCTAGTCTCCGGGCTCTTTGCTTCCTGGTTCGCTACCCGCGCCATGCAGGCATTTCTCTTTGGCGTCGGCCGGCACGACCCAATGACAATCCTGTCCGTCTGTGGTTTGCTTGCGGTCTCAGGCCTGATCGCGGCCATCGTTCCCGCTCGTCGCGCCGCCTCCATCGATCCCATGCAGGCGCTTCGGACGGAGTAGAAAACTCCCTGCATCATGTTCACTTGAATGCCATGTGAAGGAAATGCCGGTCCGGCGTAGCTGAAAAACTTCTCGCGGAGGAACACTAACCATGGCGTATTGGAGAAGAATCATCGCCCAGCTCCGCAGTTTTATCGCCAATAAGCGCGCCGAAGAGGACCTTGCGCGCGAGGTCGCATCGCACCTGACCCTCCTCGCCGACGACTTCGAACGCCGCGGCATGTCGCGTGAAGAAGCACAGCTGGCCGCGCGACGCGCTTACGGCGGCGTGGAACAGGCAAAACAGGCACATCGGGACGAGCGCTCGCTGTTGTGGATCGAGCAATCCATACAGGACCTGCGCTATGGCCTGCGCACCTTGAGCAGAAGTCCCGGCTTCACCCTAACCGCAGTGCTGACGCTCGCCCTTGCCATAGGCGCATGCACAGCCATCTTCAGCCTCGTGAATGCTGTTCTCATCCGATCATTACCGTATGGTGATCCAGGCCGGCTCGTCTACCTCTACACGCCCGTTCCGCAGTTCAAACTGCCAGTCGAAGTCTTCGGCCCGGCCTACGCCGACTTCTACGACTTGAAAAAGGAAAACCACTCTTTTCAAGATATGACCTCGTTTGGCCAGTCTGTCTTCAGCCTCGCCTCGCAGGGCGCGTCGCAACGCGTCAGCGCGGCGCGCGTCGATGGCGACTTCTTTCGAACCTTTCAATCCGCTCCTGAACGTGGCAGGGAGATAAGTCCCGACGACAACCAAATGGGGCACGAAAAAGTCGCCGTCATCAGCCACGCGCTCTGGCAGTCCATGTTCGGCTCGGACGCTGACATTCTCCATCGCTCGCTGTTGCTCGACGGCAAGAATTACCAAATCGTCGGCGTCATGCCGCAGGGCTTCGAGTATCCGCACAGTACCGATTTAGCCTACGGAGAATCTCAATACAAGACAACGCAGGTCTGGATTCCGCTCGCCCTTACTCCACCGCAAATGGCCGATAGAGACAATTCGAGAGGAAATGCCGTCGCTCGCCTCAAGCCCGGCGTCTCCAGCGCCCAGGCGCAGGCGGAGATGGCCGCCATCATGACGCGGCTCGACAAGCTCCACCCCGAGGCGCACGGCTGGAGTGCTTCTGTGAAGAACTTCGTTGACAGCACCGTTGGCCACGTGCGTTCTCTCTTGTGGCTGCTGCTTTGCGCCGTATCCATCGTGCTATTGATCGCCTGCGGAAATGCCGCCAATCTTCTGCTGGCCCGTGCGGCGAGCCGCATGCGCGAGTTAGGAGTACGCGTCGCGCTGGGGGCCGGACGCAGCCGTATTATCCGCCAACTGCTCACCGAGGCGCTCCTTATCGGTGTTGCTGCAGGAGCGATCGGCATCGGTCTGGCGTTCGCCTTTCTGCGCCTGCTGCCGCTCCTCGATCCCGGCAACATTCCGCGCCTCCGCGAAGCCTCTCTGGATACGCGCGTCCTGCTCTTCACTGTCGCCGTGTCTCTGCTGACCAGTGTACTCACCGGCATTCTGCCCGCACTGGCTGTGTCGCGAATCAATCTGACGGACTTTCTCGCCACGACCGGCAGCCGCAGCGTGGCCGGCGCGCATACACGCTTGCAAAGCGGTCTCATTGTCGCCGAATCCGCGCTGGTCGTCGTCCTGCTGGCCTCGGCGGGCCTCTTCCTTCGCAGCTACATCAACGTCGAATCGGTTAACACCGGTTTCTCGCAATCCACAGTCACTCTGAACATTGGGCTCGATCCGCGCTATGACCACCCACAGGCAGTCGAATTCTTCCGAAATCTCTTCGCGAGGCTGCAAGCGTTGCCCGGCGTAGAAACAGTTGGAGCCATAAGCAACCTGCCCCTCAGTAACTCCGAAGACCTACGCATGTTCGCGGTGGATGGCTATCCAAACCAAAAAGGTCAATTGGCTGAAGCGAGCTGGGCGACGCCCAATTATTTTTCAGCGATGAGAATTCCACTTATCGCCGGGCGGCTGTTCACCGCTGACGAGAAACCCGGGTCGCAGACCATCATCATCAATCAGAGTTTCGCCAGAAAGTACTTTGCCGGTCGCAACCCCATCGGTGGCCGCGTCAGCAGACAGGATGACCACACTCGATGGAACACCGTTGTCGGTGTCATTGGCGACGTGCGCCACACCAGCCTGGAAGAACCCGCCGAGCCGCAAATCTATAATCCCGACATGGAGTTCGGAGGCGGATACATCGCCGTCCGCTCCTCGCTTCCGGCAAAATCCCTCGCAGCCACCATTCGCACCATTCTTCGCTCCCTCGACCCCGAACTCGCCGCCTCCGACATTCGGACCATGAGTGAACTTGAGTCTGAAGCCAGCGCGCCGCGCCGCTTCCAAACCTCACTGCTCACCTTCTTCGCCGCCATCGCTTTGTTCCTCGCGCTGGTGGGTCTCTATGGGCTCATGGCCTATTCCGTCAGCCGCCGCACCCGCGAAGTCGGCATCCGTATGGCTCTCGGCGCGCAGCGGACGGACGTGATGCTGCTTGTGCTCAAGAAGGCCGCGCTCCTGCTTGCGCTGGGCCTCGTCTCCGGGCTCGTTGCGTCTTGGTTCGCCACCCGCGCCATGCAGACATTTCTCTTTGGTGTCGGCCGGCACGACCCGATGACAATCCTGTCCGTCTGTGCCTTGCTCGCGGTCTCCGGCTTGATCGCGGCAATGATTCCCGCTCGTCGCGCCGCCTCCATCGATCCCATGCAAGCACTTCGGACGGACTAGGTAACTTCCTACATGGGTGCCCTAGCGATTGCCCCAAGTCGAGCAGTGAAGAGGTCGGCCATACTGCCCTAATCCCTGGTTTCCAGGGGGTAAATAGCAGAATTGCCGTAAATCGGCCCATTCCGCTGCAGCCAGAACTCGGCGTGCCCACAATACTATGTGCATAAGCGATACGCCTTACCGTGCCAAACCGGATTCCTTGGTATAGAACTGAATAGCCCCCGTGCGCAATTTCGAGAAAACCCGAACGGAATTTCAGGAGATACTCGCCAAGCCCATCCGCGACCTCGGGCTCAAACTCGAGGGTTCTCCGCTGGAACGATTCGTTCAGCAGCTTTATCGCGAACTGGATGCCAAGGGCATCCACAAGTTCCGTCCGCTTTGTTACCTCACCGACGAATGGGGGTGCCCCTCCGGCGAGCCCGTCATCGGCATTCCGTTCTATCTGGCCAACCCGGACCTGGCACAGCTTGAGCACGAGATGAACGACCTGGAAGACGCTCGCGAGATCATGATGTACATGCGTCACGAGGCCGGACACGCATTCAACTACGCCTTCCAGCTCTACAAGTCGGCCGAGTGGCGCGATCTCTTCGGCCCGTTTCGCCGCGCCTATCGTGATAATTACCGTCCCATACCCTTCTCGCGAAAGTATGTTCGCCACATGGCCGGGTGGTACGCGCAGAAGCATCCGGATGAAGATTTTGCAGAAACGTTTGCCGTCTGGCTCACGCCGCGCTCGCAATGGCGAAAGCGCTACGAAGGTTGGGACGCGCTCAAGAAGCTTCAATACGTTGATCGCATCGCGAGAAAATTCGGAGATGTGGAACCCATCCGGCGTCGCGGCTTTACCGACATCACCGTCGATGAGATGGAGTCCACGGTCGGCGAGTTCTATCGCCTGAGCCTGCCGGAGGAGGTTCCTGTGCAGGACCTCACGCTGGATACTGACCTGGCAGACATCTTCAACATCTCCCCCAAGCGGCGCAAGGGTGTGCGCCCCGCCCAGGAGATGTTGCATCAGCACCGTAAGCCCATCATCGACAAGGTCGCGTATTGGAGCGGGGTGCAACGTCCGATCGTCAAGCGGCTCGTGGAAACCATTTGCAAGCGTGTTGAGGACCTGGGTCTACGCGTGGATGTTCGACGCGAGTCCGACTACCTTACGGAGTTCACGGTGTACACCACCGCACTCTCAATGAATTACCTGGTCCGTGGAAAGTTCATATATCCCTGAGGAGTGCCGGCAGTTGCCGTCGCGCCGACTGGAGGTCGCATGACTGGAACGAAGTTGAAAGTCACCGTGCTGTACGACTTGTGGGAAGAAGATGTTGCTCCAGTGGAGGAAGAAGTTCCTGCACCGCGCAAGCGCACCACGGGCAAAAAAAAGCGCAAGAAGAAGCCGGTAAAACATGACCGTGAAGAGGTCTTCGAAGCCCTGGAGAAGCTCGGTCATGAACCGTCGTACTATGTTCTCAACGGCCGCACGCAATCGCTCGTCGGACTCGCCAAATGTGGCGCCGATCTCATTTTCAACCTCACGGAATCCTATGCGGGCGATAACACCAAGGAGATGCAGGTCACGGCATTCCTGGATATGCTCGATATCCCTTATACCGGCTCGGGACCGCACGCGAACATCCTTGCGCAGGACAAATCGATCGCCAAGAAGATGTTTGCTTTTCATGGGATTCAGTCGCCCTACTTCGCGACCGCCTATCGCGGCACCATCGACCACGCCCATGACATCTCGTTTCCACTCATTGTGAAACCCACTTCCGAAGATGGATCCATCGGCATCGATGCTGCTGCGGTAGTTACCAGCGTGAAGGAATTGATGGAGCGCGTCTCCTATATACAGACGGAATTCGATTCTCCGGCGTTGATCGAGGAGTACATCGAAGGACGCGAGATCTACGCTGCCATCCTCGGCAATTACCAGAACCCATATCCACTTCCGCTGGTTGAGCTTGATCTTTCCAAGCTTCCCAAGGGCGTGCCCAGGATTGCCAGCCAGGAAGTGAAATTCGAGAAAGACACAGAAGCCTACAAGCTGACTAAATCGGCGATCGCCGAGGACCTTGATGAAGAAACCGTGACCAAGCTCACCGAGATCGCGGTCAAGGCCTACCGCGCCGTCAGGCTTCGCGATTATGGGCGCATTGACATGCGCATATCGGGCAAGGGCGAGGTTTACGTCATCGAAGCGAATCCGAACCCCTGGCTCTCGAGCGGGCAGGAGTTTTTCATGGCCGCTAAGAAATCCGGGCTTTCCTATACGCAGATGATTGGGGAGATCGTGGACCTTGCCATGGCTCGGAACGCCTGAAAGATAACAAAAGTTCTGGTTAGTGGGGCTTGAACTATTCCCCGACTTTCGAGTCTGTCTGAATACTCGATCCTGGAAAGGCACGGCTTCAGCCGTGCCGCAAACGACACTACTAAATCAAGAGAGCAGGAGAATCCCTGCTCTCTTTCCAGCCCAGAGTTCCTGACTCATCCTCGTGCTATTACGGACAGGGCGTAGCCAGGAACGCGTGCATTTGCCCGCTGCTGGTTACTCCAACGCCGGCAATCTCGTCACTCGCGTTGATGAGACCGGCTCCCAGCGCGTAGATGGGAGAATTTGCTGGAAGCAGGCTGTTGAGATCCAGCATGACGCCATTCCGCCGCAGGAACGCGCGGGGAGCTCCAGTTTTGTCAAAAGAGAAACCCACCACTTCACCTTTCTCATTAGCCCCCAGCGCGACGCTCGCATAGTCGCCCGGCACGGTGCCGAGGTCTTTCATGCCCGTCTCCCTGGTCCATATGAAGGCGTGCTGGGTTTGTTCCCCTGCCAGCACCGAAGCACCGAATGCCTGACCTTTGTTGTTGATATAGAGAGCAAAATTGCCTAGCGGTCCCAATATGGGGCTAATACAGGGGGTGATGCAGGTACCTCCCAGGTTGCCCAGATCGGTGACCGAGCCATTTTCCCAAAGCACGGCGTGGGGTCCGATCGCGAGCGGAGGGAGCACGCTGTTCGCACACGAACCCGTCGTGCCGACCACCTGGCCATTCTCGTTAACCCAGAGGCCCATTCCGACCGTGTCGCCAGGTAGTGGACGGAGTTTTTGAATTTCACCTCGCCCTGGGCCCCAAAGAACGGCCTCAAAATCGTTGGTGTGAGGAGCGACGCAGTTTTTGTCGATGGTGCTGTCTTCCGCCACCCCGGCGGCCTGGCCCCGGTCATTGATGGCAATGGCCTGCCCGTTCTTGCCCCCAAGTAGCGGCAGTGCCTCCATCACTCCGCCCTGCCAGAGGAAGGGCAGACATTTCAGGCCGCTGCCGAAGCCGCAGAAATTCTCGCCATCCTTATCCAGGGTGGAAACCTCAGAGGCACCTACAACCTGCGCAAGATCATTAGAGAAGAAGGCAGTGCTGTTCAATCCCGCGCTCTTGCTTCCCCCGAGCGTGCCTAGATCAAGTTTCAGGGTCTTGTACCACAACACCGCGTGCTGGGTGCCGTTGGCGAGGCTCGCTTGGCCGGCGATCAGGCCATCGTTGCTGATGGCCAAGGATTGACTGACTGGACCGCCCAGCGTGCCCAGGTCGGTGATGTGATAGTGGATGGGCGGCAGCTTCTTTTGCTGCTGCGCTGACATCCATGCTGGCGTCAGCAGCAAGCAAAACGACGGCACCGCGATCAACAATTTCAGGTTTCTGGATTCCATAGTTGCCTCATTCCGAGCGCGCAGTTTGCCACTGGCAGCCTCGACACGCAGAAGAACCCGGGCTGTTGCAGCCGTCAACGGAACTTACCGTAAACCCTTTGTTAACTGGCAACTCGTTGATAACAAGGGGAGCAACAGGGTGGCGTAAACTGGTGCGGTTATAGCGCCGGCGAATGAGGAAGATGCGTGGAAGCGCCTGTTGGCTCTACTTACGAATTTGGTCCCTTCGAAGTGAACCCGGTATCGGGTGAACTCCTGAAGCACGGGCGCCGGGTCAAGGTACAGGAGCAACCGTTCCGTCTGCTGGTGATTCTTCTGGAAAATGCAGGCCACGTCGTCAGCCGGGAGCAGATCCAGAATCGCATTTGGGAAGAAAATACTTTTGTCGATTTTGACAGCGGTCTACGTGTCGCAGTACGCAAACTGCGGGAAGCCCTTGGGGATGATGCTGAAAATCCCCGTTATATTGAGACCGTTCCCAAGCGGGGATACCGCTTCCTGGCTCCCGCGTATCGAACCGCCGACCCCCGCCAGGAACCGGAAAGCAGTCCGGCAGCCGCGACGGGGCCGCCTGAGCCCGCGCGTCGAAAGAATTGGCCGTGGGCTAAAACCCTCCTCCTGCTTCTCCTGATCGCGTTGGGCGCCGGCACGTTCCTGTTTTTGAACCGCGGCAGACGAGTCGTCACCGCAAAAGATACCGTAGTGCTCGCCGACTTCGCCAACCAAACCGGCGATGCCGTATTTGACGACACTCTGCGGCAGGGCATGGCAATCGAGCTTGAGCAATCGCCATTCCTCAAGCTCATCTCAGAAGAACGAATTCACCAGACACTCAGCTTGATGGGCCAGCCACCGGATGCCAGGCTCACGCCCGCGATCGCACGGGAGCTTTGCCAGCGAGAGGGAAGCGCCGCTGTTCTGGATGGTTCGATTGCACAAATTGGCTCTCAGTACCTGATCACCTTGAAGGCGATCGATTGCGTGAACGGAGAATCGCTGGCCAGCACGGAGGCTCGGGCCAGCGACAAGAACCATGTACTCGAGGCACTCGGAAAGACAGCTTTCGCAATGCGCTACAAACTTGGCGAGTCTTTGAGCGCCGTGCAGAAGTTCAATACTCCTCTTGAGCAAGCCACCACACCCTCGCTCGACGCCCTCAAGGCGCTCAGTTCGGGCCGTAGAGTATGGTTCGTCGAGGGCGATGCCGGCGCTATTCCGTTCTACCAGCGGGCCATCGAACTCGATCCGAACTTTGCCCTCGCCTACGCCTGGTTGGGCGTCTCGTTTACCACTGTTGGCGAATCCAGCGTCGGTGCCGGCTACACGCGCAGGGCCTACGAACTGCGCGAGCGTACCAGTGAGCCGGAGAAGTATTTCATCTCATCTGTCTTCCACAAGGAGGTTACAGGGGACATCGAAAAAGCCCAACAGTTCTGCAAGCTTTGGAAACAGGACTATCCGCGGTCGGACATGCCGCATACGTACCTGGCGGGGGCGATCTATCCGATCACTGGACAATATGAGAAGGCATCTGAAGAAGCCGGAGAGTCGATTACTCTGAAAGTGGACTCGCCCATCTCGTATGCCTTTCTCATGTTCGCCGATATCGCTCTACTTCACCTCGAGGAGGCGACGGCCGCCAATGAGCTAGTTCAGCAACACAAACTTCATAGTCCTCTCTATCATCTTGCTCTTTACCAGATTGCTTTCTTGCAGAACGATGCTGCAAGAATGGCGCGGCAGGTAGCGGAGTCGGCCGGCCAGCCGGGAGCAGAGGATGTACTCCTGAGCCAGGAGGCCGACACAGCCGCTTATTCCGGGCGGCTTGGAGAGGCACGGCAATTTTCCCTACGTGCGATGAGTTCCGCAGAGTTGGCAAGGGAAAACGAAGCTGCTGCCTTGTATCTTGCGTTGTCTGCGCTGCGGGAGGCGTTATTCGGCAACCCAGAGGAAGCGCGAAGGCGTTCTGCGTTGGCAGCGGAACATTCGACAGGTCGCGATGTGCAGTATGGCACGGCACTCGCCCTGGCGTATGCAGGGGATGATCGGCGGGCCCAGGCACTCACCGCCGATCTGGACAAAAGGTTTTCTGAAGACACGATCGTCCAATTCAATTACTTGCCTACCCTTCGGGCAAGGCATGCGGTCAGGCAAAGCGAAACTGCTGAGGCTATTGAGCGTCTCAGCGCCGCTACGCCCTACGAACTTGGACAGACAACAGCGAGCACTTACGGTTGGACCGCCTTGTATCCCGTTTACGTCCGCGGTGAGGCGTACCTGGCCGCGCGCAAGGGCAGGGAAGCAGCCGCCGAGTTCCAGAAAATCCTCGACCATCGCGGCGTGGTTGTGAACCAGCCCATCGGTGCGTTGGCGCACCTCCAAATCGGTAGAGCCTATGCCATGCAAGGCGACACCGTTAAGGCCAAAGTGGCCTATCAGGATTTCCTCACCCTCTGGATACACGCCGACCCCGATATTTCTGTGCTGAAACAAGCGAAAGCGGAGTACGCGAAACTAAACAGGTCCAGAGATTAAGAGGCTCCAGGATTCACACTTCGTACGTGCGTAGAAAGAGACTCACAACTTCGCGCACGTGCTTCTTAAGGATCTGCTGGTTCAGTTGCACCCGGTTTGGCTTTGGACCGTGGCGAATGTAAAGAGATTTGAGGCAGCCCGGTCGAAGTATGCCGGAGACGGCCGGAAGAATCCTTGGATCAAGCCCCGGGCCCCTCGCTAGCCCCTGGATGAGTGGGTTCTTCCCGTTCGGAAATGGACAGCAGCTTGCCCGGCGCAAAGGCCCCGGCTTGACAAGCATATTAAGACGGCTATATATAGATGTCTTAATATGGCGAAGCCGGATTCTCTGCAAGGTTCTCTCGATCTGTTGGTATTGAAAATTCTTTCCCGCAGGCCCCGCCTGCACGGCTACGCCATCATGGCGGCGGTAGGCGAACTGTCCGGTGACGTGCTGCGTGCCGAGGAGGGTTCGCTCTATCCTGCTCTCCATCGCATGGAGGAGGAAGGATGGATTCGTGCCGAGTGGATCCGCAAGGATAGCGGCCGGCGGGCACGTATCTATGAGGTCACAGCCGCGGGTAAAAAACAGTTGGCCGCCGAAGAGTCGCGCTGGCACACAGCCACTTCGGCGGTGAATCGCATTCTCAGGACGGTGTGACATGTCTCTGTGGTCGCGCATGGCAAATGTGTTTCGCGGCGATCGGCTGAACCGCGAGATCGAAGAGGAGCTTCAATCCCACCTCGTCGAAGCGGTTGCGCAGGGGCGAGACCCACAGGAGGCGCGGCTAGCGCTTGGCCGCCCCATACAGCAACAGCAGCAGAGTCACGATGTGAAGGTGATTGGATGGCTCGACGCCTTGCGCGCCGACCTGATTTTTGGCTGGCGTCAGCTCAGGCGCAACAAAGTGACTTCGGTCGCCGCCATCCTTTCCCTTGCCTTGCCCATCGGGGCTTGCACGTCTGCGTTTCGCTTGATCGATGCATTGCTTCTGCGCCCTTTGCCTGTCGCCCATCCGGAGCGGGTTTATGTTTTGTCTCGTCAGGGAACAGGTTTTGACAATAAGCCGGGCGAATGGGACTCGTGGGCGTATCCCGATTTTCAGTTGATGCGCGCTGCCGCGAAAGGTCAGGCTGAACTGATCGCCATCTCCTATGCCGATCGCGCAGACGTGACCTACAAAACCGCCGCAGAGACCGAAAAGGCCACGCTGCAATATGTTTCCGGATGGATGTTCTCTTCCTTCGTCATTCAACCGGCGCTGGGGCGGTTGTTCACGGACAAGGATGATCAGGAGCCCGGGGCAGCCCCTTATGTTGTGCTCTCGTACGACTACTGGACCCGCCGCTTCGGCCGGGACCCGCATGTCCTCGGACGAAACGTGAACATAGGTGGTGTCGCCTACCAGGTGATTGGCGTGAGCGAAAAGAAGTTCACCGGAACAGAACCGGGTACGGTCATCGACATCTTCCTTACCACGATGATGCATCGCCGGGTGCTGCGTTCTGATTCCACCTGGTTGCGCACACTGGCTGTCGTGATGCCGGGTGTTGACTTGGAGCCTCTCCGGGCAAAACTTGCTGCCGTCGATCACACATTTGAAAGCGACCGCTTGCGCGGCGAGACGGGCTTGGCACCGGAAACTTTGAGGAACGTTCTCGATAACCGGCTTCGTATGGAACCGGCCCCTGCGGGTGTATCCCGAACGCAGAAAGAGTATCGTCGTGCGCTGGTTGCGATCAGCGTGTTGGTGATGATGGTTCTGCTGATTGCCTGCGCCAATGTGGCCAACCTGATGACGGCTCAGGCTGCGGCGCGCGGGCGTGAAATGGCTCTGCGGGTTTCACTGGGCGCGGGCCGCCGGCGGCTGGTGCAGATGGTGCTGATGGAAAGCGCGCTGCTCGCCTTTCTGGCGGCTGCTTTTGGTGCCGTGTTCGCGTGGTGGTCGGCCCCGTTTGTGGTGAGCATGATCAATCCACCCGACAATCCGGTCCGCTTGATCCTGCCCGCTGATTGGAGTGTGCTGGGGTTTGGCTTGTCGCTGACCCTGGCTGTGGTCTTGCTTTTCGGACTATTGCCTGCGTTGCGCGCATCTTCGGTCCGTCCGTCCGTGATTCTGAAGGGAGGAGATGATCCCCACTCACGCCAGCGGCTGATGAACGCAATGATCGCCCTGCAGGTAGCCTTTTGTTTTCTCGTGCTATTGATTGCAGGACTGTTTGTCGCTACCTTCCACAGGCTTTCCAACCAGCCGACTGGTTTCTCCGCGAACCGGATTCTTTTGCTCGAAACCACCGCCCGGCCGGCGCAATCTTCCCTCTATTGGGATCAGGTGGCTCAGCAACTGCGCGTAGTCCCCGGCGTTGAGCGTGTGTCTCAGGCAGGATGGGCTTTGCTGAAAGGCTTCGGGTGGAACGATTCCATTGCGGTCAACGGCGGTCCTCCCAGCGTCGAACTTGCTTATTTCTTGAACGTCTCGCCGGGCTGGTTCGAGACCATGAAGATTCCGCTGCTCGGCGGTAGAGATTTTCTCGAGAGCGATACCTATCCGGATGCTGCGATTGTCAACCAGACCTTCGCCAGAACATTTCTTAACACTGAGGACCCAGTGGGCAAGTCCTTTGAGAAAGCCGCGGACGATGGAACGCGCGAACGCCTGGTGGTGGTGGGGGTCGCCCGCGACGCGGATTACAGTAGTATCCGCGCCCCCATGACGCCTGTCGTCTTTGTTCCTTTTCATCACCGTGACCAGGAGGCAGCCTTGCTTCCAGTCGACGAGGGCACCTTCATTGTTCGCACCTCTTCGCCGAATCCGCTTGCCCTGGCGTCGACCCTCCGCCGTGAGGTGTCGCGTGTGCGCTCTCCATTCTATGTCTCCACGGTCCGGACTCAGCTTGAACTGAACCAGGCGCAGACCATCCGTGAACGCCTGCTTGCAACCCTTGCTTTCTTCTTTGGAGCGGTCGCATTGCTGCTTGCCGGCGTTGGGCTGTACGGAGTGCTGAACTACTCGGTGCAGCAACGGGAGCGGGAGATTGGCATTCGCCTCGCATTGGGCGCTCAGCTCAGCCATGTGATACGCCAGGTCGCCGTCGGTATTTCCTTAGCCGTCATGGTGGGTGCCTTTGCTGGCCTGGTGCTCGGGATAGCCTCCCAACGTTTCGTCCAGTCGCTGCTCTATCAAGTAAGCGCTACGGATGTAAGTGTGTTGGCGATCCCTTGGCTGATGATTCTGGCGGTGCTATCCATTGCTGCCATACCAGCGATCCTTCGCGCAATCCAGGTCGATCCCGTGACCATGCTGCGGACCGATTAAAGGAGATGCGCGTCCGGCAAGTTCCTACAGGAGGAGTGTTATGCGAAAGCACTTCGATCGTCTCGTTGTTGGATCCGTCTTTATCCTTATCGCCCCTCTCTTATGCCGGTGGCTCTTGCTGCCTGAGCCTGCTCTAACAGCAAGCGCAGATTCCACAGGCCGTGTTGTGCCAACCGGCAACACCGTAGAAGCTCGTTTCGACCACACAGCCACTCTGCTGCCGGATGGCAAGGTGCTGATTGCGGCCGGCATGGCGCGCAACGGAGTCATTGACCCCACGGCGGAAGTCTATGATCCACATACGAGGCAATTTGTCAGTGCCGGCAAAATGCACGCTCCTCGTGGCTGGGGCGTCACGGCCACGTTGCTTCCCGACGGTAAGGTTCTTCTTGCTGGGGGTGCCAGTGCATCCTATTGCGGCGTCTCATGCTATCTGGCGAACGCCGAGCTTTACGATTCCTTGTCTGGCACCTTCACTTTGGCCGGAGATATGACCGGACCCCGAGCGGGAGCCAGCTCTATCCTGTTGCGGAATGGCGATGTGCTGATCGTCGGAGGAAACGAAGAATCCGGCAGCGAGAAGATCGCAACTGCCGAACTGTATCACCCGTCCACCGGTAAGTTCTCTGTCACGGGTAGCATGCATTCGGGAGGTATGTCGACACTCCTGCTGATGCAGAGCGGCGAGGTGCTTGCTGTGAATGATGCGGGCGGAGAAATCTACGATCCGGCAACGGGGCGTTTTACCGTGGCCGGCCATGCGTCATTGGCGCGGGAAAAATTTGGCGTTGCTCTGCTGCCGGACGGAAAGTCGCTGATTGCGGGTGGTCAGATCGGCGGCGCGTGGCGACCAGGGACTGCCGCTACTGAGATCTATGATCCCAGCACGGGAGCTTTGACACCGGGACCGCAGATGAATATGTCGCGGTTCAAGCTACGTAAGGCAGTGGTCCCCTTGGGTGAGGGGAGAATCCTCATTGCGGGCGGTGCGGAGCAGCCTGAGATTTACGATGCGGCCTCCAACTCCTTTCATACCGTGACCGGCAGCCGGCTCGATTGCTTTTACTTCTCTACGGCGACCCGGCTGTCAGATGGCGAAGTCCTCATAGTAGGTGGCTATGCTCGTCCCGGAGGTGCAGCGGTGAATCACGCCTGGCTTTATCAGCCGTAATAATGGGGTACTGCGAACCTCGCCTGATAGAGTGTTGATGCATTTCGGAGGGCGCTGTGCTGAGATGGCTCCTGCTAGTCTGCTTGACTCCGGTTTTGGCTCAGATGGCACCTACAACGACCGTGGAGCAAGCCGCGACCGGCGTTGGAACACTCCAGCGCCGGTATGTCGAGGGGGCGATCTCACACTATGTGATGACCGGAAATAACGACGGCTGGCAATACACGATTCACGCCACTGACGTGGTGAAGCGAGATGCCAACGGTAGATATTACGAGGAAATCCACTGGTCGAATCTCACTTCCAACGCTCAGCAGGCTCTAACCGCTGCAAGCCTTGCACTAGGCCAGATTGTTTCTCTGGATGATCCTGTCTCCTACATGAAGGTGCCGGACCTTGCTGCCGTTCAACCCCTGCTCATCGGACCTATTACCGATACTCTGACCCTCTACAGCGATCTCCTGCTGGCCATGCAAGCAAAGCTTGTACAGCCGGGCCAAACCGCGTACGTGGCGCGCACTAGCTAGCCCGAACTCGTGGGCCGATGGGCAACATGTCCTGCTCGGCCAGGACGTAGTCGATTTCTCGCTCAAGGTGGAGAACGTAGACTCGGCGGAACACACCGAAACGCTGCTGATCCAACACGTGCCTCCTCCCGCACTTCACATTCAGTTGCCTGCGAAGTGGATGCAAGAGCCGGTAGGGGCTGAACCCCCCAACTTCGTACAGGTTTCAAGGCGTGGTGACGGCTTCACCGCAGAGATAGGTAAGGAGACGTTTGTCGTTCAACTCGTGGTAGACATGCGTGACGGTCGAATACTCTCGGCGACGATGCACAACCCTGTTGCGCTTGCAACTCGGGAATGCACAGACAGGGAACTGACGCACTGCGTGGAGCCAAACTCGAAGACCACGTTTCGAGAGATCACATTGAAACTTTTACCGTGATCAGTAATGCCGATTGGTCCCCGCAAATCTGTGTTGACTAATCCTCTTTCTCACTAAAACGGCGGGGAACTTTCGCGCTCCTCCAACTTTCTGACGAGAGAGAACTCATCCCTGTGGGCGTTGCGCCCCGGCTGAGCATCTCCAATAATTCGCTCTGAGAATCCGATCCCTCTTTCGTTACCCAATTCATTCTCGGTCGACCATCATCCTCTGGAGTGATGCGTAGTCTGCTTCGCTTGTAGGCGCACGCTGGAAGGATCCTGTTTCTCACGGAAACGGCGGTAACGGTCAAGAAGAGATGCCGGCCCGCGAGCTCGTAGAAAGACGAGATTTCCTTCGAACCGTTTTTCGTCGATGATGGCTCCGCCCTCGAGTGATGCGAGGATGGAGCCTTCTGATTGCGGGAGCCGAAATCTCGCTTCGACCAGCGGGTCCACCACCAACGCGGCATCGATAGCCATCATGAGTTGTTCGAGGCCGGTGCGCTGAAGTGCAGAGACCGGAACCGCTTCGCGATCGTGGGAGAGGTGGGCGAGTTCCTGGGGCGGGACGAGATCGACCTTGTTCAAGACCTGGATGACGGGCTTGTTCGAAACTCCGAGCTCGCTCAGCACCTTTTCAACTTGGGTTTGCTGCTCTTCGCGGATAGAGCTGGCTGCGTCCTGGACGTGGAGAAGAATTTCCGCTCGCTCAACCTCTTCAAGGGTGGCGCGGAAGCTGGTAACGAGCGTGGGGGGAAGGTTGCGAATGAAGCCGACGGTATCGGAGAGCAGTATTTTGCGGCGGGAAGGGAGCTGCAGCTGCCGGAGTTTGGGATCGAGAGTAGCGAACATTCTAGCCGATTCGAGCACGCCAGCCTCGGTGAGAGCGTTGAAGAGGGTGCTCTTGCCGGCGTTGGTGTAGCCGACCAGGGCAACGACGGGGACGGGAACTGCTTCGCGGCGCTGCCGCTGCTCATGGCGGATGCGGCGCACGGCATTGAGCTGGGTCTTGATGTGGTCGATGCGCAGGTTGATCTTGCGGCGATCGGTCTCAAGCTGAGTTTCGCCGGGACCGCGTGTTCCGATGCCGCCGCCTAGCTGCGACATGGCGCGGCCTCGGCCGGCGAGCCGGGGCAGCTGGTATTGGAGCTGTGCGAGTTCTACCTGCAGCTGGCCTTCGCGGGTTCTGGCGTGGCGGGCAAAGATATCGAGAATGAGCTGTGAACGATCGATGACGTGGCAGGGTAGCTGGGATTCGATGTTGCGCAGCTGAGAGGGGGTAAGGTCGTGGTCGAAGATAACCAGCGAGGAGTTGCTGGAGGCCACAGCCCCAACAATCTCTTCGAGTTTGCCCTGGCCAACGAGCGTCGAGGGATCTGGCCTCTGGCGGCGCTGGACGAGGGTGGCGGCAATGGCCGCACCGGCTGATCGGGCGAGTTCCTCAAACTCTGCGCGGCTGGCATCGAAGTCGAGGGTGGGAGCTACGGGGTCGGGAATGTCTTCTGTCCCGACTTCTTCAGGCCCGAATTCTCCAGCGACGACAGCGGCCGCGCTGCGGGCAAGCCGAGCGGCTTGGCTAATCTGCTTGCGCTTGCGGAGTTCTCCGGTGAACTCGACCACCACTAGAACGGCAAGTTCCTGCTGAGTTTGCGAGGTGCGGAGTTCGCGAGCGAGGAGTGCCTCATCCTGCGCCTTACTCGCTTCGACGAGACTCCGGCGCACAGTCTTTCCACGATTGCGGCGCGATTGTGCTTGATTTGACGTGCTCTCACGCGAAGCCTTTTTGCTGGTCAAAGTTGTCTCAATTCAGGTCTGGGTTCTTACCGACTCCTCTCATGATACTGGCTCAATCGGCAGGTCTCATTTCGGCATCGGAATGGACACTGCCTTGCCGGCGCCGCGTTCGGCGACCCAGATCGTGTCGCCCGCGGGCTCGACTGCGGTTGGGGTCTTGAGTCCTTCCTTGATTACAGTGACGCTGGCCTTATCGCCATTGACCGTAATCACGGAAATCTTTCCGCTGCCATTCTCAGCAACGAGTAGCTTGCCATTGGCTGCGCGCATGCCATCTGGCCCTTTCACCGGCTGATCCATCCATATATCGACAGGTTTGCCGGCCTTGCCGGCAGCGTCCACCGGGATACGGTAGAGATTGTTCGAGAACACATTGTTGGCATACAACGTACCGTCCAAAAAGGTGATCCCGTCGATGCCGTAGAGCGCATGATCTTCCAGGAAGAGTTCGGCAGCCGTAGCGCCCGCTGGCAGCCTGTAGATTTTGCTGTTAATGGTGTCGCTGATGTAAAGCGCCTTGTCGGGTCCGATCGAGAAATCGTTGCACACACTGTTGTCACCAGGCAGGTTCCAGCGAAGCTTTTGCGCGCCAGTGGAGAGATCAAAGCCCCTCAGGGCCGTATGACGCTGCGTTGTTCCTGGCACCGGGGTAAGCTGGCACGACCACAACGTGTTGGTAGCGCCATCGGCAAGCATGCCAAAGAAAAAGGTGCCGGCACCTTCTGCGCTCGCATCCACGAACTTCTCCACCGTGGTCGAACCCGGGCGCACCTTATAAATGAACGGGGTGCTCGCACTGCCGACGATCAGTGTCCCACCCGGGGCGACGGTCAAACTCTCGGGCTGGGATTTATCGTCAACGATAAGAATTTCAGCGGCAGATGCAGCCTGTGCCAGGCCTGTTAATAATGCGACGCAGGCGGCAAGCCGTAGTGTACTTAACTTGGGCATAGTTCAAATCTCCTCACGCGATACATTCGCCAAACCAGTGGCCCGGAAAATCTTTGTACGGGACTTACCCTCGAATACACCCTCGTCAGATTAGCAGCCTTTCGCTCTTTTGCGATCGAGACCCGGGAATCCGGCTGCAATGCCGCGAGTCTGAGCCTCAAGACCAGTTCCGTTCACCTGGGGCTGAGGACCTGGCATATCTATTAGAGTAGTACCTGGGGATAATTTCTTTCACGGACTTGAGAATGGCAGCAACGGAAGGGCATCGCACCGCGGAACTTCTGGAAGCCCAGACCCGGGCAGAAGCGCTATTTCACCAGGTGGAAGCTCGCAGGCTGATTCGCCCAGGCATCACCGAGAAGGGCCTCAACGCTGACATTTACGCTCTTGCTCAGGAGCTATACGGAATCACGACCTACTGGCACAAACGAATCGTTCGCGCAGGCAAGAACACGCTCCTTCCGTACGCCGAGAATCCGCCTGACCTTACCATCGGCGAAGACGACATCCTCTTCCTCGACCTCGGCCCCGTCTTCGAGCAGTGGGAAGCGGATTTTGGCCGCACCTTCGTTCTCGGCTCCAACCCACTGAAACTCAAGATGTGTCAGGACATCAAGTCTGCATTCGCGGACGGTAAGCAATTCTTCAACGATCATCCCCGCATTACCAGCGGCGAATTCTTCTATTACATCGAATCGCTGGCTGCGAAATACAACTGGGAGTTTGGGGGACCTATCGCCGGACATCTCATCGGGCAATTTCCTCACGAAAGGATCGCTGACGATAAGGTGACGCTCTACGTTCATCCCAACAGCGACCTGCCAATGCGCTCGCTTGATGAAGAGGGCCGGCAACGCCATTGGATTCTGGAGATACATTTTGTCGATAGAGCGCAGGAAATCGGAGGATTTTACGAAGAGTTGCTTACCGTTTAATAGGTAATTCCATATCAGTCTCGCGTATTCGCTCAACCAGACAACAACATTACGGATCCGAATTTCGGTGCGGTGTCGGCAACGCAGAATACCCAGCGCGAATTGCAAATGGCGCTGAAGTTCTATTTCTGAGGAAACGTCGTCTGACTAGAACGAAGGCGCTGGCGTGGCGGACACTGCTCCAGGTACGACACGACGAATGTGCCCTGATCAAGCCAAGTGGGTGGCCCAGGTCTCGCTTTTGAGACCTGGGCCACCCACTCAAAGTCTGGACGTTGCAGCTTTATTTTCGTCTGAGCGTTCGCTCGGCGGCGACGCGATGATCCGGCGCAATGTAAAAGCCAGCTTGTATTCGCGCGCACATTCTCGATAAGCGACTCGCGGTTCCTCGCCGGCAGATGTCGTATACCATGAAGCGGGACCCGGTTCAGCGACAACTCTAAGGAACAGAAAGTTTCTGATGGAAGGTAGCGCCAGTTGCGGGGTGGTCTTCCTGCTGGGGATTGCTCTGATTGGTTGCCGGCAGTCTCCCCGGGAGGCGGTGGCGTTGCAATATGCCTATTCCTGGAATGAGGATCGACCGCAGGAGCGGGCTCGGTTACAGCAGTTCGCGCAGGAAAGTGGCATTCGCGTCGCGAGCATTCCAATTCCGGAAGCCAGCTGAGAGTACGTTGACCTTGCACGCAAGCTCTTGAAGGATGGCTCCGGCCCCGATCTCCTGAACGTGGATTTGATCTGGACCCCGATTCTCGAACCTGACCTGATCGATCTACAGCCTTACCTCGCCTCTGAAATCGCCCAGCTCGACCCGCAACTGTTGCGCAGTTATTCGGTGAACGGAAAACTCGTGGCGGTTCCTTTCAATGTTCCTCTTGCGGGCTTGGAGTATCGAACCGATCTGCTGCGCGAATACGGCTATGCTCATCCTCCCGGGACGTGGGACGAGCTTGAGAGCATGGCAGAGCGAATCCAGACGGGTGAGCGCGCCAAAGGCAGAAAGGACTTCTGGGGTTACGTGTGGCAGGGAAATGCTGCGGAATCGTTGACCTGCAACGCCCTCGAGTGGCAAGTATCCACGGGAGGAGGGCGGATCATCGAGCGGGATCGGACAATCAGCGTGAATAACCCGGCGGCGATTGCGGCATGGCAACGCGCCAAGCGTTGGATTGGCTGGATATCGCCACCCGGAACGGTGGCGTACCGGGAGGTCGATTCCATGCTCGTTTTTGACTCGGGCCGGGCCGCCTTTAGCCGCATCTGGGTCCTGACCCCCATGAGCAGCAAGGGACAAGCCCGGCAGATCGGCTGGCGAAGCTCGTCTCCGGTGGTGAAGACCGGCCTGGCAGGAATGCCTGGGGGAACCGAAGGTTCGGCGGGAACATTAGGAGGGACCGGCACAGCCGTCTCCTCACATTCGACTCATCGTCAGGAAGCGATTGCGCTTCTTCGGTTCCAGCTTCGCAGCCTGATCGATGAGGGCGAAAAGGACCACGGCCTGGGCGGCCTGAACCAGCTTGAACTGTCCGAACCACCCTCGATTTCTGACCCGCGGGCACGCGTCATCGTCGATCGGCCTTCCATCGAGACCGGGAACAACTACAAGGCCGTTTCGCAGGCTTACTCCGACGCCGTGCATTCAGTTCTGGTGGGCCAGAAGAGTGCGCCTGCAGCCGCGGCTGACCTGGAAAAGAAGCTCATCGAAATCACCGGTTTCCGTCCTGGTCCTCCCAGGACGACGGACGACAATGTGCGCTAGGAACAATGGCAACTACTTCAACATCGGCCGGAGTTTGGCGCTCATCATGGCCCTGTTAGCGGCCTTGATTCTAGGCGGAAACGGGCTCGTGATTTACCAGTTCAAGCAAGCTCAACTGCAAACAGATCGTCTCACCGGTGTTAGTCAGCAGTTGATCGCCGTCTTGCGGCTTCAGGAAAGCCTGCGGTCCTTTCATCAGCGGTTGATCGAACTCGCACAGTCCAAAGATGCGCATCGCCTGGTAACCGAAGCCGAGCCATTACGTGCCGCTCTGCAGAAGCAAACACAACAAACAAGGAGCACCCTTGCTTACCTGTCGCCAGAATTCCGTGTAGATCCGGCATTTCTGACTGCTCTGGACACGATTGAGGTCACGCTCCCGTTTCAGCTCGATGACATCGCGGCCCTGGCTCGCACCGGCGACTGGGAAGTTGTTCGTCTTCGTCTCGACGACGAACTCAAACGCATTGAGAATACGACTTCTGCCCATGTCCAGAGCATTGACCGCGAGCTCGATGAAGAGCTGCCACGCGCCGTTGCGAACATGAAAAATGTTCAGCGCCGGATCTTTCTTATCGTGCCGATCACGGCGATCTCCACTGTTTTGGTCGCCGCCTTCTTTGGCTGGGCTATCGCGCGGCGCATCCTGGAGCTTCGCCTGGAAGAGCGAGTCAGCGAGCGCACCCGTATCGCCCGCGCGTTGCATGACACGCTGTTGCAGAGCTTTCAATGATTGATGCTCCAACTACAGACCGTCGATAACCTGCTTCCGTCTGGAACAGCGAAAGAAAAACTCGAAAAAACGCTGGAACGCGCGGATCAGGCGATTGCCGAGGGCCGGGACGCCGTGTATGACTTACGATCGTCCGCCACGACTACGAATGACTTGTCCGAGGCAGTGAAGACTGTTTGCAGTGAACTGGCAACACCAGACGGCGCGGCCTTCGAGTTGACAGTCGAGGGTCCGCCGCGAAACCTGCATCCGATCATTCGGGACGAGCTTTACCGGATCACTCGCGAGGCTCTGCGAAATGCTTTCAGCCACGCTCAGGCACATCATATTGAAGTGGAGATCATCTACACGGAGCGTATGTTCCGCTTGCGAATTCGGGACGATGGGAAGGGCATTGAACCAGCGCTGCTGGAAGAGGGTCGTCCCGGCCACTATGGCCTGCCGGGAATGCGCGAACGCGCTAGACAAATCGGCGCCGAGTTCACCATCTGGAGCGGCGTAGGGGCCGGCACTGAGATCGAGGTCACTATTCCCGGCTCGATTGCTTACCGTTCGTTGCCGCGTCCCCCTTTTCGCGGGTTCCGCAAAAAGGCCTGATACCAGATGGTCACCACCGGCGGTTGAGCGCGAGAAAGCCGATGGGCAATTCGGTTTTGCCCTGCATCGCCAAATCGGCCAGGGCCACGGCGATCAAAGGGGCGAACTTGAAGCCGTGACCAGAAAATCCTGCTGCAAAGATCACGTTTTTGAATTTCGGATGATGGTCCACGATGAAGTCCTCATCCGGAGTCATGGTGTAGAGGCAGATGGCCGAACGGGTGATGCGGGAACGCGCCTGATCATAACTGCCCGCGAGTCCGGGCATATATCTCGCGGCGATGGAGGCCAGGGGATCCAGGTCGGCCGGCCCCGGTGGCGAGGCAGGGCTATCGGCATCCGGCAGATAGTCGCCGCCTATGTGCTCTGCCAGGCGGACCCCCAGGCCGGGGAGGTTGGGGAATCCGTAGGTGAAGTTTTCCGGGAAGACAAAAACCGGGACGCGATCCGGCGCGAAGAGCTCCGGCGCCAAAGGGTCGAACCATGCCACGACCTTGCGCTTTACCGCCAGCGGGAGTGGAAGATCGCGCAACAAGGCGCCTGCCCATGCACCCGCAGTGATGACCAGCCTCGCCACGGTGATGGTTTCCTTTTCCAGATGTACATGAACTTCTTGCTCGCTCGCGTCCCATCCTTTGACTGGTTGATCGAAAAGGCATTCGACGCCGAGGGACTGGGCGAAGGCGAGGCTTGAGGTAATCGACGCATCCACATCGAGCCAGCCAGCCCGAACATCGAGAAGGCCGGCGTAGTTTTCAGGGATTTCGAAAGCAGGATAGCGGCGGTGTACTTCTTCCGCGGTGAGCGATTCCACCTCCACGTGGTGCGTGGATGCACTATCTGCAACCTCGCGCAGAAAGGTCTCCTCCGGAGGTCCCATGTAGAGCACACCGGTGCGGTGCAATAGTTTGCTTCCCAGTTGCTCGGCGGCCTGGTCCCACAGCGCGCCTGCGGCCTGGGTCAATGGCACATAGCCGCTGCCCTCGGGATAGGCGACGCGATAAATTCGAGCGCTGCCGGAGTGGCTGCCACGGCCATGCGGTGGCGTGAACTGGTCGAGGCCGATCACGGAAAGGCCGCGCCTCGCCAGCTCCACGGCAGCGAAGCTTCCCATGGATCCCAGCCCAATGATGGCCACATCGTAATGCTTTCGTTTGGTCATCGTGGCGTGGAAAAATCGCTGTCCTCCTCTGCTATCTTGAACCGTAGCACATCACCAATTCTCATCGGCAAATGGAGAGGTTCATGTTGGAACGTTTAACAGTAGAAGGTGCGCCGAAACCGCAGGGGCCTTATTCCAGCGCAGTGCGTGCGGGAGACTTTTTGTTTATCTCGGGGCAGGGGCCAGTGGACGCAGCCACGGGCGAGATGCAGGCGGAGGCGAGCGTGCAGGAGCAAACGCGATTGGTGTTGCGTCATTTGCAGACGATTCTGCAGGGCGCCGGCGCGGACCTGAAAGATGTGGTGAAGTGCTCCGTGTTTTTGGAAGATGTCAAGGACTTCGCTGCGATGAACGAGGTGTACGCGGAAGTGTTTGGTGCCACCAAGCCGGCACGGACTACCGTGGGGTCGGGTATGGTGGCACCGGGGATGAAAGTGGAGATCGATTGTATTGCTTATCTGCCGCAGCGTGGTTAGCGGGGAATGACATCGTCAGGGCTCATCGTCATTACCGGCGGCGGTAGTGGTATCGGCCGTGCGACCGCTTTGCTTTGCGCCAGGCGCGGTGACCGGGTCGCCATTCTGGATAAGGATGGCGAAAGCGCTCAGCAGGCTGCGGAGGCTGCGCGGGCGGAGGGTGGCACCGCGACCGGCATACCCTGTGATGTCGGTGACGAACGCCAGGTGGAGCAAGCCTTCGCCATGATCCATGAACAGTTTGGTGCGCCCTATGGCATCTTCGCTAATGCCGGGATCGATATGGGTGGACTCATTCATGAAATGCCGCTCGAACGCTGGCAGCGTATTCTCGATACCAACCTGACCGGTATTTTTCTTACTTGCAAACATGGTCTGCAGTCGATGCTGGCGGCGCAGACTTCCGGTTCGATTGTTTGTACCTCGTCGCCCACGTCGTTTGTGGCCTTGGCTGCGGGAGGTTCTGGGGCCTATAGCGCCACCAAGGGAGCAATCTCCTCATTGGTCCGCTGCATGGCCATCGACTACGCGAAGTTTGGCATACGCGTGAATGCGGTTGTTCCGGGAGCAACCGAGACCGGGCTGATGTGGAACAACGTTCCTGCAGAAGACATTGAAAGCATGCGGCTGCAACTAAGCCGCGAAATTCCCCTGGGGCGGTTGGCGAGACCAGAGGATCCGGCGCGGGTGGTTGCGTGGCTTCTTTCCGAGGAGAGTGCTTACATGACCGGGTCGCATGTGGTCTGCGACGGGGGCATTCTGGCGAAGTCGTCGATCAGCGTTTGATGAGGCGGACTTTGAGTGGGGTGTTTCGGCTAGGCCTATTTGCGATGAGTTGCCCAGGTCTCAAAAGCGAGACCTGGGCAACTCAATATTCTTCCGCGCCATTTTCATCTTCCTAGATGGTCCTCATGCTCATTGGCACTTCGGTCGAAAAACATTTCCAAGAAAGAGCATCCATACAGAGATCTCTCCACTTCGCTACGCTTCGGTCGAGATGACAAAGGGGAGGGCGGTACTTCCAGGGGAGAGTAGTTGCTGAACAGAAGTCAATTCTAATCACGCCTAACGCTTGAGCAGCGCGACGCCGCAGCAGACGAATATGGCTGCCAGCCAGCGGCGGCGATCTACGTTTTCGTGCAGCAACCATCTTGCGGCTACGGCGTTGCTGACAAAGGTAAGCGAACCTGCTGCAGGAGCAATGAGGCTCACGTCCGCGTGGCTCAGAGAGAAGAGAAGGGAAAAGAAACTCAAAGCCATGAAGGCGCCGCCGGCCAGGAAGCGGCTCTCGCTGACCACCGCCCAGATCGCTCCGCGCAAGCCGCGCTCTGCTTTGATTTCATCCAGGTCGCCCACCGCGCGCATGGCGGAAGCAAGCAACACATCTCCGGCGGTGGCAGTTAACACGATGGACCCCACCATTCCCGCAATCGCCCAGCCGGAACCCATGTTCATGGAGTGTAAGCCGGTCCCCGGGTCACAAAACCAACCCCGGCGGTAATCAGGGCGATCCCCACCCACCGCGCGAGCGAGATTTGCTCATGCAGCCAAAACCTGGAGAGGAACGCGACCGCGACGTAAGCCAGCGAGGTCGCAGGCAGCACGAACGTTAAATCAGCCCAGGAAAGCGCAGTCAGATAACAGGCGGTCCACACCAGCAGCAGAAGAACTCCGCCGAACACCCAGGGCGTTCGCAGTGCAGAAAGCAGGGCGTCGGGATGCCCCAGCGAAACCGGGCCCAGACGCTTCATGCCAACTGCAAGCGAGGTGTCCCCAAGGGCGGAGGCAAGCGTCACCACCCCCAGTACGAAATATCTGCGCAGGGTTAAGGTCTGCAAGGGTACAGCCCGATCAGGCGCCGGCGTTGACGGCAGGGCTCGGCGTGTTGGCAGCCTTTATCTTGCCATCGGCCACAACCTTGTTGCGTGCAGCCCGAAGCTTGAGGAACGACTTGGCTTCGACATAGAGCCGCTTCACGTCTCGATTGACGACAGCCTTGCTCACAATGCGCCACGCCGCCTTGGGCCGGAAATAGTACTCGTCATAGAAACGGTGGACCATTTCGAGCACGTAGTCCTTGGGCAAGCCTGGATACTCAATGTGCGCCAGCTGGTGTCCGCCTTCGTCCACCATCGCCCCGTTGTTGATGATGAAGCCGTTCTCGGCGGCGAAATCATAAAACTCGGTGCCGGGGTAGGCATGCGCAATCGATACCTGGATCGTTTCCACATCCAGAGCCTTGGCAAAGTTGATGGTGTTGCGAATCGATTCCTTGGTTTCCCCAGGCAGACCGAGGATGAAGTCGCCGTGAATGGTGAGTCCGAGCTCATGGCAGTCGCGGGCGAAGTCGCGCGCGCGCTCCACGGTTGCACCCTTCTTGATGTTCTTGAGAATCTGCGGATCGCCTGACTCAAAGCCCACTATCAGCAGGCGACAGCCTGCATCGCGCATCGCCTTGAGCGTTTCGCGGTCGGTGGTCACACGCGAGGTGCAGGACCAGGTGAGCTTTAACGGTTTGAGTTTTGCGCATAGCTCAACTGTCCGCGCTTTCTGGATGTTGAAGGTGTCATCGTCAAAAAAGAACTCTTTGACATCGGGGAAGAGCTCCTTGGCATGCGCCATCTCTGCAGCAACGTCGTCGGTGGAGCGCTTGCGCCAGGCGTGGCCGCTCAGCGTCTGAGGCCACAGGCAGAAAGTGCACTGTGCCGGACAGCCGCGGGTCGAATAGAGCGAAACATATGGATAGAGCAGAAACGGGACGTTGTAGCGCGTCACATCAATGTCGCGCTTGTAGACGTCGGTGACCCATGGCATCGCATCCAGGTTATCTACCTGTGGCCGATCGGGATTGTGCACCACTGTCCCATTCTTGAGATAGCTGATGCCCAGGATTTCATCCAATGGTTTGCCGTTGGCGAATTCCACCACGGAGAAATCAAACTCGCGCCGGCACACAAAATCGATGGCCGAACATTCGTTCAGGGCTTTATCGGGAGACGTGGTAACGGGCGGCCCAACGAACGCAACCTTGATCTGCGGATTGGCGCGCTTAATGGCTTCGGCGAGCTTTTGATCGCCGGTCCATCCCGGAGTGCTCGTGAACAGGACCAGAAACTCATAGCCCTTCGAGATCTCAATCGTCTCGGTGGCGGAGACGTGGTGCGGGGGCGCGTCCAGCATGCGGGAGCCTTCCAGCATCCCGGCCGGATAGGCAAGCCACACCGGATACCAGTAAGACTCAATCTCACGCGTAGCAGGCCAGCGTGAGCTGGCTCCGCCGTCAAAGTTCTCGAACGAGGGAGGGTTTAAGAGTAACGTTTTTAGCGGCATAGGCTTAACCTACAGTCTACCAGCATTGGATGGCGCCTGCAGGCCGGAAGACTCGCAAATTCAACAGGGACAAATGCTTAGGGTTAGGGATGAGGTGCGGGGACTACCTTGGCCCAGTCCTCGATTCTGCCCAGGGCACGGAGCAAGGAGAGGCGCGCCTGGGTGAGCTCGAACCGTGTTTCAAGCATATCAACGAAATGGCTGCGCTCGCGGATGTGGGCACCCTGTTCGTCTTTTGGGAGGGGCAGCGACCCTCCGGCGGGGCTTCCCACTTGCAACTGCGTAGTGATGGCGTCGAGTTGATCCTGGGCCAATTCGTTCTGCAGTTCCGCTACCTGCTCCTGGGCATTCAGTTCGGCAATGTTCTTCTGCAATTGCAGCACCTGTTCGTCGGTCTGGTTGCGCAGTTGATCGGCTTGGGCGCTGGCATGTGCTGCTTCGGCGCTCGTGCCTTTGGCCCTCGCGGTGCGGGTTGCGTCGAATAGCGGCAGGTTGATCTGAATGCCCACATTGAAGTTGTTGTGCTGAAAACGAAGGTAGTATTCGTTGTAATTGTTGAACTTGGAGTAGCGGTTGTATTCCAATCCAAAGCCGAAGGTGGGGCGATTATTTTGCCGCTGGTCGCCCCGGGCAACGTAAAGCTTTGACCTGGCGGACGCATAAGCAGCCTTCACACCGTTGTTGTCGTCAATCCCGGCCGGCTCTGAAATTTCGGGCGCGCCGGGAATGGTTTGCGATTCAGAGACGATGTCTGCCGGTTTGAGACCCGTCAGGTGACCCAGGCGGGCGCGTACCAGCTCGGCCTGATCCAACAGGTGGAGACGCCTTAGGGCGATCTGGGCTCCGGTTAAACGCGCCTGCGTCAGTTCGACTTTGCTGTCTAAGCCGGCATCCACACGTTCCGTTTCGATCTCCACCAATTTATGAACGAAGCCAGCCTGTTCATCGAGGGCAGTCATCTGCTGGTTGAGCGTGGCCAGTTGGATGTAATCGAGCGCGCTATCGAGAATCACCTGCTGCCGGGTGTCTTTCAATTGCATTTGCGCTGAGACCAGTGACGCTCGGGCGGCGCGGATGTAGTCGGGCTGCGAAAAGGAGTAGGCCAGCGAATTCGCGGCGACGCTATAGACCGAAGGCTGGCCTACAGGAAAGCCGTAGGAATAGCCCAAGCTCGAGCCCACGGAAAAGCTGGGTCTATAGGCGTCCACGCTCTCCATCACCGCGGCTTCAGCGCGTTGCACGTCGGCCGCGCTGATGCGCACCTGGGTGCTGTTACGCAGGGCAAGGTCGACTATGGTGTAAAAGGAGACTCCCTGAGCACGGGCGCCGCCTGGCACAAGCAGGGTAGCGATGCCCAGCAACACGAACTGGCAGGCGCGTCTCACCGATATCCTCAATTGACGATGCGAATGGGTACACCCTCAGAGATCGGCGTGCCATTGGTTGTGCCCAGGGCGACAACTGTGTGTTCTTTAAGGCCGCTAACGATTTGCACCATGGTGAGATTAATGGCGCCCACCTGGACCAGGGTACGATGCAGCGCGCCCTTCGAGACTACGTAGACGTAATCGCGTCCACCCTCGATGTGCAGCGCCTCGCGCGGAACCGTGAGTGCATTCTTGACTTCTTGCGTGATGACCGTCACCACGACATTGGTGTTGGGCAAAAGCACCCCGTTTGAGTCTTCGATACTCACCAGCACTTCGCCGACAAAGCGGGTTCCATAGGTGATGACGGTGGCGGGCAGGCGAGTGATGTGCCCGTGGAATTTCATATCCGGTTTGGCATCCCACACGATACTGACCGGATCATTGAGGTGCAGGTCGCCGATCTCCGGTTCGTCGAAATAAGCGCGCACCTGAAGCTTGGAGAGGTCAGCCATTTGCAATATCTCCCCGCCCGGCTCGATATATCCATACTGGGTCACGGGGAGCGAATAAACCGTGCCGGCGAAGGGAGCGAGTACATTCGACTGCGCGATCACCTGGTTGGCGGCGGCCACGGCGGCCTGCGCTTCGGCCACGCTCGAGTGGGCG
Source organism: uncultured Acidobacteriaceae bacterium (assembly GCA_963763905.1). Taxonomy (GTDB): domain Bacteria; phylum Acidobacteriota; class Terriglobia; order Terriglobales; family Acidobacteriaceae; genus PALSA-350. The sequence goes on along the minus strand of CAVXRU010000031.1, from coordinate 83,615 downwards.
CGGGTAAGGTCCGTCGCGGCATAGGGTTTTGTCTTTTGTTCCTGGAGCGACTGCAAAGAGGCGGTTGCGATCTCTAGTCGCGTTTGTGCCTGGGTTTCCTCGCTGGGAGATGCGGCCCCCTTGGCCTCCAGCTTTTTGATGACGTCAAGATCCCGGGCGGCCTGGTCGTGATCGAGTTGCGCTTTGGCGATGTTGCTGGAAAGGGCAAGCTGCTCCTGGTGTGAGCCGCCCCCTTCGACGCTTTGGGTGGAGGCTTCGGCTGTTCGCAAGGCTGCGATGGCGGCGGCTAGCCTGGCTCGCGCACTGGTGTCGTCGAGCGAAACCATGAGCTGCCCCGACCGCACTTGTTGGCCCACGTGGACGTATACCTTTTTGACGGTCGCGGCATCTGGAGCGTGGGCTTCAAAGATGTGCTGCGGCTCGACCCTTCCACTGGTGCTGCTGGGCTTGATGAGGTCCTGCACCTGCGCCTCGGCAACCCGCAGCGGCAGCTTGTCTCGCGTGAGTCGGCGGACACCGAAGAAGATGAAGACGAGAGCGATCGCCGCAAGAATCCAGAGCACACCACTGTTGATTGTTTTTCGTCTTTCTTCTGCCATTCAATAAGCGACCGGAGGCCAGTATATAAGACTGGAAGAGATGGCCGTGTTCTTCCCGTTGGTGGAGCGGCGACGTTTCCTTTTATATGCGCTGATTCACTCGATGGGCTTGATCTCTGTCGAAAATTAAGCTGCACAACCCGCAAAGTCCGCGTCCGGGTATCCTCTTGAGATGGGTGAGGACGCCGCGGCGGAAGGTTTTGTGCTTGCCGGGGGCCGGAGCTTGCGCATGGGGCGGGATAAAGCGTTGCTTCCGCTGGGTGGTCGATCGCTGCTTGAAATTGCGCTGGACAAGCTTCGCGCTCTGCCCCTGCCGTCTCCGCCGAGGGTGGCGGGCGCGCGTTCGCATGCCGGCGCCATTGCTGATTTGCACCCGGGACGCGGACCGCTGAGCGGGATGGAAGCGGCGCTCACTGCGAGCCACCAGCCGCTCAATGTGTTTCTGCCGCTCGATATGCCGCTTTTGCCGGCGAAGTTCCTGATCTGGATGCTCCGCCGTGCGCAGATTACTGGAGCCATGGTCACTGTACCTCGGATCAACGGCCGTCCTCAGCCCTTGTGTGCTGTGTACCACCAGGAGTTGCTGGGATCCATCACGGCATCGCTGCTCGCTGGCAACTACAAAGTGATGTCCGTGGTCTGTTCGGCAGCCCCTCGGACGGAATCCATCGACGTCTTCGATGTTGAGCTGGTTGCCTCGGCCGATCCGGAGATCTTCGCCTTTTCTCCTCTGCCCGCATACCGGTGGTTCCATAACTGCAACACCCCAGAGGATATGGCAGGGATCGAATATGCTTTAGTCTTAACCCAATGAGCACGATGGGCATCCCCGCCGGAACGCCGATTGAAATCATTGGTCCTCCCACCGATCATCAGAAGAATCCGGAAGAGGAGCCACAGGATCGCCCCTACATCGCCTTTGAGCATGTATCGAAGTCTTTTGGGGACGTCCATGTGCTTATCGATGTCAGTTTTTCCGTCCAGGCCGGGGAGACCCTTTGCATTTTGGGCCGGTCCGGGGTAGGAAAGTCGGTTTCGCTGCAACAGATCATGGGCTTCCTCAAGCCAGATACTGGCCGGATCATGGTTGCCGGCGTGGACATTACAAATTTCAACGAAGGCCAGATGGAGACGGTGCGCAAGAAAGTCACTATGGTCTTTCAGAGTGGCGCTCTTTTCGATTCGCTGTCGGTGGGCGAGAATGTGGCCTTTCCCTTAAGGGAGCGCGGCCAACTGCTTGAAGATCAGATTCAGCAGGTAGTGAATGGATTGTTGGACATGGTGGGCGTAGCCGGAATGGCAGACCTGCTGCCCTCTGATCTTTCCACCGGTATGAAGCGCTCTGTAGCGATCGCGCGAGCACTTGCGGCACAACCCGAAGCGATTCTGTATGACGAACCAACGACCATGGTCGATCCCCTGATGGGCCGCCTGTTGGGGAACTTGATTCAGAAGCTGAAACATCAATTGCGCCTTACCAGCATTGTGGTGACCCACGATATGCGGTTTGCTGAGCGGCTGGCGGACCATGTCCTTTTCCTGCATGAGGCCAAAGCCTATTTTTTCGGCACCATGGACGAGCTCAAGCGAACAACGGATCCATTCCTGCGAGAGTTTCTCGATTTAGACAAACTGATATTGCCCGAAGCCTGATCTTCGAGTCGCGGTGCAGGGATAACTTTCTGGTTATCGCGTCCCCTAATAGTAACCACACCTAAGGGATGCATATGCTCTGTGCGGGGCACCCGATGGTATGCTCGCTCAAGTAAGCTTAGGGTTACCGGGAGAGTCTCTCAGTGAACTCTGGCGGTGGCTGATGCAGGCTGAACCGGTTCCGGGGGAAATGCTCTCGGAGGGGTTTTGAGGAATCTAGTTAACTTACGGAGAACAAAGGTTTAGTTGCTATGCAACCCAGACTTTTTAATTTCCACACGGGAACCTTCAAGGTATTATCTGCATCTCACGTACTGCTTCACGTGCCACCCATGACGAACCGTTTGCCAGCGGGTGCACCCTCATCCAAACTTCAGTCACTCGTAGCATCAAGCGTGTGATCGTCGAGTACCTGGGTAGTAACAGCGTAACTTCGACAATTTCTGTGACTCGACTCCTTCTGAGGGGCAAAGTGTAAGTGAGCTTTTGCTCAGCCTCTCCGAGCTACTGACGGGACAAGTATGGCAACGTCCGGACTTCTCAAGCGTTTGGCGACCAATGGCCGTGAAGAACTGCGCCCAAGTGGCGTTGCGGTCCAGTCCCGCCCCGGTACCCAGGGCAAGGGCACCCGCATTGGCGTGTTGTGGATCCTCGGGGATGTGCTCATTGTCCTGGCCGCGCTGATGATTGCGGTTCGTGGCTGGCTGGGTGAAGGGTTGTTTGGCGCAGATTCCCCCTACCATACCAACATCATGTTCCATAACCATCCCACGGTCCTGCTTGGCTGCCTGGCATGGTTTATTCTTTCTCTGATTTTGGTCAGCAAGCGGTATCACCTTTATGGCCCCATGCAATTGCGGAACACCCTGCACGAACAGCGGCTTACCATCCAGGCCTGCCTGACTGCCGGGTTGCTTTTGTCGGGTGCGCTGTACCTGGTTCGTGGAGAGGTGATCTCTCGCGGCGTGGTCATCATCACGGTGGTGGCGACCATGGTTTTGCTCTGCGTCCGGCGTCTCATGTGGCGGATGATGATGTATCGCCGCTTTGAGAACGGCCTTGAAGTGCGCAACATCATCATTGTGGGAACAGGGAGGGTGGGGCAGGCGATGCGCCACCATTTGGATAGCATTCGCCACCTTGGGTACAGCTTCAAGGGGTATGTGCAGATCCCTGGGGTGGATTCCGACAATCCCGCAGTGGCCGGCGATGTTCTCGGTTCCATCGATCAATTGTTGCCCCTGGCGCGGCAGTTTTTCGTTGATGAAATCTTTCTCTCCGCGTCGTGCGATGCCCGTGAGGTCACCCGCATTGTGACCCTGGCGAGGGAAGCAGGGGTCGACTTCCGTGTCGTGCCCGAGCTTTACGACGGTCTCGCGTGGAACAGTCCTATCGAGTTCATCGGCCAGTTTCCGACCATTCCGCTGCATCGTGGGGAGACCCCGGTCATCGGGTTGTTCCTAAAGCGCATTCTCGATGTGTTGCTCTCGTCGGTTGCCCTGCTCATGCTGGCACCGGTTCTGGTGGTTATCGCCGCTGCGGTTAAGCTTGAGTCTCCCGGGCCGGTCTTTTACTGCTCGGACCGCATCGGTAAGAAGGGCCGGGTCTTCCGTTGTATTAAATTCCGCACCATGGTCGCCGATGCGGAGCGTCGCCGGGCTGAGATTCTGCATATGAACGAGCGCGATGGAGTGTTGTTCAAGGTCAGCAACGACCCTCGCATCACCCGCTTTGGCCGTTTCCTGCGTAAGTACTCGCTGGACGAATTGCCCCAGTTTTTAAATGTTTTGCACGGGGACATGAGCTTGGTAGGCCCGCGGCCTCCGATCGCGAGCGAGGTGAAGCGGTACGATTTAAGCCATTTGCGGAGGCTCGATGTGCTGCCTGGCATGACTGGCCTGTGGCAGGTACAGGCGAGGCAGGATCCTTCCTTCGACAGCTATATTTCTCTCGATACGGCGTACATCCAGAATTGGAGCATCTGGCTCGACCTCAAGATTCTGATCCGGACTCTTTCGGTAGTTGCCGGGGGCACTGGATCCTGATTTTTGCGGCTTGGATAGCGGGTTTGTCCCTCAAGACGCTGCCGCCCGTCCCGGCACGTCACGGATACGCGGTTGATAGACTGAAGAAGTGAAGATTGCTCTCGCCCAAATCAACCCTACGGTAGGGGATTTTCAGGGGAATACGCAAAAAATCATCGACTTCGCGCGGCAGGCCGGGGCGGCCGAAGCGCAGGTCGTCATGTTTCCAGAGTTGGCGGTGTGTGGCTATCCGCCTGGCGATTTCCTGGAAAAGCCCTCCTTCGTGGCCCGCACCGGTGAAGCTGTTGCGGAGATTGCCGCGGCCGCCACCAGTGGAACGCCCCTGAGCATCATTTGCGGCTACGTTACCGAAGCTCCCCCGGATTCGGGCAAGCATGTCGTGAACTCAGCGGCGCTGTTGCGCAATGGCGCGGTCGAGTTTGTCCAATCCAAACGCCTCCTGCCCTTCTATGATGTCTTCGATGAACAACGCTATTTTGCTCCAGCCGAGACGCAGCAACTCTACACCCTGAATGACCAGCGCCTGGCGCTCACCATCTGTGAAGACGCCTGGAACGATAAGCTGTTCTGGCCGCGCCGTCTCTATTCCGTAGACCCAATCGAAGAGTTGATGCGCGCCGGTGGATCCATCATCCTCAACATCTCCGCTTCGCCTTACTACCGGGGAAAGCGGGAATTGCGCCACCGCATGCTGGCTGCCATCGCGACCCGTCACCGTGCTCCTGTGATCATGGTCAACCAGGTCGGTGGCAATGACAGCCTGGTGTTTGATGGAGCGAGCTTTGCCCTTGGCCCCGATGGCTCAGTCGTCGCCCAGGCGCGTTCTTTTGAAGAAGACTTAGTTTATTTCGACAGCGCAACCCTCACCGGCGACCGGCGGCCGGTCGATTCCAACGAGGACGGCGCCGTTTACCAGGCTCTGGTCTTAGGCACCCGAGACTACGTGCGCAAGTGCGGGTTCTCCAAGGTGCTGGTGGGACTGAGTGGAGGCGTTGATTCCGCGCTGGTAGCGGCCATTGCCGTGGACGCCCTGGGCAAGGAGAACGTGACCACGATAGGAATGCCCAGCCAGTATTCCTCCACAGGTTCTATTGAAGACGCTCGCGCGCTGGCGGCGAATCTGGGAATTTGCTACAAAACTATCGCCATCCACGAACTCTTTCAGCAGTACACCGGAGCGCTCGAGCCGCTCTTTGCCGGCCGCAAGCCCGACATCACTGAGGAGAATATTCAGTCGCGCATTCGGGGAAATCTGTTGATGGCGCTTTCCAATAAATTCAACGCGCTGGTGCTCACGACCGGCAACAAGTCTGAGATGTCTGTCGGCTATTGCACGCTCTACGGGGATATGGTCGGCGCGTTGGCGGTGATCGGCGACGTAGTGAAGACGGAGGTCTATCAGCTTTGCAAATACGTAAACCGTGATCGAGTGGTGATTCCAACACCCATCCTGGAAAAACCGCCTTCCGCGGAGCTTCGTCCGGGCCAGAAGGATACAGATTCACTGCCGCCGTACGAGGTGCTCGATCCGATTTTGCAGGCTTATGTTGAGCGCTATGAGACTCCGGAGCAAATTGCGGACAAATACCATTTTGATCTCGCAACCGTCAGTCATGTGGTCAAGCTGGTGGAGCGCAGTGAGTACAAACGGCAGCAGGCAGCGCCGGTACTCAAGGTCACCAGTAAGTCTTTTGGCATGGGGCGCCGTTTTCCCATCGCCGTAAAAGTTCAGGTATAAGTGCTTTAACCACAAGAGAGGAATTGAATGCAGCTTCGCACAACCCTTTGTTTTATTGTTCTGGCGGCCGCCAGTGCGGCGTCGTCTATCGCTCAGAACCCCGCGCCGGAGGCTCCTTCCGCCCCACAGGCTCCCGCGGCCTCATCGGCGCCAGCCGCGCCTGCAGCAGCAGCCCCGGTAGCACCGCAGCCATTCCCACCGGTCGACCCAGCAAATTTTACGGCGACCAGTCCCACCAAACAGACAGTAGAAGAGTTTCTCAACGCTTTTTGGGGCTACGACAATACGCGCGTGTGGCAGATCCAGGCGATTCTCCCGACTCCCGCGCAAGGCGTGAGCCGGGTACTGATACTGGTGAAGCCGACCACTCCCGGACCTAAGGATCAGACCGCGCAGCTTTCCTTCTTCACCTTGCCCGATGGCAAATTCCTGGTCGCCGATACTCTGCTTCCATTCGGCGCCAAGCCTTTCCAGAACTATCGAGAGATTCTCCAGTCGGGGGCCAATGGACCTTCCAAGGGCGGGCCTTCCAAAGCCATGGAGTTGGTAGAGTTTTCCGATTTTGAATGTCCGCACTGCAAAGACGCGCAGCCCATCGTCGCGAAGTTACTGGCCGACTATCCCAGTGCTCACTTTGTCTACCAGGATTTCCCTTTGACACAAATTCATACCGAGGCTATGAAGGCGTCGACCCACGGATACTGTGTTGCCAAGGCCGGTGGGAATGAAGCCTTCTTCAAATTTTCCGATGCGCTGTTTGCCAACCAGGCAGGACTCACGTCGGCCACGTCGGACGATACGCTGAAAGATGCGGAGACCAAGGCGGGACAGGACCCGGCGAAGATCGCTGCCTGCGCGGCGACGCCGGCGGCCAAGGAGGCCATCGATGCCTCGCGCGCTCTGGGAGAACGCGTGGGTGTGAATCAAACGCCGACGATTTTTGTCAACGGCCGCGCCTTGCCGCTCACGGGAATCCCCTACGAGACGCTGCAGAAGATCATCGAGTTCCAGGCCAAGCTGGATGCTGTGCCTCTTCCGCCAGCACCACCGGCTCCGGCCGCTAAGCCGGCCCCCTCGCTGAGATAGTGTGCCGCCTGAGACAGAATATGCGCGGCGCGTCACTGAGTTGTCGGCGCGCCGCTTTGTGCTTCAATCGCGGGAACGCCTTGCCGGGTATTCCCAACTTGCGATAGCCGCGTTCTGTCTGGGCTGGATTCTGTTCCGGCTGCGGCATTTCAGTAAGACCGATCTACTGCTGCTTATCCCCATCGGAGCTTTTGTATTGCTGGCCGCAGTGCACGGCCGGCTTATTCACGCGGTTGCCGGTTGCTCCCGCTCGATCAGGTTTTATGAGCAAGGGCTGGCGCGACTGGACGGTGGCTGGCCGGGAAAGGGCGTTGCCGGCGAACATTTCCTGGAGCCCTCGCATCCGTACGCGCGAGACCTTGATCTGTTCGGGCGAGCCTCTCTGTTTGAACTGCTGTGCACGGCGCGGACCCGCGCAGGTGAGGAAACCCTCGCCCGGTGGTTGTTGGCCCCGGCAACGCCGGAGAAGGTCCGGGAGCGTCAGTCAGCGGCCGTCGAGTTAAGCGATCGCCTGGCGTTTCGCGAACGCCTTGCCACTCTGGGAGAAGACTCGGCGCTGGGCGTTCGCCCCAAGGAGTTAATTGCCTGGGGAGAAGCTGCGCCGGTCTTTTCAATTGCCCAATCTGGAATGATCCGTATCGTTGCTCCGCTGCTGGCCGCTGCCTGGATATTCAGCTTGATTGCTTGGCAGGTTTGGGGCGCGCCCGAGCTGCTGGTGATGGCAACCACGGTCATCAATCTCGGACTCTCGTATCGCTTCCGCGCCCGTCTCAGCGAAGCGGCGCATGCGGCCGAGGAGGCAGGCCGCGATCTGAATCTTCTTTCCCAGGTGTTGACTGCGTTTGAGCATGAGCACTTCACCAGCCCCAGGCTGCTGCACCTGCAGAAACAGCTCAAGCAGGAAAATGTTCTGCCTTCGAAGGCTGTCGCTCAACTCAATCGGCGGGTGGAGTTCCTCGAGTCCGCACACAACCTGTTTGTGCGGATTTTCGACTACGTGATTTTTTATCGGCTGCAATTTGTGCTGGCGGCGGAGAGCTGGCGGCGGCGCTTTGGACGATCGCTTCGCACCTGGCTGGATACCATAGGCGAACTGGAAGCACTGGCCGCGTTGGGAGGTTACACCCACGAGCATCCTGCAGACGTATTTCCTGAATTTGTCGAAGGCGCGGCCTGCTTCGAAGCCCGGGGACTTGCTCATCCGTTGCTTCCGCAGAACCGCGCGGTGGCGAACGATCTCAGGCTGGGAACCGACCTCCAGCTCATTATGGTGAGCGGCCCGAACATGGCAGGGAAGAGTACCTTTCTGCGCGGTGTCGGGGTGAACGCAGTCCTGGCGCAGTGCGGTGCACCGGTGCGCGCCACCTCTCTCAAGCTTTCGCCCTTGCAGGTGACCGCCTCTATTTGCGTCCTCGATTCACTCGAAGGCGGCATCTCCCGCTTCTATGCCGAGATCCGTCGATTGAAGCAGATCATGGATCTCACCAACGGCGCGGTTCCGGTCATCTTTCTGCTGGACGAGTTGCTCTCGGGAACCAACTCGCATGATCGCTTGATCGGAACCCGATCGTTCGTAACCAAGCTAGTGGAGCGAGGCGCGGTCGGCCTGGTGAGCACGCACGACCTGGCGCTGACGGCCATTCCGCAGGAAATCGGAGAGCGGGCCAGCAACGGACATTTCAAGGATCACATTAAGGAAGGGCAATTGTATTTTGATTACAAGCTATATCCGGGCATAGTCCAAACCAGCAATGCGCTCGTGCTGATGCGTTCCATCGGGCTTGAAGTTTGACTAACCAGCGGGTTCGAGCCTGAGCAGGCCTTCGGGGGTGATCCGCGCCGTCCATATGGGATGGATGCGGCGGTCGTTCAGGCCCCGGGCAGATAGCCGGACTTCGTCAAAGCCCGAATTGCACAGGTAGTCCTCTACGTCAGGCGAAGTGAGGTAATCCTCCACAATCGAGCTCACGCGACTGGCATATGCCGGGTCGGCCGGCCAGGCAACAGGAAATTGCAGGGACAGGATATTGGCGTGGTCGCCCATCAGGTCCACTGCTAACTTACTCGGATGGAATGCGGCTGCGAGTTCATCCGCTTTCTTAAGCCGTGCCTGCACCGCAGTGGCACGCTGGTCCGGCGGCCGGAGAAGGATGAAGGAATAACAACTCTGACTGGCCGGTGGCGCGGGGATTTCCTGGGAAAGAGGACGCACGTCAGGATGGAACTCTTCTGTCCCAGCCGCGTGAGCGACTGGTAAGGAGAGCTCTTCCTGCCGGCACGCAGTCAACATAAACAGCAGCGTGGTGAGAACCAGGAGTTTGCCCGCCATTTTGGCCTCTGAAAATCCCTCGGCTGTGTCTGGCCAATAGGATGCACCCATGTCCGGGCAAAGTTCAAGCTGCAAGCGAAGAATTTGCTTATCTCACCTCTGTAACAGCATCCATTTCGTGAGAAATAGGCCGGATAGTTCAACTGCCTGGTTCAGGCGTGATGGGGTAGGGAAATGACGGGTCCCCTTAGTTCGTTGTGCCGCCTCCGGATCAGGTGCGGCGTAATAAGAATCGCGAGGTTGCTTACGTCGTATTCCTTGGTTGTGCTGCTGAGCGCAGTAAACCCGGGCAGCTCGCTGAGGCCCGGGGTGCCGCTCACGGCATTCGACTCCTGCCGGGAGAGGTTGCCCACTACCAGTGCGCTGGCTCCGCTGACCAAATGGATGTCAGCCGTGTAGCTGCGATTGGTAAGCACGGGCAGGCCGTTGAGGCTGGCGCCTTGCAGGGCCTGAATTTTCAGGTCGAGCTTTAGCACCACGTCGTCGTTACGCTCGATCCTGGGGGTGACTTTGAACGTCAATCCGAGGTCTTCATATTGCACCTGGGGAATGGGGGGAATGCTGGAAAGGCTGCTCGGGCTGAGGCCCAGACCGCTCAACACGCTGGATAGCCCGGCGCTGGTGATACCCGGAATATTTACCGATGAGGGAGTAATGCTCGAATAACTGGAGGTAGTGATCGGGTAGCGGGTACCGCTACGGACGGTTCCTTCCGCCTGGTCGTCGAGGCGGATCTGGATCTGGTTGAGGGAGCGTGTATCGGCCGCATTGAAGCTGAGGTTTCCGTTTATGCCGTTGCTGGTGAGCCCGGTCAGGGTGAGGCCGCCACCGAAGGTGGCGAAGGGCTGGGTGAGGATGGAGCTGCTTACTTCTCCCGATGCGATCAGAATGGCGGCGATAGCGGCCAAGTCCCCCGCTTGGGCCAGGCCGCTGGAAATAATCTGCTGCACCAGGCTGGAGTTCTGCGAGATGACACTGTTCAGTTCCGTGGAGACGTTGAAAACGGTGGTGGTTTGCGGTAGCTGGATCCCATAGAGGGTCGTTTTGGTGTTCTCTACCTCGTAGATTTTTACATCCAGCAAGACTTCGCTTTTGCCATCCAGCAGATCGGCGAGCGTCTCGTTGAGGGCTCGCAAATTGGCCACCGGAGCACGTACCGTCAGGGTGCCCAATTCCGGTTGAGCCGCGGTTTGTTGCACACCGAGCACGTTCTTGGCAAGGTTGCTCATGTCACTGAACTCGGTCGCGGTGAGGCCGGGGAGACGAATAGTCTCGAGCGCCAGGCGGTCGTATTTGTCGTGATTCTCTTTACTTTCCTTGGCCACCAGAACGCGGACGGGATCGAGCGGCACCATGAAGGAATTGGTCGCCAGATTTAACAGGTGTGTGGCCTGGGGAAAGTCCACATCGTCGGCGTCGAAACGGATGGTTTTGGTGGCCAGGGAACCGTCGTCCACCATTTTGAGTCCGAAAGCTTCGACCACTCGCCGCACCACATCCTGCTCAGTGCTGCGGAAGTGGAAGCTTTGTTTTCCCGGCTTCGGCGCGAGTTCGATGGGCGGAGCCAGGGTGGCTTGCACGCTATCGGACTTTGTCTGCGCCTGGTTGATATTGGCCAGATCGTCGATGTGTTGGGAGACTTCCGGATTTTTGGGGTCCATCTGCAGGGCTTGCGCCAGGTCGGCCCGTGCCACCTCAGGATGGCCTGTTATGCGGGCTTTGTCCGCATCCTGGATGAGTTTGGTGACCATGTGTTGCCGTGCGATCTGCCAGTCGAGCGCGTAATCGCGGTTAGATGGGTCGGCTTGGGATGCTTTGGCGAAGGCTTTCTCGGCGGCGTCGACGTCGCCTTTTTCCATGGCGCGCACGCCCTGCACGTAGAACTTCTGCGCTGTCCGCGCCTGCGAGGCCTGCTGCGCGTTCACGCAGACGGGCGTAAGCGCACAGAACGCAGTCACCAGGAGGATTAAGCGCATACCGTTATCCTAGGCGGGCGGTGAATCATGGGCAAGTTACCAGGGACCCACCTGTGCGTCGGAACCGGGCACCCTGGAACAGAGACTTTCCTGCAGTCGAAACATTTCCATGGAAGCGCCCCTCTCTCCTTTGTCATCCCGACCGGAGCGAAGCGTAGTGGAGGGATCTCTGTGTGGATGCTCTCTCTTGGAAATGTTTTTTGATTGCGTAGGTGGCCCAGGTCTCGCTTTTGAGACCTGGGCCACCCACTTAGGGGTTCGGTTTCGGGACCAACAGCAGGGCATCGAGGGTCGACACGCAGACTTCCGGATCGTGTCGGAGTAGTTCGTCGTAGGAATACACTCCGGTGGCCACGGCGATAGTGGGAATCCCGTTGGCCCTGGCTGCCGCAATATCCGACGGCGTGTCGCCAACAACGCATAATTTGACATTGGGCCCGGCAAGCTTCTGAGCATTGGCGATCAGGTCGGAACGCAGAGCATGACGGTCACTGAAGCCGCCGAACGTAAAGTAGTCTCGCAGCCCTGCGAGCTCGATCTTCAACCAGCCGATCTGCTCCAGGTTGCCAGTAGCTACCCCCAGAACCTTGCCCCTTCCTTTGAGATAGGCCAACAGGGACAAGACGCCAGGCATCACGGTTACGCTCATGTGCCGCCGCCGTTCCATAACGGTCTGCCGCATGCGCACCAGGATCTCTTCTATGCGAGGCTGCCAGACCTCATCATCGACGGCGGCCTGGCGAAAAGCATCGCGCAGGATTCCCGTATCGGTGCTGCCGTGCACCGGCACGCCGGCAATCGAGAGAGGATGACCCATGACGAATTGCACGCTGGAGGAGAAAGCGTCCGTGTGTACGCCGCCCTGAGCGTGCAGCAGAGTGCCGTCAATGTCGAAGAGGTAGCCATCGCAGTCGTCCCAACGAAATCCGTCGCGGACGGCGACGAGGCCTTCGGCCACTAGTTGCGCACCGTCTGTTTGTTGTCAAAAGCGGGACGCTCTGCGCGCGGTGGGCGCTTGAGGCCATTGCGAATTTGTTCCGGATCGAGTTTCAGTTCCGCGATGGTGCGGCGAAGCGTGTTGCGGTGCATGCTCAGCTCGCGAGCTGCCTTGCACTGGTTTCCCCTGTGATGCGACAACACTTCCAAAATGAAGCGTCGTTTGAACTCGCGCACTGCCTCGTCATAATGAATGCCGCCGGCGTGCATCTGCGTCACAAGACTATCCAGCTCACGTTTCACGAAAACCTCTTTCCTTTTCCTACCCGCTAGACCGTCGGGTTTGTGTTTGTCTGGTAATGAATTTCTGAACTCGGTTTCGACCAGTCGGGTTGAGCCAGGCGAAGCGCTTCCAACCCTTGACGGATTTCCTGCCCGAGATCTACTGGAACTACGTGTGAGCCGCCATGGGCGGCGGTTAAAAAAACCGGAGCCAGCCGCGAGCTGACCAACCAATCCTGCCGCGGCAAAAACGCCACCATGCCCATCAGGACCAGGGTGACCACGATACAACCTTCAACCAGCCCGACGACTGCTCCCAGCAGTCGATCTACAATACCCAAGCCGACTCCGCGAAACAAGCCGCGAAGCAAACGCCCCAGGATTCCTGCCACCAGCATCACCAACAGCGCAATGAGCAGGAAGGAAATCAAATTCGCGACCTCGCGATTCTGAATGACGCGCTGAACCCAGGGTGTGAGGCTTCCATAGTTTGCCGCAGCGATGAAAAGACCAACGATACTGCCGGCAAGCGAAAAGACCTCGACAAAAAAGCCCTTGACGAAAGCAGAGCCCACAAAAACCAGGAGCACAATCACAATCAGCAGGTCGGCCAGGTTCATTCTTGTTCCCTAAATCGCCGGGCCGGTAAGCAACTGGAGCGCCTGCTCATATTTTTCCTGCGTCTGGCGGACCACTCCGGCGGGAAGCTCCGGCGCGGGCGGTTGCTTATTCCAACCCACAGTCTCCAGATAGTCGCGTACAAACTGTTTGTCAAACGACGGTTGCGCTGCTCCCGGACGATAGCCTTCGCTGGGCCAGTAGCGCGACGAATCGGGAGTAAGCACTTCGTCGGCCAGCACGATCCCTTTGGCCGTGAGTCCAAACTCAAACTTGGTGTCGGCGAGAATGAGGCCGCGCCGGGCTGCGTGATCGGCCGCCTTGGCGTAGATGGCAAGGCTCAACCGGCGCAATTCTTCTGCATGGCTGCCACCCACGCGTGCCACCATCTGGTCGAAAGAAATATTTTCGTCGTGTTCACCGCTCATGCTCTTGGTCGCCGGAGTAAAAATCGGTTCCGGTAGACGATCCGATTCACGCAGGCCGGGGGGCAAAGCGATGCCGCAAATCTGTCCGGTCCGAGTGTAGTCCTTCCAGCCTGAACCGGAAAGATATCCGCGCACCACACACTCGGCGGAAAACATGCGGGCGCGATTGACGAGCATCGACCGGCCGCGGAGTTCCTCTTCATAGGGCTTCAGCTGCGCTGGGTAATCTCCTACATCCGCTGTAACCAGATGGTTGGGAACGATGTCAGCAAGGTAGTTGAACCAGAAGAGAGAAATTTGCGTGAGGACCCGGCCCTTGCCTGGTATTCCAGTAGCCAGCACATGATCGAAGGCGGAAATTCGATCGGTGGCAACCAGCAGGAGCAGATCGCCGACCGCATACAGATCGCGCACCTTACCCCTCGTATACAGTTCGAGGTCTTCGAATTCGGTGGCGATAAGCGTCGGCAAAGGTGGTGCCTCGGGAGAGGGATGACTTTCCGATTGTCCGAGGTGGCGACAGCTTTGTCAACGCAGGAAAAACTCAAACAGCTGCGTTGACGTGTGAGCATTCAAGAAGCCGCACGTCCGATTGTCTAACGGCTGTGGAGGGGTGGTTACTTTTGAGCAGAGGGAGTTACGCCATCGCCAACTTGCGTTCCTGTACCCGTTCCCGGGTGCGGCCGTGGTTCGCTTCTTCATGCGCGAGCCGTACAGACACGAGCTTCGAAACTCCTGGCTCCTGCATGGTTACGCCATAAATCAAATCCGCGGCGGTCATCATGCGTTTGGAGTGAGTTACCAAAAGGAACTGCGTTTCGCCGCTCATTCCCATAAGCATATCCGCCAGTCTGCCCACGTTGGTTTCGTCCAAAGGCGCGTCGACTTCGTCCAGTACGCAGAAGGGGCTGGGCGCATGTTTGAAAATGCCAACCAGCAGCGAGAGTGCAGTGAGAGCCTTTTCGCCACCAGACAGCAGCAAGACATTCTGCAGTTTCTTGCCCGGAGGTGAGGCCACGATGTCGATGCCGCTTTCCGCCGTATTCTCTTCATCGGTCAGGCGCATAAAGGCTTGCCCACCGCCGAAGAGACTGGTGAAGGTGGTGGAAAAATTCTCGTTGATCGCAGCAAAGGCTTCGTCGAACTTCTGCCGGGTAATCTGATCGATTTCGCGGATGGTCGATTGCGTGTTCTCAATGGCGTCCATCAAGTCTTTGCGCTGGGTTTCGAGGAAGCCGTGGCGATCCGCCGTCTCCTGGTACTCTTCGAGCGCCATCATGTTGACCGGGCCCATGGCTTCGAGCTTCTGCTTCAAGCCGCGGCATGCTTCCTCTTCTTCCGCCAGCGGGTCTCCCTCCAGGCGGGCCAACTCTTCCTGGCGCAATGGGCCGGCTTCGATTCCCAGATCGCTGACACACGCCGCTTCCATGTACTCGAGTTCCACTGTCAGCTTGGCTGACTGTGAGCTGCGCGTGCTGCGTGCCTCGCGGAAGGCATCCATCTCCGATCGGAGAACCTTCAGGTTGTGTTCCAGTTCTTTCAATTGCTCGCGCAGCAGCCTGGCCTCTTCGGTGGATTGTGCCGCTTCTTCCAGAGCGCTTCTGCGTTCTTCGGTAAGGCGCTCGCGATCGACCGCCAACTGCTCGTTCTCGCGGGTGCGCTGTTGTTCTTCTGCGGTGGCCGAAGCGAGCTGCTGTTCCAGTTGGTTTACCCGCCGCTCGAGGTCGCCGTACATGCGATCGATGCGAGCGAATGCCGCTTCTGCGCCACGGCTGCGTTCTTCTAAGCCCGCCAGGGTTGCGGAAACACTTGCGGCCGCCTGCTGTGCTTCTTCGCGCTGGCGGCGCAAGTCTTCCATACTCTGCTGCAACTGATTCAGCTTGCCCTCTGCCGTAGCATGTTCGCCTTCCAGGCGCGCCACCTCTTCGCGCTGGGCTTCGATCGCCGCCTGGCGAACGTTGCGCAGATCTTTGTTACGCTCGCTCTGCACCATCCAGTCGTTCAGGCGCCGTTCCAAGCGGGCCACTTCGGCGTCCATCTGACGTAGCGCTGCGCTCTGGTTTGCGCTTTCCCGTTCCGCAGTGCGCCGCTCTTCACTGAGCCGTTCCGCCTGGGCTACCAACTCGCTTAACAAGCGGGCGAGGGAAGCGGCGGTGATTTCTGCATGGCCTAGCTCGGCTTCGACCGAGTCCAGTCTTTTTTGCGTTTCCCGCAACTCGCCCTTCAGCGCCAGCGGACCTTCCGCCCGGGGCTTGCCCCCGGTCACGGTCACGTTGTGAAAGCATTCGCCCGACGGGGCAAGGAAAAAGGCGTTGGGGTTTTCCAGAGCCAGGGTCTTGGCCGACTCCGCATCGGGCGTGACAAATCCATCCCGCAGTTTGGGCAGAATCACTTCCAGCGATCGGCCAAAGCCATCCAGCACACGGATGCAGTCTTTGAGCCTTTTTACCCCGACGCTGTTGTGTTCGGCGTCCAGCGCATCCCCGGCGAATGAGAACTTGGCCTGGGAATCGTCGGGATGGACCAGGAATGTTGCCCGTCCATCGACGTCGCTCTTCAGCAGCCGCATGCCTTCGTGGGCGGCGTCCCAGCTGTGGACCACGATGTAGTTCAGCTCATCGCGCAGAAAAGAATCAACCACTGTTTCGTATTCGCCGTTCACTTCCAGGAAGTCCGCCAGCGTACCTACCGGCGCCAAGCCACCTCCCAGAGAGTTTGACTTGAGCAGCTTGCGCACCGTGTCAGTGGAATAGCTGTGTTCGCGGATGAGCGACTGAAGCGAGTTACGGCGGCCGGTCAGGGTGGCCATCTCGGCGCGTAAGCGGTCGCCTTCGAGTTTGCTTGCGCTTTCTTCACTGCGCCGGGTCTCGGTTTCCGCACGCAGGGCGGTCATTTCTGATTCCAGCCGCTGTAGCTGCTCGGTGACGGACTCAAATTTGAGCGAAGCCTGTCCTCGCTCCTGGCCCAGCGATGCCAACTCGTTGCTTGCCGCGCTAATCTCCCCTGACAGCCGTTCCGCATCCTGCTCCAGCGCGGCCAAAGATTCTTCCGCGTGCATGGTCTGGTTGCGGGCATGCCCGGCCTGGGTCAGCAGTTGCATGGCGTAGCGGCGTGCCGCTTCAAGCTGCTGTTCGGCCCCGTTCACTGCTTCAGCGGCCTCGCGCGCCTGCGATTGGCGCAACTTTGACTCTTCACGGACGCCGGCTGCCTCGGCTGCCGCGGTTTCGAGGAAACTGCGATGTGAGTCGCGCTCGACAACTAATCCCTGCAAGTGCAGCCGCGCCTGTTCCAATTCTGCTGAACCGGCCGCTGCGCGCGTTTTTAATTCGGCGATGCGTTCCTGGTTGGAAATTTCCCGCGTCGTCGCGCGCTCCAGGTCTACTGAGGCCTGGTTGGCTCGGGCGTTGGCGTTCTTCGCGGTCGAATCCAACTCATAGCCGCGCGCCATTCCAGTGGAGTGCTCAGCATCGAGCGAGTCCACTTGCCCAGCGCCCTGCTCGATCTTGGTTGCCAGCTCAGCGATCTCAACCGTCAGCGCGGCCTGTTCGCTATCCATCTGCGTAATTCGGCTGGCCAGGACCACGCGTAAGCGGGCTCGCATTTCGTCCCGCAGTGCAGCGTAGCGTTCGGCTTTTGCTGCCTGACGCTTGAGCGAACCCATCTGCCGCGTCACTTCTTCGAAGATATCGTCGACGCGCGCCAGGTTCTGTTTAGCCTGTTCCAGGCGAAGCTCGGACAAGCGCTTTCTGGTCTTGAAACGAGTGATTCCCGCAGCTTCTTCGATAATGGCGCGCCGGTCATGTGGCTTGGAGCTAAGCAATTGCCCGATGCGCTCCTGCTCGATAATGGCGTAGGATTCCGGCCCCAGCCCGGTGCCCATGAAGATGTCCTGGATATCGCGCAGGCGGCATAGTTTGCCATTGAGCAGGTATTCGCTTTCGCCGGTGCGAAACAGACGGCGGGTAACGATGATCTCGCCCTGGCGTGCGGCTCGCTGGAAGCGGCGGCGGCGGATCTTCAACGTCACGGGGTTTTCCGCCTGCGGCTGCGCAGCTTCGGTCTTTGCCGGTTCTTCTGCCGCAGCTCCTTCGGCGACGGCCCCTTCGATGACGTTTCCTTCTATGACCGTGCCGGGCTGAGCCTCGGCGATGATTTCTTCTGTCTCCGACGCCCGCTCCGCCCGTATCTGCTCTTCGTCCCAGTCGACCTTTTCGAGTCCAGTATCCTCAGCGGCTTCCTGCCCTTCGAGCAGCGGGCCGTCGGTATAGGCCTCGGGATCTATGAGGGAGAGGGAAACTTCGGCCATGCCGAGGGATTTACGCTCCCGGGTTCCGGCAAAAATGACGTCTTCCATCTTGGCGCCGCGGAGTGACTTGGCTGATTGTTCGCCCAGCACCCAGCTCACCGCGTCGAGAATGTTCGATTTGCCGCAGCCATTGGGACCCACCACTACGGCGATTCCCTGGCCGGGCAGAGTCACCTCCGTGCGATCGCAGAACGACTTGAACCCCAGCATCTGGATCTTTTTAAGCTTCAGCATGGACGTGTTCCTTTGGCCTTAAAAAAGACTCTATCGGGCGAGTTGCCTGGAAGCAACATGGGTACCCCAACATGTTGTGGATAAACCGTACACAACCCAACGAGTAGACCTTCTTGGTGATTCCGAGGTAAACGAAATATGGCGTCTTCTTTAAATAGACACACTTTAGAGGCTAGACCTGCCCCGGAAACGTTACAAGTAACGTTCGGGGCACATGGGCTAACCCTTCAATTGAGTATGAAAGCCCTAAGCATTTGATTTATAAAGGGTAGCCATTCGGCCGGTGGGCCGTGTTTCGAGCTACGCTCAACCCCTAAGAGCATTATCATGCAAGACTCAGGGCTTGACGGTGGGCCGCAGTAAAATTTCGCTGACGAAGGAGGTGTCCGGCTGGGTCACCAACATGGCCACCACCTTTGCCACATCGTCCGGCTGAATCATGCGATTGCGGTTCTTGGTGCTATTTGCGTCTCCGAAGTGCGTGTTGACCGATCCCGGCGCGATCACCGAAGCGCGCACGTTGTATTGCCGAAGCTCTTCCGCCACCGAGTACGTCAAACCATTGAGTCCCCATTTAGAAGCGGAATAGGCCGCGCCCCCGGGGAGGGCGTTCTTTCCAGCAAGCGAGGAAATGTTGATGATATGGCCTGAATTGGCGGCAATCATCAATGGAGCTAAGGAACGGATCATGAGGTAGGGCCCACGCAAATTGGTATGCATCATCCTGTCCCACTCGTCGACGGGCAATTCGATGAGTGGTTTCCGCAACACCCCGATCCCGGCATTGTTCACCAAAATGTCACATCGGCCGTGTTCCTTTTGAACTGCTGCGCCGAACGCTGCTACGGCTCTTTCGTCGGTCAGGTCGCAAGGCATGACAAAGGCCTTTCCACCTTGTTGTTCAATCTCTGTTTTTACCTTCGCCAATCGAGGCTGATCGCGGGCGGTGAGCAAAACGGCTGCGCCCATGCGTGCGAGGCGAAGCGCGATGGCCTCACCAATTCCGCGCGCTGCGCCTGTCACCACCGCAACCTGGTGAGTCAATGGAGCGAGCGAATCAACGGTATTCTCAACTTTTGTCATTGTGCTTTGGTGCTCCCCCATTGGTTTACCTTGTCAGAAGCGATAACCGTTTCTATAATCCATCCACAGCTGATCGGAAAGACTCTGGTTTTTCCCAATGGCAATCTGAACCATAGGGTCGAAGGATCAAAGCGTTTAGCGTAGACATGAGTTTCCGGCTAGCATCCCCTCGAATGAAAATGATTTCTGATGTCTGTTTTTTCCTGATTCCCGCATCTCTTAGGAGCGTTGCATGAAGAAGTTCGTCCTTGCTTCCTTGTTGGCCTTGGCCACTATCGTTCCGGTCAGCGTTCCTATGGTCCACGGCCAAGGTACGCAGCCCGGTCAGCTCACCATCAAAGATCCCCAGGAATACAAAGACTACACCGATGCTATTGGGCAATCCACTCCCGCTGCCAAGGCCGCGGCGATTGAAGCCTTCCTGACCAAATACCCTAACTCTGTGGTCAAAGTCGGCCTGCTTGAGGCATTGATGGCCACCTATCAGCAGGCTGGTGACCAGGCCAAGACGCTCGCCACTGCCGACCGCTTGCTGGCGGCTGACCCGGGCAATCTCCGAGCCCTCTTTATCGAGGTCTATCTTGAAGGGACCCAGGCCGCTACCAAGACAAGCCCGGCCGAGGCGCAGCCTATTCTCGATAAGGCTGCCGCGCAGGCACAAACTGGTTTATCGGCTACCAAACCGGCGGACATGGCGGATGCCGACTTCCAGAAGTTGAAGAGCGCCACCACGCCCATCTTCTACGGCGCAATTGCCAAAGACGACGAAAACAAGAAGGATTTCGCCGGCGCCATCGCCGCCTTCACCAACGAGCTGAAAGCCTATCCGGACCCGACATTGACGGAAACCGGCCCCGGGCTCAATGACACCTATCTGCTGGGGCAAGCCTATGCGCAGCAGACCCCGCCGGACCTGAAAAATGCCGCCTGGTTTCTGACTCGCGCGGCCCAGTTCGCTCCCGCACAAGCCAAGCCAACGATTGAAAAGGCTGCCGAGTACTTCTACAACAAGTACCACGGCAGCATGGACGGATATCCGGCGGTTCAGGCGCTGGCCAAGACCAACCTCTTTCCGCCGGCCGACTATAACCCCACCCCGGCTCCGCCGCCGCCGTCGCCTGCCGACCTTGCGGCGCAGACTGTCGCCTCCACGCCTGATCTGAAATCGCTTAGCCTTGGCGACAAGGAGTTCATCCTTTTCAACGGTAAGCCTGAGGATGCGCAAAAGGTTTGGGACGTGATGAAGGGACAACGGGTCGAGGTGCCGGGAACGGTCATTTCGGCGACGCCTGATTCCGTTCAGCTAGCGGTCACGGAAGATAACAAGCAGAGCAAGAAGGCGGACTTCACGATCAACATGAAGACCCCGCTCAAGAGCGTTCCTGCCATCGGAGCGACTGCCACCTACGACGCCACATTTGATTCGTATGTGGCTAACCCGCCGATGATCACGCTAATCGGTGGCGAACCACCGGCTAAGGCAGCTCCGGCACATCGTCGCGCACACTAAACCTGGAAGACTGAAAAGGGCAGCCCCGAAACGGGCTGCCCTTTTTATTTGGTGCGCCCGGCAGGGCGCACTCACTTGGAGGTGTAAGTCCTCTACACACCGGGCAAGGGGAAGTGTTAGCTGAACGGCAAGGGTGTCCATCGCGAGGTGGAATCTGAAGGAAGCTGTAGGCAAAGCGCTGGCCTGACGAACAGCTAGCGGATAGAGGCTTCACGGTGGGGTGAGCGGGCCAATTTTCGCAAAGCCCAGTACTTGCACGGAACGCCGTGATGTAGATGCGACAGGCATAAGCGTGAAAGTGAGTGCGTAATACCCGGGGAGATCTGGCGACTTGCCTTTGGGCTACCGGCGTCGTGAGGCGCTGGGATGAGCCGCCAGAAGTCAGCAGCGGCCGTAGTGGCTTCGCGCAAGCGGAGTGAAGGGCCAAACGTGAAACACGGGAGTAGGAAAGCAGACCTCGATGCGAGACGACGAAGCAGAAGCATACGCAAGTATGGCCAGCTCGGAAGGAGACAGGCGGAACCTGTCTTGGGCCGATTCTGGTGCTGAGTCTGGCGCGGCGGCTGCCAGGCAACCGAAACCGGAGGCATTGCGGCTGATGGAAGCCGTAGTGGAACGCAGCAACATGTTCAGCGCCTATGAACGCGTGGTGAAGAATCAAGGAGCGCCGGGAGTCGATGGACTGACGGTTTCCGAGTTCAAGCCATGGCTTCAACGGCACTGGGCGCGGGTAAGACAGGATCTGTTGTCAGGGGTATATCAGCCGGAGATGGTGCGCAAGGTGGAAATACCGAAGCCGCAAGGCGGGGTAAGAATCCTGGGCGTGCCCACGCTGGGGGATCGTCTGATTCAGCAGGCACTCAATCAGGTACTGCAACCGCTGTTCGACCCGGAGTTTTCCGAGTCCAGCTTCGGCTTCCGTCCCGGACGCAACGCGCATCAAGCCGTCGAAGCGGCGCAAGGCTATGTGGCGGCAGGTAAGCGGTGGACCGTAGATCTCGACTTGGAGAAATTCTTCGACCGGGTAAACCACGATGTGCTGATGGCACGGGTGGGGCGCAAGGTGGAAGATGGACGGGTATTGAAGCTGATCCGGCGCTATCTGGAAGCGGGAATGATGGAAGGCGGGGTAGCGAGCATGCGGACGGAGGGTACGCCTCAGGGCGGTCCGCTGTCCCCACTGTTATCGAATATTCTGCTCGACGATCTTGACCGGGAACTGGAGCGGCGCAGGCTGAGCTTCTGCCGTTATGCGGATGACTGCAACATCTACGTCGGAAGCAAGCGCGCAGGAGAGCGGCAGATGCAGGCAATTACGGCGTTTCTGGAGCAGAAACTGAAGTTGAAAGTTAATGCGTCCAAGAGCGCAGTGGCGAGACCGTGGGAGCGGAAGTTCCTTGGCTACAGCATGACGTGGCATAAGAAACCAAAGCTCAAGATAGCGCCCCAAAGCCGCAAGCGTTTCGTGGAGAAGATCCGCAAGACGATGCGGGCAGTTCGCAGCAGCAGCTTGCAACAAGTCATCGAGCGGCTCAATCCCGTCCTACGGGGATGGGTTGTTTACTTCCGGCTCACCGAAGTCAAGGGTGTGCTGGAAGAACTCGACGGCTGGCTCAGGCATAAGTTGCGGACCCTGCTCTGGCGGCAATGGAAGCGCGTTTATCGACGGGCTCGAAATCTGATCAAGGCTGGGATAAGCACAGAGCGAGCGTGGCAATCAGCCACCAATGGGCGTGGCCCATGGTGGAATGGTGGCGCGCCGCACATGAATCAAGCCTATCCCAAGTCCTGGTTCGACCGTATGGGGCTGGTTTCGCTGCTGGAAACTCGGCGGCGCTTCCCGTCTGTTTCATGAACCGCCGGATGCGGAACCGCATGTCCGGTGGTGTGGGAGGACGGCAGGGGCGACCCTGCCTCCTACCCGATCTGGGCAGACTGACGTGTCAAGCTAAGCTCATCCCCACCGAGGCGTGGGAGACGCCCGCCAACTGCGTGGTAGAGTGGGGAGGTTGATGCCGCCCATTGCCCCCATGTTCCGGCCTCTGCTGCTCATTGGCGTTGCCTTGCAAGCCGTCCTCGCATCAGCCCAAGCCCCCAGGCAGGACCTGTTTCCCGGGGTTACGGCGACTAAAACCGACACGCCGTTTCCCGGGGTTGTACCGGTTCCCATGGGGACCACAGCACTTGCTGCTCCGCCCACCGTCCTTGCGCTTGAGCATCTGGACCCCACGCAAATGAGCAGTGCGGATTACGAAGTCGTCTCCAACCTGAGTACGGAGTTGTCGAAGCAAGCCGCGCTGGCAAATTTCGACATCAGCAAGCCGGCTTGGCATTTCCAGCAAATTTTATGCTCGGCGTTTCCCGATTACGTGTTCCTGGCCTTCAGCCATGGAGCGGATGAGAGCGGCTCATCGCGTTTCGGAGCCATCTTGCCGCGTAATGATTCCCGGGTGCGCATCATCACCACCTATGGCCACGGTTTGCGGCCGTTTCAAGCCTCCTGGAACAGACCGGGCACCTTTGAGGTATTCAACCGCTTGCTACTCGACGAGCGCGGCAAGACGCCGCTTAGCTATGCGCCGAACTGGTTGATGATCTCGATTTGCTACGCGGAATTGAGCGGATATCCGGTTCAGGTGCTCAAGACAATTCCGCGCCCGGACCTGACGATGGACTTGCTTCGGCTGGATGCGAACCAGCCGCAAATGATGATTGGCGCCGATCAGAGCGCCGATGTCACGTTCAGTGATGTTTCCCGGCCCACCGTCACGACCAACTGGACGCTCCATTTCGACCATGACGGGCAGATCAGATCCGCGTCGCAAAGCCAGGTGCGGCAGCCTTCCACCATCGCGCTAAAGCCTTGAGGAGCCTCAGGGGCCAAAGATGCTGCGGAAAAAGATATCTCTGGAAGGGCACGGCTTCAGCCGTGCCGCACTGACCAGCTTGCTTTGAGGGCTTTTAGAAGCCCCTGAGGTACGTCTTTCTCGATTCGCCTGCGATCTCCGAGGGAAAGAACGGTACCTCAGCGGCTAAAGCCGCATGGCACATCGCGCATTTGTGGCACGGCTGAAGCCGTGCCCTTCCACGAAGAGTTTTTCCGCAGCTTGTAAAGCCACTGCCGCATGGGCGGGCACCGCCACCCCCTACTACTCCCCCAACATGATGCGTTGGATGGAGAGCGCTCTCCCGGTTGCTCCGTCACACTCCACCAGCGCGGCGCACATGCGGGGGTCGCCCTTGGCGGCTTCGAATTTCCCCGGCATGCCGGTCAGGAAGCGGTTAATAATTTGCTCTTTTTCCACTCCGATCACGCTGTCGAAGGGCCCGCTCATCCCCACATCGGTCTGGTAGGCGGTGCCCCCGGGCAGGACACGCTCGTCGGCAGTGGGTACGTGCGTGTGCGTTCCGATTACCGCGGTAACCCTCCCATCGAGGTACCAGCCGAGGGCTACTTTCTCTGAAGTAGCCTCCGCATGGAAGTCGACAAAGATCACTTCGGCCTGAATTTTCTTGAGCAGAGAGTCGGCCATGCGGAAGGGATCTTCCTGGCTGGCCATGAAGGTGCGGCCTTGCAGGTTGATGACCGCGTACGCTTGTCCCGAAGCCAGCTCGCCCTCATAAACCCCGTATCCTGGCGTACCGGCGACGTAGTTAGCAGGGCGCAGCACACGGCGCGCACGATCATGGCTGTCTGCGGGAACAGACTGCATATATTCGATGATTTCCCGTTTGTCCCAGACATGGTTACCGGTAGTCAGGACGTGGGCTCCCTGGTCGAACAGCTCGTCGGCGATCCCGGGAGTTACCCCGAACCCCCCGGCGGCGTTTTCGGCGTTGACCACCACCAGATCCACCCCGCGCTGCTCGATCAGGGGGGCCAAATGTTCCGAAACAATACGGCGTCCGGCGTGGCCAAAAACGTCACCAACAAAGAGAATTCGCAAAAAACCGCCTCCAACCAAGCTTCATCGGCAAATGATCCTGCCACGAGTACAAAATGATCATGGTTACCTATTAGTGGAACTGCAACTTTGGAAGTGACTAACGTGCAGTCACATGGCCATGCCGTTTCTGCCTCAGTTATGGTAGCGTTCGAGGATGGCCGTCAACTGTAGATTTGCTACTGGTGTTCATGTGCTGGTTCTGCTCGCATCGGAGCCGGATTCGCTACAAACCTCAACCGACATTGCGGAAAAACTGGATACCAATCCGGTGGTTGTTCGCCGTGTCCTTGCCTCTCTTCAGCAGGCGAAGCTGATTGAGAGCCAGAAGGGGCCTACCGGAGGTTCCAGGCTCCTGAAGTCTCCTAAAGCTATCAATCTGGCAGATGTTTATAAGGCAGTCGAGACTGGGTCGCTGTTCCATACGCCCAATGTTCGCGCTGCTGCGGCTTTGCGAGTCAATGCTTCGCTCGAAAAGATCTTCTCCGGCTCCATCATAGCTCTGCTGGATGAGTTTGAGAAAACGAGCCTTAGCCAGGTACTCAAACGAGTCGGCAAACAGACAACCAGGAAATAAACCGGTAAGTCGGGGCCACTCTCCCTATCGCGGGGAGAGGCCGAGGTGGTTTAACTACCCGCTGACTCTCCCGTCTGGGAGCGCAACAGCGGGAATAAGATCACGTCGCGGATGGACTTAGCCCCGGTCAGCACCATGGTCAGCCGGTCAATGCCGATGCCTTCCCCGGCCGTCGGCGGCAACCCATAAGCCAGGGCGCGGACGTAGTCCTCGTCCATCACGTGAGCTTCCGCATCCCCCCGCTCGCGCTCAGACAGTTGCTGTTCAAACCGTTTGCGCTGCTCTTCGGGATCGTTCAGCTCACTAAAGGCATTTCCCAGCTCGAATCCCCCAATATAAAACTCAAACCGCTCCACCCAATCCGGCTCCCCCGGCTTGTTTTTGGACAGCGGCGACACCGCCACCGGGAAGTCATAGATGATGGTGGGCTGGATGAGGTGGTACTCGGCCACCGCTTCGAAGATACTGGCAATGGTCTTCCCCGCGGGCTCCCCGGGCTTAAAGTCGAGCGAGATTTTGGCTTCTCGGACCCTGTGGGCCATTTGCTCCACGGCCTGATCGCTTTGAAAGTCCTCGAGCGCCGGCTTCGTTCCGGCAGATTCCGGCCAGAATTCCAGGATCGCCTCGCGCATAGAAAAGCGCCGCCACTGGGACAGATCGATTTCGTGACCAGCGAAGTTGGTGAGGGTGGTCCCGTTCACCTCCCGCGCCACATGCACGATGAGTTCCTGGGTCAGTTGCATTAGGTCATGGTAGTTGGCATAGGCCTGGTAGAACTCGAGCATGGTGAACTCGGGATTGTGTTGGGTCGATACGCCTTCGTTACGGAAGTTGCGGTTGATCTCGTAGACGCGATCCAGACCCCCCACCACCAGCCGCTTGAGATAAAGCTCAGGCGCGATGCGCAGGAACAGTGGCAGATCGAGGGCGTTGTGGTGCGTGCGAAACGGCCGTGCGGCGGCCCCTCCCGCGATAGGCTGCATCATGGGAGTTTCCACTTCGATGTAGCCGCGCTGATCGAAGAAAGATCGAATGGCCTTGAGCACCTGGGCCCGTTTGACGAAAACGGCGCGCACGTCGCTATTCATGAACAGGTCGACGTAACGCTGCCGGTAGCGTAGTTCCACGTCAGCCAGGCCGTGGTACTTCTCTGGGAGAGCGAGCATGGCCTTTGCCAGGAACGTGATCTTTTCGACGTGGATGGTCAGCTCCCCGGTACGGGTGCGGAAGACGTATCCGGAGACCCCGATGTGGTCGCCCAGATCGAGCAGCTTATAGAGCTGAAAGCCCTCCTCTCCTACGGCATCCAGGCGAACGTAGATCTGTAACCGTTCGCCGCCCTGTTGCAGTTGCGCAAAACCAGCCTTGCCCTGGGCCCGAATCGCCATGATGCGTCCAGCGACAGTGACGATCGTTCGCTGCGCGTCCAGGGTCTCCGGGGGCACTTCTTCGAACTGCCGGCGCACTTCTGCCAGAGTGTGTGTGGTGAGAAATTGGTTGGGATACGTTTGCTGGCCGAGCGCGGAAATCTGGCGCAGCTTGTCCTGACGGAGCGCAAAGAGGTTGCGCTCGAATTCCGACTCAAACAATGGGTGCCTCTCCCGCGTATTATAACTGCCGGGGATATGATCCAGAGACATGGGTAAAGCCGATCCGCAAGCGGGCAAGGGGAAGGACAGAACGCTGCAGGGCCTGGTCCGCGTGGAAAGTCTCATTCAGCTTGGCCTGCTTTTGCCTGCCTCGTTGGTGATCGGCTGGGCCATTGGCCTGGCGCTCGATCGCTGGTTAAATCTGCACTGGATGAATGTTGCCGGCCTGATTTTTGGCGCCATCGCCGGCTTTGTGCAGACCATCCGTATTGTTCTTTCCCACAGCAAGGAATAGATGGAATTCGGCGATCGGCCATTCATGGACAACGACCTGAGGGACGTTTTGAACCGGGCGCTGCGTAGCGTTTTGATCGCCATGGCGATCGGCATTCCCATTATTTGGTTTGCCTGGGGTTGGCGCTCCATGTTGCTGTTCGTGGTGGGGGGTGTGATTGCTGCTACCGGGATCCTGGAGTGGCGGCAACTGATGGCCGCGGTTCTGGTTCGCCTCGATAAGGCAGGCTCGCGAGGCGCACCCCGACCCGTGGGGCCGGTTTTGTTCTGGTTTTTTGTCCGTCTCGTGGCCGCCGCGGGCCTGCTTTATGTTAGCCTGAGGAGTTTGGACGGGAAGGTTGTGGCCCTGTTATTGGGCATCGCACTGGCTGTGGCCGCCCTGTTCGTTGAGGCACTTCGACTTTTCCGCAGCTGGTCCATGTGAGGCTCGATCTACTGGTATGAATGAACTAGACCCCATCACTGCTACGTTGAACAAGTACTTCGGCAATCTGGCGAACCAGGTGCTGCACGCTGTGCACGTGCAGCCTTACAATCCACAGGCTCCTATCACGACGACGTTTGCTATGGAGCTATTGGTGCTCGGGCTACTGTTGGTGTTTTTTGTGCTGGTGCGGGCTTCACTGAACGTTGAAAATCCCGGTCCGATCCAGCAGATTGCCGAGATGATTCACGGCTTCGTTTCCGGCCAGGCCGAGTCCATCATTGGGTACGATTCGCAGCGGTACGTGATGTTTGCCACCTGCGTGCTGTTGTTCGTGCTGCTCTCGAATCTTCTGGGCATGGTGCCGGGGCTGCTTGCGCCTACTTCCGTTGCCACCGTCCCGCTTGGCGTCGCGCTGTTGTGCTGGTTTTATTACCACTACCATGGCATCCGGGAGCTGGGATTCCGCTACTTCAAGCAATTCATAGGTCCTATTTGGCAAATCTCCTGGATGATGCTGCCGATTGAGTTGATCTCGCATTTAGCGCGCATCCTATCGCTCACGGTTCGTCTTTACGCCAACATGTTCGCTGGGGAAGAAGTGACGCTGGTTTTCTTCTCCCTGATCCCCATCGGGATTCCGATCATCTTTATGGCATTGCATTTGGGAGTCGCGCTGATCCAGGCCTACATTTTTATGCTGCTGACCATGATTTATGTCTCCCAGGCAGTAGCGCACGACCACTAAATTTGTCTTCGTGCCGGAGCCCGCTTCCACTCCGGTTTGATCGCCGCAAGCGTGAGGGGGCCAGCACGGTGAGCCTCAACCACCCACTGGCGGCAATTCATACGGAAGCAAGGAGAAAGAATGCGCAAACTGCAGTATCTATTCATGACGCTGTCGGTTCTGTTCCTGGCGGTACCGGCCTTCGCCCAGAGCTCTGGCGGGCCAACCGTAGGAGCCGGACTTATCGCTATTGCGGCTGGTGTAGGCATGGGCATAGCGGCCGGGCTTTGCGGTCTCGGTCAGGGGCGGGCAACTGCTTCGGCAACCGAGGCACTGGCTCGCAATCCCGGGGCGCGGGCCGGCATCCTGCTACTGCTCACCCTCGGCCTGGCGTTTATGGAGTCACTCTCGTTGTTCACGCTGGTCATCATTTTCCTCAGGGTTCACTAGAGCAGTTCGATCCTCGGCAGAAGAGATCAGGAATGGTTCCTGATCTCTTCTGCGTTTTAGAGTGGGGGAAAGAAACCGCAGATCCCTCCACTACGCTCCTTCGGAGCTCCGGTCGGGATGACAAAGGGGAGGGCGGCGCTCCCATAATCAAATGAAGCCGAACATGTATTAACGGCCTTCGGCCGCTCAACAGGATCAAAAACGGCTCTCATTCAGCAACCTCTCTCCATGGAGGCGATGCTCTCGCCTTTGTCATCTCGACCGCAGCGAAGCGCAGTGGAGAGATCTCTACGTGGATGCTCTTTCCTGGAAATGTTTTAAGCTTTTCCGTCTAAGCTCCTGACATGGCTCCTCGCCTTGAGTTCTCCGCCATTTCGAAGCAATTCGGTAACTACACGGCGCTCCACCCACTCACGCTGAGTCTGGAGCCGGGAGAGATCCTCGGTTTTCTAGGGCCTAATGGAGCAGGGAAGACCACTGCAATTCATCTCGCCCTGGGCTTTTTATGGCCATCTACGGGAAGTGGAACACTGCTGGGCAAGCCCTTTGGCGACGCGGAGGCGCGGGCACGGCTCGGCTTCGTTCCCGACGTCCCGGTGTTTTTTCCCGAGAGCGGCTTTCGCAGTGTGGAGCTGACTGCCCGTCTCAACGGGATTGATGATCCCCGCTTAGCGAAGAACATCCGTGATCTTCTCGGCGCCGTTGGTCTTCCCGACGACCGAAAGGATGCACGACAATATTCTCGGGGTATGCAGCAGCGGCTCGCTCTCGCCCAGGCGTTGATCAACGATCCGGAATTGTTGATCCTCGACGAGCCGGCAGCGGCGCTCGACCCCGCAGGAGTGCAGCAGGTACGCGAGCTGCTGCGCAATGCGCGTCATGCGGGAAAAAGTATTTTCTTCAGCTCACATCAGCTCACCGAAGTTGAGCAGATCTGCGATCAGATTGCTTTTCTCAACCAGGGCCACCTGGTGCGCAGCGGTTCGCTGAAAGAGTTTCAAGGTCAGTCCGATCGGGTGGAGATAGAAGTGCGCGGTTTACCTCTGGCCGAAGTTAGCCGCATCTCTCCTGCCACCGCCAATGAGAGTGGCGCAATACGGATGACTGTTCCCACGCAGGAGCAGCGCCGGATCATCGAGGCGGTATGGCATGCAGGAGGCGAGATCGTGAGCCTTGCGCCACTGCGCCACCGGTTGGAAGATTTGTTCCTCGAATGGAGCGGCCGATGAAGATCTGGGAGATCACGCGCCGGCTGCTTTATCAAAATCGCTGGTTGTATCTGTTGCTGATGCTATGGCCGTTTGGGATGGCTGCGATTCTGCTGCTGTCCGCGGGCAAGCCGGAGACCGATGATGTGCTCTCCATCCTGCACCAGGAGTGCCTTTACGGATTGGGATTAGTGGCCTTTACCGGGAGCGCGTTGCTGAGCAATGAGCAGCGTTCGCGGCGAATCGCTACGGTGCTTTCGCGAGCAGTCAGCAGGCGGCAGTATTTTTTCGCCATGGTCAGCGCAGCCTGGATTCCCCTGGCGCTGTATGTGGTGAGCTTCGTGGTCAGCGGGGTTGCGCTGTTTGGCTCCATCGAAGGATCGTTTAATCTGCTATTCGCACTGGCACTGGCACAACTGGTACTGGGAATGTGGACGGCGACAGCGGCTCTCTTTTTTGCCACCTGGCTTCCCATGATGCTGGCGTCCACCGCCTCGTTAGGGCTCCTTGCGCTCTTGGGCTTGGCGGGCTATCAGTGGCCTGGCATCGCTCCCGCGCGGCTGCTCTTTACCCTGACCCAGGGGGACCTGGACGCAAGCGCGCGTCTGCTGCGGCACCCCTCTGGTTTCCTGCTGATCGTTGTCGGCGCCGCGCTTCTGTTCGTTGCCGGAAGCACAATTTTCGAACGCCGCGATCTCAAGCTTAAGAATGACTAGGAATTGGATCAGGCCGTAATCAGGTGTTTGGCGGCAATCTGAGCGCAGACAGCCTCCGTCACCTGGCCGGTAGTGGCGGTGCCGCCGAGATCTCGCGTGTGAAGCGAAGGATTCGCAGTGACGTGTTCGATGGCTCGCATCACCCGCGCCGCGGCGTCGATTTCGCCCAGGTGCTCGAGCAGCATCACCACCGACCAGAACGTACCCACCGGATTGGCCCAGCCCTTGCCCATGATGTCGAAGGCAGAGCCATGAATCGGCTCGAACATGGATGGATACAGGCGTTCCGGGTTAAGGTTGGCCGTGGGCGCAATGCCCAGGCTGCCCGCCAGAGCGGCCGCTAGATCGCTCAGTATGTCGGCATGCAGATTGGTAGCAACAATCGTATCCAGGGATGACGGGCGGTTCACCATCCGGGCGGTTGCCGCGTCCACCAGTTCCTTGTCCCAGGTGACATCGGGAAATTCCTCAGCGATTTGAGCAGCGATCTCGTCCCACATCACCATCGCGTGGCGCTGGGCGTTGCTCTTGGTAACAACCGTCAGCAGTTTGCGGGGACGGGATTGGGCCAGCTTAAAAGCAAAACGATGGATGCGCTCGACGCCGGCGCGGGTCATCAACGATACGTCTGTGGCTACCTCGAGTGGGTGGCCTTGATGAACGCGTCCACCCACACCGGAGTATTCGCCCTCGGTATTTTCCCGCACAATCACCCAGTTCAGATCTTCTACGCAGCAACGTTTAAGTGGTGCGTCAATCCCTGGAAGAATCCGGGTAGGGCGCACGTTGGCGTACTGATCGAGTCCCTGGCAGATCTTTAGCCGCAGACCCCACAGCGTAATGTGGTCGGGAATATGCGGGTCGCCTGCCGACCCGAACAGGATGGCGTCTTTTCCGCGCAGGGCAGCAAGTCCATCCTCCGGCATCATGACGCCGTGTTGACGGAAATAATCTCCACCCCAGGGGAAGTTCTCGAACTCGAAACGGAACGAACCGCCGCCCAGTGCCTGCATCACTTGCTGTCCCGGCGGGAACAACTTCTTTCCCGATTCCATCGCCGGGCACGGTGGCAATGCGATAGGTCTTCATGGCTGCTGAGGCATCCCGGACACGCGATAGCTGACAGGCGGAGGATTGGCGCTGGACAGCTCCTGGAAGGCAGCCTCGGGCAGCTCCAAACCAGCCGCGGCAACATTTTCTTCCACGTGCGCAGGGGAGGAAGTTCCCGGGATCGGCAGGATGATTCTTGACCGCTTGAGCAGCCAGGCAAGTGCGGTCTGCAAAGTGGTCGCGCCAAGCTCTTTGGCAACCTTCTCCAGCACATCCAGCGCTTTCCGGTTTTGCCCGAGCGGAGCCCAGGGCAGGAAAGCGATCCCGTTCTGTTCGCAATAATCGACCACGTAGTCCCACTCCCGATCAGCGACCCCGTAGCGGTTTTGCACCGAGACGATGGGGACGATTTTTCGCCCACGCTCAATGTGCTCCTGGGTCACGTTGGAGAGGCCGACATGGCGAATCTTTCCCTGTTGGCGCAGAGTAGCCAGGGTTTCCATGGTGGCATCGTAGGAGACGGCCGGATCGGGGACATGCAGTTGGAAGACATCAATCCGATCCAGACGCAGGCGCTTCAGGCTGCCCTCGACCGCTTCGGTCAGGTGGCTGGGGCTGGCATTGTGCAGCCACTGGCCGGGCCCGGATCGCTCCCACCCCGCTTTGGTCGCGATGACCAGCCCTGATGGATAGGGATACAGAGCCTCGGCGATGAGCTCTTCTGAGATGTTGGGCCCATAAGAATCTGCAGTGTCAATGAATTGGACGCCCAACTCAACGGCCCGGCGGAGGGTGGCCAGGGCCGAAGCTTTGTCGGCGGGTGGACCCCATATCCCTTTGCCGGTAATCCGCATGGCTCCGTAACCCATGCGATGGACAGTGAGATCGCCGCCCAGGGTGAGAGTGCCGGCAGCTGCAGCAGAAATGGCTTGGGTTTGGCTCATGCAACGCTCCTTCTACTCCTCCATCTTTACTGTTTTCACTTGCCGGCGAGAGGAGGGAGACTCGGACATTTCGGTGCCGTCAGGTTAGCATAGGCGTTACCACAGCGCCTACGGGTGGCGCGACACCGGACTTTGGAGATTTGATGAGCACCACACCTGCAAGCACCGGACTGCGCGTGAATTCGCCTCGTCAGGTGCTGTTCGCCAGCCTGATCGGTACCACCATTGAGTTCTTCGACTTCTATATTTACGCAACCGCGGCAGTGCTCGTGTTTCCCCGGCTCTTCTTTCCTGCGACCGATGCCGCTTCGGCCACGCTCGAGTCGCTGGCCACCTTCGGTATTGCGTTCCTGGCGCGGCCGGTAGGTTCGGCGCTCTTCGGACATTTTGGCGATCGTATCGGCCGCAAGACGACCCTGGTGATTGCGCTATCGACCATGGGACTCTCCACCGTTGCCATTGGCGCGCTGCCCACCTATCGCACGATTGGTTTTGCGGCGCCGCTCTTGTTGGCGCTGTGCCGCTTCGGCCAGGGGTTAGGCCTCGGAGGAGAGTGGGGCGGAGCGGTGTTGTTGGCGATTGAGAATGCCCCGCCCAACAAACGCGCGTGGTATGGGATGTTTCCTCAGCTCGGTGCACCGCTCGGCTTCTTCCTCTCCGGCGGCGTATTTCTGTTGCTGTCGCATTGGCTTACCGATCAGCAATTCTTCGCGTTCGGCTGGCGGCTTCCTTTTCTTTCCAGCGCAGTCTTAGTGTTCCTGGGGCTCTATGTGCGGTTAACCATCACCGAGACGCCGGTGTTCCGCGAAGCCCTCAATCGCGGCCAGCAAGTCAAGATACCGATGGTGGCGGTCTTTCGCGACTACACCAGGCCGCTGATTGCGGGCATCACGGTAAGCCTGGCCACGTTTGTCCTGTTCTACCTGATGACGGTGTTTGCGCTGTCCTGGGGCACCAACGCACTCCACTATAGCCGTGGAAAATTTCTGCTGATGCAGTTGTTCGATATTTTGTTCTTCGCCTTAACCATTCCTATTTCGGCTGTGCTGGCAGAGCGAGGACGTCGTCGCGTGATGATCGGGGTAAGTCTGGCGATCGCCATCTTCGGATTGTTCCTGGCGCCGCTGTTCGTAGCCGGAACGACGGGTGCGCTGTTGATGATGGCCATTGGTCTGGCCTTGATGGGGCTCACCTACGGGCCGCTGGGCACGGTAATTTCTGAGCTTTTCCCGACCAAGGTGCGGTACACCGGCAGTTCGCTGGCTTTCAGCTTTGCCGGCATTCTGGGTGCGTCGCTGGCGCCCTACATCGCCACCTGGCTGGCTAAGACGTATGGCCTGCAGTATGTGGGTTACTACCTTACAGCGGCCGCGGTGCTCACTCTGCTGGGTCTGCTTTCCATTCGAGAAACAAAAGACGACGATCTGGCTACATCGAACACCTGATGCAGGATGGAGAAGCAAGATGACAGAATTAGCCCGGACCGGCGTTTCAATCGATGAAGACTTGTTGCTCGAATTTGACCGGTTAATCACCAAGCGAGGTTATAAGAACCGCTCCGAGGCGTTTCGCGATCTTATCCGCGAAGCGCTTTTGACCGAGACCATTGATTCCAACAAACCCGTTGTCGGCACGCTGACGCTGGTATACGACCATCACGTTCCCAATCTCTCCGAGAAGCTGACCGGAGCCCAGCACTCAGCCGGCGCTATGATTCTTGCCGCCACTCACGTTCATCTCGATCACCACTACTGTCTGGAAGTAGTCATCATGAAGGGCAAGAGCAGGGAACTGCAGGAGCTAGCGGACCGGATGTTGGCTCTGCGCGGTGTCGAGCTGGGCAAGCTCGTGCTGACCAACTCCGGCAAAGAACTCAAACACACTAAGCATTAGCGCGCCGGCTACCTAACGGAATTGAATCTCCAGGAAACCGACCCACCCACATACGAAGCCATGCGTATCCCCACGTTTCGCTCGACGGTTCCGCAATCGAAGTCACTCGGCAGTGCGCTCGGTCCGGACCCTGGCGCGCAGTAGGGCAGCACAGTCGCGTGCGTGGCCACGCTCCAGTTGGGATCGAAGGTCTCCGTCGTCTGGCCTGTATAACCGCGAGCCACCAGGCCGTTCAGCCCTATCTGCAATCGGCCTTCCAGAAAGGGCCGCACCACGGCCAGCCGGGTTTCCCCTACGGGAATCGCCTCATACTGCCCAGGGTGAAGCGAGTTACCGGCGTCGAGAAACTTGTGTCCCACATACTCGTACTCTCCGCGCCCATGCAGGCCCAAAGGCAGCCGGTCCAGCGTCGCCAGGGCATCGAAGATGGTACGCGGCGCTTCTGGCGTGACCGTGCCCGGAATCCCATTGAAGGTTGCGAGCCGAGCGTCCGCTTTGGAGAAGACCCCCTGCAGGGTGCCGAAGCCGAAGTGATGCTGCGCACTGGCGGTGAGAAACTTGATCGTCCCCGGCCCGAGGTCGAATGCAGTGCCATTGTCGGGATCGATCTTGCCGGAAGTCGCCGTCAGCGTTGTTCGGCCCACCGTCACCCGCACGTCCGTGTGGGAAAACTCTTTGTCCAGCGCCAACTGCACGGCATGCGATCGCTCCAGCGGATTAGCCAGCGCGGACGATCCGTCTCCCGTGGCAGAAGGCGAGAGTTGAATACGCGGGTCCTGGGTGAAGAAAGCCTGCCCCATGCTGAAAGAAGCAGACGGGAGCCAGTGGGCCGGCCCCGTGCCCGGAGACCAGGTCAACGTGGCCTTTGGGTTTTCAAATTGCTTCCATACGTTGAAGGAGTAGGCAGGCTTGATCTTGTCGGTGTTGATGAGCTCGAGCTGTTCATTGCGCAAGCCGGCGTAGTAATGCAAATGGCGGCCTAGGTCGCCGCGCAATCCCACATAGGGAGCGAACTCGCGAATGGTGACGTTATTGCTCAGAACCTTGACGAACGGACCAGAGGAGAGCGCACTGTCGGAGAGGTAGTGGTCCAGGTTGTCATTGCGGATGTCGTCTTCGTTGTAGAGCACTCCCGCCATCGCCTCCAGCCACGGTTTGAATACATGCGTCTCGCGCGCCTCCGCACCTTGCACGGTGCGGAACTCGCTTTGCCGGATCAGGCCTTCGCCAAAGTTCGAAAACAGCGCCAGATTGTAGCTGCGAAAGAAGCCGGAGAAAGCCAGCGCATCGTTGGGACCAACATTCCATTGGTCATTCAACGCCAACAGGGAAGTGTGCGTTTGGTCTTGCTGGCGAGGGTCCACGGTGTCATCCAACTGCACGCCAAGTCCAACCGGGACCAGGTTCCCTTCATGGGAGTTGCCATAGTATCCGGCGCTAAACAGCGAGACTTCATGATTGCCTGGATCGAAGACCCGCAGCCCATTCCACTTGTATTGTTGCCGGTGCTCGAGCCGGCGCAGCAACCCGTTGCCGTAGTTGGCCTCGAGCGCCAACCACTCCTTCTTTGCCGGATCCGAAGGCGCCAGCCCGGCGGCCAGATCGATATCGCGATAGTCGCCGGTCAGGGTCACAAAGCGGGCCAGCCGGGGTCGCAGGCCATAGGCGGCGGCCAAGTCCAACGAATGATTGCCCTCGAGAATGTTGTAAGCGCCGCCATCGGTCGTAACGCTGCCGAGCACCGCGGAAACGAAAATATTCGGGTCAGCGTAGCCATTTCCGTGAGCATTGGCGGAAAGATTGTTGGGAACCAGGTAGCCGCCCACGGAAATGTATTGAGCGATGGGCTCACCATGGTCCCCGGCCACCCCAGGCGCAAAGTACTGCGGGGCCTTGATCCCGCCGGATGCGGTTTCAATCGGCAGGCCGGGGATGGAAATCGGCGCGCCGGGCCGTGCGGGATTGGCATCCAGCAGCTCCTCCCGTACCAAAATCTTTTGCGAAGGATCGGGTGACGCGAGGTCTATCTTGCTGACGTCTGCAGTCACAACGACTACCTCGCTGACCGCCGGCAGCTTGGGGTCAACCGCGCCTGTCTGGGCGGCTGCGATGCCGCAGACAAAAGCGATGAGCAAGAGGACTGCAAGTCGCGACTTGATACCGCGACCCCTCGGCTCGTCTTGTTCTGGCAATACACATCTGAACCCTTTGTGGGGCAATCCGGGCCACGTCGGAGCGGCTTCGGTGGAACGGGGTCCGGTCGTATGATGACTTTTATAATCGTGCTACCGTAAGTACGGTACCAGGGCATCAAATGGATGTTGAGAAATCGGCGCCGGGGCCAGAGTACTACCATTTTTATAATCGTGCTACCTCGCGGGAAGTCCCGCTTTCGGCCCACCAATTAAAGAAGGTTTTGAAGCGATGCCAGCCGTTCTGGAGACTCTGTTCAACGATACCGCTGGCACTCTACGCGGCAGGGTGCTGCGGATATACGGCGTGCTGGCAGTGTTCAATGGGGCTGCGTGGCTCTGGGCTATCCTGGCCTTCCGGCATTTTCCGTTGTTGTTGGGCACCGCGTTTCTGGCCTACAGTTTTGGTCTTCGTCATGCGGTCGATGCCGACCATATTGCCGCCATCGACAATGTGACTCGCAAGCTGATGCAGGAAGGCAAACGGCCGGTCACCGTGGGGTTCCTGTTTTCCCTGGGACATTCGACCATCGTTCTGGTGGGATCCGCGTTCATTGCCTGGACCACCGTGGCGCTCCAGCACAGAATAGTTGCAGTCAGGGAAATTGGCGGCCTGGTCGGAACGTTGCTTTCGACAGTTTTTCTTTTTGCCATTGCGGCCATCAACCTTGTCGTTCTGCGTTCCGTCTGCCGAACCTTTATCAAGGTCCGCCGAGGCGAACCCTACGTCGAGGAAGATCTCGATCTGCTGCTCGGCAATCGAGGATTGTTAGCCCGCCTGTTTCGCCCAATGTTTCGTATGATCACGCGTAGCTGGCACATGTATCCTCTGGGCCTGCTGTTTGGTCTGGGTTTCGATACGGCGACGGAGATTGGCGTTCTGGGAATTTCTGCTGCGGAAGCATCGAAGGGGCTCTCCATGTGGTCGATCCTGGTATTTCCAGCGCTCTTCGCCGCGGGCATGTCGCTGGTTGATACGACTGACAACATCCTGATGCTCGGCGCCTACGGATGGGCCTTCGTGAAGCCGATTCGCAAGCTCTACTACAACATCACCATCACTTCCGTTTCGGTCGTCGTTGCCCTGATCGTAGGAGGCATTGAAGCGCTTGGATTGCTGGCCGGCCGTTTCCGTCTGAGCGGAACATTTTGGGAGATGGTGCGCAAGCTGAATGACAACTTCGGCACGCTCGGCTACTGCATCATCGGAATTTTTGCGCTGAGCTGGATTGCGTCCATCGTGATTTACAAATGGCAACGGTTGGACGACCTCGAATTGCCGCCGGCGGCGCAGACGATCAAGACATCCCTCACACTGGGTGATTAGTCCGGGGCTGGCACATTTGGCCCCTACTTATCCGAGTTGAAACCAAGTCCGGCTTCACCCGCTAACGGCGAGGTTTTCGCCGAAACCAACCTCTACCGCAGTTTGTCGTCGCGCCACAGGAGCGCCTGCCAAGGTATTTGATTGGCAGTATTTCTCGTAGGCTGTGATCCAGTCCGTCGCGATGGCTTTTTGTGCCGTGTCGAGGTCAAGTTCGCCATGACACACCAACTCATGCAGTCGCTCTTCCAGCGCATCCTTTTTGTGGGCATTCCAGGTGGAAGACGTAGAGGGCTCCGGCCAAAGATTACGGATGTCCTCTGTGCCACCCAGCCCCGGCGCAATTAAATAGTCAACCTCATAATCCTCTGGCCGAGGATTGACGATCCCGTACTCGCGAAAGACTTGCTGGCGCAGGGAGCCGGACACATCGCGCACCACCTCTTCGTGGGGCATGGAGCATACATCCCCAAGACTGATCGGCCGCGTGGCGCCCGGCGTTAATCTGGGGTCCGGAACTGTCCGGTTTGCCAACGTGAATGAATGCGGTTGAGGATGCTTGAAGAGAAGCAAACTTCCCAACCCGGCCAGAAATACGGCGGCGCAAAGATAGGCGAAGGTGCGAGCCAGAGCAGGCAGTCGAAAAAAGATGACGTGAAGGTAGATCGCTCGGCGGCTGCTTCGGCCAGCCTTGCCCTCAGCAAAGCAGTTGGCCCCTTGGGATCCGGTAATTCCGGATCCAGGGAGCGCCGATGAAGGGAGACGAAGGCCTCAATGGTTCCTTCCAACGTCCCCATTCGTGAGCGGCATTCCCAGCATGCAGCCAGATGCGCCTGGGCGCTCCTGGCAAGCCTTCGCGAGCTTTCTCCATCGAGAACGAGCAGAATATCTTCGTCTGACAGGTGACCCGGATCTTTAAACATAGGCATCATCCTTCATTGACAGGCTTCATTCGGGCCAGAGAGCGCGCCAGCGCTATCGATACGGCGCCCAGAGAAATTCCCAGAGCGGCTGCTATCTCGCGGTAGCGAAGACCCTCCGCTCTCAGATAGAGACAAAAGCGGTCCTGCTCCGGAAGCGCCCGCAGAACGGCTTGCAGCCGTTGCCACCGTTGCTGGCTGGCCGCTTGCTGCTCCGGGTTAGGAGCCGTGTCCGGCTGCCGGAGGCTCACGGCTTCATCAGAATCCAACATCGTCTGCGCTTTCTTGTTGGCCGCTCGCTGCTTCAAAGCCAGGTTGTGCGCTACCCGGAAGATCCATCCGCGAAGGTTCTGCCGCGATCTTTCCAGCTGCAGATGGCGGAAGAGCGCCAGGAAAACCTCTTGGATAATCTCTTCTCCGTCATGCCTGGATAGGCCAAGGGAAATCACGTAGCGGAGCAGAGGATTGCGGAACAGTCCGAAGAGGTGAATAACTTCCTCTTCACAGCCCGGCTTTTTGTCTGCGGTTCCAGCGCCGGAACCCGCCGGAAAAAGTACTTCGTACGCGCAGTCTGCTGGCGGTCTCAACATGGGTCCCTGAATATATATTCCGCTCTGGCACCTTCTGTTCACGGTTTTTTTTGCGGGCAACGGAAAAAAACACTGAACAAAAGCCGTTGGGAACGAATATTCAGGCAGAAGGAATGAGGACCCAATTCTTGATCAAGAGGCTCGCGGCGCTTCTTTGCCTTTACTCTCTCCCGGTTTTGTGCCAAAGCAACCATGGCGAATTGCAACTGAAGATCACCGATCCCTCTGGCCAGGGGGTAAAAGCAACGGTCAACATCCAAAGCGAGGCAAATGCCTACCGAAATGCTCTCACCACCAGCAATGAGGGCACGCTCCATGTGCAGCGCCTGCCGTACGGAATCTATCACCTGGAGGTGGAGCAGCCGGGCTTTGCTGTCTATTCCGATATCGTTGTGATCCGTTCGCAGTTTCCAACCGAAGATGTAATCCGGCTCAAGCTGCCGACCGTGAGCGAGTCCGTCGCGGTGAGTGCAGTCGACACCCTCATTGATCCCGACCAGGCCGGTTCCGTAAGCCAGATCGGTTACGACCAGATTCAACACCGCGTCAGTTCCATTCCTGGCCGTTCGCTACAGGATTTGGTCAATTCACAACCGGGTTGGCTCTACGAGGGCAATGCCGTCCTGCACCCGAGAGGTTCGGAATATCAGACCCAATTCGTGATCGATGGAATCCCCCTGACGGATAATCGATCGCCCAGCTTCGGGCCCGAAATTGAAGCCGACGATGTCGAGTCGATGAGTATCTACACCGCCGGCGTGCCTGCGGAATACGGTAGAAAAATGGGGGGAGTCATCGAAGTAAATACTCTTCAGGATGTTCAGCCGGGTTTTCACGGTCAGGTGGTTCTCTCCGGCGGAAGCTTCGACACGGCAGGTGCGTTCGCAAAAGGACAATACACCCGGGGCAAGAACACGTTGGGCGGAAGTGCCAGTGGCAGCATGACCGATCACTATCTCAATCCAGTGGTCCCACAGAATTTTTCCAATACTGGTACCCTGGGTGACTTCTCAGGCCAATACCAGCGCGAATTGACGGCAAACGACCGGTTTACCCTGAGTGTTCGCCATGAACTCTCGCGCTATGACATTCCCAACGAACAGGTGCAGCAAGCCGCCGGCCAGCGCCAGACAGCCGACAACATCGAAACCATGGGCATTGCGTCGTACGAACATATTTTTTCTCCACAAACCTTGATGGATGTTCGTGGCATGGTCCGTGACAACGCCAACGACTTCAACTCCAACGAGCTGTCAACGCCCATCGAGGTGTTCCAACACAATCGTTTTCGCGAAGGATATTTCAACGCAGAGCTGACAGCGAACCGCGGCCGGCACGAAATCAAAGTCGGGGTGGAGTCGGACAACACTTTTTTGCATGAGAATTTTAACTACATCATCACCGATCCAACCCAGTTCGACGATGACACGCCGCTCACGTTCGGGTTCACCGGTCATCGCCCGGATCTTGAGCAAGCTGTCTTTGTCCAGGATTTGATCCGTCTGGGCAATTGGACCATCAACGCCGGACTTCGTTTTGATCACTACCAGCTGTTGGTGAATAAGGAACAGGTAGAACCGCGTTTCGCTATATCGCGCTACCTCAAATCGGCTGACATGGTTATTCATTTCTCCTATGACCGGGTTTTTCAAACCCCTTCCTTCGAGAACATCTTGCTCTCCAGCTCTACTGCGGTGGAATCTCTGGATCCAACCAACTTTCTGCGGCTGCCGGTTCAGCCTTCTGTCGGTGACTACTATGAAGGAGGGTTGAGCAAGGTCTTTCTGGGTAAGTTTAAGCTCGACGTCAACTATTTTCGGAGATTCGTCAATAACTACGCCGACGACGATCAGATCGACAACACCACCATCAGCTTTCCCATCGCATTCCGCAAATCAATCATCTACGGCGCTGAGGGAAAGCTCGAGGTACCCGATTGGCACCGGTTCTCCGGTTTCCTGAGCTATTCCTACATCGTGGGCAATGCCTGGTTCCCGGTCACCGGCGGCCTCTTTTTGGGAGACGATGCGGCTGCCGCGGAATCACAGCTAAGCGGCCATTTCCCGGACTCACAGGATCAGCGCAACACCGTTCGTGGACGGGTTCGCTATCAGATCAAACCGCGCTTCTGGGTTGCGGGGGGCGTTCAGTTCGATTCCGGCCTGCCGTTCGAATTTGACGGCGATCCGGACACGGTTTTGGCGCAATACGGCCAGCAGGTGCTGAATCGGATCAATTTCAATCGCGGACGAATCTATCCGGCGTTTCAGGTGAATGCGTCTGCGGGTGCGGATCTCTACAAATCAGATCGGTTCAATACGCGCATCCAGGCCGACGGGCAGAACCTCAACAACATTCTCAACGTGATCGACTTTGGCGGCCTGTTCTCCGGCAACGCCATTGGACCATCCAGGAGCTATACGTTACGGCTCACCACCACTTTCTAGGTGTGAAAGAGGGCCTAGGCCTTCTCAGCCGCCGCGAGCAAAACACAGATAGCAACGCCCTCCGCGGCTTGAGCGACTTCTGCCAGATCCGGAAAGGTGGGCGCGATTCGGATGGTACGGTCGTCGGGATCGTTCCCGTAAGGATGGGTTGCTCCAGCCGGAGTGAGTACGACGCCGGCCTCCTTGGCGAGCGACACCACGCGTTTGGCGCATCCTTTGCCAACTTCCAGGCTGATGAAGTATCCACCTTTGGGCCGGGTCCAGCTCACGTCAGCAACCCCGGATAGCTTCTCAGCAAAGATGTCGAGTACCTTCTGGAATTT
This sequence comes from uncultured Acidobacteriaceae bacterium, assembly GCA_963763905.1. Classification (GTDB taxonomy): domain Bacteria; phylum Acidobacteriota; class Terriglobia; order Terriglobales; family Acidobacteriaceae; genus PALSA-350. The sequence continues at coordinate 41,180 of CAVXRU010000031.1, read as the reverse complement.
GGGTGCGATCAGAGCTCGGTGCTCATCCATCAACTTGGCAATGCCTTGGTTGTCTTTCAAAAAACGGACATGCCGCAGGTGGTTTATCTTGTCCGGTCCAATCGTTCGCGGAACGAGTCTTGCCAATAGCCACTTCACGTTGTCCTTTGAGCCGGCAAACAGTGCCAGCCCGGCTCCGGGCAGTGTGATCTTCGAAGTCGAAGCAAACACAAAGGGGCGATTGGGGTTTCCATGACGCGCGCTCAGTTCCAGGATGTTGGCGATCTCGATCGGCTGGCTGGTCAGTTGATGGACGGCGTAGGCATTGTCCCAAAACAGGCGGAAATCCGAGGCGGCCGTCTTCATCGCCGCCAGCCGCTCGACGGTCGCATCGGAGTAGACCGTTCCGGTGGGATTGCTGTATTTGGGAACGCACCATATGCCCTTGATGGAGCTGTCTCCGGCAACCAGCCGCTCCACCTCGTCCATGTCCGGACCATCTTCCGTCATCGCGACGGGGATCATCCGGATCCCGTAATCCTGGCAGATGGTGAAATGCCGGTCGTAGCCCGGGATCGGACACAGGAAAGCAACCTCGCTTTGTTTTGACCAGGGTGTAGTGCTATCGCAGGTGCCTTTCAGCAACGCATAAACAATGGTGTCGTGCATCATGGCGAGACTGGAGTTGTTGGCGGCGACAATCTGTTCTGCTGCGGCTCCCATCATCCCCGAGAACAGCCTGCGTACTTCCACTAATCCTTGAAGGCCACCATAATTGCGGCAATCTACGCCTCCCTCAGCAAGGTAGTCGTGCGTGCCCGGAAGTGAAAGCAGCCCTGCGCTTAAGTCCAATTGGGCCGGGCCAGGCTTTCCTCGTGTCAGGTCTAGCTTGAGCCCGCGAGCTTTGAACGCGTCGTAATTTTCCTGCAGTTGCAGATCTGGCCTTAGCTGGGTAACGTTTGTCATCGTTTGACCATTATGAAGGATTTTGGCTTTTCCACGCCTGTTCGGTAAAACCGTGGCAATTTGGCCACAGAACTAACTTCGGTGGACCGTGTCAAGATTACGGAGAGGTAAAAGGCCGAAAAGGGCGCCGCGTAAAACCTATGAAACTCCTAAGCCTTCTGCACGCATCGCGCAGCACTTCCGGCTCGGTTGGTAAGGGAGTAGCGCAGGCACTCAGACGTGGTTTGGCATTCACCATGGCTCTGCTGCTATTGCCAATCAGCCAGGTAGAACTCTTAGCACAGCAGTCTCCCTATCCTGGGCAGTATCAGCAGCCGGTCTATGGGCAGCAACCTTACTATCCCCAGCAGCAGGCGTATCCGCAGCAGCAACGCCCTACTATCAACAACAGCCGGCTTATCCCCAGCACAGCCCGATTACCAACAGCAGCCGGTGTATCCCCAACAGCAGCCCTACCCGCAGCAGGGCTACGGGCAGCAGCCCCAGCCGCAGGTACAGCCGTTGGCTGCGCAGCAATTGGAGCAACTGGTAGCGCCGATCGCGCTCTACCCTGACTCCTTGATAGCGGAAGTGCTGGCTGCGTCGACTTACCCGCAACAAGTTGCACAGGCTGATCAGTGGCGGCGGGCGCAGGGCTATGCGCCTGCTGAGCAAATCGCAGCCGGCGCCAATGCTCAAGATTGGGATCCGAGCGTGAAGGGCTTGACCGCGTTTCCCCAGGTGCTGGCGGAAATGGACCAGAATCTACGCTGGACTACCGATTTGGGCAACGCCTACTACAACCAGCCGCAGGACCTGTTACAGGCCGTGCAGGTAATGCGCCAGCGTGCGCAGGCTGCCGGCAACCTCCAAAATACTCCCCAGGAAACCGTGAGTTATGACCAGGGCAATATCGAGGTTGCTCCCGCGAACCCGCAAGTGGTGTATGTACCGGCCTATAACCCCTGGGCTGTCTACGGCCAGCCCATGTCTCCGTACCCTGGATTCTCACTGCTGGGTGCTGTGGGATCATTTATAGGTAATGCGCTGGTGTCGTTCGGGCCCGGTCTTGCCATGACAGCCTTCAGCCAAACCCCATTTGGGTTGCTGGGCTGGGGCTTGAGCTGGCTGGCTCAGACCATCCTCTTCAATCACGCAACCTATTTCTCGCACAGTACGACAGTGGCCGATTGGGGTTTTGCCCACGGCGGCCGGCGAGCCTTTGCGGGCTTTAACCGGGGCGAGGGAGGCTATGGTCGCGGTGGGTATAACGGAGTTACCGGCAGGACTTCGCGCGAGGCCCGCAAGGATATGGGTTCCACCGGCCTGAACCCGCCCGGCCCGTGCAGCAGGCTTACAACCATATGCAGCCTGCAGTGAATACGTCATACGGGCGGCCCGCGTACGGTTCCGGTTTCGCCGGCGGCTACAACAGCCGTCCTCAAGGGTTCTACGGAAACTCGCAACCCGTCTACCGCGCCCCTGACAGCGGGCTTTCAAAACCGTGAGTTTGCCCAACGGTCTTCCATGCCTTTTGGAAATGCCTTTGGAAACAAGGGAAATTCCGGCTACAAGGCACCCTCTGGTGGATTCCACCTATTTGGCGGCGGACATTCAGAGAAGAGTTTCGGTGGCGGCGGAAAAAGCTTCGGTGGTGGTGGGAAGAGCTTCGGCGGTGGCGGAAAGAGCTTCGGCGGTGGCCACTCGGGCGGAGGCGGTCACGGACACCACCGTTAGAGTGGAGTTTCAATCCGGCATTGCACCTTATCCGCCAACTTATCCCTCGCATGGGGACTTCGGGAAAGAGTCCCCACACTCTATGCTCGAGATAGATGGCCCAGAGCTTCGCTTTCCCTCAGACCATGTCTCCGACGATGCTCTGCTGCCGAATCAAATGGCGGCGAAGGTCCCGTGTCCTGTGCCTGCCGGCCGTCTATTTGTTGTTTTGTGCTGTTCCGTCCCTCGCCCAATCACAGCCAATCAAATCAGTCGACGCTCCCGTTCCGGTGCAAAGTCAGAATGAGTCCGTGGGAACGCTCGCGGGTACGGTTCTCGATCCGAATGGAAACTTCGTTGTTTCCGCCGCGATCAGGCTTGCGCGTGACGGAAACGCCGCCGACCTGGAACTGACGTCCGACCAGGAGGGGCATTTTCTGTTTAGCGGTGTGCCGGCCGGGCCCTTTCAGCTCACCATTACAGCCCAGGGTTTTGGCATCAGGCAGGAAGTGGGTGTTCTCCATGCAGGAGAAGTGCTCGAGATGCCTCACCTCTCTCTAGCCATTGCGGGCGCCACCACCGAGGTGCAGGTACGGATCACCACCTATGAGCTTGCCGAAGAGCAGATCAAGGTGCAAGAGACCCAGCGGGTTCTGGGGGTGATTCCCAATTTTTATGTCACCTACGATCCGGCCGCTCTGCCGCTTAAGCCGAAGCAGAAGTTCGAGCTTGCCTGGAAGACCAGCACGGACCCGGTTACGTTTGCGGCCACGGGAGCCATCGCCGGCGTGCAGCAAGCAGCCGACGGGTTCAAAGGCTATGGACAGGGATCGCAGGGATACGCCAAGCGGTTCGGCGCGAACTACGCCGATAGCTTTATCGGGAACATGATCGGGGGCGCTATCCTGCCATCGATTCTCAAGCAGGATCCACGCTATTTCTATAAGGGCAATGGCAGCAAGCGATCGCGCGTTCTGTATGCGCTGGCGAATGCAGTCGTGTGCAAAGGCGACAACGGCCATTGGCAGCCTGACTATTCCGGTATCCTGGGCAGCCTCGCTGCCGGCGGTCTCTCCAACCTCTACTATCCAGCGAGCAGCCGTAATGGGGCCCAGCTGACTTTCGAAAATACACTGCTGGGCATTGCAGGCTCGGGGATCGGCAATCTCTTCCAGGAGTTCCTGGTTCGCCGCCTGACACCTCACGCTCGCGACCAACAGGCAAGAAATCCTTAGCCCTTATAATCGCGCTTGGCGCTTATGAAGGGTATCGGCAAGAAAGGCGATGACCAGCGGTACCTCCGGACGGAAGAAAACCGGATTGCCGGCATGCTTAATTTCATAATCCTTCTCGCTGTCGCAGCGATTGGATACACCGATTGGCTTGTTGTTCCGAATGTCACTCTGGGCTATCTCTACGTACTACCGATCGCCCTCAGCGGCTTGGTTAACCCGCTCCCTTTCACGCTTGGCGCCGCCGTAGTCTGCTCTTTTTTGCAGGACATCTTTGCCCCTCAAGCCGACAGCCTTGGAGTGAGGATTGCCCGCGATGTCATCACCCTGGCAGGCTTTCTGATCGTCGGATTTCTGGTAACGCGGATCGCCCGGCAGCGCAACCGGCTGCTGGCTGAGGTACGGCGCCAGCGTGATGAATACGAGCACGATCTATACCTGGCCTCGCAGGTGCAGCGCCAGGTTTTGCCCAAGCCTCCTGTCTGCCCTTCGCTTGAGATTGGAGCGGCGATGCAGACTGCGACCCTGCTGGGCGGCGACTACTACGACTTTTTTCAAATATCCGACGATGTGGTGGATGTGGTCATCGCGGACGTGTCCGGTCACGGCGCTGCGGCATCGCTCCTGATGCCCTCGCTCGCGGTGGCGCTGCGCCTGCGCGCGCGCGATCTGGACGGACCGGCGGCCATCATCAAGGATCTTGACCAGGTGTTTCGGCAGATTACGGGTACAGCAACCTTTGTGACCATGTTTTATGCCCGCTTCGACCAGGCCCGCAAGACACTGGAATACGCCAACGGGGGCCATAACCCACCGCTGCTCATCCGGGCAAACAATGGCGGGGCGACGGAGTTAGAAGCCGGCGGTCCCATCCTGGGAATCTTGCCAGACCCTCAGTATTCGAACACGGTGGTTGCTCTCAACCGAGGCGACATTCTCACGCTCTTCACGGATGGCGTCACCGAGCAGGAGAATGAAGCCGGCGATGAGTTCTCAACCAGCAGGCTGGAAGAGGTTGTCTTGAGCCGGGAGACAGAACCGGCGGCTGTCCTGGTTGCCTCGATCACCGAAGCCGTCTCCACCTTTGCGGGAACAAAGCCTCAAGCGGATGATCTGACGGTAGTGGTAGTAAAGATCCTGTAAGACCTCCACGCCTACGGGTTTTATCCCCGCACCAATCGCCGGGTGCCCTCGTTCGCCCCTCGTTCCGGACGCTCCCGTTTGTCATCCCGGAAATGTTTTTCATTTGACAACCCACCAGACCCTTGAATACCTTTCCCATAAGATGATTAGGGAAGAACCCGGTGACCTGATACAAGGCACGCTCGAGATGCTGATCCTGAAAGCGCTTGCCCGAGGGCCATTGCATGGCTACGCCGTAGCTGAGTGGATCGAGCAAACTTCGCAGCAAGTGCTCAAAGTGGAGGAAGGCGCGCTCTACCCGGCCTTGCATCGCTTGCAATTGCGCGGACTACTACAAGCCGAGTGGGGTGCATCGGAAAACAACCGCCGCGCCAAGTTCTACCAGCTAACCGGCGAAGGCAAAAAACGCATGAATGCCGAATCGCAGCGCTGGGCCAGGCTTTCGGCGGCAGTGGCCTTTGTCATGCAAGCCTCTTGAGGAACCGTTATGGCGTTCAAAGCCTTCTTTCTCCGGATCGGATCGCTGTTTCGACCCCGCAGCACGCAAAGTGAAATCGCCGAAGAATTGGAGTTTCATCAAACTCTGTTGCGAGAGCGGCTTTCCCGGCAGGGTACACCAGCTCAGGAACTAAACGCCGCCACAACGCGCGTGTTCGGAAATAGCTCGCACTGGCAGGAGCGTCTCACAGAACTATGGCAGTTCCGTACTCTTGAGAATTTTCTCCGTGACCTGAGCTTCTCCGCCCGGCTGCTGCGCAAGTCGCCAGGTTTCACGGCGGTTGCGCTGTTGACTCTGGCATTGGGAGTGGGAGCGAACACAGCCGTCTTTTCATTGATCAACGGACTACTGCTACGGCCGCTTCCCGTGCCGCACGCCGAGCAATTGGCGGTGCTAAGAATGGAGGAAGGCGGCCCTCAGCCTGAATATGAGTTCTGCACACCGTTCTTCCGCAGCCTGGAAGCCAGGCACGAGGTCTTCTCCGATGTCTTCGCCTACAACCCGGATACCCTACAGGTGCGAGGGCGATCGGGAAACGAAAACATTCACGGAATGTTAGTGAGCGGGCAATTCTTTCGGGCGCTGCAGGTGCCACCTTTGAAGGGACGGTATCTCACTCCGCAGGATGACCGAAGGGGAGGAAATCCGGCAGGTCTCCCCGTCGTCATTACGGAACGCTTTTGGGAAACCTGGTTCGATCGCGTTCCTGACGTGGTGGGACGCAAGCTGATCATCGCCAATACACCATTCACTGTAGTGGGCGTGATGCCTAAGCGGTTTATAGGAGCCGACCCTACGCAGCGGCCGCAAATCTTTGCCCCGCTTTCGGTCGACCCGATCATCGATGCGCCCAGGAACCACATTGATGATGGCATCAACGCCTGGTGGCTGACCGTGGGCGCGAGACTGCAACCGGATGTCACTCTGGCTCAGGCGGACGCATCCCTGGCGACAATTTCCGACGCGATTCTCCGCCAGGCATCGAGCGATCCCAGCTTTATTACGGATAAAGAGCAAGGACATTTCCATTTCGCGGCCGAACCGGGCTCCAAAGGGTTTACCTCTGCGCGCCTTCTTTTCCGTAAACCGTTACTGGCCATGTTTCTTATGTGCGCCGGCATTCTGCTGCTGGCGTGTCTGAACCTGGCAAGCCTGCTGATGGCACGCAGCGCATCGCGTTCACGCGAGCTGGCAACCCGCCTGGCGATCGGCGCCACGCGGCGGCGGCTGATCCAACAATTGCTGGTCGAGAGCATGGTCATTGCGGTCCTGGGGACGTCAGCCGGCCTGGTGGCAGCACCGTTGGTCAGTGGCTCGTTAGCCGCTCTGCTCATGAGCGGCAACATCGGTGGCGTGCAGCTCGATACCTCGTTGGACGCGCGAGTTTTTGCTTTCGCAGCCGTGGTTGCCGTCGTCTCCGCAGTGCTGATCGGCCTGATGCCGGCCCTCGGGGCCACGGCAGGAGACGTAAATAACCACATCAAGGATGCCCAGCAGACACGGCAGCCACATGAGCGCCTCAGGATTCTGCCCCGCGTCCTGTTGGCGTCGGAGGTGGCTCTGGCTCTGGTGGTGGTGATCGGCGCTGGGCTCCTGGCCACCAGCCTGGTGCGCCTCTATAGCTCAGGTATCGGGTTTGACCCCGGCGGCCTGGTGAACATCGCCTTCAACATGGACAAGCAACAGCTGGAGGGCGACGGTCTGATGCGGCTCTACCGCCAATTGGGCGAGGGACTAGACCGCCTGCCAGGCGTAAGAAGCGTGAGCTTCCAGTTCATCGTGCCGCTTTCGCATCTAGGTTGGAACGGGAGATACGCGGCTCCCGGCGCGACCCCGCAGCTCATCAACATGAATAGCGTCGGACCGGATTACTTCGCAACCATGCGCATTCCGCTCTTTCAGGGAAGGGAATTCAGCTGGTCCGATACCGATGCGTCCGGGTTGAAGATGATCCTCAACGCTTCGGCCGCGAAGCTGCTCTTTCCCGGGCAGGACGCATTGGGCCGGCAGGTAGTGAGGGGAGACAAGCACGCCTCCTATGAAGTAGTTGCCGTGGCCGGCGATACCAAGTACCGGTATATGCGCGCGCCCGCGCCACCCATAGGATATGTGCCCATCATGCAGGATGAGCAGAAGAAACCGTCCTTCCACGCCGTGGTACGCCTCGATGGGCCGCAGGCTGCGCTTGCTTCGGCTGTGCGCTCCCTGGCAGCCCGGCTGGCGCCAGACATCCCCGCCCCGGCATTATTAACGATGGATGAAGTTGTAGCCGATTCCATGAGTACGGAACGGATGATGGCGTTGCTTTCCGTGTTCTTTGCCGGATGCGCCCTACTGGTAACTGCCATCGGTCTTTATGGAACGCTCGCCTACGTAACTGCGCGCCGGACCAGCGAGATAGGTATTCGCATGGCACTAGGGGCGCAGCGCACGCGCGTGCTGGTCATGGTCTTTTCGGAGAACGCCCTGGTAGCGTTCTTTGGGACGGCGGTGGGCCTGGGGGCAGCCCTTTTGGCGTCCCGGGCGTTGGCAAGCTTTCTCTACGGAACATCGCCGCGTGACCCGTTCGTGCTACTCGGGTCGGTAGCGGCGTTGACGTTCATCGCCAGCGCGGCTTCGCTTGTGCCCGCTTTGCGTGCGGCCCAAATTGAACCCATGGCCGCCATTCGATGTGAATAATGACACAGTTGAATTCCCACAGGGAAGAGAATCGGCAGAAGAGTCCAGAGGGCGATAGAATGATGGTGCATGACCACACGGACCGAAATCATCGCTCAAATTGATGTTGAATTAAGCCGCCTGGAGCGGGCGCGGGACTTTCTCGCAGCCGCTCTCGCCGGATCGAGAAAAAATTCGCAAACTGCCTCGGCGATTGCTTCGCTAAAAAAGATAAAGTTGAAGACCAGCGCGCCGGTGCGGAAGCGCAAGCAGCCGGAAGTGACTGCGCCCCCGGTTGCGGTCGCTGCGCCACCGCCTCCTCCGCCGCCGGCCAAAGAGGAGCCGCAAATAAAGCGCGTTCCGCCCAAGCGCCGGATGGAACGGCGTCACCTGCAAACCGATAAGGTCGCTAAGTCGGGAGCCGCGTTGAGCGGATTGGTACCCACCGGTCCGGTCGTCGTTTCCGCCAACGAAGCACGCAAGCAGCAGGAGCGTGCGGCGCCGGCGCCAACGCCCCCTGTGGTTGCTGAGCCGCGCACGGAAATTGGCGCCGAGCGCAGCCTCGGTTCTCTGATCCAGGCCTTCGAGCGCAGAGCCGGTTTAAGCGGACTCGAAACTCCGTAGTCACCTTTTAGCCTGCAGCAAACGATGAAGAATACCCGCTCGCCGCTTTACGTCACCACTCTGATTGCGGGCGCCTTCTTCATGGAAAATCTGGACGGCACCATCATTGCCACTGCGCTTCCGCAGATGGCACACAGCTTTCATTCCAGCGCCGTCAGCCTGAACCTGGGCATCACCGCTTATCTGCTCACCCTGGCCGTGTTTATCCCCATAAGCGGTTGGGTCGCCGATCGCTTCGGTGCCCGTTCGGTATTTGCTGCTGCCATCGCGACGTTTACCGTCTCATCGCTCCTGTGCGGGGCGGCCCACACCCTCACCCAGTTCACCCTGATGCGCATTTTGCAAGGCATTGGCGGAGCTATGATGGTGCCGGTGGGGCGCCTCATCGTTCTGCGTACAACCCCCAAACACAAGCTCACCGAGGCTATCGCCTACATCACCTGGCCCGGCCTGACTGCCCTGGTCGTGGGACCGCCGCTGGGTGGCTTTATCACCACCTATGCCAGCTGGCATTGGATCTTCTTCCTCAATCTCCCTATCGGCATCGCCGCCCTGATCCTCACCATGCTGTGGGTAGAGAACGTGCGCAGCGGAGAAAAGCATGCATTTGATTGGCTCACTTTTCTGCTCGCAGGATTCGCCTCCGCCGGCGCGGTGTACGGCATGGAAAAGCTGGGCAGCGAAGGGGTTTCCTGGCAGGTGCCCGGCCTGGTGCTCGCGCTCAGCCTGCTGAGCGGAGTGGCCGCGGTGGTTGCCGCGCACCGCAATCCCGCTACTTCCCTCATCGACCTGGAATCGATGAAGCTCAAGACGTACTCGCTCTCTGTTTACGGAGCGAGTGCCTTCCGCATCGCGGTCTCGGTGCTCCCGTTTCTGCTACCGCTCATGTTTCAGATCGCCTTCGGCTTGAACGCTTTTCAGTCGGGGCTTTATTTGCTGGCGCTCTTTGCCGGCGACCTGACCATGAAAGCCTTTGTCATCCAGGCTCTTCGCCGCTTCGGTTTTCGCCGCCTTTTGATCGTGAACGGAATCATTACCGCGGGAACCATGGCTCTGTGCGCCCTGCTCAGCCCCGCCACCGCGACCATTCTGGTGATCGCCATTCTTTTCCTTCATGGAGCCGCGCGATCGATGGAGTTCACCTGCCTGACAACGCTGGCCTACGCGGAAATTCCACCGGATAGGATGAGCCGGGCCAACGGCTTCCTCAGCGCGGTGATGCAGCTGAGCCTGGGTATGGGTGTGGCCATCGGAGCCATCACCCTGCGCCTGGTCGCTCACGCGCGCGGCCATTCCGCAGCCACTCCTCAACTGCGCGATTTCCATCTGGCCGTGCTGCTCATGTCGTTCGTGGCTCTTGGTCCGGTCTTTGACAGCCTGAGCCTTCCGCCGAACGCCGGTGCCGGCACCAGCGGTCATCGCCAGCCGGAGCTCGAAGTCAATCCCGTCTGAACGCCGCACCATGGCAGAATGATGGAATGTTCACCGCCGAAGAGCTCAAGCAAGTTAAGTTATTCAGCATTCTGTCCGAGTCGGAAATCGTCAGATTGGCGGAGACGGCGGCCGATGTTCGGCTTGCGCCCGGGGAATGGTTAAGTCGCGAGGGCGAACCGCCCTATTTTCATGTCCTTTTTCAGGGCCACCTGCAGATGGTGAAAGATGTCCTCGGCCGCCAGGTAGACATCAGCCACTATAAATATCAGGAGGGCGATTTCTTTGGCGAAACCCCCATTCTGCTAGGTACCCAGAACCTGGTCTCACTGCGGGCAGAAACAGTTTGCCGGATTGTGCGTCTGGAGCGGCAGCAGCTTCAGAATCTCATCAGAGATTCAAAAGAAGCGAGCGCCCTGATATTGCAAAGCATGAATGAGCGGCTCATGCGGGTGCAGGAATATGTCAGCACGCTGCCCTCCGCCAGGGTCCTGATTCTGGGCTCGAAATACGACACGGATTGCCGCGATATCCGAAATTTTCTCGCTTCCAATCGGATCCCTTACGAGTGGGTCGATCGGGAACTGGAGCCGGAGCGTTTGCCAGAATTCCTGCCTGAGGATATGGGTTGTCCGGCGGTGGCGATCGATGGCAAGCTCTTCGACCACGTGCCCACTGTGCGTGAGGTCGCGGAGGCTCTCCAGCTGCAGACAAAACCGAACAGGGACAGTTACGACGTCGTCATCGTCGGAGCAGGTCCCGCGGGCATGGCTGCTGGTGTGTACGGCGCTTCGGAAGGGCTGAACGTACTGATGGTCGAGCGCTCGGCTGCAGGAGGGCAGGCGGGAACCTCCTCGCGCATCGAAAATTATCTTGGCTTTCCCGAAGGGATCTCAGGGGAAGACCTGACGGGGCGGGCGGTAAAGCAGGCGGTGCGTTTTGGCGCCGAGATTGCGATGACGCGCTGCATGGAAAAGGTGGTTCCTGCTCCTGGCGGCTTCCAATTGGAGCTCGATGGCGGGCAGCGTGTATTTGCTCGTGCTGTTTTGCTGGCAACAGGAGTGGAATGGCGCCGGCTGAAAGCGGAGGGCTGTGAGCGCCTGTTGGGGCGCGGTGTGCTCTACGGAGCCGCTCGTCCCGAGGCGATCAGTGTGAACGGGAAGAAGGTCTTCATCGTGGGTGGTGGCAACTCGGCTGGCCAGGCGGCCATGTTCTTCTCCAATTATGCTGACGAGGTCAAGGTATTGGTGCGTGGAGAAGGTTTGAAGCTAAGCATGTCGCAATATCTGATTGGCGAAATCGCGTCCAAGGCTAATATCGAAGTCGTGCCGTTCAGCGAAGTCGTCGAGGCCCAGGGCGAGGATCATCTGCAGAGACTCGTGGCGCGGGTCGGCGGCAAGTTGGTCACGTACGAGGCCGACGCTTTGTTCGTGATGATTGGTGCGGTGGCGGACGCTTCATGGTTACCCAGGGAATTGGAGCGCGACCAGAAGGGCTACATCTGCACCGGGCGCGATCTCACCAGCTGGAAGCTCGACCGTTCGCCTTTTCCTCTGGAGACGAGTCTGCCGGGAATCTTCTGCGCCGGCGATGTGCGTCACAATTCGATCAAGCGCGTATCCAGTGGAGTCGGTGAAGGAAGTATGGCAATCGCCTTCATTCATCAGTATTTGGCGCTCGAGAAAGCAAAAGTTTAGACCTTCACGCCGGGCGTTTCAGTCCCCGGGTTCCTCAAACTTTCATAAAAACCGATTAAGATTCACTATGAGGATCAGGAGGGAAGCGAGCATCAACCGGGCTCGCGATTCGAACTTCAGGAAACACAACCAGATGACAAGGAGTCAGATCCATGGACGATACAAACGCAGTGGTTGCAGTATTCGACACTCACCCAGAAGCAGATGAAGCCGTAAGGGAACTGCAGAAGTCAGGCTTCGACATGAAGAAGTTGTCGGTAGTGGGGAAGGACTATCACACGGAAGAGCATGTGGTGGGTTACTACAACGCCGGAGACCGCATGAAGCACTGGGGCAAGTTAGGTGCTTTCTGGGGTGGGCTGTGGGGCCTGCTGTTTGGCGCCGCATTTTTTTGGGTTCCTGGCATAGGCCCGGTGCTGATTGGCGGCCCGCTCGTGGCTTGGATCATCGCCGCGCTAGAGGGAGCCGTCGTTGTAGGCGGGCTGAGCGCGATCGGTGCTGGACTTTTCAGCCTCGGTATACCGAAGGACAGCATCGTCCTGTATGAAAGTGCGGTCAAGGCCGGTAAGTATGTTGTGGTGGCCCATGGGACCGCCCAGGACGTGGCCAAGGCGCGGGACATTATGAGCACCTTGAAGCCAAGTGGATTGACCGATCACGTGCTCGAGCCTGCCGGTGCAGCCGCGAGCTAATTCTCCAGAGAAAACGAGCTGCACATCCAGGGTTTGAGTGGGTAGCCCGGCCAGGACCCTGTTGCGAGGAGAAGCCCAGGTCTCAAAAGCGAGACCTGGGCCACCCACTCACCACATATATGGATAAGCGGTTCAGAAGTTCGCGTCGTGCTCCAGGAACGACTTTAGGTTTCGGTGCCACTCTCAGTTACGAATTAATCCATTAGCTTGCGGGCTAAGTAGATAAAGTCGACGGCCCTGGTCTCCGCCGACTCTTTCAGGTTCGCTCCGGTGTTGTGCCCGCCTTCGATGATCTCGTAATAGAAGAAGGGTTTGTCATACTCGGCCAGCCTGGCGGCAAACTTTCTGGCATGAACCGGACCGACACGATCGTCTTTAGTGGTGGTGAAGATTAAGGGTTCGGGATAATTCACGTCCGGCTTGAGCTGGTTATAAGGCGAGATGGACGCGAGAAACGCCCGCTGCTCCGGAATGGAAACCGAACCATACTCGCCTACCCAGGATGCCCCTGCGGCGATCTGTTCATACCGCAGCATATCCAGCAGCGGCACCCCGATGATCACGGCGTTCCACATCTCGGGATGTTGAGTAAACTCGACTCCCATTAACAGCCCTCCGTTGGACTCGCCCTCGATGCCAAGCCGGCGCGGCGAAGTGATCTTGCGCGTGACCAGATCCTCTCCCACGGCAGCGAAGTCGTCGTAAATCCGTTGCCGGTTCGTCTTCAGTCCAGCCTCATGCCAGGCCGGCCCAAACTCTCCGCCGCCGCGTATATTCGCCAGCACGTAGACGCCGCCTCGCTCCAGCCATAGCTTGCCGACAACCCCACTGTAAGACGGCGTGTTGGCAACCTGAAACCCACCGTACGCTGTCAGCAAGGTTGGATTGGTGCCGTCGTACTGCAGATCCTTGCGGCGCACAACAAAGTAAGGGACCATGGTCCCATCCTTTGACTTGGCTTCGAGTTGCTCCACCACATCCTGCGATGCCTCGAATTGTGGCGTGAGCGACTTCGCCTCTTTCAGCGTTTGCGTCCCCGGATCGCCAAGCAGAAGCGATGACGGAGTGAGGAAGCCCTGGACTTCAAGAAAAAACCGGTCGTCGGCGCCATTAGCGGCAACAATGTCCACCGCCTGGTTGTCCGGCACATCCAGCTTCGTCCGCGTCCATTCACCCTTGGCGCTCCGCGAATAAACGTAAGCACGCCCCTGCACATGTTCGAGTGTGGTCAACACCAGATGGTCCCGGGTAGCTTGCACCTCTTGCGCGAACTCTAGCGCGTTCGGGGTAAAAATCGCGGCCGGTTTCAAATGCACGGGGTCTTGCCTGACTGCGCTCAAATCTAATGAGACAACCGATCCCGTGGGGAACGTAGTGTCCAATCCCTCAGGCTTCCAATCCTGGTTCAGGGTGACGATGAGCTGGTTGTCGAGCAATCCATCAACGTCTGCTTTAGCCGGCAAACCCAGCTTCTGGTTGCCGTTAGGGGTCCAAAGAAAATAAGAGGTTTCGAAGAAGTTGACCATCGTGCGCAGGAGCGTGACATGGTGGCCCTGGCTGTCATTCAGGGTGTAGCCCGCGGCGTCAACGTCGTTCTCCGTGCTGCGGAAAACCTCTTTTGCCTGCTCCAGCGGTTGACCCCGCTTCCACAGCTTCACGACGAAGGGATAACCGGATTTGGTCATCGTGCCCGGACCCCAGTCCCGCGCGACCAGCAGGGAGTCTTTGTCCAGCCAGTCGACGGATTGTTTGGAGTGCGGCAAGACAAAGCCGTGCTCGACAAACTTACCGGTTTTCAAATCGAATTCGCGCAGGGTTTCGGCGTCTTCACCGCCGGCTGAGAGCGATACCAGGCAGAGGCTGGTGCCCGGGTATAGGCAGTTCAACCCGTTCGCCACCCACTCCTGCTTGTCTCGTTTGGCCAGCGCGTCGTAGTCGATGAGCGTTTTCCAGTGGGGCTCGGTGGTCAGATAGTCGGCGAGGGTCGTGCGCCGGTAGATGCCGCGCACGTGCTCTGCATCCTGCCAGAGGTTGTAGACGGTGCCTTCTTTCAACACCGGCATGGGTAAACGATCTGGCGACTCGTAGATCTTGAGTGCGGCCGCGTTCAGGTCAGCAAAACGAGGGTCCTTCTGCAACACCTCGGTGGTACGAGCGTTTTGCTCCTTCACCCACGCGATGGAACGCTCGCCATGGACGTCTTCCAGCCACAGGTACTTGTCGATCGCAAGGGAGGCGGCTGCAGGTTCAGAAGAGCGGCAGCCCGCTGCTGCGCCCAGGATGAATATCGCGAACAACGCGGTTGAGAGTCGGCGATCGATCATTGGGGAAGTTTCCACCAGGCGAGAAGAGCCAGCGCAGAGGGAACGGCGAAGACCAACAGGAATATGGGCGCTTCGTCCCGTATAGAGTAGCCCGCCCTACTCACGCCAAACCACAGGTTAATAGCGGCCCCGGCTAACCAAGCTGGCAAGAAGTACAGTGCTACTTGTCGACCGTATCCCAGCGCGTGTCCACCCAGCAGAAACAGGACGAGCAAAAGGAGACCCAGCATCACAACGTAAATGGTGTGCACCGGTTCTTTCCTCCGGAACGAAATTGTATCGTTATTTAGAGAGGAATCGCGCCATACGTTCAATTCCCGACTCGTTTTTCTTCCATGCTGCCGCATAGCACCAGCGCAGCCAGCCTTCTCCTTCGGGTCCGAAGGCCCTGCCGGGCGCGAGGCCCAGCCCAACTTCTTCGATCAGGCGCGTTGCCAGACGCATGGAATCGTCTTCACCGTTGACCCGCAGGAAAAGGTACATCGCGCCGTCCGCTTGCGGTACTTCGATCCTCGGCATCGTCCGCAATGCGGCAAACAATTTGGCTTTGGTCTGGGCAAGCTCGGTTCGCAACTGCTCTACATAAGGTTCTCCCTGTTGGAGAGCCATCGCGGCCGCCCGCTGGGTAAATACCGAGACGCAGGAAACGTTATATTCGAGCAGCGCCCCGAGATCAGGCATTATGGCGCTGGGTGCGACCATCCATCCCACACGCCACCCCGTCATGATCCACGCTTTTGAGAAGCTGTTGACGACGATCAACCGGTCGTCCTCATCAGCCAGAGCAAGAAATGACGGAGCCGATCTCATCCCCTCTGCATAGACCAAGCGCTCGTAGACATCGTCAGCCAGGATCCATATGCCATGCCGGCGGCAGTGTTCCAGAATCGCGATCTGCTCCGCACGCTGGATGGTCCAGCCGGTGGGGTTGTTGGGTGAATTCAGTACCAGCATCCGAGTGCCCGGAGTCAGCGCCTGCAGCAGTTGCTCGAGCGGGAGCGTCCAACGCCCGTCCTGCACCTGGAGCGAGACGCAGGTGACCTGGCCGCTCACCACCTTGGGTATCTCGACCGCGTTCGGCCATAGCGGTGTGACGGTTACCACCCGGTCGCCAGGTGCGACGAGCAACTGGCTGGCCAGCATCAACGCGGAGACACCCGATGCAGTCACCGCGACTCGATCTGCGGTCACGACGCGCTGGTGAAGACTGGTCAGGTAGTTGGCGATCGCCTGCCGCAGGTACAACCGGCCGAGATTTTCCGAATAGAAAGTCTCTCCTTCGCGTAACGAGGCGATCGCAGCCTCGCGGATGAAGGACGGGGTGGGCTGATCGGATTCCCCAAACCAGAAAGGCAAGACGTCTTCGCGGCCCATGGCCGTATTGGCCAGCGCGCGAATCAGGGAAGGAGAAAACCGCGGTTCCGCTGGATGCAAACGAGAGTGCCTCTCTCCAATCTTAATGGGATTTGCGAGGCGCTGAGTTGGTACGTCGTCCGGCGCCGCGTTCCACCTTTGAATAAAAGCCGTTTTCACTGTCTCTCTTTCCTATTGCAGCTAAGTCCTTTGTTTCATCAAGGTGGCCAAACTTTTTAATTAATTAATTTGGCCATCTTGCCTCGCAATGGCAGGTAAGGACCAGTACCAGACGGCTTTGACCCCGTCCCTGACGCTGTGAACGCCCAGATCGAATTTGGCGCGTCGCAGGGTGCGGATGCAAACGCCCTCGCGCGCGGCGGCGTTCTCAATGGTGCCTTGGGTTTGGCTTCCATTCTGCAAGTACTCACGCAGCCATTCGCCGGCAAACTTGCGTTGGGGAAGACCTGCGCCGGTGGGGCGGTCGGCCATCATGTCCTCCCGGGTTAGCCTGCTGAGCCCAGTCCAGTAGAAACTTCCGGCATCATCAATCGTGTAGGAGAGTGCGGGAGCGAGAGGCCCGAGGTTCGACTTGATCTGCAGCAAAACGGGTTGGGATGGTGCATCAGGGGAAGCGCCGGCCAGAAACTCGGTGCGGAGGGTGGCGGAGATTTCGGTGGATCTGTGGCCGCGAAGGGCCGGCCGGCCTGGGCCGCGTTTGCTGAGATGGCGAATGAACAGAATGCAGCAATGGTGCCTCTCCGCCAGGCGGGCAAGCTTTTCGAACAAAGGAAGAGTTTCTGTGGGCTGATGGAGATCCAGCCCCGAGTAACTGTCGAGTGAATCGAGTATCACGAGGCGGGCATGGGTTCGCCGGAGCGCGTCTTCGATCACGGAGGTATCGCGGAGGTTCAGTGAGGTCGATGCTGCGGAGCGGGCCCCGCGCAAGACCGCGAAACGTTTAGGGTCACCATGGAGCCCAACAAAGCGAGGGAGAATGATTTCCGAGCTGTTGTGCTCCATCGAGGCGTATAAGACGGTGCAAGGTTCGAGCGGTTCGCAGGTGAATGGGTCTCGGCCACGGCTGAGAGCGGCCGCGATGGCGAGGGCGATCCAGGTTTTCCCCGATCCCGGCACTCCAGAGATCATGGCTAAGGTGCCGCAAGCGAGCCTGTCCTGCCATAGCCATTCAACGGGCCGGGGCTGGAGGTCGCAGAGATAGACAAAATCCGCGCCAGCAGGCGATTCCGGGAACGGAGGGTGCGGCGGGGCGTCTTGTGGTGAGTCTCCCTGCGGGCCGGCAACGGTGGCTGTATCCGGACCGTTCGGTGTTGTGAGCGCGTCGCCGACTGAAGGAACTTCTGGAATTGAGGAAGGAACCGCCGACAGGGGCCTAAAGGCTTTGCCATAGAAGATTCCACTGTGCGTGTTTTGTTTGTCGATGGTCATTCCGTCACTCGAGTCATGGAGTTGGCTCCCTGGTATTTGCACTTAGGAGTGCTGTGCAAGCAACAGTTGGCCGCGATTTCACAACAGCATGCGATTACCCTGGTGGCCAGGCAAGCGAAACGAACTCCTGGCCCATAGGCGCGTTGAGCGTGAGATGTGGACAGCAGGAGTCCGCAGCATGGACGGGAGAGCGAGCCATGTGCGGGCCGACTGGCGTAGGGTTGGTATTTTGGCACGCAGCTATGGATGCAGTCTGAGGTATTTTGTCGAGGGCTGCTCGGGGTTTATTTTTCGAGTTATTGGGACCCGCGCTCAAACCCGCCTCTGACCGATTGCGATCCAGGAAGGCTATAGCGTAAAGAGCGTGTCGCGTAAGGGCTCTCTTAGGGGAGATTCGAGTTTAGCGGCAAATAGTGCGCCCTAAGCGCCTTAAGGTGGGGTGGCGGATCCCCGCGGCCCTTGGGCCGGTGAAAAAGCTAAAAAGTGCGCTCAAGGAGCATTAAGTGCGGTAAGTCAGCGCTGCCGCTTCAGGTGGCGCGGGCCGGCAACGACTCGTGGTCCCGTTGTAGAAATGTGCGAATTAAGCGAAGTAAGCGAACTAAGTCCGGGAAAGCGAGCTGGGCAGGCGGTATAAACGAGGCGCGCTATTTGATGCAAGGCGGCAGGGAGTAGCGGAGAATCTCTGAAGAGCCTCCGTCCTCCGAAAGAGACACTTCCAACACCTGGTTTGTGAGGTCAGGAGATTCATCCAGCTCGTCGAGAACGACGGCAAATAGCCGCCGCTGCATCGCGAGGTCCATACCCAACGGAACGTCAATGCAGACTAGGCCGGCATGCAAGGTGACATTGGCGTATTGGCCCTTGCTTCCTGGAGAGCCCTTTGAACCTTGGAAGTCGGAACAGTTCCAAGTCACGAGGACCCAGTCCTCATTCAGAAGAGGACTTCCTTAAGTTCCCAGTCTTTCCATCCGGCTTTGCCGATCCATACGACGTGCGAGGCTTCATGGTGACCGCGCTCACGAGCCATGTGCGCTAGTTCCGCGCTGAGGCATTCGTCGATGAGCATCTTGGTCATGCATTTTGGCGTAGCACCTTGCGACGATTCGAGACAACTACCGATCCGGGCGGCGGTGTCGATCTAGTCTGCCGGGGTCGACCGCGCTGCGGATTCGCTTCAGCATAGAGTGCTGCCAGTTCAACATGTCCGCGCTTCAAGCTGGGATATGAGGCGAGGATTCTCTCGACTGGTGTACCAGCAACAACTGCGGCGGCCACCTGGTAAACGGGAACGCGCGTACCTTTCACGACGGGAGCTCCACTTAGAATTTCGGGGTCGCTGACAACAATTTCGCGAGCTGTCTGAAGCCGTCGCAGACGTTCTTCGACTCCCTTTGAAAAGGGAGTCAAGTCGATAGTAAGGAATTCGTCCTGCACTGTCTTCTTGCTCTTGGCCCAATCAGCGATCTTGCTGGCGATCGCGATTGTTCTCTGCCGCTCCTGGGAGGTTAGCCGGTCCCCGGAGCCCATGTAGAACGAGATGAAGAGGCACGCCTGGCGCTTGAACATACGGGATTCGGACCTATCGAAGTAGCGCTCAGGAAGAATGTGTTCGTCGATCATACGGTGTACGTCACGCACGGAGACACCCGCGACCACGGCGGCTTCGGCGGGGGTAAGGTTGTCCATCAGGGCGGCCATCGGAAGCTCCTGGCCGATGATATTCTTCCGGCAAATCGGAAACAATACTATAATAGCCCTCAATAGCGTGCGCCGAGAGTGCTTTTCAGGGGCTGAACGGGGTCCCGTTCGCTGTAGATCCAATAAGTTACGTCCAACCGGCCACTTTTACCGCGATAACATGGGTTCAGACCGCGCAATAATGAAACCCGGAACCTGCCGGAAATAACCCAACGAACACCTTTTGTCCATGCTCAGGTCCAACCTTTTTCTTTAGGTCAATTTCCGCAGGCTGTCGTCATTGATAATAAGTCACTTATACAAGTACAAATTCTTATTCCCGACAGACTCTCCGTCTGTCCCGCCTCGGTCACATGCCGTCTGCAGAATCGCGTCGTCCTTGGGATCGCGGCAAACCCCCTTTACTTCGCCTGTCACGTTGATCCGAAGCGCCCGGGCAAGCAACTCGTCCAAAGACGACTTGAAGTTCGACGGGATCGCGGTCACACTTTTGCGTGAGCACTCGCTCAATCGCTGCACGTATCAAGTCGGAGATTGCGAGTTGGTCTTGGGTGAGGGCGCGGAAGAGCGCTCGATCCGGTGTACCTCCAAATTCGAGCGCGGAGCCCCATACGTTTGTGTCCAGTACAACGATCACCGTTTGCGCTTTGGCCTCGCCTATTCTTCGCGGGTTTCGTGAATCAGGCGTTCCAAATCATCCGGTGTATATCCCATGTGGCTCTTCCGCCGCCCGGCCTGTTGCGAAGCATCGAGCAGGGTGCGAACACGTTCCGCTCGATAGTTACGAAAATTGTCCACCGACTTTTCAGCCGGGGTAAAGCGTGGTGTTGGCCATGCCATCCGCAGGTATCGCAGCGGCAGCCATTGATCGTTTTTTCGTGAATCAGTTTTCTCTCTGGTTTCCTGCTGAGAGCATAGCAGGACAAAAAATAGTTTCGGACCTGTTTTACACAGCCAGCAGCTCCGATCTGCGTCTTACACTATCCCGCATGAACATTTTTCTTACGTTTAGAGATCTCGCGAAGTTAGCCGCCAATGGTGAGGTCGAAAAGGACGGGAACACGCTGAGAGTGAGCCGGCCCATCCTACCTGACGTCTCCGTCTCCGCTGATGGAACAAGAGGCTTCGTCCGGTTCACGCTGGATGAGTCTGACCCACTGCGCGGACGTTGAGCGATACTGCGGCGAGCTCGTGAGGCGCCCTGGCCCAGCCTTGACTTGGTGGCGACGACTCACTGGTCCGGGCAATTCACTAGCCGGTGAGCTCAGATGACGAGCGGGATTACAACCCCGTTTCGAATCGAAGCCTGAAAGCGAGCAGTGAGGACGGGCGATGGCTTGATTTCTATCGGGCGAGTCCAAACTGCTTTGTGTCCCTTTGGCGTAGCTGGGACAATCTTGAGCGCTTTGTTTTTCTCGGTTGGCATCGAGAGCAATGATACCGCACACCGGGGCTCCTGGCCGTTGTGTTGGGGCCTTAATAGCCCCTCAGACCCTGTGCTAGCCCGTCGCCGCAAAAGTGGCGCAATATGACCGGACTCTTCTGTCTCCTCGCGTCAAGTAACGTGGTATCTCACCGCCATGCATTGTCCCGAGTACAACCAACTGACTGTAACCCCAAACTGAGGGCGGATCGCAGAAGCGCAAACTGACCATGAGCGGCCTACGAAAGCCGAACGCCGGCCCTCGCCGGGCGACTGAATTTCCACATGGTCAAAGTCAACCCATTAGGACCAAGTTACGTCTGAGTTGGGTTATGTCGAATTTCGTGGCATGCACCGAACTCTCAGCGCTGAGAGAACACCACAAGAGGATGACTGCAGTGTGGGCTCGACACATGCATCCAGACTCGGCGCTTAGATTGGAAGCAGGCTTCGCTGTGAACGTCGCCGTCGAGCTGCTTGATCTCCACCGATTTTGGTGCGCACGGTGCCGTATGAGAGTGAATTAGGGCGCCGCTCTCGCTTCGACGGATCAGACTCGCGTATCTTCACTGTTGATGCCGGATAAATACAAACCGCCCTACCAGTTCTCCACGCGCCGCTATCGCCACCATCCCTAAAGGCCGGGGCTTTTTGTGCTCGCCACGAAGCCAGGCGCATACTGATTCATGCCGAACAGGACGTTTCTGGTACGGCTCAGAAGCGATGCGATCCAGCAAGTGCGAGCGGCCACTATCGAAGTTCATGGCCAGCATTTGAAAGCAAAGGGGGACGGGACGGAGTAACCCCCGTCGCTAGCGTTAGGGGTTACTCCGTCCAGTCCCGAAAAGGCCGAAAAGGCCCTGGGATCAATTTAGCAACGTCGGGAAGATGAAAGCCTTGTTCGCCATGCGTGGCAGCCAGTTGAACTCGTCCGTACTGACGCGTTCGATAAGCTGCTTGATCACTCCGAGGTCGCGAGGATACGAGTAAAGTCCAGGACCGAAGCGCGGCGCTTCACCACTACTTCCCCGAATTGGACAACGAGACAGAAGTCATAACCACTCTCAGGCGGCGATCGCTATCGCCTATCGCCAGAGATTGCAACCGCATCCCGCGCCACGTACCATCGCGAAGAGGCTATAAGCTCCGTTTGTGACGAAAGAACAGAGACAGTGCCGTGGCCGACGGTAAGAGCGCACCGACCGTAGGAGAGCTGATTGCCGTCAACTATCAGATTCTCGGGACCGCCGGCAGCGGGGGCATGGGCGTTGTGTATCGCGCGCTTGACCTGAAGCTGCAGCGACCGGTTGCGCTAAAATTCCTTCCTTCCGATCTCAACGCCAGCGAACGCGATAAACAGCGTTTCCTGCAAGAGGCGCGCACCGCCTCCGCGCTTGACCACCCCAATATCGGAGTCATCTACGGCATCGAGGAGACGTCCGACGATCGCACCTTCATCGCTATGGCCTATTACGAAGGCCAGTCTCTGGCTCAGAGAATCCGCTCCGGGCCGCTGCCCCCATCGGAGGCCGCCGACATCGCCATTCAGGTGCTCAAGGCGCTTGACTATGCCCATGAGCATGGAATTGAGCACCGTGACGTCAAGCCGTCGAACATCATGCTGACCCAGCAATCGCTGGTCAAGCTGGTGGACTTCGGCCTCGCCCACGTGAGCCAGCAGACCGCCACCAAGACCCAGGGCGTTTCCGGCACAGTTTCCTATATGTCGCCGGAGCAGACCCTTGGGCGGGGGGTCGATTGCAGGACCGATATCTGGGCCACTGGAATCGTAATCGTGGAAATGCTGACCGGCCACAATCCTTTCTTGCGCGACACCATTCCAGCCACCGTGTTCTCCATTCTCAACGAACCGCCGGAAGTCCCGGACACCCTGACGCCAGGTGTGCGCAAGATCATCTATCGCGCCCTGGCTAAAGACGCGGTGCGCCGTTACCAAAGCTGCGCGGAGATGTTGCATGATCTGGAAAGCATCCGCCCTGAGCTGACGACCTCAGCGGTTGTGGGGTCAACTCCAGAAATTGTGGCGCTGAAGCGGAGCAAGGAATCCGCCCAGCTTCGCCGCGCTCGCGAGAGTGCGTCGCACTCCGGATGGGAACTCACGCCAGCCAAACCCCGGTGGAAGCCGTGGGTCTTCGGCCTGGGCGGGGCGGTTGTCCTGCTGATTGCCGCGTTGTTGGTCCCTTCCGTGCGCGAACGGCTGGCTGGCGTGTTCACACGCGTCCCCTCGGCGGATGGTGGAACCGGCAAGTCCGCAGCCTACGAAGGCTACGTCGCCGCCCTCGGTTATATGCAGCGCTACGACAAGCCGGGCAATCTTGATCGCGCGATTCGCACACTTCAGGGGTCGTTAAAAGCCGACCCGCTCTTCGCCTTGGCCCATGCACAGTTGGGCGAGGCCTATCGGATGAAGTATCAGACCGAACGCGATCCCAAATGGCTGGACCTGGCGATTGCCAACTGCGAGCGTGCGCAGCAACTCGACGATCGGCTCCCAGCCGCTTACACCACTCTTGCCTCCATTCACAATGAACAGGGCAAGCATGATCTGGCTTTGCAGGAGTTTCATGAAGCGCTGGAGATCAACCCCCGCGATCCCAACGCCATCCGCGGCATCGCCCGCTCCGACGAGACCGCGGGCAAAATATTGGACGCTGAGGCCGGCTATCGCAAGGTCACTGCCGTGCTCCCGGATGACTGGCGCGGCTACAACGAGCTGGGCAACTTCTATTCACGAAAGGGAAAATATCTGCAAGCGATTGACCAATACAAACAGGCCATCGAACTGACGCCGGACAACGCCGAAGTCTACAGCAATCTGGGTAGCGCCTATCTGGATGCCGGAGACCCGAAGCTCCTGCCCGACGCCGAACAAAACCTCAAGAAGGCCCTCGCCCTCAATCCGACCTACGCTGTACTGACAAATCTGGCTGCTCTTTTTCTGGAGGAGGGTAACTTTACCCAGGCGGTGGACTACAGCAATCAGGCGCTGAAGATCGCCGACAAAGACTACATCGCCTGGGATAACCTGCGCCTCGCCTACCTAGGCCTGGGAGATTCCGCTCATGCTAACGCCGCGATGGCGAAGGAAATGACTCTTCTGGAATCCGACGCCCAACGCGTGTCTCAGGACGGGTGGTCGCAGGCACTCATGGCCAATTTCTATGCCCAGGAGGGGAAGCCGGAAAAAGCAGAGGGGCGGATCCAAGCGGCGCTGAACCTCTCTCCCGACAACCCAGAAGTGCTCGAGGAGGTCGCCCACGCCTACGTAAACTTACATGATCCGGCCCGCGCCAGGAGCTACATTCAAAAGGCACTCAAGAATGGGGCAAATATCGAATCCATTAAAAGTGACCTCGAACTGAAATCGCTGAACCTCAACTCCGATAAGGAACTCCGGAAAAAATAGCGCCAACCCATTTGCTCACGCTAGCGGCCTATCGCGAGGCTTAGCCAATCCGCGCACAGAGTTCACCGCGCCAGTCCGCAAGCGTACCAGCACATCCCGGGCACGGATCAGCGTAAGCGTCTCTTGCTGGGCCACCGTCCTGTGTGCGATAGGGTGGAGGATCCTCGGGCCCAATCCGGTGACAGCATACCTATTCACCTAAGTTCGGGGTAATCCCTAGGGGAAGCGCACCGCCACTACACCAGTTTCATCAATGCGCGTGGCCGATGGAGCGGTCATTTATTCCGGAGCCGGTTCGCGTCGGTCGCGATGGATGAGTCACACTTGAGGTCCGCGGTATCGTATGTCAGCCTTAATCCGGTTCGGGCTCGGATTGTGTCTCGTGCAGAGGACTGGGTGTGGTCAAGTGTGCGGGCGCACCTCGCCGGCGAGGATGACAGCCTGGTATCTGTGCGCCCTGTGCTTTCCCGCTGGCCGAATTTTCGTGATTTGTTGCTGGAGGATTATGAAGAGGATTTTACCTCCTTGAGGACGGCGGACTTCGTAACCGAATTAGACGCCGGCTTGGCAGACCGAGTGCCCGTCGGGCTGCAGGGCAGAAGGCTGTGTCGATCTGGGTGGCTGAGCAGTTAAAACGAATTTTCCCATGGAGCCGACCAGGCGTCCATTACTGAAGACCTGGTAAGCATCCTGTATGTTCGAGGGCACCAACATCGCCAGTGCCTGCTCGGGGTTCACAAACTGCAGGCGGATCCGGTACCAGGCGTACCCGGAGTAGCCAGGGTGTCCCTTGGCGGTCCACCCCGGCGAGTATCCGGCGGCGCCGGTCGCCGGATCGACAGAGGCGGGTCCTGCGGCGAAGTCGACGGTTTCCCATTGGGAGTCGTCGAAGCCCGGGTCGGCCCAGCGGGGGTTATCCCCGATGTGGAACTTCCACGGACCGTTGAGGGTGACGATGGACTGGCCCAGCGCGATGTGGTCCTGAGCGAGTGTTTGCGCATGCAAGCCCATGCTCGCAACGAGCAACAGTATGATCCGTAGGGCGGTCTTGGTGGCCATGCGTCCTACTGACAGTACACCAGTGTCGACATTTGGGGTGTCAACAATTGCGGGAGAACTCGGGGGGGAACTGAGGGACGCGTCCCCCAGTTTCCCCTAATTGAGTAGGTCCATACCTCAACAGTTCCTCATACACTTATTCGTCATAAGGGTATTTTAGATGCCGGTGATTGTTGCCGATCACGCAACCGACTGGTCGTAGAACTGACGAATGTGCTCCGAGATGTACTCCAGGCAGTCTTCGACGGCAAAGTGTCCGGCCTCAAGTCGATGCATTTCTGCTTTCGGGAGAATCTCCAAATAAGCTTCTCCGCCTTCGCGCGTGAAGAAGATGTCATCCTGACCCCAAAAGATGATCGTCTTCGGTTGCTTCTGCTTGAGAAATAACTGCCACTTAGGATAGAGGGCAACGTTCGTACGGTAGTCGTAAAAGAGATCCAATTGGATTTGCCGGCCGTTAGGCCTCTGGATGGTCGTGAAAAAATCTGAATTCCAATTATCGGGACTAATCAATTCCGGCTTTTGCGACCCGTGCAGATAGACCGTCTTCACTGTGTCATACGCCAGTAGGCCGGCTACGGCTTCTTCGTTTTCAGGTGTCCGGTTGTGCCAGAGTGCATCGCGCAATCCGCCCCAGGCCGGTGTAAATCCAACTTCATAAGCGTTTGTGTTCTGAATGATGAGCCAGTCGAGCACGTCGGGAGTTTTGGTGACGATTCTAAAACCTATTGGGCCGCCGTAGTCCTGTATGTAAAGACCGAAGCGGTCAAAGCCTTTCTTGCGGAGGAATTTCCCGGTTATCTCGGCAAGGTGGTCGAACGTGTACTCGAAATCGCCAGGGGCCGGCGCATCGCTATTGCCGAACCCCGGGTAGTCAGGCGAAATCACGTGGAATCGGCCGGAAAGGGCAGAGATGAGATTTCGATACTGGTGTGAGGAGGATGGAAATCCGTGAAGAAGAACCAGCTTCGGGTTTCCTGGCTTGCCAGCCTCGCGGTAGGCAATCTTCAGGCCGTCGACCTCTTCCGCAGCGTACTTCACGCTGTTTGCGGTGACTTTCGGTGTGTAAGGTATTTTCATTTGCGTGTCCTTTGGAGGAACTGATCTGCCGATTACGCTCCATTGGATCGCGCTCCTGGTTAGAAGTTACGACGTTTGTTCTGATCGCAGTTATCAGAAATACTGATACTGCCCTGATACACTCTGCTCTATGGAGCTGCGCCACTTGCGGTACTTCTGTGCGGTCGCTGAAGAGCGGAGCTTCACCCTCGCCGCGCGCCGCCTCCACATTTCTCAATCCGGCGTCAGCGGCCAAGTGCGAGATCTTGAGCAGGAGTTAGGGGTCGCGCTGTTTCGCAGAAATCAACGGAGTGTTTCTTTAACGGCGGAAGGGTCGGCGTTTCTTAGCGAGGCCCGAGACATCCTCGATCGCGCCGATCGCGCCGTGGAGATGTTGGCGCAGGCGGCCAAGGGGAGTTGTGGCAGACTCAAGATCGGTCTTTGCGGTCCGGCGACTGCGCCGTTTCTCCCGCGGTTGATCCGGGAATTTCGGAGGCGCCAGCCCGGTATTGTGCTCTCTCTTCGAGATCTCGATCCGGCGCATCAACCGGGAGCACTCGTTAGTGGAGAGATCGACATCGGCTTTACCCGGGGAATCCCGGCTGCACTCCGAGGGACCCTTGCCAGCGAAGTATTTTTTCGCGAGTCGCTGGTTGCGGTTCTGCCTCAGGGGCACAGGCTTGAAAACAATGACGCCATTTCGCTCAAGGATTTGGCCACTGATCGCTTCATCCTCTATGCGAGGGAAAACGCGCCGGAATTATCTGACGCGATTCTCAGTCTGTGCAAACGAGCGCGGTTTTCTCCAAATATTGTCGATACCCCGAGTCTCTGGCAATCTGTCTTGACAATGATCGAGGCGGGCGAAGGCATATCGATCGTGCCTGAAACCGTGAAGCACCTTCAGTCTCGGGATGTCGCTTTCCGACCGTTACGCGATCGCGGGTGCTCGGTCGAAGTCGTGCTTGCATGGCGAGCGAATGCTCCAGACGCCGTGCGGGAGAGCTTCCTGGCTCTCCTGCGTACCCATCAAGCCGAGGTGGAGCGGAGCCTCAAGCGCCGTTAACTCTTCAAGTCGGATTCGCAGAACCTGGTGACAGGTCACCGGGTTTTAATCTTTCCTGGCTTTGAAGAGCCAGACGGAACAACGACCATTCCGTCAGAAGGGAGCACGATTGCATCAGGTCTCTGGCGCTGTACTAGTGGGTGCCAAGAATTGCGTCGCATGTTCCCGTAAAAGAGTACAGGTGGTTTCGCCCCAGGATACCGCCTGTAAACAGCCGTAGACACCCGGCAAGATCCGAGGTGCCGCGATCTCCAGTTTTCTTGCCTTACAGGATTTGGCTGAAGAATTGCTGCATGCCGTTCACGGGAAAGAAATTCCATCGGAAAGCTGGGACGGTTCTGTCCGGACTTGGGGGCAAGGTTATGACCACGAAAGCGGCTGTCTGCGAGCCGACCGCAGATCTCGTACGGGCTGCTTGTAGGGAGTTCGACGAGGAGAATCGCGTCGCCGAGGAAACACTCGGCGAACTCTTCCAACAGTATCGCGCGAACCACGACCTCAGGCACGTTCTCTGTAAGGTTGTGGTCCTGAACCGGCTCTATTGGACGCAAATTCTCGGGGACATGGATGTTGCTCTTCACATCAACCGAAACGTCCCAGACATCGACCTCGCTCTTGCTTCGGGATCGCCTGAAATTGTCGACAGGATCGCGAAAGTCACGATTCAAGGGAAAGTACACAACTTCTTTTCATTTGCGACCAAATACTCTAGTTGGCACAACCCGCGGAACTACCCTATCTACGACTACCGAGTTGATTGCTACCTCTGGCGAATGCAGAAGGAAACACAGTTCTTCAGTTTTCGCCACGAGGCGCTGTGGCAGTACCCCCAATTTCTAGAAGTGGTGACTGCTTTTCGTGATGCGTATGGACTCAATGATTTCACATTCAAAGAGATAGATAAATTCATCTGGCTGCATGGCGACAAACCTGCGACGGCGGATTGAGCCCCAGCGGGGTGCTACGAGCCTGAACCCAAACAAAGCCACATGGGTAGCAACGAATCGGACGATGCATGTTGCTGGCGATATGCGGCGATGTGTTCGAGAACAACAACTACGATCGCGGTCGTGCTAAGATCAACGGCTGACGAGCCATGAATTCCAGCCGCCGCAGCTTCATCCAACTCGGGGTGGGAGCCGCGTTCTCGCTTTCCGCGAATCGATTGGTCGGACAGCAGGGCATGGGCGGTCATACCGTTAAGCCCATGCCGAGAGGCACGCCCTCCGGGCGTCCCTTCAACGCGCATTTCGTTGATGTTGCCGCAAACGCCGGATTGCGCGTGCCGGTGATTTATGGCGGCGAAGAGGCAAAGAAGTACATCATCGAGTCAACGGGATGCGGCTGCGCATTCATCGACTACGACAACGATGGGTGGATGGATTTGTTTATCCTTTCGGGAACTCGTCTTGGCGGAGCCCCCGAAGGCACCACAAATCGACTCTACAAAAACAATCGGGACGGCACATTCACGGACGTCACAGAGAAGGCCGGTTTGCACTCGCTCGGATGGGCCTGCGGCGTATGCATTGGGGACTACAACAACGACGGTTTCGATGATATCTTCTGCACGGCCTACGGGCAGAATATCCTTTACCGTAACAATG
Organism: uncultured Acidobacteriaceae bacterium; assembly: GCA_963763905.1. Classification (GTDB taxonomy): domain Bacteria; phylum Acidobacteriota; class Terriglobia; order Terriglobales; family Acidobacteriaceae; genus PALSA-350. The sequence continues at coordinate 12,099 of CAVXRU010000031.1, read as the reverse complement.
GCGACGGAACGTTCACGGATGTAACCAAAGCGGCAGGGCTTTGGAGCGACCATGCGAGGTATGGCGCAGGTTGCGCCTTCCTGGACTATAACCGTGACGGACATCTGGACTTATTCGTTTCGAATTACGTTGGCTTTACTTTTGAAAGTGCCGGCGTCCCCGGCGAGAATCCCTATTGCCGCTGGAAAGGACTTCCGGTCGAATGCGGACCTCGCGGGCTGAAGACGGGAAAGCATTCTCTGTATCGAAATAATGGCAATGGAACATTTACGGATGTCAGCGAGGCAGCGCGCATTAACCAGGCTCCGGCTACTTATGGCATGACAGTCGTGGCGGCCGATTTGGATGAGGATGGTTGGCAGGACATCTACGTCGCTTCCGATTCCACTCCGAGTCTCCTGTTCATGAATAATCGCGATGGAACTTTTCGCGAAGAAGGAGTGCTGCGAGGCGTAGGGCTGAGCGAAGATGGCATGGAACAAGCGGGCATGGGGGTCGGCGTCGGCGATTACGATCTGGACGGACATCTAGACCTTTTCAAAACGCATTTTCTGGATGACGCCAATATTCTTTACCACAACGATGGGAAGGGCAATTTCGATGACGTCACGCGAGCCTCTCGCATTGGGGTCGAAACCCGATATATCTGTTGGGGAGCAGGCATCGTTGATCTGGACAACGATGGTCTTCCGGATCTTTTCATGGTTACCGGCCATGTTTATCCGGAGGTGGAACGAACCCTGCCGCAATATCCCAACAAAACACCGCGCGCCGTCTTTCGGAATCTAGGCGACGGAATCTTCGAAGAACTCATCGAGGAGGCCGGACCGGGCGTGGCGGCGCCTCACTGCAGCCGGGGATGTGCTTTTGGAGACTTCGACAACGACGGAGATATTGACATTCTGATCATCAATCTGAACGAGCCTCCTTCGCTGCTTCGCAATGACCTCCGCGGCACGACGAATAATTGGATCAAGGTAAAACTGGAGGGCGTAAAGTCCAACCGGAGTGGCATCGGAGCCAGAGTTCTAGTCCATTATGGGAATAAGACCCAAGCGCAAGCCGTGTTAAGCCAATCCAGTTTTTTTTCCTGCAACGACCCGCGTTTGCATTTCGGCCTGGGGCCCTGTACTACCGCTGACATTGACGTCTATTGGCCAAGCGGGCTCCATGAAGCTTTCAAAGGAATTTCTGGGAATCGGCTAGTTACTTTCAAGGAAGGGGTCGGGCCAGTGGCTAACCGCGGCTGGTCCAAAGCGTGAAATTCAAGTTCCAAGTGCGCCCGGTAAATAAACAAATTTTCTGGTTGTCACCGCTCTGATGCTTTGTATGATGGCACGACTTCAGTCGGGCGGTTAAGGCTTAACAAAAATTTGGGCTTTACAGGCTGCGGAACAACCCTGGTTCGGGTGTAGCGCCGGACTTCAGTTCGGGGAAGCAGGTTTTCAAACCTGCTGAAACGCTCGGGTGTGAACTTCGGGCTTTAGCCCTGGTGTCAATAATTTCCTCAAGGAGGAATTACCTGGAACTGGGCGAGAACTGGGCTTTGTATCAGTGCACGACTTTAGTCGGGCCGTAAACGATTAAGAAAAATGTCGGGCTTCAGAGTCTGCGTGAGAACTCGGTCGCCTGGAAGGGCACGGGTTCAGCCGTGCGCCGTAATGACACTGCCTTGCCCGGCTTTAGCCGCTGAGGTACGTTTTTTCCATCCTCCAAATTCTCTTATGCGGCAAATAAAAGATGCCCTCAGGGGCCGAAGCCCGAAAGTTCTCGACGAATTACGTCACCGCTGAAGCCGTGCCCTTTCTCACGAAGCCTCTTCAGACCCCCGGTCTTTTTGCTTCGCCATCCAAACCAGCTTCTCTCGGTGAGTCATCTCACGCTTCGCCCAAACGATATGTAGAAACTCCAGTGCTGGCGTACGCCAACTAACACTGTCACGATGCGAACTGGCCGTAGTTTTCCCGGGTTTCCTTGCATAGGTGGATGAGGCAAAGCGTACGGGCAAGACGGTGTTGCTCTTGACCGAGGCACCTCGCATTCGCAGGTTTGTACATCGGAGGCCGCTATTGTCTGAAAGGCCATTTTAGCGATGTAATCGATTTCTCCCTTGACAAGCCTCACTGTGATACGTACATCCGTCCCACTTTAGTCAACACCCCCGAATCGGTCCCGTAAAGTCAGGAGGGAATCGTATGAAGATTCGCAAGTTGGGAAGTTGGATAGTGGTTTTTCTCCTTTGGGCGGTCACTCCCGCAGCCCTTTTTGGCCAGAACGTGCACGGAAAGATTGCTGGAGTCGTCTCAGACAACACGGGCGCCGCAGTTGGTGGATGCGCTGTCACGTTAACCAATCTGGACACCGATGAAAGCAACAAGATTACAACTGACGCATCCGGCAACTATTCGTTTCCCAACATCTCGCCGGGGCGCTACAAGATTCAGGCAGAGAAGAGCGGGTTCAAGATTTTCGTCCAACAACCGATCGTTGTGGAGATCGAAAGCGGACTCAAAATCGACATTACTCTGGCGGTTGGTGCGGCCACCGAGACGGTTGAGGTAACCGCTCAGGCGCCTTTACTCCAGCCGGAGACGAACTCGCTGGGGCAAGTCATCGACCAACGAGCCGTCACCGATATGCCCCTCAACGGCCGCAACCCGATTGCCTTGACGGCAATGGTGCCCGGCGTTGTGCCGCAGGGCCAGCCTTCGGCCGGAAACTCGTCGACCGGCAACCCGGTCGGCGCCAATCCGTTCGCGCTTGGAGATTTTCAGATTGGCGGAGGCCAGTCCGGTCAAAGCCAGATTCTGATTGATGGTGTACCGACGAATGGAGCGTACCTGAATGTAGTTACCGTTATTCCGACCCAGGACGCCATCCAGGAATTCAAGGTGCAAACCAACAACCTGGGGCCGGAGTACGGCCGGTTTGCCGGCGGAGTCATCAATCTTACGACCAAGTCGGGAACGAACCAGATCCATGGTACGGTCTACGAATTCATACGCAACAAGGTGCTGAACGCCAATGACTTCTTCGACAACAGAAATGGTGTCCCGCGCCCTCCCTTTACGCAAAACCAATTTGGGGGCAACGTCGGAGGGCCTGTTCTCAAGGACAAGTTGTTCTACTTCGGCGGCTATGAGGGTTTTCGGCTGCGCAAGGGGAGCCCGTTCCAAGGGTATGTTCCCACCGCTGCCGAGCGCGGCGGTGATTTTTCCGCAGTCGGATCGGCCAACACTGCTTCGGCATTCACCATTTACGATCCAACGACGAGCGGCGTGGGAGGGAACCCGGCTTGCAACGGAACCAATCCCGTTTGCAGAACGGCCTTCGCCAACAATATCATTCCCGCGAACCGGCTCGACCCCACCGCGGTAGCGCTTTTGAAGTACTATCCGCTCCCTAACCTGACCGGTAGCAGTACCGCTAACTACGCAACCAGCTACAGCACCGGCGGCAACATCGATCAGTACAATGCACGCGCCGACTACGCCCTGAGTCAGAAGCAGAGGATTTTCGGACGTTACACCCAGTCGAAGATCCTTTCGCTTCCCGACAGTCCTTACCCCGGACTCTGTACCGACCGCTGCACGGAAACCACCACGGCTAAGCAGATTTCTCTCGGAGACTCCATCTCGCTTACCCCCACCTCGATCCTGGATTTGCATTTTGGTTTCACGCGTTATATCTACTTGCGCACACCTCTCACCGAGGGCATCGACTTGTCGCAGTTTGGCCCGAACTGGGCGGCGCTAGCGCCGCAGTTCACGTACACGCACGTCCCAGTTGTGTGCATCTCGGAAGCCTCGAACGATGGCCACTGGTGCAACGGAGTGACCGGGGCCGGCAGCGGTATCGGCGCACACGACAATACCTACAGCTTCGACCCGTCGTTCGTGAAGATTATCGGCAAGCACACGGTGAAGGTCGGGATGGAATATCGCGTTCTGCAGAACAACTATTACCAGACCAACGAACCTGCAGGCCAGTTCCAATTTGACGCCGGGATGACGGCGGCCAACCCGCAAAACCCGGGCAACGGCACGGTGGGCCTCGCTGCGGCGGCCGGGGGCAGTGGATATGCTTCGTTCCTGCTCGGATATGGGAGCGCCACCAACACCGGCAACAGCAACGCGGTGGAGGTGGTGAAGACCGCCGATCAAGACAAGTACTGGGCGTTTTATGCCGGCGACACATTCAACCTGAGCAGGAAGATCACGCTCAATCTTGGAGCTCGCGTCGACCTGCAAGGCAATTGGACCGAGCGCCACAATCGCATTGTCGCGTTGAATCCAAGCGAAGACAGCCCATTGCTGGCGATGAGTAGTGCTGTGACCAACGCGTTTCCCAACCTGAAGGGCGGTTTTGACCTGGTAGCCTCAAGCCGTCATTCAAGCCGCTCTGCTTTTCCCAACTGGAACCACGTGAGCCCGCGACTTGGGGTTTCGTACCAACTGGACCAGAACACCGTGATCCGGACCGGCTACGGGATGTTTTACCTGCCGGTGGACTTACGGTGGGACGATGCGCCTCACAACCTGTTCATTAACTCGTTCACCTCGCCATGGCTGGTGGCCCAGTCCGACGGGGTCACGCCAAAGAACCCTTTGTCCAATCCGTTCCCGGGCGGAGTCACTGAGCCCCTTCAAAGAAATCAGTCCCTGATCGATGTTCAAGGTGTTGGTAATTCAGCGGCCGCGCCCTTCACAAAGTCTCCCTATATGCAGCAGTGGAACCTGGACGTCCAGCGCCAGTTTAAGGGGGACCTGTTGCTGGACGTGGCCTATGCCGCGTCCAAGGGTACGAATTTGCCCATGCACTCGCAAGATATCGATCAGCTGCAATCGCAAAACCTGCCGCAAAATGCCGCGGACGTGGCAGCTCTGACAACCCTGGTCCCCAATCCGTTTGCCGGCAATTGCACCGGGTGCACCGGCCCGGTGCAATCCGGTAATATCGGGACCAATGCGACGACCAAGGCAGGCCAGCTGCTGACGCCCTTCCCGCAGTTCGATGGCTTTAGCTACGCTGAATACGATAACCGTAATTCGAGCTATAACTCGATGCAATTGAAGGTGGTGAAGCGGTTTACGGCCGGGGCCCAAGTGCTTGCCAGCTACACCATCGCCAAGCTCATCGACGATACCAACAATGAGATCAATTGGCTTGAGGCCGCGTCTCCAAGTTGGGGAGATGCCAACGCCTATAACCTCAAGGGAGAACGCAGCCTGGATGGCTTCGATGTTTCGCAGCGGCTGGTGATCGGCAGCATTGTGGATTTGCCCGTTGGACAGGGTAAGACGTTTTTCAAAGACGTAAACGGACTTACCGACAAGTTCATTGGCGGGTGGGGCATTAACACCATCATCACTTTCCAGACGGGCTTCCCGATTATCGTCGGTGGCTGCCCAGGTGCGCTGAGCAGCTCGGGTATTCCCGACCCGGGTTGTGCAAGGCCGACGAGATCAGCCCCGTCTCACCTCGAAGGCGGTTCCAAGAACGCGAAACTCGCTGAGTGGTACGACACTTCTGTATTCACAGCCGGCGATCCGAACAACTATGGGTATGGCACCGATTCGCGTACCGAGCCGAACATACGTGGCGACGGAGCAAAGAACTTCGACTTTGCCGCCTTCAAAAACACGAAGTTTGGCCCGGATGGGCGATTCACATTTGAGTTCCGGGGTGAGTTCTTCAATTTATTCAACCGGACGCAGTTTAATCCGCCACAAGGCTGGGGCTCTCAGTTTGGCCAGGTGACCGGCAGTTACAATTTGCCGCGCATCATTCAGTTTTCGGGCCGAGTGAGCTTCTGATTTCCTCACGATATGTGTCCGGCGGGCTGAGGCCCGCCGGACACAGCGATTCTTTTCTTATTTCTTTCGGCCGATTGGGTTGCCATTGTGGGTTCCTCATCTAATAATCATCTTTCCAGCTTGATGAAAATATGAGGGAACTTCGATTGACTTCCTTCCCATTTCGATTCTTTCCGGGTCTTTTTGCCATTAGGCTCGGCCGGCCCGGCCATCTCGGATATCCTCACGTCAAAGCTGTGGCGCTCTTCCTGCTTGCGCTTTCGCTGCTGAAGCCCGGATTAGCAACCGGACAATCGTCAGAGCAGGACATCGAAATATCTTTTCGCGCGGGTCAGGCAGCTCTCAGACAGGGCGATTTTCTCCGCGCCACCGAACAATTCAAAAAGGTCCTCGCCCTGGACCCAAGCCTGGTCGAGGCGCAGGCGAACCTGGGCCTCGCATACCAGAGCCTCCTCGACTATGACGCGGCAGTCCGTTATCTGGCCCCTGCCCTCCTCGAACGGCCGAACCTGGCCGGCCTTAATACCATTGTGGGGATGGACTACCTTAAACTCGGCCTGCCGGAAAAAGCCGCTCCTTACCTCCGGCGTGCATTGGAACTAAACCCTTCAAGCCCTGATGCCCATGAGGCGATGGCTGTATATCACTTGACTCAGGAGAATTTTCAAGGTGCGGTTGAACAGTACCGCAAAGTCGCCGGCCTCAATCCCGACCAGGCCGAGGCCTTGTTTACACTTGGACACCAGTACCTGGATCTGGCGGCGCGTCTGGCCTATCGAGGCGCTCGGCTTTATCCAGACTCCGCTTGGGGGCATCGATTCCTTGGCGACATGCTATCGGAACGTGATCGCTGGGAAGATGCCGCGCTTGAATATAACAAGGCCCTCGCCATAGACCCACGACAAGCCGGATTGCATACGTTGCTCGGGGAAGCCTATCTGCATACGGGAAAGTTAGAGGACGCTGAAACAGAATTTCGTCACGAGCTGCAGCTTGATTCACGATACGAGCGGGCTTGGCTTGGCTTGGCAAACCTTCAACTGGCTAAGGGTCAGGCGCTCGAGGCTCTGGGCTCGGTCGCCACAGTCTGGAAAAATACTCCGGAATACTTGAAAGCGCATCCGGAATTACCCCCGATCGAACTCACCAGGGAGGTTGCACAAGCTTGCATTTCGCGCTTGCTGGACCAGCCTGAAGGGCCGGCGAAGCATCTTCTATTGTCCGCCTTGTACGCCTCTGTCAATGAAAACGATCGTTCTGACGGCGAATTACAATCCTTCCAAAACGACCTGCTGAAATGGCAACAGACCTCTCGTGTTCATTCACAAGCACATGCGGATTTCTGCAAACTCCATCTGTACTCTCGCTGCATAGCATCGCTTCAAGCAGCGAAGCCTCTGACCTATTCGGCCTACCTGCTTCTGGGGAAAAGCTACTTTACCTTGCAGCAATACGAACGTGCGGCCGAAATGTTAGCCCAGGTGCGTGGCGACAAAAATGCAAATTCCGAGGCCAGCTATTGGCTGGAGCGGACATACCAGGCCCTGGGGGCAGAGTCTTATACGCAACTAGAAAATTCTTTCCCCGACTCCTGGCGAACTCACCAGTTGCGTGCCGAAGGCTTCGCCCTTCGCCGTGATCATGACAACGTTATCAAAGAGTATGAGGCGGCACTTCGTTTGCGCCCGAATGCGGCAGAACTTCACGAAGCAATTGGAGAATTCTACCTCGATAATCGCTCGGACGAAGACGCGCGGAGTGAGTTGGAGAAGGCTGAGGCGCTCGATCCCTCGCGCACGAAGACACTTTATCTGCTCGGCCGCCTGTACGTGCTTGATAGCGATAACGAAAAGGCAGTGCCCGTACTGGAGCGTGCGCTGCAACTACAACCCAATTTAAATGAAGCCAGCGGATTGTTAGGGACGGCATATATACGCATGGGAAAGTTTGCCGAAGCGGTGCCGAGACTCGAGAAGGCGGCGCCGTTGGATCATATCGGTAACATCCATTATCAGTTGTACCAGGCATATCGAAAGCTCGGGGAAACCGAACTCGCGCAGAAGGCATTGGCGCGCTCACAGGATATTCGTCGAAGCTCTCTTGAACATGACCAGGCGCTGATCATGGGGTCTCCACAAGTCGAACCTGACCCGCAGTGACCGGTCAACTCTTGCTACTGATGATTACCAACTCGAGCGGCCCGACGACAGCAAGCGCGAGAGGGATATCACGCAGAGCTGACGCCCGAAGCACAGGCGAAAAAAGCCCGGCGTCCAACAGCCAAGCGTAAACTTCAGTAGTCGGCGTTGGGTCGATATAGGATTAGGGATCCTGCTTCCGTGATGACTCTGCCGGACCGTCGCTTATCGAGACTCTTGGTGCTGTTGGTTGCACCCACGTTGATCTGGGCGCAAGCCGGTCATGAGAACTCGACGGGTTGCGCCAAGTGTCATATTGAAGGACGTACGCAGCCCACCACTGATATGGCGCACGCCCTCGAGACTGTCGAGCAAACCCGCATTCTCATCGATCACCCCTTGCTTACAGCGACCGATGGCAAATACGCGTATCGCGTCGAACGCAAGGGCGATCAAAGCCTCTACTCGGTAACCGACGGCACGGCCACGATCACGATGCCCATCCGCTGGGCCGTGGGCGCCAGTTCTGCGCTGGGTCAGACCTTCATCCTCGAGAAAGACGGCAAGTTTTACGAGAGCCGCATGAGTTGGTTTCGGGAGCTCGACGGTTTTGGACCCACACTCGGTGGGCATTTCGCTCACCCGGCCGACCTCAATGAAGCCGCTGGCCGATTGATGAGCCAGAGCGAGACGCTGCGCTGTTTCGGATGCCATGCAACCAATGCGGTCTCGGGAAAACAGCTTACGTTGGACAAGATGACGCCGGGAGTTCAGTGCAGTCATTGTCACGAAGCCGCTGAGGCGCATCTTGCAGCCATGGCCGGGGGCAGCGGCAAGGCCGCGGTGCCCGCCGGACTGGGCGATCTGCGCGATTTCACCGCTGAAAACGTATCCAACTTCTGTGGCCGCTGTCACCGTACCTGGGCAGAGGTCCTGGTCGAGGACGACCGCAGCATCAACAACATTCGCTTTCAGCCTTACCGCCTATGGGGAAGTAAGTGCTACGATCCCGACGACGCGCGCATCAGTTGCGTGGCCTGCCACGACCCGCACAAGGAATTCAGCGTACAGGCAGCTGACTATGACGCAAAGTGCCAGACCTGCCATGGCGGCGGGAAGGTCGAAGCCAAAGCCTGTCCGGTCTCGAAAAACAACTGCGTCTCGTGCCATATGCCCAAGATCGAATTGCCGGGCGCCCACTACAAGTTCTCCGATCATCGCATTCGCATCGTGAAGCCTAATGAGCCCTATCCCCGCTAACGAGTGCATGGCGCAGGTTCGCACAGTTCAGAGACATTCAACTTCCGATGGACCGGTCATTTATTCCAGAGCCGATTCGCGTCGGTCGCCGTGGATGAATCGACAACTGAGCGTAGCTAAATTAAACCGTTCCGCTCGTGGGCGGCGGCCATATAAAGCGCCCGCGCTTCAGATGCACGCTGTAACGAGAGGGTGCGGACCGTTAGCGTGCCCTAAGATTGACCGGGTTGTTTCTTCAGAAGCGTCCATAGCTGGTGCACCGCACCCGCCATCTGGTCTGCCGGAGTGGCTGCAAACCCAAGCACGAACCCATGGCGCGGCTTATTCATATAACACGGCGACAGTGGCCATAGGCATAAGCCGTACTTTGCTGCCTGACTCGCGATTTCTGCGTCATTAAATCCTGATGGGAGGGTCACCGTCAGGTGCATTCCGGCCCCCGCGCCGTGGATCTCCAGCATATCCCTGCAAGTGTTCTGCACGCTCTCCACCAGAGCACTCCGGCGTTCCTTATAGAGTGCCCGCATGCGGCGAATATGCCGGGCAAATCGACCGGCACGGATGAAATCTGTGAGCACTTCCTGTAATAAGTAGGAGGGGAAGATACCTAACGAGAATCGTACTGCCACAAATCTCTCAATGAGATCGGGCGGGATAACAATATAACTCACTCTTACGGACGGAAAGATAACCCTGCTGAATGTCCCAATGTAAATCACGCGCGCGTCCGAATCGATCCCCTGAAGAGAGGAAACCGATGGAGTGTCGTAACGGTATGCGCCGTCATAGTCGTCTTCCACAATCCATGCTCCACTATCCCGAGCCCAATCCAGCAGACGCAGCCGGCGAGAAGCGCTCATGGTAACGCCGAGGGGATATTGGTGCGACGGCGTAACAAACGCGGCACGCGCTTTCGGCAGCAGATTAACCCCTGCAGACACATTTATGCCTTCGTCGTCTACCGGGACCGGGACAATCCGGCAGCCTGCCCCGAGCAGAACCGACCGTGCAAGCTGGTAGCCCGGCTCTTCGATCCACACCGGGTCGCCAGGATCCAGCAGCACCCTCGCCGCGATTTCCAGAGCCTGTTGCGATCCCGATACGATCATGATTTGCGACGGGTCGCATTCGACAGCCCTCGCGGTGCGGAGGTAAGAGCAGATTGCGTCTCGGAAGCGATCGAGCCCCATCGGGTCGTTGTGATGAATGGCGCGCAAACGTGGTCTTCGACCGTGTTCAGCCAGCAGCTTCGACCACGCTCCGAAAGGAAACTGATCGAGCGCCGACTGGTGGACACCGAAGGGTCCCCAGCCATGTCGCCACGGAACAGTTTCGAATCGCGGTAATAACGAGGAACGCCGGGAAAGACAGCGAGATCCTCCCGTGGTTGACCGTGATCTTCTACCGTGTGGGAGTTGACCCGGCAATGATGCCGAAACGAAGGTTCCCGATCCGACTCGGCTTTCGAAGTAACCCTCGGAAAGCAACCGTGCATAGGCTCCGAGGACCGGACAACGGGATACTTCCAGATCTTCCGCCAGGTGCCTGCTGGAAGGTACTTGTTGTCCGGGCTGCAAATTGCCACGCAGAATTGCGGCACGGAAACCTTCGCAGATCTGGCGGTGCAGCGGAAGCGTATCAAGGCGGTCGATAGGGATGACGGGTGCAATTCCTGACAAGTCTTTCGCCACTTCTTTAACTCCGCTGGAACTCCGCCTTGAGCTGAAGAATGCGTGGATCCGAGTCGGCGCCCAGGGCCGCTCCGAAGACACTGGTCGACGGGCTCACGTCAGCCTTGGCTTACTGCTGACGGAAAGGTGGATTTCCCCCCGAAGTAGCACTCAATGGTCTCCACTTTCCCGTCTCTGAGCCGGAAATACTCTACATTCCGGAATGATTTACCGTTCTTTGTGTGGCAAAGATACTTCACAAACGCCTCGTTGCCACTTCCGAACACGCGCTCCAGATCAAATCGATCGATAAAGTTAACCTGTGTATCCCAGCATTGCGTTTTGAAAGCGCTTTTACTGATGTGGTCGTCGCCGGCCGCGCTCGAGAATGTAAAGTTGTCGGCCATCAGGGCCTCAAATTGACCCTGGTCCTTTTTCTCCCATGCCTTATACCACCTCCGGACAATTTCTTCGTAGGTCGTGCTCTGCTCCGTACCTGCGCGCGCCCGTGCCGTTACCAAGAGCCCCGCCGCTCCAGCTAGTGCGCAAGCTCCCGATTGGAGAGCCTTCCGCCGTGATACTCCGATCGTTGTCATGTCCATTCGCGTCATGTCCATCCGCCTTTTCCAGCTCTTGGGTTAGTGGCTTCTGGGGCCACGCTATCGAATCGGCAACCCCGAATCATTTCGGCCTTCGGCGCCGTTTTGGGACTGTTGCCGAAGTTCCCGATGGCCCGGGCGGCACGGAATACGGCGATGGTTGGAACAGCAGCTCGATGTATCGCCGCAGATGATCGATGCACTGCGCCGCAATCGCAGCACTACCCCGGGCCTTAGCCAGGATGAACGCGCCCTGAAGGGTGGCCTGGGTGTAGAGAGCGAGACTTTCGGCGGTCCATTTGGGGCGCATGCCGCGCTGCCGCATCGCCTCTTCAATGTCGGCCAGCAGTGTTGCCGCGTGGCCGCTGATGCTCCGGTTGCATGCCTCGCGGATCGCCGGGTGCGTGTCGTAGACCTCCTGCACCATCGTCCCCGCCAGGCAGGTAAAGTCGGGCAACTCTCCCGTCAGCAGCGCCTTACGCAAGTCCACATAGGCCAGCAACCGCTCCAGCGGGTCGGCTAGTTTGTGGTAGGGTGCGGAGCCAAACTGCGCCTCCGTGCCCTGAATCCAATAGTCGGCCGCGGCCAGCGCCAGTTCGTCTTTGCTGTCAAAGTG